>CAVWWM010000001.1:0-126774 GCA_963758695.1 uncultured Actinomycetes bacterium
ATGTCGACCAAAGCAGGGCGCAGAGCCGCCCCGCTTTCAGGCCCCGATCATCGGTGATTCCATCTCCTCGAAGAGCTCGAGGATCTCTGCCTGCAGGATCGCCACGGCGGTCGGTCTGGAGCCGGGGGAAAGGAAGGTCGATGGTCAGGTCGCGGAACACGACGCCTTGGCTGCTCATCATGATGACCCGGCTCGACAGCAGGACCGCCTCCATGACGTCGTGGGTGACGAAGAGGACGGTGGACTTGGTGGCGAGCCACAATCGCTGCAGCTCGGCCGCAGATCGCGTGCCGTGATGGCGTCGAGATGGCTGAACGGCTCGTCCATGAGCAGCAGGTCCGGCTCGATGGATAGCGCCCTGGCGATACCCGACCCGCTGCTGCATCCCACCCGAAAGCTGGCCGGGATACATGCCGCCGCTGCCCTCGAGATTGACCAGCGACAGGAAACGCTTCCCGTGCTCGCTCCGCTCTTCGTTCGACCCTTCGTCGAGCACGTATTCCATGTTCTGCAGAACTGTCTTCCAGGGCAGGAGACGGGGGTCCTGGAAGACGTAGCCGATGCCGCGCCTCGCCCTCGTTGCGTCCGATCACCTGGAGGGTGCCGCCACTTGGCCGCTCGATCCCCGAGACCATGTTGAGGAAAGTGGTCTTGCCGCACCCCGACGGCCCCACCAGGGTCACGAAGGTGTGGCCCTCGGCCTGGAAGCTGATGTTGCGCAGCGCTACAACTGGTTCCTGTCCCGCCCGGGTGGGAGCGAAAACCTTTTTCACCTCTCGGGCGATCAGCCGCGCCAAGCGCCACCTCCCGTCATGCCGACCACTCCTGTCCTCCCACCCTCCAGGCGCGCGCCCGATGCACCACCCGGTCCATCACCAGGCGGTCGAAGGCCAGGATGATGACCATCATCACCACGCCCCACGCCATCATCCCCTCGAAGCTGCGGGCGTCATACCAGAAGTGGGCGCGGAACCCGACGCCCTGGTCGTTGCCGAACCACTCGGTGAGCAGCACCGCACCCCACGCCGCAAGCACCGCCGATCGGAAACCGGCTGCGATGTACTCCATCATCGAGGGGATCACCAGCCAGCGGACTTGGCGCCTGGTGGACACCCGGTAGGCATCGGACATCGACAGCAGCTTGCCGGGAGTGGCCGTCGCCCCCTGATAGGTGGACACCACCAGTTGAGGTGTCGCCGAGACGATGGCAACGAAGATCGGGCCGATGTTGCTGAATCCCCACCACATGACCGCAAGCAGCGCCCAGATGAACGCCGGCAGGGTGATCCCCACGAGGACCAGGTCGGCGAGGAAATAACGGACCCGCCACCAGCGCGCCATCGCCACCCCGGTTGCCGTCCCGAGCAACAACACGACCGTCAGAGCGATGGTCACCCTGACCAGGCTGATCCCGATATTGGGGAACACCTCGCCCCGCTGGAACTCCTCGATGAGAAAACCAAAAGTGGCCACCGGCGTCGGGATCTCGGCGAAGACGGTCCCCGCCAGCTGCCACATCAAGAGGAAGAGGATCCGGGCCGTCCACCGAGCGGCACGATCCGAGGTGAGCCAGTGGTACCAGGGCCGTGGCTCGGGCTCGAGGGCGAGTTCGGGGTGGTCGGCGACCGTGGCGCTGGTCACGTCCTGGCGCCCTTCGCCCCGGCAGGATCACGCCATGCGAATACCCGGCGCTCGGCCGGGGCGATGAGGAAGCGCTCCACGGCGATCACGAAGATCACGAAGAAGAACATCCACGCCAGGGCGGTGACCACCGAGAAGATCTGGAATGCCTTCTCCAACTGATACCCGACCCCCAGATACCCGCCAAAGGTCTCGGCTAGAGCGGCCAGCTTCCATGAGTTGGCGAAAGAGACCCGGCCACTGGCGAAGAGGAAGGGCACCACCGAAGGGAAGACGATCGCCCGGGCCGTCTGGCGTGATGTCCTCCGAAAGGAGCGGCTCATGGCGAGCAGTCCCCGATCCACCGATTCCACCCCTGCGGCCACGTTGATGGCGATCCCGGTGAAAGCCTCGAGGGCGACCACGAAGGCAGGACCCCAAGGACTGATACCAAAGACAATCAAGGCGATCACCGCGTAGACCAGCAGCGGCACGTTGGCGAACAGGTAGACGAAGTCGTGGAAGAAGGCGCGGGCGTAGCGGTAACGGCCCATCGCCAGCCCGATCGGGATGCCGATCGCCAGCGCCATCACCCACCCCGCCATCGTCTTGACAAAGCTCGCTCCGAAGTTGATGAACACCTCGCCGGTGATCACCAGGCTCCACATCTCGGCAGCCACCGCCCATGGCGACGGGAGCACGTATGGCTCGAAGACGAATGCCGACAACGAGGCCCACAAACCGATGAAGGCAGCCATCCCGAGCACCGACCAGAGGACCCGGTCGCGCGTGCGCCGACCGGCCACCAGTGTGTCGATGGCCTCCTGTTCGATCTCCTCGAGGCTCTTCTCGACGGTTGTCATGGTCTCCTAAGGGCTATCAGGCTCGAGGCACCACCCGATGGCCCGCCGCGTCGGGACAGTCCCCGAAATCGACTTCCCTCACGAAGCCGTCAGGTGCCTTCTGGGCACGGAGAGTCATCGGCCGGCTCCATCGGCTCGTGGCGGGGGAACTCGCTGTCCTCGGCGACGATCCCTGCCTCTTGCACCAGGTCGAAGACTGGCTCCTCCCCCTCGATCCACTCTTCGGTCAGATATGGGCTCTCCACGAACCAGTCGAAGGTGTTGGCGAAGTAGTCCTTCATGAACTGCGCTTGCGCTTCGTCGTCCACCGCGAAGTGCTGCGGGTAGGTGTCGATGATCTCATCGCGGTTCTCCGCCCACTGCACCATGGCGCAGTCCCACACCTCGAGGAAGAAGGCAGCCGCTTCGGGGTTGGCGTCGAACCACGCCTCCCGGGAGACGAATGCGTTGGAGAGCACGCCCTCGTGCCCTGGCACGATGTTCTCGCCGTAGAGCTGCGAGGCCGACTTGCCGTCGTACATCACGGTCAGGTCGCCCGACGCCATCGCCGGGATCACCTGGGTAGGATCGATGATCCCGGCGCACGCCTCATCCTCCATCAGCAGCGTGGGGATCACCTGATAGTCGGCGGTGACGATCCCGAGGTCGTCCGAGCCCTCGGCTAGCTCCCTGCCATCGAGCTCGTTGATCAACGAGGCCCAGATGATGGTGTTGCCGGTGACCGACTCGCTAGCGATCCGGCACCCTTCGGGGAGGTCGGATGCCGTCTGGTAGGCAGGATTGGCGGTGACCAGAACGTCCTTGTTCATGTTGAACTGACCGAATGTGACCGTGTCGATCCCCTGCTCTTCGAGGAGAGGCGTCTCGTAGGTCCCCGTCGAGATGATGTCGGCGTGGCCGCCGGCGAAGGTGGCGAACTCGTCCCACGTCGCCAGCTGGAGAATGCGGAAGCCGGACTCCTGCTCCATCGTCTCGAGGATGCCCTGGTCCTTCATCCAGTCCCATGCCGGGTCGGGGGCGAAGGTGAACCGGATGATGTCGGATTCCTCGCCTGCGGCCTCGGCAGCCACTGTCGTTTCGGTTCCGCCGGTCTGGCCACCGCAGGCCGCCGCAATCAGCGACAAGAGGGCGATCATGGCCGTCAGAGTTCTCCGGGACATCCTGACCTCCCGTGGAAATTCGGTCCGATCCGGCACTCTATAGGATGTTAGGAGCCGACGCTGCGAACGTGTATGTACCATCGTCAGCGTTCTCCTACGTTCTATGAGATCGCTTCTACTAGGAGGGAAGCGACTCCCGCAGGCTGCGCTCGATCTCGACCAACCCGTCGAGATAGCTGTCCAGGTCCTCTCTGAGCACTTTGACCTGCTCAGAAGCCCGCTGCTCGGCCCCACTTCCCGGCGCCCCCAGCGCCAGTCCCGCAGTCTTGACCGCCAGCGTGTCGATTCCGGTGATCGTGCTCGCCACCTGCGCCAAGGTCTCGTTGCGCCGCCGCCGCACCGTCTCGACCACCTCCAGTTGCTCGCGCAGTTCGGCAGCCACCGCCGATTGGGGGTCGATCGCCTCGAGACGCTGGTCGAGGGCCTGGGCGCCGACCGTATCGAGAAAATCGTCGGCCTTCTGCGACCACAACACAGAGTCGTATAGCTGACGACAGACGTCGTCGACCCGGACCTTCATCCCGGCGATCCCTGTATCGCCCGGGAGGTCACTGGTGGCTTCTCCCAACCGGTCGCGTGCCGCCAGCGCCGACGCCATGTAGCGAAGGTGCTCCTCGTCCAGCACGCTCAGATCGCGGTCGAACTGTGGCGCCAGGAGCGAGCCGACAAGCTTGGGGTCGCGGAGGTGGAGGATCACCGATGTGATCCATGCCGCAATACCGGCGCCGATCGCCCAGGGCAGAGTCACCAGACCCGTCAAAATCCCTAGTGCCGCGAGCGCACCCCCGGTGACCAGGCCGGCGGGAGAAACGGTCGCCTTGGCCAGGATCCTCCCCCGGCGCACCCGGGGGTCGTTGCGGAAGACGGTGGAGAAGCGCTCGCTCAAAAGTTCGAGATGACCGATTGGAAGACTCGCTCGATGGTGAGCGGGTCGGTGGCCAGGTAGAGGCGGGCCGACGTCGCGTCGGCGATCGCCTGGAGTGCTTCCACGTCGGCGTCCTCGCCGTATGCCACTGGGAAGACCCTCACTGTTTCTCGTTCGCTCGAACTGAGGAACTCGAGGAGCGGATCGAGTTCGCAGCCGGGCGGATCGTCTTCACACATCCCGTCGCTGAGGAGGACCACGGCGTTGATCTTGCTCGGGTCGAGCCCGTCACGAACAGCCTGCACAGTCGCCGCGGTGGAGTCGTACAGCCCGGTCCCACCGTCGGCGATGAGCGACTGCACGGACTGCTCGATCTCACCCCGCGTCTCGCGCAGCGGCCCTGGTGGGACCAGTTCGACGTAGTCGCGCTCCCCATCGAGGACGGTTGAGAACACCCATAGCCCCACCTCGTCCTGCGGCTGGAACTCGTCGAGGCTCCCCAGGACTGCTTCCTTCGCCAGGTCGAGCTTGCTGAACCCCTCGCCGCCGAGGTCGCCCATCGAGCCACTCACGTCGAGCAGCATGATGACCCGCGCCCTCTTGCGGTATTGCTCCCAGCTGTCGATCAGCCCAACGAGCACCTCCGGGGCGGGAAGCTCGAGCTCGGTTTCGGGCTGCGACGGGTTGAGCCCATTTGCACTGTTGATCGGGTCGCCCACCGGTACAGCGGGATTCCCCGGACGGAAGCCGAACTCGAGCACCTTCGCCTGGTTCTCCGGGTCGTCGACCACGGACTGGCGGAATGCGAGGGCGGCCTCACGCTGCACGTCGGTCACCCAGGGAGCATCGAGCACGTACGCCGGGTTGTCCGAGAAGAGCGTGCCCTCCTTCGGATAGACCGCCACCAGCGGCACGTTTGGCGGCTCGAGGCCTTCGTCACCTGTGTCGGCCGGGTCGCCGCGGTTGTAGGCGAGGATGCTGACCTCCTCGACGGCGACCGCCGACACGTAGGTCAGCGGCCTCCCCGCCAGGTCCTCGCGCAGCATGTTGTCGAGGAAGGTGAGGGTCGTGTCCCCGTAGTGGACCACCGACTCCTCGACGCCGGTGACGAACTCCCTCACCTGGGTCGAGCCGACGTCGTCGAGTGTGAGCCCCGAGGTCTTGCCGGTGGCTCCGTAGAAGGTGGCAACGGTGGCCGACAGTCCCGATGTCGAGAAGTTGGGGTTGGTCTTACCGAGACGGAACGGTCCCCACTCCGGGTGGCCGAACGTACCCCATCCATCCGGGTCTCTGGATAGTTCGAGGACGTCTCCCCATCCGATCTCGGTCTCAGGCCAGCCGAGTGCCTCGGCCATCGGGCGGGGCATCCCCAATACGAGGGGGGTGAGCATGATCCGCTCGAAGTCGTTGGCGATCGGCTCCTCGCCTGCCTCGCTGAGTCTCTGGTTGACGATCGACCCCCAACTCGAGGCAGCGGGGCTCCACAGCACGGGCTGCGGTCCCTCAGGCACCCCTTCGGGCCACCCCGCCGTGAGCAGATTCGCCGCCACTCCCGAGGAGACCCGGTACACGGTGACGGAGGCACACTGCCCGTCAACCTCGAACCCGGTGGCGTTGAACTCGGCGGCGAGGTCGGTGAGCAGCGTGAACTTCTCCGGTGAGGTGGCGACGGGGACCTCGACGCAACCGGCGGCGACGGTCGGGACAGCCCCCGACACGGTGGTGTCGCTGGAATCGGTGGTACAGGCACCAATCAGCAGCAGACCGACGAGGAGCGAACCGAGGGTTGATCTCATTAGTCCGTCATTGTGTCAGGTCGCGCCAGCTGTCTAGTAACGCCTGCCTGGTTGCCTCGTCCAAAGGCGGCGATTGCACGCCCGGCTGACCCAGGCCCTCGGGCAACTCGCCGGGATTGCCGCTTGGCGGCCGCAGCCCGGCGGGCCCGAGGAGCGAGGCCATTTCGGGCTCGAGCAGGCGCTCGGCGGTCCGCCGGGCATCGCCCCCTCCCCCGGGCGCCACTACGTAGCTCACCCAGGGAGCCGGGTCGGGGTAGGTGACTACCAACCGGCCGCCGCGACCCGGTGCATTGGCCAATTGCGAGGCGATGGCGACCTCGGTGGTCACCGCGGCATCGGCCCGGCTCGGCCCGAACAGCACCATGTCGGCCATCAGCCGGCCGTCATCGCTGGCGACCAGGCGGAGACTTTCGGCCAGCCCTTCGGGCGTCCCGTCCCCAGCCAGGGCGCTCCACGCTGCCAAGCCCGCCTCGGTGAGAGTTGGATCGGCCAGCCCCAGCTTGAAGATTCCCCAACTGTCGCTGCCCCCCAGGTCCGACCACTGCTGACCGAGTGCCCCTTCCACGCAGGCGAGGTCGGGATCTCCGCCGCAACTCGATGAGAGCACATTCGCCCGCTCCAGCCAGACCGCAACGGCAACAGGCGATCTGGCGAGCTCACCCGAACTCGCCAGGCCGTCGGGGAGATCTCCGGGCGGCGCCACCAGCACCTCGTCCTCGGATATCGGGTCACCCGCGGTCCAGGTGCGGACAGCAGCGCCTACTTCCTCGCCGAGCGAATCACACGCCGAGCGCAGCGATAGCGGGCAGGCCAGGGTGACCTCGGCTGTCGCAGGGGGGCCGGTTGCGGTCGTAGTGGTGCCGTTGCCCGGAGCCGTGATGCGAGGTATTGCCCATCCGACGAGTAGGACGAGACCGCCGACGATTGCGGCTACAAGGGCAGCCCGCCAACCACTCACCCGCCACCATCGATCCGCATTTCACCTGCGATGGTACCGGGATCGGCGTCTCCGACCCCTCCGCCGTAGTCGGCGGCGCAGGTACCGTCGACGAATCCTGGAGGCGGCGGTTTGTTCGAAGAACTGATTGGGTGGATCGAATCGCTCGCCAGCGCAAGCTGGTTCCCCTTCCTCGTGCTCGCCATAGCACTGCTCGATGCCATCTTCCCGGTCGTCCCCAGCGAGACCGCGGTCATCACCGGCGGAGTCGCCGCCGGTTACGGGGAACAGACCCTGTGGGTCATCATCGCCGCCGGCGCGATCGGCGCATTCCTCGGTGACAACATCGCATATCAAATCGGACGGTCTGGCTCGTCGTGGGTCACCAGGCGTGCATCCGAAAAGATGCAGTCCAGGATCGATTGGGCGTCCCACCATTTGAGCAAGCGGGGCGGGCCACTGCTGGTCACGGCACGCTTCGTCCCCGGTGGCCGGAGCGCAGTCACATTGGCGTCAGGGCTAACCAGACAGCAGAGGGGACCGTTCGCCGCCTGGGTGGCTTTCGCCGGCCTTCTATGGGCGAGTTATGGCGCCCTGCTCGGCTACTACTTCGGGGAACGGTTCCAGGACAACCACACCGTCGCCTTCCTGTTGGCGTTCGGCGCAGCACTGCTGCTGGCGCTGCTCATCGAGGTCGTGCGGCGTCTGGTGGAGCGCCGCAGCGGTGATGACTCAACCGACGATGCTGAACCGGTGAAGACCGACTGATCGGCGCCGACCTATCTCCGCCGTAAGCTTGCGACTGCAACGGGAGAGTGGGTGAATGACGATAGATGTGACCGGCGAATCTTCCGCCGACCTGAATCTCGAAGACGCCTTGGAATCGGCAGCCCCTGGGGTTGTCGTCGTGCTCGCACAATCCCCGATCGGCGCCGCCGGCCCTGTGGTCGAGGCCATCGGACAGGCGGGGTTGACCGGTCTCAGGAGGACCGCGGGCCGTGAGCCGGCCCGATCGCGGCCAGGTGCCGTCGCCGTCGAATTGGGGATCGATGCCTCGTCGCTAGCCTCCGGTGGGCGGCCGCAGGCAGTTCTCCTCGAGGAGGCGCAGTGGGCCGACCCGACCTCGCTCGGGTTGCTCCGCCATCTGATCACCCGCCCCGATGGCCTCCGGTTGATGGTCATCGCCCACCGCCCACCGGACGAACTCGACCGTTGGTGGCTCGAATCCATTGCGGCAGCCGCCAGGGACCACGGCGTCCTGATCGAGACCACCGGTGCCGAGGATGCTCCCGACCGCTCGCTCGATGAGCTCGATGAGGCCGGCCGGGAACTGGTGACAACCGCATCGATGGCCGGTGAGCCGATCACCGTGGAGGAGGCAGCCGCCATCCTCTCGCTGGGCGAGACCGAGGCGCTCGGCGTTGCCGAGGCGGCCTCCTCCGCAGGGTGGCTCCTCGAACTGCGGGGCGGGTTCATCTACTCCCCCTCGGCCGGGCCCCTGACCATCGGCGAAAGCAGACGGGGTCACGAGGCGGCCCGTCTCGCCATGGTCGTGGAGGCCGCCGGCGGTGACGCCGGAGTGATCGGTTACCACCACCTCGACGCAGGGCACCCCGGTCCCGCCTTTTCACGGCTGGCGGCCGCCGCCATCGAAGCCGATCGCGGGCGGGCGGCAGGTGAGGCCTATCACCTCGCTGAGACGGCTCTCGGGGCTCAACCAGGGGCAGCCGTGTCGGATCGGGGAACGGCGGGGCGTTTGCACCTGATATGCGGTCGTTTCCTTCACTGGGCTGGGCTATCGGAGGATGCTGCCGAACACCTCGTCTCCGCCACCCGTCTGCTCGACGGGGTGGAGCGGATCGACGCCCTCGGTTTTGAGGCGGCGGTTGCCGGCGATCGACAGATGCCTCAGGAGGCTGAGCGGATATCCGCCATCGCATGTTGGGAGGCGGCCCGCCAAGGCGAGACCGCCAAGCTCGGTTCGCTCTCGACCCTGCGTGCCCACCAGGTCGATCGAATCGGTTTCTCCGCCGAGGCCGAGATCCTGCTCGACCGCGCCGACGCGCTACTCGAGCAATCGGCCACATCGGTGCAGCGGTACTACGCCGCCGTCAACCGCGGGCTGGATCGCGCTCGACCGAGGGGAATTTGCCAACGCGGAACGCGAGTTCGCCCGTCTCCGTGACGAGGCGATGGCGAGCGAACCGGAGGCATCGCAGGCTGACAAAGAGGCCTGCTGGGGTCGGGCGCTGCTGGCGACGGGACAGGTGGACGAAGGTCTCGCCGCACTCGAGCGCGCCGAGGAACTCGCCGGAAGCGCCAATGTCGAGGCACCGGTCTTCCTCACCGAGATCGCCAGGGCCGAGGGATCGATTGCCTCGGGGCGATACGAGGGCGGCCTGACCGCAGCGAACAGGGTGCTCGATCTGGTCGAGCGCAGGCTGCCTGCCTGGGAAAACGTCGCACGAGCCCTCCGCGCCCAATCTCTCTTCGGTTTGGGCCGGGTCGAGGAGGCTTCCACCGAGATCGAGGCCGCCCTCGCCGCCTGCCCACCCGGCGCCGACGGGTCGTCGCTGGCGTGCCCGTTGCCGCGCCCTCCAACTGGAGATTCAGACCTCGCTGGGAAGCCCCTGGCCGGCACAGGAGGCAGCCGACCTCTCCGACCAGATGCTCCACTCCAAGCTCTATCACTGGGCCATCGACCTGATGTGTGCCCGCGCCATCCACGAGAAGGACGACGAGATCGCGGCGGCAGCGCTCGGTCTGGCAGTCGAGACCGGCAACCCGATGGGTGCAGCCCGGGCGGCAACCGCAGGGCATCTCTGGGGCAAACCCGACGCCGCACCCGCCGTCCGTTCAGTGCAGCGCATGGCGGCATCGGTGCCGGCAGAGTGGCGTCCTCAGTGGGAGGCGCTCCCCGAGGTCGAACCCGCCTTGGCCACTCCCCCGCCGGATGACGACGCGGTGGCGGCTGCGGCCCACGACGAGGCATTGGACCGGGTCCTGGCCGCATCGGGCCTCGCCGGTGTCGAAACCGTGCTCAGCCCAGCCCAGAGGCGAGCGAGGGGGTTGGTCGGTCCCCGTCGGACGGTTCGCAGGCGCTGGCCCATGGTGGTCGCCGCTGCCATGGGTGTGGTCGTGGTGGCAGGTGCCGCCTCGCTGGCGGTTGATCGTCTCACCGATCCGGGTCCCACCACCACCACCGCTCCCGCTCCGACCACGACCGTTCCCCTGGCCCTCGAGGAGACGGTTCTTCCCGAGGTCACCGAACGGGACTTTTTCACCGGGACCGCAGAGCACCGGGCGGGGAATGACCGTACCGGCGCCTTCGACGCCGAACCGGTCAATTCAGCCCAGGGCCACTTCTGGGTGCGTCCCACTCAGCAACCGATAGACGCGGCACCGGTGGCATACGGGAGCATGCTCTTCGTCGCCGGCAACGACAGCACCCTCTACGGACTCCACCAGGAGACCGGTGGCGTCATCTGGAGGCTGCTAGCGGACGGGCCGATACACACAGCCCCCGCCATCGGGACCATCGAGATGGCCGACGCCGCGTCCCCTGCCATCGTCGTTGTGGCCGGCGACGACGGGATGGTGCGCGGCCCGCGAAGCGCTGCCCGACAGGGTCACCGAGCGCTGGGCGGTCCAACTCGGCGCGCGGATCCGTTCGTCCCCCGCAGTGGCTGACGGTGTCGTCTACGCCGCGACCAGCGATGGCTCGGTGCACGCTCTCGATCTTGGGACCGGGTCTGAGTTGTGGCGGTTCCCCAGACGAGGGACAGTGGGGCCGGTCAGCGCCGATCTCGCCCTCCACGATGGCGTGCTCTACGTAGCGACAAGCGATTCGACCGGCAATGTAATCCTGATCGACACCGCCACCGGCGAGGAGATTTGCCGCCGGGAGACCGATGCACCCATCGAGGTCAACCCGATCATCTCAGATGAGGTGGTCTACGTCTCCAACACCGGCAGTCAGGTGTACATGTTCCCCGTCGGGGTCTGCAACGGCCTGGTCGCCGGCAGACCCCCATCGCTCCTTCGGGAGAGACCGGTCATATCCGCTCCGGCGATCCGTGACAACGTGATGTACATCGGCGAGGGAACGTTCCTCTATGCGATTGACCTCGCCACCAATACAGGGATCTGGGACGAGGTGGTCCAAGCCGGGGAGCAGTTTGGCTCGGTGACGGTGGCAGGCGACGTCGTCTACGCCGGCTCGGACGACGGGAATCTGTACGCGGTAGATGCCGACACCGGCGAGACCCTTTGGACGTGGCAGACGGGAGGTCCAGTCCGGGCGGCTCCTGCTGTCATCGACCACATCGTCTACGCGGTGAGCCTCGACGGGATGGTCTACGCCATCGGAGGCGAATAGTCCGTCGTCCCCATCTCTCCGGTCATTCCACGTCTCCTCTTCCCAACGGGGTCATGTCACCACCGCGCCCCGCATGTCGCCGGCATCGGCACGGTCGAGGTACTCGGCCGATGCCTGGTACGCCAGTTGGAAGCGACGTTCCGCCAGACCCGGGTCTATTTGCCGCAAGCGCTGACCCGGGGGGTCCACCGCCCCGGTGGGGAGGACGTGCGCCACCACGCCGGGCGGCAGTGACGCCATGTCTGCGAAGAAGCGATGGCGGCGCGCCACCTCGAGCGCCACCTGCGCCACCTCCCATGGCAGACGTGGCACGGTGAGCTTCCGCTCGATCCGCCCCACCTGGAGCACGTAGATGGTGGTCGCTCCCAGGTCGAAAGCTCGGCGGACCGGGATGCTGTTGACGATCCCACCGTCTATGTAGTGCTCGCCGCCGATCTCGACGGGTGGGAACAGGCCAGGCACCGACGAAGAGGCGAGTATCGACTCGACGAGAGGCCCGCTGCTGAACCACTGCTCGGCGGAACGCTCGATCGAGGCCGCCACGCACTGGAACTCGACCGCCAGGTCCTCGAAACGCTCCGGCAACCACTCAGCGAGCATGGCTCGCAACGGGCTTATCGAGTAGAGGTGGGTGCGGGAACGAAAGGCGTTGAGGGCAGTGGCGAAAAGCCCGCCACCGAACATCTCCTGCTCGTCGAGGCTAAGCCACACCGACCGAAGCCTGGCCACCCCTTCCAGGGTCGGCTCAGCGGCGATGCCAGCGCCGTTGATCGCACCTATCGAGGTCCCTACGACCAGTTCGGCGGCGATCCCGTGCTCGATGAGCGCCTGAAGCATCCCCACCTCGTAGGCGCCGAGCGGTCCGCCGCCACCGAGGACGAACGCGGTGCGACCCATCGCCGGAGGATACGGCAGGCACGCCCCAACTCAGGGTTGGTGGCAACATCACCTGGGCAGAAGGTCAGGCACTCCCGACCCAGGTTTGAGAGAAATGGACGACATCAGGATTCCGGTGCCATCGCTGGTGATCCTCGCCGGTCCGTCAGGAGCCGGGAAGTCGGCGTGGGCGGAGGAATGGTTCCGCCCCGACCAGGTGGTGTCATCTGATCGGTTGCGGAGCCTCGTCGGCGAAGGCGAGCACGACCAGGCAGCCGGAGAGGCCGCCTTCGACCTCCTCGAACGGGTGCTCGATCATCGGATGGCGAGGCGGCTGCTCACGGTCGTGGACACCCTGGGGATGAACGCCGAGCGGCGGTCGGCCTGGCGGGAGCGGGCCCGGGCTGCGGGTATGCCGGCGTTCGTGGTGGCCTTCGACACTCCGCCTGCGGTGTGCCGCACCCGCAACAGGAACCGGCCCGACCCCGTCCCCGACCGCGTGCTCGGATCCCAACTGCGCCGCTGGCCGGGAGAGCGCCAGGAGATCGACGCAGAGACGTGGGACGGTGTCCTCACCCCTGGCCCGGTCCGACTCGTGCTCCCTGGGTTCGGGACATCCGACGAGGCGGCGCGCCGTCAATCGGAGGAACCCAAGCCACTTCGGTTCGGCCTGCAGATCTCGCGCTTTGCGTGGGAGGGCGGCGCGGCCCGACTCGCCGACCACCTGGCCGCGGCGGCTGTCGCCGCCGACCAGGCCGGGTTCGAGGGTCTGTGGGTCATGGACCACCTCCTGCAAATCCCCCAGGTGGGGAGGGTTTGGGAGGATCTGCCCGAGAGCACCACGACGCTCGGTTTTCTGGCGGGGATCACCACGGGCATCGGGTTGGGAACGATGGTCACCCCGGTGACCCTCCGGGCACCCGGGCTCCTCGCCAAGACGGTCGCAACCATCGACGTGCTCTCCGGTGGCCGGGCCCGGCTCGGGTTGGGGCTCGGGTGGTGGGAGCGCGAGCACCTCGCCTTCGGACTGCCATTCCCACCGGTCGCCGACCGCTACCTGCTCTTGGAGGACACGATCGGGGTGCTGCGCGCCCTGTGGGGACCCGGCTCGCGGCCCTACGCCGGGAAGACGATCTCGCTTCCCGAGACGGGCTGCTACCCGAGACCGCTCCAAGAGAGGCTCCCCATCGTCGTCGGGGGGTCTGGTGAGCGGCGCACGCTGCGTGTCGTCGCCGAACTGGCCGACGGGTGCAACCTGATGGGAGACGCCGACAAGGTGGCCACAAAGGTGAGAGCCCTGCACCGCCATTGCTCGGAGGTGGGGCGTCCCCCTGAGGAGATCGAGGTGACCCATCTTTCCACCGCATTGGTTGGACGGGATCGGGCCGAGGTGGATCAGCTAGTGGACCGGCTCCGGCCAGCGCGGACCTCGCTGGATCGCTACGCCTCGGCGGTGAACGCCGGCACGGTCGAGGACCACATCGGCCGTTTCCGGCGCCTCGCCGAGACTGGGGTCGACACCGCGATCGTCTCCATGCCCGATTTGCCCGATGTCGAGGCCGTGGAACGGTTCGCCCCGGTGATCGCGGCGTTCAACCTATGAAGGCGTCGTCGAACAGCGTCCCTTGAGGGTCGGGGCGGCGGTACCTGCCGAGACCGGTCCAGACCAAATGGTCCATGAAGACCCAGCTCTTGCGGTGGATGGCGGAGGGTCCCCAAGCCTGCAGAGCCGACTTGTGTCGCGGGCAGGGGTAGCCCTTGTTCTCGTCGAATACGTAGAGCGGATAGTGCTCTGCCTCGGCGCGCATCATCCGGTCACGGGTGACCTTGGCCAGGATCGATGCCGCGGCGATCGACAGGCAGGTGAGGTCGCCCCGCACTATCCGGCGAACCTGGTCTCCGCCGACGAAGTCCCACTTCCCGTCGACAAGGACAGCGTCGGGCGTCAATCCCAATGCGGTGATCGCCCTCTCGGCTGCGAGACGCTGCGCGTCGGACATCCCCAGCGTGTCGCACTCCTCGGCGGTGGCATGACCGACGGCCCATGCCTGGCACCAGCCGGCAATCCTGTCGAACAGAGCCTCGCGCTCGGCCTCGGTGAGCAGCTTCGAGTCGCGCACCTTGTAGACACGGCGGTCGGCCGGGATGACTGCGGCTCCGACACTCAGCGGGCCGGCCCAGGCGCCGCGTCCCACCTCGTCAACGCCGACTACCACCTGCCGCCCCGCATCCCACAGCGCCCGCTCCAATCCGATCCCCGGTGCGCGGTGAACCAGCGCCCGACGGAGCCGCGGAACCGTCTGGGTGATCACCATCCGAGCGTAGCCAGCACCGTCGCCCGAGATCGTGTCAGTCAGTTGAGCGTCGGATCGGCCGGATAGTCGGAGAAGATCGAGACGCGGCTCCGCTGCCGGCGCAGCACGCGGCGCCGGAGCCCGAGAGGGTCGCCCGTCAGCGCATCTTCGGCCTCGGTGGTGATCACGAACCAAGCCCCCTCCTCTACCTCGCTCTCCAGTTGCCCCGGGGACCATCCGGCGTAGCCGGTGAAGACCCGCAGCGGTCTGGCGTCGGAGAGCTCGTCGGGTGAGAGGCTCAGATCGACCAGCGCCAAGCCGACAGCCACCCTGACCAGACCTTCATCGTCGGCGTCGCTGGGAAGCAACAGGTCGCTCCGGCACAGTCCAATGGCCATCTCCTGTTGGACCGGCCCTCCCACGAAGACCACCGCCGGCTCGACGAGCAGTGGCGCCCAATCGGGGAGAAACTCTCCGGCGGGCGCAGACGAAGGGCGGTTGAGCACAAGCCCGAGGGCCCCGTCTTCGTCGTGCTGGCAGACGAGGAGGACCGTGCCGGCGAAGTTTGGGTCGAAAAGGGCCGGAGTGGCGACCAGCAGCCGTCCAGTGAGGCTGACCACGAGGTCGTCGATCAGCTTCTCCGTTCTAGTTCGGACACCACCTGGCCGATCCTATAGACCGCTTCTTCACGGCGAGACGGACCGCCACCGCAGGAACCCGGTGGCATCGCCTCTTCGTTTGTTTTGGGCTGGACTCGCCGCGGAAGCACAATCCCCCACCCCATCGGAAAGCCAACGAACACATGACTCGACGGACTTGGGCGGTAGTACTCGGTGCGGTCGCCGTGATATTTGCCGTCGCCGGCACGATCCTGATCACACGGTCATCCGAGCAACCGGCGGCTACCACCGTGGTCGCCTCCGGTACCACCACGGCTCCGGCCACGGCGACTACGACTGTCCAATCGGCTGACACCACGACCGACCAGGGATCGGCTGCCACCACGTCACCAGGGTTCGAGGAGGCCGAATGCCGCTTTGCCGTCACCGTGGAGCGCGAGGTCCGCTGTGGCTATCTGGTGGTCCCTGCCGACCGGTCGAATCCCGAGAGTCCCGAGGTGCGTCTGCACGTCGCGATTTTCTCATCCGATAACCCGAACCCCGAGCCCGACCCGGTCATCTATCTCGAGGGTGGACCCGGTGGCGATGCCCTGGAAACTGTCCCGTTCTCGTTCGAGGATCGCTTCGGGGCCTACCTGGTCAATCGAGATCTCGTGATGTTCGACCAGCGTGGGACCGGGTATTCCGAGCCGTCGTTGGCTTGCCCCGAATCGAGACAACTCGATTTCGAACTGCTCGACGATGTGCTTCCCCCCGATGACTACGTAGCCCGCCAGATCGATGCGGTCGAGGCGTGTCGCGACCGGCTGCAGGACGAGGGGGTGGACCTGAGCCTGTTCGACTCGGCGGCATCGGCGGCGGACGTCGCCGATCTCGGGCGAGCCCTCGGTTACGAGGACTGGAACCTGTACGGCATCTCCTACGGCACCAGGTTGGCGCTCACCGTGATGCGGGACCATCCAGAGCACGTCCGCAGCGTCATCCTCGACTCGACTTACCCGCCGTCGGTGGATGCGCTCACCGCGTTCCCCGACAACGCCGAGCGCTCCTTCGACGTGCTCTTCGACTCCTGCACCGCCGATTCCGCCTGCGCGGCGGCGTACCCCGACCTCTCCGCCCGCTACGACGCCCTGGTCGCCGCGCTCGACGAGGAACCGCTGATGGTCCCGGTTACCGACGTGTTCACCGGTGATCCGTACCAAGCGGCGCTCGACGGGGCTGGGCTGATCGGCCTCACCTTCCAGTCGCTCTACTCGGACGATCTGATACCACTCCTCCCCGGCCTCGTGGCGGAGCTCGAGGCGAGGGAGACGGCAACCGCTTCAAGCCTGATGAGCAACTTCCTCGCACAGGGCGAGTTCCTCTCCCTGGGCGCCCTGGCCTCGGTGCAGTGCCGCGAGGAGATCGCCTTCGCCGATCCGGCGGAGGTCGATGAGGCGGGAAGCACCGCTCCCATCGGTGGGCGTCTCGCCGCCACTTCACTCAACACCGGTCCGCCTGCCTTCGAGATGTGCCGGGTATGGGGAGCGGGCGAATCAGCCGATATGGAAACCCTGCCGGTCCGCAGCAACATCCCGACGCTCGTCCTCTCAGGTGGTTTCGACCCGATCACGCCGCCCGACTGGGCTGCGGAAGCGGCGAGCACCCTGAAAAACGCGACCACCGTGGGGTTTGTCCCGCTGAGCCATGGTGTGAGCTCCGGGGAGGGTTGCCCGGCGCAGATCGCAACCGCCTTCCTCGACGACCCGGCGGCGACACCCGATGTCTCCTGCGCCTCCTCGGTTGCCCCACCCCAGTTCGTCGCCGAGGAGAGCGGCGAGGTGGTGATGGAACCGTTCGACACCGTCCTGCTCGGTGTTCCACTCTCCGGTCTCGCCCCCCGCGGTTGGGACGAAGTCGCACCGGGGAGCTTCGCCCGGCTGGAAACCCCGGTGGACCCGACCGCCCTTGTCCTCCAGGCTGGGCAGGGCCTCACCTCCGAGCAGCTTCTGGGGCTGGTCTCCGGTCAACTCGGATTCACCCTCCCCGTCCAGCCTGACGACACCCACGAGGGTGCAGGTCGTTCCTGGCCTTTGTACGAGGTGTCGATCCAAGGCAGCCCGGCGCTGGTGACAGCTACCGAGTTGGGCGATTACGCCGCGGTGGGGATCATCATCGCCCAAGAGGGCGAGTTGGAGGCGCTTGCTGGCGACGTGTTCTTCCCGGCTCTCGATGCCTTCGAGGTGGGCTGATCGCCGACCAGGACGAACCAACCGCCGGCGAAGATTGATCCGAATGACCCCTACGGTGCGTACACTTCAAGGCAACTCCACCGGGAGAGCGATGAGGATGCGGTCCATCACCCGGGTCTTGGCCATCGGGTTTCTTTTCGTCGTGCCGCTTGCTGCGTGCTCGCAGCCAGAGGCCGGGATAACCACCCACACCGACCCCGACCGTCAGTCGCTGATCGAGGTGCCATCCGAATGGCACCTCTACGAGTCGGAGGAGATGGCGGAGTTGGAAAGCCAGGTCTTCACCGCCGATATCGACGGCCTCCCCATCGAGTACGCCATCGCATTCGACGGCGCACCGAGCCGCGACCCGGAGAACGTCAACGAACCATTCCTCACGGCCGACTTCCCGGTTGGGGCCTCGATCATCCGCCGGGTTGACGAAGGGGTGCGCGACGCCATCTCCCAGCGGCTGCTCAGCCAGGTCGCCGTGCCATACGAGGGTTTGCAGATCACCCCCGAGCTTCAGGAGCCTTTCGAGTTCGCCGAGGGGTTCGACGGCGTTCGCCAGCTAGCCGTATACACCGACCCGGCGACCGGGAATGAGGCTGCGGTGTACCTGATCTCGGTGACCGACGAGGAAGACGCCCGCATCTACTCGGTGGCTGTTGGCTGTTCGGTCGAGTGCTTCACGGAACACCAGGAGAAGATCTCGGAGGTGGTGGACTCATGGCTGGTCAACGTGAGGGCATGACCACGCGACGCAGGAGCGACATGTGGGATCGGGTAAAGATCCTGATCCTGCTCGCCGTCGTGGCGGTTGTCCTTGTGGGCAGCCGGGTCCAGCCGCCGTTCGTCCCGCTCGATGTCGCCTTACGCGAGTTCTTCTCCGAGCCGATCGGGATCATCATCGCGTCGCTGTTCGTTCTCGAGATCCTGCGCCAGATCCACTACCTGTTCGCCGAGAACTCCGCCGCCTATTTCGCCTTCTGGAACGACCGTGTCATCGGCGGTTGGGCCCGTCTCACCGGGCGGATGAAGCCATGGACCCGGTTCCGCATCGGCCGGTTCGTCCGTTGGGGTATCTACACAGCGATTTACGCCTACTCAGTGATGTGGCTGGTCCCCGGGATCGAGACCCCGGTGCAAGCCATTGCCGAGCTGCCCCGCCTACTCATCGGCGTCCTCTCCAGCCCGGAATTCTGGCGGGTGGTCTCGATCCTCTTCCTGGTGGTCGCCCAGTTCGCCATGATCTTCTGGTTCCTCTCCCGTGGTGGCACCGACATCCTGTCGCCGGAGGAGGTCAAGACCCGGTTCACCGATGTGTGGGGCCAGGACCATGTGCTCAACTCGATCAAGGAGAACATCGCCTTTCTCGAGCGGCCAGACGAGATCGAGGAGAAGGGCGGCTATATCCCCGGCGGGATGCTGCTTTGGGGGCCACCGGGGACGGGGAAAACGCTCATCGCCGAATCGATCGCCGGGGAGACCGGCCGCCCCTACGTCTTCGTGGACCCGGGCGCCTTCATCAACATGTTCATGGGCGTCGGCATCATCAAGGTGAAGTCGCTCTACCGGAAGCTGCGCAAGCTCTCGCTGCGGCACGGCGGGGTGATCGTGTTCTTCGACGAGGCCGACGCCCTCGGCTCGCGAGGCGCCATGGGGGCTCCAGGAGGGGCTTTCGGGGCTACACCTGCGATCGCCGAGCGGTTCGCCGCCGCCCAAGGCTGCAACGGAATCCACTACCTGTCGAGCCCGGCGCAGCGGACGCTGCTCGGCGAGTTCCAACTCGATGACCCCGCCCCCGACCCCGAAGCGGTGCCGCGCCGCTGGCGCGATCGAATCATCATGGGCGGCGGGATGGGCGGCGGAGGGATGGGCACCCTCCAGGCGCTACTCACCGAGATGAACGGGCTAACCAAGCCGAGGGGCATGTCCAACAGGGTGCGCAAGCTCCTCGGGATGCGGCCAAAGCCACCACCCAAGTACCGCATCCTCCACATCATGGCCACCAACATGCCCAACGCCCTCGACCCGGCCATGCTCCGCCCCGGTCGCATCGACAGGGTCTACAAGGTCGGATACCCGTCCAAGACGGGCCGCAAGGAAACCCTGATCGGATACTTGAACAAGGTGTCCAACACGCTGAGCGACGATGAGATCGAGAAGTTCGCAGTACGAAGTCCGTATGCCACCGGCGCATCGATCAAGGACATGGTGAACGAGGCGTTGATCATCGCCATCCGCGACGGGCGAACCACGATCACCTGGGACGACCTATGGCGGGCGAAGGCCCTCAAAGAGGTCGGCCCGCCCGACGACGCCGAGTACGTCGAGCGCGAGCGTCACGCTGTGGCCATCCACGAAGCGTCGCATGCCGTGGCCGCTCATCTGTTGCGGGCCCATGCCGCCATCGACATCGCCACCATCGAGCGTCGCGGCGACGTCGGCGGCTTTGTTTCCAGCATCCCCGAGGAAGACCGGATGTTCGAATGGCGGTCGGAGTACGAGGTGGATCTCATGGTCTCGATCGCGTCGCTCGCCGGCGAACGGATGTTCTTCGAGGGTGACAACTCGGCGGGAGTCGGTGGTGACATGCGCTCGGCCACATCGCTCGCAGCGGCGATGGAAGGGGTTATGGCCATGGGCGACACCATCACTTCGTTCGCCGGCACCACGTTGGGCCCAACCGGGATGCCCACCTCTCCCGTATCGGCCATCCTCGGGAAGAGAGGCGAAGAGGTCGAGGCCCGGCTACAGCGCCTCTACCAGGAGGTGTGGGAGCTGCTCGACGCCCATCGACCGCAGGTGCTGGCGGTGGCCGCGTCCCTCGAGGAGAAGAGACTTATCTCCGGCGACGATGTTGCCGAGATCGTCGGCATCCCGCACGGGTCATTGGTCGCCCGGCGCCCGGCGGGTTGGTCGAGCGTTGATCCGGAGGGCCGCAAGGCACTCACTCTCCCCTTCGGAGATGAATCACCCAATGGCGGCCCACACCCAAACGGCAAGCCCGAAGATGACGGAAACCCCTCGAGCGAGACGCTAGCCGACGAAACCGAGCTAGCCGATGAAACCGAGCTAGACCCGATCGACTGAGAGTTCCCTTCCGCCTTCTGTCTTCCGCCTTCCGTCTTAAGGCGCGGCCCACCCGGGATCGGCCACCTGAAGTTCGCAGCTCTGGGTGAGCGGCTGGGCCTCAGCCGTGTTCACCAGGTCCACCACCACGAGACGTTCTGGAACCAACATCAGAGCGTGCTGGCCGTCGCCGACCGCCCAGGTTCGCAGCGTGTCCGCCGGTTGGACCGCATTGGGTGCCAGAACTGTCGCCTGGCCGCCGACGGCATCGACCGTAACCACCTCGCCGGTCGGGATTCCGTCTGGTGACAGGGGCAGAGCGAGCACCGCACGCTGGTCCCACCACCCCGCGATGAATGCGCCGGCGAGATCTTCGCCGGGCACGGCTACAGCTGTGCCCTCGGTGTCGACCACCATCACCGCTGCAGTTACCGGCTCGCTGATAGAAGGTGTCAGGACGACCAACGCCGAAGAGCCGTCGGGGTGCCGCAGAGCCGTCAAGGGAGTCAACCCCGCCAGGTCGCCCTCGGGAACCCAACGCCAGGCGATAGCTCCGGTCGACGGGTTGATGGCGATGAGCTCGGGTTGCTCATCTCCGGTGACACCGAGGAGCGCTAGATCACCCACACCACCGATCAACACCGGATCGACCAGACCCTCTTCTGTGATGGCTACCGGATCACCGCCGTCGACGGCAAGCGCCAGACCGCTTTCCCCTGTCTCCTCCAATGAGACCACGCTCCCGTCCAACGAGATCCATTGGCCAGACGGCTCCTCTTGATCGAGCCTCTGCCAGCGGTTTCCCACCGGGTCGAGGGCGGCGAGGCCGCCGTCGATGCCAACCAGCCGGACGAGCGGTGAGTCGGCGAGCTCGGTCGATTCGGTCTCGGCGAACGGCGTCGTGGCGTAGTCCGTCCTGGCGTTGACCCCGAGTATGGGGCGCCCCGGTTGATCGGGGCTCTCCTCGAGCGACGTGGTGACGGTGACCTCTTCGTCCTCCCTGGTGAGGCGGATGTCGACCTCGTCCCCTGGTGCCCCCTCCTGGACGGCTGCGATCAGCTCCTCGACATTGACAACGGGCTGACCCGCCAACTCGACGATCAGATCTCCCGGTTGGAGAACCTCGGCAGCAGCGACGTCGGGAAGGATGCTCACCAGATACGCCCCGCGACCGTCGCCCGTCGGTACCGAGCAGGGCTCCGAGTCGACGGTCAGGTTGGGAAGTGTCCCCCGCGACGGCACAGCCTGGCCTCCGCAGGCGGCGACCAGCAGACCAAGGCCAAGGAGTGCAGCGAGCCGCCGCATCGAACAAGGATAGGTGTCACGCTTGGAGGCCCGGTGCCGAGCCTACGGGTCCGCCCGACCGAAGCCACGATGGCCCACTAGGTTCGGCAGATGAGGGTGCGGCGGGTAGGAGCCAAAGACCTCGGTGTGGTTCGCCGTATCGCCTCCGAGGTGCTCATGTCGGCTGATCCGGAATTGCTCCCATTCCCGCTGCCCTCGCGTCTGCTCGCCGCGGTCTACTCGCCCGGGGCGCTCCGCCGTCGGTTGGAGGACCACCCCATCTATCTGGCGTGTGATGGAGCCGTGCCGGTTGCCTTTGTCGACGCTTACTTCGAAGACGGTCGTCAGGTGGTGGGCGCCCTCTCCACACTCGCCACCCACAGACGTCGGGGGGCCGCCAGCGCTCTGCTGGAGAGGGTGATCGGCTCTCGCCGCCGGTCACCGGTGGTGGCGGACATCCTGCTCGGCGACTATCCGATGGAGTCCTTCGCCGAAGACCGCGGATTCGTCCCCGCCGAGACCGTCCACATCATGCTCTACGGTTCCGATCTGGTGGAGAGACGATGGTGGCTGGCCCCGGGTGGTGATCCGCCGAGCGAGATGACCCGGTCTCAGGGAGTGGGTCTCTGAATCTCCGGCAGGGTCCGCCGCAGCCAATCGACGACATCGGCCAGAACTGAGGCGCCTTCGGGCTCATGGAAGGTCTCGTGACGGAGCGATGGATAGAGCCGGCGCTCCACCGTCGGCACCCTGGCGAGGGCGAGGCTGTGCTGGGGTGGTATCACCGTGTCGGCGCCCCCATGGAACACGAAAGTCGGGATACGCAGCCGTTCGAGTGATGCCGCATTGGCACGCACCGCACCGAACCCGGCCCGGCCCAGCCCGACGGTGCTCTTGGTGAGGACTAGGGGGTCGGAGTCGTACGCCGCAGCGACCTCCTTGTCGTGGGTCAGTTGCTCACCCTCGATCTCATTGGGGATCGCCAGAGTGGGTGTCAGCCTTCCCAGCACCTTTGCCACCCACTCCTTCCACACCGCTTGCCCGTGACCCGTGACCGGCGCAGAACTCAGGATGAGGGCATCCGGCTGAGGCCGGTCGGAAAGCGCATAGCTGAGGGCGATGGCGCTCCCCATCGAGTGGCCGTACAGCACCAGCGGTACCGACTCGGTGCGCACCGCCGCCAACTCCTCTTCGACGGCGGTGAGGAAGACATCCCAAGATGCGACATGCCCGCGCCTTCCCCCGACCCGCCGTGACCCTCGAGGTCGAAGGACCGGACGAGCAACCCGGCGCCGGCGAATGCCTTTCCGGTCCGGTCGTGACGGCCGGAGTGCTCGCCCAGCCCGTGGACGATCAGCACGGCGCCCCAAGGCTCTTCCTCGGGCTTCCAGATTCTCACCAGGCGCGACGAATCGGTCGTCGTAAGCACCTCGACTCCCCCTGCGGTCACGCCGTTTCCCAGATGACATCGAGCGTCCGCGCCGCCCGGCCCTCGTCCAGCCGTCCCACCGGGGTGCGCACGGGGGATGCCCGCACCACATCCGGGTCGTCGCCGGCTATCTCCAGCAGGGCCACAGCCAGCGCCTCGACGGTCTCCCGAGACTGTCGTCTCGGTCGGCTCGACCATCAGCGCTTCCTCGACGATGAGCGGGAAGTACACGGTCGGAGAGTGGAATCCCCGATCGAGCAGAGCCTTGGCAACATCCATCGCCCGGACGCCGTTGCGCTGCTTCAGGCGGCGGGCCGAGGCGACGAACTCGTGCATGCACGGGCGGTCGTACGGGATATCGAACTCAGCACGGACCAATTCGGCGAGATAGCGCGGCATTGAGAACGGCCCGCTCCGCCACCCGCCGCATCCCGTCCCCGCCGAGCGCCCTCATATAGGTGAGCGCCCTCAAGCACGACGAGGAAGTTCCCGTGGTTGCCGTGGACCCGTCCAATGCTTCGCTCGGGCATCTCCCAATGCAGCTCGCCGTCGTCACCCCGAGCGGGCAAAGGGCCGGGTAGGAACGGCACAAGCGACTCCCTGACCGCCACCGGCCCGGCACCGGGCCCTCCGCCGCCGTGTGGTGTGGCGAAGGTCTTGTGGAGGTTGGAGTGGACGATGTCGAAACCCATGTCGCCGGGACGGGCGACACCGAGGATGGCGTTGAGGTTGGCTCCGTCGTAGTAGACCAATCCACCCACCGAGTGGACCGCCTCGGTGATCTCCGCGATGTCCTCCTCGAAGAGACCGAGCGTGTTCGGGTTGGTCAGCATCAAACCCGCTACCTGGTCGTCGAGCGCCTTGCGAAGCGCCGCCACGTCAACCATTCCCCGCTCATCCGAGGGCACCTCGACCGTCTCGTACCCGGCGAGGGTCACCGATGCCGGGTTGGTCCCGTGCGCCGAGTCGGGTATCAGGATCACCCGGCGCGGGTCTCCCTGGGCGGTGTGCCAGCCCCGCATGATCAACAGCCCGGTCACCTCTCCGGCAGCCCCCGCCGGTGGTTGGAAGGTGGCGCGCTCCATCCCGGTGACCTCGCAGAGCACCTCCTCGGCCGCCAACAGGACCTCGAGGGCTCCCTGTGCCATCGCCGAGGGCGTCGCCGGGTGCAGGTCGCGGAACCCGGGGTGCTCCGCAGCCCAGTCACAAACCTTCGGGTTGTACTTCATGGTGCAGGAGCCCAATGGATACGCCCCGAGGTCGACGGCGAAATTGCGCTGCGCCAGCCTGGTGACGTGCATCACCAGGTCGTGCTCCGATACCTCGGGAAGGCCCGGCGGCCTCTCCGCCAACTCGGGAAGATCGAGGTCTGTGGAGGGCACGTCGAGGTCCGGAAGCGACCAGACCCTCCTGCCCGCCGAGGACAGGTCGCGCAGCGTCGGCTCGGCGTCGCCGCCGGCGAGCGGAGCCGATGACGCCCGACCGGCACCGAATTCAGCCACCTGCGACCACCTCCTTCAGTGCGTCCACGTATGAATCGAGCTGGAGCCGGGTACGCCGCTCGGTGACCGCGACGAGCAGGCCGTTGGGTATCTCCGGATAGTCGGCACCGAGCGGTATCCCGGCAAGGAAGCCCCGCTCCGCCATGGCGGCGACGGCTTCGTCGGCGTCAATGGGGAGACGGACCGCAAACTCGCGCACGAACCCACCCTGATTTTCCAGATCTACCCCGGGGAGCTCATCGAGCCTCCGGGCAAGGTAGCGCGCGCCTTTTGTGCCGCCAACTCGCCGACGCGCCGCAGCCCATCGGGGCCGAGCCATGCGAGGTGGAGAGCGCTGCCGATGGCGTTGAGAGTCTGGTTGGTGCAGATGTTCGACGTGGCGCGCTGGCGGCGGATGTCCTGCTCGCGCGCCCTGAGGGTGAGTACGAACCCGGTTCGTCCCTCACCATCGACGGTCCTGCCCACCAATCGCCCTGGGAGCCGGCGGACGTGGTCGCGGGTGGTGGCGAAAAGCCCCACCACCGGCCCACCGAAGGACATCGGGTTCCCCAGCGGCTGGCCCTCCGCCACCGCAACGTCGCAGCCCGCGCTACCCGGGGTGCGGAGAAGGCCCAGGGTCATCGGGTCCACCGAGGCGATGGCTAGGGCGCCGAGCCCGTGGGCGAGACCGACCATGTCGTCGTATGACTCGACCATCCCCAGGTAGTTGGGCTGGGCCATCACCAGCGCCGCCGGCTCCGGCTCCTGCTCGGCCCACGCCGTGCGGCCGTCTTCCAGCGGGTGCTCGATCACGTCGATCGACTGCGCAGCCGCCATCGTCGTCACTGCTTCCCTGATTCCCGGAGAGAGACCGCGTGACAGCCAGACAACCTGTCTCCCGGTGGCGGCAACCGCCATGTGCACCGCCTCGACGACGGCGGTCGCCCCGTCGTACAGGGAAGCGTTGGCCACGGGGAGGCCGGTGATCGAGGCCACCATCGACTGGAACTCGAAGAGCATCTGGAGCACGCCCTGGCTCACCTCGGGCTGGTAGGGGGTGTAGGAGGTGACGAACTCGGGCCGCATGGTCAAAGACCTCACCACTGGCGGGAGGAAGTGGTCGTAGATCCCGCCCCCGGCGAAACAGACGAGTGGTGTGTTGTGCGAGGCGAGGTGATCCACCATCGCCATGACGTCGGGCTCAGCCAGCCCGGGGTCGAGGTCGAGCGGTTGGTCGAGCACGACACGCTCGGGGAGATGCCGGTACAGGTCGGCGGTGGACTCCAGACCAAGCCTGCCAAGCATTACGGCGAGGTCGTCATCGGTGTGTGGAGTGAAGTCCACTCAGCCTCCTTTCACGAAGGGCGGCTCGGCTCGCCGCGCCGGGTGCCACACCCCACGTACCTCGATTTCCAGCATCTCGCTATCCGCCGGCGGGGAGAAAAAGGCGAGTCCAATTCCGCGGCCGAGCGTCGGGCTGAAATTGCCGCTTGCCACCACCCCGGTTGCTTCCCCGGCACGCGCCGGGTAGCCGTGCCGGGGAATGGCACGGTCCGCCATCTCGAAACCGGTCACGGGCGCGACTCAAACCCTCTTGTTGCTGTGTCTCGAGTGCATCCCGGCCGATGAATTCGTGATTCCACCCCACTACCCACGACAGATCTGCCTCTAGCGGGGTTGTGTCCGGGTCGAGATCCTGACCCCACAGCGGGTAACCCATCTCCAGCCGGAGTGTGTCCCTGGCGCCCAACCCGCATGGAATGGCGCCCCCCGCAACCAGCGCCTGCCACATTGCCGGGGCGTGCTCGTTGGGGACGGCGATCTCGCCGCCCCGCTCCCCCGTATATCCGGTCCCCGCAGCCCAGCAGGTTCCTGAGGGTCCCTCGGTCTCGACAAGCCGGAACCGCCCAGGAGCGGCCTCGAGGAGGTCCTGGAGGAGGCTCGGTGCGTCGGGGCCCTGCACCGCCAGCAGGGCGGTGCTCTCCCGCAGACCCTCGACGACGGTGCCCGATGGCGCCTCGCTCTCCAAGAGCGCAACCACCTTGTCGTAGTTCGAAGCGTTGGGCAGGACCCAGGCTCGATCCTCTTCCCAGCGCCAGACGATGACATCGTCCTCCACCCCACCGCGCTCGTTGAGAACCATCGAATATTGCGCCCTGCCCGGCGCAACATCTGCAATGTCATTGCAAAGCAGACGCCGGAGCAGCGGCGTGGTCCCCTCCCCTTCGACCGAAACCCTGCCCAGGTGGCTCACGTCGAACACACCGACGCCTTGACGCACCGCGTTGTGCTCTGCGATCACACCCTGGTACTGGAGCGGCATCGCCCAACCGCCGAAGTCGGTGAAGCGCGCCCCGAGAGATGCGTGCTCGTCGTAGAGCGCGGAGCGCGCCGTCACAGGGAGAAGGGCACGCCGGGCATCCGAGGAGGATAGATGTATTGGGAGGCGCCGGGGTCAGCCGGCGGCTTCCTCGGCCTCGCCGAGACGGATGACCCTCGGCGGGCCGGGCAGACGGGTGGGAGGACGCACCGTCTCCATGTGGGCGGGCTCCTCGAGCCCGTACTTGATCACCAGATGGAGGTAATCGCGCTGGTAGAGGACACGGCACCTGACAGTGGGGTGGAGTTGGTGGAGCCGGCGGACCTTGGCGTTCTTCTTGGTCACCAACTTCTGGTTCATCGTGGTGATCTCGATGTAGACGTCCTCGTCGGGAAGGTAGAAGTCGGGCGTGAAGAACTGGGTCGGTTTCCCGTGGCGGTCCCATGCAATCGGGAAGGAGCGCGGTTCGTACTCCCAAGGGAGACCGTAGAAATCGAGCAGCCGAGCGAACTGGCGCTCGCTGTTGTGAGCGAAATTGACGACCTCGGCCGGCCCCCCCGTCTCCAGCTCCGGTTCGGGCAGCCTGGTCAGTGCGCCTCCGCTCTCCCCGTGGTCGACGACGGGCTATCGGGGAACAAGCGGTGCAGCTCACCTTCCAACTCCTGCTGCACGGGCCCGACGGCGATCCCAAAAACTCCCTGACCGCGGCGGAAGACATCCACCACCTCTTCGGCGGAGTGTGCCGCATAGATGGTCTGGCCGTCGGAGAGGAGGGTGACATCCATCAGTGGCCGATCGCTCGCCAGCGTCGATTGCAGGATCTGCACCGCCTGGCGGATCTTCTTGAGGCTCATACCGGCATCGAGGAGTCTCTTGATGACCTTGAGTTGGACCACGTCGGAGAAGCCGTAGAGCCGCTGTGAACCCGAGCCCTTCGCCTGCTGGAGCGACGGCTCGAGAAGACCGGTTCGAGCCCAGTAGTCGAGTTGCCGGTAAGTGATCCCTACCAGCTTGCACACCTGGGGTGCCCGGTAGCCGTGTTCCTCCCAGTCGACGACCGGTACGTCGCCGGTGACATCGCCGGTGAGGTCTGCGGGGCCCGCGGCTGCGGTGTCGAGGATCACTTCGCCATCTCCCGCTTGGGTGTCGGGGTCACGCCGCTCAGCCTCCCGGTGCAACAATCACATGCCCGTAATTTCAGGGTTTAACCTAGCGGGAGGGGTCAGAAGATGTCAACGGTCCCTGTGGAAAACTCTGTGGGTAGCTGCCAGCGACGCCCGTCATAACCAGGGTTGGGGAGTACCGCCCGGGTAGCTGGCAACCCTGGTTTGGCTACTCCTCCGGGTCGAAGTCCTCGGGCCGGACGTCTTCGAGGAACTCGCGGAACCGCTCGATCTCCTCTTCCTCGTTCTCGTCCTGGATCTCGATGCCGGCGTCCTCGAGGACTTCGGGCATGGCGAAGATGGGGGCGTCAGTCCTGGCGGCGAGGGCGATGGCGTCCGAAGGCCTCGACGACACCCGCACCTGCTTTCCGTCCTGATCGAAGATCAAATCGGCGTAGAACACCTGGTCGCGCAGTTCGGTGACCACTACCTTCGAAACTCGGGACCCGAGTGCCTCGGAGACCGCTTTGAGCAGGTCGTGGGTGAGCGGGCGCTGTGGCACCATGTGCTCGAGGGCGAAGGCGATGGCGGTGGCCTCGACGGCTCCGATCCAGATCGGCAGGTAGCGGGTCCCCGAGCTCTCTCGCAGCAGAACGATCGGTTGGTTGCTGGGAAGTTCGACCCTCACCCCAACCAGCTCCATCGAGATGCCGTCGTTGGGGTGTTCCCCGCTCATTCGGGCAGGTTATCACCGGGTGGTCTGAACAGCCGCGAGGCGAATCGCTGCGGCTCGAACTGGAAACTGACGAGGTCGAGCACCGCCCACACCGATCGTAAGTTGCGAAATCGGCCCTCCCAGTCGAGCCCGTACCCGAGCAGGAACTCGTCGCCGACCTCGAATCCCCGGTACTCGAGCGGGACCTCGACGATGCGTCGCACCGCCTTGTCGAACAGGGTCACCGTTGCCAGCGAGGCCACTTCACGAGCCGCGATGAGTCGTCGTAGCACCGTGAGCGAGAGCCCGGTATCGACGACGTCCTCGACCAGGAGGACGTGACGCCCCTCTAGAGAGGTCTCGGTGTCCATGGCGATGCGCACCCGGCCTCCCTCGCCGAACCTGGTGAGCGCAAGGAAGTCGACCTCGAGCTCGACGTCCATCGAACGGATCAGATCGGCCACGAAAGGGAGCGCGCCTTGCAGCACGGCAACGAGAACAGGGCGACGGTCCTGATAGTCCTCGGCGAGTTGCGAACCAAGCTCTGCGATCCTGGAGCGCAGTGCTGGCTCCGGAATCACCTCGACCAGCGTCTCGTCAGTCGTCACCGAAGAGACGTCCCAGCCATCCGAGCGAATCGAGAAGCGTCGGGAGGGCGTCGGGGACCGGAGGAGTAGGCGGCGATGCGGCCACGGTTGTGTCCGTGGTGGGGGGTGCGGTCGTGGTGGGAACGGTGGTGGACGCCGGGCCATCGTTTCCACCGGCTCGAGGACGGCGCGGGGGGTGGAATGCGTCGAACCCGTATTCGAGCAGCGTGCCGGCATCGGCGAAGTGGTCGGCAGAGCCCATCACCACGGCATAGAGCCGCCGGCCATTGCGCTCTGCACCGGATACCAACACCAGCCCAGAGTTCGGCGTGTCACCGGTCTTGAGCCCGAACGCTCCTGGCACCTGCGACAGCAGCTTGTTGGTCCCGGTCACCACTCGCAGCGGCGACCCGGGGAGCACTGCCGACCGCATTCTCATCATCCTTGCCAGTTCGGGGTGCTCCATCACCGCCTGGCCCATCTCGACGAGGTCCTTGGCCGATGCGTAATGGCCCTCGGCGTCGAGCCCACTCGGATTGGCGAAATGGGTGTTCTCCAAGCCCATCTGGTCGGCTTTGCGGTTCATCAGCCCGACGAAGCGGTCGACGGATCCGGCGACGTGGATCGCCAGCAGGTCTGCGAGATCGTTGCCCGACTTCACCATCAACCCGGTGAGCATCTCCTCGACCGTCCAGTGCTCGTCGCGCCCAACTCCGATCATCTGTCCGCCGATGGGGATGTAGTCGTCGGGAATCTCGACGATCTCGTCCATTCCGGCCCGCTCGGCGACCACCAGCGCCGTCATGAGCTTGGTGGTCGATGCCATCCCTCGCCGGACTTCGGGCTCGTCGGCGGCCAGCAGCACGTCGTTGGTGTCGTCCCAGAGGATCCATGTCGCCGAATCAATGGGCGGCGGCGGCGGAGCGTTGCGCACCCACCCCGGTGCCCCGCTCGACTCACCACCCTGCTCCTGGGCGAGCGCGCCCATTGGGGCGAGGGCGGACAGGGCAACGAGCAGGGAGGCGACGAGACGCATCAACGATGAAGGATGGCTTGCGCTTGGATATCGAGCAAAGCGGCTTGGAGACGCTGGAGGGCATCCACCACCTCGGTCATCGTGTCGGCGAGGCGACGGCGGCCCTCGGGGCTGCGGTTCCGCTGCAGCGGGGCCACCAACTGCTCGAGCACGTCAACCGCGCGATCGGTCCCGATCCCCACCGAGCGGAGGTGGCGTGCCTCGAGCCCTGATGCGAAGAGTCGCGATGCCTGCACAGCTACGTCCACCGCTTCCTCGGCTACCAGACCGTCGTCATCGGGGTCGAGGAGACCGTGGTCCACCAGTTGTCCAAGCTGATCGGGCGACAAGCCGGTGCGTCGCGCCAGATCGTCGAACCCGATCCGCATCGGTTGGTCGCCGTCTGACGACGGGCGGCGGCGGCTTCCATCGGGGCCCTCGCGGTCCTCTCCCCGCTCCCACATGGTCAGCTTCGCCTTGATAACCTTGAGCGGGAGGTACTGGTCTCGCTGCAGCTCGAGGATGTACCGGAGCCGTTCCAGGTCCTCCTGGTGGAACTGGCGGTACCCCGATGCGCTCCGGGTGGGTCGGAGAAGCCCCTGGCTCTCCAGGAACCTGACCTTGGATACGGAGATCTCGGGGAACTCCTCCTGGAGGAGGTTTATCGCTTCGCCGATGGTGAGCGCTCCGTTACTCATCGCCCAACGCCACCAGCATGTGGAACCGTCCGATGATGACCTCGTCACCAGGCTTCAGCGCCGCTCGGTCAACGCGGTCGCCGTTGACGTATGTGCCGTTCGTCGAGCCGAGATCTTCGATCACGATCCCCTGCTCTTCGACCGTGAATCGGCAATGGTCACGGGAGACGGTTACGTCGTCGAGGAAGATGTCCGAGTCGGGCGCCCGCCCGGCGCTCACCGTCCCCAATGGGAAGACCCACGTCTGCCCGGCGCGCGGTCCACGCTCGGCCACCAGGGCGAATCCGCTGAACCCGGAAAGATGGGCGGCCTCGTCAGGAGTGAGAGGCGGTGCGGTGGGGTCCATGGGGACGTACGTGATCGTCGGCTCGCTGTCGACGCTCGTACCGCAGCTTGGGCACACCGCGGCGCCGGGCGGCAGCTGAGCGCGACAATGGGGGCATTGCATGGCCATCATCGTAGTGAGGGGTCGGTCGGCCGCCTGGAAGCAGTCCTTCAAAGCGGCAGGATTGAACTACCGTTTTTCATGGATGGGCCGGCGATGAGACGACGGATCCCAAACCCGAAGCGACGTGGGTTGTTGTTGCTGGCGACTGCGGCGCTCGCCATCACCCTCGGTGTCATGGGATTGTCCGCCGCCGTCCTGCCCCAACCGCAGGATCTCGACGGGATCGTCATCCAGGGCTCAGTGGCCAAGCTCGTCGTTCGCGGTGACATCGATGGCGTGCTCCTGCTGCGAGATGCCGGGCTCAACACCTTCGATCGGTACTCGCGTGAGTTCGAGCTGCTGTTCAACAGCGGGTACCGCCAGCGTGTCCGGCTCGCCGGCGTCGCCCCCGACGGCGCAGCCGAGGTCACCACGGGTGACGGGATGCAAGCCCAGTTCGCCATCTTCGAGCGTGATTTCCTCTCGTTCGAAGGCGAATGCACCATCGACTTCACCCGGTCCGACTTCGCCTGGCTCACCGGCCGGGTCCGTTGCCCGGAGCTCCACTCGCTCCGAGGCGACGACGTCATAGTGCTCGATGCCGCATTCCACAGCCCGATCTCGGGCGGGACGGGGTAAAGACCAGTACTTAGAACTTGGTACTTCGAAGCCAGAACTCAGAACCTGATGCGCCATCTCGAGGTGCTGCCGAAGCGGGCGCGCGAGGCCAGTAGCTCTGGATCCACCGCCTCGCGGAGTCCGACGCTGATCAGATAGAAGGCGCCGCAGAGCAGCGTGATCCCGAGACCGCCGGCAAGCAGGGCGTTCCATGCGTAGTCCCGGGGAACCAGGCCCGGTGATGGGAGCCCGCTGTAAATCAGGCTGCCGTAGCCGAACCAGTCACCCCCGGCTCCGGTGAACTCGAGAAATCCGAACGTGATCACGGCGCCGGTGACCGCCGCCATCATCTGAACCGCTGTCATCGGAAGCAGATGTGGCAGCAGGTGCACGCGGATGATCCACCATCCCGACCCCCCGGCGGTGCGCGCCGCCTGCATGAACGGCTTCGCCATCACGACCAGCGCCTGCGATCGGAGTATCAGAGCGGCCGTGCTCAGCCCGAACAGCAACCCGTACAGGCCACCGAGGACGGGCGGCTGCAGGTAGGGGGCGCTCACTCCGATGATGAACAGCGCGACGGGCGGCGGAAGAAGCACGAGGGCGTCGGCAAGGTGGGTGAGTGCCCCGTCGATCGGACCCCGTCGGTAGGCGGCGATCGCCGCCACCGTGGTGGCTGCCAACCCCGCCACGAGGGCGGCCGAGAGGGCAACCTGGAGTGTCGGCCACGTGGCATGGGTGAAACTGCTGAACACGTCGCGCCCGTAGCTATCCGTACCGAGGAGATGACGAACCGAAATTCCAGCCGGATGGGTGATCGTGGCATCCCACCCCGCCACCGGCTCGTAGACCAGCCATTGGCCCCTCCACAGCGTGCGGGCCAGGATGGGCCGGGAAACCGCCAGCAACAGAAACCCGGCGAGCATGCCGAGCCCGATGCGGATCTTGGCGTTGAGTGGGACCCGCGGCTGAGGAACACCACGGGGCGGTGCTTCGGGGGGTGCCACCGCGGTCACGCCATCGCCGCCGTTCGAACGCGCGGATCGAGCACCGCAACCAAGATGTCCATGAGAAGCCGAAGCACCAGCCCGATGATCCCCACCACGACCACCACTCCGAGCACCACCGGCGTATCGGCGGTCCCGACCGCCTCGAAGAAGGTCTGCGAGAGCCCCCCGACCTCCAGTTGCTGCTCGATGATGATGAGGGCGGTGAGGATGTATGGGACACCGACGAACAACCGGGTGAGTACGGGGAGCATCGCGTTTCGCGCAACATGGCGGTCGCGCACCACCCGCCCCGGCAGCCCCTTGGCGTAGGCCGTCTTGACATAGTCCTCCGAAGCCTCCTCGGCCATGCCGGTACGCATCAGGATCGCGACCTCACCGAACCCGAGGATGATGAAGGCGATCATGGCGAGGAAAGGGCTGCCTCTCCCCACGTTGACACCGGCCGTGCCTCGGAACATGAGGTCGAGGGCCTCGGTCCCGGCACCGGTCAGCCCGACGCCTATCAGTGCCGCGATGATCGTCACCGGAAGGGCGAGAGCAGCCAGCAAGCGGAGGTCCCACCGCCTGGCATAGGCGCGTAGGGCGAATGCGGCGATCACCGCCCCCAGCACCGAAACCGCCACCAACGTGAGCACCTGCAGCTGGGTGAGATAGGTACTTCGCCACACCTGGAGGCTGTCGGACGGGAGCCCGAGGGCGAACCGGAGCTCGTAGAACGGCATGGTCAGGAAGTAGGTCATCACGAAGACGAGCAGAGGTGGGAACAAGGTCGAGAGCAGCACGCTCGCTGTTGTGGCCGCCGAGCCAACCGCACGGTTTTTATGCCAGGCGGCAACCCTCCCCAGCCACTCGCCGAGCAGATAGGCGAGGATCCCCCCCACGGCAAAGACCAGGAGGGTGAAGGGGAGCGATCGTCCGATGATCGCCGAGACCGGCTCACCGGTGTACGACATGCCCAGGTCGCCCTGGGCAAGCCCCAACACGTAGAGGCCGACCCTGGCAAGCAGCGGGCGGTCAAGACCGAGAGACTGGCGGATTTCGTAGTAGTCGTCGCCTCTGCCGCCAAAAGCGAATTGGGTGGCGAAGTCGAAGGGGAGCAGCAACTGCAACCCAACGAAGACCACGGCCACGAAAATGAGGAGCGTGACGACAGCCCACCCCAGCCTGCGGAGGAGGTAGTTGGTCATGCTCCTTTGGGAGAGTCAGTCATTCTCGGTGTGCGTCCGGTATGTCTCCGGCTCGAGCAGGCCGTCATATTCGGCGTCGTCGGCAGGCTCGATGTCGACGAACCATCCGTCGTCGTACGGGCTCTGGTTTACCAACTCTGGATGGTCGGCCAACTCACCGTTGACCGCGGCAACTTTCCCGCTCAACGGCGCGTAGACCTCGGCTACCGATTTGGTCGACTCGACCTCGGCCAGTGTCTCTCCCTTGGTCAGCGATCGGCCTTGCTCGGGAAGATCGATGAAGACGATGTCGCCCAGGGCATCCTGTGCGTAGTCGGTTATGCCAACCCGTACCAGCCCGTTTGAGCGTTGCGCCCACTCGTGATCTTCGGTGAACCGACGGTCGTCGGGGACTTGCATCCGAGCGGCCTCCAATCTCGCTTGGCGACCCGGAGGATACCGGCGGCTTGGGCTACCGCGGCGAGCGAAGTCGGTTTCCTATCTCCCTCAGGTACTGGAATGCCACGATGTAATAGAGGACGATCCCGACCACGCAGGTGATCCAGGCCCCAACCTCGAAGAAGGTGCGGAGACCGCTGGGGAACGATTCGACGGCGGCAAGGTAGAACGACGGGATGGCGCCATAGAGGAGAAACGTGGCCCATTTGCCCAACGGTCGCACCGCAACCCTCTCCCCCTTCCTGACGGTCAGCAGCACTGTGGCCACCGCCATGACCAGCTCCCGAAGCACCAGCGCCGCGGCCAGCACCGGAGGTATCACGCCAACTATCCACCCGCCGACCACTGCGGCAAACACGGCGAGACGGTCCGCCACCGGGTCGAGCGCCTTCCCCAACTCCGAAACCTGACCAAGTCTCCGAGCCAGCCAACCATCGACCCAATCGGTCACCCCGATCGCGAACAGAAGCACCGCCGCCCAAAGGAAGTTCTCCTCCCACACAAGCAGCCAGACAAAGAACGGCACCGCAAGGAGGCGGATGAAGGAGATCAGGTTGGGGATAGTGAGGACGGCGTTCATGCTTTGAGCGAAAGGTAGGCGGCTTGCCCGGGAACAAGACGGCAGACGGCAGACGGCAGTTACAAACGTGCTCGAGGGTCTAAGTACTAAGTACCAAGTACTAAGTACTCCGTTTGTCAGGCTGCGCCCTGCTCCACCAGATAGCACGCCACGTAATGCCCATTGCCCTTGTCTTCGAGTGGGGGGTGGTCGTTCTGCCGGCAGACCTCGGCCGCCCAGGGGCAGCGTTCGATGAAGCGGCACACCGGCGGCGGGTTGATCGGCCTTGCTGATGCCGCCCTTGATCTCGACCGGCGTGCGCCTGATGGAGGGGTCCGGGACCGGCACCGCCGAGAGCAGCGCCTTGGTGTAGGGGTGCAGCGGGTTGGCCAGGATCTCCTCGGTGGTGGCCATCTCGACGATCTTGCCGAGGTACATCACCGCGATCCGGTCGCACATGTAGCGGGCGACGGCGAGGTCGTGGGTGATGTACAGGTAGGAGACCTCGAACTCGCGAGCCGAGGCCGAGCCATCAGCTCCATGATCGAGATGCGGATGCTGACGTCGAGCATCGAGGTCGGCTCGTCCGCCACGACGAAGCTCGGGCTCATGACCAGCGCCCTGGCGATCGCGACGCGCTGGCGCTGGCCGCCCGAGAGCTCGTGCGGGTAGCGGAACAGGAAGTTCTCCGGCGGCGTGAGGCCCACGAGCCGGAGCAGCTCGAGGACCCGCTCTTCCCGCTCGGGCGTGGTGCCGACCTTCTGGACCGCCAGCGGCTCGCGAGACGGTGTCGTAGATCGTGCGGCGCGGGTTCATCGACTCGTATGGGTCCTGGAAGATCATCTGGACCCGGCGGCGGAACTCCTTCATGTCCTCGCGCCCTTGACGTGGGCGACGTCGCGCTCGTACTCGCCGTCGCCGAGACAGGATCCTGCCGCCGGTCGGCTCGATCGAGCTTGACCAGCATCCGTCCCGTGGTCGACTTGCCGCACCCCGACTCCCCCACCAGGCCCAGGCTCTCGCCGGGCGCGATCTCGAAGCTGATGCCGTCGACGGCGTGGACGAAGTCGGTCGGCGCGCGGAACAGGCCCCGGGAGATCGGGAACAGCATCTCGAGGTTCGTGATCTCGAGGAGCGGCGGGTTCACCGGGTGCTGCGGCGGCGGTCGGGGTCGTCTCGGGGCGGTCATCGCTGGAGCGCCTCCTCGAGCTCCGGGACCTCGTCCCAGTGCCAGCAGGCGACGCGGTGCCCGCCGCCGATGTCCTCCAGCGGCGGCTCCTCGACGGCGCAGCTCTCGGTGGCGAACGGGCAGCGCGGGTGGAAGCGGCAGCCCGTCGGCGGGTGGAGGAGGTCGGGCGGCTCGCCCTCGAGCGGCGCCAGCTTGCGCCGCGGGCCGGTGATCGATGGCGTCGAGCGGAGCAGCAGGTAGGCGTACGGATGCTTCGGCCGGGCGAAGACCTCGCGCGGTCGGGCCGTACTCGACCAGCTTGCCGGCGTACATCACCCCGAGCGAGTCGGTCACCTCGGCGATGACCGCGATGTCGTGGCTGATGTAGATGATCGACATCCCCATCTCGGCCTGGATCCGCTTGAGCTCCTTGAGGATCTGGTCCTGGACGATGACGTCGAGGGCGGTCGTCGGCTCGTCGGCGATGATGAGCTGCGGGCTGCAGGAGAGCGCCATGGCGATGACCGCGCGCTGGCGCATCCCGCCGGAGAACTCGTGCGGGTAGCGGTCGAGCATCGTCGGCGGCAGGCCGACCGAGGTGAAGAGCTTCTCCATGTGCTGCGCGCTGCTCGGCGTAGTTCATCGACGCCGCGGTAGTGGGTGTCGAGCGCCTCGCGCGATCTGGTCCCCGACCCGCTACACCGGGTTCCAGGAGTTCATGGCCCCCTGGAAGACCATCGCGATGTCCTTCCATCGCCGCTGGCGCATCTCCTCCGCGGCTGAGGCAGAGCAGGTCCTCGCCGTTGAGCCGGATCTCACCCGAGATGAACTCGGCGTTGGCGGGAAGCAGGCGCAGCAGCGAGAGCGCGATCGAGGTCTTTCCGCAGCCCGACTCTCCGACCAGGCCGACCGACTCGCCCTCGTGGATGGTGAACGTCACGTCCTCGACCGCCGAGACCTCGCCGGCCTTGATCTTGTAGTGCATGACCAGCTGGTCCACCTCGAGCAGCGGCTTGGTGGGGTCGACCGTCGGGCCGCCGAAGGTCCTCAAGCGACTCTGCGTCATCGGCTCCTTTGCGATGCTCACCTGGCGCGGAGCCGGGGGTTGATCACCTCGTCCATGCCTCGGCCGACCAGGAAGAAGGCGAAGCACAGGAACGAGACGGCCAGCCCTGCCGGGAAGAGCAGCCACCAGTAGTCGGTGCCGCTGAGCAGGTACCCGTTGGTCTGGCGCGCTGTTGATCATGATGCCCCACGTCATCGGCACGTTGAGCAGCCCGAAGAAGGAAAGCGTCGCCTCGATCGCGATCGCCTCGGTCACGCCGAACATCATGTACAGGAAGCTCAGCGGCAGGACGTTCGGCACGATGTGGCGGAAGATCACGTGCCAGTCGCTGCCGCCGGCCACCCGGGCCGCGTCGATGTAGGACTTGACCTTGATCGACAGCGCCTGGGACTTGAGCACGATGGCGACGCCGCCGAAGCCCGACGAGGATCCCGATCATGAGCCCGAGCAGTGATCATGGTGATCTGCGAACATCGCGCTGAGCAGGATCAGCACCGGGAGGAGCGGCATCAGCAGGATGAGGTCGGCGAACCGCATCAGCTCCGCTGTCGATCCAGCCGCCGAAGTAGGCGGCGATGGCGCCGACCGTGGTCGCGATGAGCACGGTGGTCAGCGCAGCCACCGCCCCGAGGAAGAACGCGGCGCGGGTGCTGTACAGCAGCTGCGAGAGGATGTCGCGCCCATGCGGGTCGGTCCCGAGCAAGTGCGGATACTCACCGGTCGAGCGTCGGCGGCGCCGGCTGTAGTCGGGATCGCGACCACGTCGCCCGACCTCGACCGTCGGGTTGAGCTCGAGCCGGGCCTGGTCTGCACGTCGATCTCGGTCGCCGGGTCGCGTGACTCTCCTCGACGACGGTGAACTCGGTCACGACCGCGTCGTAGCCGTTCGACCGGGTCGTAGATCGCGCGGATCCCAGACGGTGGCCATCAGGATCGGGTGCGACGATGGCCATCAGTGCGAAGACGGCGATGATGGCCAGCCCGACGAGGCCCATCTTGTTCTCGCGCGAACAGCGCCCAGGTTCGCGAGAACGACCGCCGCATGAGGCGGAGCCGGACTCTGCCACAGCGGGACGGCCGTGACCGGGGCGTCGGCGGCCATGCGTCGGGCTGCGACGTCGCCAAGCGGGACCTGGACTACCGAGCTCTCGGGTGCTGGCCTGGTCCTGTTCGGCAAGAGTCGGTCACGGCCACCACCTCATGCGATGCGGATCCTTGGGTCGAGCACGGCAGTAGAGGATATCGGCGATCAGGTGGCCGACGAGGGCCAGGATCGCCGGTGATCGCTCAGCGCGCCGACCGCCAGCGGGATGTCCTCGACGCGCGATGGCCTGCGAGGAAGACAGGCCCATCCCCGGCCACGAGAAGATCGTCTCGGTGACGATCCCGCCGCCGATGACGAACGCGAGTGCGAGGACGAGCGAGGTGGTCACCGGGAGCAGGGCGTTGCGAGCGGCGTGGCGGTCGCGGATGAGCCGACTCGGGCAGCCCTTGGCGCGGGCGGTCAGGATGTAGTCCTCGCCCAGCGTCTCGAGCATCGCGCTCCGGGTGAGGAGCATCGTCGCGGCGAACGCGACCAGGCCGAGCGTGATCACCGGCAGGATCGTGTGGTGGGCGATGTCGGCGACGTATGTCGGCCACCGGGGTCATGAACCAGAAGATGGCAGAACCGGCCACGATCACGAAGAACCACGATGCCGAGGACACCTGTCCAGGCGGGTCTGGATCACGAGGTTGCGCGAGTACTCGTCCGATCAGCCACGCGACCGATTCCGTAGAGCACGGCTGGCGATCGAGCACCGAGATGATCATCTGCTGAAGACGTGCGTTGGCGTTGTACGGCGAGCGCCTGCCAGAAGTCGGTGGTGATGAAGCGGCCGATCGGGAACCAGCCGAGGATAGAACCCGAACAGCCACAGCATGATGATCGCGAACCACGGGTAGAAGACCGTCTGCAGGAAGACCCCCCCAACGGTGATGGCCGTCTCGGTCCCGCGGCCACGCCGCCAGGCGACGATCTTCCCGCGCTTGAAACCGAGCAAGTAGGCGAGGAGGGTGGCGGTCAGGAAGAGGACGAGGGTGCGGGGCAGCGCAGTCCAGAGGAGATCCGAGACGTGCTGCGGGTATCGGGTGAAGCTGACGCCCAGCTCGCCCCGGAAGAAGTTGGCGATGTAGGTGATGTACTGCTCCCACAGCGGCTTGTCCAGGCCCAAGCGCTCGGCGAGCTGAGCCCTGACCTCGGGCGGGATGCTCGGGATTGCCGATGAACTGTGTCGCTGACGTCGCCCGGCTGCGCCTGGAGAAGGAAGAAGATGGCGTGAGGAAGATGACGAAGAGCAGGCCATCTGAACCAGGCGGCGGCCGATGAACTTGAACATGGCGCCCTTGGCGATCCTTTCGGCAGACGGACCGGCCCTCGGTCAGCGTAGTCGTGGGGCGCTTCCTCTGCTCGCCGGAGCGCCCCTGGGATCGGATGGGTGGAATGGGGGGCGGTTGACCCGCCCCCCAAAGCCACTCCGTTGTCTTACTGAGAGGCGGTCTGAACCGTGCCCTGCAGTCCGTTGAGGAACTGCAGACCGCTCAGTGTGTCCGTGAACGGGTACAGCACCCGGTTGTTGTAGAACTCCAGGATCCCGGTGTCGAAGAGCACGATGTAGGCTTCTTCTCGGCGAGGATTCTCTCCATCTCCCAGATGATGTCGTACGCCTCTTCCTCGGTCTGAGCAGCGTTGAGGCTGATCGACCAGGACCTCGAAGTCGGGGTCGTCGAACCCGGTGTTGTTGTTCCCGTCGTTGACAACCGTCAGGTTCCGGCTGGAGAAGAACGACTCGTGGAACGTCGGCAGGGCCGGGTTCCCGAGGCTCCACCCCAGGATGAACATGTCGAACGGTGAGCTCACCCTCATCGTTGGGCACGTAGACCCGCTCGATGATCGTGTTGAACTCCGTCGGCTGGTTGTCAATCGGGATACCCAGCTGGGTGGCGACGCTCTAGATGTAGTTGCCGTAGTTCGCCCGTAGCGGGTCGTACGACGGCGTCGGAGAGATCAACTCCAGCGGACGGATCCTCGTTCCCGTTCGGGTTCTTCATGTCCCAGAGCCGGGGGTGATGCGCGAGGGTCTCGGAGTCGACCGAAGGCTCGGTGTCCCAGGTGTATCCAGCGTCCTTGAGGATCTGGACCGCCTCATTGAGACGGACGTCCGGGGTCTTGCCCTCGTACTGCGAGGCGATCTCGCTGGCTACTTCCTCGTTGTACCACTTGGTGTTCCCCTCGGGAACCTGCACGTACAGCGGGAAGGCCACGCCCTGGAGCACGCTGTTCGCCGCGTACTCCTTGTCGATCATGACGGCCAGCGCGTCGCGGAACGCCTGGTCGCTCATCGGCGCCCGGGTCAGGTTGAAGGCGAGGTACCGATAGCCGTTCGTCGGGTTGATGACGGCGCTCAGGTCCTGATTGCCCTCGACCTGCTCCTGGAGACCACGCTGCATCCCGAGCGGGTTGAGGAGGTAGTCGACCTCACCGTCGGCGAGTGCCAGCACTGCGGCGTCCTGTGAGCCGTAGAACTGCAGCGTGGAGTCGGAGAGGTACGGGCCATCGGTGTAGGTGGTCTCACCGCTGGTGACCTCCTGCCCCGCGCCGAAGTAGGTCTCGTTGGCCACGTTGCGGGCGAAGGCGCCTTCCTGACGGGTGTCGTAGACGATCGGGCCGGAGGCCGGGTCGCCGGCGCCCGAGGCTGCCTCGAGCGTCGCCAGCGGATCCTCGCTAGCCGCGGCTTCGTCCACCACGTCCTGCCCAGAAGTGCTGCGCCATGATCGGCATGTTGTGCGGGCCGTTGCCCAGACCCCACACCGAGACGCCAGGCTGCTGGTTCCAGGTGATCCTGACGGTGTAGTCGTCCACCGCCTCGACTCCGGTCACCCCGACCTGAGCGGATTCGTCCACCTCGGTCTCGGGGTCATCCTCGGAAGCCGCCCGGACATACTCGATCCAGTTGGCGCCGAGGTTGAAGTCGCGGGCCGTGGTCCAGGTGAAGACGTAGTCCTCGGCGGTGATGGGCTCACCGTCGCTCCATGTGGCGTCTTCCTTCATCGGGATCTCGGCCACCCAGGCGTCACCGTCTTGTGTCACCGCAGGGACCTCGTCGACGGCTGCCAGGTCGGGGATGACCTCGAAGCCAGGAGCGGCGAGTCCGAACAGCCCGACATGGGTGTCGTCGAGCAGGTAGGAGTTCCACACGGTGGCGCCGCCGGTGTCGAGCAGCGTCCAGTAGTTGTCAGTAGTTACGTCGGCGAAGATCCCCATCGTGTAGGAGAAGCCCTCAGCCGCCGCTGCTGCGGTCGTGTCTGTGCCGCCTGCCGCGGTGGTAGCCGTGGCCCCGGCAGTGGTGTCAGTCCCACCCGCAGCGGTGGTGTCAGTTGTGCCCGCAGCCGTCGTGGCGGTGCCGGCGTCGGTGGTTGTATCGGTAGTGCCCCCTTGGCAGGCGGCAGCTACCAGCGCAAACACCGCGACCAGCGCTAACCAGCGCCAGGACGCGAGCTTTTCACGCGTGCTCATCAGTCGAGTCCTCCAATCGGTCCCACTTCCCATTCACTCTCCAAACCCGGGTGGTCCGCGCCACCCAGGCGAGTGTCACCGACATTACCGGAGGGGGCGTCGCTTGTGCAACGCGAAGAGGGGTTGTTTGTCGGGCCGGCCGGATTTGAACCGGCGACCCCCAGTCCCCCAGACTGGTGCGCTACCAAGCTGCGCCACGGCCCGCCGCGGTAATCGTAGACACGTGGCGACAGGCCTCACCCCGCCAGCCACTGGATCAGCGCCTGAATGCCTTGAATCAGACGCCATCCCAGATAGACGACAGCAGCCACGATGAGCAACCAGAGGTGCCATGGGAGCCTGCCATCGTCTTCGGGGGGTTGCCGGTCGGGCTCGAGCGGGCTGCTAGGCCCCATAGCGGCCGTCATCCCGTCTGGCGCTCCCCACCCGCCTCCGGCCCACCACTCTCACCGGTGTGCCGGTCAGATCGATCTCCCTGCGCAGCCGGTTCTCCAGGAAGCGGATGTAGTCGGTGGACAGCTCGCCTCCGGAAACGAAGAGCAGCACGGTTGGGGGACGCACCCCAGCCTGCGTCGCATAGAGGATCTTCGCTCTCCTCCCCTGCCTGATCGGTGGCGGGTGCTCCTCCTGCCACGAGCGGACCAGCCGATTCAGCGGTCCGGTCGGCACCCTGGTCTCCCGGTTGAGTCGGGCAGTCTCCACCGCGGCGGGAAGACGCTGGAGCCGGGCTCCGGTTCGCGCCGAACCGCGCAACAGCGGTGCCCATGCGACGAACCCGAGACGCTCCCCCACCCCTCTCTCGGTCATCTGGCGCTCCTCCGGGTCGGCTGCGTCCCACTTGTTGAGCAGCACGACCAACCCGGCGCCCGCCTCGACCACCTCCTCGGCCACTCTTTGATCCTGGGAGGTCACTCCTTCGACGGCATCTACCAGCAGAACCGCCACGTCGGACTCTGCCAATGCCTTGCGTGCCCGCAGCACCGCATAGTGATCGGCGCTCTCAGCGATCCGCGCCTGGCGCCGGATCCCCGCCGTGTCCACGACCCGGTATGGGACGCCGTCCAAATCGACTACGGCATCGATCGGATCGCGGGTCGTCCCCGGCCGGGGCGACACCAGGACGCGCTCGGTGCCGGCCAAGCGGTTGAGAAGCGTCGACTTTCCGACGTTGGGTCGCCCCACGATCGCCAGCGAAGGCGTGCCGTCCTTCTCCAGCGCCGCCGGCCCCTCGGGGAGTACGGCTACGAGGGCGTCGAGCAGCTCGCCCGACCCGCGCCCGTGGAGGGCGCTCACCGGATACGGCTGACCGACGCCGAGGCTCCAGAGGTGGTGGACGTCGGCCTCCCTTACGGCGTCATCCACCTTGTTGGCCACGAGAAGCACTGGTGTGCCGGCGTTCTGGAGGAGGCGGGCAACCCCGGCATCGTCGGGCGAGATCCCGGTGGTGGCATCGACCACGAAGAGAACTGCGTCGGCCGCCCTGACCGCAGCCTCCGCCTGTTGTCCGATCGCCACCACCAGGTCCTCGGTCGGGTCGACCTCCCACCCGCCGGTGTCGACAAGGAGAAAACCGTGACCCGCCCACTCGGCGGCGAACTCGCGGCGGTCGCGGGTCACACCCGGCATCTCCTCGGTCACGGCGGAGCGCGACCCGATGATCCGGTTGACCAGCGTCGATTTCCCCACGTTGGGCCGACCGACCACAGCTACGACGGGCACAGAGCTCATGAGAGCCATAGTCAACACAGCCGGCGTTGCCTGCACGAACCCGTTTTGCACGAACCGGTTTTGGCGTCAGAAAACGCGGTCATAGGACACGGTGTGACGCCAAAACGGGTTGGGCGCCGTTGTTCCTAGCATTCTGGTGAATGGTTGACCGTGTACTGCTAGCCGAGCCGCGCGGGTTCTGTGCCGGTGTCGAGATGGCGATCAAGGCCCTCACCTGGATGGTTCGGGTCTTCGAACCGCCCGTCTACTGCTACCACCAGATCGTCCACAACCAGTGGGTGGTGGAGGCCTTCGAGCGGGCCGGCGTCGTCTTCGTCGACGACATCAGCGAGGTTCCCAAAGGGGCGCCGGTGATGCTCTCGGCCCACGGGTCTGCGCCGCAGGTGGTGTCCGGGGCCAAGGACAGGGCCGGGGTCGTGGTCGATGCGGTGTGCCCTCTGGTCACCAAGGTGCACCACGAGGTGCGGCGGATGGCCGATCAGGGATACGAGATCATCTACATCGGCCACGAGGGTCACGACGAGGCGATGGGGACCATGGCGGAGGCGCCCCAAGCCATGACCTTGGTCGATCCGGAGCGTCGGGCTCGGGTCGTTCGATCCGGGCGACCCGTCACGAGTGGCTCTGCTGGCGCAGACGACTCTTGGTGTCCACGAGTGGCGCTCGGTGATGGACCACGCCTCGGAGCAGTTCCCGGAACTCTGGACGGCCCGACGCAGCGATCTCTGTTACGCCACAACCAACCGCCAGGACGCGGTCCTCGAGCTAGCCCAGCAGTGCGACCTGATCCTGGTGGTGGGCTCGGCGACGTCGTCCAACACCCTGGCGCTGGTCAGGGTGGCGGACGAGCAGGGTGTCGCTGCCCATCGCATCGACAATGCTGGGCAGATCGAGGAATCCTGGCTGGAGGGGGTTGGCACCGTAGGTGTCACCGCCGGTGCATCCGCCCCCGACCATCTGGTGGCGGAGGTGGTGGAGCGCCTCGGCCCCAGCCGCGGAGTGGAGTTGCTCCACGTCACCGGAGAGGACGAATACTTCCCTCTCCCACCTGCGCTGCGATCGATGATTTCGACGGTTCAGGCCCTTGTAGAAGCCGGGTACACCGCCCGCCGCCCCGGTGAGCACGGCCTGTTGGAAAAGGACCGAACTTGGGGTGCAACCGAGGCATTGGACGTTGTGGGTAGCAGCTAATCAACTTGGGTTTGGTTACCCAGAACCCAGTACTCAGAACCCAATACCCTTTCCCTACTCCTCCCACACGGCGAGGTAAGCCGCGAACCGGCCATCTATCGAAACTGGATCGACCGGGTCGCGTACCGCATCGATCGGTTCGCAGTCGATACCACCTTCGAGCGTCGCCAGAGCGACCACCGTCCGGGATACCCCGTCTACCGCCATGATGGTGGGCTCGATCTCGTTGATCTCGGTCTCCCGTGCGTTCACGGTGCACTCGCCCTCGTTTGCGACGAACGTCGAACGACCGAGCACGAACGTCGCTTCGGCGGGACGCTCGAACTCAGGCTCCTCCTCGCGGCCCGCCCAGTTCCGAACCGTCATCAGCAACCGGTCGTCACCGGAGCGGAACTCCACCGATAGACCCCCACCGTCGGGGGCATCCATCATCTCGACGGTGTGGAGCACGAACTCCCCCTCCACGCCGCCGTGGGCGGTGAGCACCGCACCCGGTTTCTCGCCCAGGACAAAGACGTCTGCTGTCGTCTCGGTCATGACGTGAGCGGTGGTGGCAGATACGGCGGAGACCGCGGTTGTCGGTGACGATTGCTCGTGGCCCGGTGCCGCTACCGGCGCCGGCGGCGGAGGGGCGAGGATCAACGCCCCCAACCCCAGCACACCAAGGATCAAACCCACGAAGACGGCGCCGAGGACCACCAGACCCCTCCGCCCCGGATCGAGGAGAGAACGGCCGGGCATGGCCGCGATGTTACCGCCGGGCGGTTCGTTGGAAGCGGCCAAGCCGGAGCCAAACCCCGGAGCCGAACCACTGTCACCGTCAGCCTCGAGTCGAGTCCCGGGGAGCGGCCAACCGGACCATATCGACGATCCGCTCGACCACCTGATTGACGTCCATGTCACTCGTGTCGATCTCGACGGCACCGGCTGCGGGGCGCAGGGGGGATATCTCCCGGGTCGAGTCGAACTGGTCGCGCCGCGCCAACTCGACCGCCACCGATGACTGCTCACCGGCGACCGATCCTTCGGCGGAACGGCGACTTGCCCGGACTTCGGGCCGGGCGGTGAGGAACACCTTGACCGAGGCGTCGGGGAAGACGACGGTGCCGATGTCCCGCCCCTCGACCACAGCCGCGCCGCTGTGGTCGGCCACCCAGCGCCGCTGCCGATCCACCATGATCCGCCGTACCTCTGGATTGGCCGACACTCGGCTCACCGCAGCGGTGACCCACTCACCTCTTATCTCCTCACTCACATCGTCACCGCCGAGCAGCGTCCGGCCGTCGTCGAACTCGATGTCGGTCGGTGAGAGCGCTGCCGCCAGGCCGGGGCCGTCCCCAAGCTCGATCTCGTGCCTCAAGGCCACCAAGGTCGCCGCCCGGTAGAAGGCGCCGGTGTCTAGGTGGGGCAGCCCGAGCCGGCGGCCTGTCTCTCGGCTCACAGTCGACTTTCCCGAACCGCCCGGCCCGTCGATGGCGACGATCAACTCTTCCATCTAGCGATCTCAGTGAAGAAGCCCGGCCATGTCTTGGTGACACACCCCGGGTCGTCGATCACCACGCCTGGGACCGCCAGCCCGGCGATGGCGAATGCCATCGCCATCCTGTGGTCGTCGTAGGTGCGGACCAGCGCACCGTGGAGCGGTGCCGGCTCGACCGTGAGCGTGTCGGGTCCCGCCGAGGCCCCGGCGCCGATCCGTTGCAACTCGGCCTCGAGCGCCGCCAGCCGATCGGTCTCCTTGATCCGGAGTGTCCCCGCGCCCCGGATCGTGCTCGGCCGGTCGGCGAAGGCGGCGACGACGGCGAGGGCCAACACTGCGTCCGGCATCTCCGTCATGTCCACGTCCACACCGCGCAACTTTCCAGGGGCCGGCCCGCGGACCTCGATCTCGGCGTCGGCGAAGACGACCTCGCACCCCATGGCCTCGAGCACACCGAGCAGCCCGAGGTCTGCCTGGCTCGAACCCGGGGGTATCCCCTCTACCCGCACCACGCCCCCGGTGATCGCCGCAGCGGCGAAGGGGTAGGCGGCCGCCGAGGCGTCTGCCTCGATGGAGTACTCGGTGCCCCGATATCCCCCCGGCTCGACCCGCACCCTCGCCTCCCCCGCCCAGCGAGCCGTGGCGCCGAAGCTGGTCATCACCTCGAGAGTGGTGCCGAGATACGGCTTGGAGACGATCACATCGTCGACGAAGCCGAGGGTCAACCCTCTCCGCGAATACGGGGCGACCATGAGGACCGCCGAGGCGAACTGCGAGGACCGCCGGGCGTCGATGGTCACCTCGCCGCCCTCCACTCCGCCGCCACCGACCCAGACCGGGGGATAGCCCTCGTTCAGCGGTGTCTCGATCTCGCCGCCCATCGCCCGAAGAGCAGCCGCGAGATCGCCGATGGGTCGCTCCCTCATCCGGGGCGTGCCATCGATGGTCGAGGGCCCGTCGGCGAGTGTCGCCGCGGCGGTGACGAACCTCGCCGTCGTCCCCGAAGCGGCGGCATCGAGTGTGGACGCCGATCCGACGAGCCGGCCATCCACCCCCTCCACCCGCCACGGGTCCTCGGTGTCGAAGATTTCCACACCGAGGGTCAGGAGACAGCGGCGCATGGCGTCGGTGTCGTCGCTTCTCAGCGGGCCTGAGAGCCGCGATGTGCCCGCGGCCAGGCCCGCCACCAACAACGCCCTGTTGGTGATGCTCTTCGACCCGGGTGGGCGGACCGTGACGTCGAGGGCGACCTGGAGCGGTTCGATCTCCAGTTGCGCCGGGAAAGAGATGGTCACGGTGCCTGTGGGTGTAGCAGACCTGGTCGATGGGCAGCTTCGTAGAGGAGACGGACCTCGCCCGGGGTGAGCGTCCGCCACTCGCCGCGGCGCAGCCCGGGGTCGGTGATCGGCCCGACGGCGGTGCGAAACAGGGAGAGCACCCTGTGCCCAACCGCCTCGAGCATGCGGCGGACCTCGCGTTGCGCCCCTCCCCCATGGTCAGCTCGAGATGTGATCGACCACCGCTCGAGCCGAGGAGCCGGGCCGAGACCGCAGCCGCCGGACCGTCATCCAGTTCGACACCCTGCTCCAGCCGCTGGAGGGTCGCTGTGTCAGGGCGACCATCCACCATCAGGTTGTAGGTCTTGGTGATCCCGTACCGGGGATGGGTGACGAGGTTGGCCAACTCACCGTCGTTGGTGAGCAGCAGCAGTCCCTCCGTGTCGGCGTCGAGCCTTCCCACCGGGAACACCTTGGGGTCGGAGGGGACGATGGCGACCACGGTCGGGCGGCCCTGGGGGTCGGCGCTGGTGCTGACCACGCCAGAAGGCTTGTTGAGCAAATAGGTGACGAGCCCGGGTCTGACCGGGAGGGGCACACCATCCACGGTCACTGCAGCCGTCTCCGGGTCGGCGCGGTCGCCAAGACGGGCGGTCCGGCCGTCGACATCGACACGCCCCTCCCGGATCCACTCTTCTGCGGCGCGGCGCGAGGCGATGCCCGAGGCGGCAATTACCTTTTGGAGCCGAGGCGGCTCGGGGATTTTCTTGAGCCGGCGGCTCTGGCCCGTCGGGCACCATCACACCTCGGAGCGGAAAGTCTCCTCGAGCCGATCGACCACGTCGGCCGGGGGGACGTGGTCCGCCAAGGGGGGAAGATCGTCGAGCGAACGCATGCCGAGCTTCTCTAGGAACGTGGGAGTGGTTCGGTACACCGCTGGACTCCCTGGAAGAGGCAGACGTCCCGCCTCCTCGATGAGCCCGTGACGTTCCAAGGTCCGAAGCGCCGACTCGGAGTCCACTCCCCGGATGTGGGTGATCTGGGCGCGGGTCACCGGCTGGCGGTATGCGACCACTGCCAGCACCTCGAGCGCCGCCGGCGACAACCGGGCGGCAGAGGCGCGAGAAGCGTTCCAGATGGGGAGCTGCCCCTGGTCTGGTGTAGATCCGCCACCCCCGGCCCACCCGTCGCAGCTCGATGCCATGACCTTCGAGCTTCTGGGCGACCCGCTCGAGCTCCACCTCGATCGTCTGTCGGGGCACCTCGAGAACCTCGGCCAATTCCTCCACCGTCAGCGGCTCTTCAGCAACGAACAGGATCGCCTCCACCTGCGCCGCGGTGTCGAGCGTCTCCTCGCCCATGAGCCGATTCACTGCCCCACCGCCACGGCGCGCAAATGGATCCCGGCCAGTAGGTCGGGTTGCTCGAGCTCGACCAGTCCCCACCTCGCCAACTCGAGCATCGCAAGGAAGTAGGCGACGATCTCGACAGGTCGGGTGCAGTGGGCGACCAGCTCCTCGAACCCGGACTCGGCGAACCTCTGCAACCGGTTCCGTAGGTCGTCGATGGCGTCGGCCACCGAGGGGAGCTCGAGATCGAGGTGGTCGACCGACGGCTGGTCGTCCCTCTCGGCCATGACCGAGGCTGCGATCGCGGCCAGCCCTGCGACGTCGACCGGAATCCTGACCTCGAGCGGTGGTGGCGGGGGGAGATCGCCGAGTGCGGGGACCCGGGCATGCCAGCGCGACCCATCGTCGAGCCGGCTCGCCAGCACCGCGGCGACATCCTTGAAGGTGACACACGCCAGCAAGCGGGCGAGCAACTGGTCGCGCTCCTCGAGCAGAGCCAATTCGTCGTCGAGATCCACCTCATCGGGACCAGGAAGGAGCCGTCGCGCCTTCAGTTCGATGAGGGTGGCGGCAACGAGGACGAACTCGCTGGTCACGTCGAGGTCGAGTCGCCGCATCTGCTCGAGATGGAGCAGGTACTCGCCAACCAGATCGGACAGCCGCATGGTGGTGACATCGATCTGGTGTCGGTTGACGAGTTGGAGCAGAAGATCTAGCGGGCCCTCGAAGACCGATGTGTGCACCGTGTAAGTCATGCGGCGCCGGTCATTTTTGTATACGTCATTTTTGGGCGGGTCACGCTGGGCAGCTCATTGGCAGGACCGCATGGTGACCGGGCGGCGGGCGGAGGTCAACGATCGAAAGCATCGGCTCCTCACCCGTCGAGAAGACTCCCCGTTTCGTGGTCGGCGGCGAACAGCACCGCCCAGTCGTCTGGGTGGATCGTCCTTGGGCGTTTGCCGTGGTGATGGAAGGCGAACTCGACCACCAGCGGCTCGGCTCCCGTCTCCTCGAGCTCGGCGGCGCCGATTGCCGGATGGTCGAGGTACACGGCGACTCGGCCGTACCCCTCCAACCGGAGCTGGCGGAGCAGAGATGCGAGCACCCGCCCGAGGATGCCCAGCCGGGCATGACGTTTGCCGACGTCGTGGAGCAGCGCCGCCCTGACCAGATCCGGCCGCTGGGGGGAGCGCTGCTCGGCGAACCGGGCAGCCCGGTAGGCGTGACGCTGGTCGGCAGGAGGCTGATCACGGAAGAGCGCCTTCTCTGGTCCGTGGAGCGCCCCTTCGACGAATGCCGACTCGTCCGTATCGAGCGGCTCCGATGACGCCACGTCGAAGAACCGTCGGACCAGGTGGCTCCAGGGATCGCGGTCCGTGTCGATCTTCGAACCCGGAACCGAGGGCCGAATCAGCCCTGGCGCGCCTTGCACTCCAAGCAGAGCACCGAGGAGGGCCGAGCCTCTAGGCGGGCGTCACCGATCTCGCCCCCGCAGCGGTCACAGACTCCGTAGCTGCCATCGGTGATCTTCTGGAGCGCCCGATCGATCACCTCGACCTGGCTCTTGAGCGACTCGACCACGCCGAGCAACTCGGTCCGCTCTGCGGTGGCGGCGCCGGCGTCGGCGAACCCGTCGCCAAACTCGAGGTCGGAGCGAAGGTCACCTGTCTCGGTGGCGCCCAGCTCGCTGAGCTGGTGCACCAGACGGGCGCGCTCCTCGTCGAGAGTGTGACGAGCGGTATCGAGATCGTATGAGGACGTGGTCATCTGGCTCGGGGGTGAGAGGAGACGTACACCTCGTACAGATGCCCGGCGGACACCTTGGTGTAAACCTGCGTTGTGCTGATGTTAGCGTGACCGAGCAGCTCCTGGACGGTCCTCAGATCGGCCCCCGCCTCGACCATGTGGGTCGCCATCGAATGTCTGAGAACATGCGGCGACACCTTGGCGGCGTCGAGTCCGGCTCGGGTGGCGGAGTGGCGCACCACGGCGAAGACGCCTTGTCGGGTAAGTCGCCCACCGCGGAAGTTGAGGAAGAGGGCGCCCGGGTCCTGTCCAGGTCGCCGCAGGCTCAATCGGTCGGGCAGGTACAAGCTGATGGCTTCCACCGCAGCGGTCCCGAGCGGAACAAGCCGCTGCTTCGACCCCTTCCCGGTGACCAGGGCGTTGCGCTCCTCCAACTCGAGGTCCACCAGGTCCAAACCGACCGCCTCGGCCACCCGGGCCCCCGTTGCGTAAAGGAACTCGAGCAGCGCTCTGTCCCTGCGGCCGAGCGAGGTCGTCGTGTCGGGCGCCTCCACCAGTCGGATGGCCTCGTCGACCGACAGCGCCTTGGGCAAAGACACTCGGCGGGCGGGGCGGTCGAGAAGCACGGTCGGATCCTCCGATGTCATGCCTTCCGCCACCAGGAAGCGGTGCAGCCCTCGCACCGCGGCCGCTTTCCGCGCCACAGTCGATGGGGCGAGACCGGCGGTTGACAGCCGTTTGACGAACGAGTCGACCAGATCGCGGCTCGGTTCAGCACCGTCGAGGTGCTCCAGGTAGTCGGTCAGATCGCGCCGGTAGGCGGCGACCGTGTTCCCGGAGAGTCCTCTCTCGGCGGAGAGATGCCCCAGGTACTCGGTGATGGCCGCGGTGAGATCGTTGGTGGGCGCTCCGCGGGCGCTCACACCGGGGCGACGCCCGCCAGCGCCACCTCGGGCGCCACCCAGGTGGCACCGAGGCTCTCGGCCACGGCACGGTTGGCGAACGAGCCATTGGCGACGTTGAGCCCGGGGACCAACTCGGGGTGGCGGCGGAACGCCTCGTGGACCCCGTGGTCGGCAAGCGCCAGGAGATAGGGGATGGTGGCGTTGGTCAGCGCGTAGGTAGAGGTGTGCGGCACGGCGCCCGGGATGTTGCCCACCGCATAGTGGACGACATCGTGCACCGAATAGACGGGATCCTCGTGGGTCGTCTCCCGGCTCGTCTCGAAGCAGCCCCCCTGGTCGATGGCGATGTCCACCAGCACGGCCCCCCGCTTCATCCCGGCCACCATCTGCTCGGTCACCAAACGGGGCGCGGAGGCTCCGGGCACCAAAACCGACCCGATGACCAGGTCGGCGTCTTCCACCTGCTCCTCCAAGGTGAGCTGGTTCGAGGCAAGGGTCACGATCCGGCCGTGATAGAGGGAATCGATCGCCCTGAGCCGCGACAGGTCGCGGTCGAGCGCCACCACCTCGGCCTGCATCCCCACGGCGATCACTGCGGCATTGGTCCCTGCGATCCCGGCTCCGATCACAACCACCTTTCCCGGCGCCACGCCCGGGACACCGCCGAGAAGGATTCCCCGCCCGCCCTGAGCCCGCTCCAGGAAGTAGGCACCGGCCTGAGTCCCCATCCGCCCTGCAATCTCGGACATGGGGGCCAGCAGCGGCAGCGAGCGATCGGCGAGTTGGACGGTCTCGTAGGCGATCCCGACCACACCACTCTCCGCCAGCCCTTTCGCCAGGTTGGGATAGGCGGCGAGGTGCAGATAGGTGAAGACGATCTGACCTGGCCGAAAGCGCTCCACCTCGACCGGCTGAGGTTCCTTGACCTTGAGGATGAGGTCGGCCCCCTCGAACACATCCTCTGCGGTAGCGACGATCTCGGCGCCCTGGGCGATGTACTCGGCGTCGTGGATGGTGGAGCCATCACCCGCCTGGGACTGGACCAGAACCCGGTGCCCATGGCTGACGAGCTCGCGCACACCCGTGGGGGTGATTGCCACCCTGCCCTCGGATGCCTTTATCTCCGTGGGGACGCCGACGATCACCGTCGGCTACCGATCATCAGCAGACCGATCTGCGTCTTGGCGTCCACGATCTCACCTTCCCAGATCATCTCGACAGCCCTGGCGATCGGCAACCGGACGATCTCGCTCACTTCTTCTTCGGCGCCGATTGGCGACGCCTCGACCGGGACCGGCTCCTCGGCGAGAAAGAGTGCGATCCGCTCGTCGGTGAAGCCGGGCGCGGTGAAGAACTCGCACAACGGCTCCAGCTCCACCGGCTGCAAACCCACCTCCTCGACGCACTCCCGCCGCGCCGCCTCTGCGGGGTCCTCGCCGCGGATGTCGAGTTTCCCGGCGGGGATCTCCAACAAGAACCTACGCACCGCAGTGCGGTGCTGGCGGATGAGGACGACGTCATCTCGGAGGACCGGCACCACCGCTACCGCGCCGGGGTGTCGGATCACGTCGCGCTCCATCGAGCGTCCATCCGGCGCCAGCAGATGGTGCTTGCTCAACTCGAGAAAGATCCCGCTGCCCATGATCCGTTCCCCGAGCATCCTGAACTCGGGATCAGACTCAATCACAGAGGGGAGGCTCTCAACCCAACTCGACGAGAGGAGCCTCGACCGGCGCAAGCTCCGCATCGGCACGCTGCTTCTCCAGCGCGGCGGCGATGAACCCGGCAAAAAGCGGGTGGGCCTGGTTGGGTCGCGACTTGAACTCGGGGTGGAACTGGCTGGCGATGAAGAACGGGTGCCCGGGCAGTTCGATGATCTCTACCAGGGAGTCATCGGGCGCCAGACCAGACAACCGCATGCCGGCCTGCTCGAGGTCGGCGCGATAGCGGTTGTTGACCTCGAACCGGTGGCGGTGGCGCTCGTAGATCAACTCCTTGCCATAAAGCCTGCGGGCGAGCGATCCCTCCTCGAGCGCCGCCGGGTACAGCCCGAGCCGCATCGTCCCGCCCATCTCGTCGACAGATTGCTGGCTCTCCATGAGATCGATCACCGGGTGGGCGGTGGTGGGATCGAACTCGGAGCTGTTGGCGTCAGGCATGTGGAGCTGTGACCGGGCGAACTCGATGACGGCGCACTGGAGCCCGAGGCACAACCCGAGGAAGGGGATGCCCTGCTCACGGGCAAACCGGACCGCCTGCACCTTGCCTTCTATCCCCCGAACTCCGAAACCACCGGGGACGAGGATCCCGTCGAGGTCGTCGAGGTTGGTCATGGCGAGCAGTCCGACGGTGTCGTCCGAGGGCACCCAGCGGAGGTCGAGCCTGACGTCGTTGGCGGTCGCGCCGTGCCGCAAGGCCTCGACCACGGAGAGGTAGGCGTCGGGGAGATCCACGTATTTGCCCACCACGCCGATAGTGACGGTGTCGCCGGCAACGGCCGAGCGGTGGACCATCCTCTCCCAGCCGTCCAGGTCCGGGTCGGGGGTTGACAGCTCGAGGGTGTCGCAGACGACCCGGTCGAGGCCACCGCGGTTGAGCACCAACGGGACCTCGTATATGTCCTCGACATCGGTGGCGTTGATGACGGCGCGCGGGATCGACATCGCAGAAGAGGCTGATCTTGCGGCGGACGCCCTCGTCGATCGGCCGGTCGGAGCGGACGACGATCACGTCGGGCTGGATCCCCCTGCTCCGCAGTTCGGCGACGGAGTGCTGCGTCGGCTTGGTCTTGAGCTCCTCGGACGATCCGATGAACGGGACAAGCGTGACGTGGATGTAGACGGTGTTCGCCTTGCCCAGGTCCTTGCGCAGCTGACGGATCGCCTCGAGGAAGGGGAGGCTCTCGATGTCACCGACGGTCCCTCCCACCTCGGTGATGACCACATCCACTTCGGGGTCGCCGAGTCGGCGAATCCTGGTCTTGATCTCGTTGGTGACGTGGGGGATCACCTGGACGGTGTCTCCCAGGTAGTCGCCACGCCGCTCCTTCTGGATCACCGTCTGGTAAATGGAGCCGGTGGTCACGTTCGAGGTGCGCCGCAGGTTCTCACCGGTGAAGCGCTCGTAGTGGCCCAGGTCGAGGTCGGTCTCGCCGCCGTCGTCTGTGACGAACACCTCGCCGTGTTGGAACGGGTTCATCGTGCCCGGGTCGACATTGATGTACGGGTCGAGTTTCTGGTTGACCACCCGCAGACCGCGCGCCTTTAGCAGTCGGCCGAGCGATGCTGCGGTGATCCCCTTCCCCAGGCTGGAGACCACACCACCGGTCACAAAAATGTGCTTGCTCATCGCTCCTCCTCGTGGCTTGGCTTGCGCAGAGGAGGGGTTGAATCCCGGGAGCGCAGCAGGCGGCTCATCACGGGAGGCCAGAGTAGCACCGGGTGGCCGCACCTCCCAGGACCGCCCCTCCCAGGATCGCACAGCCTGCGCGGCCGGGCGAGCGAGACCGGGTTACCGTGGCGCCATGGCGGGAGCATCACCGCAGCGTCGCAGGGTACGTCCCGACCTGTGGGCAGGGTGGCGACCAAACGGGGTCGGGGAGGTCAAGCCCAACCATTACGGAGAGATCTTCCGAACCGTCTGGGAGAACCGCGACTCGCTCCCCCGCGCCTGGGCGATCCTGACCAAGGGTGTCTGCGACGGGTGTGCCCTAGGCACCGCCGGCCTCCACGACTGGACGATCGACGGTGTCCACCTGTGCACCGTCCGGCTCAACCTCCTCCGGCTCAACACGATGGGACCGCTCGACCCGGCCGTCCTCGGAGATGTCGCCGCACTTCGGAAGAAGTCGGGGAAGGACCTCCGTGAGTTGGGGCGGCTTGCCCACCCCATGTTGAGGAGACGCGGTGAACCGGGGTTCCGCCGGATCACCTGGGGCGCGGCTCTCGACCTGGTCGCCGATCGGCTCAAAACGACCGATCCGGCAAGGTTCGCCCTCTACCTCACGTCGAGGGGGCTGACGAACGAGACCTACTACGTGGCACAGAAGTTCGTCCGGTTCCTCGGGTCGCCCAACATCGACAACGCCGCGAGGGTTTGCCATGCCCCCTCGACCATGGCCCTCAAGGGATCGATCGGATTTGGGGCTACCACCGTCTCCTACAAAGACCTTTTCGCATCCGACCTGGTCGTCCTCTTCGGCAGCCACACCGCCAACGCCCAACCGGTGATGATGAAGTACCTCTACCTGGCTCGCAAGCAAGGGTTGCGGGTGGTGGTGGTCAACCCCTTCCGCGAGCCCGCTCTGGAGCGGTATTGGGTCCCATCCAACCCGGAGAGCGCAATCTTCGGTACGCGCATCACCGACGAGTTCTTCCCGATCCATACCGGAGGAGACATCGGGTTCGTATCCGGTGTCCTCAAGGCGATGCTGGCGGAGGGAACCGTCGACCTCGACTTCATCGAGGAGCGCACCGAGGGGTGGCCCGAGCTTCGAGTCGCGCTCGAGGCGTTCAGATGGGAAGACCTCGAGGTGGCCTCGGGCTCGACGAGGGCCGCGATGGAGCGTTTCGCCCACGAATATGGCCAGGCACGGTCCGCCATCCTCATCTGGTCCATGGGGGTGACCCAGCACGTGTTCGGGTCGGACAACGTGCGCGCCATCGCCAATCTGGCGCTGGCGCGGGGGAACATCGGTCGCCCGGGTGCCGGGCTGATGCCGATCCGCGGGCATTCCGGCGTCCAGGGAGGTGCCGAGATGGGTGCCTACGCCACAACGCTCCCCGGCGGGGCTGCCCTCGACGGCGACTCGGCCGCCCGGCTCTCCGCCGACTACGGGTTCGACGTGCCGGCCACCCCGGGGCTGAGCGCAGCCGAGATGGTGGAGGCCGCCCACCGCAACGAGCTCGACATCCTGTACTCGTGCGGTGGAAATTTCCTCGAGGTGCTACCGGATCCCAAACAGGTGAGGGAGGCGCTGGAGCGGGTCCCGCTGCGTGTCCACCAGGACATCGTCGTCACCACACAGATGCTCCTCGATCCGGGTGAGGAGGTGGTGCTGCTGCCCGCCGCCACTCGCTACGAGCAACGGGACGGCGGCACCGAAACCACCACGGAACGGCGCGTGGTGTTCGGCCCCCAGGTGGTGCCCCCGGTGGGAGCGGCGCGCACCGAATGGGAGATTTTTCTCGACCTCGCCAGACGGGTGGATCCGGGGCGCGCCCATCTCATCGAGTTCGCCTCGGGTGAGGACATCCGTGCCGAGATCGCCCGGGTAGTGCCTACTTACCAAGGGGTGGAGAAGCTGACGGAACTGGGAGACAACGTGCAGTGGGGTGGAGAGCGCCTCGGTGAGGGGCGGTTTCCCACTCCAGACGGGAAGGCGCACTTCGCCGTGGTCCAACCACCGCCTCCACCGGAGCCGGGCAGGTTCCGGCTCTCCACGAGGCGTGGCAAGCAGTTCAACACGATGGTGTTCTCCGAGCGTGACCCGCTGACCGGGATGAGGCGTCATGACGTCCTGATGGCTCCCACCGACCTCGAGGGTTTGGGACTGACCGACGGCACCCCGATCACCGTCCGCTCGGCCCACGGCGAACTGGCCGCAACGGCAAGGAGCGGGAAGATCCGGCCGGGGAATCTCCAGGCCTTCTGGCCAGAGGCCAACGTGTTGCTGGCACCAGGTGTTCGCGACCCCGAGGCGTTGATCCCCGACTACACCGCCATGGTCGAGGTGATCCCCGCTTGATCTAGGAGAGCGGTCCGAACGAGAAGACCGGCGGCCGGGTGGGATAGGGAGCGCGGCAGGTGAGCATCGACTGCTCGGGTGAGGTCCGGTATTCGACCCTGACCCCCAACCTCTCGCTATCCGGTCCACGCAGCGCAACCTCGGCTGATCCCGCTGAGAGGCGCCTGGTCGAGATCACCTCCACGTCGTCGATCCCGACCCATCCGAATTGGTCGCGCACGAAATGGTCGGCGGCCTGGGCGATGCGATGCATGGTGCTCCGACCGCGGTAGAGGTCGAGTTCGAGCCGGCCAACCTCGAACGACTGGATGAGGCGGGAGGCGTTCTCGGGTTCGACGCGTCCGAAATACGCCCCGTGGGGCAGGACGAGCACGTTGCCGGCGAACCGATCGCCGCCGATGTGCGATGTCTCCCAGACCCGGTCGGGGAGCAAACCAGCCGACGCCCGGTACAACGGCCTTCCCCGGTCGGCACAACAGATGTCGTGGCGCCCGTGGGTGCACACCAGGTAAATGGGACGGGGCTGGGGGAAACCAACGGGTTCTCCAGCCGCAAGCGCCGACAGGTCGACTTCGAGCACATCCTCGGGGCTGGTCAAGGGAAGGCGCACCATGACCGGTTCTCTGCCGCCACCTCCACTGTGGGCGAGGAACATGGCTCGCTCATCGGCATTGTCCCGGCCCCGCCGGATAAGCAAAGGCCGGATTTCGTGGATCGCGCTGCGCCGCTCCAACTCGACCGCCACCTCCAGAGGGAACCGGCTGTCAAGGAGGGCTTCGGGTCCCCAGGGCCCGGGCTGCTCAACGACGATCCATGCCGTGACGGTTGAAGCCGTGGCGTAAAGCGGTTCGTCCCGGCTCTCTGCTTCCTCCGAGCAACGAAACCGGCTCGCGGTCAACCGCGCACCTCGAGGAGACCTTCCTTGATCAGCCTGCGGACGAGCACCAAGCGGCTCTCCGCATCCAACTGAATTTCATCGACCTGTATCTCGTCGCGTCCGACCACGTCACTCATGACCGGCTCCATCCATGCCGGCATCCGAAGCTCACGGTCGCCGAGCAGCACCGCCAACTCGTCACCCTCGACCTGAAGAAGGCACAGCGCGCCCGCCCTCACCCCCACCACCGATCGGTCGGTGATCTCGTCGAGGTCGAGTACGCGTCGCATCTGACCGGCGAGCGACGGCTGGCGGGTGGTGAAGAACCGCCGCTGCAACCGCCCTCCGATCGCATCTCTGTCCACTTTCGTCGCCAGTAGGTCGGCGATGAGGTGAAGACGCTCGTCCACCGTCGCATGCAATGCCTCGCCGTCCTGGGCGAACCGCAGTGGAAGCGGATCGTCGAGATCGCCGTCGGTCTGCAGCAGCGACACAGCCGCCTCGAGAACATCCCTCGTCCCAAGGGAAAGAACCCCAACAGTGAGGTGGACCGATGCCGAAGCCTGAGTGGCTGCGGCATGAGGGAAGTTCTTCGGGATGTAGAGGCTGTCCCCCGGCTCGAGCTCGACCTCGACCAGCGGAGCTCGGGTCGGTGGCAGGTCATGCCGCTCGTGCACCCACCAGCGCTTGCTGCCGTGACTTTGCAGCACGAATACGTCGTGGTCGTCCTTGTGGGCGTCGAAGCCCTGCGACCCCGGCGGCGTGATGTAGGCGTTGACTTGCACCGGGTGACCAAGCGACTCCTCCAAGCTGCGTGCGAAGATCGCCACGGGAGACCAGTAGCGGTGCATGCCCTGGAGCACGATCGTCGCCCCTTGGTCGAAGTGGGCGAACACGGCCGAGGCGTCGGCCACCCCGGTGGCCGTCTGAGATCCTGTGCGTGTGGTCTTGGTGTAGCCGCTGGGAGGGATGATCTTCCCATGGCGCACCAGCCGGAATGCTGGTAGCCGAAGACCGGTCGACGCGATCAGCCGGTCGACGTCGTCGAGCGAGAGCAGGTCCTCGAAGCCACCCGGCGACCGGTACAGGAGGGGACGCTCTCCCCACACTTCGGCGGCAAAGGCGACTGGATCGCCGACGCAGCGCTCGAGGCCGGCGTCGGACACCTCTCTCACGAGCTTCGCTTCATCCCGGTGGTGTCGAGCGCTTGGCTCTACCGGTCGGTCCCATCGACACCGTCGCTGTCGGTTCCGTCGACCCCGTCGCTGTCGGTGCCATCGACGCCATCCACACCATCGGCATCGGTGCCGTCCACTCCGTCCACACCATCGGCATCGGTGCCATCCACTCCGTCGACCCCGTCGGCATCCGTGCCTTCGACGCCGTCTACCCCGTCGGCATCGGTGCCGTCGACCCCGTCGGCCTCGTCGGCATCGTCCTTCTGGGACGCCGGAACGCCACTGGTCACGTTGCGGATGTCCTCATCGCGCAGCGGCGGGTGTTCAGTGCTCATCTCGCCCTCCTCAGTCGATCCTGCGGCTGAGGCTAACCCTGCGCGACGAGATCCGGTTGGGCGGGGGGCGGTCCCGAGTCGACCAACCGGCACAGCGCATCCACGGCATGATCGACATCCTCCATCGTGTTGTAGAGGGCGAAGCTCAACCTGCAGGTGGCTTGGGGCGCCAGACCGAGCCATCGGTGCGCCAGCGAGGCGCAATGGCACCCGGCGCGGCTCTCGACACCTTGTTGATCGAGTCCTTCGGCAAGGTCGTATGGGCTCCAGCCTTCCACGTTGAAGGCGACGAGTGGAGAACGGTCTCGGTCGGCCGGTGGGCCGTAGATCGTGATCCCGGCCACCTCCGACAACCTCGCCATGGCATGGGTGGTGAGCAGCCTGGTGTGGGCACGCACCGCGGTCATCACCTTTTCGATCGTCGCCCGATCCAAGGGCCTCTCGGTTCGGAAGTAGGGCTCGGCATCCGGACTACTGACGATGTCCACCAAGAGACGAAGCGCCTGCGCCGACACGATCACCTCGAGGACGGCAGGCGTCCCCGCCGCCGAACGCCAGGGGAGGTCGGCGTACTCGATGCGATCGTCCCAGACGCCACCGTCGGCGATCATGTCGCCGCCGTAGAGGAAGGGGCGCGACCCGGCCATGATGTCCTCCCGCCCGTAGAGAACTCCCACTCCGAAGGGCGCCAGGATCTTGTGGAACGAGAAGGACATCCAGTCGACATCGAGGGCGGTCACATCGACGGGGCTGCTCGGAACCAGTTGGGCCCCATCCACCAAGAGAAGTGAGCGGAGACGGCCATCGGGCTGCTCGTATCTGCTGGCGTCGGTAATCGCACGGACATCAGCGAGCGGCGGTTTGGTGCCGAGGAAGTTGGAGGCACCGGTGCAACAGACCAGCTTGGTCCTCCGGTCGACCAGGTGGGACATCTGTTCGAGATCCAGCTCCCCCGTGACGGGATCGAAGTCGACCAGCCGGTACTCGACGTGCCTACCGAGCGGTTCGAGGATCTCCTTGGTCATCCCGTACCAAGGCACGTAGTTGGAGTTGTGCTCCAGCCTGGTGGTGACCACGTTGTCGCCGTCGCGGAACTCGGTGAGAAGCGAGTACATCACGGCGTTGTGCGCCTCGGTCGTGTTGCGGTAGATGGCGATGTTCCGCCTGCTCGGGGCGTTGATCCACTGAGCGATGGTGTCGTATGCGCTCTCGAAGAGGTCCGTCATCGTCCTCGAGGCCGTAGATGCGCCACGATGGACGCTCTCGTAGCCGGGCACGAGCTCTGCAAGCAACTCGACGAGCTGGCGCGGCGACTGTGTCGTGGCTGCGTTGTTGGTGACGATCCGTCCGCGGTCGACGAAGTCGAAATAACCCCTGACGCGGTCCACGTCCAACGGCTGCCCCTCACCGGATGTGCTCGGGCCGGTGCCGGTGCCCGGGTCCGAAAGAACCATGTCTCTCCGCTCAGTTGACCTTGCTGGTCCGACCAGCCCACTCCTTGTCCCGCAGAACGAACTTCTGGATCTTCCCCGTCGACGTCTTGGGCAATGTGGTGAGGAACTCGACCTGATCCGGCGCCTTGAACTTTGCGATCCGCTGGCGGACGTGCCCGATTAGCTCGTCTTCGGTCACCTCAGCGCCCGACTTGAGCACGACGAAGGCCTTGGGCCGCTCCCCCCAATAGTCGTCGGGCACCGACACCACTGCCACCTCGAGGACGGCGGGGTGGCTGACCAATGCCTGCTCGACCTCGATGGTCGAGATGTTCTCCCCACCCGAGACGATGATGTCCTTGGCTCGGTCCCGCAGTTCGATGTAGCCGTCGGGGTGCCATACGCCTAGGTCCCCTGAGTGGAACCAACCACCGCGGAAGGCAAGCTCGGTCGCACCCGGGTCGTCGAAATAGCCCTTCATCACATTGTTGCCCCGCATCACGACCTCTCCGATGGTGGACGCGTCGCGGGGGACGTCTGACATCTCCTCGTCAACCACCCTTATCGGGTCGGCCGAGACCATGGCCAACCCCTGCCTCGCCATGAGTCGGGCGCGCTCCGCCGGCTCGAGGTGCGCCCAACCGGGCTGCTCCTGGCACACGGTGTAGGGGCCGTAGGTCTCGGTGAGCCCGTAGACGTGGACCACCTCGGCGCCCAACGCCGTCATCTGGGCGATCAGGGTTGGGCTGGGCGGGGCGCCCGCGGTTGTCACTACCAGCGGCGCACCGAGGGGCCGGGCCTCAGCGGCGTTGGCCAGCGAGATCAGGACGGTTGGTGCTGCATTGAGATGGGTGACGCCTTCGCTTTCGAGAAGCCGCCAGACCTCAGACGGGTCGACCGCCCGAAGACACACATGGGTGCCACCGATGGCGGTTACCCCCCAGGTAGTACACCAGCCGTTGCAGTGGAACATGGGGAGGGTCCACAGGTAGACCGACTCGGACGAATGCCGGGAGTGGATCACCTCTGCCATGGCGTTGAGATGCGCCCCCCGGTGCGTGTACATCACACCCTTGGGTCGGCCGGTCGTGCCGCTGGTGTAGTTGATCGAGATGGTGCGGTCCTCGTCATCCACGGTCCAGGCCATGGGCTCGTCGTCGCCCCTCGCCATGAAGTCGGCGAATCCGGTCGCCGGGAGTGACGACCCGCCGCCGGTGTCGTCCACAGTCACGATCTCCTCGACTCCACCCAGGTCGTGCATCGCCGGCTCGATCAACGGGGTGAGTTCGGAGTCCACCACGAGCAGCCTCGCGCCCGAGTGACCGAGGATGTATCGGATTTCCTCCGATGAGAGCCTGGTGTTGATCGCCACCAGCACCGCCTCTGCCAGAGGCACGCCGAAATGCGCAACCAGGAGCTCGGGGATGTTCGGGCAGAGATAAGCAACGCGGTCACCCTGCTCGATCCCCGATGCCCTGAGGGCATGTGCCAGGCGCGTGGCCGATTGCGCCATCTCGCGATAGCTGAGTCGGCGGTCGCCATGGACTATGGCGGTCTTGTCCGCGAAGACCTCACTGCTCCGACCCAGGAATGAGAGCGGGGTGAGCTGCGTGAGATGGACGGGCTCGGCCACAGGTCTCCTCACCAGGTGTGTTCGGAAGGGTAGGGCGGGCAGCGCCAGGCGAACCCTCGATCTACCAGGCTATCTGGTCGGCTCGCTCGGGCCTCGGACCGCGCACCTGGGATGGCCCAATCGAGTCAGACGGTGTGGACCTCACCGGGGCACCAACCGATGAGCGTGACGTCGCCACCCGGATCATCACGTGGGGGTCAACCCGGCCATGAGGGCGGCCGCTTCTCCAAGAAGGCGGTCATCCCTTCCTGGGCGTCGGCCAGTCCGGCGTTGCCGGTCATCACCGCCGACATCGACCGGTAGGCGTCCTCTTCGGTGGCGTCCACCTGGCGGTAGAACGCCTCCTTCCCCAGTCCGACCACTCGCGGGCTGAAACGGAGGATGCGCTCCACCAACTCGTCCACCTCGGCGTCGAGCCGATCGTCGGGTACCGCCTTGTTGACCAAACCCCACTCCGCAGCCGTCGCCGCGTCGACGCGGTCACCGGTGAGCAGCATCTCCATGGCGCGTTTGCGCCCCACGGCTCTGGTCAGCGGGACCATCGGCGTCGAGCAGAACAACCCGATCATCACGCCAGGAGTGGCGAACCAGGCCGACTCGACTGCCACGGCCAGATCACAGCTGGCCACGAGCTGACACCCTGCAGCGGCTGCGGGACCCTGGACCCGCGCCACCACCGGCTGTGGAATTCTATGGAGGGCGAGCATCATCTCGGTGCAGACGTCGAAGAGCAACCGGTGGTGATCCTCGTCAGCCCCGACCATCTCGGAGATGTCGTGGCCCGCCGAGAACACCGGGCCCTCGGCGCCGAGCACCACCACTTCGGTCTCCGCCGGGAGCGTCTTGACCGCCTCGATCACCTCCCGCATCGTCGCCAGCCCCAGAGCGTTTCGCCGCTCTGGTTGGTCCAGGGTCAATCGAGTGACCCGGCCATCGTGCTTTATGGCGAGGTTCTCGCCCATCATCCCGTTTCTCCATTCGACCGATCCGGAGGTCCCCGCTTGATCGATCGTAGGTCACTCGACGGAGCCGGCGGTGGCGATGGCGAGAAGCTCCTCGGCGTGCTCCCTGCCCCGCTCGCTCTCGGGCAGACCGGAGAGCATCCGACTGAGCTCCTCGAGACGCTCATGCCCCTCGACCACCTCGACCGTCGCCGACGGTCCATCCCGACGAACCACGGCATGGGTGTCGGCGAACGCCGCCACCTGAGGTAGGTGGGTGACGCACAGGACCTGTCGGTCGGCTGCCAGCTCGGCGAGCTTTGCGCCCAGGGCGAGCGCCGTCTTCCCACCGACGCCCGCATCGACCTCGTCGAATGCGACCACAGGGGCGCGGCCGGCGCCACCGGCGAGACGGAGCGCAAGGATGAGCCGGCTCAATTCCCCACCGGAGGCCACCCGTGCCACGTCGCCCGGGACGAGGCGGCGATCAGAAGCGAAGAGCAACTTGATCGCTTCCGCACCATCGGAGCCCGGTTTGGCCGGCGCGACCTCGACCTCGACGTAGGGATCGCTGAAACCGAGCTGGCGGAGGTGACCCAGCGCCGCATCGGCGAGCCGGCCGCCGGCTCTGGCGCGGCTCTCTCGAAGCCGTGCGCCCAGACCGTCGATGGCGGTGAATGCCTCAGCCAACTGACCTTCGATCTCCTCCGCTCTGGTGAGCGACCGCTCGATGCTCTCCGCCCGTGCCATGGCTTCCTCGCCGAAGAGGAGGACCTGATCGAGGGTGGCGCCGTACTTGCGCCGCAGCGCGTTGAGCAGGGCGAGCCGCTCCTCCAATTCCGCCAGTTGCGTGGGGTCGCCTTCTAGTGCGTCTGCGGCGGCGCGCAACTCGACGGTGAGATCTCCGGTCACCGCCTGGGACTCCTCGGCGCGCTTTGCCAGTGGCTCGAGCGAACTGTCGAGGATGGAGGCTCGCCTCATCACCGTGACGACCTCCCCGATGGTGTCGCCGGCCGCCGTGGCGGCGGCGTGGGCGGCGGCGATCTTCTCGGTCAGCTCCTCGAGATGACGGAGCCGACCAAGCATGCGCTCCAGATACTCGTCTTCCCCGGTTGTGAACCCGGCATCAGCTATCTCGCCAGCCTGGAACCGCGCCAACGCCGCGTCGCGCTGCAATGCCTCCCTCCCACCACCGATTGCCTCGCTCTCCCTCGATAGCGATTGCGCCTTCTCCCAGGCGGCGCGGTAGTCGTCCCGCGCCCGCAGGCCATCATCGTCGAGCAGCCGGTCGACGAGAGCACGGACCTCGGTCGATCTGCTCAGCGCCTGGTGATCGTGCTGACCTACGATCTCGATCAAGGTCCCGATCCGTTCGGCGAGGACGCGGGCAGGGACCGGCGAACCATCGAGATATGCCCGGCTCCGTCCGCCACGGAGCACCTGTCTGGTTGCCGTCACTTCGTCGCCACCGGGAAAGAGCCGGGCTTCCACAGTCGTCTCGTCACCTTCCGGCCCGATCAGGTCGGGGCGGGCGGTCTCTCCGCAGAGGAGCCGTAGGGCGCCAAGTAGCAGCGTCTTGCCTGCGCCGGTCTCCCCGGACACCACCACCAACCCCGGTCCAGGCACGAGCCGGGCCGTGGCGATGATCCCCAGGTTGCGAACCGTGAGCTCGTCGAGCACTTCACAGCCCGCCGAGGCGGAATTTGGCCTTGACCCTTGCCGGGAAGCTGCGACCGCTCATCTGGACGAATCGAACCGGCCGATCGCCGCGGCGAATCTCGACGACGTCCCCCGGAGCGAGTTCCGCAACCGGGACCCCGTCGGTGCTGACCCTGACATGGCGGTCCTGGGCGACGGTGCAATGGACCACCACCGAGGCATCGAGCACGACGCTCCGGGTGAAGAGCGAGAAGGGCGCCACCGGGGTGAGCACGATCGCTTCCAACCCGGGATCGACCAGCGGGCCACCGGCGGAGAAGTTGTATGCGGTGGAGCCGGTCGGCGTCCCGAAGACGAGGCCGTCCGCCCGGTATGTGAGGAACGGTTCGCCGTCGAATGCGACGGACAATGCGACCAGCCTCTGGCTGTCCACCTTCTCGACCACGACGTCGTTGACACCGACCGCCTCGTTCCCACCGGCGACGGCATGCAATGTCATCCGCTCGGCGACGGTCCACGATCTCGATGCGATGCGGTCGAGCACCAAATCGAGATCGCTCACCTCGGCGTCGGCGAGGAAGCCGACAGTGCCGAGGTTCACACCGAGCACGGGCACGTCTTCCCGAAGCGCCACCTGGACCGCGGCGAGCATCGTTCCGTCTCCTCCGACCGCCACCACGAGATCGAAATCCTCAAAGGGTTTTGCATCGATGCCGAGCGCCTCGGCGGCCACCGCATCAGCGGTCACCTCAATCCCTCGGGCCCGTCCACTGGCCGTCAGCTTCCGGCCGACCTCCAGTGCGTCCCTCCGCTCGACATGGGGCACCAGAGCGATCCTCATGGCGCCGCCTCCCCCACCATCGACTCGATCCCCTCGATCGAAGCCGGTCCCTGACGGGCCAGTACGAAGTACTCGCGATTGCCGGCCTCCCCACGGAGCGACGATTCGGTTGCCGCCACCGTGCCGAGACCGACGGAATCAAGGCACCCGACCACCTTTCGCAACGCCTCGACGAGGTGTTCAGCCCCACGGACAACGCCACGCTTGTCCAAAGCAGCCCGGCCAACCTCGAACTGCGGTTTGACCAGGATCAAGAGGTCTGTGCCCGGACCGCTCAGCGCTGCCAACACCTGGGCGACCAGACAGAGCGAGATGAATGAGAGATCGGCCACGATGAGGTCGAATGGCGCACCGAGCCCACCCGGGTCCACGCTGCGGAGATTGGTTTCGTCGAGCGCCACCACCCTCGGGTCAGCACCCAGTGCCGGCGCAAGCTGACCGTGTCCAACATCGAGTGCCACCACTTGCTCCGCCCCGCGCTGTAGCAGACAGTCGGTGAACCCGCCGGTCGAAGCGCCCGCATCGAGGCAGCGACGCCCGGCGACCTCGACATTCAGATCATCGATGGCGCGGTCGAGCTTGCGGCCACCTCTCGACACGAAGACGACGGCGGGCTCGTCCACCTCGAGGCTGTTGGACGGACCGATCAGCTTCGACGACCGTTGGGCGGTGACACCGTCCACCAACACCCGCCCCTCGGTGACGGCGCGCTGAGCCTCCGCCCGAGAAGGCGCCTGGCGGCGCGCCACCAAAGCCTGATCGAGCCGGACCCGGCTCAGCCGGCGCCGTCCGGGTCGGGGTCGAGCGCCTCGCCGAGCACTTCCACCAGCCGATCGGATATGTCCGGGGCATCACCGGGGTCGGCCCCCTCGAGTTCCTCGAGCAACGCTTCGATCTGATCGGACATGGGCGCCATTATCCACCGCGGCGCCCCCGCCGGGGGGATCTTCCATTCGGGTCTTCGACTGCTCGCCCGCCCGCCCCTTTCACCATCGCCGCCAAACCAGCGGTCTACCGGCTCCGAACCAGCGCCGGCGAGCAGGTACCCGAAGGGGGATGCGAAGTCCATGCGACAGACGACACGCCGGCGACGCGATGCGATCGTGGTGATTCTCGGGTTGGCGGTCGGGGTCGGGGCAACCCTCCTGATCGACCAGCATCAACCCTCGGCCACCGAGCCGATCAGGCAACTGGCGACCGGAACCTCCCCCACCACATCTCCCACTACTGGCACCTCAGCGCCACCCGCCGCTGAGACTCCTGCCGCTCCGGCCTCGGCGGTGGCGGCGGTGGGGGGCTTCCTCACAGCCGAGCAGCAGGGAGAGATCGCCGAGTCGTTCAACTTCCTCAGCCGGGCGGACCGGCAGACACACGAATCGGCGGCGGGATGGGAGGCGGCACACGCCGACCTGCTTCCCCCGATCGAGAGCTTCTCGATCCGTTCTGGGATGAAAGTCGATGGATCGAGCGAGGTGGTCACCGATGTGTCCTTCACCGCCTCGCTCGATGAGGTCTCCGGGCTGACACCCGGACAGGCACTTGTCACCTGGCGGCTCGTCCCCGAGGCGAACGGTTGGCGCATCTCGCTTTCCGAGACCACGGTCGAGCCCAGCTATCCCCCCGAGCCGGCGGCAAGAGAGGCAGCCCGCCGCTGGGTGATGGACCGGACCGAGTGCGCCTCGGCGGTGGAGTACGAGGGTGGGCTGCTCGGGAACCCCGGTCTGGCTGATTCGCTGTGCGGGGCCGCGGGCACTGTAGAAGTGGGGCAACCAGGACCGCTCGAAGACCAGGTCGACGCCGCCCAGTTCATCGGGGCATTCGGCCCCGAGTTCGATCAGTGGGGACGCTTGGTCGCGGTGGATTCACCGACCCCGATGCGAGTCGTGCTGGCGCCTGTGGGTGACCAGTGGGTAGTAATCGGCGTCCTCCCGGAGGAAGCCGGATGACCCTCGGCAGACGTTCCCGGGACCCGCCTCCACCCGGGTAGGAGAAGGCGGCAGCCGCCCGAGCCGCCAGCACGCAAGGGCACGGACACGCAGAAACGAACACACACAGGAGGAATGAAAATGTCCCTCGCACGACGGCGACTGCCCGTGGTACTGGTGGTCCTCGGGTTGGCAGCTGCGCTCTTCGTGGCGCTGCTTTCACCCCTGGGCGCTTCCAGCCACCGCGAGGCACCGCTGATCACCGAGGACCCGGTGGCCGACAACACCGACGTGTACGCCTGGATGAAGGGCGAAAACCTGGTGGTGGTGGCCAACTGGATCCCGCTCGAAGAGCCTGCCGGCGGCCCGAACTTCTTCAAGTTCGGCGACGACGTGCTCTACGAGATCAATATCGACAACGACGGCGACGCCCGTGACGACTTCACCTACGAGTTCCGGTTCACGACCAAGATCAAGAACCCGAACACGTTCCTCTACAACACGGGCCCCATCGAAACCCTCGATGACGCCGATTGGAACATGGTCCAGACCTACACCGTGTCGGAGGTCAAGAACGGCCGGAGGACCAAGCTGGGCAGTGGGCTCTTCTCACCGCCCAACAACATCGGTCCCAGGTCGACCCCCAACTACGAGAACCTGGCGTCTCAGGCTGTCTACAGCCTCTCGGGCGGGATCAAGGTCTTCGCCGGTCAGCGCGACGAGGTGTTCCCCGTCGACCTGGGGTCGATCTTCGACCTGGGCGGTCTGCGACCGTTCAACAACTTCCACCTCCTGCCACTCGATGCCGAGTCAGGGATCGACGCCACGACCGGGTACAACGTCCACTCCATCGTGATGGAGATCCCAGCCTCCAGGCTGGTGGACGATGACCCCGTGCTCGGGGTCTACTCGACGACCTACCGTCGTCAGACCCGGGTTTTCGCCTTTGGCGATGGGTCCAAGCCGTTCCACCTCGGGGACTGGGTCCAGGTCTCGCGGCTGGGGATGCCCCTGGTCAACGAGGTCGTGATCCCTCTGGGTAAGAAGGATCGCTTCAACGCAAGCGAGCCACGGGACGATGCGCAGTTCCTCAACTTCGTAGTTGACCCGGAATTGGGAAGGCTGATCCCGGCGCTGTACGGCTCGAGTGGGATCAAGGTCCCGCAGGCGCCGCGCAACGACCTGGTGACGATATTCCTCACCGGGATCCCGGGGATCAACCAACCCAAGAACGTCAAGCCTTCGGAGATGCTCCGGATCAACACCACGTTGCCGAGCGGCTTCCCCAACGGACGGACGCTCCAGGACGACATCGTCGACACCTCGCTCCAGGCGGTGGCGGGTGTGTTCTGCGACAGCGACAGCGGTGACCCGGCAGACGGGTGCGCCGGAGCGAGCTTCGACAGCCCGTTCAACGTGTTCCCGAACAACGCCCTCAATGACGGCGCCACGGGGAACGACCGGCCATTCCTGACCGGCTTCCCCTACATGCCGTCACCTCACCAGGGGTACGACCACGTCCACCATCACACCAACAGCGACGCCTGACGCAGCGGTGACGCGGCGGCGGGGGGCACGATCCCCCGCCGCCCACGCCGTGGCCCTGGCGTTGGTGGCGCTAATGGCCGGTCTGGCGGTCGGTCGGTTCCTCACCGCCCGAGCCGAACCAGGTGCTGCCGTCTCGCCGGCCGCCGCATCGCTGGTGGAGACCATCGCCGTCCTCGAGGACCAGGTGTCGGTCGACCCGTCGGACGCCGGAGCAAGGCAACGCCTCGGAGTTGCCTACCTGCAACGGGCAGCCGAGGTTGGCGACCCGACGCTCTACTCGGCGGCGGAAAGGGTTCTCGGTGAGGCCGAGGTGCTTGCTCCCGGTGATCCCCGGACCATGGCGGCGCTCGGAGTGCTCGCCCTGGCACGTCACGACTTCGCCGAGGCTCTGAGACTCGGCCTGGCGGCACACGCCTCGGATCCATTCTCCGCCGATCCGCTCGCCGTGGTGGTCGACGCCGAGGTCGAACTTGGCAAGTACCGATCGGCCGCCCGTCACCTGCAGCAGATGCTCGATCTCCGCCCCGGGCTGGCTGCGTTGTCCAGAACCTCGTACCTCCGCGAACTCAACGGTGATCTCGACGGAGCGATCGAGGCTATGGAACAGGCGCGTCTCGCCGGATCGGGCTCGGTCCACGACGTCGCATCGGTGACAGCCCTCTCCGGGCAGTTGCTGCTCATGGCAGGAGACCTGGATGGCGCCTCCGCAGCCTTCGCCAGCGCCGACAGCCTCGCACCGGAGATGACGGTCAGCGCCGTCGGCTCGGCTCGGGTGGCACTGGCCGGGGACGACCCTGAGGCGGCGGCCACCATCCTCGAGGCGACCGTGGAGCGGTATCCGGCGCCCGAGCCGGTCGCTCTGCTCGGGGAGGTGTACGCCCTGTTGGGACGGGAGAGCGATGCCACAGCCCAGTTCGACCTGGTGAGGACCATCGCACGCCTCCAAGAGAGTGAAGGTCAGATCGTCGACCTGGAGATGGCCCGCTTCGAGGCCGATCACGGCGACCCGGGCCGCGCCTTGCGACTCGCCCGGGATGCACACCGTGCCCGGCCCACCATCCATGCTTCGGACGCTCTTGGTTGGGCGCTGTACCGGTCGGGGAACCCCGAAGGAGCGTTGCCCCATGCCAAGGCGGCACTCCGGCTGGGGACGATTGACCCAGTCATCCGCTACCACGCCGCGACGATCTTCGCCGCTAACGGTCAAACGAAATTGGCCGCCGATCAGGTGATGGTGGCGTTAGCCCACCGATTCACCCTCTCGCCGGCCCAGCTCGACGAGGCGACAAAGCTCGCCACCGAGCTTGGGGTTCCCGGACAGGAAAGGTAGAGATATGCCGGTAAGGCCACCGTGTTGTTGCACCCGCGATTGCCCGTCGTGTCGATCGGGCTATCTCGGCGCCGGCAGTCGATGAGGTCGGCGTCCGTGTCACAGATCTCCCAGCGCCAACCGATCCGCCAGCTCGGCCAGGTCGGTCATCACCAGGTCGGCCAGCGGATCAGCTTCGTTCGACACCCCGCTGAGCACCTGGACCGAACGCCATCCCGCTTCCCTCGCCATGGCCAGATCGGTTTCGGGTCGGTCCCCCACCATCCACACAGGGCCGGGGCGGAGGCGCTCGATGACCAGTTCGACCATGGCTTTGTGCGGCTTGCCGGCGACAGCGGCGTTGACACCGCTCGCCCGTTCCACAGCCGCCACCATCGCACCGGCACCCGGCCACTGCCCCTCAGATGTCGGGTACGTGGCGTCGTCGTTCGAGGCGACGAGCGCCGCACCGGCCCGCACGGCGAGGACCGCATCGCGCAGCCGCTCGTAGGTGAGGGCGCGGTCGAGTCCGACTACCACCACCCGAGCCGCCTTCCAATCTTCGGTGATCTCAACCTTGCGCTCGGTCAATCCTTCGACGATGCCTTCCCCGCCCAACACGTAGGCGGGACCATGGCCGGCGATGAGCGCCGCCGCCCTTCCCGAATGGAGGACCTGGTCGCGGTTCGCCGGGTAGCCGGCGATGCGGTGGATGCGTTCGGCGATATCCGTCGCCGCCCGAGACGAGTTGTTTGTGACGAAGAGGACGTTCCACCCCGCCTGGTCGAAGCTGCGCAGCGCCTCACCTGCCCCGGGCACCGGTTGCTCGCCGAGGAGGACGACCCCATCGATGTCGGCGATCAGGTTCACCCCGAGGAGCGCCTCCCCCACCCGACGAGCACCCGGCTCAACAGGTCGGCGGTGCGGCCGAGCGAGTCGACGCTGACCCGCTCGTTGTTTCCGTGGAACATGTCGAGGAACTCGGAGAACGACACCCGGTCGTCGAACAACCCAACCCCGTAGCAAGTCGTCCCACGGTCGCGGAAGAACCGGGCATCGGTGGTAGCGGGAGTGAGTGCAGGTACGACGCGCCGTGAACCCGTCAGATCGCCTATCGCCTCGACGATCGCCTCCCACAGCAGACCACACGTCGGGCTCGAGTTGGCGATGTGGTCCATCACAGGGCGCAACTCGATCCGGTCGGAGTCGGCGCCCATCGCCTTTCGAAGGTGGTCGTCGACTGTGTCGGCGTCCTGACCGGGGAGCACCCTGGCATCTACCTCGCCCACCACATGGTCGGGGATGAGGTTCGCCTTGCCGCCCGTGCCGAAGACATTCGGGCTCACCGTGAGATGGGTGCAGGCGTGGACGTAGCGGGCCATCCCGATCGACTCGGCCTCGAGCGCTTCGATGGCGGCATCGATCCGCTCGGGATCGAGCAGGGCATCGCTCTCTGCTTCGGGCAATTCCAGCGCTTCGACGAAGGCGCGCCATTCGTCGCTGATCGCCACCGGCATCTCGGCAGCGGCGATCCCCGCCATGGCCCGGGCGAGAGGGATCAGGGCGTTGTCCTGGCCGTATGGCACGCTGCCATGACCCGGCGTCCCCCGGCTTATGAGTTTCCGCCAGTGTGGGCCCTTCTCCCCCACGTTCACCGGGTAGGCAACCCCTCCCGGTGTCTGCAGAACCGGGTATGCGATCTCGGTGAGCAGAGCTTCGCAACCGACCAGGTCCCACCGCTCCCTCACCAGCGGGTCGGCGCCGAGCCCGCCACCGTTCTCCTCGTCGGCCACCGCCAGGAAGAGGAGATCCCCTGGCAGCGGGTCCAACTCACCGCTGCGGTAGCGGCGGAACACTGCGGCCATGGCGGCGGTCAGATTGAGCATGTCCACTGCCCCCCGGCCCCAGACGAACCCGTCCTCGATCACGCCTTCGAAGGGGTCCACCGACCATCCATCGGAGTTGGCCGGAACCACATCCAAATGACCCATCAGGGCAAGGCGCGGCGCCCCGGCCACGGCCCCTGGTACCCGCCAAACTGCGCTCTGCCTCCCCGGCGCCGCTTCCACGACTTCCTCCGGCTCCCCGATGGCGGCAGCCAGCGTGGCAACCGATCTTGCTTCGTGACCCGACTCCGGCGTCCCATCGTTGACACAGCGAGTTGCGGATGAGAGCGATCAACAACTCCGCCACTTGATAGGGCGTCTGAGCAATCACAGTCAGACCTCTACCTGTCCGTCTTCCTGCTGGCTGCCGTCTGCCGTCCGCCGTCACTCAACAGCAGCCCAACCAGTTCGACCATGGTCGGGGTGACCGGACGGTCGAGGACCTCTTCCAATGGGACCCACTCGACAGCCATCGCGTCATCCCCGGCGGTGGCGTCGCCACCCACGACCCGGGCGACAAAGTCGACCAGGGTGAAATGCCATGCGGGCGGGTCTCCGGGTCCAAGGCTATCGCCCACCCAGACGACCTCTCCGGGCTCGATCTCGAGCCCTGTTTCCTCCCTGACCTCGCGGATCACCGCTTGGCGCTGTGTCTCGCCGAACAGCACCTTGCCACCAGGAACAGCCCACAGACCCTCGCCGGGGCCACGCCCCCGCTGGACCAGGAGCAGAGCGTCCCGCTCGACGATCACCGCCCCCACACCCGGGATCGGTGCGGCGGCGACGCTTCGGGCATCCATCAGCCGGTCAGGGTAGCCCTGGGTGCCGAGCGTCCTCCGGCGGCGAAGCGCTTTGGGCCGGCCTACCGAGCAGCTTGCGGGCGAGCCGCTCGACACCCCAACGGGTTACAAGCCACACCGCCTCGATGACCACGGCGAGACCCATCTTGGATCGGCCGTGGCGGCGGTCGCGGAAGGCAATCGGTATCTCTCGGACCACCAATCCCCGCTCCACCGCTCGCCAGGCCATCTCGACCTGGAACGCGTACCCTGCAGCCCGGCAGGTGGACGGGTCGAGAAGCGCCAGCGACCCGGAGCGGAATCCGCGATATCCACCGGTGGCGTCGGCGATGGGAAGTCCCAGCGCGCACCTGGCGTATGCATTTCCCCCTTTGGACAGAAAGCGCCGGAGGAACCGCCACTCCGGCGTTGACCCACCTGGGACGTAGCGGGACCCGATGACCACGTCGGCCCCTGATTCCAACGCCGCCAGCAACCGCGGCAGGTCGGACGGATCGTGCGACAGGTCGGCATCCATCTCTACCACCACCGAGGCGCCGTCGCCGAGGGCACGTCGAAAGCCGTCGCCGTAGGCACGTCCCAGGCCTTCCTTGTATCTCCTGTGGAGCACCGACATCTGCGGTCTGGTGCGGGCAAGATCGTCGGCCACTTGCCCGGTCCCATCGGGCGAGGCGTCGTCCACGATGAGTATCTGGACGTCGAATGCGCCCAGCGCCTCAACCAGAAGTGGAAGGTTGTCGCGCTCGTCGTATGTGGGGACCACGACGGTGACGGTGGAAGGCTCGCCCTCGATCCCGTCCTCGGGCCTCACGACCGTGCGGCTCCACCCCATTTGTCGATCCCTGCTGCCTCGGAAGTCAGGCGCAATCGACGCAGAGGATCTTCTTCCGGTCGGCCAACTGGCTGGCTCTCTTCACCAGGAAGCAGGACCGGCAGACAAACTCGTCTCCACGCACCGCCTGCGCCTCGACGTTCATGGTCAGCTCCTCACGGCGTATGGCGCGCAGCTCGGCGACCTCGTCGACGAGCAGGGTATCGGAGGCCTCCTCGTCGAGGAGCTCGAGCTCTTCGGCCTCGAGTTCGTCGAGCGCCTCGGTCTCGTCTTCCTCCTCGTCGTCCGACTCCTCTTCGAACTCGTCGTCCTCGGCCTCTTCCGCCTCGTCGACGTCTTCAATCTCCTCGTCCTCGAGCGCCTCCTCCTCCACTTCCTCGAGTTCGACTTCCACATCGTCGGGCACGTCGAGCTCTTCGGGCTCCTCGAGTTCGATCTCCTGTTCCGACATGTTCTGTGTTGACACCTTTGCCCCCTGAGAGCGACTAGCTCATCCGATCGCGCCCCCCGGCGCGGCGGGAGTGTAGGCAACGGCGCAGGACAAACCTGGTCGCCGTAGCAGCATGGGAACACATGCAATCGGCCGCGCATTCCCGGGGTTCGTCAACGCAAGGCGCGGCCGACCCGACCCAGGCCATCAGCCGACGTCAACGGCTCATATCAGGAACCGGATCGCCCCGGGAAGGACCCTGCCTTCGATGGGGGTGTTGCCCAGGTGGTCGCCGTCCGCCTCGACCGGCCAGGGGACATCGGTCTCGAGGCGGAACCAGGGTGCACTCCACCGTCGCACCGAGCGATCGCCAAGGTGGACCCCGCGGACGATGCGGGGGACCAGGCGCACCGCATCGCGAATCCGGGCGTCGATCACCTGGACGTCGACCTCACCGTCGACCAGCATCGCCTTGGGTGCGATGTTCCATCCGCCGGCGAAGAACTGGCCGTTGGCGAAGATCACCGCGGCGGCCGGCCCCTCATAGCTGCGGCGACCCGCTTCCACCTTCACATCGATGCGTCGCAACCCGGGGACGCGACTGGCGAATGCCAGCGCATAGCGGGCACCGCCCATCGAGCGGCTGAGCCGGGCGGCGGCGCGGGCCGCCGCGGCGCCGATCCCGCCCTGCACGACGTTCAAGGCTCTCCTGGTGCCAAACGATCCCTCGATGCTGAGAGCATCCACCGTGTAGGTATCACCGCGAGCCAGTCGTGAGGCCGCGCCCTCCAGCGATCGCGGTAGGGCGAAGGTACGGATGAAATCGCCGCCAGAGCCGGTGGGGAGGACACCGAGCACCGGTGGCTCCGCCCACTCGTGGCGGAGAAGTGTGTCCACGGCCAACCCGAGCGTCCCGTCACCGCCGGCAACGATGAATCCCTCATCGCGCCGGGCCACTCCTTCGTCGATCGCCGCGGCCATTGCCTCCCGGCCAGTCGGAGCGGAGACGACAACGGTCAGTCCGGCTGCCGTCAACGTCTTCTCGACGAACTCCGGGTCGACCGATCTACGCCCTGAGGCTGGGTTGACCGCCACCGTCCAGGTCACGCCAGCCCGCCCGCCGCCACCACCCCTCGGTCCATCGCCTCGAGCAGGGCGGTGGCGCTCTCCTCCATGTCGGGCCAGGCGTCGCGGATCTGCCGGGTCAGATCGAGGATCTGCCGGCATACCCGGACGAAGTCACCCGGTGACACCGAGACGTCCTCGAGGAAGTCCTCCAGATCGTGCTCCGACGCCCAGCGGTGGGCCAGCAATGCGAATCCCGGCTCGGGGCGACGGGTCTCGGGGAGCCGGTGGCGCCGCTCCGCCGCGGTGAGCTCGTCCCACAGGGTGAGGATGGTGTCGAACCTGCGGCTGGTTTCGTCGGTCGGCCACTTGCCACCCTGGTCGTCCATGCGCGGCTCGAAGACGAAGGCCGACGCCAGCGCTGCGGTCTCGGCGAGCGAGAGCCCGGTGAAACCTCCTCGGCGCAACGTCTCGGTGAGCAGCAGGTCGAGTTCGTTGTAGACGAACCGGAGTTGTTCCCCCTGGGGGGTCAGCTGCCACCCGTCGACGTATCCCCAACCGTCGAGGACGTCGAGGATCGACTCGAAGTCGCGTACCAGGTCCTCGCCGGTCCGAACCGATTCGGAACGCGCTCGGGCGAGACGCTGTTCGACCCGGCGCAACCGGCGTGCCGCCCGGAGATGGTCGTTCAAGTCGGGACATCCGGCGACCGGGTTGACCGCCGGACGAGGGGAAGGCTCGCTGGGCGCTGTCGGTTCAGGGCGGAAGTTGCGGAGCAGCCGAACCGCCCGCTGCTGGTAGCCCTTCTCCTTGGGCCGAAACGGGGTGGGAAGGTTGACGCTGCCGATTCGGCTCGTCCCCTCGACCAGATCCTCCCAAGTCCACGAAGTGACCTTGCCCGATGTGCCCAGCAGCACGAGCCGACCCTCATCGCCACGACCTGAAGATCGGCGGAAAAGAATCAGGTAACGGCCGGCACGCCTCCCTCTCGGCACCTCGACCACGTCGCCACCGCGCAACCTGTTGGCGAACATCGCCCGGTTGCGGTGCCTCGACCTCCCCCGCTCGGCGTCGGCCTCGTCGAGATAGCTCCAGATGTCGCCCAGGTCGCACACCGCCTGGTCGCGCAACCGGACGATCTCCGACTCGAGGCCCTCGATCCCGGCAGCAACCGTCGATGCTCGGTTCTTCCGCTGGAACTGAGCGAAAGATGCGGCGAGCAGTTCCTCGGCTCGCCGCCGGGGGTAGTTCGAGACAAGGTTGGCCGCCATGTTGTATGTGGGCCGAAAACTCGACACCAACTCGTGGCTTCCCGCCGCGGCGATCTCGGCCACCTGGTCGAAACGGACGTACGGCGAGTGGAGCACGACCCCGTACCCGCGCAGGTCGATCCCTCGTCTCCCCGCCCTCCCGGTGAGCTGCGTGTAGTCCCCCGGCTGCAACAACTCATGACCCTCCCCGGTGAACTTGGAGAGAGATTCGAGAACGACGGTCTTCGCCGGCATGTTGATCCCAAGCGCCAGCGTCTCCGTAGCGAACACCGCCCTGACCAGGCCCCGCGAGAACAGGTCCTCGACCGTTTCCTTGAAGGCGGGTACCAGACCGGCGTGGTGCGCCGCCACCCCGTGTTCGAGGTGTGCCAGCCAGCCGTCGTAACCGAGAACGCCGAGGTCGCGGTCCCCGAGGTGCGAGGTGCGGGCGGCCGCCACCGTCCGGATCTCGTCCCTCTCGTCCGGGGTGGTGAGCCTGACTCCATCGGCGACGATCTGACGCGCCGCCGACTCGCACCCATCCCTGGAGAAGATGAAGTAGATGGCGGGGAGCATCCCCTCCTCGGCGAGGAGCTCGACCGTCTCGGTGCGGCGCGGTGTCCCGAACCGCCTGCGGTGGCCCTGGGTGAGCAAACGCTGAACCGCCGGGTTTGGCCGGCGCCGCCCGCCATCGCTCCCCCGAAAGGTCTCGTGCATGCGCACCGATGGCTGCGACCAGCGGTCCTTGACCATGTACAGGCTCTCCAGCGGGACCGGTCGCGACGTCTCCTCGACCAGCCGCGTCGGCCCGCGCCTCGTCTCCACCCAGGCGGCGAACTCGGCGGCATTGGCGATGGTGGCGGACAACCCGACGAGTTGGATGTGGCGGGGGGCGTGGATGATGATCTCCTCCCATACCGGCCCGCGCGCCCGGTCCTGGAGGTAGTGGACCTCGTCGAGGATCACCACGCCGAGCCGATCGAGGTCCTCCGAGCCGGCGTAGATCATGTTGCGCAGCACCTCGGTGGTCATGACCACGATCGGGGCGCCGCCGTTGATCGAGTTGTCCCCGGTCAGAAGTCCCACCAGGTCATGCCCGTATTCGACGGTGAAGTCCCCGAACTTCTGATTGGAGAGGGCCTTGATCGGCGTCGTGTAGAACGCTCGCTCACCCGACTCGAGGGCGAGGTGTACCGCCGCCTCCGCCACCAGGGTCTTGCCCGACCCGGTTGGTGCGGTGACCACGACGGTGGCACCTTCCTCCAACCCCTCACCGGCTTCGCGCTGGAAGCGATCGGGCTGATATGGCAGCGTCCGCCAGAACTCATCGAGCCGCGCCTGGCGCCGGTGGCCACCGGGCTCAGCCGCCCGGGCCGCGCTGTCGTATGTCATCGCCGGAGCAGGAGTCGCACCAGCCAGATGGTCGCCTCGTAGAAGATGTAGAGCGGGACCGCCAGCATATGCCAAGGTCAGGGGGTCACCGGTCGGGGTCACCGCCGCCCCCAACACCACGATCACCAGCACCGCCCAGCGTCGGCCCCTGCCGAGTTGCTCGGACGACACGAGCCCGGTGGCGGCCCCGGCGAAGAGAAAGAGCGGGAACTCGAACGCCAAGCCGAAAACGAGGAGGAACCTGGTGACGAACGACATGTATTCGCCGATCTGCAGGGTCGACTCGACATCGGGGATGATCTGCAGCAGGAAGCCGAGACCCCTGGGCAGCACCCAATAGGCGAACCCGGTCCCGACGGCGAACAGGAGGACGAAAGCCGCCACCAGCGGGATTGCCCAGCGGCGCTCCCTCGGGGTGAGCGCCGGGTTGATGAACGCCCACACCTGATAGAACAACACCGGGCTGGCGAGGACGATCCCTCCGTAGATCGCCACTTTCATGGCGGTGCTGAACTGCTCGGTCGGCGAGAGCACCACCAGTGGCGACCCGTCGGGGAAGGCGATCTCGTACGGCCGGCGGAGCAGATCTATTAGCTGGTTGCGGTAGAGGTAGGCGACGATCGCGCCCACCAGCACCACGGCGGCGCATTTCACGATCCGCCAGCGCAGCTCCTCGAGGTGTTCGAGGATGGGCAGCCGCTTCTCGTCGTGCTTGCTCGTGCCCTCGGCGTCGATGCTCTCAGCCAAGGTGACTGCTCAGTCGCCCGGTCACTGCTCACCCTCGGTCTCGCCACGATCCTCCAGGGCGGCGAGATCGGCGTAGGCATCATCCGGAGTCGGTCCGGATGCCGACACCGGTCCCACCCACCGCACCTTGGGGAGGATCGGAGCGGTTTCGTCGGTGTCGGCTGAGGGCTCGACTTCGGCCGGCTCTGGTGGCTTTGGCGACACTGCGCCGGGACCGGGGCCGGAGGGCGGTTTCATCCCACCGTCGATCGAGCGAAGTGACCGCGTTACTTCGCCTCCGGCGCCGGTGATGCTCCGCTTGACGTCATCGACCGTGCGGCGCGCCTCTTCCATCGGCTCGCGCAGCCCGGCTACCTCGTCGTCGAGTCCCTGGCGCAGGTCGGTGGCCGCATCCCTCACCGAACGCGCCCATCCCCCGACCTTCCTCGCCAGTTCGGGAAGCCGCTGCGGCCCGAATACCACGAGCGCAACGAGCATGATGATGATCAGCTCGGTGCCGCTCACGTCGAACATCGCATCGGATGGTAGGACGATCACCGTTCCCGAACGGCCCGCTCACCGCCGGTAGCGGTCCAGGATCGCGGTGCGCAACTCCCCGGTGGCCGCCGCCACCTCGTCACCCTCGAGCAACTGGGCGGCGCTTCCGAGCCGTACCAACAGCCGGGCGGCGACCATGGCGTCGGGGGCGGAGAACCGGACAACAGACCAGCCATCGGTCTCATCGGACACGTTGTCGACCTCGTAGTACTCGGTCACCCACCTCGCTTGAGGGCCGAGCTTGATGGTGGCCACCACGTCGTCCTCGGCCGGGGTATATCTGACCTCGGGCGGCGGCAGCTGCTCCGGAGCCGGGAAAACCTCATCGGTCAACTCCAGCTCCCGGATCCGGTCAATCCGGAACCGCCGCTCGGCGCCCGCCTCCCGACAGAAGCCGGTGAGGTACCAGTTCCCCATGGTGGCGAAGAGGGTCCACGGCTCCACCGTCCTCTTCGTCGTCTCGCCCTTCCCGAGCGATGTGTAGACGAGCCGGACAGCGCGCCGCTCCTTCACCGCCTGGCGGAGCGGAGCCAGCAACTCCGGTTCCGCCTCGACGTCCACCACGAGGACGTCCCCACCGTCGGGTAGGAGCGCCGCCTGGAGCTTGCCCACGGCCGACCCCAGAGCATCAGGCGCCTGACCCGTGCTCTCCACCGCGAGCCCGGCCGCCAGCAGACCGAGCGCCTCCATCGGAGTGAGTCGGAGCGGACGGGAGAAGTAGTCGGCGGCGTCGATCACCACGTCGCCGTCCTCGATCGAGGCCCACATCAGATCGCCCGGCCCATAACCGGGGAGCCCGCACACGAGGACGGTATTGAGGTCAGCCAGCAGTTCCCTCTCGTCGCGGTACCCGAAACGGCCAACGACCTCCTCCGCCGCCGTCCCCGGATTGGCGATGACCCAAGGCACCATCGAAAGCAGCCGCACCATCCGTGTAGCGGTTTTAGAGGTCATGGGCCCTCTGAGACGGAAGACGGAAGGCGGAAGCACCTCTGTCCCCCCGCAGGGGGGAAGGGGCCCGCTGCGAAGCAGCGGGTAGGGGGGAAACCCGAAGTACCCAATGGTGCTCGACACGCGGCCGTCGCACCGTAGGGAGTGAGCCAGCCCCCCTCCCCCGACGCCTCCGGCGTCGGGTACTCCCCCCGCCGGGGGGAGGGATCATTACGACGTGTCCACTCCGCCCATTCTTCTCCGTCCCCCCGCAGGGGGGAAGGGGCCCGCTGCGGAGCAGTGGGTAGGGGGCTGCCGAATCTCCCCACGGTGCTTGAGGCACGGCACCGGACGGAACTCTCACGACCCCCCCTCGACCAGCGCGACGAGGCGATCCCTGAGCGAGGGCGGGGAGACGATCTCTGCCGAAGCGCCGAACGTGATCAGCCAGCCGACCAGGGAGTCCCGGTTGGCCACCTCGAGGGTCGCCTCGAGCGAACCGTCGGCGAATCGGCGCACCACCCCACCGGGAAGTTGGCGTTCCGCCCACCAGGCGACGTCGGGGTCGAAACGGACGACTGCGGTCTCGGGATCATCGGTCCCCGCCTCCCAAGGCAACTCGGGGAGGGCGGTCTCTGCATGAAATCCCTTGGGCCGTTCGAAGGCCTGCTCCTTGTCGCCCGCCTTGTAGCCACTCCCGCGGTCGACCCGGTAGGCGCGTTCCTGGCCCCTCTCCACCGCCATCAGATACCAGTGCCCGCGCCGATGGATCAAGGCGAGAGGCTGGACCGACCGGGAACGGCCGCGGTACTCGAACTCCAGGATGCGGCGGTCGGCAATAGCTCGGAACGCCACCGCCAAGTCGTCCACACCCGCCCCGAGATCGGCAGCCAGCGGCTCGCCGGCTCCGGTCACGGGAGCCCCGCCCAGCTTGAGCAGCGCCTCGGGTCCGGCGGCCCGTCCACCCAGTCTCACCACCTGAGCCGCCAGCCAAAGTGCCGCCCGCTCTTCGTCGGTGAATCCAGGGTCCTCCAACTCGTATTCCTCTGCGGGTACCACGTAGCCGTGCTCGACTTCCCAGGCATCGGTGGGTCGCAATTCGAGTGGGACGCCCATCGCACGGAGCAGTTCCTTGTCCCGCTCGAACATCCGGCGGAAGGCCTCGTCGGCATCGCGGTCGTACCCGGCGACGGTGCGACGAATCTCCTCCATCGTCACCGGCCTGCCCACCGTGAGCAGAAAGGCCAACAGGTTCAGAAGTCGCTCGACGACCTTGTTCATGTGGTGGACCTACAACCTAGAACCGACCACCTACGACAGAGCCGCTGAGCTCGCTCAGAGGCTCCTTATCAGCTTCTCGACCCGCTCGTCCACGGCCTTGAAAGGATCCTTGCAGAGCACGGTGCGCTGCGCCTGGTCGTTGAGTTTGAGGTGGACCCAGTCCACGGTGAAGTCCCGCTTCTGCGCTTTGGCCGCCTTGATGAACTCACCCCGCAACCGCGCCCTGGTCGTCTGTGGAGGGGAGCTCACCGCCCGTTCGATGGCGTGTTCGGTCACCACCAGGTCCACCAGGCCGCGTTTGGCGAGGAGGTGGTAGACGCCGCGGTCGCGCATCACGTCGTGATACGAGAGGTCGAGCATCGCCAGCTTGGGGTGGGACACCGGGACCGACCACTTCGCCTGGTACCGCTCGACGAGGTGGTGCTTGATCACCCAGTCCACCTCTCGGTCCAGGCTGAGCGGGTCCTTCTCCAGACCGGTGAGAAGGTGCTCCCACATCTCCACCGCCCGCTGCACACCGGCGGGGAACCCCGGCGAGCGGCTATAGCGGAGCGCCCGATCGAGGTACTCCCACTGGATGTCGAGCGCCGAAAGATCCCGCCCGTTGGCCAATCGCACCTTGCGCCGGCAGGTCGGGTCGTGGCTGATCTCACGGATCCCCCTGATCGGGTTCTCCAGGGTGAGGTCGCGGAAGACAACACCGTCCTCGAGCATCTGGAGGAGCGCCGCCACCGTCCCCACCTTGACGTATGTGGCGTACTCGGACATGTTCGAGTCGCCGGCGATCACATGTAACCGGCGGTAGCGCTCGGCGTCGGCGTGCGGCTCGTCGCGGGTGTTGATGATCGGGCGGCTACGAGTGGTGGCCGACGACACGCCCTCCCATATGTGCTCCGCCCGCTGCGACAGCGAGAACATCGTCCCCCGCGCCGTCTGCAGCAGCTTTCCCGCTCCCGAGAAGATCTGACGGCTAACCAGGAACGGGATCAGCGTGTCCACCATCCGCTGAAAGTCTGAGTGCCGGCTCACCAGGAAGTTCTCGTGGCACCCGTACGAGTTCCCAGCGGAGTCGGTGTTGTTCTTGAAGAGGTAGATCTGACCGCGGATCCCTTCCTCTTCGAGCCGCTGTTCGGCCGACCGGACCAGACCCTCGAGGATCCGCTCCCCCGCCTTGTCGTGGGCCACCAGGTCGTGGAGGCTGTCGCACTCCGGGGTGGCGTATTCGGGGTGGCTCCCCACGTCGAGATAGAGCCGAGCCCCGTTCTCCAGGAACACATTCGATGACCGGCCCCAACTGACCACCCGACGGAACAGGTACCGGGCAACCTCGTCGGGGCTGAGCCGGCGCTGACCTCGCAGCGTGCAGGTGACGCCGTACTCATTCTCTATCCCGAAGATGCGCCGTTCCACTGGCGGCGACGGTAACAGTCGGTGCGGTCAACCAGGGAGAACGGAAGCTCCGACCATCGACAGCGCCGGTGCCGGCTATTCCGGCTCGGCGGCCGCCGACTTCTTCGGTTGCACTGCGGCGAGGTCCTCGAGCGAGAGCCGGCGGAACAGCCGGCGGGATCGACTTCGGTCGAGCACGGCTGCCTCCCAGCCGTCGATCTCCCGTTCCTCGGCGGTGCGGAATGCGTCTGCCACCTTGCGGAGAGTGTCGTCGAGCGAGGCGCCCTCCTCGTGTCCAGCCTGGAGCGTCTCGGTGAGTAGTTCCGCCTTGCCCCCCACCGCCGACACCCCGCGCTCGTCGTAGAGGGTTCCGTCGTAGGTCACCTTGAACAGCCGGTTGCTCGTCGCCGTTCACCCCGACCTCGGCCACGAGGACCTCGACCTCCCACGGCTTCATCTCGTGGGTGAAGATCCGGCCCAGCGTCTCGCCGAAGGCGCTGGCTAGGGCGATCCCGGTCACGTCCTGGCGGCTGTACATGTATCCGGTGACGTCGGCGAACCGGATGCCACCTTGGCGCAGGTTCTCGAACTCGTTGTACCGCCCCGCCCCGGCGAAGGCGAGCCGGTCGTAGATCTCGCTGATCTTGTGCAGGGTCCGGCTGGGGTTCTCCGCCATCAGCAGGACACCGTCGGCGTACTCGATGGCGACGATGGAACGGCCCCGGGCGATGCCCTTGCGGGCGAACTCCGCCTTGTCCTTTATCAGCTGCTCGGGCGGGACGTAGAAGGGGATGGTCACGGCATCACCGGACGGTTGCCAGGGCACGCTCCGCCACGGCGCGCACCCGTTCCGGGTCCACGTCGTGGTAGCCGGCGGAGGTCACGACGACCACGTTGGGGAGAATCCCGCGGTGGAGGTCGGGACCGCCTGTAGCGGTGTCCTCCTGGGCTGCCGCCACCAACGCCCCCATCCCGATATCGAGCGTTTCGTCCTCGGACAGGTCGGGCCGGTAGAGAACCTCGGAGGAACGCCTTGGCCTCCTTGCCCCCCGACCCTGTTGCCCCGAAATCCTGCTCCTCGTAGCGGCCACCAACGACGTCGTAGGTGAAGACGCGTCCGCGCTCCTGTTCCTCGTCGTAGCCGGCGAACAGCGGGACCACGACCAGGCCCTGGAAGGCCATGGGCAGCTGGTTGCGGACCATCCGCGCCAGATAGGTCGCCTTGCCCTCCAGGCTGAGCCGGTGCGAGCGGATCTTCTCGTAGTGCTCCAACTCGGTCTGGAAGAGCCGAACCATCTCGACGGCTATCCCGGCGACTCCGGCGATGGCCACCGCTGAGAAATCGTCGGCCTGGAAGACCTTCTGGATGCGGCGGTGCGCCACCAGGTTGCCCTCGGTCGCCTGACGGTCGCCGACCAGCGCCACCCCACCGGGAAGCGGATGGCGAGCACCGTCGTCGCCTCGGCAACCGGGAGCCTGGCGGGGTCGACTTGTCCAGACCATGGCGGGTCGAGCCCGAGTCGACCCAACAGACCGGAGAAGCTGGACCCGGGAACCGGTGCGATGAGCGGCAGAGGTTCGGCCGACGGGTCTCCCGTCACTCGCCGCCCTTCTGGACGTAGTTCTTGACGAACTCCTCGGCGTTCTCCTCGAGGACGGCGTCGATTTCCTCGAGCAACTCGTCGATCTTCTCGGCGGTCTCCCGGCCGCTGCGCCCGGCGGCGGCCTCGTCGGCCTCTTCGGCTTCCTCGGTTTGCCGCTGCGGTGCCTGCTTGCGCTCCTGCTCGGCCATCGAAACCTTCCTAGTCCTCGATCCGGTCTCGATCCGTCCTTGATCCGGCGGCTCAGCCGCCGAGCGCCTCCAACAGCGCTGCGGCGTCCTCGGCCGGTCCAGGATCGCTTCGACCTTGTCCTTGCCCCCGCGCAGGGGTTCCATCATAGGCACCCTCTTGAGGGTCTCCCCTCCGGTGTCGAACACCATGGAGTCCCAGTTTGCGGCGACCAAAGCGCCGCTGAACTGGGCCACACAACGGCCCCGGAAGTAGGCCCGGGTTCTTTCCGGAGGCTCGGTGCAAGCCCTCGCCACCTCGTCGTCGGTGAAAAGCCGGCGCATCGCCCCGCTGCGGACCAACCGGCGGTGGAGCCCCAATTCCGGATCGACGTCGTGGTACTGCAGGTCGAGCGCCCCCATCTTGGGGTGCGTCCACTCGATGCCGTCGCGGTCGGCGTACCCGTTGAGTAGGCGCCATTTGGCCACCCAGTCCAACCGGTCGGCGCAGCGCATCGGGTCGGCCTCCAGATCGGTGAGCACTTCCTCCCACGCGCGCGACCACGTCGCCCCAGACGGCTTCGGGAAGCTCCGACTGGGCGTACTTGGCCAGCCATTCCAGGTATTGGCCCTGGAGCTCGAGTGCGGTGGCGGTGCCCCGCTCTCCAACTCGATGGGCCTGCCCAGATCGACGTCGTGGCTCACCTGCCAGCAGGCGCGTCACCGGGTCCGCCAGTGTGAGCGGGTCGGGTATGGCGCCGTCCTCCAGCGCCGCGAGGAGCAGCGAGGTCAGCCCCATCTTGAGGAAGATCTGCGGCTCCGAGAGGTTGGCGTCGCCGATGATGACGTGGAGCCGCCGGTACTTGGTGACGTCGCCGTGTGGCTCGTCTCTCGTGTTGATGATGGGCCGCTTCAGCGTCGTCTCCAGCCCGACCTCCTCCTCGAAGAAGTCGGCCCGCTGGGTGACCTGGAAGCGGGACTGCGGGGCGGCCGTTCTCCGAGCCGACCTTGCCGGCGCCGGTTATCAGCTGGCGGGTGACGAGGAAGGTGGTGCAGGTACTTGACCACCTCTCCGAAGGGGAGCGATCGAGCCAGCAGGTAGTTCTCGTGGGCGCCGTATGAGTTGCCCTTGCGGTCGCTGTTGTTCTTGTAGAGCGAGAGTCGTTCGCCCTCCTTGAGCATCTGGCGGGCGTGCTCTGCGGCGCGGGCCATCACCACCTCGCCCGCCTTGTCGTAGAGCGCCGCCTCGAGCGGGTCGTAGCACTCCGGGCTGGAGTACTCGGGGTGGGCGTGGTCGACGTAGAGCCGAGCGCCGTTGGTGAGGACGGCGTTCACCAGACCGGAATCGACCTCGGGGAGGCCCTGCCCGTCGAACCCGAAGCCGCGGGCATCGCGGCCGGGAGACTCCTCCTCGAACGACCACTGCACCCTGGCCCGCTCGCCCGGGTACGAGTTGACCACCAGGCTCGATGCCAGCGCCGGGTTGAAGTCGGGTTGGTTGCGGATGACGATCCCGTACTCGGTCTCGGTCCCGAGCACCTTGTGGATGGCCACGTTCAGGCGACTTCCGTACTTCCGTCTTCCGACTTCCGACCTGCTCACAGGTATTGCCCGGTGGTGACCGCTTCGATGGCGCGGGCCTCGTCCTCGCCCTCGATCAGGGTCCGCACGTAGACGATGCGCTCCCCCTTCTTCCCGAGATCTTGGCCCAGTCGTCCGGGTTGGTGGTGTTGGGCAGGTCCTCGTGTTCGCGGAACTCCTGCTTGATGGCGTAGAGGAGGTCGTTCGGGCGGACGCCACCAGTTCCCGTCGTCGATGTGACGCTTGATGGCGTCCTTCTTGGCCCGGCGCACGATGTTCTCGATCATGGCGCCCGCTGGAGAAGTCCTTGAAGAAGAGGACCTCGCGGTCCCCGTTGGCGTATGTCACCTCGAGGAAGCGGTTGACCTCGTCGGTCGGCGTACATCTCATCGACGGTTCGTGTCACCAACTCGTCGACCAGCGGGGCGCGGTCGCCATCGTGACGCTCCAACTCCGTGGCCTCGAGCGGGAATTCGTCCTGGAGATAGATGCGGAAGATCTGTCGTGCCGCCCTCTCATCGGGCCGGGAGATCTTGATCTTCACGTCGAGCCGGCCGGGCCGGAGGATCGCCGGGTCGATCAGGTCCTCGCGGTTCGAAGCGCCGATCACGATGACGTTCTTCAGCTTCTCCACACCGTCGAGCTCGGAGAGGAGCTGGGGGACGATGGTGGACTCGACATCCGACGAGATCCCGCTCCCCCTGGTGCGGAAGAGCGAGTCCATCTCGTCGAAGAAGACGATGACGGGGACGCCTTCCTCGGACTTCTCCTTGGCCCGCTGGAAGATGAGCCGGATCTGGCGCTCGGTCTCACCCACGTACTTGTTGAGTAGCTCGGGCCCCTTGATGTTGAGGAAATAGGAGCGGGCATCGCTGTTGCCGGTCCGCTCCGCCACGGCCAGGGCGAGGCTGTTGGCCACCGCTTTTGCGATCAGTGTCTTGCCACACCCGGGCGGGCCGTAGAGAAGGACGCCCTTGGGCGCCGCCAACCCGTACTTCTCGAAGAGGTCCTTGTGGACGTACGGGAGCTCGACCGCATCGCGGATCTCCTCGATCTGGTGGTCGAGGCCACCGACGTCCTCGTAGGTGACATCGGGGATCTCCTCGAGCACCAGCTCCTCGACCTCGGGCCGGGCGAGCCGCTCGTGGACCAGGCCGGTCCTCGAGTCGATGCGGACGTGGTCTCCCGCTCGGATCGGGACGTCGCGCATCGGCTCGGCGAGTTGGACGACCCGCTCCTCGTCGGCGTGGGCGAGCACGAGCAGCCGGCCGTCTTCGAGCTTCTCCTTGACCGCGACGACCTCGCCGGTGGGCTCGAAGGAGCGGACGTCGACGACGTTGTACGAATCGTTGAGCAGGACTTCCTGGCCCCGCGCCAGCATCTTGACCTCGATGTTGGGCTGTGCGGCCACCCGGAGCTTCCGTCCCGGCGGAGAGGACATCGAGCGTCCCGTCCTGGTTGATCTGGAGGATGGTCCCGAAGGTGTTGGGCGGGGTGGTCAGCTTCTCGACCTCGTCGCGCAGCACGGCCAGCTGCTCGCGGGTCTCCTCGAGGACGGCGGTGAGCTTCTCGTTCTGTGAGGCGACCTGGGCGAGCTGGCCCTTGGTCTCGAGGAGTCGCTCCTCCATCACCCTGACCCGGCGTGGGGCGTCTTGCAGCCGGCGTCGCAGGACCGAGGTCTCTTCTTCGAGTGCGCGAGATGGTGGCTTTCAGCGCCGCCTCTTCGTGCTCCGGGCCCTGCTGCCCCATACCGCGAGCTCCTCGTCGTTGCCTACCTCGCTCCGCGGAAGTATACGGCCGGGGGACCCCAAGCCATGGACCCCCGAGCCCGGGGCGAGCGGCCGCCGCCGAGGGCGCATGCCCACTTCGAAACACCCGACCGGGGCTACGATCAGGGCGTAGTCACGAGGAGAAACAGGCCATGAAGGTGTGGATCGATCAGGACCTCTGCACGGGCGACGGTCTGTGCGAGGAGATCGCCCCGGACGTTTTCGTCCTGCTCGACGACGGTTTGGCCTATGTCCGCGATGGCGCCACCGTCTACGCCGATGCCAAGGGCAACTCCCAGGGCTCCGATGGTATCGCCCGCGTCCCCGGCGGCCAGGAGGACATCACCATCGAGTCGGCCGAAGAGTGCCCCGGGGAGTGCATCTTCATCGAGCCGTGATCGCAGTGATCGCTACCGCTTGGTGAAGTTCGGCGCCCAGCCCGCCGATAGGGTCGCATGGGCTCACGTGTCATCGCAGCGCTGACACTCGCCCTGCTGGTTGGTTGCTCTGCAGGACCGGTGACTGCCGACGCCGGCGTTTCTGATCGGCCGAGCAATTGGACCTCGCCCGGGACGAGATCGCCGACCTCCAGAAAGCCTCGCCAGGGCGACGGGAGCAGCAGAGGACTCCGCGCGCCCGGATCGACGAGTTGGAGAGCGACGTAGAGCAGCTGGGCGACGAGCTCGAGGCAGCGGTCACCGCGGCGGAGACGGCGAAACGGCAGCGCGACGACGCCAACTCCGAGCGCCGCCGCACCCTCCAGGCCCGCGCCAAGCTTCGCAGCCAGTTGGATGACACCGAGGAGGAACTGGCGGCGCTGCGGCTCCAGTACGACGACGAGCTCTCCACCGACCGGGCTCGAGGTGCTCTCCACCGGTACCGGGGTCGCCTGCCGGCTGGGCGAGCAGCGCGCCGAGTCGGGTGCCGCCCAGCCCAACCTCGACGACATCAAGCGCGGCCGTAGGGCGCGAGCCCGGCTTGATCGGGGCTCGACCTCGAACCTTCTCCTCCCCGCCGAGGGCGATTGGTCGCCGATGGTCTCCGAGGCCCGCCGCTGCTTCTTGGAGGCGGGGGGCGAGGTGAGCGGTGAAGAGGGGTCGCTGAGCGCCGGCAGCTACGCGGTGGGAGAAGGTGTCCAACCCGGTCGCTGGGAGGCCCGCTACCAGTTGGAGGACGACGAGTTCTGCTCCTTCACCCGGATGGACGAGAACGGTGATGTGATCGCCAGCGAGGTGGTCAGCGGACCGGATCGGGCACCCTGGAGATCGAAGTGGCCGATGGTGACGCCCGGGTGGTGGTGGCGGGCGCCTGCCGCTTCGAACTGGCTGGATAGCAGTTCAACTTTCGGGAACGGCTGACCCTCGAGCGTCGGCGAGCCGACGGGCCACGACCACGAAACCGGTGTGGCCGACCATCCGATGATCGGGGCGAACCGATCTGACCTGACACCGACCACGTCCGGAACAGCGTCTCGAACGCCATCGTGTCGATGAAGCCTCTCGTCTTGTCGAGAGCCTCGACCGTCGTCTGCACCTGGGGGACGGTGGGCAGGTAAGCGCAGAACACGCCTCCCGGGGCGAGGCCCTCGCCAGCCCTGACGGCGGCGTGCCACGGCTCGGGAAGGTCGAGCACCATCCGGTCCGGTCGCACCCGGGCGATCTCATCCTCGACCTCGCCGATCACCAATTCGAGTTGGGGGGGCAGCCCGCCGAAAAAGTCGGCTATCGAGCGACGGGCGTGGGCGGCGTGGTCGTCGCGACGCTCGACGCTGACCACCCGACCCGCGGTCCCGACGGCGCGGAGCAGGGCGCAGGTCAGGGCTCCCGACCCGGTGCCGGCTTCGAGCACCACGTCGCCCGGTCGGATGTCGGCCCAGACCAGGATCTGCCCGATGTCCTTGGGGTAGACGACCTGGGCGCCCCGGGGCATCTTGAGGATGTAGTCGGCCAGCCGGGGGCGGAGGACGGTGAGCCGTCCACCCCCGGACGAGGTCACGACGCTCCCCTCGTCGAGTCCGATCACCTCCGAGTGGGGTACGACACCGCGATGGAAATGAAAGCTCCGTTCGGGATCGAGGCGTACGAGATAGCGGCGGCCCTTCTGGTCGAGGAGCAACACCGGCTCCCCGGCGCCGAGCGGCTTACTCATCCGACGATGCGACCAGCCGATCATTGCAAGAGGAGGATCGCCGTGGCTATGAGCGAGATCACCAGTCCGACGACCACGATCCAGATGACTATCCGGACGAACTGTTGGTTTCGCATCGGAAGCGGGACACTTTATCGCTGGCCGGATTACTCTCACCTGGGCATGCGACGGCTCATCAATCTCTACATCATCCACAATCATGCTTTGCAACGGGCATTGAGCATGATCGGCAGGAGCGCCCGGACCGGCCGGGCCACCTACCTGGCGCCGGGTGGGGCAATAATCGCCGCCTACCTCCTCACCCGACCTCCCAGGGGGAAGCAGATCAGCAAGATCAAGGCTGAGCCGGGCACAACCATGCTGGTGAGGGTGCGGCAAGCCGACGAGGAGCCGCTCGGAGTCGAGCAGGCGCGCGCCCTACTCGGCGATCAGACCCTGTAGACCTCCACCACAGCCTGTCGGTGGCGGTTTCTCCTGTTGAGGAGAAACATGAACAGCAGCAGGGCCACCACGCCCACTCCGACGACTACCGCCCTGCCCCTCACCGTGTCGGCGGTTTGGTTCACTGCTCGCTCGATCTGACGGGCCTTGGCCTCGATATCGCCACGGGTGATCGTCATTTCGGTCACTTTGAAAGCCTCCATGCCACCAGACCGGCAATTGCCAGCGCCACCACGGCGGTGAGCAGCGAGGCCAACGCCACCCAGAGCCTGCCATCGTCGAACAGCACGAGAAAGCCCTGATTGGCACCGAGAACCAGAAACAATGCGCCAAGGGCCAAAAGGGCCCCCCCGGCGAAGCTGATGCCTGCGACCTTCCCGAGCTGCTTGGCCGGCTCGAGGGTCTCCTGCATCAGGTATGCCTTCGAAATCTCGAAGAGCTCTTGGGTGAGTTGAGGGATCTCTTTGGCCGCCATAGGCGGTCAGGCTAGACATCCCATCCGAAAAAGGTGCTCTCCGCTACGCCGAAGCTGCGCCGAGCAGCGCAATGCCTCGGTGGAAGAACTCGAGCAGAGTGCCGTCTGGGTCGGGCAGACCCACCAGGTCGGCGTAGCCGAGGCTCGCCCCGCCGAACGCCTCGTCGTTCCAGAATGGGTCGGGAGCTTGTGGCGACCATGGAGCGACATACACGTATGGCTCGGGATGCCCCTCGTCCCCCGGCGACCCGCCAAAGGAAGCACGTCCCTTTTCCTCCGGCCCGATCTCAACGGCGGCGTCGAAGTGCTCCGGCCAAATCTGCACCCGCGACGGCTCGAGATCGGCAGCGTCGAACCTGATGGTCTCCAGCACCCGAGTGACCGTCCCGAACCAGGAAGCGAAGAAGGCGGTGTGCTCCGGCTCGATCCCCAAGCTCCGGCCGTCGTCCCATTGTGGCGGTCCTTCCAATGCAAGCTCGCCCTCGACACCTGTCTGACTGCGTGCTGCGCCCAGCGTGGTGATCGGCTCGACGATCACATCTCATGCCGCGCTGATCGACGAGATGCGGTCCCTCGACCCTCAATTGACGGTCTGTGCCGAAGAACGGTGTCCCGAAACCCCCCATGGTGTAACGCAACCCGATCTTGGTGTTGGCCGCCTGACGTACCGGGGCAAGAACGTAGAAAGCCAACTGATGGAGCGCCTCCCTCGCCGCGGACAAGCCCATCGGGGGGCGGCGGGAGCGGAGCCGGCACCAGGGACCGGTCGGCGGCCCAGATGGCGAGGTCGTCATCGGTCGCAGGCAGTGCCGCCCAGAGGACGTCTCCGTTTGGCACCGGCGACACCGCCGGGGAACGAACCGGCTCGTTGACCGGGTCGTCGGCGAACCATGGCTCCTCATCGACGGCGGGCGGCGAGGGCTCGAGGACCCGGGCGCCATAGACCCCACCGAGCCTCTCCTCCGCCTCGTCGCGGGCGTTGCGCGCGACTGGACCGGTCGTGCTCACCCGGTCACCTTCAGATGACACCCAGGGCCCGGCCAACCCTGCCAAAGGCCTCGGCGCCCTGGTCGAGATCGTCTTCGCTGTGAGACGCCGAAACCATCACCCTGATACGGGCCGCACCATGGGCGACCGTCGGGTAGCCGATCGCCTGGGCGAAGACACCCTCCTCTTCGAACAGCCTCCGGGAGAACGTCTGGGCGAGCTTGGCCTCCCCCAGCATCACCGGCGTGATCGGCGTCTCGCTCACGCCCAGATCGAACCCCGATGAGGTCATCGCTTCCTTGCAGCGCGCCGCATTGGACCACAGCCTCTCCACCCGCTCGGTCGACTCGGCGAGGATCGAGACCGATGCCAGGCATGCGGCTGTGTCCGCCGGGGTGAGCGCCGACGAGAAGAGGAAAGGACGCGCCCGCTGCCGGAGCCAGTCGACGAGGTCGGCGGTCCCGGCGACGTACCCGCCCATCACCCCGAACGCCTTGGACATGGTCCCCACCTCGACGGCGACCCGTCCGTGCAGACCGAAGTGGTCGACGATCCCGCGGCCGCCCCGACCGAGAACCCCCTCGCCGTGGGCGTCGTCCACCATCACCATCGCCTCGTGCTCCTCGGCCACCTCGACGATGCCGGGAAGCGGAGCGATGTCACCGTCCATCGAGAACACGCCGTCGGTTATCACCAGGATGCGCCTCGCACCCTTGGCCCTGGCCTCGGACAACCGGTCGCCAAGCGCGGCGACATCGGCATGGGGATAGATGGAACGCCCCGCCCGGGCCAGCCGGACGCCGTCCACGATCGAGGCGTGGTTGAGCGCGTCGGAGATGATGACATCGCCCTCGTCGACCAGGGCGGGGATGGTCCCGAGATTGGCGGCGAACCCCGACTGGAACGAGATGGTGGCCTCGACACCCTTGAAGGCGGCCAAGGCCTCCTCTAGGTCCACGTGGAGCTGCATGGTCCCGGCGATGGTCCGGACCGCACCAGGGCCGACACCGAATCGATCGACGGCGTCCTTCGCCGCCTCCACGAGGCGCCGATCGCCGGCCAGCCCCAGATAGTCGTTCGAGGTGAAGTTGAGCACCCGGCGGCCGTCGACCACCAGGTGCGCCCCCTGTGGTGAGCCGACGGTGCGGATGTTGGCGGCCAGACCACCCGCGGCGAGTTCGTCCAACTGGTCTCGCAGGAAGTCGAGCGGGGTGTGGATGGCGGTCACGAGAGCGGCCCATCCGCCTTGGCGGCATCGGGGAACAGCACCACCTTGCCGCACTCCCCCGACGCCATCAGGTCGAAGGCGCGCTGGTAGTCGTCGAGCGCAAACCGGTGGGTCACAAGAGGCGCCAGGTCGACCGCTCCCGCGCGGAGCAGCCCGCGCATCTCGTACCAGTCGTCCCACAGCCGACGCCCGAAGATCCCGTGGATCGTGGCCCCCTTGAAGATCACGTTGTCGGCGATGTCAAAGCTGATCGGCGCCGGAGGCAGCCCCAACAGGGCCGCTTCCCCGCCCGGCTTGAGCAACCCGAACCCGTCATCGATGGCGGTCGCCGATCCCGACATCTCGAGGAGGACATCCACGCCCTCCCCCTCGGTCGCCTCCCAGATGGCCTCGACGCCATCGGCGGCGTCCACGGCCAGGTCCGCCCCCATCTGCTTGGCCAGACCGAGCCGGTAGGCACTGATGTCGGTTGCCAGCACCGAGCGCGCCCCAAGTGCCCGGGCGGCGGCGATCGCCATCAGCCCCACCGGACCACACCCGGTGACCAGCACCTTGCGCCCGGCGATGACGGGGACGCTCACCGAGTGGACGGCGTTTCCAAAGTTCTCCTGGAGCGCCGCCACCGATAGCGGCAACCCGACCGGGTCGGGCCAGGCGTTGGCTGCGGGGACCACGACGTACTCGGCGAAGGCGCCGTCGCGGTGCACACCGAGGATCTCGGTGGCAGGGCAGAGGTGGCCCTTCCCTGTCCGGCAAGGAGGGCAATCGCCGCAAATGACGTGGGACTCGACCGATACCAGCTCACCGACCTCAGGACCGCCCGCCGCCCGGCCCTTCTCGACGACCTCGCCGCACAACTCGTGGCCGACGATGATCCCCGGGCTGACGTGCGAGGCCGCCCATGGGCTCCAGTCGCGAATGTGGAGATCGGTCCCGCATATCGAGGTGGCCCTGACCTCGATCAGCACGTCCCCGTCGCCGACTTTCGGGATGGGCCGCTCCGCCATCTCCAACCCCGGACCGGGAGCAGGCTTGACCACGGCGCGCATTGGTTTGCAGGCTAGGCACAGACGGACGGCGGGCGACGGCAGACGGCAGCCAATCCGATTCGTCCTCCGCAGGAGGGCAAGGAACGCGTACCAAGTACTAAGACTCCGTCCCCCCGCAGGGGAAGGGGACCTGCCGCGAGCGGCGGGTAGGAGGGCTGCCGAACTCCCGATCCCGTCCAGAAGTCGATCCTCCTTTCACCTGCTACCTAGTTACCGTGACCTCATGCGCTGCCATCGCCGCAGCGATCCTGACCGTTCTCCTCACCCCTGCCGTGGCAGCAGGGCAGGACACGACCTGCCCCGCCTACGAGGGCATCACCTGTGACGGCTACGTCACCGACGACGCCGGGGTCATCGAGGACGACACCCGGCTCGAAGAGGCGGTGGGTCGGGTCGTTCAGAGCCGCGGCAACCAGATCGCGGTGGTGATCGTCCCCGATACCTCCGGCCAGTCGATGCGCGAGTTCGCCCAGGGCATCGGAAACGAATGGGGCGTCGGTACCGCCGAGAACGACGACGGCGTGGTGGTCCTGGTCGACGTCGGCGGTCGAGAAACATGGGTCGAGCCCGGGGACGGTCTCGAATTGCGAGACCCTGACGAGATCGCCTCCGCCGGCGACAGCTTCTTCGCAGGCGGGGACTTCGACGCCGGCATCCTCGCCATCGTCGGGTCGCTCGAGTCGGCGCTCGAGGCCGGCCCAGGTGAGGAGGGAGAACCGGCGGAGGAAGGTGGGAGTGGGTGGCCGTTGGTCCTCATCGTCATTGGGGGGACCGCCGCAGTTGCGGGCGGTGCGGTCATCTGGAGAAGGAGGCGTGATCGCATCGCAGTCGTCACCAAGCAACGCCAGGAACTGGTCGACGGCCAGTTACGCCGGCTCACGCCCGCGGGAAACGAACTGCCCCAGGTCGCCGAGTACGTGATGCAGCCACCCGCGGATGGCCCAACGGTGCCCACCGGCGTGGCCATCGACGCATTGGGGCGAGTAGCGCAGGGCAGCAACGGGCTCACCCCGGACGTTGGTGGGGCGCTCTGGTCGGAGCGGCTGGTCGACGTGCTCGATCGTGAGCGGTGGCGGAACGACACCGAGATTCCGCTCGAGCTACGGGTCGAGGGCGAGGGACCGGTGCTCGACGAGGGTGCCCAAGAGGCGGCTCGACAGGCATTGGCGGTGGACGCAAGCGACGAGACCCTCTTCCAGGTGCGGCTCGGTGACCTCCAGACCCTGGTAGACGGGCTGCGCCAGCATCGTGTCGCCGAAGCTCGAGCCCGCCTCGGTGCGGCGGTGGAGGCCCGGCTGGTGGAAACCCCCGTCGGGCCGGCGCTGATCACCGACCTCGGAGAACGAGTGCTCAGGTCGGCACCGGTCCTCCCGCCAACAGCGCCGCTCGAAGAGACGGTCGATCGCATCGAATCGTCCTACCAGACGGCTGCCACCAAGGTGGAGCGGCTCGAGCAGCTCTACAACGCCCTCCCCGAGTCGGCCACCCGCCCGGCGGTGGCCGCGGCGTTGGCCGACCTCGACGACGACCCGACACAAGCGGCCGAACGCTACGAGCGGGTGCGCGTGGAACTAGAGGAGCTCGGCGGCGAATTGCGTGTCGACGGGCTCGACCTGCCCGGGATCGCCGCGCTGTTGCTCCTCAACAACTCCGAGGACGCGGTGTCCGACTTCGTCGCCGCATATCGGGTCAACCGGGAGAACGCCCTTGAGCCCGGCGAGGCGGTGGAATACTCCCTGGCCGGGTTGACCCACCCGGCCGACATCGAGGCGGTGAGCGAGGCGGCCCGTCATCACGGTCTCCCGGTAGTCATCGCCGCCACGTTGCTCCGCAACCGCACCGACGGGATCGCCTCCTATCAGGCGCTGATGGACGAGCTCGCCGCTGAAGGTGTCACCGGCGAGAGCCGCTCCACCATTGCAGGGATCCTGGCGGTGTCGCTGGAGCCGTCGCAGGCACTCCGTCGATGGGTGGAGGCGCGCCAAGCGCTGTCCAACCTTGGGCTGGACGGGTCGTACGCCGACGTTGCCGCCGCCTTCGGTGCTGCCGACCCCCGCGGTCCCGAGACCTTTGCCCTCGCCTACGCCGCCCAACGCCAGGCCCTGGCCCGCTCCAAGATCGACGACGCCGACCGCTTCGCCCCCGAGCTCGCCCACGAGGGAACCGGCCGCCAGCAGGACGCATGGACGGGCCAGCCCATCCCCACCGGGCTTGGCTCCTATGACCCGTTCACGTTGCTCTATCTCCACTGGGTGATAACGGGTGGCCACGGCACCGGCGTTGGTTGGGACCCCGTTTTCCGCGACGACTCCTGGTCGTCCGACCGCCCATCGTGGTTCGGAGGGTTCGGCGGTGGCAGCTTCGGTGGCGGTTCCGGCGGCGGTTCCAACTGGGGTGGAGGGGGATGGAGCCCCGGCAGCTTCGGCGGATTCGGTGGCGGCGGCTTTGGTGGCGGCGGGGGTGGTGGGGGCGGCGGTAGCGGCTGGTAGGAGAACGCCCCGCCCACGGCCGTGCGCACTGGTGGGCGGATCTGTCGCAATCGAACATGTGTTCGCCAGGATTTGTCGTACCCCTCTGATACCTTGTGGCTACTTTCGCACCGTGACCTATGGAGTTGCCGTGTTTTGCCGACTTGCGGGACGCTGGCGTCCTCTCGTCGGAAGAATTCGAGGCTATGAAGGCTGACTTGCTTTCACACATGTAGGAGCTCTCGAAACCTTTCGGAGCCGTTTTATTCGTAGTGCACGACACTTTGAGTCAGCCCATCACCGGTCCGAAGGGTTTCAGGGGGAGAGGCCTCCCCGGTCTCTCTCGCCGGTCAAGGTCGCCGAGCCGGGCCCGACACTGTTCAAGTTCTATCAGTAGGCGGTGGTGATAACGGCGAGGACCAAGACACCCACGATGGCAACTTGACCCCACCCGATGCCCTTCGCAATCCGACGTCTGCGCTTGGCGTTCAGCTCTCTATCGGCCAGGTCAGTAGCCGAGCGTTGTCGGATTAGGTTCCGACTCCGGGGTTGGGGCGTCCCGGCGAGAGCTCGGGGCGCCCTAAACCCCGGACCGATCAACGCTCGACGGCGACGTGTCGAGTGGCCGAGTGAATTGTCCGCCGAGTGTGGGAAGTCCGGGGGAACGCCCCACCGTCCTGCGAAGCCATCGTAGGATCGACGATCAAGCGTCGGCCCGCGGCACCGCGGAAGGAGGAACCGCTCCTTGGTGGGCCGCACGCTGTGAATCTGGCGGGGGATCGAACAGCGCCAGCTCTGCAGCATCGGGGGCCTGGAACGCGGCTAGCCACTCGTCGAGCTGGGCGCGACCGATGGGTTCCTTGTCCCACGGTGGCGCCGAGTTCCGTACCTCGATGCGCCGCCAGAGCTCGTCGGTTGGCACGTCGAGGTAGTGCAGTTCGACGCCGACATCAAGGCCACGAGCCACGGATCGCATCTCGTCACGTTCGATCCGCGCCCAGAGCCCAAAATCGAGGACGACGCTCAGGCCGAGCCTCAGGATCTCTTGGGTCAAGCGCCAGAGTTCCTGTTCGATCTTCTCTCCAATGGCTCTGTCCCATGGACTAGAGCCAAGGGCCCACAGCCATTCATCCTTCGTGAGGCGCACGGCACTCCGGTCCGCGGCCAGATGCGTTGCGAGTGCGGTCTTGCCCGCTCCGGGCAAACCGCAGGTGAGAATCAATCGGGCCTCACTCACAGCGTGTTAGTCCAGCAGCCCGGCGAGCTGAGTGAGCGAGTGCGTAGCTCGACGACCGTCGGAGGGTATGCGCGCAGTCGGTCGCAAATGTCGTGTCGGCATGTATGTAACTTTCGGCCTTAGATGAGTCCCCTCGGACACACCTACAACACCGGACCAGACCCGCCGTGAACAAGTGGTACCTCCCCTCCGTCCGGTCCCCCGAGAGTTCTTGCCGACAGCGGCCGCCGGTCTACCCTGCCCGCCACACGTCTTTTGGAGATGACCAATGCGCGGGGTCCGCGTCAGGTCCAACATCCGCCGGCGTTCGCTGCTGGCGGCACTCGTAGCCACCCTCGTTGTTGGGCTCTTCGCCGCGCCTGCCGGCGCTCAAGAGGATCCACCGGTTGAGCTGCCACCAGGCGGCACGTTCCTGGACGACGACGGCAGCACCCACGAGGGCAACATCGAGGCCATCTACGCAGCCGGGATCACGCTCGGGTGCACCGAGGACGGTCAGTACTTCTGTCCCCAGGACCCGGTCCTCCGCAAGTACATGGCGGCCTTCATCCGCCGTGCCCTCGAGCTTCCCAAGAGTAAGAAGGACTTCTTCACCGACGACGACGGGCTGTTCGAGGGAGACATCAACGCCGTCGCCAAAGCCGGGATCACGCTGGGTTGCACCACCACAGAGTTCTGCCCAGATGTGCCGGTGAGGCGTGATCAGATGGCTGCGTTCATCGTGCGGGCGATGGGGTGGAAGGGCGAGCCGAAGCAGGCATTCAACGACACCAAGACCAATTACTTCCGCGAGGAGATCAACCTCCTTGCCCGGCACGATGTCACCAACGGGTGCACCGAGACCCTGTATTGCCCCTCTCAGGACGTCGAGCGCCAAGAGATGGCCTCTTTCCTGGCCCGTGCCCTCGGGCTGGAACCGATCATTCCGCCACCGCGACCGGTGCCCCAACTCATCGGCCAGTTCACCACGTTCCACCCCTGCTGCGAGAGCCGCGTCACCAACATCCATCTCATGTCGGACACGATCGACGGAATGGTGGTGGCACCCGGGGAGAGCTTCTCGATCAACGCCACGGTCGGTGAGAGGACGAGCGGGAAGGGCTACGTGCCCGCCCCCGCCATCATCGGTGGAGAGGTCTACTGCTGCGACCACCCGGCCAACATCGGCGGCGGCGTGAGCCAGGTGGCGACGACCCTCTTCAACGCCGTCTTCTTCTCCGGGCTGGAGGACGTGTTCCACCAGCCGCACAGCCTCTACATCAGCCGCTACCCGATGGGTCGGGAGGCAACGCTGGGGTGGACCGCTCCCGACCTGGTTTTCCGGAACGACACCTCGACGCCGGTCACCATCGACATGTCGTACAGCGATACCAGCCTGACGGCGACTCTCTACGGCGACAACGAGGGGCGGCAGGTCGAGGATGGGCTCAGCCGGCACTGCCACACCCGAAGGCGGGGGCACCGTCACCGTCTACCGCTACATCACCTACCTAGATGGTGAGACGATCACCCAAAGCTGGACCTGGACATACCAGGCCCCGGCCAACGGCCTCGTCCTCCCCTTCTGAGCGGCCGCCGACCGCCGATAGGCGCGGCGGTCGCACTCCGGACTGGCCACCGTCCGCCGTCGTTGCCTCGCACTTACGCTTTGATCGTCCTCTCATGACGTTCAGTACCTCAGTCGCCCCTCTCCGCTACGCACCGTTCCGTTCGCTGTGGCTGGCTTCGGTGGCATCCAATGCCGGTTCGTTCATTCAGACGGTGGCGGCATCGTGGCTGATGCAGGAGCTCACCGGGTCCCCGCTCTGGGTGTCGGCCATGGCGGCATCGGGAACGCTCCCGCTCCTCTTCCTCGCCCTCCCCGCCGGGGCGCTCGCCGACATCCTCGACCGGCGCAAGGTGATCCTGGTGTCCCAGATAGTGATGGGGAGCCGCCGCCTCGGCGATGGCGCTGCTCGCCTTCCTCGAGTTGCTCAACCCGCCGATCCTCCTCGGTCTTGGGCTCCTGCTCGGGGTCGGCGTCGCCTTCAACCTCCCGGCGTGGCAGGCAATGGTTCCCGATCTCGTCCCCCGAGAGCTCGTTGCCAACGCGGTGGCGCTCAACTCCGTCGCCTTCAACGTCGCCCGGGCGGTGGGCCCTGCCATCGGTGGTCTGCTGGTCGCCGCCGCCGGTGCCGGGTGGGCCTTTCTCATCAACAGTCTCTCGTTCCTTGCGGTCATCATCGCCGTCGCCCGGCTCCATTGGTCCGAGCCCGCCGAGCCCGAGGTTTCGTCGGTTGCCTCCGCCATCGGGCTCGGGGTCCGCTATGCCCGGTTCACCCCGCCCTTCCGCCGGCTGCTGGCGGTGGCGGCGCTGTTCGCCCTCACTTCAGGAGTGGTGCAGTCGCTGCTCGCCACACTCACCGAGGAGGACCTCGACGCCGGGGCATTTGCATACGGCGCCCTTCTCGGGGCGATGGGGGCAGGCGCGCTGCTCGGCGCATTCACCCGTGGTGCCGCCGCCGAGCGGCTGGCGGAGCGTCATGTCGGGGTGGCGGTTGCCACCTTCGGTATGGCGGGCATCGCCGTTGGCCTCGCCCCCGGGGTCTGGCTGGCAGCGTGTCGCGCTGTTCATCGCCGGGATCGCCTGGGTGTGGACGCTGGCGACTCTCAACGCCACCGTCCAGCTACTGGTCCCGGCGTGGGTGAGGGGCCGGGCGGCGTCGCTCTACACGCTGGCCTTTGTCGGCGTCCTTCCGCTGGGAGCGCTCTTGGCGGGTGCCATCGGGGCGGCGTTCGGGACACCGGTCGCATATGTCGTCCTCGGGTCGGGCACAGTGGTGCTCGGCTTGGTGCTCCCCAGCCTCCGGCTCCCCCACCTCGGATCGGTGGTGACCCCCGAACCGCCGGAGGATTGGACCGTGCCCGAGCACGCCGATCACGTCGAGGGTGGGCCGGTGATGGTCCTCAACACATGGGTGATCGACCAGTCCGACCTGGCCGAGTTCCTCGAACTGATGAACGAGGTCCGTCAGGTTCGGCTCCGCACCGGCGCCTACAGGTGGCGGCTCTACCGCAACGCCGAGGATGCGCACCGGATGACGGAGGTCTTCCTGCTTGCATCCTGGGAGGACCATCTCCGCCAGCACAGGCGGATCGATGCCGCGGCGGCGGATCTCATCAGGTCGGTCCGGGCATTCGACACGGCAGGGGGGCCGGTAGGCCGGCACCTGGTCGCCATCGACGTCGACGACCCGGCCGATCGGCCCGACTGGGAGCAACTGGTTGCGGTTCACCACGCCCTACACGAGACGGACGGGTCGGTGCGACTGGAGGAAACGATCGAGATAGCTGTGCCCGGGGGGACGACCCAGAAGTGACCCGCTCGTCGCTCGCCGGCCCGCTGGTGGAATGCGTGCCAAACGTGAGTGAGGGACGAGACCGCCGGGTCATCGACCAGTTGGCGGATGCCGTCTCGTCGGTCAGAGGGGTGATGCTCCTCGATGTAGACCCCGAACCCGCCGTTCACCGGACCGTGATCACGTTCGCCGGACCACCGGAGTCGGTCGAGGAGGCGGCGCTCAACCTGGTTCGCATCGCAGCCGCCTCGATCGACATGTCCAAACACCAAGGTGCCCATCCCAGGATCGGAGCGGTGGACGTGCTCCCCTTCGTGCCCTATTCCGGCGTTTCGATGACGACTTGTGTCGAACTTGCCCGCCGCGTCGGAAGACGCATCGGGGACGACATTGGGATCCCGGTCTACCTCTACGGCGCCGCGGCCACCGAGCGGGGTGTCTCGCTCTCCTCGATACGGCGGGGCGGCTATGAGGCGCTTCCCCACCGTGACGACCGGCCCGACTTTGGTCCGGCCGACATTTCACCGGAGGAGCGGTGCCGTCGCCGTTGGTGCCCGCCCCCTGCTGATCGCCTACAACGTCAACCTCGATCGGCCGGACGCTCGGGTTGCCTCGGCCATCGCCGCCGCCCTCCGCACCTCGGGTCCCGGCCTCGAACCGGATGTCAGGTTGCCCCATCTCCAGGCCATGGGATGGGTCCTCGAGCCACAGGGCATCGCCCAGGTCTCCTGCAACCTGATCGATTGGCGGTCGACCCCACCGCACGTGGTGTTCGACGCCACCAAGCGGATGGCGGAGGAACATGGTGTCGGAGTGAGCGGTAGCGAGATCGTGGGGATGGTCCCGCTCGGGGCACTCCTGGCAGCGGGCGACCACGCCATAGCTGGGGGCAGCACAGGTCAGGCAAGCTTCACCGAGGCGGCCCGCGTCGCCGAGGGTGTGCGCTATCTGGGACTGGACGATCTCCGTCGGTTCGACGTCGAACAGAAGGTGCTCGAGTATCGCCTTGCGGTGCTGACCGGTTGACTCAACCCTCTCGAGCGGCGGGTGGCCTCCCGGCCAGCGATCCGACCACGTTGATGGCCAGGTGAGCCCCGATCGGCGCCGCCAAACCTCCCGATAGCGACCGCAGCATGCCGAAGCCGATGCCGGCCAACGCAGTGGTCGTCACCGTCCAGGCCACCGCCCCGACCATCTCCGCCGGCGACTTCTTCGGGCGCAACCGCATCAGGGCAGCGATGCTCGGCCCGATGTGCCACAGACCGAAGACCATGGATGACCCGAGTATCCCGCCCCATCGACCACCCGTCTCCTCCTCCCACCACTGCTGCAAGACCCCACGAAATAGGACCTCTTCGGGTACGACCGTCCCAAGAGGCACCATCAATGCGAGATGGACCGGCCGTAGTCCCGGTGGGAGCGATCCCACCCGCTCCTCGGCGTAGACCCGGTGGAGACCGGGCAGCCTCATGGCGAGCGCGCTGAGCGCCCCGGCCCCGAGCACGGACGCCACCGTCGCCGCCAACTGCCTCGTCCATGGGCGCCCTCCGGCGAGAGCGGCGCGATCCGTGAGAGCGACGGTCGCGGCGAGGGCCAGGTTGGACACCACGTGTGGTCCCTGCCACCACGCAGTCGGGAGTGCGAGATGGGCCACGGCGTGCCCGACCACCAGGGCCGCCGACAGCGGGAGCGCCCGGCTCAACGTGGGCACCCGACGTGTCCGGTGTCTGGCGCGGCGAGCCGTACCGCGGGCAACGGTACGGTGCCGGCTTCCGTCGAGGAGGGCGAGACGAGGCTACTGATCAGACTGGTGGTGGTCGGTGTCGCGCTGTGGCTGACCATCCTCCTGCTCCCCGGGCTCGATTACCAAGGTCCCTTGTGGGAGTTCGTCGTGGTGGCCGCGATATTCGCCCTTGTCAACGCATTCATCCGCCCCATCGCCCAGCTGCTATCGCTACCGATCTCCATCCTGACCCTCGGGTTGTTCGCCTTGGTAGTCAACGCCCTCATGTTCCTGCTGGCCGATTGGCTGGCTTCCGACGTGTTCGACCTGGGTCTCCGTGTCGCTGGGTTCTGGGCGGCGTTCCTCGGCGCCTTGGTCATGGCGCTCATCTCGTGGGGGCTCGGCCGGCTCTTGCCTGAGACCAAGTAGCCGCTCACGCCTCCACGTCGATCGTCTTCCCGGCCGTTCCCGGGATGATCGTGTAGGGCAGGCCTCTTTGGGCCGCTTCCTCGTGTAGTAGGTCGAGCAGCTCGTCGCTGTGCCCCGGGTCATGATGGAAAGTCACCAGCGAGCGCGCCTCGACGTGTCGGGCAAAGGTCAGGCACTGTTCGAAGCTGCTGTGACCCCATCCCACCCTCGACGGATATTCAGCCTCGGTGTACTGGGCGTCGTGGACCAGGAGGTCGCTGCCCACCGCCAGGTCGTACCCGGAGGTCCATTTCCTTGGACCCGGAAAATCGACACCGAGGGCCGGTTCGTGGTCGGAGAGGTAGGCAATCGATGCGCCCCCCTTCTCGATGCGGAACCCGAGGGTCGGTCCGGGGTGCGAGACGAGATCTGCCGTGATGGAAAACGGCCCCAACTCGAACCTGCCGGGGACCACATCGTGCAGGACGACCCCGGGCAGCTCGCGCAGCCGGACCGGGAACAAGGGCGGAGACAGATAACGGGCCAGTCTCTCGGCAAGCTGCATCGTGGGCGAGGCGGGCCCCCATAGGTGGACCTCGACATTTGGATCGAACAGCGGGCGGAAGAAACCGAGGCCTTGGATGTGATCCATGTGGAGATGGCCGAGGAGGATGTCGAGCCGCCGTACGCCATCGTCCAGGTCGTCCTCGGCATGGGCAATCCCCGAACCCGCATCGAGCAGGAGACAGGCGCCATCGTCATCGATCACCAGCGCCGAAGAGGTGTCCCCGCCGTAGCGGACGGTGGACACGCCGGCTCGGCCCACCGACCCCCTGGTACCGAACAGGGTCAGTTTCACGGCTTCAGGGCACTCAAATGGGCGGTTCCCAGAACATTGTGACCGCTCCGAGAACCCGATCCGCATGCCCGGTGACCGGCAAGGCGGTCACCTCGACCATCCGCCAGGAACCATCGCCCGCCTTGAACCGGAGCGGCCGGTGCGCCGGCTCCGCTCTGGTCAGGGCGATGACGAGCGGCAGTTGCTCGGTCGCGAGCGGTGAACCGTCCAGGTCAGTGGTGACGAAACGGTCGGCAACCTCCGACGCGGGGATCTCGCCGGCCTCGTCGAAGCGAAGCCCCAGGACCTCCTCGGCGGGCTCGTTGTAATAGATCAGGTTGCCATCGCCATCGCACATCCAGATCGGGATGGCCATGGTGCTGGCCCATTGCCGCAGGAGGATCATCTCTATGGGATGTTGCGCCATCACTGCCTCGCTCGCACCGGGCGAGTCTACGGAGGGGAGCGACCTGACGTGGCGGCTAGCGTCGATCTCATGGAACGGCCGGGAGACATCGTCTACGCGCTCGAGCCGGCGCTCGATCCGGCCGAGTTCAGCGATGTGCTCCACCGCTCTGGTTTGGCGGAGAGGCGCCCCGTTGACCACCCCGAAGTGGTGGCGGCAATGACCTCGGGCGCCGACGTCATCGTCACTCCGCGGCATGGGAACGAGTTGGTTGGGGTATCGCGGGCGATATCGGACTTCGCCTACTGCACCTACCTCTCGGATCTGGCGGTCGACCGGCGGTTTCAACGTCAAGGGATCGGGCGGCGACTGCTCGACGAAACCCACCTCGCCGCCGGGCTCGGGACCACCCTCATCCTTCTGGCCGCTCCAGCGGCGGTCGACTACTACCCGCACATCGGGATGGAGCGTCATGAGTCCTGCTGGGTGATACGGCCTTCATGAGACGGCGGACGGCGGACGGCGGACGGCAGTGGCCGAGGAGTGCGTTGGGCACACGCAAATGACCGGCAATACCCGCTCGGTCGAGCCTGTAAGGATCCAACCGGAGAGCCGTGACGTTTGGCGGGCATGGCTGGAGAGCAACGCCGCATCGTCGAGTGAGGTGTGGGTGGTGTTGTGGAAGGCCCACACCGGAAGGCGGCTCGACTACGAGGGACTCGTGGAGGAGGCGCTCTGCTTTGGCTGGATCGACTCCCGGGCCGAGAAGGTCGACGCCGACCGATCGATGGTCAGGTTCACGCCCCGCCGGCGAGGGAGCGGTTGGTCGCGGATCAACAAGGAGCGCGTCGAGCGGCTCGATCGGGCGGGTTTGATGACCGAGTCCGGATGGGCGGCGATCGAGGCCGCCAAGGAAGACGGCTCGTGGACGTTGCTCGACGACGTCGAGGCGTTCGTCGTCCCCGAAGATCTGGCGGAAGCCCTGGCGAGCCGTCCGGGCGCGAGGGATCGTTGGGATGCGTTTCCCCCTTCGGCACGCAAGGCCATGCTGGGGTGGATCGCCCAAGCGAAGAGAGCGCCTACGAGAGCTGCCCGGGTGACGGAAACGGCGGAGCGGGCCGCCCGCGGCGAGCGGGCCGGTCAAGTCGACCAGTCCTGATTAGCGAACCCGAGGGCTCCGCCTCTCGACGAGCACCACGTCGCGCCAGACACCGTGATGACGGGCGAGCCTCTCTCTGGTCCCAACGACCCGGAACCCGCACCCGAGATGCAGCGCCAGGCTCGCCGTGTTCTCGGGAAATATCCCCGACTGCAGAGTCCACACCCCGGCGTTCTCCGAATCGGTGATGAAGCGCTCCAGCAGCGCCCTGCCCACGCCGCGTCCCCGCGCCCGGGGGTCGACATAGATGCTGTGTTCGACCACACCCTGGTAGACCGCCCGGCGCGATACGGGCGAGGCCGCCACCCAACCCACAACGTGTCTCTCGGCGTCAACCGCCACCAACCGCAGCCCAGGTAGGTGCGAACGATCCCAATCGACCCAGTCGGGGACCCGGGTCTCGAAGGTCGCCTGCCCTTCCTCGAGACCAACGCGGAGGACATCAGCAACACGAGGCCAATCGTCTTGGGTCATGACACGCAAGGTCACGGGCACCGTGGTCTTTTCGGTGCCTACATCAGGATGCACTGACCCTATCTTCGCCCCCATGACCGACACGATAGGAGGGACGACAATCTGGCCCGCATTGGCCGTGGACGCCTGGCGGGACACAAGGGACACGCTCCACCGGTGGACGCAGATCGTGGGGAAGGTGCGGCTCGCCCACTCGCCTGCCACACCCCACTGGTGGGGCGCTGCGTTGTACGTCACTCCTCGGGGCCTGACGACGTCCTCGATACCCCACGGCAACGTCGTCTTCGCCATCGACTTCGACTTCAGACGTCACCGGTTGGTGATCGTTTCGAGTGACGGCGGAAGATCCACCATGTCGCTGGAGCCCCGCTCGGTGGCCGACTTCTACACCGAAATGATGGGCCGGCTCGACGAGCTCGGTCTGTCCACTTCGATCTGGACGATGCCCGTGGAGATCGCCGACGCTGTTCCATTCGAGCTGGATCATGAACACGCCTCGTATGACCCGGTATGTGCCCGGAAGTTCTGGGAGCAATTGGTCCAGGCCGACCGAGTCCTGCAGATTTTCAGGGCACGATTCATGGGCAAGGCCAGCCCTGTCCATTTCTTCTGGGGATCGTTCGATTTGGCAGCGACCCGGTTTTCCGGGCGGCCCGCTCCCCCCCATCCGGGAGGTGTCCCCAACGTGGGCAACTGGGTGATGGAGGAGGCCTACTCACACGAGGTGAGTAGCGCCGGTTTCTTCCCCGACACCGGCGTCGAGGGCGCCTTCTATTCCTATGCCTACCCCGAGCCCGAGGGCTTCGCCGAGCACGCTGTCATCCCCATTGATGGGGTCTATGACGACGCCATGGGTGAGTTCATCCTCCCCTACGAGGCTGTTCGGACATCTGCCGCGCCCGATGCCACGCTCCTCGACTTCCTCCAGACCACCTATGAGGCGGCGGCGGTTCACGCCCGATGGGACCGGAAAGCGCTGGAACGGTGAGAGAACGCGGCGGGACAACCACTGCCCACTACTACCCTCGACCTCCCCAGATGCCCGTTTCGACACGCTCACCTGGAAAGGTCGCGGAGCCCGACTCACGAAGCCGGGCCGACCGATTCATGCGCCGATTGCTCGGCGTGACGGGCGATCCCGTCCCGGGTGCCATATTTGGTGCGCAGCGATTCTTGGGCAGGTCGCTCATGGTGTCGGCGGTGCGCTGCACCCTGACCTACCTGGTCATACCCGTCCTGGCGCCGGTGCTTGGATTGGCCGGGGTGCTCGCCGTTCCGGTGAGCCTGATGCTGACCTTGGTGGCGATCGCCATGGCTATCTCGGGTCTCCGTCGTTTCTGGCTGGCCGACCACCGGGCCCGATGGCAGTACACGATCTTCATCGTGATTGTCCTCGGGTTCCTGGTCACTGCATTCGTCCTCGACCTGGTGACCTTGCTCTCCGCCTGAGCGTGCTACGCCGCCGAAAGGCAATTGCGCGCATACGTCCGCCAACCAGACGAAAATGGGCGCATGGAGCAACTGTTATCCGAGCATCTCACCCGGCCGGAGCTCGACCTCGGCCTCGACCACATCCGCCGAGCCCCATCCGACGGCGGCATCCTCGAGTTGATCGTCCGCCGACCGGACGTCGACATCCGGGAGGAACTCGACGAGGGGATGCTCGATCTCGAGCAGGGACTGGTCGGTGACAGCTGGCGGTCGCGCGGTGGCGGCCCGATGACCCAGGTCACCGTGATGAATGCCCGGGTTGCCGCCTTCGGTGGCGCGCACCCCTGACCGTTGGGGATTGGCGGGCGACCAGCTCTATGTGGATCTCGACATCGGCGTCGACAATCTCCCCGCTGGGTCTCTGCTCGGCGTGGGTTCGGCCGTGCTCGAGGTGACCGAGCTTCCACACACAGGGTGCTCCAAGTTCAGCGGACGATTCGGGGCCGATGCACTCCGCTTCGTCAACTCGTCGGTGGGCCGGCCGCTCAGACTGCCGCGGTATGAACACCCGCGTGGTCGAGCGCGGGGCTATCCGACGCAGAGATGAGGTCCGCAAGCTTTGACGCGAACCAGCTGGGTGATGGAGGCGTATCCTCGATCGAGGTGATCTGATGAAGAAAGCTGACAGGCCACTCCGCGGATCCTTGGACGGCCCTTCGCGCACCATCATCGTCGAGCCGATGTCGCGGCCTCTACCCAAGCGCGAGATCGAGCAGGACCCGGCGCCGGAAAAGGAGCCCGCCAAGCCGGAGAGAACCCCGGCGCCACCTGCGAAGCCGACCCGCTGAACAACCGGCTATGACCGAGGGCATCGCCCCCGACCTCATAGGGGTAGTCATCGGATTTCGTCAGTTCGAGGTGCGACATGGTCAGCTCTGGTCTGTGCTCGCTCCCCACCGCTGGACCCCGGGCCCAGACACCGCAACGTGCATGGCGCCGAACCGGCACGAGGAGCCGGTGCCGGCCAAACACTGCACCTGTGGCTTCTATGCGAGGTATACGCCTCCGGCGCGAACCGCATCGCTCACCACTCCTGACCTGGTCGGAGGGGCCATGGCCTTATGGGGCCGAATCGAGTTGCACGCCCATGGGATGCGTGCCGAGCATGCCGCTGTGGTCGCACTGGCGCTCCCCTTCTCCTATGGCCGCAAGCGACGCGAGTTGTTGCTGGCTGCCGCCTCGTTGGGTGTCCCCGCAGTCCCGGCCCGCCGCTTGGTCGCCGCAGCCACCACCCATGGTGAGATCATCCCTCGCCAGATGCGACCACCGGATCTCGCTCCCAACAAGCGAGCCGCTCCAGGGGAGCCTGCTCCAGCCCGGCTCAACGCCGTCGCCGACGGTCTCCGTCAACCAGCGCCCAAAAAGGCCAGGCACGGTTCGCCACCACGGTGAATCACCGGCCAGCCGCCATTCAGGGCGTGGATTCACGCTCGGCAAGGATCTTTACCAACGCCCGCATGACAGCGAGCGCGATGTCGGGACGCTCCCTCAGGATGGCGATGAACTGTGTTCGACCGATCGTGAGCAGCCGAACGTCCCCGTCAGCCGTCAGCGATGCCATCCGAGGCTGGTCGGCGATGATCGCCATCTCGCCGACCACATCGCCTTCTCCTCGCCGAGCAATTTCGGAGCCGCTGCGGGTGACGATCACTTCACCGGAGACGACAATATGCATGTCTGTGCCGGGCTCGCCCTCGGCGATGATCGTGTCGCCGTCGCCGTGGGCGTTCTCTTCTGCCACCTGCGCGATCCGCTCGAGGTCCTGAGGTGCGACCGCGGCGAAAATCGGGACCTTGCGGAGAAACAAGACCCGCTCCATCACATTGAGGGTGGGCAGGGTCCGAGCCATCTCATCTCCCGGGGTCGTAGCGAATTCGACGCATCTTCGGATCCAACGATCATGATGGCTCCGCAGCTTGGGGATCGGCAACGGGCCCTCTCCGGTCTCGGTGCCTTCCAGCACCGAAACGAGCGGTCGAAGAAGCGCAGCCTCGTGCGACGAGTCGATCAGTTCGATAGCACCGGCGCGCTGCGCCGGGTCCTCACTGTTGATGTTGTCCAGCGCCTCACTCAATGGGGAGTCGTCGTCGAGCAAGGCCGCAGCACGAACGGCGTTGCCGGCCTCTCTCAAGGAGAGCCCGTGAGTGAATCCCGGATGAGGAACCATCTCTCTTCGCCGCCGGCGACGATTGCCGCGGCGAGCCCGGCATCTTCTTTCGACTGAGCTACCTGCCGCTCGGCATACCAGCGGATCCGGCCGGCTACGCCACGGCGTGGAAGCTCTTTCAGGGCGAGCAGTGCCCCAGATTCGGTCTCGGGGCGATCGAGCGCCTCGGCGACCGAGGGCAGGGCGGTGACGCCAACACGGCCGATAGCCGCCGCCACCTCCGACAGGACACCGGGGTCGCCGTCGCCGAGCATGTCGATGAGCGTCGGTAGCGAGTGCTCTGGGTCTATGTCAGCCATGGCGCGGGCTGCCGCCATTCGCACGGTCGGGCTCGGGTCGTCGTGTCGGTCGGCCACCAGCCGGTAGCACACGTTGTCGGCGGCGCGTCCCATGGCGGCGACGGCGATGGCGCGTAGCCGGTCGTCGGGGTCGGTGCTCATCGGCGCCAACACCGAGTCGAGCACATCGGGGTGCTCGCCGCTGACCCAAGAGGCTGCCTGCGCCCGAACCTTCGGGTCGGGGTCGCCTATGAGCCCTAAGAGCATGGACGCTTCCCCACCAAGCTCTCCGATCGCATCTGTCGCCGCGAGGCGAACCTCGGGTTGGGGGTCGGCCAGCAGCGCCGCCACTTCGGGGAGCAGGCCTGGCTCCCCGATGGTGACGATCGAGCGGAGGGCTGCCTCCCTCACTTCGGCATCGGCATCGCTCAGTGCCAGCCGCAGTGCTTCGCCCTGCGAGGATTCCGGCAACCGATCCAGCATCTCGACTGCGATCCTGCGCACCCGCGGATCGTGATCGGTCACCGCCGACAGCACGGCGTTGATGGCCGCCGCATCCACCAAAGCGAGCGGCGACCCATCGAAAACGTGGGGTCGGCCGGCCCGCAGTGTCTCGACCACCGCTCCGGGGTAGCCCCGCTTCGCACGCCAACTGGCGAAGGTCGCCACCAGTGCCAGCGATAGGCCGACCACGAAGAGGATGCTTGGCCCAAGGCTCTCCTCCCCGGCGAGGAGCAGGACGCCGGCAAGGGCGGTTCCGGCCTGGGCCGGTAGGCCGTTGATGAAGGCACGCGCTTGGTCGCGCCGCTCGGGTGGTGTCACGTTGATCATCGTCTCCCAGGCGCTGTTGGCCAGACCCTGCATCGCAATGAGTTGGACGAACCGCACCGCCGCCAGGGAAATGAATGAGGAGTCGAATACGAGCAAGGCGAACCCAGCCACGTACACCACCCCGTAACCCACGACGACAGATGGCGCACCCCATCCGGCGAACAACCTGGGGGCGACCAACACCGAGACCAACAACGCCATCACCGTGGCCACCCCTGTGAACGTCCCCAGGAATCCGGCCAGCCCGCCGGCGTCGGGAAACGCTCGGCGGCGGCGCCGGAGAAGGGCAGATAGAGGAGGTAGAGGAGCACGGAGAAGAGCAGCGCCGCTACCGCGAGCCACCGCAACATGGTCGACCCCCACATGACCTGCCACCCCTGCCGGATCGCATGGAATGGCCGCCATCCGCTGTCGGGACATCGCCGCAACCGGGGCCGCATGACGCGCCACGAGGCGGCGAGCGAGGGCGGTAACTGCCACGAGTGAGACTGCCCACACCAGCAGCAGGTTCTCCGCACCGAGCCAGGCGGCAAGAGGGCCGGTGATCAACCCGCCCACGGCGGCGCCCGCTATCCCCCCGGCAGCGAACAAAGGGAAGAGCCTCTTTGCCTGCCGGGTGTCGGTCACCAACCCGGCAATTCCCCAGAGGTAGAAGCCTTGGACGAGAAGGGCAACACCGGCAAGAAGCCACATGGCCCCGTACACCGCGGCTGTTCCGCTGGAGACCGCAACACCTGCCCGAGGACCAGAAGTACGGCCAGGACCAACGGGATGGTCACGAACAGCGCCCTCGGCGGCGTTGCCTGGAGAACACCGGTCACCACCAGCGAGACCACCGCCGACAACACGCCGAGCAGCACATAGAGCAAAGGGAGCAGGTCGACGCCGTAGCGGGCGAAGAGGAGGGCGTCGATGCTGCTCTGCCCAAGAGCCAGTCCGGCCCAAGCAACGAACATCAGGGCCACGACGAGCCCGACCATCACCTCCTCGCCGGGACGAACCCCAACCATCCCGCCGAGTCGACTGGCGCGAGGCGCTATCTAGGCCTCCATTGCGTAGGCGATGGCCTCGGCCAGGCTCATCGAGCGTCCTTCGGCCAGTTCCCGTTCCGCGGCGTCGTCGCCGATTGCGGCCCGGCCATCGGCGAGCACGTCTATTTCCGGATAGAAGACCGAAGCCGGTACCGGATACTTGGCGTCGCCCTTCCTTCGCCGCCCGAACCTCTTCGGCCTTCGCCAGCAACCGGAGCGCACGAACATGCCGTCCCTCGCCCGCCTCGATGAAGGACAGCGACTCCAGCCCCAGGCCGATGCCTGCCTTGTTGTCGGCATCGGCGAAGATCCCTATCGCTTCCACTATGTCTCTCTTGGCGTCGGCGTGTCTCCCTTCCATGAGATGACCCTGTCCCATGGCCATGAGGGCATCGGCGAGGTGAAACATGTCGCCTAGCTCGCGGTACGCCGCGATCGCCTCCTCGAGCAACAGGAAGGCCCTCAGCATCTCGCCCGACCCGGCCTTCATGTCGCCCGACCCGGCGAGGAACATCGCCATGTTTCCTTTCGTCTTGGCCACTCCCCCGAGGTCACCCAGGTCCTCGAAGAGACGTAACGCCTCTTCGAGCCGGCCCATGGCGATGAGGTGGGCGGGCCGGCCGGCGAATCCGCGGTCGAAGGGCTCGTCTGAGGTCATCACCGGTACAAAGGCGAGGTCGTAGGTCGCCTCGGCGATGCCTGGCTTGTCTCCCAACTCCTCGTACATGGCGAGAGCCCGCTGGTAGTGGTCAGCGGTCGCGTTGTAATCGGCCTGCCAGAAGGCGAGGCTTCCCGCGGCAAGGTGGGCGGCCGGCCCGGGCACGACTGGGGTCGGCGCCGGGGGCGGCCAGGAGTCTCTCCACCCATGATCTCCCCACGGCGAGATGCCCCCTTTGTTGGTAGTAGCGCCACATCGCCGAGGCAGCCTCCATCCCGCGCTCGACTTCTCCCGTCTCGAGCGTCCACCGCAGCGCGGTCTCGAGGTTGCCCTGCTCCATCTCGAACCGCCTCAGCCAGTCGGCTTGGTCCCGGCCGGTGAGGTGACGCTCCCCTTCGATGGCCATCCCCAGGTAGAGGTCGGCATGACGGCGCCGCGTCTTGCCCGCATCGGATCCTGCATCGAGCAGCTCGGCGGCAAATTCATGGATCGTCTGCAGCATCACGAACCTTGGCTCTCCTCCCCCGAGTCGACACTCATCACGAGGCTGCTGTCCACCAACTTCCCCAGCGTGTCCATCACATCGAGCTCTCGATCCGGGTCCACCACCGTCTCGATCGCATCGAGATCGGCTCCATCGGAGAACACGGCCAGCCTCGGGAACAGCGATCTCTCCTGGTCACCCAGAAGGTCGTAAGCTCCATTGGATCGTGGCGCGCAGCGTCCGCTGCCGTGGCGGCAGGTTGGTGGACGAAGCGGCCAGCGTGTCCAGCCCGGTGGAGAGCCGAGCCAGGATGGCGCGCGGGGAGAGGATGTTCACCCGCCTCGCCGCCAGCTCGATGGCGAGTGGCAGCCCATCGAGCCGGGCGCAGAGTTGGGCGATGGCGACCGACGGAGTCCTCGCTCAGGTCGAGCGCCGGCCTGATCGCCTGGGCGCGCTCGACGAACAACGCCACCGCCTCGGATCGCAGCACTGCTCTCGCGCTCGTCATCGGGACCTGCCAGCCGCAGCGGGGGGACGGGAAGTTCGTGCTCTCCGTAGAGCCGGAGGGGCGTACGGCTCGTCACGAGGAGCTTGACCCCTGGCGCCGATCCGAGCAGCCGCTCGACAACGGGTGCCGCTTCAAGCAGATGCTCGAAGTTGTCGAGCACGAGCAAGGCCTCCTTGTCGGCGAGCCAGTCGGTCAGAGACCGTCGGATGAGGAATCGTCCCGGCCCCTCCTTGACCCCCAACGCCTGGGCGACCGCCGAAGTCACCTGCGCCGGGTCGGAGACGGCGGCGAGCTCGACGAGGTAGACCCCGTCTTGAAACCGATGGAGCAGTCTCCCCGCCACCTCGATCGCCAGCCTGGTCTTGCCGGTCCCACCCGGCCCGGTGAGCGTCACCAGACGATGCTTCTCGAGCATCTCGATCGTTGCTGCGATCTCGTCGGTCCTCCCCACCAGGCTGGTGAGCTGGAGCGGCAGGTTGTTGGGGCGGGCATCCATCGAGCGGAGCGCCGGGAACTCGCTCGGCAACCCGGGGATCATCACCTGGTAGATGCGCTCGGGGTGAGCGAGGTCTTTGAGCCGATGTGATCCCAGGTCGCGTAGCTCGACTCCTCCCGGAAGGGAGTGTTCCACGAGCGCCCTCGCTGGGCCGGAAACGAGAATCTGGCCCCCGTGCCCCGCGGCGCCAATTCGGGCGGCGCGATTCACATCGAGCCCGAGATAGTCGTCGCCGCCAAGCGTCCCCTCACCGGTGTGGATCCCCATCCGCACCCGAAGCTCGACCCCGTCGGGCCAGTGATGGGCATGGAGCGCCTGCTGGGCGGCCACCGCGGCGCGCACCGCCTGCGCCGGAGTCGGGAAAACGGCGAAGAACGAGTCGCCCTCGGTGCGGACGACGATCCCCGACTCTTCGGTGATGGCGGCGCGCATGATGTCGTCGTGCTCGGATTGGACCGCTCGGTACCCCGCACCCAGCTCCTGGAGGAGCCGCGTCGAGCCCTCGATGTCGGTGAACACGAACGTGACCGTCCCGGTAGGCAGTGCTGGGTCGGGAGCCGTCATGTGACGGAAGTATGGCAACCGGAGTCGTGGGCGCTCGTCGAGTCCGTACGACGGCGGAGCCGGCACCCCTTTGATATGGTGGCTCAGCCCCGGAGGAGGTTCGATGGCGGTCGAATGGACGTGCTCGCTCTACTGGAACTGCACTTCCAAGGTGGTCGGCGAGACCGAGGAGGAAGTGGTCAAGGGAGCGGCCACCCACGCCGCCGAGCACCACGACATGGACGAACTCGACGACGCCGTTGTCGAGCAGATCCGCGGCGAGATCGTCGAAGCGCCCCCCAGGATCAAGTGGACCTGCTCGCTCTACTGGGACTGCACCTCCGAGGTCGAGGGCGAGAGCGAAGAAGAGGTGATGGAGGGTGTGAGCACCCACGCCGCCGAGCACCACGACATGCCCGACCTGGACGACGCCACCTCGAGAAGGTGCGGAGCGAGTTGACGCCGGGCTGACAGATCTGACCCCGGGCTTCTACCGAACCACGTAGCAGGACGTCAACGGCTCCAGATCGCCGACGCTCGATCTCGGGGAAGCGGTGCCGGCTCGATGCTCGACAACGGGGTCACGGTGACGTAGTTGTCGGCGCACAGTGCGGTGTCGCTGGCGGGGTCGGCGCCCGCCGTTTCGGTCCGTATTGCGAATTGCAGTCGCTTGATCCGTTGAGTCGGTGGTGGCAATCTGGAAGTAACCGAACTCATCCAGCTCCGCCCATTTGGTACCCGCCACCTGCTCGATGGGCACAGCGGGTACGTTCACATTGAGGACGTGGGGTGACCCCTCGTTGGAGAGCATCCAGCGGACCGCCGACACGCCGACGGCAATTGCTGTTTCCCAGTGCCAGGGGTCTGACGGCGCCAACGAAATTGCAATTCCTCTGGTGCCGAAGGTGCGGGCAGTGAGCGCGCCTCCGACCGTCCCCGAGTGGATCACCGAGTGACCGGTGTTGATCCCGGCGTTGATGCCCGACACGACCAGATCGGGGGCTCGGCCAAAGGCCCCGAGCGCTGCCGCCATCACGGCCAGCCCGGGAGGCCCGGCGATGGTGTGGGCGATGAACCCATCCATTTCGACCGTGTTCAGCTCGACGCCCGTCTCCGGGTCGAACCGGCCGATGCCGGTACCGGCTCCCGACATGTTGGTGGCGGGTGCGGCGACCACGACCTCGTATTCGGTGGCGAGTTCCTTGGCAAAGAGGAGCAAACCGGGCGAATCGATCCCGTCATCGTTGGTCATGACTATCCGTGGCAGGTCGGTCATCCTGACTCCTCCGATACGGGTCTCGATCTCGACCCGTTCCGCCAAGGTATCGATGAGGTCGTCTGAGGCGCTTCCCAGGCCGTGCCGGGTGACATTCGCGGTCCCGGCAGCACAGGCGAGCTTGAGGATGTCGACCGGGTCCAAGCCGCGGCTGACCCCGGCGGCCAACCCCGCCGTCATCGAGTCTCCTGCCCCTCTGGTTTCGGCGGGTTCCAGATCTGGGGTGATCGGCCCGGTAGACAGCGCCGTCCAGCCGGGCGAGCGCCGGGCGGTCTCCCCGGGAGAGCACGACCGCCTTGGCCCCGTCGGCGTCCAATCGGTCCATCGCGGAGCGCGCCGCCTCTTCATCGTCACCTTCGAGGAAGCCGTCTTCGGCCAGGTTCTCGTCGCTCACCTTGAGGATGCCAATCGGGCCCCCTTCGAGAAATGCCGACAGATCGGGGCCGTGAATGTCGGCCACAACCGTCACACCGACGGCGTCTAGGTCGTGACCCGAGTCTGCGGTAGGTATCGGTCGGGATGACCTCTCCGAGCTGGCCGGTGATGACCACAACCTTGGAGGCGAGGGCCAGGTCGAGGAAATTGCCGTACAGGTCGTCCAACTCGTGGCGCTCGAGAGTCAGCGGCTCACCCTCGGCTATGAGTTGGCGCTCACCCGACCGTCTGTCTTGCACCGTGGCGGGCGAGCTTCCATGGGTCTCGACGGTGCTGAGGTCGATTTCCCACTCCTTGACCAGCCCATGGATCACATGCCCGACTTCGCCCCCGAGCGGCCCACAGATGATCGGCTGTTCGCCCAGTTCCCTGAGCATCCTCGCCACCCAGACTCCCTGACCACCGGCGTGCACGTGTATTTCGTCGCCTTCATCCGAGCCAACGCTTCGACGGTCACCGTGAGGGTCAACATCGGGGCGAACACAGCGACAGTGTGAGATCCCATGGGGCGGGCGATACCCGGCCGAGTGGGTGCCGGGAAACGGCCGGCGGTTTGGCGGCCATGGTCCGCGGGTACGGGTTCCGGACGGAACGTCGCAAGGAGCGAGTCGTGCCACACCAAGTATGGAACCTGAGACGGGAAGAAACGTACTTCCACACCGAGCAGGGACTACTCCGGAGACGCCCCGCCGTGGACAGGGCGGCGGAGGCCGGGCTCATGGGCTCGCACCGCGAATCGGGTGGACTTACCCGCCACCAGCTCTACGAGGAAGCCAAGGAGCTGAATATCCGCGGCCGGTCGATGATGAACAAGCATGAGCTGAGGAGCGCCGTCGACCACAAGGCCGGCCGGTAACGGGCTCGGCAACTTCGCAGTTCCGCGCCCGGTTCTGTGGGCTTGAAGCGCTGTTGTGTAGCTGTTCGAACCCTGGGTTCGCAGATCAGGCCTCGGCGGGTCCGATCGTAGGTACGTCGACGGACTCGCCCTCGAGCCGGCGATAGACGTACGCCGTCGCCAGCAGGCTGATCGCTGCGGTGACGATGACCCCGACGATGAAGACGATCAGACCCAGGATGTTGAGCAGGAAAAGGATGATGAAGAACCCCAAGAAGCTCCCATCTTGTGGCCTTTGGTCAGATCGTTGCTCCGTCCCAGTGCCGCGATGGCGTCGACGTTGTGGTTCACGATTACCCAGGAGAAGAACCCGAAGGTGAGCGACACCCAGATCCCCGGGATGATCAGCAACACGAGTCCTACCGCGAACATGAGTCCGAAGAGGATCGAGCCGATGATGTAGGCCACCAGGTACCGGCCGGTCCGGAAGACGTCGGCGGCTTCCACGGCCTCTCCACGGGTGATCATGAGCGCCATCCGGATCCATCCCATGCCGACGATGGCGCTCGACCAGGAAATTGAGCAACCCCGGCCAGAAATCTCAAGCACACGTTGTCCACGGCCGCTAGGGCGAACCAGCCAACCAGCCCGGTCACCACCAAGACCAGCAGTCCGGCCAACAGCAGCGGCCCGACGTTTTCCCAGAGCTTGCGCCACCCGTATTCGATCGCTCCGCCGATATCGACCGGCTCGGTCGAAGGTGTGGTCATCGGTTCCCCTCCTAGACGCCCTTAGAAGCTACCCCAGGCGATGACGAGGTTGAGGGGACCGACCGCCGCGGGGCGGTCACGCCTGTCAGTCCGGGTCGAGCCGTCCGTCGATCAGTCGGTCGAAGACGTGGCCGCCGGCGGGATTGAAGCGGTAGGAGGCAAATTCCTTGCGGAACTCGAGGTCCAGGTTGGCCTGCCCGGCCCGGTACTTCTCCAGCGAGAAGACGACGGTGTTGTGGAAGTCCTCTGCCCTCACCGCGGTCGATAGGTCAGGTGCATCTTGGAGACGATGCGGTGCTTGTCGTTGAGCAGGATCGCCAGGTCGGCTTCGTAGGCCAACGAGGTTGATCCGCGCAGGTGGTGCAGCCGCATCCGGGGCGTGCCGAGGCCCTCACGGTCGGCGGCGGCGATGGCCAGCACGGCGATGTCGCCGTGAAGAGCAAGCTCCTTGAGCCCCTCGGCCACCCGGGTCACCCGGTCGCCATCGTTGGCGAGGTCGGGGCCGGCGGCGACCTTCTGTAGGTAGTCGACCACGAGCACCTGGGCTCCGTCTCCCGACTGCTCTACGTGACGAGCCAGTTCGGAGACGCCGGTGCTGGTCCCGGAGGCCTTGATGACCCAGAGCCGGTTGGCATACGAGCTGAGACGCTCGTATGCGGGGCGAAGCCGCGGCTCGTACATCACTTCCTGCTCGAGCCAGGCGCGGCCCGCTCAAGACCTCGCGAAGCACCCGGCGAAACTTGAACCTGGCATCTTCGTCTCCGGCCTCTTCGGCGATCTCGAGCGCCAGCAGCCTGCCCAGCAGCTCGCGCTCCTCGTGCTCGTAACAGGCGTAGACCACCGGATGGCCGGCGAGGGCGAACGAGCGGGCCCACTGCAGCGCGGTGATCGTCTTGCCGACCCCGGGCAATCCGCCGATCAGGGTGAGATCGCCTCGCCGGAGCCCGCCGTCGAGGACGGTGTCCAGCGGATCGAACCCGGTGGCGAACCGGGGCCGCTCGGCGGTCCCCAGGCGCCGGTCGCTGTCGAGGTCGTCGAGCAGCGAGACGAGGTTCCTTGGGCGACTCCGCTGGTGCCGTTGAGCGGAAGGTCGAGCGTGGTGGTGAGCGTGGTCATGTTCAGAGCACCCCGAACGAGGTTGCGCATGATCTGGATGGCGGCCGGGCCAAGCAGCACGATGAAGATGACCGGGAAGATGCAGGTCACCAGCGGGAAGAGGATCTTCACCGGGATCTTCATCGCCTTCTCCTCGGCGCGCTGACGCCGCTTCACCCGCAGCTCCGCGGTCTGCACCCGGAGCACCTGGCTGACCGAGACCCCGTGCTTCTGCGCCTGGAGCAGGGCGAAGACGAAGTGGCGCAGATCGGCCACATTGGTGCGGTCCACCAGGTTGCGCAGCGCCTGATCGCGGGGCACCCCGACCTGCATCTCCTGCAGGGTCCGGGTCAGCTCCTCGGCCAGTGGGCCGGTCCCGGTCTTGGCGGCACGGGACAGCGCAGCCTCGAACCCGAGCCCGCCTCGACGCCGACCGTGATCTGGTCGATGGTGTCGGCCAGTTCGTCCTGGATGGCCATCTGGCGCTTCTGCGCCTTGTTGTAGAGGAGCAGGTCGGGGACGAAGAACCCGAGGGCCGTCACGCCGATCCCGATAAGGAGGCCAACCAGGGACCGTTGGCCGGAGAAGTAGAAGAACCCAGCGGCGAGTCCTGCCGCCCCGAGCACGAACTTGGCTGCCAGCACCCGCTGCATGGGCCACCGCGCCGGCTCACCGGCCAGGACGACCCGCCGCTCCAGGCTGCGCATCCATCCGACCGGGGTGAGACGCACCGCCTTGCGGGCCAGAGCGGCCACCAACGGCTTGACGGCACGGTCCCCGGCGGGACGGCTCAGCACCAGTTGGTGGAGGTCGGTGCCCCCGCCGCGACGCAAGTTGTCGGAGGCGGCGACGGAAGCCTTGCGGCGTCCGGCCACCGCCCACCAGAGGAGCATGAGCGAGAGCCCAACCATGCCGGCGGCAAACAGCACCGGAAGCGGGAAATTCGAGGGACATCAGACCTTCCTTTAGAACTTGATCTTGACGGTTTTGCGCATCCACATGGTGCCGACGGTCATGAGCACCACGGCAGCCCCGAGCATGATCCGCCCGGGCATGGTGGTGTAGAGCTCGGATAGATACGCCGGGTTGGTGACGGCCATGACCCCGGCCAGCCCGAAGGGAAGGGCGAGCAGGATCCAGCCCGACATGCGGCCCTCGGCGCTGAGCGCCTTGACCTGGCGCCGCAGCTGGCCCCGCTCCCTGATGGTCCCGGCAATGGTCTCGAGCACCTCGGCCAGGTTGCCCCCGCTCTCCAGGTTGATCTCGATGGCCTGCACCACCCACCCGAAGTCCACCGAGCCGACCCGCTCGTGCATGGCAGCCAGTGCCTCCTCGACCGGCCGCCCGAGTCGGGTCTCGAGGACGAGACGGCGGAACTCGTCGGAGGTGGGCGCCTCCGCCTCGCGGGCCACGGTGTCGGCGGCCTGCATGAAGCCGTACCCGGCTCGCAGCGTGCCCGCCAACAGCAGCAGCGTGTCGTTGAGCTGATCGGCGAAGGCCGTCTGCCGGCGACTCGCTCGATGTGAGACCAGGAAGCGGGCCGCCACAGGGATCAACACCGCCAAGACGATGCCAACCAAGAGGTTGGCCAGCAGCAGGCCCAGGGCGAAGGCGATCAATGACCCGCACAGCACCAGCAGCCCGAACTCGCCGGGGCGGAGCACGATGCCCGCCTTCTCCAGGGCGAGCGCCAGCGAGCTGCGCTTGCCCCTGCGGTCGAGGGCGCCCTCGACGGCGAAGCTGGCCCGGCTCGACAAGCGGGAGAGGGTGGTCTTCGCCTCGGCGCCGCCTCGGCGGCCGAAGCGGGCGATGAGATTCACCCGGCGCGAGCGCGGGGCGAACAGGGCGAGCCCGCCCACCAGCAGGGCGACGAAGAACAGCCCCAAGCCCACGAACAGGGCACTCGACTGGGCCAATGGCGCCGGGGTGAGCGACGACCCGGGCCGCAGCTCGGGCACCGTGGTTGCCGGGACCGTGTTCGCGGACCGTGGTCGGAGGTGTGGTCGAAGGCGTGCGTCTGCGGTGCAGTCGTCGGGGGCGGCGGTGCCACGGGCATCTTCACCGTGCGGCTTGCCTGCAAGGTTTCGTTCCCTGAGGCGAAGCTCAGATTGATCGTGGTCGGGCCGTGTGCCTGCGAGCGGTAGCTCACCCGGTAGCGGTTGATCAGCTGTGATGCCAGCGATTCGTAGATCCCGGCCAGAGCCTCGGGGTCCTCGGCGGCGGCCATCTGCCCCTCGGTGATGTCCGTCAGGCCGTTCAACGGTGTGATGTCGAATTCCGAGCCCTCCAACGCCACCGCGTAGAAGTCCAGCCCGGCTCCCTGCAGGGCGGTGGCGGCATCATCGAAGCTGGCGCTGCTCACCGTGTCGCCGCCATCGGAGAGCAGGATCAGCGCCCGCCGCGTCTCATTCCCTGCTGAGAACAGCTCCGAGCCGGCCACGAGCGCGTCGTAAAGGGCGGTCTCGCCGTTTGCCTCCAATGCGGAGACTGCGCTCACCGCCTCGGTGCGATCGGCGGAGAAGCCGGCCGCCAGGACCGGTTCGCTGCCAAACCCGAGCACCGACACATCGACGTCTTCGGGCAGGCGCTCGAGGAACGACACCGCGGCCTGCTTGGCCGCGGCCATCGGAGCCCCGTCCATGCTCCCCGAGGTGTCCATGACCAGGACCAGTTCCAGGTCCTCGGTGGGCAGACGCCGCAGCGTCACCGGGATCTCCCGGCCACCTTCTGTGAGCTCCACGTCCTCCGCCTGGAGAGAGGCGCCCTCGTCTCCGGCCACCACCGCGGTCAAGGTGACCTGGGGATGATTGCTGGTGTCGACCTGCTCGATCTGGAAACCGTCCTCGGCGGCGAGGGCCGGTGCGGCCACCGCCCCGAAGACTCCCAGCAGCAGGACGCTGATCGTGAGTCGCAGCTTCATGACGTGCGCCACCCGTTGATGTCCACCGCTCCGAAGAGGTTGGAGGGCAGGGTGATACCCAGATCGGCGAGATGGTCGGTGAACCGGGGGCGGATGCCCGTGGGCTTGGTCGTGCCCCGGAAGCGGCCATCGTCGGCGATGCCGGCCGAGTAGTCGAAGGTGAACACGTCCTGAAGCGTCACCATCTCGCCCTCCATCCCGGTCACCTCGGTGACATGGGTCACCCGGCGCGACCCATCGCGCAAACGGGTGAGGTGGACGATGAGATCGATCGCCGAGGCAACCTGCTCGCGGATGGCCCGCACCGGCAGGTCCATGCCCGCCATCAGCACCATGGTCTCCAACCGGGAGATGGCGTCACGCGGGGTGTTGGCGTGGACCGTGGACAGCGAGCCGTCGTGGCCGGTGTTCATCGCCTGGAGCATGTCGAGCGTCTCGCCGCCACGCACCTCCCCGACGATGATCCGGTCGGGGCGCATCCGCAGCGAGTTGCGCACCAGGTCGCGAATGGTGATCTGGCCCTTGCCCTCGATGTTGGGCGGACGAGCCTCGAGACGGATCACATGGTCCTGGTGAAGCTGAAGCTCGACCGCGTCCTCGATGGTGACGATCCGGTCGGTGGAGGGGATGAGCGAGGAGAGGACGTTGAGCAACGTCGTCTTGCCCGTCCCGGTGCCTCCGGTGATGAGGATGTTGAGCCGTCCCTTCGACGCAGGCGCGCAGCAGATCGGCCATCTCGGCGGTGAGCGTCTCGAACCGGATGAGGTCGTTGACCTGGTAGGGGTCCTTGGAGAACTTGCGGATGGTGAGGGCGGGGCCGTCCACCGCCAGCGGCGGGATGACCGCGTTGACCCGGGAGCCGTCGGGGAGACGGGCGTCCACCATGGGCGAGGACTCGTCGATGCGACGGCCCACCTGGCTCACGACCCGCTCGATCACCCGGCGGAGGTGCTCCTCGGAGAAGAAGCGGGCATCGGTCCGGTGGAGCCTTCCCTCCCGCTCGACGTAGATGGCGTCGTCGGCGTTGACCATGACCTCGGTGACGGCATCGTCGAGCAGGAACTGCTCGATCGGCCCGTACCCGAGCACGTCGTTGCTCACCTCGGCCACCATGCGGTGGCGCTCGCCGGCGGACATGGGGATCCGCTCGGCCTCCATCACCCGGCCCAGTTCCTCGAGCACCAGGCCGCGCAGCTGCTCCTCGGAGAGCGAGGAGTCGTAGAGGCGCGATCCCAGCCGGGCGAAGAGGGACTCCTGCGCCCGGTTCTTCAGCCCGGAGAGCGGGTCGGCAATGGGCTCGAACGATTCGCGAGGCACCGCCTGCTTGGCGATCTCGGGCTGCGGAGCCTCGGGTGCGGCGATGTCGGCCAGCCGCAGGCGCTCGTGCAATTTCATCGGGTCTTCCTCCAGGGGAACTTGGGTCGTGCCGTGGGCGGCGAGAAGATGTCGACGATGTCTTCGAGGCCCTTGGCCACCGACGACCGAGCCTCGGTCTCGAGCAGCGGGGTGCCCCGGTTGTAGGAGAGGGGCACCTCACGCGAGCTGGGCACGCTCACCGAGATGTCGAGCCCCAGGGTGGCGACGATGTCGTCGCGGTCCAGCCCCACCCGGCTGTCGGCCCGGTTGAGCACCAGGTGACGCTCCGGAGCGGTGACGGCGAGCTTGTCGAGCAGGTCGAGCCCCTTGCGGAGCCCGCGCACCGCCGATACGTCCATGTCGGCCACCAGCAGCAGGTCGGTGGAATGGTCGAGGGCGGCGAGCGTGTACTCGTCGATCCCGGCGGCGGTGTCCACCACGACGTAGGCGAACTCCTGGGCCAGCAGCTCCAGGATCCGCCCGACCTGGTCGCCGCTCACCCCCTCGCCCTCCGACGGGGTCTCGGGGGCGCACATCACATAGAGGTCGCTGGCGTGCGGGGTGAGGAACATCTTGAGCGTGGTGGCGTCCAATGTGTGCAACGAGCGGGCCACGTCGGCCAGCGTCTGGTCGGGGACCAGCATGAGTGCGTTGGCGGCGTCTCCGAAGAGGATGTCGAGGTCCACGAGGACGACCTGGCCGGGATGGCGCTTGGCCAGCCCGACGGCCAGGTTGGAGGCGACCACGGTCTTGCCCGATCCGCCCTTCGGGGAGAGCACGGTGATGAGCCGGCTTTGGGAAGCTCGTGGGCGTCTCGCTCCCGGCGAGGTTGGCCCGCAACCGGGTGCCGGTCTGCAGCGCCCGGTCGAAAGTCTCGAGCAGCTGCTCGGCGACCGCGTCGGGTGCGATCACGTCGCGGGCGCCGGCCCGAAGGGCGTTCTCCCACACCTCGGCGCTGGGCGGCGCCACGATGAGCACGGTGATCTCGGGACGGAGACGCTCCAACTCGCGCGCCATGTCGAAGGTGACCTGGAGCGGGAGGTCGGGGCCCAGCGCGACCACCTCGGGATCGGCGGCGGCGATCTCCTCGACCGCCGCCACCGGATTCTCGAGCCCCGCCTGGCTGAACCAGCGACGCAGGTCGCCGTTCAGCCTTCCTCCAAAGGCGCTCCGGACGTTGGCCTCGAACTCGGAGCTTTGGGTGGCGATGGTGATGCCGCTCACGGCTGCACCTGACCCTGGTTCAGCTCCTCCAGCATCTGGAGGTAGTCGAGGATGGGCTCGGCCTCGCCGTAGACGGTGAGCCGGGTCTGCACCTGGGTGCCTGCCTCGGAGTCGTCCTCGGTCTCGCCGGCGAGCCACATGCGGCCGTGCTCCTGGGTGAAGATGAACCGCTCCACCGAAGGGGCGTCCATGGCCAGGGTGACCAGCAGGCTGCCCTCAGGGGCCACGTCGGGCTGCCCTTCGGTCTCCTCCTCGCCTCCAACGGGGCAGCGGACGCCTGACCCACCTGGACATCGGTGACCAGGATCTTGTGGAGGATGATCCCGGTGGTGTTGGGGCTCTGCTTGTCGATCTCCTCGGTCTCGGTCCCCTCTTCGGAGGCCTTGGTCCGGTCGATCTGGAGGTCGAAGGGGTCGAAGGAGGCCAGCACCGCCACCGTCTCGCCGGGGGTGAGCTTGCCGCCCAGGGCCCGCTGCGGGTCGAGCGACACCGTCACCTCGAGGAGGCCCTCGGGGACGTCCACCTCGGACTGCGCCGCCGCCACCTGGGGATCGACGAAGCGGCTCTTGAGGAGCTGCTCCCCCGCCACCAGGTCGACCGAGGTCGCCATGCCCTTCAACTCGTCGCTCAGCTCGGCGCGGTCGCCGATGCTGCCCGGCGTCTGGATCTTGGCCGGAATGAGCTTGACCTCGACCTGCGACTCGGCGATGTCCTGCGCCAGGGTGCCTTGCGCGATCGCTTCGGTGGCGACGAGGACCTCGATGGTCTCCTCACCGGCGAGGGCGCGGGCCTCCGCACTGCGGGCGTAGTTGAGCACCACGAAGGTGCCAACTGCGGCCAGGACGACGGCGGCAATGACCGCCAGTACTCTTTTCATGATCTATC
>CAVWWM010000002.1:0-66469 GCA_963758695.1 uncultured Actinomycetes bacterium
CACTTAAGTCCCGCGGTGTCGGTGATCCATCTAGACGGCTGCAGCGCAGTGGGAGTACCGGCCCAGCAGGGCGTCACCCTCCTCGGGGCCAAGTGGAGCGCCGCGAAGCTCGAGGAGATCCCTCCCCTATTCAAAACGGCGCCCGAGCTTTGCCAAACCCCCAGCACGTCACACCGACAGCGACTTCTTCCCCGGCTGGGAACCGCTCGTGGGCCGGGCGTCGTCCGTGTGCCGACATCAGCGGCTACCAGATACCGCTCGACGACGACCTGCCGCGGATCCGCAGCGTTGCCTAGGGCCGCGGTTGGACGCTGCTCGTGTTCAGCCGTGGCGGTCTGACGTGAACGTCCCGCAGAACGTTCGCCGATCTCGGACTGTCCTCGACATGTCCGACGTTCGCTGGCTGGCAAGCGCCGGTCGAGATCTGCCGTTAGCCGACCGGAACTGCGGTGACCTCGAAGTGCGCTTCGAAGGTCCCGGTCTCGTCGGTTTCGGAGACGTCCGAGGTGCAGGTGATGAGGTCAGGGCTGTTGGCGTCCTTGCCCCCGGCCCAGGTCTTGGACTCGCTGAACGGCTCGGGTGTTCCACCAGTGGGCGTGAAGGTGCCCTCGATGGAGAACGTCACGGCGTGGTATTTGGTGTCATCGATCCAGCCGTTGCGGCCAGCGGTGACGATCAGGGTGTCCTCACCGTCGCAGACGAACACCTCGGGGTTCTTTTCCTGCCCTGGCGGTTGGGCAACCGCCGGCACTGCTGTCCCGAGGATGGCGAGCGTCGATATGACGCTCGCGACCAGCATCTTGCGCATGACACCGCCTCCCGTCCCGAAGTGGAGTCCGGACACTACCCCGGCAGGCGCCTCGCCAAGCACGAAACGAGGAAGTCGACGTGACCATCCCGCAGAAAGTTCGGCGATCCTGGAGTGCCCTAGACACACACCTCGCACTCTTCTACACACACCTGTCCACCCAAGCCGGGCAAGCAACTGCAAGCTACGAGGGGCGACGCCACTTCTCCCCGGCCGAGACCTTTCCGACGCGCTCGCCCCCCCGAGGAACGTGGGCCGAGACTCGGGGGGGGCGGCCCCGACTTTCAGCCCGGGTGTTTGACCGCACGTCCGGGGAGGTGGAAGCCGTTACCGGGATTTCTACCTGATCGTGAGGAAGGACCCAGGATGGATGGAAGATCGCGGCTCATGGTGAGAATGCAATTCTCCTACGGGGCCGCGGTGCGGGCCCGCGAGATGTCGAGAACGATGCGAGAGGGATGTGAGATATTGAGAACTCGTTTTCCCTGTTCATAGGCGTTCCGCGACCCGGGACGGGAGTCTCTCCTGTCGATCGTCCAGGAGGGCTTGTAGTCCGCACCCGCGTTCGGGCCGCGCGAAACTGAGGCGCGGTCCGGCGCGGCCGTGGGACGTACGCTTCGTCAGCGAAAGGTGGCCTCCTGAACAAGCGCATCGTGACTGGTTTTGTGCTGCTCGGCCTTGCTGCGAGGCACAGCCTGTAGCGCCAACCCCGAAACGGCGTCCAGCACGCCGACCACCAGCGCCCACGACCACCGAGCAGCCCCGGCGACGACCGCCGATGGGCGCCGCCGACGCTCCGACCTCCAGCAGCTGCCGGTTCGGTACCTCCAACAGGGCACCTGCCGGTGCTGAAGGAGGGACCGATCGCACCGAGGACCTACGCCATCATGCCCCCAGACCGTTGGATGGGCAGAGTGCATGGCGGACGTCGATTGCGCGCCACCGCCTCCTCATTCTGAAACCATGCAGGTTGGAGGTCACGGTCCCCAGCGGGTGGGAATCATTCGCCGGCCACGCTCGTCCTGGCGCCGCCATTGCCTGCGGAAGGCCCTGACGGCGCCGGGCTGGCCTTCGGGTGGTACGCCGTGGGACTTCACTCGGAACCCTGTCGCCCTGCGCCTCACAGCACGCCCGACATCCTGATCGGTCCGACTGTGGATGAATTCGTCGACGCGGTCATCGCTCATCCATCGCTGGATGTCACCGCCCCGGTCGATGTCGAACTTGGTGGCTATACAGGGCAGTTCCTCACGCTGACCGCCCCGTCAGACATCACCGGCTGCGCCGACTGGCGCCCTTGGGAGCATGGGATCCCGCGCACAAGGCCCTGACAACATCTGGAACCTCTGGGTCGTCGACGTGGACGGGCTTCGGGTGATCGTGCACAGCGAGGAGTTCCCAGGAACCTCCGAGGAAGGATAAGGCCGAACTTAGGGCGATTGCCGAGTCAATCCGCTTCGTGCCTGAGCCATAAGCGCTGTCTGGCACCAGGGACAACGTGTCTCGGACGATGCGGGCGTCGTGTGTTGGACCATGGAACCCTCGAAGGTCGCATGTCGGGCCAACATCGACTTCGAGATATGGCACCGCTCCATCCGGCGGCGCTGCCGAGAGTGCGAGCGGCTGCAGCGTCGGGGTCTGCTCGTCGAGTGACGCTCCCGTTGGTATACGCAGGTCGGATACCAAACGCTCATTTGGGATAAAAACCCCATGTATTGATTGGGGCCCCTCCACTTGTTGGTGGGTGGTCACGTAGCGTGGCCTCGGGAGGGGCTCCGGCCGTGACGAAAAAGCCCTGGGCCTTGGGGCCCGTTGACCTGATCGTTCCCGGAGCCCGTTCTCGAGCAGACCCGGTTGAGGAAATTGGTGGGATCTGATCGGCCTGGCCTCGGGTCCGGTGCACCGTATGAATCACATGGCTGGGTGGGCTACGTCGGCTGCCTGGCGATGTCGGGTGGGGTCGGGAGCATCCCTGAGCTTTTGGTCGAGCGCGAGCGAGGGGTTCTCCCGGGAACAATCAGTTGCGGGCGTCCCGGCCTAGCAGAGATGTAATCCCCATCTGGGCTGGCGGTGTCCGCTCGTGTGAAGGGAGAACCCCTCGATGCAAGTGAACACATCAGACGCCCGGGTGTCTATCGGAATTGATGCTGCGGTGGTGGCAGCTCACCAGGTGGCGGTTCGGGGCGAGGTCCGTGAGGACTTCAAGATCCGGTCGACGTTGGCCGGGTTGGCCGAGCTGACGCAGCGTCTCGAGCCTTATGCGGGGGCGATGGTGGTGGCCGAACCAACGGCGGGGACCTGGCTTCCGTTGGCGCATGCCGTGGCCGATGCCGGCTGTGGTATCGGGTTTGTGGCTAACCGCGATTCGGCCCGGCTCCGCAGGGCGATCGTGGGTGCCTCCAAGACGGATGTGATAGACGCCGACATGTTGGCCCACTGCGAAGAGGTCCTCGGGGTGGTTCTGGCGCAGGTGCCGCCTCCGGGTCAGATCGCCCTCCGCCGGGCGATGAGACGTCGTCACATTGCCACGGTCGACGCCCACCGGGCGGAATGCAGGCTGTGGGCGGTGGCGGCGTGGGCGTTCCCTGACCTGTGGCGAGCCACCGGCGGTCACACCCTGGCTCAGCCGCTGCTGGGCAATTGGCCGCATCTGGAGAGTCTGAGCCGAGCAAGGAGATCCTCGATCAGCGAAGTGATCGCAGCTCACAGTCGCGACCACGACCCGCAACGGAGGGCGGAGCGGATCCGGGACGCGGCCGCCGGCTGGGCCCGGTTCTGGAAGGGTCGCCTCGACCTCGACGCCCTCGCCTGGGAGGTGACCGCCATGCTCGATGACATCGCCGCTGCTGACCAACGGCAGAAAGATGCCACAAGACAGGCGACCCGGCTGTGGAAGCACCATTGGCCTGATGACCCGTTGATCTCGATCCCGGGGATGGGGCCGATCTGCTCGGCGGCGATCCGGGGCTGGTGGGGAGACGCCGCCCAGTTCCCTACGGCCAAAGCGGCAGTGGCACACACCGGTCTCAACCCGTCGATGTGGTCCTCAGGTCTCACCGAGAGCCCTTCCCGGCGGATCACCAAGCAAGGACCGGCCGAACTACGCCTCGCCCTCTACCAGGCGGCCAATGTTGCCCGACGACACGACCCCCAACTCGCCGAGCACTACCGACGGCTCATGGTGGAACGAGGCCACAACCACATCTCGGCCAACACCGCCACCGCCCGAAAACTCGCCTGCAGAGCCTGGGCGATCGCCACATCCGGGCGGACCTACCAACCACGCGACCTCAACGGCAATCCGATAAACCACAACCAAGCCACCGCGCTCGCCGTTGAACTCACCATCGACGACGAAATCCGAGCCCGACGGCGCGGTCAAACCCGACGAGGACGACTAAACACGATCTGACCAGCCCTGACAACCAGCGCTCGACCATCACCACCGCACCGCCGGCCAACCCGACGCGCCCACACACGGTGAACAACAACCCCTTGACACCCGTTAGGAAATCAGGTCAGGGCCATTGCTACCGGTACTCGTCGTAGTGGACGTTGCCGGCGACGCCGCGGGAAGCGCTTGAGAGCACCGTTCCGGGTCCATCCGATGACAGGCCTCAGCCTGTACCCGCCCAGTCCAGGACACGCATCGCCCGCATCGTGTTCCATCGGCTGGGGAAGCCGTCGGGCCCTTCCATCTCGAAGTGCGTCGGACCCTGGTGCGTGTTCTCCAGCGGCCATCTGCCCTTGGCATCGCGCTTCCCCGCCACCAGCTCGACAGCCTCGGCGGACCGGTCGTCGAGGGCGGCGCCGGTCGACCGGAAGTAGTCCAGACCGCGGAGCACGTCGTAGTACCAGCGCGGTCGGAAAAGAGAACATGGTGAATCTCGGGTCGACGATCTGTCTGGTCGAACGTCCACGGAAAAGACCCCGCTCGAGGAGGTACTCCTCGCCCCGCAAGCGGGCGGCCGCCACCGGCTCGGACGATCCCCCGGCATGTTCCCACGCCAGCAGCCCCTCGAGCACACAGATCAGCGTGTGGAACGACGACACCGTCGCCCCATACTCGGCAAAACAGTTCCAGCCCCCATCGTCGAGTTGCTCGCTGAGCAGGCGGTCGACGATTCCGTCGACGGCCTCCCCGAAGTAGGCACCGTTCGCAAGTGCGATTCCATTGATACATGGCTCTGTCTCGCCGTCGAAGTAGAGGGCGTTGTTGGCGTCCCACCGCACGTTCGTGCCAACCAGCGAGATGGCTCGGCGTGCCTCGGCGGAGTCGGGGTCGACACCAAGATCACACAGCAGTTGGAGCGAGAAGTGGGTCGCCGTCCAGGCGTCGAAGAACGGTTTCGTGTCATCGGCCCAACCGGGCCGATAGGTTCCGCCGTCCCACCTGCCGTCATCCGCCTGCAGCGCGAGCAGCTCCGCACCCCACCCCTCCACTGCGACCCGGTCACGCTCGGCCCCAACGACCTCGATTGGCTCGTTGGTCATGTCGCGGATCACGTGCCAGCGGATCGCCGGATCCGAGTCGAGAAGCCAGTCTGTAACGCTCATCTAGTCAGATCACCTTCCTACCAGTACTCCTCATAGTGAACATTCCCTTTGACCCCTCGGCGGTCGATGGTGAAACCCATCTCGTGGAGGATCTGGCACATCCCCACCGTTTCGGGGAACGTTGGTTCGTCGCCCTCCCATTCGGCGAGCCCGATCATCGCCGGATTACCGCACAGGTAGACGTGGGTGGTGGTGGGGTCGAGGTCCGTCCCAAGAGCTACCGCTAGCGAGCCGTCGGCGGCAAGCTCCTGGAGATAGCGCTTGGGAGCGCCACCCGGGTCACGAGTTATGACCGGCAGGTAGTGGTAGTTGGGGTACCGCTGCTCCAATTGGTGGTGCTCCTCGATGTAGGCGAGGTCATCGGGGTACCGCACCGAGACCGCACCGAGGATCGGCCCGTAGTGACCCTTGCGGAGCAGTTCCACCACCATGGCGTTGTGCGGCGCCTCGCCGGTCCCGGTGGAGAGGAAGAGAACGGGGGCGGATGGGTCGTCAACCGCATCGAGCGTGTATCTCCCCGCCATCTTCGGTCCCAGGTAGACCCGGTCGCCGACTCGTTTCAGGGCGAGGCGGGGGGTGAGACCGGGGATGCGATCGCCCTCCGGCGCCACCAGGACGATGTACAGCTCGATCTCGTCCTCGTGGACCGGGTCCACCATGTACCCGCGGGTGTCGAACAACGGGCTAGAGATGGAGTAGGAGCGGCGGATCAGCTTCTCCCGGTTCGCCTCGGGGATAAGGTCGTCGACGTCGTCGATTCGCGGCTCCCATGCCCCCATCCCGAGAGTGCAGTACTGCCCCACCCGCCACGGCGCCTGGCCGCCGTCGGGACGCACCCTGAGCCGCCACAGCTCGTTGTGGGCGGTGTCGAAGTGGGTGATGGTGGCGTTGTAGTGCTGGGCCCGCAGGTCCTCGACCCTATGGGCGTCGATCTGGAAGCCGTGCTGGGGCCCGGCCAGGTCGGGGAGGGTGGGGAAGCACGCCTCCCGGATCGCCTCCCATGCCCGCCCCGACGGGACGAGGTGGTCCTGTGCCGGCTCCACACCGTGCTGTCCTCCAACACGAACAGACCTTCCGGAGCTTGCTCACCGGCTTCCAGTAGCCCCTCGAGTGACGGGTCGGAGGCGACGCCGAGAGCGAAGACGACGTGGTCGAACTGGAGGTCAGGGGTGCGGCGATCCTCGAACACGGCCATCGGGTACCCGCCGACATCGTCTATGGCCGACGGCTCGGAACGCCAGAGGACGGTGACCATCTGCTGTCGCTCCAGGTCGGAGAGGGTGCGGCGGGTCAGCGATGAGAGATCGGCGAACTCCCCGGTGAAGCAGAGCACCACCCGGGCGTCCCCCTCCACCAGTTCGAAAGCCGCCGCCGCGGCCCGTTCTCCCGGACCGACCACCAGCACATCCAGGTCCCGGGTGGCCAACCCCAAGGCCCGGAAGTGGATTCGATCCTCGAGCGACACCGGGAGTTCGTATGCGGGTCGAAGGGGCGTCTCGGTGGTTCGCTCGGCAATGGCACACGCCGTCGCCTGGAAGGTGTCAGCCACCGACTCGACGAGGACCGATCCATCGGGACCTCGCCCAATGCGTCGCAGCGGTGATTGGTAGCGGACGGTCAGGCCGTAGCGGCCAACCGCGTCCAGGGGCCGGACAGCGTCGCTCCCCGCGAGCACCAACACCCTCGCCAGTCCGGCGTGCTCCGCCTCTACCGCTAGCGAGAGCGCCGCCGGCGTCCCCCCGGCGACGATCAGGTCATACGACGCCACCACGGAGTTCACCGACCCGGCGACGCCCCCACGGTGGCCAGGTCCTCGAACCGGCACTCGCGGGGATCCTTGTCGTCACGCAACCCCTTGAACGACGGAGCGCGCAGCCGCCCCGCATCGGTCAGTTGGCGGTACTCGACCGTCGCCACCAACTCGGGCTCCACCCACCGGACCTGACGCACCTGGGGGACCGCCTTGCGCTCGACAGCGTCGAGCACGGGTTCCTTCCGTTCGCGGGTTGCCAACTCGGACAACACCGCAGCGAGCGAATCGCGGTTGAACCCGGTGCCGACGTTGCCGACGTAATGGAGCCCCTCGCCTTCGTAGGCTCCGAGGACCAGCGATCCAATCGTCCCCGACCGGTTGCCGGCACCCGGTCGCCACCCGAGCACAACGACATCGGCGTCGAGCACCGTCTTGATCTTCACCCAGTCGGGCGAGCGGCGTCCCGGGTGATAGCGCGAATCGATGCGCTTCGCCATCACACCCTCCAAACCCTGCGCCTTCGCCGCGTCGTAGAGCGCTATCCCCGAGCCGGCAACGACCGGTGACACCTGGAGTGTGTTCGACGGAACGACGATCTCCCCAAGCAAGCTCTGTCTCTCGGTGAGAGGACGAGCGGTCAGGTCCTCCCCGTCGAGGTAGAGCAGGTCAAAGGCCATGTAGGTCACAGGAGCTGACCGGGACGCCCTCTCGACATCAGCCGGTCTGCGGAGGTGCATGCGGTGCTGCAGCGCCTGGAACGAAGGGATCCCGTTCTCCAACGCTATGACCTCACCGTCGAGCATGGCACTTGTCGCCACCAGCCGGTCGTAGAGTCCCGCCAGTTCGGGATAGGCGACGGTGACATCGTGGCGGTTGCGCGATACCAACCGGGTCTCGTGGGTGCAGGTCGCGATGGCGCGGATGCCGTCCCACTTCGGCTCGAAGCTCCATCCCGGTCGTCGAAGGCGTCGTCACCGAGTGTGGCCAGCATCGGCTCCGGCTGCGGGAATGGCGCCGGCGGAGGACGGAGATCCTCGGAGAGGATGGCGAGCCACTGCTCTTTTCCCTGCTCCGTGCCGGTTCGTATGAGGTGCCAGATGCCGCGCAGCCGCTCTCCCTCCAGCCGGAAAGTGAGTTTCCCCGGTTCGCGGTCGAGCATCTCGTAGTCGCCCCGGTCGAAGATCCGGACCTCCCCACCCCCGTATTCACCTTTCGGGATCGATCCGGAGAAGGTGCGGTACTCCCACGGGTGGTCCTCGACGTGGATGGCGAGGGTGCGTACGCCCGGGCGCAGTGGGAGGCCCTTGGGCACCGCCCAGCTCACCAAGACAGGGGTGTCGCCGTTGAGCATCTCCAGCCGGACGTCGTGGTGGAGCCGTGTCGCATAGTGCTGCTGGATGACGAAGTGGTTCCCAGGTTTCGCAACCGCCGGATCGACATCCCCGGCGAAGGAACCGGGCGGCTCCGGTGTGCGCTCGAAGCTGCGCTTGCGGTCGTACTCGGAGGTCTTGGCCATCAGGCCCGTGCCCGCCCACTGTCACGGATCACTTCGCCGCTGCCCGCGCCTTGGCCAATTGCTCCTTCTTCTGTTCGATCCGCCGCTGCGCCGAGTCGACGACCCGCTGGGCCTGGTCGGCGTGCCGGCGCGCCTCCTTGGCCTCCTTCTGGAGCGAAGACATCTCTCCCTCGAGTTGAGCCACCTCCTCGGTCAGGGCGGCGATCCGGGCGTCTGCCTTGCTGGGCCTGGGCGGTCGAGGCTCGGATGGCGGAGCGGCAGTCAATGCGACCTCGCCAAACCCCGAAAGCTCCAACTCGGCGGTGAGCCTGCCATCACGCAGCGCCTCTTCGGCGGAGGGGTCGGAGGCGGTGGCGAGCAAGGTTCGGGCCATCCGTTCCCTGGTCGACTCGGCCGCGCCCAGCCCCGCCTCTTCGAGGAGCTCTGCGGCCCGGTCCACCAGCTTCCGCACCACACGAAGGCGCTCGTCCGAAGCCTTCCTCGTGTCGGCGACCGACGCCGCACCCCTGAGCGAGGCGTTCGCCTTCCCGAGGGCCTTGATCAGGATGGGAGCATGGCGAGCCAATTGGTCGAGGCCCCAAACCACGGTCGTCGGCTTGCGGAGCCCCGCCACCTCGGCGGCCTCGGTCTCGTTGCCACCGGCTCGCAGTTCCTTGGCGATCCTGTTGCGCGTGGCGACGAACTCGTCCAACGGGACGCCAAACAACTCCGCAAGGCGGTCGGTCATCACCGACACGCTATCCGGCTCGCTGGCCCTAGTGGGCTGCGCGGTTCGGCGGTGGTCCCGGGCGTCCCGGTTAGCCTCGACCGACGTGCCCAAAGCCACTGCCGATCCGGCTCCGCTCCAGCTGACCGACGACGACCTGTTCCTCTTCAACGAGGGGAACCATTTCCGCCTCTACGACAAGTTCGGCGCCCACCTCGGTGCTCGAAAGGGCGTGGATGGAGCCTTCTTCACCGTGTGGGCGCCGGACGCCGAATACGTGTCGGTGATCGGAGAGTTCAACGAATGGGAACCGGGCGACAACCCGCTCGCCGTGAAGGGCGACTCCGGGATCTGGACGGGGTTCATCGCCGGGGTTGGCGAGGGGTCTACGTACAAGTACCACATTGCATCGCGCCACCGTGGCTACCGGGTGGACAAGGCAGACCCGTTCGCCTTCGACAACGAAGTGCCGCCGGCAACGTCGTCTGTGGTGCGCGACCTGGCCTACCAGTGGGGCGACCAGAGTTGGATGACCGCCCGAGCCCGGCGGGACCTGCGGAGGGATCCGGTGGCGATCTACGAGGTCCATCTCGGCTCGTGGATGCGCGATGTTGACAACCGCCCGTTGGGTTACCTCGAGGTTGCCGATCGCATGGTCGAGCATCTCGACAACCTTCATTTCACCCATGTCGAGTTCCTCCCCGTCATGGAGCACCCCTATGAGGGCTCCTGGGGGTACCAGTCGCTCGGCTACTTCGCACCGACGGCTCGGTTTGGGAGCCCTCAGGACTTCATGACTCTGGTCGACCGTCTCCACCAGGCCGGTTACGGGGTGATCTTCGACTGGGTGCCGTCGCACTTCGCGGTCGATCTTCACGGTCTCGTCTACTTCGACGGAACCCACCTCTACGAGCACGCTGATCCCCGCCAGGGGTTTCACCCCGATTGGGGCACCTTCATCTTCAACTACGGGCGCAACGAAGTCCGGAGCTTCCTCATCTCGTCGGCGCTCTTCTGGTTGGACCGTTATCACATCGATGGGCTGCGGGTCGACGCCGTCGCCTCGATGCTCTACCTGGACTATTCGCGACCCGCCGGACAGTGGATCCCCAACCGCTACGGAGGCAACGAGAACCTGGAGTCGATCGAGTTCCTCCGCAAGCTCAACGAGGCGGTCTACGAGTCGTACCCGGGGGTGGAGACGTTCGCCGAGGAGTCAACCGCCTGGCCCGGGGTGTCGCGACCGACATATCTCGGAGGGCTCGGGTTCGGGTTCAAGTGGGACATGGGGTGGATGCACGACACGCTTGATTACCTGAGTCGTGACCCGGTGTTCCGCAGCCATCACCACACCGAGCTCACCTTCCGCGGGCTGTATGCGTGGACCGAGAACTATTGCCTGCCGCTGAGTCACGACGAGGTGGTGCACGGCAAGCGCTCACTGCTGGAGAAGATGCCAGGCGATGACTGGCAGAAGTTCGCCAACCTGCGACTGCTCTTCGTGAGCCAGTTCGCTCAATCGGGCAAGAAGCTTCTCTTCATGGGTGCCGAGATCGGCCAGCGGCGCGAGTGGAACCATTCGATCGGGGTCGACTGGCACCTCCGCCAGTTCGCGGCGCACGCCGGTGTCGAGCGTCTCGTGGCGGACCTGTGCCGGGTCTATCGCGACGAGCCTGCACTGCACGTCCTCGACTGTGACGCCGCCGGCTTCGAGTGGATCGAGGCCAACGACTGGCAGGGCAGCACCCTCGCCTTCCTCCGCAAGGACGATGGTGACGAGATCGTGCTGGTCGTGCTCAACGCCACACCCGTGCCCCGGTACAACTACCGGGTCGGCGTCCCCAGGGACGGGACCTGGACCGAGATCCTCAACAGCGACGCCCTCATCTACGGCGGGAGCGGGCACGGCAACCTCGGCGAGGTCGAAGCGGTCCCCAACGGGACGCATGGGCGACCCTTCTCGATCGGGCTCACGCTGCCCCCCCTTGCCGGGGTGATGCTGCGCAATCGCCCCGCTCCGTGAGCTTGAAGTCCCGGTTGGTGGAGCGGATCCGATCCGATGGCCCGATTGGGTTCGACGCATTCATGGATGCGGCGCTCTACGACCCCCAGGGTGGGTATTTCACTACGGGTCCGCTTCGGTCGGTGAAGGCGGGGGACTTCCTCACCAGCCCCGAGGTGAGTGCCATGTTCGGTGAGACGCTGGCGGTGTTCGTCGAGACCGAGCGGGTGCGGGCTGGGCGACCCGCCAAAGTTCACCCTGGTCGAAGTTGGGGCGGGGTCCGGCTCGCTGCTGGCCCCGCTGCTCGCCGCCTTGGAAGGGCCGGTGGAGTCCTGGGCGGTCGAGGCTTCCCCCGCGGCGCGCTTCGCCCTCGAGGAGGTGGTGCCGGGGAGGGTGGTGGATTCCCTGGAGCAACTGCCGCAGGGATTCATCGGTGTGGTGATCGCCAATGAGTTGCTCGACAACCTCCCCAGCGCCATGGCGGTGCGGACCGCCACCGGATGGGATGAGCGACTGGTGGGAGAGGCCGACGCCACCCTGGTAGAGGTGACGGCACCGGCCAGGGCCGAGGTGGCGTCGTGGGCGGACCGTTTCGCCGGACCCGCCCCGGTCGGTTCGATCGTCGAGGTGCAACTGGCGGCGGGAGAGTGGCTGGGTTCGGCGTTGCAACTGCTCGAGCATGGCGCCGTGGTGGTGATCGACTACGGCGACAGCGCCGAGGGGCTGGCGCCGCGCCGGGCCCAGGGCACGATTCGGACCTATCGCGCCCACCACATCGGTCCCGACCCGCTCGAGGAGCCCGGAGACACCGACATCACCGCAGACGTCAACTTCACCGCCCTGGCGGCGGTGGCCGAGGAGCAGGCGCCATCTTCGAGGTCCATCGCCAGGACGACTTCCTCGCCGGTCTCGGATTGCGGGGCCGTCTCAGCGAGTTGCGATATGAGGAGCTCGACCTGGCACGCACCGATGACGCCCTCGCCCGGCTCAGCGTCAGGTCGCGCCGCACCGAGGCGGAGACCCTTCTCCACCCACGGGGGCTGGGCGACTTCAGGGTTATGGTCGTTCGCCGATGAGGGTCCATCCGACCGAGGGGGAACCGGTGGGGCGGTATCGGCGTCCCATGCGCATGAGGCGGTTGGCCATCGTTCTTGCGTTCGGCTGGGCACTCACCGCTTGCGGCGCCGGAGATCTTGCCGCGCCTACGCTCCCCGCTGAGGAGACGACCACGACCGAAAACACTGCCGAGCCGCCACCCACCACGGGACGCCCCGCTCCGAGCCTTCCTCCAAGTCGACCCTTCCCACCGTTGTGACCACCAGCACCCTTGGTGTGACCGGCGAGGTCCCGGCGCGCTTCCTCGATCCGGTGGTGGCCGACGCCGCGGCTCGCGCCGAGGTGGAGGAGTCTTCTGTGTGGTGCTCACCGCCGCAGCCATGCAGTGGCCTGACGGCTCGCTGGGCTGTCCTGAGCCCGGCGTCATGTATACCCAGGCGGTCGTCGACGGGTCACAGATCGTGGTCGAGGCGGGTGGCGAAACCTACGACTACCGACTCGACGGCAGCGGCAACTTCAGGCTCTGTGATTCGCCAGTCGGGAAGCTGAGCCCTTGAGTCTCGCGGCGACGAGGTGCCCGCCACGAAACGGCTCGCTCAATCGGCGAGGGTGATGGCCTTCGCCTCGTTGTTCCCCGGACCCGCCCCGGTAGAGGAGGAGGATCCCCGTCTCGGTGTTGTTGGTGTCGGACTCCGTGTCGTCGTCGCACCACGATGTCTCCCCCTCTTATCGAGTGTTCCGATCCCACCCCGACCGGCAGCCCAACCATAAATCCAGGGCAAGGCATGAGCACAACGAAGGGGCCGGAATTCTCCGGCCCCTTCGCTGGTCAGTTGGCGGTGCGGTTCAACGGATCCTGATCAGATCCGCCTGCCTCGCGCCGGAGCGGTTCTCGGCGTAGACCAGCATCCATCCCTTGACCGGGGTCTCGGCAAGCTGGGCGCCGTCGACCGCCGCCGTCCAGTCGATCGACTCCCCGGCAGCCAGCTCGACGAAGCCGCCGGTCTCGACCGGCTGGGTGAAGGCGTTGAAGCTGGCGATCCCGTTGACGATGCTCGTAAGCCAAGGTCCTCCGGCGAGAACACGCCCGCCTGATAGGTGAACTCCTCGGTGCCGCCGGCTTCCAGCCCGACGTCGGAGAGGAGGAACGGCAGGAGCACGACCGCGCTGTTCAACCCGCCCCCGCAAAGAAGGCGCTGATGGCGTCGCCGGTAGCCAAGTCGACGGTGACCGACACCAGCTCCCCGTTCGCCACGCCGGCAGTGAGCAGCCCGAAGTCGATGACCGATCACCCCGAAGTCGGGCACGTCGTCTCCGGTGGTCTCGAGCAGCACGTCCCACTCGTTGACCGCAGGGTTGGAGGCGGCCTTCCCGGTCTGGATGGCGAACACCCCGAAGTCGAAGTCGGGGAACGACTGGACCCGACGTTGATCACGTCGGTGGTGATGGCGTCACGCGCTCGGGTCGGCGAGGCCCCAAGCGTACGAATCCACCGTGCCGGTGATCCCGGCGCTGTTGGTCGAGGTGAAGCTCGCCTCGGGCAGGCTCCGGTCCGCACCTGGCGCGGGGTTGACGAGATCTGTGGACACCCCGCTCACCACCTCGACGAACGGGCACCCGCAGCGTCCGCGGCATCACCGGCGGTCGGTGTGAGCACCACGTTGCCGGCCGCAGCCTGGAACCCGGTGGGGACCGTGGTGCCGTCGACGAGATGGTCACGTCGATCGCCTTTTTCCCACCTGCAGGCACGATGACCGTTCCGGTCGAGAACGAGATCGTGGCCGTGCCCGATGCGTCGGTGTTCCACTCGGGGCCACCGTGAAGCTGGCGGCCGCGCTGTCCCGTTGTTGAAGACGGTGATCCTCTTGGTCTGTCGACGGATGCCGGCGGGCTGGACCAGCCCGAACGAAAGCCCGCCCCCAGTTCCCGGGGGCACCGGCCTGGCCACGACCTCGGTGGCGACGGCATCGACCGGGGCTGCACCACGCCGGAACCGGCCCGGGTGGTCTCGTAGTCGATCATCTTCCCCGGATCGGCGGTGTTGATGATCGCCGCCTTGATCTCGACCGACCCGCCAGCGGGATGCGCCTGCCGGACCAGTGCGCCGATACCGGCGACGTGCGGCGAGGCCATCGAGGTGCCCGAGATCTGCACCGACCCCGTTCCCGACCCGACCAGGGTGGAGATGATGCTCACCCCGGGGGCGATGACATCCGGCTTCTGGGCGCTGTCACCGTTGCGCGGACCACCCGAGCTGAAGTCGGCGAACCCGGTGAAGTTGGGGTTGGGGACCTCGCCCGCGTCCTCGATGGTCGACGGACTGTCCCGGCGGCCGCCACGATCGCCGCCTCGTCGGCGGCTTGGCGCCGAGGAACGGGATGGTCACGCCCGGCGATCGTCCCCTCGAACGGGGGAAGACTGTCGGCGTTGTTGATCATCACCACCGCGGCGGCGCCGGCTGCCTGGCCGAGGATGGCGCGGTCGACCCTGGCGCACACCCCGCGGTAGGTGACGGCGATGTCGCCGGGTTGCACCGCGGCGTAGTCGCTGGCGGCACAACCGAGCGATTCGTCGACGTCGGCCGTCGCCGGGTCATCCTCCAGCACCACGACGGTGCCGGTCACCGGCAGATCGGTGGAGCCGTTCGAGTTCTGCATGTCGATCGTCCCCGCGGGGGCGATGAAGTCGACATGCGGGGTGCCCTCGATGGTGTCCATCGCCGCCACGGAGAGCGCGCCGGATCCGGTGCCCGGCTGAACCGGTGATGTACGGCCCGGGCCGGAGTTGCCCGCCGAGGTGACCACGACGACACCGGCGGCGGCGGCGTTGGTCGCGGCCACTGCGGTCGGGTCGTCGTTCCGCCCGAAGGGCGACGCCGAGGCTCATGTTGATCACGTCGAGGTCGTTCTCCACCGCCCACTCGATGGCGTCGACGGTGATCTCGGTCGAGCCGTCGCATCCGAAGACCTTGAGGGCGTAGAGGGTCGCCTGGGGCGCGACACCGGGGCCGACGCGGAAGGAGTTGGTGTGGGTGGTTTCGTCGTAGGGGCCGGTGAAGGTGCTGCCGTCGGTCGAGACCCCGTCGCCGGCCGCGGTGCCGGCGACATGTGAGCCGTGCCCGTTGCAGTCGAGCGGGTCCGGGTCGGGCACGGGCGTGTTCAGCGCCGGGTCGTCGCTGTCGGCGTCGTATTCGTCGCCGACGAAGTCGATAGCCGCCCGCCACCTTGACGGTGGGGAAGGTGCCCGGCTCGATCACCGTCGGGTCGTCGGCCGCGTAGTCGGCCGGGTCGCCCGATCCGCCGAAGTTGGCGTGGTAGTAGTCGATCCCGGTGTCGATGACGCCGATCGTGATCGCCCTCGCCGGTGAGACCCGAGGTTCTGCCAGACGGAAGGGACCTCGAGGAAGGGGACCGAATCGGCGTTGGTGGGCGTGTGCCGCTCGATGTGCCTGATCGCCTTGACGTTGGGCGAGGACCTGCGAGTTCGCCCACCTTGGAGGCGGCGATGCGGACCCGCATCCCGTTGTAGGCATCCTGCAGCTGGGACTGGACCACGCCGCCGAGCCGGCGGATGGAGGGGGCGATGGCGTCCTGCTGGCCTTCAAGCTGGCGCGGAAGTGCTGCCCGCTGCGCCTTGCTCAACTGGCTGCCCTGGGCGATCGGCTTGCCCTGCTCGACGGCCACCGGGGCCCCCTCCATCTCCACCATGACCGTCACCATCCGGTTCGGGTCGGCGAGTGCCGGGAGAAGTTCGGTGTCTATCCCGGCGATCGACACCTCTTCAAAACGACGGTCGGGCGCCTCTTGGGCCCCGACCGGGAGCGCTGCACCGGCCACAAGGGCAGCAGCTACCAGAAACACGATCAGTCTCCGCACCTGAGACTCCTCCTCCACAGTCGAAATGTGTTGCGCACCGTGCAGCTTCCCTAAACCCAAGCCACCCGGCGCCTAAGACCCTAGCAACGAGCGTTCTGGCTCGGCCCGAGTGGCATGATCGGCTTTTCGGCCAGACAGGTTGAGAGAGACCCGAACGGGCCGGGCCGATACGGGTACCTCCGTATCGCGGATCATGAGTCGTCATATAGCAGCCGGCATTACCGTTTCCTTTCGTGGCAGAGCTCACCACCAGCACGCTGCTCTTCACGGACCTGGTGGCCTCCACCAACATCCGGGCCCAGGTGGGGGATGACGCCGCCGACCTGGTCCACGCGGAACACGACCGTGTTCTTCGCGAGGCGCTCGGAGCCACCGGCGGACGAGAGGTGAAGACCCTCGGCGATGGGCTCATGGCCGCCTTCCCCAGTGCCGCCGATGCCCTCACCGCAGCAATTCGGATCCAAGAGGGGATCGCCGCCCTCAATCAGGAGAAACCGGCAATGCCTCTCGCGGTGCGGGTCGGGGTCAACAGCGGGGAGGTATCCCACGCGGATGGCGACTACTCGGGGTTGCCGGTGGTGCTGGCGCAGCGCGCCTGCGAGCGGGCCAACGGTGGCCAGATTCTCATCACAGGTTTGGTTCGGTCCCTGGTGGGCTCGCGCCGCACGTTTCGTTTCATCCCTAAGGGGCCATTGGCACTCAAGGGGGTGCCCGAGCCGGTGGATCTTTGGGAGCTGGACTGGCGGACACCCGGAGATGCCATGCCTCCTGCGCCGGACGAGCCCATCCCCTTCCCTGCAGTGCTGGCACGCGCTGCGGTCACCTCCCTGGTGGGACGAGACGAGGCGCTGCGCCGTCTCGATGACGCCTTGGAGGGCGTCCGAACGGTGAACAGCGGATGGTGTTGGTTTCCGGGGAGCCCGGAATCGGGAAGAGTGCTCTCGCCGCCGTTTGGGCGCTCCACGCTGCCGAGGAAGGCGCCCTGGTGATGGCGGGCCGCAGCCCGGCGGAGGCGGTGACCTCGTATCAACCGTTCGTGGAGGCGATCCGTCCGGTGGTAACGGCCCGGCCGGGATTGATCGCCGGGGCCGGACCACGAGCCCACATGCTGGTTCGGCTCCTCCCCGACCTGGCAGATCGGCTGCCCAGGTCCGATGTACAGGCCGACCCCACCACCGAGCGCTACCTGCTCTTCGAGGCGGTCAGTGCACTGCTCGGTCGGCTCGCCGAGGAGTCCGCTTTGGTTCTGGTCCTCGACGACCTTCACTGGGCGGATACGCCGTCGGTGGCGTTGCTGGAGCATCTCGCCCGTCACCCAGACCAGCCGCCGCTCTTGATGATTGGCACCTACCGGGACACCGACCTCAGCAGGTCTCATCCGCTGGCCGCCACTCTCGGCGAGCTGCGGCGGGAGCGGCGCTTCGAGCGCATAACCCTCGATGGGCTCGATCGCACGCAGGTGAGCGAGCTCATCGCCGGCCTCATCGGCCGATCCGCCCCAGCTGACCTTGCGGCGTCGATCCATGCCGAGACCGAGGGGAACCCGTTTTTCGTTGAAGAGGTGGTGGCGCATCTTCTGGAGATGGGTGCGCTCGATCCCTCCGGCGACTGGCGCTCGGCGGTCCCCATCGAGGAGTGGGGCATACCCGAAGGCTTGCGGGAGGTGATCGGACGACGACTGCAAAGACTGGAAGAGCCTGCTGCTCGCGTCCTGGGCTTCGCAGCAGTGATCGGGCGGGAGTTTGATCTCGATCTGTTGGAACAGATCGCCGACGACCAACCCGGGGTGGTGGAGGACGCCGTCGATCATGCGGTAAGCGCCCGACTGCTCGTGGAGATAGGCGGACCGCACGGACGATTCGCCTTCTCGCACGCTCTCATTCGACAGACGCTCTACGAGGAGCTGCCGCCCACCCGCAGGATGCGAACCCACCGCCGGGTGGGCGATGCGCTCGCCGCCTCGGGCTCGCCCCCTGGTGAGCTGGCGCACCATTGGACGGCGGGTCACGACTTGCCTCGAGCGTTGCAGTCCTCGCTGGCGGCAGCCGCGGCAGCCGAGCAGGTATTCGCCTTCGACGACGCGCGGCGTCACCTCGACCTGGCTCTCGAGATTTGGGACGACGTGAAGAACGCCGAGGAGGTGACTTCCACCGACCACATCGATCTGTTGCGCCGAGCCGCGGAGATGTGGTTCCTGACAGAGGCCGATGCCAGGGCAATCGAGCTCATCGAGCGAGCGATCGCCGACGTGGACAGCCGGGAGGAACCGGTACGAGCCGGTCTGTTGCACGAACGGCTGGCCCGCTACTGCTGGGTGGCGGGCCGGGGATCTGCGGCAGTTGCCGCCGGCGAAGAGGCGGTTCGCCTCATCCCTGCCACCCCGGCTAGCCGGGAGCGGGCCACCGTCATGGCGTCGGTGGCGGGGATCCTCAATCTGATGGGCCACTACGAGGAGGCAGGACGCTACGCCGAGGAGGTCATCTCCCTGGCGCGGCTGGTGGGCGCCCGCAAGGTGGAAGGCCACGCCCTCACCACGCTGGGCTCGGTCGAGGGGGTCACCGGGAACCTGGCGCAAGGGATAGCGCACATCCGAGCGGGGCGGGAGCTGTCCGAGACCGAGTCGGCGGTCGACGACCTGATGCGCAGCTATGCGAACGCCTCCTTGATCCTCGACCGGGGGGGCAAGCTGCGGGAGGCAGCGGAGGAGGCGCTGGCGGGGGTGGAGTTGGAAGGGCGCCTCGGGCTGCATGGCAACTATGGGTTCTTCCACACGGCAAATGCCGCTGGGTCGCTGATACGCCTGGGAGATTGGGAGGAAGCAGGGCGGCTTCTCGACTTCGAGGTCCCACCCGGAGCGAGGGCGGTGGCGGTATTCAACGTGTTGTTCCAGCGCGCCATCCTGGCGGTCAGGCAGGGCCGTTTCGAGGAGGCCGAGACTCTCTACTCACGGTGGATGGAGGAGAGCCGGGAAGTGATCGACCCCAGGTCGTCGCCCCGATTCACGCAACCGGCGCTGAACTGGCGTTTTGGCAGGGTCGGCTCGAAGAGGGCCTGAGTCTGGTGTTGGAGGGAATCAAGCTGGTTGAGGGCACCGAGGACTGGTCCTACAGCCTTGCTCTATTCACGGTGGGTCTTGCCATCCTGGCTGACCTGACGGGAGAGCAACCGGAACGCATGGCTGAGTGGCGCGACGGGGCCGGTCGCATCTGGGATCTGGCGGCACCTGCTCCTGCGCTGAGTCCCGACATCCCAGCCCAGGTGGCGCTGTGTCGGGCCGAGTTGGGTCGAGTCGAGGGTCGGGCCGAGCCCGGATTGTGGGCGGATGCCGCAGCGCTGTGGGCTGTCATTCCGCAACCCTATGAGGAGGCTTATGCCCGCTTCCGTCAGGCGGAGGCGTTGGCAGAAGCCGGCAGCCCGGCCGAGGCGGCAGTCCTCTTGGATGAGGCTCGGACCACGGTGCGCCGGTTGGGAGCACGCCCATTGGAGAACCTGATCGACCAGCTTGCGACGAGGTTCCAGGTGGAGCTTTGACCGCTCGTTCTATGCACGGATGGTCGATACGCTGAAATCGCCATGAACAACTTGAAGACCGTCGCCCTGCTCGGCTTTCTCAGTGCCCTCGTGGTGCTGCTCGCTCAGGTATTCGGGCTATCGGCTTGGGCCGGTCTCGGCATCGCCGCCGGGCTCAACCTCCTCATGTACTTCTTCTCGGACCGGATAGCCCTCTCCTCGAGCGGGGCCCGTCCGGTAACCGAGCAGCAGTTGCCCGAGGTGTACGCCGTCGTCCGCCGGCTGGCGGCGGCGCAAGGCATGCCGATGCCTGCCATCTACTACATCAATTCGCCCCAACCCAACGCGTTCGCCACCGGTCGCAGCCCGAGCCGAGCCGCAGTGGCCGTCACCTCCGGGATCCTCCAGACCATGGCACCCGGCGAGCTCGAAGGTGTCCTCGCCCACGAGCTGGCTCATGTGCGCAACCGGGACATCCTCATCTCGACCATCGCCGCCGTTCTGGCAGCAGCGCTGTCGGTGTTCGTCCGGTTTGGCTTCTTCTTCGGCGGGGGGAGGCGCGACGACTTGGGCAACCCGGTGGGGGCGATCCTCGCTCTGGCGAGCATCATCCTCGTCCCGCTCGCCGCCATGCTGATCCGGCTCGCCATTTCCCGCGCCAGGGAGTACGAGGCCGACGCATCCGGCGCCCGTGTCACCGGCGAGCCGCTGGCGTTGGCCTCGGCCCTGGAGAAGATCGGTATGGCCAGCGCCCGGATCCCCATGAACGTCAACCCGGCGTTCGCCGAGCTCTACATCGAGAACCCGGCCAAGGCGATCAACCGCCGTGGAGTGACCCAGTTGTTCTCTACCCACCCGCCGATCGAGGACAGGATCCGGCGGCTGCGTGAGATGGCCTCCGCCTCTGCCAACTGACCGACTTCACCCCACCGGTGCGGGGCTTCACCCCACCGGTGCCCGTCCCCCAACGTATGCCGGTTCGGCCAGGAGCCGTTGCCGTTCGGTGAGCATTGGAGTCACCTCGGTGGGGACAGATGGGCGGCGGTCCCAGGCCGAGTTCCCCGGGCTGTACTTGTAGAGGAGATGTCGCCGCTCGTGGGTGGCGGTCCAGGGGAGCGTCCCATGGGTGAGGGCTTCGGTGAAGATCACCACGTCGCCGGCCCGGTGGGCAACCTGTTGGACCAGCCTCGTCGGCACTTGAGTGGGGCGGGGGAACGCACCTTTGTGACTCCCGGGGACGGCGCAGAAACCGCCCTGGCCGGGTGGTGAGTCGACCAGCGCCCAGGAGACCACGCACAGCCCATTGTGCATCCGGCCGTTCTCGGTGACGTAGTACTGCGAGCGATCGAAGGGGACACCCCCACCATGGAGCCCGAGCCCCGAGGTCCCCGGCGCCATGACGATCCCATAGGCATGGTCGAGCCGGACGTTCGGTCCGCACAGATCGACCATGACAGGTAGGACCGCTGGATGGTCGATGAGCGTGCGACAAGCCTCGTCCCACCCGAGGAACACGTTGCCAAAGCGCTGGCTCCGTACGGTCTCACCGGGAGGCGGCAGCTGCTGTTTCTCCCAGACACTGTTGAGGTGAGCCACCTCGTCAGCCGAGAGAACCCCTTCGAGGAGGATGTATCCCTCTAAGTCGAACAGGTATCGCTGGAGATCGGTGAGGCCGGGCATCCGGGCAAGCTAGCCACGGACCATCTTGGACCACGCCCCCAACCGTCCCGTAGGTGCCTCTCGCTAACCTGTCCGCCCCCTGCCGGGATACCCAAGCGGCCAAAGGGAGCAGACTGTAAATCTGCCGGCTCAGCCTTCGGAGGTTCAAATCCTTCTCCCGGCACGACAAGCCAGAACGTCCGGAAACTGCCGTTTACCAGGCAGTTTCGTGCCCGCGTTGCCTTTCTGTGGCTTTCGCCGTTCTGGTCGTCACGCCAGGTCCGGCTCGGCAACCTCACCGGCGTCGGCGGCTTGGGCATCGGCAGCATCGGCGGCCTCGGAACCGGCGAGGTACTTGATCAGGTCGTTCGAGTGGGTGATCGGCAGGCGATTGCCTTCCAACTCGATCCTGGCTCCGGTCTCGGGCTGCACCAGCTCGAGCGTCCGTACGTTCACCCGACCGTGCACCTTGATCTCCAGCCCTCGGCGGGCGACCCGGAACAGGAGCTCGTCTGGCACGTCCTTCCTGCCCATTTTCGCCAATGGGAACCCGTAGATCGTCGATGCCGACGCACCGACGAGCATCTGGCTAGGCAGGCCGCTGGAAGCGGCGTTGGCCGCGATACCGGCGACTGCGCCGACGCCTAATCCGATCGCGTCGCCCACGTCGCCGAATGCGCCGCCGACCTCACTGCCGATCATGCCGCCCGCGAACAGCGCCCCACTCTGACCTCTCGGCTCGAACTGACCAACCTCCTCGATCCGGTCGTCGATCTCCATGCGATCGAGGGCGGTTTGGACTGCGGCGATCATGTCTTTCTCGGCCATGAACCGAACCTAGACGGCCCGCGGTGATGGGGTGACCGGCTGGCTGCAAAATCTGCCGGCTCAGCCTCCGAGGTTCAATTCCTTCTCCCGGCACTCCTTCTATGGTGGGCCTAGTCGGTCGAAGGCGCGTCCCAGCGTCTTTCGGTAGAGCGGGGCAACCGTGTCCACGAGTAGATAGCCGCAGAGGACGCCTACGGCGATTGCGATCATGGCGCCGACGGTGCTCAGGAAGTCCTCGAGTCCGGAAATCGGGTTGTCGGTGAGGTATTCGGTAACGCCGATCACCCCGAGCGCTCCCGGCACGAGCAGCCAGAACCCGGGAAGAAACGAGACCAGCGCCGGGGGCCCGAAATGGGTGTTCTCCACGAGGCGCGCCACCGGTGTCATGGCTAGGGCCCCAAGGAAGCCGCCGACGAATCCACCGCCGAGCTGGTTTCCCACCTGTTGCCCGAGAAAGGCGACTAGGAGCACCAGAAACAGCCCTGGTAGGGACCTGCGGGGCGGCGAGTAGTAGGCCGCCACCCCGACCCCGAACACCATCGCACCGAGCCACGGCGCCCACCATCCGAAGGTGTTCTGAGGTATGTCGACAAGCCCTGCCGATGGCAGCCCCACTAGCTCGGCCGCAACAAGGATTCCTGCAGCAAGTAGGACCAGTTGCAGAGCTCCCGAGACAAGGCGACTAGCACCAGCTACCAGTTGCCCGGACGACAGCTCGATGACAGACATGGTTAGCGCGGCGCCGGGTAGGAACGTTACAAGTGGGGCAATCATCGCCCGGAGGTTCGCATTGCCCCAGCCTTCGTTGGCCAGCGCGAAAGTGAGGGCCGAAACGATGAATGCGGCGGCGATCGGCATGAGAGGTTGAGCCCGCGCCCACCTGCCGCCCACCAGCTTGAGGACACCTACGAGGGCCCCGAAGAAGGCGGCCAGAGCAAGGTCCGCACCGGTCGGCTGCAATATGAGGCACAGCCCGACTGTCAACAACACGTGCCCAAATAGCGTCAGGGGCAGGGAATAGCGGGGACGGCTCGACATAGCCGCTTGGACCTCGTGGATACCCTCGGCGGGCTCGATCTCCGCTCGCCTGGCGCGCTTCAGGATGTCGTAGAGCTTTGAGGTTTGGTCGAGCCGGAGTGCCCCACGTGACTGGAAGGTCGGCTCCAGTGTGGCTGGTCGGTTTGGGTCGAGTGCGACGAAGATGAAGGTGGGGAGAACCGCGAACCTCGCCTCCGGAGCCCCGTAGGCCGATGCCACGACCCAGAGGTGATCCTCGATCTCGTTGACTGCCCCACCGGCGACTGTTAAACCGCTCCCAAGGTAGAGGAGGAACTGTTGCAGGGCCTCCTCGCGTGAGTGTGAATCGTCTGCAGGGGTTTGGTCGGGTGGGCTCGTTCCGTTTCCCACTTGGTCCGGTTCCCTTGTGGGGTCTTTCACGATGAGGACGGCGCGGCCGTCACGCACCACCCCATTGATCGTCGCCTCGTGAATCTGGGTGCAGATGTCGGTCCACCACGACTGGGCGGATGCTACCGAATGCGTTTGTGTGCCCAGCGCCGGGCGCGCCCTGCGGACAGGAGGCTTGACGCTTCCGAGATCGAGGAGACGATTCTCATAGGCGCTGCCACTCCAAGACCTCGCCGAAGTCACATCTTTCACTGGGCACCGCCCGAATAGAGTCGCCTGGCTAAGACCGCTTCAGAGACAGCGAGGCGCCCAGATGCAGGCGTTTCTATTCACAGATATCGAAACGAGCACGCGCCTCTGGGAGGAACACCCCGATCAGATGGCGGCGGCGCTTGCTCGACACGACTCGATCCTCCGGCACGCGATAGAGCGGTCCGGTGGCCGAGTGCTGAAGACCACCGGCGACGGCATGATCGCAGTCTTCGACTCGGTGGTCGACGGCCTGGATGCCGCCGATCAGGCTCAGAAGTCTCTCGGCTCCGAGACCTGGGGGGCCACCGGGCCCCTGCGGGTGCGGATGGGGGTCCATGCCGGTGAGACGGACGACCGCGATGGTGACTACTTCGGGCCCGTGATGAACCGGACTGCCCGGATCATGGCCGCCGGTCACGGCGGACAGGTGTTGCTATCCGCCATCGCCGCCAGGATGGCCGAGGATCAGCTTCCCCCAGGGGCGCGATTGCGTGACCTGGGCGCACACCGTCTCAAGGACCTGACTCTTCCTGAGCACCTCTACCAACTGGTCCAAGACGGCCTCGGGTCCGAGTTCCCACCATTACTCACCCTCGAAGCAAGACCCCACAACTTCCCGCAGCAGACCACCGAATTCCTGGGACGAGCCGACGAACTGGCTGCGATCGAGGTGATGCTGGAGTCCAGGAGTACGAGGTTGTTGACCGTCGTCGGACCTGGAGGAGTGGGCAAGACACGTCTCGGGCTGCAGGTCGCCGCCGAGCAGATGGACCACTTTCGAGACGGAGTCTTCTTCGTCGACTTGTCGGCCGAGACTGATCCGGACAGCGCCTTCGAGGCGGTGGTAAGGGCGCTCAATCTTCCGCTTTCAGGAGGTGGCGAACCGCTCCAGATCCTGAAATCACGGCTCCGCGACAGCCAGATGCTCCTGGTTCTCGACAACTTCGAGCAGGTGACCGCAGCGGCTGCCGGCGTGTCCGAGCTGCTTCAGGCGGCGCCGGATCTCAAGATCATCGTGACGAGCCGGGAGACCCTACGGGTGAGGGCTGAGCACGTCTTCCCCGTCCCGCCGTTCGGCCTGCCCCATCCAACGGACCCGACATCTTCAATCGCCGAATCCGAAGCGGTCCAACTCTTCAGCGAGCGTGCCCGGGCGGTGCGTCCCGAATTCGTCATCACCGACGAGAACGCCACTGAGGTAGCCGAGATCTGTCTTCGACTCGATGGTCTGCCTCTGGCCATCGAGCTGGCTGCCGCCCGGCTCAACGTCTTCACGCCGTCCGACCTGCTCGACCGTCTGCGCGACCGGCTCGATGTTCTGGGAAGCGGGGGACGGGATCTCCCTGACAGGCAGCGCACCCTGTGGGCAGCGATCGGGTGGAGCTATGAGCTGCTCGACGACGGCGAGAGGTCCATTTTTGAACTGATGTCGGTGTTCACGACGGCGGATCTCCCGACTTTGGAGGCGGTGTCCGCCAACGCCTTTGGGGAAATTCCGCTCGTCGACTCGATCGCCTCGCTGGTGGACAAGAGCCTGGTTCGAGCGGTTGAGAGGGCGGGTTCGCAGCGCTTCTCCATGTTGCTCACGATCAGGGAGTACGCCGAAGCCCGGCTGGCCGACAACCCCGAACAGAACGAGGCGGTGCGCCGGGCCCACGCCGTCCATTACTCCGAATTCGGCGCGCAGCTGCATGAGCGTCTCCGTGGCCCTGGACGCGAGGCTGCCCTCACCGACCTCGAATTGGAGATCGGCAACGTGAGGACCGCCTGGCGTTACTGGGTCGACCGAGCCGATCTGGAGCAGGTGTTCGAACTCGTCGACGGGCTGTGGGCGCTCCACGAGGCCAAGGGTTGGTACCACGCCGCCATGGAGCTCGCCACCGATGCGCTCGAAGTGCTGGACAAGGTCGGTCACTCACCGGGGCTCGCCGCCCAGGAGTTGGCCCTGCGCACCAGTCTGGCCCGCGCCTCGATGGCGGTGCACGGATACGGCGTGGAGGTCGAGGAGGCCTTCAAGGCAGCCCTGGCGATGGCGCACACCGCGGGAACTGCTGCACAGCAGTTCCCGGTGCTCCGTGCCCTTGCCACCTACTACATGGGCGTGGCGAACTTCGAGCAAGGGGCCGTGTATGGGCAACGGCTGCTCGACATGGGGGAGCGCGAGGGTGACGACTCGATACGGATCGAAGGCCACTACGTCTACGGGGGAGCCAAGAGCTTCAGCGGTGATCTCGAAACAGGTCTGCCCCACCTCGAGCGTGTCATCGAGCTTCATGATCCTCGGGTCCATGGCTCGGCTCGCTTCCGGCTCGGGCCTAACACAGGCGTTACGGCGCGGGTGGCATCGGGCCTCATTCTGTGGCAAAGCGGTGCTCTGGGGCGAAGTGTCGCCCGGCTCACCGAGGCGCTCGAGATTGCCCGGGACCTCGACCATCCCTACAGCGTGGCCTTTGCCCTCTATCACAATGGCCTGCTCGCCCTGTTTAGGAGCCGTTTCGACGAGTGTGGGCGAATCGCACGCGAGCTTGCCGCGGTGGCGGAGGACAACGACTACGTGGTGTGGAAGACACTCGCCACCGTCCTCGAGGGGGTGTCGTTGACCGCCCTCGGTGGGACCGAGCAGGGCCTGGCGATGACCGAAACCGCCATAGACCTCTACCAAGGGCTGACTACACCGCCGGTGTTCTGGCCGCAGCTTCTCTCGGTCAGAAGCCTGACACACGCCTTGGCTGGTCGGCCCGAGCAGGCTCTTGTTTTGATAAATGACGCGTTGGAGATTGGGCAGCCTTATTCGACGGCTCCACCCGATTTCCTGGTGCTCAAGGGCGACTTCCTCCGCATGCTGACCCCACCGGACCTCGTCGGAGCCGAGGCGGCCTACGAGGCCGGTACCCAAGATGCCCGGACGGCGGGGCTTCACCTCATCGAACTGCAAGGGCTGACCCGTCTGGTCGGTCTCCGAAGGGAGCTGGGCCGATTCCCCGATGGCAGCGCCGAGCTCGCCGAGCTATATGCCAGTTTCACGGAGGGGCACGATGAGCACGACATCACCTTGGCTCGAGACCTATTGAATGTGGAGGGATCCCAATCAGCGCCACTCCCGGGCGCGGAGCTTCCCTGAGTAACCGGTCGCACTCGAGGCAGCTGCAGGTGTCGCGCTCGAAGCGGCGTGGCACAATGTTTGCTGGCCTATCGCCCTCGCGCTGAAGGCCGGCAAGTCCAAGGAGATCCGTTGCAGGCCCAGATCGGGGTGCAGCTCTACACGCTGCGAGACATGGCGACACGGGATCCGGAGGGGATGCTTGCGCGGCTTGGGACGATCGGGTTCGTCGCCGTCGAGTCGGCCGGTCTGTTTGGTCGTCGACCGGAGGCGGTGGCCGCGATGCTGGCCGACTCAGGGTTACGCCTGTGCAGTGCTCACGTCGGGTTCAGGGACGACGACACATACGAAGCCGATCTCGAGGCCCACCAGAGGGCGGGTGCCACCACCTTCATAATCCCGGCGTTGCCCCCGGAAGGCTTCGTCGATCTAGACGCAGTCCGGCGCACAGCCGAGACAATCAACCAGGCAAATCAGCGGGTCAGGTCAATGGGAGGAGAGCTCGGCTACCACAACCATCACTGGGAGATGACGCCGATCGACGGGCGGCCGGCGCTGCTCCACCTCGTCGAGCACCTCGAGCCGAGCGTCCTGTGCGAGGTGGATGTGTACTGGGCCCGCGTCGGGGGTGTCGACCCGGCTCGGCTGGTCGCCGACCTTGGTGACCGGGTCCGAATGCTCCACGTCAAGGACGGTCCCGCCGACCACCCCGAGAGCGCCATGGTGGCGGTGGGGGAAGGTGCTCTCGACATGCCGCCGATCCTCGCCGCCAATCCGGCGGTGGTATGGCACATCGTCGAGCTCGATCGGTGTGACACCGACATGTTCGAGGCCGTGGAGCGCAGCTATCACTTCCTCGTGGACGGGGGCCTGTCTCAGGCGCGCCGATGAAACGTGTCGGGATTATCGGATGTGGCGTCATCGCGCCGACATATGCCACGACCCTCAACGAGATCGACTTCATCGATTTGGTCGCCTGTTCCGACAGCATGCCCGATCGAGCCGCCGAGTTGGCGGCGAGCTACGACATTCCCCGGGTAACTCCGCTCGACGCGCTCCTTGCCGATGACGAAATCGATGCAGTGATCAACCTCACCCCTCCCAAGGCCCATGGCGTCGTGACCGGGGCGGCGCTGAAGGCGGGAAAGGCGGTCTTTAGCGAGAAGCCGCTTGGCGTTGAGTTCACCGAGGGCAAAACGCTGGTTGACGCAGCCGCCGAGAGTGGGCTCCGGCTCGGTTGCGCCCCGGACACGTTCCTCGGCCCAGGCCTGCAGACCTGCCGCGACATCGTCGAACGGGGACTGATCGGGGAGCCGGTGGCTGCGAACGGCTTCATCCTCGGGCCGGGTCCCGAGCACTGGCATCCCGATCCAGGGAGCTTCTATCAACTGGGCGCCGGGCCTCTGCTGGACGTGGGTCCCTACTACCTCACCGCCCTCGTCCAGCTGCTCGGGCCTGCACGACGGGTGAGCGGTGCGGCTCGGATCACCCGTGCGGAGCGTCCGATCCTCTCGGGACCGCGCCGTGGCGACATGATCCGGGTTGAGGCACCGACCCACGTCAGCACCATCGTCGAGTTCGCATCCGGTGCGATCGCCACCCTCGTCACCAGCTTCGATGTGGCGGCGACGCAATACCGAAATCTGGAGATCTACGGCAGCGAGGCGACGCTGGCCGTGCCCGACCCCAACACCTTCGGCGGTCCGGTGCGGATAAAGGCGGTGGGCTCGAAGCAGTGGCGGGACCTCCCTCTGCGGTCGACGCATCTGCCGTTGCGGCGGGGCATCGGAGCGGCAGACATGCTGTGGGCGATGGGCAGCGGACGAGCACACCGGGCTTCCGATGTGCTGGCGCTGCATGTGCTGGAGATGATGACGGCATCGATCGATTCAGCCGAGACCGGGCAAAGGGTGGATCTCACCACCAGTTGTGCCCCCGCTCCGCTCCTGCCACTCGGTCTCGCTCAGCACACCTTCGACGACTGAAGGGAGCCAGCCGTGCTGGTGAAGCCATCGATCAGCGCGCAGCACCCCGTCTTCCGATTCGTCGGATAGCTCGAGAAGGGCCGGCGCGACAGCGGCCTCTGCAGGCGGTGGGAAAAGCCTAGGTTTGGGAGCGTCTGGAGGGGACGTTGAACACTCTTATCTCGGCGCTGATGGTGGTGCTCTCGGTCCTGGTGACGGTGACACCGGAGCAGGCAGGCGACGACGACAAGGTTTACCAGGAGGAGGATCGAGATCGGTTTGGTCCCCCGCCGATGGTTCCCCAGAACTTCCTGCCCGAGAACAGTCGGGTCTCTGAGACGATTGGCTCCAAACCGAACTTGTTCCTGTCGTTCGACGATGGAAACTCGAGCCTGACGCCGGTGTTGCTCGATGTGCTCGCCGACTATCCGGACGTCGGGGTCACCTTCTTCGTGAATTGCAAGGAACCGATCTCCGGAGTGATGCAGCGGATCATCGACGACGGACACGCCATCGGCAACCACACCTGCCATCACTCCTTGATGACAGGGATGAGCTCGTCAGAACGATGGAGCCAGTTCGAACAGCTCAACCAGTTCGTGACCGATCGGGTGGAACCTGATATCAGCATCGGGTGTCACCGGCCGCCGTTCGGCGCCACCAACGACTCGATCCGGGCTGACGGCGCCGCCCTCGGCTTGCGGGAATGGACGTGGACCATCGACCCATACGACTGGCAGCTGCCGGGGGTGGAGTCGATCCTCGCCGATCTCGAGAAGATGCGGAACGGGGACATCATCATCCTGCACAACTCGGAGGGAAAGTCGCAGACGATCGAGGCGGTGCGGATCTTCTTCGCCGAGCACTACGACGACTACCTGTTCCGAGCCCTTCCCCAGTGTGGGGTATCGCTGGGACCGTTCGCTGACGTTCCCAGCAGCGGCACGTTCACCGAGGACATCGCCTGGGTCAAGGAGCAGGGCATTGCCCTCGGATGCAATGTCGAGGGCACGATGTTCTGTCCCGATGACCTGGTCACCCGGGGCCAGATGGCGAGCTTCCTGAGCCGCGCTCTCGAGCTTCCAAAGCCGAGCCGCGGCTACTTCAAGGACGATGGGCACAACGCCCACGAAGACAACATCGACCGGTTGGCAGAGGCGGGAATCAGCAACGGCTGTGGCGACCGTATCTACTGCCCCGACGACTCAGTGAGCCGCGCTCAGATGGCGTCGTTTCTCGTCAGGGCGCTCGGGCTCGAGCCGATCCCGGGAGATGTCTTCGGCGACACTTCGGGGCCCCATGAGCCCAACATCAACGCCCTCGCTACCGCCGGGATCACCAAGGGTTGCGACGCAGACGGAAAGAGGTTCTGCCCGCACGTGCCGGTGACCCGCGAAGAAATGGCCGCCTTCCTGCACCGGGCGTTCGGTTAGCGCACTCGAGTTGTCCCGCGATCGGCATCGGAAATAGGTCGAGCGACCCATCTCGGGGGGATTCGCCGGGGGTCGATGATCTTCGTCCGCGGACTCTGAGCGCGCCTGGGCGCTTCCGCGATCTACCGCAGTGTCGACCTTGAGGGAAGGAATCGATGATGTCGAAATGGAGAAGGTTGGTAGGCGCGGTGTCGCTGGGAGTCTTGCTCCTGCCGACGGCCGCTTCTGCTGAGGAGACGCCCGGCGACCTTTGGGGCGACGAGAGCGACGTGGTCATCGACCTCGTTGAAGGCGAGGAGGCACCCGCCGGTGGATTCACCGAGGCGGCACAGTACGGGTGGGAGCCGCTGGGCATCGTCGCCGGAGGATCCCAGATCCGCCGTCACTCGCTGGGCCGCGATGTCTGGGAGGTGTGGCTGTGCAACACCGGTCCCACGCCATACACCTACAGCCCGGAAACCCTCAAGAAGAAGCTCAACACCCGCGTCGGACCGTACTTCGACTGGCAGTCGGAGGGCAAGTACGACATCGACTTCGTGGAGGGCGGCATCGTCAACGGCACACAAGACGGGGATACCTACGGCGACATGAGTCTCTGTCTCAACAAGGTCGCCAACCGCACCGAAGGCAACCGGAACGGTGTGGTCCTGGTCCTCGACGAGGTGCTTTCGTTTGCGGAGGGCTTTGCTGGGCTGGCCGGACCCGGTTCGTTCTGCATCGATGGGGGTGCCTGCGGGTCAGTGCCCGACACCTTCCCCGGCAACTACCGCTACGCCCTTCTCGGTGCCGAGACGTTCACTTCGAACACCGTGTTTGGGGAGGCGCTTACGTCGATCGCTGCCCATGAGATGGGTCACGCCATCCACTTCCCCCACTCTTCCTCGGGTGGCGGGGACGACTACGACAACCCGATCGATCTCATGAGCGGCAACAGCGAGACCTTCGACGGGCAGCCGGGCTACACCGAAGCGGATCCATACGGGACGCTTGCCTTCAATCGCTACGCGGCAGGATGGATCCCCTCGGGCGACGTGGTGGTGTTCGAGGACGGGGCGAAGACGATCAAGCTGGTGAAGCCGAACTACGCCGGGAAGCAGTTGGTTGTCATTCCCTTGTCCAAGGGGCGCTATGTCACGATCGACGCCCGACTCAACGACACGCATGACCCGATCCCCGATTCGGTCGAGGGGGCCGCGGTGCACATCGTCGACCAGCGTCCCAACTGCCCCGAAGCCGACGCCTACGGACTCACCGCTTGCTTCGGGATCCTGCGAACCCACGTCCAGAAGCCGGCCAACCCATACGGGGCACAACACGTGCTCAAGAAGGATCAGGAGCGCAACGTCGGCGGGTATGTCGTCAAGGTGCTGGGCAAAGGCGCCAACTGGGTGAAGGTGAAGGTCACCGAGGTCTAGAGGAGGCGCATAGCTTCACCGCTCGCCGATCTCGGGAGCGCCCTAGCCGCCGTGCAGGGCGCTCTCGAGTGCGGACCGGGTCCCCCTGTTCCGAATCGAAGTGAGAGCTTCGGCGAAGGCCGCGATGAGGCGCCGATTCTTTGCCAGGTCGTCGCCGAACATCTGCCTGAAGTCGAGAAACCGGGCCGGGTCCGAGAGCGATGCCCGAGCGTGTTGGCGTGCCGTCTCGAGAAGCGGGTCGTCGGCGGGTTCGATCGCCGAGCCGTCATCTGCAACACCAACGAGGTATTGGCACCAACCGGCGAGTGCGAGAGCACTCAAGCCAATCGGGCCGCCACGTCGAAGCTGGACGCCGACCGTTGGCAGTACGAACTTGGGGAGTTTGGCGGAACCGTCGTGGCACAGCCGCGGGATCTGATCGGCGATCGCACCGTTCGAGAATCGGCCAACAATCGTCGCCTTGTAGCCCTCGACATCGACGCCGGGCACCGGTGGAAGAGTCGGAGCCGCCTCACGGTCGAGGAACGCCCTGACGAAGCGACGGAGGGGCGGGTCCGCCATTGCGGTGTGCACCTGGTCGTGGCCGCGGAGTGCGGCGAGATAGGCGAGCACGGAGTGTGCGCCGTTGAGGAGGCGAAGCTTCATCTGCTCGTAGGGCTCGACATCTGTGGTCACCACGACGTCCAAGTCCTCCAGCGGCGGCCGTCCTGCGGCGAAGGTGTCCTCGATCACCCATTGCCGAAAGGGCTCGGCCACCACCGGCCAAACATCAATGACGCCGGTCTCGGTGAGCAGCCATTCGCGGTCGGCGTCGGTCGTGACCGGGGTGATCCGGTCGACCATGCTGTTGGGGAAGCCGACCTCCCGCTCGACCCACTCCGCCAGAGCGGGATCGACGCTCTCGGCCTCACCCAGGGTGGCGGTCCGGGCCACGTCTCCGTTGGAGACAATGTTGTCGCAGCTGACGACGCTCAGCGGACCCGCGTCGCGCGCCCGCCGGAGGGCGAGACCAGCGGCCATGATCCCAAAGGCCGAAGCCTTCCCCGCCATGGATGACCCGGGGTCGTACCGACCCTCCTCGATCGGATAGCCGCCCTCGGTGACGGTGAGCGACACGATCCTGGTGTCCGGATCCGAAATCCGCTCGACCAGTCGGGTGGGGCTGGGGTGAGCGTGGATGTAGTCCACGATGCTGCCGACGATCCGCACCTTCGTGACATCGGGACCGCGCAGAACAAGGCTGTAGAGACATTGCTGGCTGCCCAGCGCCGACGCCATGGCGGCATCACCCACAAGCACTCCGCTGCCAACGATCGACCAGTCCCGGTGGCCGGTCCGGCACAGGTCATCGATATACGAGCCGAGATGGGAGCGGTGGAAACCACCCACACCGATGTGGACGATGCTTCTTCGCAACCGGGAACGGTCGTAGGTCGGGACCTCCACCCGATCGGAGATCTCTGGCAGAACTTCGGGCCGGAGCGAAACACCGGGTTGCACGACGGGTCTCAGTCAGATGGGTAGCTGAGCCGGGCCCACCCGATCCGACTATCGGCCATGCCGTAGAAGACGTCCGCCCGACCCTCGCCCCGGTCGTCGATCCCGGTGGGGAAGACGACATTGGGAACGATCCCTTCCTGTTCCTCGGTGGTCTCCGCCTCGAGCAGAGGCTCGGTGGAGCGGTAGAGGAGCCTGGTGACGTCCTCGCTGTCGTGGACCATCACCCCTGCGGCGTAATGAAGCCGTTGCTGCTGGTCCTTGCCCGGTTCGTAGATGCCGGTGACTCCGTGGTACAGCGTGAGCCAGCCGCCGGGGGTGCGGATCGGTGGTGTGCCGCCGCCGATCTTGATCAACTCCCATGGCTGCTCGCTGGTGGCCACCTGTCGGTGTTGGCCCACCCTGACCAGGTTGGCGACGTCCTCCCCGACACGTTCAGCGTCGGCGAAGGACACCCAGATGCCGGGCCGGGGGTCGGCGACCCCGGTGGGCGGGGCCGAGTAACCGAGCAGGCTGTGCTCGGACAAATCCCAGTCCGGTCGGTGGATGACGGCGTAGGCGGAGGATCCGTCTGGCGCTATGACCGGCTCGGGAAACCACATGGCGTCCTTGTTGGCGTATAGACCGATATCGGTCCCCAGGGCCGGCTCGTAATCGAAGCGGAGCGGCCCGAGACGCTCCCAGTGCTCCAGGTCGGCGGAGATCGCCAGGCCGATTCGAGGACCGAGCGGCCCGTAGGCGGTGTAGGTCATCACGTACCGGTCGAGGGTGGTGATCCAGGTGATCCGAGGGTCCTCGACCCCGGCGGTCCGCGAGTTGATCTCCCAGATCTCGGTGGGCTCGAGCACGATGCTCAGCGGATCTGTCCCTACCGGTTCACCCGAGGCGCCGAAGCAGACTTTGGCGCGCCCAATCCGGGAGAAGTTCTGCTCGGCTACAAGACGTGGGAAGAGCCAGAGGTCGCCTTGGCGATCTCTGGCGGCAGCCGGGTTGAGGACCCCCCATTGCTGGATCGGATCGTCGGCGACCGGGTGCATCAATACGCTTTGCCGCTCCAGCCGGTATCCCCGGTCCTCGCGGGAAGCGCATTGCCCGGTGGCGTCGGCCGGCGTGCTCAACCCTTGACGCCCGCTCCCAGGTCCGACGCCTGGAAGTACCGCTGGAACACCAGGAAGAGGACGACAACCGGGATGGCCAGCACGGTCGCTCCCGCCAGGATGGCACCAATCGGGTTGGCGGTGCTGCCGGCGACCGTGGAGATGAAGTTGGCCAGTGCCACCGCCAAGGGCTGCAGGTTTGCCTGCTTGGTGATGAGGAACGGCCAGAGGAACTCGTTCCAGGGCCCGATGAATGTGACTAGGACGGCGGTGAGGATCGCAGGTCGGGCGATGGGGACTGCCACTCGGAGCAGGATGCGCAGCTCGCCGGCGCCATCGACCCGGGCGGCGTCGAACAGGCTCTGGGGGACCGCCAGGAAGAACTGGCGGAAGATGAACACCGCAGTGGCGTTCACCGCGAAGGGGAGGATCATCCCGAGGAAGGTGTCGGCGAGTCCAAAGGCGCGCACGATCATCACGAACAAGGGGATCATGAGGAGCTGAAACGGGAGTATCAGGCTGAGAAGGACGATCCCGAAGATCGCCCCTCGACCACGGAAGTTCAAGACGGCGAGGGCATAGCCGGCGAGCATCCCGAGAACGAGGGTGGAAATGATGACGCCCAGGGTGAAGATCAGCGAGTTCCTCAGTGTCACCAACAGATCGAGGCGTTCGTTTATGGCGATGAAGTTGTCGACGGTGAGGGTGCTCGGATCGGGAAAGGCACCAGCGACCGTGGGGTCGGGCTGTGCCTGAAACGCGCCGACCACCATGTACCAGAAGGGAAAAAGGAAGACGAGCGCTCCGATGAGGAGCAATACCAGGCTTAGGACGCGGCCGGCGGTGAGGCGTTTGCCGCGGGCGGCAGAGTCTGCGGTGGTCGTCTCTCGGCCGCCATCACCGGCGACTTCGGTTCTGGTCTTGGCAGGATCGTCGGCCGGACCAACCATCACTCCCGCCCCTGCACCCTGTAGAGGATGGCCGACACGGTCATGACCAATGCGGCGAGCATCACACCGATAGCAGCGCCAATCCCAGCGTTCCCCTGTTCGATCCCCTTTTGGTACATCAAGAGCACCGGCGACATGGACGCCCCGTTTGGCCCACCGCCACCTGTGAGTAGGTAGGGCTCGGTGAAGAAGTTGGCCCCCACGATGAACGCCACTATCACCACCAAGGTTGTGGTTTGCTGCACGCCAGGAACGGTCACCGAGCGGAACTTATGAATCGTCCCGGCGCCGTCGATGTCGGCGGCCTCGTACAGTTCGTGGGGGATGTTCTGCATCGCGGCCAGGTAGAGGAGGACGTAGAAGCCGAGCTGTTTCCACGTGGCGAAAAGGGCGATGATGGGCATCGCCCAGAACCGGTTGACCAGCCAGGATGGATCCGGAGCGAGCGGTCCCAGGACCTGGTTGACGATCCCGTTGATCGAGAACATGTACATCCACACCGAGATCAGCGCCACGCTCGCCGCAACGTATGGCACGAAGTAGGACGCCCTGAAGAAGGCGCGTAGTGGCAGGGCCTGGTTCAGCGCCGCGGCGAGAACCAGGCCCAGGAGCACCGTCAGCGGGACGTTGATCACCACGAAAATGACAACGTTGAGCGCGGCTCGCTGCGCCACGGGGTCGGCGAGCACGGTGGCGAAGTTCTCGAAACCCACGAAGGGCCGCTCGACCACGGCTCCCGGTGCGGCAAAGAAGTAGTCGTGGAACGAGATGTAGACCGCGAACACGAGTGGGAAGGCGAACAGGGCCAACCAGAAGAGGAAGTAGGGAGCTGCGAAGGCATACCCGATGGGGTGCTCGCCGAAGATTCGCTTCTTCAGCGGCTGCCGATTGGCGGTTGCCGCCAACGCCGCGGTCGTGGTCTCTTGGCTCACTCGCTGGCGAGTTCGGTGATGCTGTCTGCCGCCTCCTGAAAGGCGGTGTCGATCTCTTCGTCACCGAAGATCACCGACGCAGACCAGGCGTCGCGGAACGTCTGCCACACCTCGACCGAGTTCGGAATCGAGGGAACCTCGATGACTCGCTCCACCTGTTCGGCGAATGGTAGGAAGCCGGGGTTCTCCTCGAAGAAGTCGGCATAGAGGTCGGTGATTCCGGGCCGGAAAGGCATCTGCCCGGTCATCTCGAGCAGTTGCCTGTCCGCCTCCTCGCTCATGGTGAACTTGAGGAACTCCCAGGCCGTCCCCCGGTTCTCACAACTGGTGTAGAGCCCGACCGACTTCCCATCGGCGAAGGTGGACAGGTCTTCGGCAGCAGTCCCCCCCGACGTTGGCGGCGGGACCACAGCCCAATCAACGTCGGTGTACACCGCCACCGCCCACGGCCCGGCAGAGTTCATCGCAGCGATACCGTCGGCGAAGGCGTCGCCCTGGTATTCCTCCCGGGGGACGAGTCCATCTTCGTACAACTGGCGCCACACCTCGGCGATCGCCTTGCCCTCATCGGTGTTGAACTGTGCTTCTCCGTCAGCCACCAGCAACTGTCCGGTCTCGGCGGCGAACCATGGGTAGAAGTCGAACCAGGACTGGAAGAACTGCGATGTCGGAGCCGGGTAGATTGCGGCCTCAGCGACACCGGAATCGACGAGGGTCTGGGCGGTTGCGGCGAACTCCTCGTAGGTACCGAGCGGTGGGTTCTCCGTGTCGAGCCCTGCTTCTTCGAACATCGCCGTGTTGAAGAGGATCATCACCGGGTTGGTCTTCCACGGCATCTGGTAGTAATTGCCATCTGGCGACTGATACTGGGCGGCTGCCTCACCACTCCGCTCCTCGATGAACGACGCCCCGTCTTCGAATTCGTTCAGCGCCACCAGGCCCTGCTGCTGCAGGAAGGCGGGCACCGCCGCAGGGGCGGTGTTGTATATAAGGCACGGCGTGTTGCCGGCGGTGATCGAGGCGGCGATGACTGCCTCAGAGGTCTCACCCGCCGGGATCTCTTGACCGGTGACCTCTTCTTCGGGGTGCTCGGCGTTCCAGGCCTCGATCTGGGCCGTGGCCCACTCGATCTCCTGGGCGTTGTTCGAGTACCAAATGGTGATGGGGCCGGTGGCCTCGCCCCCGGCGCCTGCTGTCGTGCCGGTGTCGCCTCCGGTGCCTCCCGTTGTGGTGGCGGTGCCTCCGCCGTCTCCGCAGGCAGCGACGAGGACCACAAGAACTGCAAGGATCATCGAAATAGAGCGGGCTCGGGTCATGGCCTATCTCCCCTTCTGTCCGGCGTCGGTGTTGCTTTTGGCTCGGCTGGTGTTTGCGTCCTCGTTTCGGGGTATGAAACCCTTTCGGATGCGGTCCGTCAAACCTCGGACCGCTCCGGAAAGGGGTTCCCATGAACCGTACTCGTCGAGCCGTTGCCATAGTCATCGGCTTCCTCTTGGTGGCGGGGCTGTCGCCGGCCACTGCTTTCGCCCAGTCCGACCCGCTCACCAATCTCGATCACCTCGATTTCCTTGGCGATCGGGTTGTACCCCCGGAACAGGAAGGTCACACCACCTATCAGCTGGATGTCGATCCATCGATCGGTGTGCTCTGGACATACGCCGAGCCGGGTCCCGATGGCGAGTACCGGCGGCTCGGCGGTGGGGTCTACGACCCCGAGACAGACACCTATGGCCAGGGCGCCTTCAACGCAGATGACATCTCGCGCGCCGCCGTGGTGTACGTGAGGCATTGGATGCAATTCGGCGACGACCACAGCCGCAACCAGGCCTATGAGTTGCTGCGCGGGCTCACCTTTCTGCAGACGGTGAGCGGGGAGAACCGGGGCAACGTGGTGCTCTGGATGCAGCCGGACGGCACCCTCAACCCGAGCGCCGACCCTCCGGAGCTTCCCGACCCCTCCGACTCGGGAGCTTCGTACTGGCTGGCGCGCACCATATGGGCGCTGGGCGAGGGTTACCGGGCGTTCCGGGACGCCGATCCGGACTTTCGCCGAGTTCCTGCGGCAGCGACTCGAGCTTGCCATCGACGCCGTGGATCGCCAGGTCCTCACCCCCAAGTACGGCGAGATGCAGACGGTAGACGGGTTGCAGTGGCCCTCATGGCTGATCGTCGATGGCGCCGACGCCTCCTCCGAGGCGATATACGGCCTCTCCGCCTATCAGAGCGCCGGTGGCAGTCCCGCCGGACTTCTTGCCTTGCAGCACTCGGGAACGGGGTTGCCCTGATGCAACTCGGCTCAGTCGGGCGATGGCCGTATCGGGCGATCATGCCCTGGGCCCAGTCGCGATCGGTATGGCACGCCTGGGGAGACCAGATGTCAGGAGCGTTGGCCACCGCCGGCGCCACCCTCGGGAATCCGGGTGGGTCACGGTTGCGATGCGGGAGGTCGGGAGCTTCACGCCTCACCTGCTCGTCCAAGGTGGCCCGGAGAACGGCTGGCTACCGGCGCCGGCCGAACGCACCCAAATCGCCTACGGCGCCGATGCCACCCTGCAGAACCTGGTTCGCACCGGCGAGGCGAGCGGGCGAAGCGGCTTCCTCGACTTGGCCGGTATCGCCGCCGCCTGGTACTTCGGCAACAACCCGGCGGCCGAGCCGATGTACGACCCCGAAACCGGCCGCACCTACGACGGCATCAACCCCGATGGTGTGATCAACCGCAACTCGGGCGCCGAGTCAACCATCCACGGCCTGCTCTCCATGCTTCTGCTGGACGAACATCCCGATATCGCGGCCCGGGCTCTGATCGCCGGGCGAACCGACCAGGTCACCTGGGAAATGGTCGAGGCCGAGAGCGGTGAGCTGTCCGGAGCCGCCGAGGTGGTGACGCCTCCGTCCGCCTGGACCGGCGAGAGCTTGTGGTCGGGCGGCGCCTACGTCGTCGCTCGCCTCGGGCGGGTCGGTGGACGTTGCCGTGGAGCCTCCCCACCCGCGATCGGTACTGGGTCTTCGGGGTCTCCGAGCGTCAGCAGATCCCTCTTCGTGCGGTGGAGATCGTCTACGAACTGGACGGGGTCGCCGCCGGGCGTCAGCCCCAGGGCGGTGCCGGTCCCCAAGGGATCACCCCCACCCCGGGGTACCTCGGAGTGGGGCAGTCGCACGCCAGGACGACCGTGGAGGCGGGTTCCGGCGTGGTCACCGCTGCCTTTTCAGGACGGCGTGGCGAGGCGCGCTTGGACGCGGTGCTCCTCCAGCCTGAGATCGAGTGGTTGGTCCTCGGGGGGGATGGCGGGCATCAGGGAGTGCTTCGCAGCTTCAGCGACCGGCTACGTCACCAGCGAGTCGAGATGGGGGACGGCGGCCAACCCGAGGCCCGCGCCTACAACGACCTGGGTGTTCTGGTGCGCACCGTGCGCGGCCGCAGCGGTGTGGTGGTGGCGCCGGTCCTGCCCGGTGGTTTCACGGTGGTCACTTCGGTTCCCTAATTTCGGGGCCTCGCAGGCGGGTCGATGACTTTGGTCCTTCGCGTCCGTCTGATGGGATGGGGTATGACACACCGGAGGAGGAATCATGAGGAAGATCAAAGCCGGGCTCTTCATCGCGCTCGATGGAGTGGTTGAAGCACCCGACCAGTGGCACTTCCCCTACTACAACGACGAGATGGGCAAGGCCGTGGATTCCACGCTCGGCAAGGGCGACACGATGTTGTTCGGGCGCAAGACCTACGACAGCTTCGCCGGGGCGTGGCCCGAGCGGGAGGCCGCCGGCGAGGAGGACGCCCACTTCGCCAAGGTGCTCGGAGACATTCGCAAGATCGTGGCATCGAACCAGAAACTCGAGTTCACCTGGCGTAACTCGGAGCAGCTCGAAGGCGACCTCGTCGAGTTCGTCACCGCCCTCAAGAACGAGCCGGGTGGCGACATCACCATGAGCGGCTCGGTCTCGGTGGTTCGCCAACTGCTCGCCGCGGGACTTCTCGACGAGCTGCACTTGTTGGTTCACCCCATCGCGGTTCGTAAGGGCATGACATTGTTCGAAGAGGGCGAGACCCCGATCCCGTTGAAGCTGATCTCGTCCGAGGCATTCGGGACCGGCGTGCTGAACCTCGTATACGCCCCCGACGAATCACCGCCGGAGGGCACCTACGAGGACGCCAAGGCTCAGTTGCCCCAGGTCGAGGAATAGCGGAGCGGCTTGGAACCACCGCAGTCGCTTTCCCTAGCGATCACGCCGGCTTCCTCGGCGGCGAGTTCGGCCAAACAGGCGACCCAGACGCCTTCGCCGCCACCTTGCGTCAGGTACTCGACGAGGAGTGACCGACCGGCGGGTCTAAGAAGCTGGCGCGCCTCCGACAAGGCGAGACAAGAGGTCCCCCCACCACAGGCCGAGCACGGCGGAGGCGACCTCGCTCGGCTCGAGACCCTTCCGGATATGGCTGACCGTCACTCGGGTCGCAGCGGCTTCCGGCTCGAACCGGATCTCGACGGTGTCGCCCGGTTGGGCGTGCGGTCCCTCCCAGGCGAGTTCGATCCGATCTGGCTTGTCGATCGCTGAGACGGTGGCCAGGACCTTCGCCCCATCGCTGGTCGCTTCGACCAGTCGGTCTCCTTCGAAGCGGATGATCGAATCAGGAGTGCGGTCGCGCACCCACCAGCGGTCGATACCGTCGACGAACAGGGCGTAGGCGCGCTCCACCGGTACTGGTACCAGGCAGGTGACGTTGACCGTTCCCTCAGCCATCGGCCACCTCTGCGGCGTGCTTTGCGTAGGCGGTGAGTTGTTCGCTCCAGAACCGGGTCACCTCATCCGACCATTCGCTGAGTTGCCGGAGAGGCTCCGGCCGAATGGTGTAGATGTGACGGCGGGTGTCTGCTGGGTCGAGATCGACCTGGACCAGACCGGCCCGGCGCAGTGACCTGAGGTGCCCGGTCAGCGCCGCTCGGCTCACACCGATGCGGGTGGCGATCTCGCTCGGGGTCAACGGACCATCCGCCAGCACCTCCATGGCCTCCCGCCTTGTGGCGTCGGCCAAAGCGACGAGGGTTGCGTCGATGGCTGCGGAGGTCATGTCTCGGAGGCGAAGTACCAGCGATGACCCTCGGGGTCGACCGCACGGTAGGTGCGATAGCCGTAATCCTGGTCGGCCGGTTCGCCGAGCACGATGGCCCCTGCCGTCCGCGCCCGCTCGTAGTGCCCATCGATGTCGTCGATCTGGCACCACACCTGGCTGTGGACACCCCCCAACTCGTGCGGCGTGGAGAAACCTCCATCCCGCCAGACCGATGACAGCGCGATCACCGCGCCGTCGAGAGCCATTTCGCAATGGGCGACGGTGCCGTCGTCCCCGTCCATCCGGAACGTCTCCTCGAAACCGAAAGCGTCGTGCAGAAAGTCGATCGCTGCGGGCGCATCGGCGTAGTCCAACATCGGCATCAACTGCGCCATCTCGTACCTCCTGGCTGCCCAGCTTAATCAACGAGCCAGTTGATAGTCAAGCAAGCCCTTGACTAATGCCAGTCGGCCATGTGATCCGCCTGCGTGGGTAGGTAGGCACCAGGACCGAAGTGCTCGTCGTAGAACTCGAGGTCGAGGTGGTGCGCCTGCAGATAGGTGAGGCAGAACAGGCTGGGTACGGTCCCCGGGAACTTGCCATAGCGGTCGAGGATGTACTGCGCCTGGAGGGCGACGCACGCCTTGAACTCGTCGGAGTGGACCTCGGCGGCACCCCTCACCCGGGCGCTCTCCTTCCAGGCACCGGGCGTCCCGGGGTGGAATGGCCCACCCGGACCGAATTTCCTCTGGGCGAACGCCTCCACCGCAGTCGCCATCTCCGGATAGTGCGGCGGGCAGTAGGCGGCGAAGACCCCGTCCTGGCCTGTCGGGTTGGGGAGGGCCCAGCGCTCGTCGGTGTCATATCGGAAGCCGAGACCGGGGATCGCCGGGTCACCGCTGGCCCCGAGAACGGTGTACCGATCGATCCCATCGAACATCCACCCGCCCAGTCCTATCGCCTGGAGTATCAGCATCCCGGCGTAGCACGAGGTGGTTAGCTCGGCGGTGGCCTCGGTGAGGGCGTACTGCTCGAGAAAGGACAGGGGGAAGGGCTCGTCTATGTCGACCAGATTGCGGAACTGCTCCATCCCCGCGACGCGGTCCCCGCTGACATCGTCGGTCATCGAGTAGCCGTTCTGGGTGATGAAGCAGAGGATTGCGATCATCGTCTGGGCTACGTCCGCTACCGGTATCAACAGGAGGCTGCCCGGGCGGTTGACACACCAGGTGTTGTGTCCCTCCATGTACGGCTCCTCGGGCGGGATGTTGAGCCGACCGTCGGCGAGCTTGCGGATCCTCGACCGGTGAACCTCGATGACCTGCTCGATGTCGACCGGGTCGCCCGGTTCCCGCTCGACGAGCTTGGGAGCGTCGCGGGTCTCGAATAGATAGACACCCTCGTCGTCGGTGAAGAACACCTCAGATGTGTGGAACCCCGCCGCCGAGGGGAAGGTGCGTCCACCGGCGGCACCGGAGTAGTTGGCCAGATTCGGGGCGTAGGTGGCGTTGCGAGTAATGGCGTAGTGCCACCCGGTGTTCCCCGCCGCCGATGTGAGAACGAGCATCTTCTCAAGATCGGTCAACGGGAGCGGCGGATGTGCCGACTTGTGAGCCAGCGGACCGTCGGGGATCTCGGAGCCGAGGGAGAAGCGACGCGCCCGCCGGCCGTGGATCGCCTCGATCAGGGGGAAAGTCATCGCCTTGTCCAGCCCTTTCGGCCCTGCCATGTCCGAACCTCCTCTACGACGACTGGGAGAACCTAGGCCCCGCCGTTCGAAGGAGGCCCGGGTACGATCGAGAGATGGGTGATGCCCGCATCCGGCCACGACTTGTGGTCGCCGACGCCGTCAGGGCGATCGATTGGTATGTCGCCGCGCTAGCAGCACGGGAAGTAGCTCGCTTCGAAGGACCAGACGGCAAGGTGGTCCACGCCGAGCTCGAGGTCGGGCCGGCCGGGTTCACACTTAAGGATGAGGACGAGGTCGACCGCTCGCCGCACTCGGGCGGCGGTGCCGCCTTACTCGACCTCGAGGTCGATGACGTCGACGCCCTGGCGGAGCGGATGCTCGCCGGGGACGCCACCGTGGTGTTCCCGGTGGAGGATCGCGATTACGGGCGAAGCGGGCGGCTGGTCGATCCCTTTGGGCACGCCTGGATCATCACCGGGCGCTGAGCTTCCCCGGTTGAAACCTCGAACCAAGCGCCTCGCCGGTTCGTATTCATAGATGCCCGATACACCGGGGGGTTTGTGATGTGGCGTCGCTGGTTGGCGGTGTCGGTTGTGGTGGTGTTGGTGGTTGGGGGTACGGCGGCGGTGGCTCAGCTGCCGCCGGGGGGGACGTTCACCGATGATGACGGGAATGAGCATGAGGGGTTCATCGAGGCGATCGCCGCGGCGGGGATAACGCTTGGTTGCAACCCGGAGGGGACGTTGTACTGCCCAGCTGAGCCGGTGCGGCGCGATCAGATGGCTTCGTTTATCGCCCGTGGGTTCGAGTTGCCGGCGGCGGGGGAGGACTTCTTCCCCGACGATGAGGGCAACACCCACGAGGACAACATCAACCGGGTGGCGGCGGCGGGGATCACGCTCGGGTTCGATGATGGGACGTTCGGTCCGACGCTTCTGGTGTCGCGGGCGCAGATGGCTTCGTTCCTGGCCCGGGCGATGGAGTTGGATCCGGTGCCGGGCGACCGTTTCTCTGATGTGTCGGGGGAGCATGAGGGGAACATCAACGCCATCGCCGAGGAGGGGGTGACGTTGGGTTGTGACCAGGCGGGGACGTTGTTCTGCCCGGACGAGTCGGTGCGTCGTGACCAGATGGCGTCCTTCCTCGGTCGGGCACTCGGTCTCGAACCCACCCCACCACCACCGGGGACCTCGAGTACCAGCTCGTCGAGCACAAGTTCCTCCAGCTCTTCGTCGAGTAGCTCGTCATCGAGCAGCTCTTCGAGCAGCACGTCCTCCAGCAGCACGAGCACGACGATGGACGACGACGAGGTGGTGATCTCGATCACCGCGGTGCAGGACTTTGGCGACACGACCGTGTCGGTGGGCACCGAGGTCGTCTGGGTCAACAACCAGAACAACATGAATCACACGAGCACATCGGGCGTCCCGCCCACCGAGGACGGCACTTGGGACTCAGGGATCCTCAACCCAGGGGAGGACTTCTCCCGGGTCTTCAACACCGCGGGGAGCTTCGAATACTTCTGCACGATCCACGGCAGCGTGATGACCGGCACGATCATCGTCGAGGACTGAGGGGTTTGTGATGTGGCGTCGCTGGTTGGCGGTGTCGGTTGTGGTGGTGTTGGTGGTTGGGGGTACGGCGGCGGTGGCTCAGCTGCCGCCGGGGGGGACGTTCACCGATGATGACGGGAATGAGCATGAGGGGTTCATCGAGGCGATCGCCGCGGCGGGGATAACGCTTGGTTGCAACCCGGAGGGGACGTTGTACTGCCCAGCTGAGCCGGTGCGGCGCGATCAGATGGCTTCGTTTATCGCCCGTGGGTTCGAGTTGCCGGCGGCGGGGGAGGACTTCTTCCCCGACGATGAGGGCAACACCCACGAGGACAACATCAACCGGGTGGCGGCGGCGGGGATCACGCTCGGGTTCGATGATGGGACGTTCGGTCCGACGCTTCTGGTGTCGCGGGCGCAGATGGCTTCGTTCCTGGCCCGGGCGATGGAGTTGGATCCGGTGCCGGGCGACCGTTTCTCTGATGTGTCGGGGGAGCATGAGGGGAACATCAACGCCATCGCCGAGGAGGGGGTGACGTTGGGTTGTGACCAGGCGGGGACGTTGTTCTGCCCGGACGAGTCGGTGCGTCGTGACCAGATGGCGTCCTTCCTCGGTCGGGCACTCGGTCTCGAACCCACCCCACCACCACCCACCACCACGATCGCGACGACGACGACCTCGGCCCCGCCGCCGCCCGACGACGTCTTCGTCTCGATCGAGGACTTCCTGTTCTCGCCGAACGACATCACCGTTGAAGAGGGAACCCAGGTCTGGTGGACCAATGTCGGGGACGCGGACCACACCACCACAGGCAGCTCTTGGGACTCGGGGGCCCTCGATGCGGACGAGTCCTACGCGGTGACCTTCGAGACGCCCGGTACCTACAACTACATCTGCACGATCCATGACTTCATGACCGGGGTAGTGCGGGTCACCGACTGAGGGAGTCGGGGGGTGACGCCGAACCGGCGTCACCCCCATGCTCCGGTCAGCGAATGATTCGGAGCGTGAGCGTGCTCTCCGTCTCGCCCACGAACCTGAGGATCATCTCGCCATGGGCGGTGCGGTACCGCCTCGTTCCTCCGGTGATCGCCGCCCGGATCTGATCAGTCGTCTCGGTGAACGTCGCCAGGGTCCTCACCGTGATCTGGCCGGCCGGCAGGTCGAGCGTGCCCAGGCAATGGAAGGTGGTTGCTTCGTCCTCACCTATGCCGACCAGTGTGCAGGTCCCGGCAAAGACGCCAACGTTCCGGTCACCGATGAACAGATCGTCGTTGAAGACGAAATAATCACCGAGGCTGAACCCGGGATCCCCGACATCGATGTCCACGTCCTCGATGGCGCTGATGGCGGTGACCCGCAGCACCTCGACCTTGCCGGCACCATCCGTCGACAGTGCTGACTTCGGTGAGGCGGCCGCCGCCGGAAGGCTGGCGACCACGAGCAGGAGCGCCGCCACGGCCCCGAGTCTGAGCTTGGTTCTCATAGAACCCCTCTTCTCCCCCCAATTGGTCGATTCAGGCTGGTGTCGTTCTCGACAGGGGGAGCGCGGATGGAAGGCAGCGTGGCGGAGGCGAGGGCGAGTGAAAGTGGACGTCGAACGCCGCCCCCCGCCCGGCACACCTTGGGAAGTTCTACTGCTCCCGGCGCGGCCTCGCCCACAGGTGTCGTCATCGACCCTCCCCCGTGTTGCTCCCGCGCGCACCGTAGACCTGCGTCAGGAGTTTTGCACTGGCGCCTAGGTAGTTGACCGTTCCGCCGCGCCGGCCCACCAGGTCGGCCCTGCCGGACCGAGCGACCAACCGGACCCATCCCCTAGAGATGCCCAATTGCGGGTAGTGGTGATGTGGCGTCGGTGGTTGGGGCGAGGGGACCCTCGACGCCGACGAGTTCTATTTCGCAGCGCCTGTGACCCGCCCGGTAGTCATGGCTACATCTGCACGATCCCCGTTTTTCTGACCGCCGTAGCGCGGGTCACTGACTGAGGGTTCGAAGCACTTCGATCTATGCCGGAGCCAGTGAACCCTCGGTCACCTCGGCCTTGTGTGCGGCGAAGGCGCCAAGGACTTCCTCTTTCTCCTGTGCAGGGATACCAAAGCTGTCGAGGGTGCGCCCCAGCTCGGCGGCGACCTCGTCGAATTCCGATGGAGTGATGTGGAACTCTCGGTGAGCCTCCTCGAGCCCCAAAGGCGTGCTCCCCGGCTCGGTTGCGGTGAAATCGAAGGGTCCCCCCGCCACGTCGCAAACCCACAGGGTTCGCATGAACTTCAGCCCGGGGAGCCTCTCCAGGCTGTTGGTGTGCCATTCGCGGAGAACGGGGTTCTCGGATCCCTGGCCAACGATCGGGTTTGCGATGAGGGCATCGCTGAACCTGTCCACCACAGCCGCGATGGCGAATACGCCACCCAGCCTCTCGTAAAGACTCGCCTCGGGCATAACCGCCTCCTTGGGTCCCCCTTCAATCTGAAGGGATTTCTATTACAGAACTAGGTTAGTTTTACACCCTACGTAGCGTCACGTCAACCTTGTTGGCATGCCTCGGTGTGGATCGTTGGTTCGCTCGGAGCCGCAAGATGACGCGGTTACGGCGGCGCCGCCTTTGCGGCGATGTGCGATACTTGGCGACCCCGAGGATCCGGCGCTTGAATCCGCCGCCGGCTCGCTCAGGTGCAGGGTTTGACCCTCGCCCCCTTAGCTCAGCTGGCAGAGCACCTCCATGGTAAGGAGGAGGTCTCCGGTTCGAATCCGGAAGGGGGCTCCGCCCGGCCGATCCCGACCGGGTTGACAAATGAAGACGGTGCGGCCACCGCACCAGGCGTGGCGGCGTAGCTCAGTCGGTGAGAGCGCTCGACTCATAATCGAGAGGTCGGCAGTTCGAGTCTGCCCGCCGCTACCGACGGGAACGAAGAAGGAGTTGTGATGGGGAAGGCGAAGTTTGAGCGGACGAAGCCTCATGTGAATGTGGGGACGATGGGTCATATTGATCATGGGAAGACGACGTTGACGGCGGCGATCACGAAGGTGTTGCATGAGCGTGATTCTTCTGTGGCGTTCACGTCTTTCGATCAGATTGATAAGGCGCCTGAGGAGCGGGAGCGGGGGATCACGATCCAGATCGCTCATGTGGAGTATGAGACCCCGAACCGTCATTACGCCCATGTGGATATGCCGGGTCATGCTGATTACATCAAGAACATGATTACGGGGGCGGCGCAGGTGGATGGGGCGATCCTGGTGGTGTCGGCGGCTGATGGTCCGATGCCTCAGACGAGGGAGCATGTGTTGTTGGCCCGTCAGGTTGGGGTGCCTTCGATCGTGGTGTTTTTGAACAAGGTGGACATGGTCGATGACCCTGAGCTGTTGGATTTGGTGGAGCTCGAGGTGCGGGATCTGTTGACCGAGTATGAGTTCCCGGGGGATGAGGTGCCGGTGGTGCGCGGTTCGGCCTTGCAGGCGCTTGGAGGGGGAGGGGGAGGGTCCTTCCCAGATCGTGGAGTTGATGGAGGCGGTGGATTCTTACGTGCCGGAGCCGGTGCGTGATGTGGAGAAGCCGTTCATGATGGCGATCGAGGATGTGTTCAGTATTACGGGGCGGGGGACGGTGGTGACTGGTCGGGTGGAGCAGGGTGTGTTGAAGGTGAACGAGGAGGTGGAGATCGTCGGGATCCGCCCTACCCGCAAGACGGTGGCTACTGGGGTGGAGATGTTCCGTAAGTTGTTGGATGAGGGGCGGGCGGGGGACAACGTTGGGGTGCTGTCTGCGGGGGGTGGGTAAGGATGAGGTGGAGCGGGGTCAGGTGTTGGCTAAGCCGGGGTCGATCACTCCGCACACCAATTTCGAGGCGGCGGTGTATGTGTTGACTAAGGAGGAGGGGGGCCGGCACAACCCGTTCTTTTCTGGTTACCGCCCCCAGTTCTATTTCCGGACGACTGATGTGACTGGTTCGGTGACGTTGCCGGAGGGGACGGAGATGGTGATGCCGGGTGACCAGACGCAGATGACGGTGGAGTTGATCGCTCCGATCGCGATGGACGACGGTTTGCGTTTCGCCATCCGCGAGGGTGGCCGCACCGTCGGTGCCGGCCGGGTCACCAAGATCCTGAAATGAGCGGAGCTCATTTCAGGGTGGTAAGTGGTTGGTGGTATGGTGACTTATCACCTACTACCTACCACCTAGAACTGCGAACGAGCGAAGCGAGTGAGCCATGCCTTCTGACAAGAGACCGCCGCTGACGTTGGCTTGTGACGTTTGCAAGCGTCGCAACTACGTCACCACCAAGAACAAGACCAACACCAGGGACCGGCTCGGATTGCAGAAGTACTGCAGGTGGTGCCGCGTCCACACCCTGCACCGAGAAACCCGTTGATCCCAGGGGCGGGGCAGGCCGACCAGTGGTAGCTTGCCGAGCCGACCCTGCGGGTGGAGTGAGCAGGTCTGCATCGGGACGGGGCTTCGCCAACAAGCGGAGAGACCCCGTCCCGATCGCGTCGGGTCGGCGTGGTCGCTGACGACGGTCCGCCATTCGGACCGCCTCGAGGGTTGGCGGATCGGACCGGCCCCGCTCACACTCACTCCCGACAGGGTGTCCAACCTGGTGGCGGCCACAGGCGACGACCCCGAGCGCTGGACGGCGGCAGCACCGCCTTCCTTCGGCGCGGTGACGTTGTTCGCAGTGGCCAAGGACCTTCTGGCAGCACCCGAGCTTGTCGGGCGCGGGGTGATCCACTCCGAGCAGACATTCGAGTGGCACCGGCCGTTCGTCATCGGGAGCGAGGTCGAGGTGGAAGGTGTCGTCGGGAGGGTCCGTTCGAGGGGTCCGGCCACGTTTGTCGGGCTCGATGTCACCACCCGCGATGTGTCCGGCCCGGTGCAGACCTCGGCGTCGAGCTTCGTCGTGATCGAAGCCGATCCCGCGGGGTCGGCTGACACCGGAAGCGAGCCTGGACCCGAGGAACGCGCCATCGACGAGCGACCCACGCCGCGACCGCTCCCCGCCGTCGGGACGCAGCTTCCACCGCTGGTCAAGTCGGCCAGCCGTGGTGATCTCCTCCGCTATGCGGCCGCCACCGGTGACTGGAACCCCATCCACTGGGACCGCGCCGCCGCGGTGTCCGCCGGACTGCCCGGGATCGTGGCGCACGGTCTGCTGATGGCGGCGTGGGTGGTCCAGGCCGCCGCCCGCCATGCCCTTGGGGACATGCCGCTCCGTCAGGCGCGCCTTCGCTTCAGGTCACCGCTGCGACCGGCCGAGCCGGCGTTGGTTGAGGGCGAGGTCCACGAGGAGGGGTCGCTCCGTCTGCGGGTGGTTTCCGGCGGCGAGGAGAGGGTCACGGCTACGGTTGTGCTCGAGCCGTCGAGCGGTGGGTAACCCCATGCAAGAGCTGAGGGTCGAATCGAGCGTCGATCTTCTGGTGGATCGAGCCCGACAGGGGGACCGAAACGCCTTTGGCGACCTGGTTCGGCTCCACCAGCACGAGGTGTTCACCTTGGCGGTGAGATTGGTTGCCGATAGGACCGTTGCGGCGGATGTGGCGCAGGATGCCTTCATCCGCGCCTGGCGGGCACTCCCCAAATTCCGCGGCGACGCGGCGTTCGCCACCTGGCTGCACCGGATCACGGTCAACGCCGCATGGAGCCAGAGGCGCCGAGCGGCGGCCCGCCCCGTTTCCCAACTCGACGAGGCGCTTGCCGTCCCCGATACCGACCCGCTCCGCCAACCCGAGCGCGTCGGCGAAGTGGCCGATCTACGCCAGGCCCTGGGAGACGCCATTGGCGCGCTCCCCATTGGGATGAGGGCGGTGGTGGTGCTCAAGGACATTTACGGGTGGAGCCACGACGACGTGGCCCGCGGCACTTGGGATCTCCGAGACCGCGGCCAAGGTGAGGCTCCATCGGGCGCACCTCCGGCTCAGAGAGATGCTCGACGGGCGACACCCATGACGGCGCGCACCCATCTCGCTCGACGTGCGCTGGCGACCACATCGCTTCCCGGCGCCGCCACCGCCAAGGAGCATGTGGAGGGCTGTCTCGCCTGTCAGGCCTCTGCCGCCCACGATCGGCGGTTGCAGCGCCGGCTGGCGCTCCTCCGCCACGAACTGATCCCGGCCCCGGCCGGTTTGGTCACTCTGGTCCTGGCTCGGATGGAGGCCGCACCCGGTGTGGCGTCGACACGCGGCCCGATAATCGCCGGAGCATCGGTGTTGGCCGCAGCGGCGGCAGCGGCCGCCATGGTGGCGGCGCGGTCGACGGGGTGTGGCCGCTCCCGGATGAGGCAGCGGGGCATGGGTGTACACTGCGTCCGGCCCATCGGTAGACTCCGCCCAGGCGGGCTCACCGCCCTTTCCCCGCACGATCGAGCCGAGGGGAACCGGAGGGGTGTAGCTCGAATTGGCAGAGCGCCGGTCTCCAAAACCGGAGGTTGCGGGTTCGAGTCCCGCCGCCCCTGCTCCGCAAGGAAGCGATACGTGAGATGAACCGAGAGATGAGGCGCCTCGTTGAACGCGAGGAGCGACGACAGAAGCAGACGCAGCGGGCGCGCCCCAAGCGTTCCGCCGGCAAGCCGGCTGAGCAGAAGCCGAGCCTGTGGCATCGGCTTGGCATCTTCTTCCGCGAGGTTCGCACCGAGCTCCGGAGGGTGCAGTGGCCGACGCGAGATCAGATGATCGCCTTCACCTCGGTGACCCTCATCACGACCACGGCGGTGACGCTCATCGTCTTCGCCTTCGATGTCGTGCTCAAGGAGGGCATCTTGTGGCTGCTCCAGGGCGCCGGGCAAGGGTGAAGCGATGACCGACGCTGTTGACATCATCGAAGAGACCGAGGTCGTCGAAGAGGAAGAGCCGTACACCAGTCCCTACGACCTCGAAGGCGACTGGTACGTCATCCATTCCTATTCGGGCTACGAGAACAAGGTCAAGGCCAACCTCGAGACCCGCATTCGGTCGATGCATATGGAGGACCGGATCTTCGAGGTGGTCATCCCACTCGAGCCGGTGGTCGAATTCAAGGGTGGCCGGAAGGTCACCGTCCAGAAGAAGGTTTTTCCCGGCTACATCCTGGTCCGGATGGTCCTCGACGACGACTCCTGGTATGCGGTGCGTAACACGCCGGGGGTCACCGGGTTCGTTGGGGGTGGGAGCAAACCATCACCGTTGTCAAGGCGCGAGGTGGAGCGCTTCCTCGGGGTAGAGAAGAAGGAAATCAAGAAGGAACCCCGCTACAAGCCGGAGTGGGAGGTCGGGGAGACCGTCCGGGTCGTAACCGGGCCGTTCGCCGACTTCAACGGCGTGATCGAGAGCATCAATGTCGACCAATCCAAGGTCGTGGTGCTGGTCAACATCTTCGGGCGCGACACCCCGGTGGAGCTCGGGTTCGAGGACATCACCAAGCAGTAAGACTTGGTACTCGGTACTTAGAAGGAATCGCATGGGACGGAAGAGACTCGTCACGACATTGAAACTGCAGATTCCCGCCGGGCAGGCCAGCCCGGCGCCTCCGGTGGGCACCGCCCTCGGGCCGCACGGGGTCAACATCATGGACTTCGTCCGCGCCTACAACGAGGCAACCGCCAGCCAGACGGGGACCATCGTCCCGGTCGAGGTTTCGATCTATGAGGACCGCAGCTTCACATTCGTCACCAAGACGCCGCCCGCCGCCGTCCTGCTGCGCCAGGCCGCCCAGGTGCCGAAGGGTTCCTCGACCCCCCGCACCGAGAAGGTGGGACGGGTGACCAAGGCGCAGATCCGCCAGATCGCAGAGACGAAGATGCCCGATCTCAATGCCAACGACATAGACGCCGCGATGAAGATCGTCGAGGGGACGGCGCGGTCGATGGGTATAGAGGTACTCAGTACCTAGTACTTAGACAAGAGCGGTGGGAGAGCGGTGCCTGAGCTGCTCGTCTGGACCACGAAAGGAATGGCTGATGCCGAGACACGGCAAGAAGTATCTGGAAGCGATGCGTCGCTTCGACCACAACGCCTCTTACACCGCCGATGAGGCCGTAGACCTCGTCAAGGTGCTCGCTCCGGCCAGCTTCGACGAGACGGTCGAGGTCGCATTCCGGCTCGGGATCGACCCGCGGCGCGCCGACCAGATGGTCAGGGGCACTGTGAGCCTTCCGCATGGCACCGGGAAGGCGGTCCGTGTCGCCGTGTTCGCCCAGGCCGACAAGGCGCGCGAGGCCGAGGCCGCTGGCGCAGATCTGGTTGGTGGCCCGGAGTTGGTGGCTCGGATCCAGGACGGGGAGCAGCCACTCGACTTCGACATCGCCGTCGCCACCCCCGACCTGATGTCAGAGGTGGGGAAGTTGGGCCGTGTCCTCGGTCCCCGGGGTCTGATGCCAAACCCCAAGGCCGGGACGGTCACCGCCGACGTGGGCAAGGCCGTGGAAGAGTTCAAGGCCGGGCGCATCGAGTACCGCAACGACCGCTATGGGAACGTCCACGCCCCCATCGGGAAGGTGTCCTTTGAGCGTGACCAGCTGATCGGCAACCTGGCAGCGCTCACCTCCGAAATTGTCCGGACCCGGCCCGCTGCCGCAAAGGGACGGTACATCCGGCACGTCAGCGTTTCGTCGACGATGGGGCCCGGCGTTGCCGTGGACGCCGCCAAGCTGGACGACCTGACCGCCCTCGCCCACTGAGAAAGGCCACAGGGGAGCCTCGCCTCTGGAGCGGCTGCTCAGCGGTGAGCGGCGGGGCGGCCGCCAGGGTGCCACCCAGAGAACCGATCCTCTGCGGTGGGGCAGGGTAGGGGCTGCTCTCCACCGAGGTTCTCGTACGCCGTGCCTCTCCCGGGACGGTAGCGGTCAGGTGAGGACGTCCCGCCCGGCAAGGCCCCCCTGTCGTGTCTAGTGTCGCGCCACCAAGGTCCCTTTGTCTAGCGCTTATTCGGGCGCGAAAATCGGTCGCAATTCACCTGTTACCATCGTCCAGCAACAAGGCCGGAGACCGCGGGCGCATCGCCTAAGGGGTGGCAAGTCACCCACCTGCGCAGGTCACCTTTGAAACCGGGTCGTTACCTCATTGGCGCGACCTCCTCGAGGGTCCTGGTCTCCGACCGGGACCTTTCTCTTTGAGGAGGACGCATGCCACGACCTGAAAAGGTCCAGGCAGTTGAAGACATAAGAAGCCGGATCGAATCGGCGCAAGCGACATTCTTGACCGAGTACCGCGGTCTCAATGTCGCTCTACAGCAGAAACTCCGGCGAAGCCTGCGCGCCACCGGGACGGAATACAAGATCGTCAAGATGACGCTTGCCCGCCTCGCTGCCGGGGAGTTGGGTATCGAGGGTGCCGAGGAATGGCTCACCGGCCCAACCGCCCTCGCTTTCGCCGGGGATGACCCGGTGGAGACGGCCAAGGCGCTGCGCGACTTCGCTCGGGAACACGAGCAGCTCGTGGTCAAGGCCGGATTCCTCGGCGCATTCGACCATGATGTCCATGTACCAATCGAACCGTTCCACGCTATACAGGTAGGGGTTGGGTCCGCCGGGGTTCTTGCGAATCGTTTCCAGCCACGGGATGTTTTCCACTGAAAGGTGACTGGTGAGCCGGAGCGCGGCCTTCTGCTTCTTCGCGAAGTCGTTGACGGCCAGCTCCAGAGCGGCAAGCGATGGACGGTCAGGCGCCGTGAGGCTCAGGATCATGGCCGTATGCTGCCGGCCCCGGTCCTTCACCGGGAAGAAGAGCGCAATCGATCCGGGCGTGTGTCCCGGAGTGAGCGCCATCGTCACGGTCGTATCGCCCAGCGTCAACTGTTGTCCGTGCTTCACCTCCATGTCACGACGGGGGAGCGCCCTGCTCCGCCGCTGCCGCTCCGAGAGGCCTTCGATGAGATTCCAGTCTTCAGTGGCCATCAGGACCTTCGCGTTGTATTCTGCTGCAGGGTACTGGGCGCCGCCAAAATGATCGAAATGACCGTGCTGGACGATGACGTACTTGATCTGGGTCGGGTCGAGACCGAGCTTCTCCAGTGAAGGCACGATCACCTTCACGGCGTCTGCCTCGGAGTTCAGCGTGTCGACAATGATGATTCCATCGCTCGTGTTAATCGCCCAGCCGCCGACGGTGTTGAATCCGAAGAAATAGAGATTGTCGAAAAGCTTCGTCGGCTCGATGACGGCCTGTGGCTCCGGTGGCAAGCCCTGGAGCTGCCTGATCACCGCCGGCCTTCGGGGACCCGTATTGGTGCACATCACCTTGGTTTCCGCCACCAGGTCGGGCTTCGCCTGTTTCGCGATCGCCATGGCGGCCGCGATGTGCTTCTGCGCCTCGGTGGATTCCGCCATCTGCTTTTCAGTAGGCTCGTCGGGATCCTGCGCGGGTCCGCCCCGCTGGGCAGCGAGCGGTGACTGCAATGCCCCTGTCATGCAGGCTGCGACAGCGAACCCGGCCAACAGTCTCTTCAGCATGAAACCTCCTTGTGGACTCCACGTCCGTCACGGAACTCGAACGACACGGCGGCCCACCGCCTCCACGGGCTCGTCACCTTCATTCATCGGCCCCGCGCTTCTGACGTCAACGTGGCTGGGTACGGGCCTGCGACGTCCCGCGCCTGGTTCGCGTTGATCAACGATTGACACGGCCCAGGCGCCGGTACTCGAGCGCACACGACGAGCGTGACGCGGTAGTCCTCTGGAGCGATCGTCGTTCCCTCACGGGGCTGTGGCTTCAGATCGACGAGTCGAACGACCAGGCCCTCGTATTCGGCATCCCGTCCGACGCGTTCGCTCGTGTGCAGCATGCGAGTGGCGGAGGCTGCGGGAGGTTTCTCCAGCATAGCTCCACGACAGCATCGCCAGCCCACACGCACTGACGTCCTGACGGGGCATCGCGAATCCTCGGTCACCCCTTCGAAGCGCACCAGCAGGTTCTCGTCAGCCAGGCGGGACGCCTCGTTGGCTTTCAACTCGAACGGCTCGCCGCGCTTCGCCGCTCCTGCCGGCTGACTGTTCTGTCCCAGCAGTGACGTCGCGAGGGCGATGACCGCGAGGGCGGTTGCCGGCAGACTCCTGATGAGCCCGCCTCGCTGAATTAATTGGGAAACCATCAATGCCTTCCCTGCGTTCCTCAGTGTATACTCCCGGCGCTTGCCGGCGTCCGTGATTTCGATTCCGGTAAGTTCGAGCTCCCCACCTGACCATTCGACCTTTCCTCCAGAAGGTGTCATGAGAGCATCCATTCGCACCCTGACGTTGAGCGTTCTGTTGTTCGCGTTCGCGGTTCCGGTTCGCGGTCAACAGCCGTCGGCCGGCGCTGGCGCATCACCGGCAGAGCTGACCGCTGTCGCCGGAGGCATGGTGACCGCCTTCGACGCAGACGGAGTTCCAACCTTCATATGGGGAAGCGGACAGTCCGCTCCGGCGCTCGGCGCTCCGGAGGCGGCGGCACGCTGGCATCTGGGGCGGTTCGCTCGCGCATTCAGGACGTCCCCGGCCGAGCTTGCGTCGGCGCGCCTCGTCCAGTTGCAAGGGTGCCGTCCGGCGGCGTGATCGCACATTTCCGTCAGCAGCTCGGAGGTCTCGACATCTACGGCAGCGACGTCAAGGTGCTCATCGGCGACGACTCGCGCCTCGTCGCCATCACGGGTCGGCCTGTACGCCGTGGACGGCCGCGGTCCGGGACTCGAGTTCCAGGTTTCCTCCGTGCAGGCGCTCGCCAATGCGCTGTCGCACGTGTCGGGCGGCAGGGTGCAGACCGCGAGCATCGTCGGCATATCGCCGTCCGTCACGGATATCCAGAGTGGAGCGGGCACAGTCCAGTGGTTTCAACTTGCGGATCCCGCCGGCAGGGTGCTCGCCGACCCGGCCCCGGTCAAGCAGATCCTCTTTCCCGCTGGCGGTGCACTCGTTCCAGCGCACGAAGTCCAGTTCTATGCAGGCGCCGGCGACTCGAACGACTCGCTTGCCTTCCGCTACATTGTTGCGGCCAGCGACGGGCGCGTGTTGGCGCGCCGGAACCTGACGGCGAGCGAGGGGCCGCAGGAAAGCGCGGGCGGATCCGAAAGGGCCCAGCCTGCGGAACCTCCTGCTGAATTCCTCTACCGTGTATGGGCGGATGGGACAGGCGACCTGCGTCCGCAAGACGGGCCGCAGACCGACGTCACACCCCACCCGGCCGGCGTGCCGGACGACACGGAGCCGCCATTCGTCCTGCCGAACCTGGTGACGATGGGCGGCTTCAACCACCCGCGAAGAGGAAGGGCTCCGTCTGAGCGCGGACGCTGAGAGGGAAGCCGACGGCGCGACGGCGGAGGCCGGCCTCGGGAGGCTCGGGAGAGTGGCGGACCCCTGGCTGCCGGCTGATGCGACGGAGACGTCAGGGAACAACGCGGACGCGTACGTGGATCACTCGGCGCCGGACGGTGTCTCGGTCGGCGATTTCCGGGCCACGACCACGTCCCACGGACGTTCGACCGGACGTACGACACGGCGGCGCCTCCGCTCGCCAGCGTCGATCAATCGCAGGCCGCCATTACTCAGACCTTCTACACGGTCAACTGGCTGCACGATTACTGGTACGACTCCGGATTCAACGAAGCCGCCGGCAACGCGCAGAAGGACAACTACGGCAGGGGCGGCATCGGCGGCGATGACATGCGCGTCGAGGTCCAGGACGACTACTTCGGCGGATCGCGCAACAACGCGAACATGTCCACGCCGTCCGACGGCGTGCGGCCGCGCATGCAGATGTTCGTGTTCTTGGGGCGCGAAACCCGCACGCTCAGGCTCATGCCGGGCGGTGACCTCGAGACGGGCAGCGCGTCGTTCGGCGCGGCCACCTTCGACATCACCGCCCCGGTCGTCCTGGCCAACGACGGCATGGGTCCGTCGCCAACCGATGCGTGCGAACCGCTTGTGGGCGTCGCCGGGCGAATTGTCCTCGTCGATCGCGGGACCTGCGCGTTCATTGAAGGCCGTTAACGTCGAGGCCGCGGGCGGGGTCGGCATGATCGTCGCGAATAATGTGGCCGGCCCGCCGCCAGGGATGGCGCGAGCCCATCCCCGTCACCATTGGGGCGCTCTCCATCACCCAGGCGGACGGAGCAGCCCTGAAAGCGGCGCTTGCGCTGGGGGCCGTCAGTGCGCGCATGCTCCGGCAGCCGGGGCTGGAGCGCGACTCGGCGCTCGACAACCAGATCATCGCGCACGAGTGGGGTCATTACCTGCACCACCGCCTGGCTGATTGCGGGTTGCAGCAGTGCGGCGCGCTCAGCGAGGGCTGGGGAGACTTTCTCGCGCTGCACATGATGTCGCGCTGGGTGACAACCTCGACGGACGTACTCCGGCTCGGTGTACGCCAGCCGGATTTTCGGCGACTCCGCGTATTACGGCATCCGGCGCTCCCCCTATTCCGTCGACTTCGCGAAGAACGGCTTGACGTTCCGGCACATCTCCAATGGAGAGCCGCTGCCCCCGGGACCTTCCCGGCGGCCCGAACTCGGAGGTGCACAACGCCGGAGAGGTCTGGACGTCGATGCTCTGGGAAGGCTATGTCGCGCTCCAGAAGGCGAACCCGTTCCCAAGGCGTTTCGAAGAGTCCGCCGCCGCATGTCCAACTACGTGGTCGCCGGCCTGCAGATGACGCCGCGCGACGCCACCTACACGGAGCAGCGGGACGCGATCCTCGCCGTAGCCGCGGCCGGCCGGAACAGGCGCGTTGACCTGGGCGTGCTCGCCAACGCGTTCGCCAGACGGGGGCCGGAAGCTGCGCCATTGCCCCGCCGCGGGCTCACTGATTTCGCCGGCGTCACCGAGAGCTATACGAGGTCCGCCCCGCATCGAAATCGGCGCCATCAGCCTCGAGGTGGATCGGAGGTCGTGCGACGGCGACGACTACCTCGACGCGGGCGAGCAGGGGTGGGTGGCCATCACGGTGATGAATGGCAGCGCCACGCCAATGCTGGATACGGTCGTCACGGTCAACTCGGCGACGCCCGGCATCTTCTTCCCTCGCGGCATTTCCGCGCGCATTCGCCGGATCGGCCGTTCAGCAGCGCCCGGGCGCGCATCAGGATCGCGCTCGACCGCACCGTCTCGGGCCTCGGCTCGCTCGATCTCGAGGTCAACGTGTCCAACGCAGAGGCCTGCGAGGCGGTTGTATCCCGGTCCTTCACGGAGAGGATCAACGCTGACGATGTCGCCAATGCGTCGAGGATCGACGAAGTGGAGACGATGATCACGCCGTGGACCTCGCTGGAACCGATGCGAATGAGGTCTGGTCGCGGGTGGAGGCGACGCCGTCCAACCGCGCGTGGCTCGGCGCCGATCTCTCGGGGATCACGGACACGGCGCTGCAGTCGCCAGCGCTGCTCGCGAGCGCGACCGATCCGCTGGTGATCACGTTCGAACATCGCCACAGTTTTGAAGCGTTCGAAGACGACATTCTTCGATGGCGGGGTGATCGAGATCCCTCAACAACGGGGCCGCGTGGGAGGACATCACCTACGTCGACGACCCTGGCTACGGCGGCACGCTGTTCGAGGAGGCGGGCAACCCACTGGGCGGCCGCGACGCCTTCGTGGCTCAAAATGCCGGTGGCCGGCCCGTGACACGGTCACACTCGACCTCGGGCGCCATTACCGGGCCGGACCGTGCGCATCCGTTTCCGGATAGGCGCGGACGAAGCCGCGGGCGATGTCGGTTGGGAGATTGACAACATCACCGTTCGGGGACGACCAACACGCCATTCCCGATGCTGGTCGAAGACAGAAGTATGTGTAGACCGTAGAGCGTCGCAGAGGAGGAGAGACGCAAAGTTACTCGAGTCGCCATCTTCCGGCTGAAGCCGGAAGCCACACCGGGCACGAATGTCTGGCTGTGGCTTCCGGCTTTAGCCGGAAGATGACTGTAGCGGTGCGCTTTATTTCGTGAGCACTCGGATCGTGCCGTCGCCCTTGTTCAGCAGAAAGATCTGATTGTCCGGGCCCAGTATTCATCCGCAGATCCGCACGCGTCGCGGGCATCTTGCCCTGCGCCATGTTCTTGGCCTTGATCACCTCGAGGAAGGTCTTCGCCGTGCCGCCCTCGTTGAGCAGGATGCGGCGGATGGCATCCTGGCCGCCGCTCGGCAGGTTGTCCGCGTTCACGTAGAAGAGTTCGCCGCTGGGCATGTCGGCAAAGATCAGCAGGTTCGCGAGCTGCGGGACCTGGTTGCCGCGATAGACCACCAGGCCGCCGGCGGCGGACTGGGATTGCAGGAGCGGGTCGAGCTGTCCCCATTCGGCGATCGGATAGGTCACCTTCGGGTCGCCGCGCTGGTTTTCGAGCGCCACGCCTTGGCGCCCCCCGTATCTGTAGCTGCCCTCCCAGACGTTCCACCCGAGGTTGGCGCCCGGTGTGACGCGGCTGATTTCCTCGACAGTGCCCTGGCCGATGTCGGACATGAACATGGCGCCGTTGCGCGAGTCCCAGGCGAATCGCTGCGGATTGCGCACGCCGTAGGCGTAAATCTCGGGGAGCGCGCCCGGCGTGTTTCGCATCGGGTTGTCGGCGGGGATGCCGTATTTCTTGTTCGCGCTGTTGTTGCCCAGCGGGTCGATGCGGAAGATCTTCCCGAACGCGATGCCCAGGTTCTGCGCCATGTTGAGCGGGTCGCCGCCGCTGCCGCCGTCCGCGACGCCCATGTACAGCAGGCCGAAGTCCGGAGAGTTCGGCTCGGCGAGCGGGTTGAAGGCGAGCATGCCGCCGTTGTGGTTCTGGAACGGGTCCCGCCATCGCATGAGCTCACGCGGCGCGCCGCCGTCGTAGGTCGCCGCGCCGGGGGTCTTGGCCGTCCACTCGAGCAGCACGGCATGGTGCGTGTCCATTCCGCCTGGTGCGGGATGGAAGTCCGCCGGCGGCGTCATGTTCGTGGTGTCGGTGTAGGTGTAGAACTTCCCGAAGCCCCGGCTGCCTTGCTGGTTGAACTGCGGGTGAACCGCGAAGCTCTGGAAGCCGCGCTCGCGGCCCATCGACTGGACCGGCACTCCCGCCGCGTTGATATCCAGGTACTTCGTGACCGTCTTGCCGTCCTCAGTGACCCGATAGAGCTGGCCGCGCATGTCGTTGACGAACACGCGGCGCGTCCCCGGCTCGGTGACGAGGTTCATCATGCGCGCCGCCACGCCGTCGATATCCGGCAGCGAGGCGAACTCCTGGTAGTTCACGCGGATGACGCCTCGGTCGCGGGAATGGCCGTCGGGAACGGGTCGGTGGGTGCCTGCGCGAGCACACCCAGGACCGGCAGCGACGAGAGTGCGATGACACGAATCACGTGTGTCATGGCCATCTAACCTATCCGAATGCGCCATTCTTGTGTAGGGGACGGGAATGGGTTTCCATTTTCGTGCTCCAAGGCCTCTGTGTCTCGTGTCCCTGTGGCCCGTGGAACTGAAAAAACGCTTCAGCCACGGGCCTCCAGTGCCGCAGGTGTGAAGAAGTCGTCCGCGTTCCGGTGCTGGAATCCGAGCCGGCGCGCGAAACCTGGATCCTGCGCGCCTGCGCCGACGTAGATGCACTGCGAGACGTCGAGAAGATAGCGCTGAATGAACACGACGCCCAGGCCGGGCAGCGGCTTGCGGCACCAGCAGGTCGGCGGCCCGGCGCCATGTGGACAGTACTGAACGTCGATGGACAGTCCCAACATCTCCTGCATGCGCGCGAGCACGGCATCGACGTTGCCGGCGGACATCGTTCCTTCGGCGACGCGCGGTTGCCAGGACAGCCCCAGCACGCGCCAACCGGCGGCCTGATAGCCACGCAGCACTTCTCCGCGTTCGGCACGCACCTCGACATCCTCGACAGACGCCGGCGTGCGTGAGCCGGATCGGCTGCGATACAGAACGTCGTCACACCACACGATGAGCGCGCGGTTCACAAAGGAAGGGTTGTGCCGGCGCTCGAATGGCATGACGTCAATCCGCGAGAACATCACGGAGGGATCCGGGGGCTCCAGATCACGTTGATAGCGGAACTGCACTGCCGGACCGAATGACGCCGCGTCGAGCCGGGCGTTCCCCAACAGCGTCCGCCACGCGACGTTCACCTGTGCATCCTCGACGCTGGTCGAAAGCCAGACACACCGGACTGGAAGGCCGCGTTGCCCGGCGGCCTGAATCACGGCCGCCCTCGACTTGCGGGAGACATACGTATTGTCGAGGACGATGCGCGAACGTCCGGAGGCGAGTGCGCGATCGAGAGCCGGAAGCAGCCCGCGCAACGATCCGCCGACCTCGTCGCGGTTCAACCGCTGGTAGCCCTGCGCGACGAACGATCCGGCCACGGTGCTCTTCGGCGCCGGGCAGGCCAATAATCAGAACCACTTTACCATCCGCGTGCTCGGGCGCCGGACGATCGCGGCGCGCCTCGCGGAACCGCAGCGCCCGCCCGGCGGGAATCGCTCGTCCAGGCGCGCGCGATCGTCGGCGGTCAACGCGATTCCGCAGGCACGAGCCACTGACCGCGCCGTTTCCACACGGGTGGGTCCGGAACGGGCAGCGCCAGGTCCGACAGGTCGGTCAGCCAGGCCAGAGCGATCTCGAACGGAGTGGCGCCGTGGCGCGCCGCCACATCCAGGAGCGCGGCATCACGACCAGTGCGATGCCGGCGCTGCGGCCCGCCGAGCGGCCGGTACCCAAGAAGCTGAATGCCGTGGGCGAGGCAGTATTCGGCCACGCCGCTCAAGATGTTCGTCCTGCCAGATGCTGAGCTCGACCTGTACCGAGGCAATCTCCGTGATGCGTCTGGCTTCCTCGATCTGACCAACGTTCACATTGCAGAGACTGATCCCTGGATGAGCCCGTCGCGCTTCAACGAGGTCAGGGCGCGGACGCTGGTCGCCAGCGGCGTTCGCGGGTCGGGCGCGTGAAGCTGGTACAGGCGGATGCGCTCGACGCCGAGGGCGCGCCGGCGGCCCCGCACGCCGCGATGAGATGACGTGCCCGTCCATCCGCGACCCAGTTGATGCGGCCGGGTGAGGCCGCCTTAGGTGGCCACCAGATGCGCGAGCGGTCGCCGTTCCACGCCGCCAGCGCTCGCGCGATCAACCGCTCGTTGTGGCCGGTACCGGTGTCGTCCCAGCAGTACACGTTCGCGGTGTCGAGAAAGTTGACGCCGGCATCGAATGCGGCATGCAGCACGGCGATGGCCCGATCCTCGTCGCGATCGCGATCGGTCGAGAGACGCATGCACCCCGCGCCGATAACCGGTGCACCCTCCGTCGTCCACGGCATGCCGCAAGTGTATCAAGGTGCGGGCCGCCCTGACCCTCGGCCGTTGTCTTCCGGCTGAAGCCGGAAGCCACATACCCAACTCCCAACGCCCAACGTGATGCTTGCCCCAACTCCCAAACAGTTGGGAATTGGCCCTTCCGTCGTGTTGGGAGTTGGAGTGAGAGTTGAGAGTGTGGCTTCCGCCTTCAGGCGGAAGGCGGCAACTCAGCGGGCCCCGGGGCGGAGCTTGCCTAGCTGACGGGCTCATGCCTTACAATCCGCGTCATGGCATCAGGTTCATCATCCCCGTCGCCGCCGCATGGGTCACCACGATTGCCCTGATCGCGCAGGGTAATCCGGAGGCGGCCAACTCAAAAACCCGGTCGCGTCGACGCCCGACTCAATCGCGGCGGGCAAGCAGCTTACACGAAAAACTGCGCCGCATGTCATGGCATCAACGCAACAGGAGGGACGGGCAACGACATCGCGCCGCCGTCGCCGGATCTGACCGACGCCGAGTGGCTGCGCGGCGGGAGCGAGGCGAGATCTTCTACGTGATCAAGAACGGGATCCCTCCCGATCTGAACATGCCCGCGTGGGGCGACCGCATGAAGGATCCCGATATCTGGAACGTCGTGAATTTCGTGGCGAGCCTGAAGAAGTAGGCCGGTGTCCGGCGGCTTCGGCCCTTCCGGCTAACCCGAAAGCGAAGCTCACTGAGTTCGCGATCACAACACACCAGGCACCGAGACACCGAGGCGAATTTTTCCCACGGCGTCCTCGGTGCCTTTGTGCCCCGGTGTGCCGTAATCACGCGTGGACCGGATCGGGCCGGGTCCTTTCGAACCCAGCCCCGTGAATCTACTTCGCCAGCGGGTTCGGCCGTACCTGGAACTTGACGACCTTGCTCGTCGTCCCCTTCCGCCTTCGGCATGGAACGGGGCGCGCGTCGCGAACGTCGAGCAGATCCCCTTGCCTTTCCAGCCGCCGTTCGGATCGTCGATGCGTCCGTCCAGTCCCTTGCCGTAGTAGCCCATCGGATACGGCACGCGGAACGTCATGAACTTGCCGTCGACGAGGGCGAGCAGGGCTTCTGATTCGTTGCCCGTCGCGAGCGGAATGTCCTTGCCGATGCCCAGCATGTCGAAGCGATCGACGAAGTTGTAGTATGCGCTCTCAGCGCTGGCGGACTCGACCGCGCCCTTGTAGTTCGGCCCCGGGAAGGCGTACAGCGACCAGCCTTCGGGGCAGTGCTTGCCCGTCGCGTTCGGTCCGTTGAGCGGGGCCTTGCACTTGCGGCGATCGAAGCTCGCGTATTGGCCGCTCGACAGCACCGTCCAGACGACGTTGTCGCTGTCGACGTCCATGCCGCGCGGCGCAAAGCCCGAGCCCGACGCTTTCGGATCCTTGAACGGCACCTCGTAGACCTCGGACAGCGCCGTTTCCGGAGAATTCGATCCGAGCGAGAGGCGCACGACCAATCCCGGCATCCCGGTAACCGATCCCCAGATCGCGTTGCCCTTCGGCTCGGGCGCGACGCCGTAGAAGGCCGTGACGACGCGCTTGTCCTTGGTCGGATCGACCGGCTGATCGGGCTCGACATACGCATCGCGCTTGCCGTTGCCGTTGGTGTCGAGCACGAACGCCGTCCAGCCCTGCGCCTTCTTCTCGTCGCCCGTCTTGTCGAAGATGCGCGTGTCGAACCAGCCCTCGACCGGGCCGCCGCCCGGTGAACCACAGCACGTCGTTGTTGTCGAAGTTGAGGTGATGCGTCCCGAAGCAGGTGTCGATCGTCGTGATCTTCTTCGTCTTCGGGTCATACAGCTGCATCTGGCGTCCGCTCTGGGTGATCGGGAACGCCTTCGCCGATGGATGATCCGAGCCCTGCCGGCACCACTCCGCGGTCTGGTTGGGACGGATGCGCGCCGCAACCCACACGCGCGCCTGCTTGTCCATCGCGAAGCTGTGCGCGCTGGACTGCGCCGTCCAGATCACCTCATCGCCCCAGTACGGCGAGGAGGCCGCCGGCGGCGTATCGGCTTCGCTCGGCGTTTTCGGATCGCGGACCTGCAGCTTGACCATGCTCGCCGTGTTCGTCTTCGGATCCACGACGGGCAGGTAGTCGCCGGAGGCCTCGAGCGCGCCGTAGATCGGTCCGTTGGCGTTCACCCTCGGGTTGCGCTTGTCGCTGGCAATCTCGTCGTGCAGGTAGTGGCGCGGATCCGCCCAGTCCCACAGCGTGATGACGACGTTGCGCTCGCGGCCCTGCGGGCGCGGCGGCGCGGCCTGCGGCAGCTCGCCGCCGGCAATGCGATCAGTCCAGTCGGCGTACATCGCCAGCGCGCGCTGGCGGCCCACCTGCGTGAAGCGGTTGCTCATCCCGGCGCCCGCCTGGCCCGACTGGATGCGGCGATCCCACGCGGCGGCGCCGGAGTCGAACACGCCAAGGCTCTTCGGAACTTCGCGCGTCGCCTTGTTGCCGAGCGCATGGCAGCCAGTGCAGCCGTCGGTGTTGACGATGTTGCGAACCCACTCGCCCTGGCTCTTGCATCGTTGGGCGAGATGCCGTTGCCCTGCGGGCCGGTGCCGGGGAAGTCGCTGGCCGGCGGGACCTGCAGCAGCGAGAACCAGTACAGCGCCGGGTAATACTCGGCCGCTGACTTGGCATCGGGTGCGGGAACCGCCTTCAGGTTCACGGTCTTCCCGGGCGCCGACTGCGACTTCGGCGAATCGACGAGGCCGTAGCCGCGCACCCAGACGTCGTAGTTCGCCTTGGGCAGGTCGGGGAGCAGGTAGCGCCCTGGTCGTCGGTCACGACGACCTTCACCATTTTCGTCGGCAGGTCGCGCGTTTCCGCGATGACCCAGACGCCCGCCTCGGGTCCGCGGGCGCCGGTGACGACGCCGCCGATGTCGTCATTGTCGATGGACACAGCGCCGCCGTTGGCCTGGCCGGAGCCGGTCCGCACGAGCGACGCCACGATTAAGAGGGTGACTGCGAGCGGAACGATTCCCCGGTAGAAGAATCTGGTCGTCATCGGAAAGCCTCCTCCGGTTAGCACACGGACGGTAGACCCGCAGGCCCGTCCTGTCAATGTCGCCGCCAAGTATCGAGTTATACCTCGTTTTGCCGCTGATCTGATGAGCATTTCCGGGGATTGTCGTCCGGCTACCCCTGGCGGGCCGTCAGAACAGTCGTCCAATCCCGACGTAATACCGCCAGCGACCATCGAAGTCGAAGCTGCCACCCAGGATCATCGGTCCGATGAGCGTGTCGACAATCGCGCCTGCGCTCACGTTCGTCCGGAACGTGGCGTCGTCGATGTCGTTGAAGGCCGAGCCGTTTTCGATCCATCCGCCAGGAAATCGGGCCGCCGAGGAAATCCGGCATGCGGCCGACGCCGCGCAGATAACCAATCGTCGATACACCGTAGTGATCGCCTCGCAACTCCCCGGCGTGGTACGCCGGCCGCATGGCGCCCCGAGCTGGAACTGCTCGGTGGGAAGGGGGTTCTTCCCGAACGACGTGCCGGCCCCACCGACGAGGAACAGACGATGACGCTGTTGCAGCGGCCAGAAGACCGAGGCGCGCCCCTCGGCCTGCGTCAGGTCGTCGTTCGAACGTTCGATGGCGACGTCCCGGACCACGTCGGGCGCGTCGAGCG
>CAVWWM010000003.1:0-19467 GCA_963758695.1 uncultured Actinomycetes bacterium
CCGGCGCCAACCGGCACTCGAAGAGCCTGAGCTGACCTGATCAATGGGTCGCACGACCCATGTAGGGCTCGTCTCAGGTACCGATATCGAGACAAGGCGCCAGGAGTGGGGGCGCAGGCAGAAAGCGGAATCGGGGTCGAAGGGCCCCGATTCCGTTTGTTCGAGGTCCGAGCGCTGCTTCGGCATCCTCGACCGCCACCGATCAGCACTCCAAGATCCCTGAGCGCTCAACCGGCAGCCGGCGCACGGGGACCGGTACAATCCCGCCGCCGGCGACGCCGGTTGCAAGGAACACCAGGAGGACAATTCGTGAAGAACACGAGCAAGCTGGCGGTGATCACCGCGGTGCTCGCCCTGTTCGTAGCGGCGTGTGGTGGGGACACGACCGACACGACGGGAGCGCCAGCCGACACCACGGCTGCCGGCGCTGCCACCACGGCTGGCGCAGACACCACCGTAGGTGCCGATACCACAATCGCCGCCGATACGACCGTCGCTGCCGACACCACGGTTGCTGCCGACACCACAGTGGCGGGAGAGGCGCTCCGTGTCGGGGTGGTCACCGACGTGGGCCAGTTGGAGGATGCCTCGTTCAACCAGTCCTCCAACGACGGTGCCAGGGACGCCGCCGCGCAGCTCAGCGGGGAGCACGACATCGATGATCACCGAGGACATCTCCGACTATGCGGCAGAACATCCAGACCTTTGTCGACCAGGGGTTCGATGTGATCGTCACCGTCGGCTTCCTCCTCGGCTCCGACACCGCCACCGCCGCCAAGGCCAACCCCGACGTCGCTTTCATCGGGGTCGATCCAGGGAGATCTGCGTCGACTGCCGAGGGCGGAATCCCGACCCCACCTTCGCCTGCGAAGGTGATCCGGCGGAGCTTCTGCCCAACTACCAGGGCCTGATCTACGCCGAGGATCAGGCGGGCTACCTGGCGGGGGTCATCGCCGGCAGCATCACCGAGTCGGGCGCGGAGTTCGGCGCGGATGAGCGGGCATCAACGTCCCGGCAGTGATCCGCTACGCCCGAGGCTACGAGAACGGCGCCAAGGCGGCGAACCCGGACGTCACGGTGCTCTACCAGGGAGCCACCCCAGATCCCGCAGATCGGCTTCAACGACCCGGACACCGGCAGGTCGCTCGCTGAGCTGCAGATAAGCCAGGGCGCAGACGTTCTCTTCCAGATCGCCGGTCTCACCGGTGAGGGGGTGGCGGTCGGAGCGGCCTGCAACGCCGACCTCTACACGATCGGCGTGGACGTCGACCAAGGCCCAACCCTGCCCAACCTGGCTGGGTGTCTCGTGACCAGCGCCACCAAGGCGCTGCAAGAGTCGGTGACCGCGGCCATCCTCCGTGTTTCCGACGGGACCACGGTCGGAGGCAACATCATCAACAGCCTCGACTCGGATAACCCGGTCGGAGTTGGGTTTGGCCCCCTTCTACGACTTCGAGGGGACGCTGATCACCCCGGATATCCAGACCGCAGTCGATGACACGCGGTGGCGGGGATCGTCGACGGCTCGATCGATCCGTGCGCCGCACCGTCAGTACGCCGGCACACCCGACTGTCCCTGAGGAGAGTTCCACTACAGATGTGACGGCGAGGCGGCCGGGGTCCCACCCGGCCGCCTCTGTTTCTAGCTCACTAGTGTCCCCCACACTCGAAGGCGTTGTCTCATCCCGAAGGGCGAGATTGACCGACCCGGCCAGCCAGGGGCAAAGACGATTTCTAAGCACCGGCGCTTGAGATCCGCGGCATCACCAAGCGTTTTCCGGGCGTCGTAGCCAACGACCACATAGACCTCGAGGTGCGCCCGGGTGAGATCCACGCCCTGCTCGGGGAAAACGGGGCGGGCAAGTCGACGCTGATGAACATCCTCTACGGGCTGACCACCCCGGACGAGGGCGAGATCCTGCTCGACGGCGAGGTGGTGACGATCTCGTCGCCTAGCAACGCCATCGAGCCCAGGGATCAGCATGGTCCACCAGCATTTCATGCTGGTGCCGGTGCTGACGGTGGCCGAGAACATCGTGCTCGGCGAGGAGACCATGGCCAACCCGGTCTTCCTCGACCGAAAGGAGGCCCATGGGCGCATCGTCGAGCTGGGCAACCGGTTTGGATTCGAGATCGAGCCCGAGGCCAAGGTGGAGACCCTCTCGGTGGGTTGGCAGCAGCGGGTGGAGATCCTCAAGGCGCTGTACCACAAGGCACGGATCCTGGTGCTCGACGAACCGACCACGGTGCTCACCCCGCAGGAGACCATGGAGGTCTTCGCCGTGCTCCACCGGCTGGCCGCCGAAGGTCACAGCGTCATCTTCATCAGCCACAAGCTGTACGAGGTGCTGGAGATCGCCGATAGGATCACCGTAATCCGCCGGGGCAAAGTGATGGGACGCGGCTGCCTGCCGAGACCGATGAGGACGATCTCGCCGAGTTGATGGTGGGTCACGAAGTGCAGCTCACCGTCGACCGCGGCACCTCGCGCCCCGGCGATGCAATGTTGATCGTGCAGGGTCTAGGGTTCGCGACGACCGCCACCACGAAGTCGTCCGTGGCGTGGACTTCGAGCTGCGCGCCGGTGAGATTCTGGGGATCGCCGGCGTGGCCGGCAACAGACAGGACGAGCTGGTCGAGGCCATTACCGGGCTGCGCAAACCGCTGACAGGGACAGTGATTCTCGATGGCGAGGACGTCACCCAAGCCAGCGTCGGAAGATGCGCGAGGCTGGGGTCGGATTCGTCCCCGGGGACCGGCACCGCTTCGGCCTGGTCCTCAGTTTCCCGGTCGAGGACAATCTGGTCCTCACGACCTATCACCGAAAGCCATTCTCCCGAGGGATGATGGTGAATGGCGACGAGATCAGTCGGTGGGCGCGGCAGGCGATAGACGACTACGACATCCGGACCCCTTCGGCTGACGTGCCATCCGGCACCTTGTCCGGCGGCAACCAGCAGAAGGCGGTGGTTGCCAGGGAATTCGGTCAAGATCTCAAGGTCCTGGTGCTCGATCAGCCAACCCGGGGACTCGATGTCGGGAGCATCGAGTTCATCCACCGTCAGGTGATCGAGATCCGCGACCGGGGGAACGGGATCCTGCTCGTCTCTGCCGAACTCGACGAGGTCCTCGAGCTCTCCGACCGGATCGCCGTCATGTACCGAGGAGAAGTGGTCGCACTGGTGGACGGTCCCAGCGCCAACCGCGAGGACATCGGTCTGCTCATGGCGACCGGGGGCAAGGGCGACACGCCACCGCGACCGAGGAAGCCTCGTGACCGGCCTCCCTCAAGCCTCGAAGAAGATCTCGGCGAGCGGGGACCGGCTCCACAAGCGGCAGTGCCAGAGCCGTTGCCACGGGGACGCTGGCGGCGGTTGGTCGCGGTTGTGGCGATCCCGGTCGCATCGATCGTCCTTGGCCTTCTCGCCGGGTCGGTGCTCATAATCGTGTCCAGCCCTGCCGTCGAGGGCACGATCGACTGGACCTTGCCGCTCACCGCCTATGGGGCCCTACTTCAGGGCGCTTTCGGAGGGCCGACCGAGATCACGAACACGCTGGTCGCCACTGCACCGTTGATTCTCACGGGGCTTGCCGTCGGCGTGGGGTTCAAAGCGGGCCTCTTCAATATCGGCGGCACCGGTCAGGTGCTAATCGGCGGTTTCACCGCGGCAGTGGTCGGCGCCGCTCTGGCCGATGCGTCCCCCTGGGTTGCCTGCCCGGTGGCGGTCATCGCCGGGTGTCTGGCTGGCGCCTTCTACGGGTTCATCCCCGGCTTCCTCAAGGCTTTCACCGGCGCCCACGAGGTGGTCACCACGATCATGCTCAACTCGATAGCGGCCTTCCTCATTTCGGCGCTGGTCAACGACGTGCTGCGTGCCCCCGGCTACAGCTTCGCCCGCACCGCAGACGTGGGGAATGCCGCCCTGCCGCACATCGGGAGCGGGGCATTCAACATCGGGGTGCTCATCGCGTTCGCCCTGGTTCCTGTTGCCTACTGGCTCTTGTGGAAGACGACGCTTGGTTTTGAGATACGCACCGTCGGAGCGAACCCGAGTGCAGCCCGCTACGCCGGGATGAGCCCGCGGCGGCTCATCGTCCTCACCCTCTCGCTGTGCGGTTTCTTCGCCGGTCTGGCGGGGGTGCTGCAGATCCTCGGCGTCGTCGGGTTCTACCCGGCCACCTACGGAACCGCCATCGGGTTCGACGGAATCGCTGTCGCCCTGCTCGGCCGGGCACATCCCGTTGGGATCCTCTTCTCGGCGCTCCTCTTTGGGGCGATGCGGGCTGGCTCTGGGCTGATGCAGATCCAGGCAGACGTCCCGATCGAGATCATCGACGTGATCCAAGCCGTGATCCTGTTCTTCCTGGCCGCCGATGTGATAGTCCGCAAACTGCTGCGACTGCGCGTCGCCCGGGCGGGAGTGGACGAGGTGCAAACGGTGACCCGGTCCTACGGTGAGCAGGCGGTGGGTTGATGGAGGGTGTGCTCGACTTCCTCTACAACATCCCGGTGCTCGGGTATGTCATCCAGTTCATCGCCTACCTGATCTCCGTGATCCCCGACATCGCCCCGATCGTCCTTGGGCTGGCGGTGCCGATCGCACTCGGTGCGCTCTGCGGAGTGATGAACGAGCGAAGCGGCGTGGTCAACATCGGCATCGAGGGGATGATGTTGATCAGCGCCTTCGCCGGGTTCATGGTGGCTCTGGTGGTCAACAACGCCATCGGCGGGGAGCCCTCCGAGGGGTTGTTCGCCGCCACTCCGGCGTTGCTGATCGGAGTATTGGCGGCGATGCTGGCCGGTGCCCTGGTATCGGTGCTCCATGCCTGGCTCAGCATCTCGATTCGGGCAGACCAGATCATCAGCGGCACGATCATCAATATCCTCGCCCTCGGGTTGACCGGTTATCTCAACCGGTTGATCAGTCCCACCGGCGGTGCGGGGACATTCCGCTCGTTCGATCCGCCCGAGTGGCTGGTGGACATCCCGGTGGTGGGATGGATCTTCAACATGTTCCTCAATCAGGGTCCGATCGCAATGTCCGTGATCTTGTTCGTGATCGTTCTCCAGATATTGCTGTTCCGATCCCGCTGGGGGCTACGCACCCGGGCCGTCGGCGAGCACCCCCGAGCGGCCGACACGGTGGGGATCGACGTGCTCCGGGTGCGGTGGCGCAACGTCATCGTTGGGGGCATTTTCGCAGGGTTGGCGGGCGGCTACCTGACCCTCGAAGCGACCGGTTCATTCCAGAACGGGATGACGGCGGGACGGGGGTTCATCGCGTTGGCAGCGGTGATCTTCGGGCGCTGGACGCCGATCGGGGCATTTCTCGGCTCGCTTCTGTTCATGGGATCGCAGGCGCTGGGTGTGGCCATCCGCTCCAACCCACCGGTCGGGGCTTTGGGCGAGACGCTCGCCGGGTTCCAACAGGCATACCCCAGCATCTACAACAATTTCTTCGCCGCTCTTCCGTACATCCTCACCATCATCATTCTCGCCGGCGTCGTGGGGAGGAGCATCCCCGCCTCGGTCGGCGTTCCCTACGAAAAGGAAGGGCGGGCCTAGGCCGTCATCGCCCGGCCAACCGGTCGACCTCGGCTGCCTTCGGAGCCGACGTGCACCGGGCCGGGTGGTCGACAGCGATGCGGCGATCACCGCCCATCTCACCGCCCTCCACTGGCTGGCCGGCGGCGAGGCGAGCGGCCAGTGCCCCGGTGAAGACATCGCCGGCGCCGGTGGTGTCGACCGGTTCGACGGATGGCGCCGCGATCTCGGTTGTCGTGCCTTGGTCGAACACGATGGCACCTCGGGGGCCCAGGGTCACCGCCACCGCAGCCCCGGTCAGGCCTCCGAGTGCCTGAGCACTCCGCCCGGATCGTCGTCGCCGGAGAGCCGCGGCTTCATCCGGTTCGGTGTGATGATCGGCCCCATGGTCGCCAACCCGTCGGGGAGCGGACGAGCCGGAGCGGGGTTGACCACGAGCTTCCTCCCGGTCCGAGCGGCGGTGGCAGCCGCCGCCAGCAATGCGTCGTCGGGTATCTCGAAGTTGGCCACGACCACACCACCGTCGGGAAGGCGGTGCATCGCCTCCTCGACGGCCGGTGGCTCAATTCCGTATTGGCCCCGGAAGCCACGGCGATCATGTTCTCACCCTGCTGATCGACAACGATCAGGGCAACGCCGGTCGAGGCCGTCAGGGAGCGGGAAACTCCGGCGAGGTCCACACCGCCTTCCTCCAGGTCGGCGAGCGCCTCCGACGCCATCGCGTCGTCGCCCACCTCGGCGATCAACCAGGCGTCGGCGCCGCTCGCTTGGCTGCCAGAGCCTGATTGGCCCCCTTGCCGCCGCCCGACCGGGCGAAGTGCCCCCCGATCACCGTTTCGCCGGGGGCGGGGAGATGGCCGACATGCACCACCAGGTCGAGGTTGACCGACCCGACCACCACCACTCGCGGGGTCACGGCGGGCTCACCCCAAGTGGGTCCGGCATCGACCGCTACTCGCCGGCCGGCCTGCCGTAGAACTCGAAGCCCATGATGAGAAGGTGTCGTAGGGCCCCCGGTTGGCGTCGAGCGCCTCGCCGGGGTAGGTGCTTGTCACCCTGAAGGTGAGTTCGGTGGTCCCAACCGTTGCCACGTTGATCACGTGGGGGCCGCTGGCGTCGGGGATGACATTGGTCTCCACCGCACCGCCCATGTCATCGGTCTCGATGACGAACCCCTGCACCTTGGCGTTGCGGGTGTACCGCTCCTCGTCGGTGGCGTTCTTGAGGACGACCTGTTCCAGGGCGACCTCGGGAGCGAACGTGAACACGAACTCGATTGGCTCGTCGCTGCTGGGATCGTTGTTCCACCCCTGGTCGTTTCGCCTGGCGATGAGGTTGTCGCAACTGAATCCCTCGGCGGTGCTCGAGCAGTCGACCCCGATCGGGTTGATCCGGCGGAGCCTGGTCTGCCCGGCGGTGGTGCTGCTGGCATCGGTGGCGACAGTGGTCTCGCTCGCTGTGGAGGGTCCGCCCTGGAGGGCATTGAAGATCGCCGCGCCGACGAACACCACGATGAGGACCGCCGAGACCGCGATGACCGCCCTCAGCCCGGCCGACGTCCCCACCGGGGGCTGTGGCGCCACCGGGAGCTGCTGACGGGAGAGACGGGCACCGCACTCTTCGCAGTGACGGTTGGCGGCCGGGTTGGCGGCACCACACGACGGACAAGTGGTCGTCTGTTGCGCCGCGGTGACCATGGGCGGCTCCCATGCTGCGTCTTCGGCCGGTGTCTCTCCGAGAACGAACTCCTCGTCGGTGCCCGGGGCGGGCTCCAATGGGTCCACCCAAGCTCCACACGTGGGGCAAAAGCGCTCGTTGGAGAACGAGGCGCCGCAGTTGGTGCATGTATGACGGGCCATCAGAGTCCGCGAGGGTTGCTTGATCTCGGGTGGGTATTGTGCCACGGCGCAATGGTGTGGGCGATCATCGAGGCTGAGCCGTGGACCCCGCTGAGCCTGATCGCCGGTGGGCTCCTCCTGGTCGGCATCATCGTGGCGCTGGTGTGGGCGATCCGTGTCTCAGTCCGTCGATAGCATCCCGCACCGTGACCACCTCCTTCGCGTGCTCCGGGTGCGGGTACGTGGCTCCCAAGTGGATGGGCTTCTGTCCACAGTGCCGACTCGACGAACCACTTGTCGAGGAACGGTCAAAGCCGAAAAAGGCGGCGACCGGCCCGCCACCCGTGCCGATACCCCTCGCCGATGCGGGGGGCGGTGCCCCGACACGCGTTCCGGTGGGGATCGGCGAGGTCGACCGGGTACTCGGCGGCGGATTGGTGCCAGGGGCGGTGCTGCTCCTCGGTGGCGAGCCGGGGGTCGGAAAGTCGACGCTGGTCCTCCAGGTTGCTGCCGCCATGACTGCGGTCGGCCGGCGGGTGCTCATCGCATCGGCCGAGGAGTCGATCGACCAGGTTGGCCTGCGTGCGCAACGGCTCGGGGTGGTGGGCGGTCCGCTCTTCCTCTTGGCTGAAGACGATGTCGACCGCATCCTCGCCGCCGCCGCCGAAATGGCCCCCGACCTCATCGTTGTCGACTCGGTCCAGACAGTTTCGGCTGCCGAGGTGGGGAGCGCCCCCGGTTCGAACATCGCAGGTGCGGGAGTGCGCCGCCCGGGTGATTCGCTTCGCCAAGGAGCAGGGGATCGCCGCGGTGCTCGTGGGTCACGTCACCAAGGACGGCGCCATAGCCGGCCCCAAGACGCTGGAGCACATGGTCGACGTCGTCCTCTACCTGGAAGGCGAGGGCGACCGCGGGCTGCGGGCTCTGCGGGGATGGAAGAATCGCTTTGGTCCAACCCACGTCGCCGGGCTGTTCGAGATGAGCCAGGACGGACTGGTCGAGGTGGCGGACCCGTCGCGCGCCTTCCTCGCCGAGTGGGAGTCGTCGGTCCCCGGCACCGTCGTGTTCCCCACGATCGACGGGAGGCGGCCCGTGTTGGTCGAGGTGCAGGCGCTCGTCTCCCCGGGTGAGTTCGCCCGTCGCGGCGCAGCGCCCGTGGCATCGACCCCGTCCGGCTCCACCAACTGCTGGCGGTGCTCGACCGTCACGCCGGAGTCGGGTTCCCCAGAGAGACGTCTACATCGGCGTGGTCGGCGGGCTGACGCTTTCCGACCCGGGGATCGACCTCCCGGTGGCGCTGGCCCTGGTCAGCTCGCTGCAGGACGTGCGCTTGGGCCGATGGCGGCATGGGGAGAGGTCGGGTTGACCGGCGAAGTCCGTCAAGTGCCGTTGGCGGCACGGCGCCTGGAGGAGGCGGAACGGGTCGGTGCCCGGGTGTTGGCCCCTTCCGACGGGTCCCGGCTCCGCCTGCCCGAGGCGCTCGAGGCTGCCGGGCTCTCGGGGTCGGTGCGCTCGCCGGGCGGATCTGACCCGAGTCGGCCACGCCCGGCGTCGGCGACGACCGGCTGATACCCTGCCCGCGGATGAGCCCTGAGCAGCTCACGCAGAGAGCGGTCTTCGAACGTCTCGCCCCGGGAACCCCGCTCCGCTCCGGTTTGGAGAGGATCATCCAGCAGGGCAACGGGGCTTTGGTGGTCCTCGGGGGGGGAGGGGCCGTAGATGCCATATGCACCGGGGGGTTCGAGTTGGCCGACTCCAACTTCTCTCCGGCGCGGCTGGCCGAGCTGGCCAAGATGGATGGCGCCGTCGTCCTCAGCGACGACTGCTCGCGCATCCTCCGCGCCAATGTCCACCTGGTTCCCTCGTCGTCGATCCGCACCGACGAGACCGGCTCTCGCCACCGCACCGCCGAGCGGGTGGCGGTGCAAACCGAGAAGCCGGTGGTGGCGGTGAGCGAGGACCGCAGGGCGGCCACTGTCTTCTTCGGCCAGACGAGGCACGAGCTGGAGAACCCCACCGAGCTCGTCGCCAAGGCGAATCAGTCGCTGCAGACGCTGGAGCGTTTCCGGCGGCGGCTCGACGACGCCCTGGAGAGGCTCACCCGGATGGAGGTGAGCGACGTCGCGAGCAACCGCGCCGTGGTCACCGTGGTGCAGCGAGCCGAGCTGGTGCGACGCCTCGGCGCCGAGATCGACCGGGACGCGGTCAACCTCGGGGGGAGCGGCGAGATCATCCGCCTCCAGCTCGCCGACCTCGTCCAGGGTGTGGAGACGCAGCAATCCCTGACCCTGCGTGACTATGTGAGGCCGAGCCGATGGCCACGGCTCGCACCGCGCTCGAGACGCTGGGAGCGGTGGCGGTGACCGAACTCAACGACCCGTCCGGTCGCCGCCGCGGTTGGGGTCGACGGGCTCGACGACCACGTGCGACCGCTCGGGTACCGGTTGCTCGCCTGGGTGCCCCGTCTTCCGGAGAACGTCCGCAACGCCCTGACCGGGCATTTCAAGGACTTTCAGAAGATGCTCCTCGCCGATGTGGCGGAGCTGGACGACGTCGAGGGGATCGGGACATCGCGGGCGGTGCAACTCCGCCGCTACTTCGACCGGCTGCTCGACGCCACCCGCGCCTGGGCCCCCGAGATCGCCTGACCCTGGGGCGGTCCTCAGGGCCCGCTACACTCCCCCGTTCCCCGACCTCCTGAGGCCGATGCCTGCCACCAAACGCACCCGAAAGGACGGCGACGCGCCCGTAGAGGCGCCCAAGCCGCCGCCGACCCGCCGCAAGGCCCCGCATTCGGCGTGGGCGACCGGGTGGTCCATCCTCAGCATGGGGCTGCCGTGATCACCAAGAAGGTGAAGCAGAAGACCATCGACGGCTCGAGCCGCGATTACTACGTGCTCGAGATCGCCACCGACCAGCTCACCGTCTTCGTGCCGGTCGACTCGATCGAGGAGGCGGTCCGCTCGGTCATCTCGAAGAACCAGACCCGCAAGGTCTTCCAGATCTTCAAGGAGGAGCCCCAGGACGCCGGTTCCAACTGGAGCCGCTGGTACAAGGTCCTCAACGAGAAGATGACCAGCGGCGACATCTACCAGGTGGCCGAGGTGATCCGCGATTTGAGCTGGGCGCAGCAGACCAAGGGGATCTCGCCGGCGCTGAAGCGGATGCTCTCCCGGGCTCGGCTCACGCTGATCAGCGAGCTCCGCTTCGCCCTCGAGGTGGACGAGGAGGAGGCGACCCGGCGTCTCGACAGGGCGCTGCCCAAGGCGGAGAAGGAAGAGGAGAGCTGAACTCTCTCCGGGTCGGCTGGGGCTTCGATGCCCACCGTTTCGGGGGCAACCCTCCCATCGTCTCGCCGGGATCGTGGTCGATCCCGACCGCGGGTGCTGGCAACCTCGGACGGCGACGTCGCCGCCCACGCCGTCGCCGACGCCCTGTTGGGGGCGGCGGCGCTGGCGGACATCGGGGGAGTTTTCCCCTCGAGCGACCCCCGGTGGGAGGGTGCCGACTCGATGTTGCTGCTCTCCGAGGTGGTGCGGCTGATCCGCACGAAGGGTGGGAAGTGGCGCACGTTGACCTGACTGTCATCGCCCAGACGGTCCGGGTGGCTCCACGGCGGGATTCGATGCGGCGTTCAATTGCCGCGGTGCTCGGGTGGCCGATGGAGTCGTCTCGGTGAAGGCGACCACCACCGACCACATGGGCTCGATCGGCCGCGACGAGGGTATGGCCGCGGTGGCTGTGGCGACGTGGTCGACGCAACCTGACGTAGGAGGGGCACTGGAGTCGGCCAGAGCCTTCGGTTGCCCGGCGCGGCCCCCGTTACCATCGCCTGGCGATGCGCGTCTTCAACACGCTCGGCCGTAGCTACGAGGAGTTCGTGCCCCGCACCGAGGGGGAGGTCTCCATCTACGTGTGCGGGCCGACGGTGCAGTCCGAGCCGCATGTGGACACGGACGGTCGGCGGTGGCGTTCGACGTCATCCGCCGTTATCTCGAGTGGCGGGGCTTCAGGACGCTTTACGTCCGGAACATCACCGACATCGAAGACAAGATCATCGTGGCCGCCGCCGAGCAGGGGTCCCGGTCGCCGAACTTGCCGAGGCAAACGCCAAGCGGTTCCAGGAGGCCTACCTGGCGCTGGGTGCGCTCGTACCGGACATCGAACCCAAGGCGACCGAGCACATTCCCGAGATGATCGAACTGATCAGCGCCCTCATCGACCGTGGGCTTGCCTACCCCTCGCAGGGAGACGTCTACTTCTCGGTCAGGACACTGGAGTCGTATGGGCGCCTCTCGGGCCGCAACCTCGATGAGTTGCTGGCCGGGGCCCGTGTCGAGCCCTCCGAACTGAAGAGGACCCGCTCGACTTCGCCCTCTGGAAGGCGGCCAAGCCAGGAGAGCCCGCATGGGACTCGCCCTGGGGACCGGGACGACCCGGCTGGCACATCGAGTGCTCGGCGATGGCGAAGCGTTACCTCGGCGACGGCTTCGACATCCACGGGGGAGGCACCGATCTCATCTTTCCCCACCACGAGAACGAGATCGCCCAGTCGGAGGGGGCATCGGGCAACCCCTTCGTCCGATACTGGCTCCACAACGGCATGGTGAACCTGGGCGGGGAGAAGATGGCCAAATCGACCGGGCTGGTGGTCGATCTGGGTTCTCTGCTCGACCAGGTCGATCCCGCTGCGTTGCGGCTGCTCTTCCTGAGGGCCCACTACCGCTCCCAACTCGAATACACCGCGGACCTCCTCGATGATGCGACGGCTTCGTTGGATCGGCTGCGGCGATTCGAGGAGCGGATCGACATCGCCCCGGGACGGCCCCAGATCCCGAGGCGATGGCGAGGTTCACCGCGGCGATGGATGACGACTTCGCCACACCCGAGGCGGTCGGGGTGCTCTTCGATCTGGTCCGTCTGGGCAACCGTCTTCTGGACGACGGCGAGGATGCATCTCCGCAGATGGCGGCCTTTGTCGAGATAGCCGAGGTCCTCGGGCTGCTCGCCGGTACAGCCGGGGTCGGGTTTGGACGACATCTTCCGGGCTGCTGGCGTTGGCCGAGCGGCTCGGGGTACACCCGGGGACGATGGCGTCGTCCACCATCGAGGCGTTGTTGGAGGCGCGACAGCGGGCGCGGTCGGACAACGACTTCGCAACGGCGGACACCATCAGGGACGATCTCGCCGAGTTGGGCATCGTGCTCGAGGACGGGCGTGAGGGCACCCGCTGGGTTCGGCGATAGGGTCGAGGGGCTCCACGCCACCGCCGCTGCCCTCTCCACCGGGAGGCTCATCCGGCTCATAGCGGAGCGGGGCCGCGCCGATCGGGAGCCGGTCGCCGGGTTGGTCGCCCAGGCCCGTCGAGCGCGGGATCCCGGTGGATCTGGTCGACGATGTCCGTCCCGAGGCGGGGACCGAGGCCCTCAGGGCGTGGTCGGGGTGGGATCGCCGATCCCGTACCGCTCGCTCGGCGACTTGGTCGCCCGAGCGTCACCCATAGCTCTGCTGGTTCTCGACCACATCGAGGATCCCCACAACCTCGGTGCTGCCGCCCGTTCGGCGCTGGCAGCTGGGATCGACGGGCTGGTGATTCCGTTGCGGCGAGCGGCCCACCCGGCCCGGCGGCGATCAAGGCGGCGGCCGGGGCCCTGGAATCGCTCCCCGTGGCGGCGGTGGACTCGGTGGCCGAAGGTTGGAGCGCTCCGCCGGCTCGGGGTATGGACGCTGGGTCTCGACGCCGATGCCGAGAGCAGCCTCTTCGGCCTCGAACTGCTGACCGAGCCGGTGGCGGTGGTGGTCGGCGGAGAAGGCAAGGGACTTGGCCGGTTGGTGGCGGAGCGGTGCGACATGGTGGCTTCGATCCCGATCGATCCCCGGGTGGAGAGCCTCAACGCCTCGGTCGCCGCTGCACTGGCCTGTTTCGAGATCCGCAGGGCGCGTTCAATCGGTCCGTTGACCACTTCGCCCGGGCGATACGATGGCGTCGCGCCGGGTTAGCTCAGTTGGTAGAGCACGTCTCTTGTAAAGACGATGTCGCCGGTTCGATTCCGGCACCCGGCTCGAAGAGAGGCCGACTCGCACGACGATGACTGGCGCCCTACGTTGGCTGGCACAGCCATGCAGCACCTTGGAATCCTCGCTTACGGCTCCCTCATCAGTCAGCCAGGTCCCTACTCGATGCGGTGACGGCAAGACGGATACCCGGGGTCACAACACCGTTCCAAGTCGAGTTCGCCAGAAGCAGCCGAAAACGGGGTGGTGCTCCAACACCCGTCCCAGTCGATGGTGGGGGAGCCAACGTCGAGGCCGTGCTCTTGGTACTGGATGAGAACGTCTCGCTCGAGCAGGCCAAGGACATGCTGTGGAGACGCGAGACTCACCAGGATTCCACCGCAAGGCGCTATCCCTCAAAGGAAAACCCTGGCTGCAACGACGTTGTCATCAGGGATCTCGAGGACCTCAGGGGGATCGAGCACGTGTTGTACATCGAGCTCGAGGCCAACATTCCGCCAGCCTCTCGAACCGCGGAGCGGCTGGCGGACCTTGCCATTGAGAGCGTGGCCGCAGTCGGCAAGGAGGGCCTCGATGGCATTTCCTACCTCATGGATGTCAAGGCCCATGGTGTCGCCACACCCTTGATGGACGCCTACGAGACCGAGATCCTTCGCCGTACAGAAACCAAATCTCTGGAGGCGGCGCGGCGACAGGTTCTCCACGACCGTTCGTGACCCCTCACTCGTGGGCGCTGGCCTAGATGTGGACTGGAGCTTCCTCGAGTGCGGCCCGCGCTTCGGCGAGCAGCGTTTTCTCTGCACGCTGGTAGGTCGCCTCGGCCTCGGCGGGCGTGTTGCCGACGGCCGTCATTCCCACCCGACCGTGCTCCGTGACGCAGCTCATCATGTGGAACACGACTCCCACCTGTCGCGCCTGGTCGAAGTGCAGGCGGTTCCGGGCGACGATGTCGAAGAGGTCGTCGGTGGTCAGCGCCCGCAGGCTCTCCGCCTCCAGATGGTCCGTCGCGACCAGGTGCTTCTCATCACCCCTGCGGTCAGGAAGAGTCCGCTCGGTCCGTCGTACCGGCCGTCGGTGAGGAACTGCAGCGTCAGGAAAGGATGCGTCGTGCCGCCCTTGCGGAGGTTCAGCTCGATGGCGTACGAACTCCATTCGCCGGCGGCGTCGCGGACTGACACGAAGTCGATGGCGAAGCGCCCGATCACCCCTTCGCGAGCAAGACGCGCACCGATGACCTTCGCCTCGTCGCTTATCGCGACCGCGTAGCCGAAATCGGCCGGGAACCGGCAACCGAGATAGCTCTGCCCGCTCGGTCCGCCGAGCACCTGGTCGTGGGTCGACAACAACTCGACCTCGCCCGTCGGCGTCACCCGGAGCTGCACGCTCGGGCTGCGCAGCTCAACGCCGGCGATCAGTTCCTCGACGATGCCGCCCCGCTCGGCGAGCTTGGCCAGGTATGTCTCGAGCGGAATGTCGGGGCTCTCGAACCGCATCTGCCGCAGGCGTGCCATGATCTCGACGCGCTCTTGCGGGCCGCCGGACTCGGGAAGGCCGCGCAAGTCCACCAGCGCATTGCCCTTACCGGAGACACCCTCGTTGAGCTTGACAATCACGTCGGTGATGGCGGACCGTTGCCGCCTCATCGAGATCACGGCGTCCGCGACGTCATCGAGATTGTGCACATCCTCCTGCCCGAGAGGATGGCGAACGCCCTCTTCGGCGAAGAGGCGCCGGCAGCCGGTCTTCGTGCCGAGGTGCACCAACCGGGGGTCTGCACCGTACATGGGTATCCCAAGGGCGACGGCGATGTCACGCTCGAGCTCGGTGGTGTTGTACGGGACGAGGTGGGATAGCGATGGGTCCGGGATGAGGGCGGCGATCCGGCGGAGGAGCCGCGGTCGCTCGAGCAGCTTTTCGCTGAGCGATCGGGGGTGCTGTCGCCAACGGAGACGAGCGTCAGCCGGGCGCGGGCATGGCTGGGAATCACGCCAGGGAGCAGCGCCAGGTAGTACTCGATGATGGTCGGCGCGATCGGTGTCGATGTGACGTACACCATCCGCAGCCGCGGCTCGCGCAGCAGCAGGAGCAGGAAGAGGAACCGCTCCTCGTAAGCCTGTGTCATGCTCCCGCTGCCGCTGCTGAGACGATCAAGTGTCACCGACGGGATGACGACCACCGACTCGTTCTCGAGGTTCAGGCGCATCGCGTCCCACACCGCCGGCAGGTTGCGCTGGAGGCGATCGAAGATCTCGTATCGCTGCTCATTGTTGAGGTCGGACAGGTTGACCGTCTGGTTCCCGACCGCGGCCGTATCGATCGTGCTCATGGTGTGATCCGGGCCGTGTCGACGCCCTTCACATCGAACGCCCGCACCGGCCGGCTGAAGCCGGCCAGTTCCAGATCGCCGGCCGGCGTGCTGACGACGAATTCCTCTGCGCTGGTGAGCACCCGCTGGGTGACGAGGATTTGCCACGGCTGCGCCACGGCGCAAAGCCGAGCGGCGAGATTGACGACGCTGCCGATGGCGGTGTAGTCGAAGCGGCCCTCGAACCCGATTCGGCCCAGAGTGGCGTATCCCTGCGCGATGCCGACGCCGAAGGCGAGATCGTGTCCGTGACGTGACCAGGAAGCAGCGAGATCGCGGACTCTGGTCCGCATGGAGACGGCCATGCGGATGGCTCGCAAGCCCGGATCTTCACACGGTAGGGGTCGTTGAAGACGACCATCAGGCCGTCACCGGTGAACCGCTCCAGGGTGCCCTCGAATCGGAAGACCAAGTCGCCAAGCGCGGCGTGGTAGTCGGCCAGCACACCCATGATCTCTTCGGGCTCGCTGGACTCGGCGAACGAGGTGAAATCCCGGAGGTCGCAGAAGACGACGACGATCTCGCGGCGGTGACTCTCCAGGAACGACTCATCTCCAGAGTCCAGGACCATCTCGGCCATCTGAGGTGGGAGGAACCGCCGCAGACGCGTGGCCCGCTCGAGCTCCGCGACCTGTGACTTGGACGCGTTCTTCCAGCTGACGATTCCATGTCTCCAACTCTTCGGACTGACGGCGGATCGTGTCTTGATAGTTCTTGACTCGGACCAGTGACTTGACCCTGGCGAGCAACTCGGCCTGATCGAAGGGTTTGGTGATGAAGTCGTCGGCCCCGGCCTCGATCGCCCGAACCTTCTGCTGGGCCTCGCTCGCGGTGACCATCACCACCGGCAGGAAGGCGGTGTCGGCGTTCTCGCGGATCCGCCGGCACACCTCGTAGCCGTCCATGCCGGGCATCAAGATGTCCAGCAGGACAAGGTGTGGCTGCTCCGCACGCAGCAGATCCAGCGCCTCCTCTCCAGATGAGGCACTCAGCACCCGATAGCCGCGGGCTCAGCACCGCGTCGAGCAGTCGGACGTTCTGCGGCTGGTCGTCGACGACGAGGATCGTCGTCTCGTCAGTCATGTCAGTCATGGTGATCCTGTAGGCAGGAAGCTGCGCACCTGCCCTGGTAGCTCGCGGACACCGAAAGGCTTCTCCAGATACCCGTCGAAGCCGGCCCGGAGCGCTCGCTCTCGATCCTCCCGCATGGCGAACGCCGTGACCGCGACCACGGGAACGTCCTGGGTCAGGGGACTGGCCCGCAACTGCCGCAATGCCTCGATGCCATCGATGCCCGGCAGTTGGAGGTCCATGAGGACGAGGTCCGGAAGGCACTCCGCGGCGAGCTCGACACCCTGCTCGCCTGTTCGTGCCTCGACCACCTCGTAGCCGGCGTAGCCGAGGACGTCGCGGACGAGCTTGAGGTTCAGCTCGTTGTCCTCGACGACGAGGATGCGGTGGCAGTCGCTCATCGACGCTCCTCCGACTCGAGCGCCCGCGCCGCCGCGCCAAGCGGTTCCGGGATCACCCGAGCCCGGGCCAGCGCGGCTAACAGGTGGTCGCGGCTGACGGGCTTGACGAGATAGTCGGTGGCGCCGAGCGAGAGGCCCTTCGCTCGCTCGTCGACAATCGACACGACGATCACGGGGATTGCAGCGGTCTCGGGGTCACGCTTGAGGGCGGCAAGCACGTCCCAGCCGTTGACGAGCGGCAGCAGGATGTCGAGGACGACTGCCACCGGCTTCATGCGGCGTATGGCTTCCAACCCGCTGGGCCCATCCTGCGCACTCGAGACCTCGAAACCGGCACTCTCGAGGTAGACGGTCAGCAAGTCGGTGGATGGACGATCGTCGTCGATCACGACGACCGTCGCAGCGCAACTCGTCAGGTGCTCTCGACGGCCACCGTCCGGCAGTGTCTGTGGTCCCGTGGGGACGGTAACCCGAACGTGCTGCCGACGCCCAACTCGCTGTCGAGCCACATCCGGCCACCCATCAGCCCGACGATGCGCCGGCACAACGTAGTCCCAGGCCCGTGCCCTCCTGGGCGAGAGCACCGCGCGACCCCTGCTGGAACGACTCAAGATACGCTCGCAGTCCTCCGGTGCAACACCGACGCCTGTGTCGGCGACGGTGATCACCAAGTCGTCTCCCTCGACCTTCGCCGCAACGACGATCTCGCCGCCGTCAGGCGTGAATTTCACTGCGTTGCTGAGCAGATTGAGCACCACCTGCTTGAACCGCAGCTCATCGGTCTCGATGTCGCCGACCGCGGGGTCGACATCGAGGTCAGGGCGAGGCCATGATTCGCGAACCGTCCGCGGATCATCGAGAGCCCATACTCAGCGCCTCGCGTACCGAGAACGTGACTTCTCCATTTCCATGCGCCCGGCCTCGACCTTGGACAGGTCCAGGATCTCACTGAGAAGCCCCAGGAGGTGCTTTCCAGAACTCCAGATGTCGCGAAGGTACTCCTCCTGGCGATCGTCGATCTCACCGAACATGCGGTCGAGCAGCACCTCCGAAAACCCGATCACAGCGTTGAGGGGGACGCAGCTCGTGCGACATGCTCGGCGAGGAACTCCGACTTGTGGCGGCTGACCACCTCCAACTCGCTGGACTTGCGTTCAAGCTCTCGAAACAGCCGAGCGTTAGGATCGCCAACGCCGACTGGCTGGCGAACGTCTGGAGCAGTTCTTCCGTCTCTTAGGGAAGTCGCCGGCCCCTTCGTCGCACGACGAACACACCCACGATCTGTCCCTCGCGGAGCATCCCGTATCGCCAGCATTGACCGCCAGCCCGCGTCATAGAGCACCTGCTGATGAACATCCAGGCTCAAGCCATGCATGTCGGCGATCTGAATCGGCCGCGCCTCCGGCGCGGCGCGGCCGACGAAGGTGCAATGCAGCGAGATCGTCGCGTTCCGTGCTGCTCGAGCACCGCGTCGCTGATCCCAAAGGCGGTCCGCACCGAAGAAGCTCTGCTGGGCCTCGTCGAACTCCGTCGACGAGACCGTCGGTGCCGGACGGAGGCGCTGCATCATCACGATCGTCTAGAGCACCGTGTCGAGGTCCAGGCTGGAGTTCACCGCCTCCCCGACCTGGCCCAGCGCCTAGACTCGAGCCACCTGCGGGCTAGCTCGGCCGCAACGAGCCTCGAGGGCGCGCATGAGATCTCAGGTTGCGGACGGCGATCGCCGGCGCCACGGCGAACACGGTCCAGGCGGGCGACTACCCGCTCATCGAAGGGATCGACCTCGGTACACCACGAACCAACAGAACGCCGACGACGTCCTCGTCGAGCAGCATCGGTGCGCCCATGACGTCGAAGCCCGCGAGATCCGCTGGTCGTCCTCGCGTCATCTTCGTCGGTAGAGAACGCGAGCACATCAGGGATCTGCGTAGTGCGCCAGGGTGGGGACTGACCACGGCCGGTGAGCGAGCCGCGTCGCGAGGACGGGGTGATCCGTCATGTGCTCGACGAACTAACGAACATGCCGACAAACAAGCGAGGCGGTGTGCCGGTCCATCAACCAGGTCCAGCTGTTGCACACCGTCTTCGCGGCACAGGCTCGGCGCTGTCGACGATGGTCCCGGAGGACCAGGTCGAGGTCAGAAGCGGACCTTTCCATCGCGGTGAGCACCTCGTCGTAGCCACGATCTGCTCTCGAGCATCGACGAGATCCCGTCGCAGCCGTTCGATCTC
>CAVWWM010000004.1:0-65654 GCA_963758695.1 uncultured Actinomycetes bacterium
TGCGTGTGCGGCGCGTCAAGTCGCGAAGGGTGAGGTCGCCACCGCGCTCACCCGTGGCCGGCTGATCAAGACGTGGGCGATGCGGGGGACGCTCCATCTGCTCACCCCTGAGGAGGGAGGTGCCTTTCTCTCATTGATGTCATCGGGCCGGTCGTGGGAGCGCCCCAGCTGGCAGAAGTATTTCGGCGTCAGCCCCGCTGACGTGGAGGCGCTGCGCGGGGTGGTCCGCCGGGCTCTCGACGGCAAAGTGCTCACACGCGAGGAGCTGATCGCCGCTGTGACGAGGAAGCGTCGTCTCGCCCACGTGGGGGATGTGCTCGCATCTGGTTGGGGGACACTGCTCAAACCGCTGGCTTGGCAGGGGGATCTCTGCTTCGGACCACAGCAAGGCAATCGGGTGACGTTCACCGTTCCCGAGTCGGCCAGCGATCGCTGGACCGGCCTACCCGATCCGGACGAGGCGGCGCCGGTCGCCATAGCCACCTACCTCGGCGCCTACGGACCGGCGACCGCTGACACCTTCGGGACCTGGCTGGCGGGCGGTTGGTTTGGCAAGCGCCAGCTTCGTGACTGGTTCAATGGGCTCGGTGACCGGCTGACCGAGGTCGAGGTCGAGGGGGAGCCTGCCTTCATCATGACCAAGCACTTCGACGACCTCGCCTCGACCGCCCCGACTCCGGCGGTGAGGCTCCTCCCCGGGTTCGATCAGTACGTGCTCGGTCCGGGCACCAAGGACCCCCATGTGATCCCTACAGGACGCCGGGCCGACGTGAGTAGGCAGAGCGGCTGGATCGCCCCGGTCGTCGTATCGAAGGGGGTGGTCTGCGGTACCTGGGAACTGGACGGAGACCAGGCAGATCTCGTGGTTCAAGGAGGCAGGAAGGGTGCCGCGACGTGCCCTAGGTGACGAGGTGGACCGCATCGCATCGATCCTCGACCGCGATCTCGGCTGGACAGTCGTGTGAACAGGGCGAGCCCTGACATCGGAAGCCGCCGCCCGGTTGGCTAGCATGCCCTCGATGCGACCTGAGCGGCGGTGTCCCAACTTCCGGGTGATCGACCCGGACGCCTGGCTCGGTTGCCGGCGCTCCTGAGACGCACCACCCGGAAGCCCGGTTCGCCCCGCGTCGAGCCCGCCCCTGATCCCCGAGGAGCGTCCTGATGATCCCGTCGCATCACCCCAGTCCGGCTCGACCATGACCGCCCGTACCGCCGAAGCAACGGTTCGCACGGCCGATCCCTATCGAGACACAGACGTAATCGACTCGCAGGCCCCCCGCTTCAACCAAGCCGTGATTGGCTCGCTTGCGCTGATCGCGTTTCTCCTCGACTGGTGGCCCCTGCTGGCGATCCTGGCCGCGCAGCTTGTAGTCGGGCTCTTGTTCGGTCGCCGTTACTGCCTGCCGTGCGTCGCCTACTTCGAGTGGGTCCAGCCGCGGATCGGGGAAGGTGCGATCGAGGACTCCCGCCCGCCACGGTTCGCCAACACCGTCGGTGCGGTGGTGCTCACCGCCGCCAGCATCCTCCACCTGGCCGGTCTCACTGTGGCCGGCTGGGTCCTGGGGCTCCTCGTTGCCGGCCTGGCGCTGCTTGCCGCCGCCACCGGGCTCTGCGTGGGTTGCGAGCTCTACAAGTGGGGGGCACGGTTGCGCCGGGTGCGGAAAGGGCAGTTGCGCCGAGTGGATCTGGCCGACCTGGACGGACCACTCCCCGATGAGGGCATCGTGGTCCAGTTCACCCACCCCTGGTGCACGGACTGCCAGACGCTGGCCGGGCAGCTTCGCAGCGAGAGCCGCCCGGTGGTGGAGGTGGATGTATCCCGGCGGCCCGACTTGGGCCGGAAGTACGGCATCGCCGCCGTGCCCGTGGCCGTCGCCGTGTCCGCTACTGGAGAAGTCACCGCCCGCCTTCACGGGTGAAGAACCGAGTCGGTCACCGCGGGTACTCGTGCATGGAGCGGTAGCTTCGGTTCCATGACCGACGCGGTTGAGACCCGGGACAAGTTGCGCCGGTACGGCCTAACACTTCCTGGCGCCTGGGAGGACTACCCCTGGGAGGAGGTGGTGGTGAAGGTCAACAAGAAGGTCTTCCTGTTCCTCGGTGTCGGCGAATCGGACGAATGGCCGATGGCATTCACCGTGAAACTGGACGACTCGCACGAACAGGCTCTGGCGCTCTCAGGATCTGAACCGTCCGGCTATGGGTTGGGCCGGTTCGGCTGGGTGTGGATCCGATTCGAACAGGATCTCCCACCTGACGAGGTCCTGTACGACTGGGTCGAGGAGAGCTACCGGCTGGTGGCACCGAAACGCTTGGTAGCCGAACTCGACGCGAGATAGGCGGACTCGCCGATATCACCGACGTCGCCAGAAGGGTTCTGGGATCATCCCAGGATGGCCTCGAGTGAGTATCCCGAATACGTTCCGCACAACATCGAGATCTGGACCAAGGCAAATCTCGAGCACACCGGGCCGAGGGCGCACGGAGCCTGGTCGCAGGACGACATTACGTGGGGGGTTTTCGCCATCCCCGACTCGTCCGTGGGTGTTTTCGAAGACGTCGCCCAACTCGACGTCGTCGAGCTCGGTTGTGGCACCGCCTACTTCTCGGCCTGGCTAGCCAAGCGCGGAGCGCGACCGGTCGGCGTAGATCCGACCGCGGCTCAGCTGGCTACGGCACGCGAGATGCAGCAAGTGTTTGACCTCCCCTTCCCGCTGGTGGAGGCCATAGCCGAAAGTGTCCCCTTGCCCGATGCGTCTTTCGACCTCGCTCTTTCCGAGTACGGGGCATCGATCTGGGCCGACCCGTATCGCTGGATTCCAGAAGCTGCGCGACTCCTCCGCCCCGGGGGACGTCTGGTGTTCCTGCGGAACTCGACGCTCGTGGTGCTCTGCTCCACGCTGGACCCGCCCGTTGAGGAGCGGCTGACCCGTCCTCAGAGGGGTCTCTGCAAGGTCGAATGGGAAGATACCGGTGAGGTCGAGTTCCATCTCGGTCATGGCGACTGGATCGATCTGCTCCGAGGCAACGGATTCGTGGTTGATCGGCTCGTCGAGCTGTTCGCCCCCGAAGGGGCGGATAATCACGATTACTACGACTACGTCACTGCCGAGTGGGCCAACAAATGGCCCGCCGAGGAGATCTGGGTGGCAACACGGTTGGGTTCGCCCGGGTGACGGGCATCACCTCGTACCGACAGCCACCAGGCCCGCCCCTTGTGGCGTAGCTAGTAGAGCCGCCCGGATACGTGAAACCACCCCGGATAGAGTGCGCGCATGCAATCGGTTGCGGGTGGGGAACGCTGCAGACGATGCCGAAACGCTGTTGTTGCCGGTCCGTGGGACCCGCGGGATCGGTGCCTGTTCGCCTGGGGTGATGGTGCCCACAGTGAGTGACGCCTCAGCTGTCCAGCCTGGTCCGAGCCCGGTAGGGCCAGCCCGCGGACAGCGTCGCTCCAAGACTGGCTGGCAGTTGGTCGTGGGCGTACTCGTCCTCGCCGGGATCTTCACCATTCTGTACCCGGAGCAGTTCGCCACCGTTCGCAATGTCGAGAACATGGCTCGACAGGGTGCAATCTTGGCTGTCGTAGCGATCGGACAAAGCTTCGCCCTTCTGGTCGGTGGCTTTGACATCTCCGTTGGGGCGAACATGGGGCTTTCCAGCACAGTCGGTGCCCTCGTGATGGTGGACTTCGGGGTTGTCCCCGGGATCCTTGCCGGTCTTGCCACCGGTACGGCAGTCGGCCTCACCAATGGAGTGCTCATCGCTTGGGCGCGGGTAACGCCGTTTGTGACGACGCTCGCGACGCTCGCCATAGCTCGTGGATTGGCCAACCAGCTGAGCGATGGGGCATCCGTCTCTGGCCTTCCACCGGGTTTCCAGGTGTTCGGCGGCGGCGATTGGGGACCGATCCCATCGACGGTGGGCATCGCAGCCGTCGTTTTCTTGGTGGCCTCTGTGCTTCTGTCACGAACCCGACCAGGCCTCTACGTATATGCGATCGGAGGCAGCCGTGAGACGGCGGTGCTCGCAGGCGTCCGCGCCAAGCGATACGAGCTGCTCGCCTATACCGCTTGCGGTTTTCTCGCTGGCGTGGCCGGTCTGATGCTGGCATCGAGGGTTTCTGTCGGACAGGCGAGTCTGGGCCAGGGCTTCGAACTGCTCTCGATCGCTACCGCCGTAATCGGCGGCGTCGCCATAGGCGGAGGAGTGGGACGGCTCTCGGGGGTGATCCTTGGTGTTGCCCTGCTCAGCGTCATGACCACCGGAATGAACATCGCCGGGCTCTCAGAGTTCATCCAGGAGATCCTCACCGGAATCGTGCTCGTTGCCGCAGTGCTCATCGACCGTCTCCGCTCCAGACAGACCGATCCGGCCTGGCCGACGACCTCAACCTGCCTCACCCGGGTCAAGCATGTCATCTGGAGGTGACGTCGTGTGAAACCCGGTTTCGTGATACCTGCAAGCAAACGGAGAAGGAGGAGACTGTGAGTTGGAAAATATCGGTGAGATACAGGCCGCTGGTACTGACGATTCTGCTGGGTCTGCTTGTGATGGCGTGCGGTGGCGCGACCGGTGACACAACGGCTGGTACCGAGTCCAGTTCGGTTGCCACTACGGCGGGCTCGGCGACAAGCGCGGTTGACACCACTGCCGGCGGCTCTGCCGATGACGCGCTCCGGCAGACGTTGGCATGCGATGAAAGCCCGACTCCTGAGGACGTAGTCGCGTACGAGCTTCCTGAGCCCGCAGAGCCGTACGACCTGACCCTCATGCAGGTGAGCCTCGCCGGCTACTACTACCAGGCGATCGATGATGGCGCCCACGATGCCGGAGCCGAAGCGGGCGTCGAGGTGACCACTCTTGCCGCCGAGGGCTATGCATCCCCAGACCTACAGCTGAACCAGATCGGGGATGCGATCTCACGAGGCACCAATGGTCTTGTCATGGCTCCGTCTGACATCCAAGGGTCGGTGCCGGTGGTCGATACAGCAATCGAGTCGGAGCTACCGGTGGTCAACATTTCGACCGAGGTTGCACACGCTGACGTGACGATGGTGATGCAAGACGACTACGTGCTCGGGCAACTGGCAGCCGACAGGGTGGCCGAGGTAGTTGGTGACGAGGGAGGCGCCGGAATCATCATCGCCGGCCCCGCCAATGCCACCTGGTCGAGGAAGCGGACGCTCGGCTTCACCGACCGAGTCGCCGAGCAATATCCCAATCTGGAGATCGTGGCGGCGCCGACCCAACTGGTAGATCCAGCCGAGGGCCTTGCTTCGTTCGAGGACGCAATACAGGCGAATCCCGAGATCGATTGGATCATGTCGGTGCATTACTTCATCCTCCAGCCGGCGGCCCTGCCAGCCGAATACCAGGGTCAGGTGCCTTACGTCAGCTTCGGGTACGAACCGGACTCGATCACCGCGCTCGAGGAGGGGTGGCTCGACTCGGTTTTCGGTATCGAGCCGGTCACGATGGGAAGAATGGGTGTCGGTAGAGCGATCTCGTTGCTGAATGGCGAAGAGGTTCCTCAGGTCACTTGCATACCTGCCCCGCTATTCACTGTGGACGACATCGGAACACCCGTAGCCGACCACGAACTCATCACCGACAACTGATTCGGACCCGCCGTTCGTGACCAAGGACGAGTGCTCGTCAAGCCATCGACGCCGAATTGCGGGACCATCATGAGCGCGCTTCCTGCTGTTTCGCTGCGGTCAATCTCCAAGGCGTACCCCGGCGTCCAGGCGCTCCACCAGGTCGATCTCACGCTCGAGCCCGGCGAGATTCACGCAATCGTCGGGCTGAACGGTGCGGGGAAGTCAACCTTGGTGAGGATCCTCGCCGGGCTCATCGCCCCTGACTCGGGCGTGATCGAGTTGCACGGGACCCAACTGGTTGACCTGCGCCCCTGGGAGGTGCTGCGTAGGGGCATCACGGTGGTGCCACAGGAGGTGGTCGCGCTTCCGTCGCTCCCCATTGGCCGCAGCGTGCTGTTGGGGCAGGAGCGGTTCTGGGTGCGCCGTGAACAGCTGGGCGCTGAGGAGGGTCGGCGGGTCGGCGCCATGTTGCAAAGGCTCGGAGCGGGGTACGCCGACTCGGCGTACCCATCCGACCTGGGGGTTTCCGAGCTGCGCCTTGCCCAAATCGCCCGTGCTCTGCTCGCCGAAGCACAAGTGATGGTTCTCGATGAGCCGACGGCTGTTCTTCCCGAAGCCGACACCGAGTGGTTGCTGGCACGGCTCCGCCAACTGCGAGACGAGGGCGAAGCGATCCTCTACGTGAGCCACCGGCTTGGCGAGGTGATGCAACTGGCCGACCGGATAACCGTGCTCCGGGACGGGCGCAGCTTGGGCACGTACGCGGCGGGAGCAATGGACCGCGAGGAACTCATCTCCTTGATGGCCGGTGATGAGGACATCGATGACGGAACAGCCCGTGTAACCCCTCTCGATGAGATCGAGATCGCAGGGGATCCCGTGCTGACCATCAATGGCCTGACTCGGGACGGCGACTTTTCCGACGTTGAACTCGAGGCACGACCTGGGCAGATCGTGGCCTTGGTCGGGTTGCAGGGCGGTGGACAAAGCCGTCTCCTCGCGTGCCTCGCCGGGCTCCTCGACATCGACTCCGGGGGTGTAACGGTCCGAGGTGCCGAGATCCGCATGGGTTCGGTTACCGAGGCAATCCGACACGGAGTGGTGTTGGTCCCTGCGGACCGACGGTCCGGAGGAGTGGTGGCGCCAATGTCGATCAAGGACAACATCGCTTTGCCCAGCCGCTCCTCATCGAAGCGCGGAATCATCCGGCTCTTACGCAGAGAGCAGCACGTCGCGAATGAATATGTCCGCCGCTTCGCTCTTCGACCCGCATCGAGTTCGACTCTCGCCGGTGCGCTCAGCGGAGGAAACCAACAGAAGGTGGCTGTGGCAAAGGCCCTCGAAGCGGATCCTGTCGTGCTACTGCTCGACGAGCCAACCCAAGGCATCGACGTCCACTCCAAAGCCGAGGTACTCGGCTTGATTCGAGACGTGGTTCGCAGCGGAAACCGCTGCGCGGTTATCGCTAGTTCCGAAATTGAGGAAGTCATCGACGGCGCTGACGTGGTCTACGTAATGCGCCTGGGCAGAATCGTCGCCAGGTTGGGACGCAACGAGTTGGACCACGATCGAATCCTGCAGTTGATGGTTCCGTGACCTAGGAGGTAGAGGACATGAGCCACGCCGATGAGCGTTTGAGCGCGGCTGCGGCGGCGGCAGGGGACGGTCCGGCCGATCTCGTCCTGCGTGGCGGCGCCTACGTGGAGGTCTATACGGGCCAGATTCTGCATGGTGACGTCGCGATCAGCGGCACCAGAATCGCCGCCGTTGGTGAGATCGACCACTGTTTGGGACCCACCACTGAGGTGGTGGATTGCTCTGGATTGATACTGCTGCCTGGCCTGATCGAGCCTCATATCCACATTGGTGGATCGCAGTTGACCATCGAACGCCTCGCTGAGGTTCTGGTGCCCCGTGGGACTGCGGCGATATGCACCGACTTCTACGAGCCGGGAGTCATCAGCGGTCGGGCGGCTATCGAGGAGCTCATTTCCCGCAGCGAAGGCACAGGACTCGACATCCTCCTCTCCCCATTTCACGCCACCGCGCTCGGGTTCGGCTCTTTCGGCAACACCGACAGGTTCGGATTGGAAGACCTGGTTCACCTGGCCCAGCATCAATCGGCTGTCGCGATTCGTGAATGGAATTTCGCCTCGAGTCGAATCCCACTCCCCGAGATCCGCCATTTCTACGAAGTGGCGCTCGAACGGCGCCTTGCCGTGGAGGGCCACCTCGAGGGGCTCACCGGACCAGCCCTGCAGGCTTCTGTGGCCCTGGGGGTGATGACCGACCACGAGACCGGCACCGCTGACCAGGCAATCGAAATGGCACGTCTTGGTATCACCGTCCAGATCCGGGAAGGGTCAGGCTCCCGAGATATGGCAACAGTGGTACGAGCCATAACCGAGAAGGGCGGCGATCCGAGGAACTTCAGCCTCGCCACCGACGAGCAGGAGTTGCACTCGCTATCACGCGATGGCCACATGGACTACAAGCTCCGACTTGCGGTCGCTCATGGTGTCCCACCGATCGAGGCGGTTCGCATGGCCACACTGACCGCGGCGCAGGGGCTTGGGGTTGCCAGAGATTACGGATCGATCGCTCCAGGCCGCATCGCCTCCATTGCTGCCGTGCGCGACCTACGCGACTTCGCCGTTGAACTGGTCGTCTCTCGTGGACGGCTCAGTGCACGACAAGGCGACGTATCTGCTCGAAACCCCAGGCGTTGCTTATCCGACCGAGTGGTACGAAACGGTTCACGTCGACCGCCGCTTCGAGGCCAGGGACTTCGCTTTCGATCCGAGTCTCGACCGGGCTCGAGTCCGAATCATCGGGATAACTCCGGGATCCCTGGTGACCGAAGAGCTTGTTGAAGCCGTGCAGTTCAACGCGGGGTTACCGGATCGGACGACGGGTCTGGCCACACTGGCCGTTATCGACCGACATGAAGGAGGCTCCCGCCAGGGTCTGGGGCTCTTGCGCGGATTCGACCTTGCCGCAGGTGCCGTAGCAACGACCATCAATCCGGGTTTGATGAACCTGATGGTCCTAGGAGTCGATGAAGACGACATGGCGGCCGCGGCCAATCGGGTCGTCGAGTTGCAGGGTGGGATCGTTGTCGTCAGGGACGGTCGAGTTCGGGCCGAAGTGTCCACCCCGGTTTTCGGCATCCTCTCAGACAAGCCTTCGGCGGAGGTGATCGAATCCTGCCGGGCGGTGGCAGATGCCATCGCTGCAGATCTGCGCGTCGGGTTCGACGGGCTGATCACATCGGTTGGCTTCGCCTGCCTCGCCGTGATCATCCCAGCTCTGAAATTGTGCGACCGCGGCTTGGTTCGTATCACTAGAGAGGGCGGCCAAGAGGCCGTCGACCTCGTTGTGGAAAGCGGCTAGAACCCGTCGATCGGGTCTCCTGCACGAATCGATACTCCGAGAGCTCACCCGGCCACATAGGCCACCGCCTTGAGCTCCAGAACTAGTCGTGAGTCCGTAGCAAGTCGCGTCACCTCGACTGTTGTGGTTGCCGGGCGAAGCGACCCGAACCTGACGCCCAAAACCCGATTGATCGCGTCCTGGTTGCGGTCGATATCCACGATGTAGCGAGTGACCTCAACGACATCGCTCAGGTCTCCCCCGGCAGCCTGAAGCACCCTCTCCAGGTTGTCCATCGTCATCTCTGCTTGGAGGTCGGCGCCTTCAGGAATCCCATCAAACTCCTCGGGGACGTGCGGATGACTGTGATAGACCGGAGCCGCGGTCACACCCGCCAAATAGACCGGCAACCCACCCAAGACCCTGATCGCCGGGGTGTACGGCATGTTGAACTTGCCCGTTTCGCCGATGTTTATCAGTTCGATTCGGTCCTGAGTCATGCTCTCTCCTGACGATCCATCCGGAGGGTCTACTCGTTCTGGGGTCACTTGGCGTTGTCGAGGCTCTGGGATGGGCAGATTCCTCGGCGTAGGCCCGAATCATCGCCTAATGGAGGCCGATCGAACTCGCTCACTCGGCCACCCGATCAGAAGCCGCCGGCGAGCACCGGTTTGATGTCGATGACGGGCGTTCCGTCGATGGCTTCCAGGTTGCGTACCAGGATCCGATTTCCCTCGATGGCGATGACCTCGACCCGGTGCAGCCCGATCGGGTTGGGCCGATCCTGGGAGCGGGTACTGAACACACCCTTCTCGGGTTGAAGCGGGTCATCGCGAGGGTGGACTACGAGTACGTCCCGAAGTCCTTGATGGAGCCAGGTGAGCAGGAAGAGCTCGTCACCGGCACGCAGGTCCCGGGCTGCCGGCCCGACCCCATCCTCGAGCACCACCGACGCCTCCGGACCACCCTCCGTGCCTTGCTTGGGGGCGTCCTCTGGCCTTGAAAGGGGGGATTCGACGTGCCCGATCGGACGGAGTACGGGTAAGGGCTTCTCGGCAGCTTCGTCCATCAGCACCTCTTTGTTCAATCAAGAGATGTTCGCGCACCCGGGCCGCTGAGCTCTGTCTGGTTGGTTGGAGATTTCTTCTCCCAGCGTCGAACACTTGTTCGGTTTGTCGGTGTGCTGTGGTACGCTGAACATGCTTCCCCAATATGAACCCGCGCTCAAGTGGAGTGAATTGCAGTGTTGACCGGAGAATCGACCACCGACTGGGTTTGGCCCGAACCCCGACCCGACCTATCGGGCAGTGCCCCTCCCCACCGGGTTGGCGGAGTTGCCCCCCGGACCCGAGTTGGGGGTGCTGTTGGCTTCGATCGACCGCACCCGGTTGACCGGTCACGACCTGGTGGTGTTGTTGCAGGCTTGGTCCCGGCAGGTGGCCCACGACCAAGCCCAGTTCCATGCCGGTGGTGGCCGAGATAGCCCACGCCACCGAAGCGGACACCACGGAACGCTCCCCGGTGGTGGTGGAGTACACCTCCGACGAGATCAGAGCAGCCCTGCGGCTCACCCGCAGGGCCGCCGACACCACCCTCGAACTCGCTTTGGGACTGCAACGTCTCCCCGGACTGTGGGAGGCACTCCACGACGGTCGCGTCGATCTCCCCCGGGTGCGGGTGTTCTGTGAGGGCACCGACCACCTCGAGGAGTCCACCGCCCGAGAAGCGGTCGATGTGGTGTTGGGGGCGGCTGTTGGTTTGACCACCGGTCAGCTCGCCGCCCGACTGAGACGAGTCACATTCGGCTTGGACCCAGAGGACGCCACCCGCCGCTATGAGACCGCGGTAGAGCAACGGTGTGTCGTGCTCCACCAGGGCGCCGACGGCACCGCCCAACTGGTCGCCAGCCGTCTCCCCGCCGACAAAGCAGTGGCCGCGGTGAGACACGTCAACCGACTCGCCCACCAGTCGAAACGGCAAGGGGACCTCCGCAGCATCGACCAACTCCGGGTCGACATCACCCTTGACCTGATGTGCGGGGGAATACCGGGGAAGGGAACCGGAGGAGTGGTCGACATAACCGTCGACCTCGCCACCCTGGTCGGTCTCTCCGACATACCGGGGGAACTCAACGGGTACGGACCGGTGGTGGCCGACCTAACCCGTCAGGTAGTCGAACGCCAGAACCGATCGCAGTGGCGGGTGCGAGTCACCCACCCCGATGACGGTGACCTCCTCTGGAACGGGACCACCAAGAGGAGACCCACCACCAGCCTGCGCCGGAAGGTGGAAGCACGGTCCCCCACCTGTGTCTTCCCCGGGTGCCGCATGCCGGCCACCGACTGCGACCTCGACCACACCATCGACCACGCCCACGGCGGGCCTACCAGCGAAGCAAACCTCGAACCGTTGTGCCGCCACGACCACAACGTCAAACACCACGCAGGGTGGACTCTCCAGAGGACCCCCAACGGGTACACCTGGACCAGCCGACTCGGACACAAATACAACACCGGCACCGACCCACCCTGAACACCGGCCGCCTGGCCCGTAGGCAGAGGAGTTCTCTGACGAAGCGCGCCTCGTCGCCGGCGCTGGAGGGAACAGTTGGCAGCCCCGACGGGATTCGAACCCGCGTTACCGGCTTGAAAGGCCGGCGTCCTGGGCCGCTGGACGACGGGGCCGGACTTGGGCGATCGTAGTGGGTGCGGTGCTGTCGGCCGGGAAGCCCTACTGGGCTCGTGATGTCCGGCGGCGCTGCCAGATCAACCCGAGGACGGCACCGAGCACGAGAAACACCACGATCAGCAGCCAAAGCGACATGGTCAGGGTCATGAAGAGGAAATCGATCGGGATGTCTTGGCGGTTCTGCATGATGAACGCCACGACAGCGGCGATGATCACCACAGTGACGATGATCCGCGCCACGTTTCTACCGTTGCTCGAACCAGTGGTTGCCGGTTCGGTCACTTGATCCTCCCTCAGAGCCGGGCGACCAAGCTATCAGTCCGGCCCCGCCTTCCAGTGGCGATCAAGCCTGCTCTCCGAGGCGGGCACGCGCCGTCGCCAGACGATCGAGGGTGGTAGCGCGGCCCAGCGCTGCCATCGACTCGAAGAGTGGCGGGCTCACCGACGACCCGGTCACGGCCACCCGGATCGGTTGGAGACCCTTGCGGGCGCCGATGCCGATTTCCTCCAACATGGCCCGCAGGGCTCCCTCGATCTCCTCGGGTTCCCAGGGTTCCACTGTCTCGACGTAGCTGAGAGCCGCCGAGAGGACCTGTTCGACCTGATCGCCGCTCATCACCTTCTTCCATGAATCTTCGTCGTAATGCGGTGTCTCCTCAAAGAGAAACGCCGCCATCGCCGGCACCTCGGATAGCAACCGCACCCGTTCCTGGATGAGGGGCGCGATACCGACGAACCGGTCCCATCCCAAGCGCCACCATCTCGGCACCGAGTTCCTCATCGAGAAACGGCCTGGATTCCTCGAGGAATCGGTCGAGCGGCAGCGCCCTCATGTACTCCCCGTTGATCCAGCCCAGCTTGTCCAAGTCGAACACCCCGGGGTTCTTCGATACCTGGCTCAACTCGAAGCGCTCTACCGCCTGTTGACGGTCGAAGATCGTCACCTCGGGGGCGTACGACCATCCGAGCAGTGCCATCGCGTTGAACACCGCGTCGGGCAGGTAACCGTTCTCCCGGTAGTAGCGAAGCGAGACATCGCCGTGCCGCTTTGACAGTTTGCGCCCATCGGGACCAAAGAGGAGCGGGAGGTGGGCATAGGTTGGTGACACCGCCTCCATCGCCTCGGTGATCATGATGTGGCGGGGCGTAGACGGGAGCAGATCCTCACCCCTAGCCACATGGCTGATCTCGTAGTCGACATCGTCGACGGTCGATGCGAGGTGGTACGTCGGAGTGCCCTCGGAACGGAGCAGCACGAAGTCGTCGATCGTGTCGTGGTCGAACCGGACCGCTCCCCGGATCAGATCCTCGAAGAGGGTGACACCAGGGCGGGGAACCGCGAAGCGGATGCTGGCCCGCTCCCCCTCATCGCGGCGCCGGGCCGCCACCGATGGGTCGATGACACGACAGGTGCCGTCGTACCCCGGCGGTCGTCCTTCTTTCTGCGCCGCTTCCCGTTTTGATGCCAAAACGTCCGGGGCACAGAAGCAGAGGTAGGCGTGCCCGCGCCCAACGAGGTCGTCGGCCACTTCCCGGTAATGGTCGATCCGATCCGACTGGCGGTAAGTGCCATAGGGTCCGCCGACGTCGACACCCTCATCCCAGTCGAGACCCAGCCAACGGAGACCCTCGAGGGCGTCCTGCTCGAACTCGGCCGTGCTGCGCGCCACGTCGGTGTCATCGACCCGGACGATGAACACGCCGCCGTGGTGACGGGCGAAGAGCCAGTTGAACAAGGCGGCTCGTGCGTTCCCGACGTGGAGCAATCCGGTGGGAGATGGGGCGATCCGCACCCTGACTAGATCGGGGGTCACGGTGCCGCTCGGACCACCGGATTCGCGAGGACACCGATCCCCTCCACTTCGACCTCCATCACCTGGCCCGGCTCGACCGGGCCCACGCCCGATGGCGTCCCGGTGAGGATGACATCACCGGGGAGCAGGGTCATCACCCGGGTGATGAACTCCACCAGTTCTGCCACACCGAAAACCATGTCGGCGGTCGACCCCTCCTGACGGACCTCGCCGTCGACGCTTCCGGTGATCAGCAGCCCCTCACGGGGATCGAGTTCGGTCTCTATGGCCGGGCCGAGCGGGCAGAAGGTGTCGAAGCCCTTCCCTCGTGCCCATTGGCCGTCACGTCTCTGCAGATCGCGGGCGGTGACGTCGTTGGCGCAGGTGTAGCCGAAGATCACCCGGTCGACGTCCTCGGCCTTGACGTACCGGGCCACCGTTCCGACCACCACGGCGAGCTCTGCCTCGTGGTGGAGGAGTTCGGTGTCGCTCGGGTACACCACCGGGCTCCCCGGACCAACCACGGAGGTTGGCGGTTTGAGGAAGATCACTGGCTCGTCAGGGAGCGGGACCTCCATCTCGGCGGCGTGGTCCACGTAGTTGCGCCCGACAGCAATCACCTTGGTGGGGATCACCGGTGCCAGAAGCTGGACGCTGTCCCATGGGACGACACGCTCGGTGGGCTCCCATGCCACAAAGGGCGAGCCCTCGTAGACGGTGACCCCGTCGGTGTCGGCCAGCCCGTAGGTCAGGTCGTCGCCTGCCCGGATGCGGACGATCTTCACGAGGTCAGTTGCGCACGGAAGTGGTCCACCACCTCTTCGGGGGTGGAGCGCATCAGATCAGGATCTATCGAGGCGATGAACGCAGTACCCCCGATTTTTTCGTGAGCGGCGGCATCGAGCCACTTGCGCCGCTCGAGAGCGAGCCGATCGGCCAGGTCGGGAGGGAGTTTGTGCGGGCGCAGCCCAAGTAGCACGACCGCCACCTCGATGTCCTGGGGAACCGGCGCCCGCCCGTAGAGGGATGCCCGGGCGGCAGCCATGTTGGCCACGACCTGCTCCAACTCGTCCGGCCGGTCTCCCCGGTCGAATTCGGCGAGATGGACCAGACGCAGGACCCAACCGGTATCGGGTCCGGGCCGTCCGAACGCCCCACCCCACGGAACCTCTTCGGGAGCGCGCAACTCCCCCGGTCGGTGTGGCGACCAGCGGCGCGTCGGCGCCGGCGGGAGATCCTTGCGGGCCAGGACTGAGCCGTCTAGCTCGATGTTCGGCTCCTGGGCCACGATCAGACCGGGTCTAGCCAGTGGCGGAAAGCCGGCAGCTGCCCGGTCACCGCCGAGCGATATAGATCCTGAGCGGTACGCGTCACCGAGCCGGGCTTGCCCTCCCCGACCGGGCGGTCGTCGATCTCGCGTACCGGGGTGACCTCGGCGGCGGTACCGGTGAGGAACACCTCGTCGGCGTGGTAGAGGTCGCTGCGTTGCAGAGTCGTCTCGCGTACCTCATGACCCTGATCGGCGAGCAGCGCCATGACGCTGCGGCGGGTGATCCCGTCGAGCACCCCGGAGCCCACGCCCGGGGTCAGCACAATCCCATCACGCACCGCAAACAGGTTCTCCCCGCTCCCCTCGGAGACAGTCCCATCGCGGGTGAGCATGATTGCTTCGTCGTATCCGGTCCGCGCCGCTTCCTGCTTCGCCAGGATGCTGTTGAGATATCCGCCGCTCCCCTTTGCGTCGGGGATGAGGCTCTGGGAGTCGATCCGGCGCCAACTCGAGATGCGAGCCCGGATCCCGTTGGCAACCCCCTCCTCGCCGAGATAGGTCCCCCATCGCCAGCACGCGATCACGGCGCGGACCTCGTTCCCGTCGGGGTTGAGCCCCATCGAGCCGCTCCCGTAGAAGACGATCGGCCTGATGTAACAGGCCTCGAGCTCATTGGCGGCGACGACCTCCTTGGTGGCGGCACAGAGCGCCTCCACCGACCAGCTCAACGGGATCCCGTACGCAGCCGCCGACCGATGCAGGCGCACCATGTGATCGGTGAGCCGGAAGACCGAGGTCCCCTCGTCGGTCTGATAGGCGCGGATGCCCTCGAACACGCCGGTCCCGTAGTGGAGACCGTGCACCACGACGTGGGTGTTGGCCTCCTCCCAAGGGACGAGACGACCGTCCACCCAGATCCAATTCGAAGCTTCCATGCCGATCAGTTTGGCAGACCCAAGACGGCAGACGGCAGACGGCAGCCAATCCGGCTGGTCGTCCGGCGTTGCGCAACTACTCGCTCTTGGTCGGCTTCCCAGCGGGGAGCAAGTACCTGGCGTGCCAGTCGAGGATGGCTTCGAAGCGCTCCTGTCGGTGGCGGGGCTTGCCCGACCGACTCATCTCGTGGCCTTCGCCGGGGAAACGGAGCATCTCTACCGGTGTGCCGGCGCGCAGCAGCGCCAGGAAGTACTGCTCGGCCTGCTCGATCGGGCAGCGGAAGTCGTTCTCGGAGTGGATGATCAGGGTGGGGGTGGTCACCTGATGGGCCTTGGCCAGGGGACTCTTCTCCCAGAGCACGTCCCAGGCCTCGGGCGGCGACGCCTCGTAATAGGCGAGCGAGAAGGTCTCGGCGATGTCGGATGTCCCGGCGAAGGAGTTGGCCGCCAAAGCTCCTCGCTCGACGATTGCCGACGCCCACCGCTGGTCGTTGGCGGTGAGCCAGGCGGTGAGGAACCCGCCGTAGGAACCACCCATGACGCCCATCCTTTGCCGGTCGAGCCGGGGTTCCCTCTCCAGGGCGGCATCGACCGCGGCGTTGATGTCGGCCAGGTCAACGGTCCCCCATCCCTTTCCCACGACCGCCTTGAGGTGGTCGGCTCCCGAGCCGCTCGAACCACGCGGGTTGGTTGCCACCACGCCATACCCGGCGCCGACGCCGACCTGGAACTCGTCGAAGAAAGTCCAGCCGTATGCGCTTGCGGGACCTCCGTGGATGTTGAGCAGGATGGGCACCGGGTCGTCGCCTGGCGGTAGATAGGTCCATACGTCGAGCACGACATCATCGGTGCGGACCTCGAAGTGGTTTGGGGTCACGAGATCCACCGCATCACGGAATGCGGCGTTGAGATCAGTCAGGCGACGCTCCTCCCCGCCGACATTGAGCCAGACGTCGCCGGGGTCGGTGGGTTCGGTGGCCACGAAGGCGACCACCGACCCGTCAGGTGAGGGGCTTGCTCCGGTCACCACACGATCTCCTCCGACAACCTCTTCGACGGCCCCCTCGTCGCCGACCCGGATCACCCTCACCTGGCCCCGCTCCTCGATCAGGGTGACGAACCCACCGTCCACCCATTGCGGGCCTGCGGGAGAGGGCGAGACCTGGAAGGGGTCGACGCTCCGATCAAGGTGCCCGGTGAGGTCCGTCAGCCCGCCGTCCGATTCAACCCGCCACGCTGCGCTGATCGCCGGCCACCCGGCAGGATCAGGATCCCCGATCAGATGGAGCACACCGTCGGGGCGGTAGGCGATGCTGATCCAGTTACCCCGCGGCGCGATGGTCGTGGTCTCGTCGCCCCGGACATCCACCTCCATGACGTCGACCCCGGGCTCGAGGCCCCGCCGGTCGCTGCGATCGGAGAGGAATGCGATGGCTCCCGAATCGGGGCGCCATGCCGGGTCGGTCTCGTCCCATTCACCCGGGGTCAGACAACGTGGCTCCTCGGCCCCGGTCGGGTCGACCAACCAGAGGTGTCGGCGCCGGTCGTGGAGCCAGCCCATCCCGTCGAACCGGTATGGGAAAGTGGCGATACGACGCGGCTTTCTGGAGCGTTCGTCGTCATCCAGGTCGGACCAGTCGTCTTCCCATGTCACGGCCACCGCCACCAGCCAGCGCCCATCGGGCGACCACTCGATGCTTTCCGCACCCCGATCGAACGATGTGAGCACTTCGGCCTCACCACCATCGACCGGCATGACCGCCACCTGGGTCTGGGCGTCTTTTTCGGGGCCGGTCCTGAGGAAGGCGAGGCGGGAACCGTCAGGTGACCAACGAGGCGAGCTGTCACCCGGTCCCGATGTGAAGGACTTGACGTCGCCGCCTTCGGCCGAGGCCAGCCAGATCGACCGGTTGTAGCGGTCCTCCTCGAGATCGGGACGGTTGACGGTGAATGCCACACGCTTTCCGTCGGGGTGGAGCCGTGGGTCGGAGGGCAAGGCGAGATGGGCGATGTCGGTTGGTTGCATGGACGGGAGGGTAGGACGCCCGGATCAGGAGGTATCCCGGCTCACCACCCCAGCCCAGCCTGCACAGCCCAACCCGCCCCGAGCCCGTAGAGGCCGGCGATCAGGTCGTCGGCCATGACTCCCCAACCCCCGGGAAGCGACTCTGCGGCGTACACGCCGGGGAACCAGCGCTTCTGGATGTCGGCGAGCCGGAACACGACGAATGCCACGATCGCCGGGATCGGCCGCAAGCCAATCATCGCCACCGCCAGCCCGGCGACCTCGTCCACCACCACCCAACCCGGGTCACCCGACTCCGCTGCGACGACGTGGCTCGACCAAACCGCCAGCGTGGCGAGGCCGATGGCGGTTGCGAGTTGGGCCTCCCAACCGAGGAGCGAGACCGCCAGCAGGAAGGGGAAGGTGATTGCCGCGGCCAGCGTTCCCGACCCGGCGTCAGACCCTCGCCACCGGCGCAGCATCAATCCGGACCCGAACCACGAAGCGATCAAGCGGCGCACCCCTACGAGGCTAAGCACACCGGGTCAGGAAACGGGCGGCTCCAGCTTCCGAGCCACCTCGGCGAGCCAGGGCATCCTGACGGACTCTTGGACGCACCTGGCGAACAGCCACAGCCGGGAACGCACAGGGTCAAGGTCAGTGAGCGCAGTCATCGTGCCGAGAAGCGCGTCTGGGTCGGCCCGGAGACGATCCCTGCAGTTGATCAAGTATTGGAGGATGTCGTATCCGGGGTCGCCGACGTACGGCTTGGGGTCGATCACCAGCCATGGCTCTCGCTCGGCAGCGAGGACGTTGTCGGCATGCAAATCGGTGCAGAGCATCACATGCCGCTCGGCGGAGTCGGGCAACGTGCGGAACAGGGTCATGGCCCTGGCGATGAGGCCTGGGGCGACCGTGGATCGATCTGCGACCCGCTCGAACTCGTCAGCCCACTGCCTGCACATCTCGGCGAGCGGTCGGAGACGATGACCGGCCGGCGGCTTCCGCCACAGCCTGACGAGAAGCCCGGCGATCACCCGGTCCTGCTCTTCGTCGGGTGCGACCGAGAGAGGGCGTTCCCGGCGAACAGCGCTCCAGCAGCAAAGCCATCGTCTCGGTATCGATTTCAGCTGCCTCCCTGAGCATGACCGCCCCATCCCCCGCCCAGATGGTGAGCCCCTCCGCCTCGTGCTCGGCTTCGAAATGCCGCCACATGACCTTGAGCACCAAGGGGAGCCCGCCGTAGTCTTCGACAGGAGCGACCCATGCCGTGAACCCGCCAGGCTGGAAAGGCGGCCCAACCCGGAGCGACCACCTCTGCGCCAGCATCTCCACGAGACCCGGCAGCCGCTCGAGCCAGTCCCCCCGTCCGTCACTTATGGCGGCATCAGCCAGACTGTCCGGCACAGGGAAGCGGGCCGAATCCGGCTCCCCCGTGGGAGGCCGGTTCACTCCGGCAGGGCGACGGATACTGCCTCTTCGATCCCGTCGATGTCGAGCAGACCGTCGACCTGCTCGTCGCTGAGCGCCTGGTCGAGGTTGAGCCCCATCATCGGCGGCTCACCGGTCTCCGGGGACGGCCCACCACCATGTTGGCGATGTTGACCCCGAACCCGCCGAGGTAGGTGCCGACCCGACCGATCATGCCGGGGACGTCGGCGTTGCGGAGCACCAGCATGTGCGCCGAGAAGCGGCAGCTCGACCTCGTGGTCGAGGATCTCGACGAGGATCGCGCCCTTGCGGCCGAGGGTCCCGGCGACCGAGATGAGCCGTCCGCCCGCGCGCCGGAGAAGCGAACCAAGAAACGAAGTCCTGCGCCTCGAGGACGGCCTCCTCGACCACGGGATACCCCGCTCTGCGGCAGAGGGGCAGGCGTTGACGAAGGTGACCGGGACGGTGCTCACCGCGGTGAGGGCGCCCTTGAGCGCCGCCAGCACCAAAGGGCGGACGGCGTGCTCGGCCACCCGACCCTCGGCCCGAACCGTGACCTCATCTGGGAGCCCATGTGCCAGGGCGACGAACACGCCGCCCAGACTCTCGGCCAGGGGAAGGAAGGTGCGCACCTCCTCGCCACTTCGGGCCCGAGGTCGACGTTGACCGCGCTCAGCACCAGTTCGCCACTGAGAGCGGCGGCGACGGAGCGGGCGACGTCGACCCCCGCCTTGTCCTGCGCTTCGACAGTGGAGGCGCCGAGATGGGGGGTGAGAACCACCTGGGGCAGCCGAACAGCGGGCTTCTCGTGAGCGGCTCGTGGTGAAGACGTCGAGCGCCGCCCCGGCGACCCTCCCCGAGCGACCGCCGCCGGCGAAAGCCTCCTCGTCGACGATCCCGCCGCGCGACGTGTTGACGATGCGGACTCCTTGGCGCATTCCTCCATGGCCGCGGCGCCGATCAGCCCCTCGGTGTCCTTGTCCTGGGGAGGTGGATGCGTGATCACGTCGGCCTGGACAGTAGGTCGCCGAGGTCGTCGATGCAGATCGACGCCGAGCCGGCGGGCCCGATCCGCGCCGACGAAGGGGTCGTAGGCGATCAGCCGCATACCGAAGGCGAGGGCCCGCTGCGCCACGAGGGTGCCGACCCGGCCCAGCCCGACGATCCCGAGCGTCTTGCCGTGGAACTCGACACCCTCGAACCCGATCCGGTCCCAGACCCGAGCGAAGGGTGGCATCCGCCTGTGGAAGGTGGCGCGCCTGGGCGAGCAGCAGCGCCATGGTGTGCTCGGCGGCGGAGATCACGTTGGCTGCGGGTGCGTTGACCACCAGCACCCCGGCTCGGGTCGCCGCCTCCAGGTCGATGTTGTCCACCCCGATCCCGGCCCGGCCGATCACGGCGAGACCCGGTGCCGCCGCGATCAGCTCGGCATCGACCTTGGTGGCGGAGCGGACCACCAGCCCCCGGGCGCGCCCGAGCCGTTCCATCAGCTCGTCTCGGGTCACACCGACGGCGAGGTCGACGACGCATTGCTCTTCGAGAGCGGCGACGCCCGCCGGTGCAATCGTCTCGGCGACCACCACTATCGGTCGAGTGACATCCATGGCGCCGGCATTGTTGCTGGCGACGAGGCGGTGCGACAAGGCGGAGAACATCCTTCCCCTTTAGATTGTGCTCATGAACGACTCGAGCGACACGGTCAGCGATTTCGTCCCAAGGATGATGGTGGTGGCCACGGACGGGTCGGAGCAGAGCATCCATGCCGCCGGTGTGGCGGCAGGAATCGCCCGCGCCGGGTCAAGGCGCTGCTCACTTCCTCACCGTCGTGCGGCCCCCCGAAGGATGGTGGGGAGTTGGCGGCGCACCGCCACCCCCCGAAGCCGTCTCCGACGCTCTGATCGAAGGCGCAGGGCGAGGTACTCGACGCCACGATCATGGCGGTGGACCTCACCGGCGTGGACCACGAGTCGACCACCGAGCTTGGCGACCCGGCCGGCGTCGATCATCTCCTTCTGCGAGGAGAACAGCGCCGACCTGCTGATCATCGGAAGGCGCGGCGCCGGGTTGATCGAGCGATTCGTCATGGGGTCTGTCGCCGACCGGCTGGCCCATTACGCACCCTGCCAGCTTCTGGTCGTTCCCTGAGCTCGGCTTGAGCGACGTCGTCGTGGTGGGCGCCGGGGTTTCCGGGCTGACCTGCGCCATAAGGCTGCTCGAGGCCGGCTTCGCTGCCGAAGTCGTCGCCGCCGTCCCCACCGAGAGGACAACGTCCTCGGCGGCAGCAGCCATGTGGTACCCGTACCTGGCCGCGCCCAGCACCTGGTTCTGGGATGGGCCCAGACAACCCGGAAGGTTTTCGACCGGCTCGCCGCCGAAGATCCGGCGAGCGGGGTGAGGCGGCAGACCTTCCTCGAGCTACCACGAGGGGCTGGTGGCCGACCCCTGGTGGGCTCCCGCCGTGCCCGGTCTGCGCTATGCCCGTTCCGATGAGCTGCTATCGGGGTTCGGGCACGGGTGGGTCTTCGATGTGCCCATGGTGCGTACCCCGGTCTACCTGGGGTGGCTGCAACAACGCCTCACCGAACTCGGGGGAAGCGTCGAGTTGCTCGAGCAGCCGCTCAAACGTCTGCCAGATGCACCCGTCGTGGTCAACTGCGCCGGGTGGGAGGCGGGACGGCTTGCCGGGGACGACAAGTCCGTGATCCCGACATCGGGTCAGGTGGTGGTTGTCGCCAACCCCGGGATCAAGGTGGGTCTGATGGTGGAGCACGGCCCCGGCGCTCCGCTCTACATCATCCCTCGGGGGGAGGACTGCGTGCTCGGCGGGACCGCCAACCCCTCTGTGCCCCCAGGATCGGCACCCGACGATGAGGTCACCGCACAAATCATCGACAAGTGCGCCCGGCTGGAGCCGATGCTGCGCGACGCCGTCGTGCTCGACATCAAGATCGGTTTCCGCCCGGTCAGGGAGACGGTGAGGGTCGAGTCGGTCACCCGGAACGACGGGTCGACCGTCGTCCACAACTACGGGCACGGCGGTGCCGGCTACACGCTTTCGTGGGGGTGCGCCGGGGTTGTTGCTTCGCTCGTTGCCGAGGCGATCACTCTTCGCGAATGACGGCGATGGTCGGCTGAGGGGGAATCGAAGGTTCCTCCGGTGGCGGTGGCGGCTCCGCTGCGGCCAGCATGTCGGCCTCCATGGCAGCCACCTCCAAAGGGAAGGGTTCGAGGTCCCAGAGCCGGGACCAGAGGAATCGCGCCACCTCTCTTCCCGTTGCCACGAGGGGGACGGCGAGCAACCCGCCGAGGACGCCGAAGGCCCCGAACATGGCCACGACGCTTATCAGCACGACCAGTGGCGGCAGTGAGACGGCCCGCCCCTGAACCTTGGGCACCAGGAGGATGCCCTCTACCTGCTGCATCACCATGTAGATCCCGATCACGATCAGCGCAATGATCCAATTGGGGAGCGGGATCCAGGTCGAGCCCTGGGTGATCGCAACGATCACCCCGGGAACTGCAGCGATTATCGGCCCGAAGGTCGGGATGAAATCGAAGAAGAACATGAGCACGCCGAGGAAGAGGGCTCCCGGGATCCCCGCGGCCCACAGCCCCAAGCCCGGTCAACAGGCCCACCGCCGCCGCCACCGCCGCCTGACCCAGCAGGTACTGGGTCCAGACCTTCTTGACCCGCCTCCCCAACAACCTCGGCTCCACGTCGTGCGGTGGGGGGAACAGGTCGTCCAAACCTGAAACGAGCCTGGGCCCAGCGGAAGTCATGTAGAGGGCGATGGCGATGGTGAGAAAGAGGAAAGCAATGGCACCGACCAGGAACCCCAGTATCCCGAACGTGGCACTGAGGGCGCCACCGAGCATGTTTCCCAGGAAGTCGACCGGGACCGAAATGCCGCCACCGCCGCCCCCGCCCCCGGTGCCCTCGAGGGCTTCGATGATCGGGTCGACCATCGTCGCCAGGTTGATGTTCATCCCGAACAGGTCGAGCTGACGCATGTTGTTCAGCGTCTCGAGCGCCCAAGCAGACAGGTCCTCGAGCAACGCCACCCAGTCGATCGAGGCGAATGACGATGCGAAGGCGGGGATCCCGACGGCGAAGATGAGGACCAGCAGCACCACCAAGGTGACGTAGCTGACAACCACCGCCAGCCACATCGGGAAGTGGACCCGCTCGTGGAGCAGCTTCACCAAGGGGGCCACGATGAATGCGATGAGCGAGCCGAGAACGAGTGGTGCGATGACGGGCCGCGCCAGCCACACGACCGCCAGAAGGGCGAGGACCATCGAGATGATGACGATTCGCTTTGTGTTGGGGCTCCAGCGCTGCGATGGCGGGGCGGTCACAGGGTCACGCTACCTCCCCCCCAGACTTCGGCTGTCACATGACACAAGCAGGGATTAGCGCAGGCACCACGCGATCGGCCGCCTGGAGGTCCTCCGGCTTGTAGCGGTCCCTGAGCACCGCCACCACGGTCATCCCGGCCGCCCGAGCCGCGGCGACCCCGGCGGGGGTGTCCTCGACGACAAAGCAGGTCTCGGGGTGCGTACCGAGCCGTCGAGCCGCCTCGAGGAAGATGTCGGGTGCCGGCTTGGCCTCATCCACCTCGTCGCCGGCGACGGTTACCGGGAACAGACGGTCGAGCCCGGTGACGGAGAGGGTGCGGTCAAGGCGGCGTCGCCGCGAAGATGAGGCCACGGCCAGCGGCACGCCCAGTCCGGCCAAATGCTCGGCCGTGTCCAAGGCGTCGTCATAGACGGTGAGGTCGGCGAACAACTCGTCGAGCACGTCACCGACACGACCCAGCGTCGCCTCCTCGCCATCGAGCGACCCGCGCCCGGCAACGAGCCGGTAGACGTCCGAGTCGGTCCGGCCGGTGAGAGCATGCTCGTCCTCGGCGGTCAACTCGACGCCATTCGGGGCGAGCACTTGGCGCCACGCCTGCCACGCCAGGTCCTCGGAGTCGACAAGCACGCCATCGCAATCGAAGATGACCGGCCTAGGCGATATGGGCGCGCACCAACTCGGTCACTAGGCGCGGGTCGGCCTTGCCCCTGGAGGCCTGCATCACCCGACCCACCAGGAACCCGATCAGCTTCTCCTCACCGTCCCGCGCCCGGGCAACCTCGTCGGGGTGACCTGCCAAGACCTCTGTCACCTGGGTCTCGATCTCGGAGCGGTCGCTCACCTGGAGGAGGTCCCGGCTGATCGCGACCTCCTCGGGGCGACCCTCCCCGGACATGACCCCGACGAGCACCTCCTTGGCGGCGGATGCGGAGAGCCTTCCCCCAGCGACGAGCGTGCTGAGCTCGGCGAGCGCCCCGGCATCCAGCCCGATCTCCGCCAGGTCTCCGCCATCGCGCCGTAGGTGCGCTCTGACGTCGCCGGTCAACCAGTTGGCCGTCATCCGCGGGTCTGCGCCCTGGACGGTCGAAGCATCGAACAGGTCCGCCAACCCGTCGGTGGAAACTGACAACGCCGCCGCCACCTGCGGCTCCACACCCAGCTCGCGGTAGCGGAGCAGTCGGGCGGCAGGCAGCTCCGGAAGCGTCTCCGCAGCCCTTCCCTTCCATTCGTCGTCCACCACCACGGGGACGAGGTCGGGCTCGGGGAAATAGCGGTAGTCGGAGGACTCCTCCTTGCTCCGCATCCCATGGGTGACTCCAGCTTCCTCGTCCCAATGGCGGGTCTCTTGGACGACCACGACCCCGGAGTCGAGCATCTCGCGCTGACGCTCGATCTCATATTCGAGCGCCCGCTCCAGCGAGCGGAACGAGTTCATGTTCTTCACCTCGACCTTGGTGCCGAGGACGTCGCTCCCCTCCGGACGCAGCGAGACGTTGGCGTCAAACCGGATGCTCCCCTCCTCGAGCCTGGCGTCAGAGGCGCCGACCGCCAGCACCAGCGATCGGAGCTGTTGGGCGTAGGCGCGTGCCATGCCGGGCGACTTGATGTCCGGCTCGGACACGATCTCGGCGAGCGGCACGCCGGCCCGGTTGAAGTCGAGGAGAGTGCTTCCGGCGGCGTGGATACGACCGCCGGCGCCGACGTGGATGCTCTTCCCAGTGTCCTCTTCCATGTGCGCACGGTGGATCTGGACACTTGTGGAGGTGCCATCCATTTCGACCTCGAGATGGCCGCCCCGGCACACCGGTACGTCGTATTGCGAGATCTGAAAGTTCTTTGGCATGTCGGCGTAGAAGTAGTTCTTGCGATGGAACATCGAGCGGGGGACGATCTCGCTCCCCAGCGCAAGCCCGATCGCCACCAGTAGCTCGATGGCCCGCTCGTTGGGGACCGGCAATGCTCCGGGGAGCCCGAGACAGACCGGGCACACGTCGCTGTTGGGCGGGGCGCCGAATCGGACTCTGCACCCGCAGAACATCTTCGACGCAGTTGCCAGCTCCACGTGGGTCTCCACCCCGATGACCGTTTCCCAGGTCACGACGCCACCGCTTCCACGACCGGACGGCCCATGACACCCGCTATCCGCTCCACCTCACCGGCAACACGGAATAGCACAGCCTCACCCAGTGCCGGGGCCATCACCTGGAAACCGATGGGAAGCCCGTTGGCGTCGACACCCGACGGGACCGATATGGCGGGATGCCCTGCCAGATTGGATGGGATGGTGCAGACATCGCTCATGTACATGGTGAGCGGGTCCTGGGTCTTGGCGCCCAGCGGAAAGGCGGTGGTGGGCGAGGTGGGCGATACGAGCGCATCGAACCGGCCGTATGCGTCCCCGAACTCGTCGATCAGCAGTGTCCTCGCCCGCTGCGCCTGACCATAGAAGGCGTCGTAATAGCCGGCGGAGAGGGCATAGGTTCCGAGGAGGACCCGCCTGGTCACCTCCGGCCCGAACCCCTCCGCCCTGGTGCGCGCCATCATCTGCTCGGCCGTAGCCCCATCGACCCGCAACCCGTACCGCACCCCGTCGAAGCGGGCGAGGTTGGACGAAGCCTCGGCGGGGGCGATCAGGTAGTAGATGCTCACCGCCTCGGCCGTGGTCGGCAGCGAGACCTCGTCGATGACGGCCCCGGCGGACTCCAGACCGGAGAGGGTGGCGTTGAACGATTCGGCGACCTCGGGGTCGATGCCTTCCCGTGACAACTCGGTGACCACCCCGATACGGAGCCCTTCGACCCCGGCTTCGACCATCCCGGCGATGCTCGGAGGGTCACCGCGGTAGCTGGTGGCGTCGGCCGGGTCGTGACCCCAGATGCCCTCGAGAAGAAGGGCGGCGTCCTCGACAGTGCGCGTGATGGGGCCGATCTGGTCGAGCGAGGAAGCGAAGGCGACCAACCCGTAACGGCTCACTAACCCGTATGTCGGCTTCATCCCGACGACACCGCAGAGCGAAGCCGGCTGACGGATCGAGCCCCCCGTGTCGGAGCCGAGCCCGACGATCGCTGAACCAACTGCCACCGCCGCCGCCGCCCCACCCGACGACCCACCAGGAACCCGCTCGGGGTCCCATGGGTTGCGGGTCGGCCCGTATGCGGAATTCTCGGTGGACGAGCCCATGGCGAACTCGTCGAGGTTCGCCTTGCCGGTGATCACCGCGCCCTGCTGGTGAAGGCGGGTGACCACCGTGGCGTCATATGGCGGCAGGTACCCGGCGAGTATCTGGGAACCGCAGGTCGTCTCCACCCCTCGGGTGCACATGTTGTCCTTGAGCACCACCGGGATCCCGTGGAGCGGACCGCGGTCTTCCCCGCCGCCAGCGCCCGGTCGGCGTCTTCGGCGGCGCTCCGCGCCCCACGGTGGTCGATGCGGAGATAGCAGTGAAGTTGGGCCTCGGTGAGGGTGGCGCGGGTCAGGACGGATTCGAGCAGTTCGGCGGCCGTGAGTCCGCCCGACCGCAACGCCCTGCCTGCCTCGGCCAGGGTGAGGTCGGCCGGCGAGTCGGTCACGGTGTTCCCAGGGCGGGCGGGACCCGGAAGAAACGGTCCTCGCGGTCGGGTGCGGCGGCGAGAACCTCGTCGTGGTCGAGCGGCTCGGCCACTTCGTCAGAACGGAAGCTGTTGATCATCGGTAGAGGGTGCGCCGTCGGCTCGACGCCATCGGTGGCCAGCGCCTGCACTCTGGCTGCATGGTCCAGTATCACGCCCAACTGCTCGGCGTAACGCTGCAGCGATTCCTCGTCGAGGTCGATCCGGGCCAGTCGGGCGACGTGGGCGATGTCTATCTCGATGGGCATGGCGGTCGAGTGTAAGACGGAAGACGGAAGACGGAAGGCGGAAGCCAATCCTCGGACCGTCAGGACTCAAACTGCTTGACTCCTTATGAGATCAGTGGCATACTGCCATTGACACTGATGCAACTGGACCGGGCCCTGCGGGGTTCTGACCGGTAGAGGAGGAAGAGATGCAGTACCTGACGCTGGAAATGGCCAAGGCGCTGACCGACTCGTTCCGGGAAGTCGCCGAGAAGGACCGACTGGTGCGGCGGGTTCGCCGTCACCGTCGCGGCGAGAGGAGAGCCTGATGTTCGCTCCGTACTGCCCATTTCACCGTTCGCGTGTGCTTCTGGGAACCGACGCCATCGAGTCTTTGCACCACACGAGCAACGGGTTCGAGGTCGCCTACCAATGTCTCTGCGGCTTTCGGGGGATCTGGCGACCAAGGCCGGCGAGGAATCGGATGGCCCGACACGGCGAAACCGCCGCCGAGTTGTGAGAAGCTGACGTCCCGGTTTCGGGACAAGCTTGACCCAGAGGATGAAAGATGAGTGAGCCCGCCCCCGGTCGGCTCGAGTTGCTCGAACAGTTCGTCAACACGCTCGACGTCGTGGAGGATAGGGACGACTGGGAGACGCCCGAGCAGTTATCCGAATGGATGGTCGGTCGGGGGCTCCTGGATGAGGGGGTCGGGTTGACCCCACTCGATTTGGCCAGGACTGTTTCGTTGCGCGAGGCGGTGCGCGAACTCGGTCGGGTCAACGACGGCGCCGATCCCCACCCCGAGACGCTGGCTGCCCTGGACCGGGAAGCGAGCTCGGCCCCGATCGGGCTCCGTATCGACTCAAACGGACACGCCACCCTTGGGCCCCTGGGGGAGGGGCTCGATGGTGCGCTTGGCACCCTCCTCGCCATCCTGGCCACGGCCGCCGCCGACGGCAGTTGGGAGCGGATGAAGGCGTGCCGCAACGACGAGTGCGCCTGGCTGTTCTACGACCACAGCAAGAACCGGTCGCGTCACTGGTGCGCCGCCAATCCCTGCGGCAACCTGGTCAACGCCCGTGCCTACCGGGCACGGCAACGAGTTACTTCCGATTGAGCCCGCCCGACGAACCGGTCAGTCGGCCCTCTCTCCGGCCGGCATTGGGTGTTGTCGCCCTGGTTCTCGTCATCGGTGGTCTGGCCGTTTTCCTGTGGCCCGGCGTGCCGGTCGAGTCTCAGGTGACCGGCGGATTGGTGGCGCGGGCCGGCGCGATGCTCGGGGCCATCTGGTTCGCCTGGCCGGTGCTGACCGCGGTCCGCCCCTGGGTGGCCGTGGTGCTGGTTGTCGTCCTCGGCGTCGCCGTGGTCAGGCCATCGCTGTTGCTGGTGGCGATCCCGTTGGTGCTGATCGTCGGCTACTTCGGCCGACGCAACCGTTGATGCAGTCGGCGCTCAGCGGATGGCGATGACGATCCTGCCATGCGGAAACGACGCCTGCCTCTCCCAAGCCGCCTCGACCTGGTCCAGCGGGAACACCTCGTGCTCGACGCGCAATTCGCCCGCCTCGAGACCCGTCAGGACATCGCGGTAAGCGGCGACCTTGTCGGTGATGTCGGTCCAACCCGATGAGAGTCCGATAACCGCACTCCGGTATTGACGCATCGAGCCCAGCGGCAATTCGACGTCGGTGCCCGCGGCGTTCCCCACGTTGATCAAGCGGCCGTGGTGGGCGAGGACCGATATCGCAGCCATGGCCGGTGCCCCCCACAGCATGTCCACAACCACGTCGATGCGCCCACCGGCGGCTTCCATGAGGCTCTGGGCGAGGTCGCCATCGAGGGTCACCGGGACGCCGCCCAGACCGGCCACCAACTCGAGGGCGCCGGCATCGCGGCCGACAGCCACCACCACGGACGCGCCCCCCACCCGGGCCAGTTGCACCGCCATCTGACCAACCCCTCCGGTCGCTCCGAGCACGGCGACCCGCTCGTCCGGGACGAACCCGGCGCGTTGCAGGGCGAGGCGGGCGGTGACGCCCACCACGCCCGCCGCCGCCGCCAGGGAATCAGGGACATTGTCCGGCAGCTCGACAAGGGTCTCTTCATCAACAGCCGCTATCTCGGCGAGGACGCCGTTGACGCCTGAACCGGGCAGGTCGCCCTCGAACCGCACCCGCGTCCCCGGAGCGAGTTGGGATGAGCGCACCACGGTGCCGGTGCCCTCCAAACCGGGGACGTATGGAACCTGCGGTTGCTGCGGCATCCGACCGGCGGCCACCCGCAGCTCGATCGGGTTGAGCGCCGCCGCCGACACCTCCACCAGGGCCTTCCCCTCCCCCGCCACCGGCTCCTCGACCTCCCCCACCCGCGGTGGAACCCCCACCTCGCTGACAATGGCTGCCCTCACCTCGACCTCCGCAATCGAGCTGCTGAAGCTCGATGTTGGCACTCTCCCGAGCTCTCTCGCCGGGCAGAGGATCTGCCTGCCGTCTGCCGTCTGCCGTCTGCCGTCCAGCATTAGCTTCCGAGACGATGTCACTCCCACCAGCGGCCGGACCCGACAACCAATGAAAGTCCTCCTCGCCGCCGCCGAGATGTCGCCTCTGGCTCGAACCGGTGGACTGGGCGAGGCGGTGGCAGGGCTGGCTTCGGCACTTGCCGGCCGGGGTGTCGAGGTGGGGGTGGCGATGCCCCGTTACCGCCACCTTCGGGACCTCGGGGAGCCGATCGGACCAGCCGGGCCGGCCCAACTCGTCTATCACCACCAGCAGGGCGAGGTCTCGGTGTTCCTGGTGGACGACCCGCCGGCGTTCGACCGCCAGGGGATCTACGGGCCGGTCCCGGGTACGGGTTATGCCGACGAGTGGTGGAGGTGGGGTCGTTTCTCCCGCGCCGTAGTGGCCATGTCGGGAACCTGGGACCTCCTCCACGTCCACGACGGGCACCCCGGCCCAGCCTGCATGCTCTCGCCGGTCCCATCGGTGATCACCATCCACAACGCCGGTTACGCCGTCATGGGCCCACTCGTGGAGAGCGCCATCCTCCTTGGTGTCGGGCTGGAGCACGTCATCCCCCAAGGTGCCTTGGAATGGTGGGGCTCGGCGCACTACCTGAAGGCGGGGATCGTCGGCGCCGACCGGGTGACCACGGTCAGCCCGGGGTTCGCTGCTCAGCTCTACTGGGATTCGGCGGTGTCCGGAGGTCTCGATGGGGTGATCCGCTCGCTGCCCCACCCTGTAGCCGGGATCCTCAACGGGATCGACACCGCGGTGTGGGACCCGATCACCGATCCGTCTCTACCCACTACCTACGGCGCTGGCAGGGTATGGAAGAGGAAGGGGAACCGGGAGACATTGCTCGACCTCGCCGGGCTAGATGACGGCTTCCTCCTCGGCAACGTCGGACGGATGTCGGCACAGAAGGGGATCGACCTGCTCGACCCGACGATCGACCGGCTGTGCGACGAGGGGGTGCGGCTCGTGCTGGTGGGCAACGGGGAACTCGATCCGCTGGTGGACGGCTGGTCGGCGCGCCACCCCGGAGCGATCCGCCACCTTCCCTACGACGAGCAACTGGCCCGCCTGGTGTACGGCGGTGCCGACGCCTATCTGATGCCCTCACTGTTCGAACCTTGCGGGATCGGTCAGATGTACGCCATGCGCTACGGCTGCCCGCCGGTGGTCCATCTCACCGGGGGACTCAACGACACCGTCGTCGACCTGGACGAAGACCCGGACGGCGGGATGGGGTTTGGCTTCCGGCTCCCCATCGTCGAGGAGCTTTCCAAGTCGATCCGCCGCGCTGTCCGCGTTTCCAAGCGGGATCGATCTACCTGGCGGGCGATGCAGCGCCGCGGGATGGAGCACGACTGGTCCTGGGATGCCGCCGCCGACCGCTACCTCGAGGTGTACCGCCAAGCGATGGGATGACCGGCCTCTCGTGCGTAGATCGCCCGTCAGCCCCCGGTGAGGAACCGCTTCATCGCCGCCATGGCGAGGTCGAGGTTGGCAGCGGCGACGCTCTCAGTCGCCTGGTGGGCCTGCGCCACCTCGCCGGGTCCGAAGTTGACCGCGGGGATTCCCCGGGCGGTCAACCGGGCAACGTCGGTCCATGCCTGTTTTGGGGTGCGGGGAGCACCTGTGGCGCGCTCCAGCAGATCGAGCAACGGGTGCCCTTCTGGTACCGGCGCCGCCGGCGCTCGGTCGAGCACGACGACGGCATCGGCCGGCTTGGCTATCTCACGTAGCCGATGCTCCGCCTCCTCCACCGTGAAGCAAGGTGGGAAGCGGTGGTTGAGGTTGATCTCGAACGAGGGTGGTATCACGTTGCGGGCAATCCCGCCGTGGGCAGTCGTAACCGAAAACACCTCCAGGTACTCCAGCCCTGAGACGAGGAACGGCTCTGGTGCCCGGTGGTGGAGCATGGCAAGCCACTCCCCCGCTTTGGTCACGGCGTTCTCCCCCAGCCAGGGCCGGGCGCTGTGCGCCGACCGCCCGCTGAACGTCACCGTGGCATTGAGCACCCCCTGGCACCCCAGTTGCAACTCGAGATCGGTGGGCTCCATCACCACGGCGAAATCGGCCTCGCCCAGCCAGGGGAAGGCGTCGAGCGTCGGCTCCAAACCGTTGTCGGTGGCGGGGCCCTCCTCCCGGTCATAGAACACGCCAACCACGTCGAAGGGTCCACCGGTCACGTCGCTGTCGTCGAGCAGATGAGCCATCACCGCCAGACCCGACTTCATGTCGGAGGCACCAACCCCGTTCACCCGGCCGTCGGCAACATGTGCCGGTGGCTGACCCTGGTAGGGCACGGTGTCGAGATGGCCCACCAGGAGCACAAGAGGACGGTCGCCGGCCTCCCCGACCACGAGGTTGTTGCCATGACGGGCGACGGGCCGATCCGACCAGCGGGCGGCAAGGTGGTCGGTGAGTTCCTTCTCATCGCCGGTGACCGACCCGATGTCGATCAGTTCGATCAGCGTCTCGGTGAGGGTCATACCGGCACCTCGTGCGTGCGCAGCGCCTCCTCGAGCGAGGTCTTCTCGTCGGTGGATGCGGTCCGGTGGCCAATGATGAGGGCGCACGGAACCTCGTATGTCCCCGCGGGGAACTCCTTGGGGCGCGTACCGGGGATGACCACCGAGCGGGCCGGGACCCGCCCTCTGTGCTCGACCGGCTTTCCGCCCGTGACGTCCACGATCGGGGTGGATGAGGTGATGGCCACGTTGGCCCCGAGGACCGCCCCCTCCTCCACCAGCACACCTTCCACCAGGATGCAACGGCTCCCGATGAACGCCCCGTCCTCGACCACCACCGGCCGGGCAGAGGGCGGTTCGAGGACACCGCCGATGCCGACCCCTCCCGAGAGGTGGACGCCGCGCCCGATCTGGGCACACGAGCCGACGGTCGCCCAGGTGTCGACCATGGTCCCGCTCCCCACCCGGGCGCCGATGTTGACGAAACCGGGCATCACGACCACCCCCGGTTCGCAGAACGCCCCGTATCTGACCATCCCCGGCGGAACCACACGGACCCCGGCGGCCGCCAGGTTTTTCTTCGTGGGGATCCGGTCGTGCCATTCGAACGGCCCGACCTCGACCGATTCCATGGGACGCAGCCGGAAGTAGAGAAGGATGGCCCGCTTCACCCACTCGTTGACCACCCAGTCCCCACCGGATTTCTCGGCGACTCGGATCTCCCCGGCGTCGAGGGCGGCGATTGCCTCCTCCACCTCTGCGGTGGCGTCCTCCAACCGGTCTAGGTCGGCGTAGGCGGCGTCGATCAGTTGGTGGTCGATCATCCGAGGGCTTGCTCCAGCACCTCAACAGCCTGCTCGCACTCCTCGACCGTCGGGACGAGGGCGAGCCGCAAGAACCCCTCACCACCGGGACCGAAAGCTCGACCCGGCGACACCACCACGCCATGGGATAGGAGCCGCTCGGTGGCCTCGAGGTCGTCGCCGACGCGCACCCAGCAGTAGAGGCCGGCTCGCGATGCGACAAGCTCGAGGCCCAATGCTTCGAACGCCTTGCGCAGCACCGATCGCTTGTGGGCGAATGTCTCCCGCCGGATGGCGGCGTGGTCGTCGTCTCCCCACGCTGCGATGGCGGCCCGCTGGACGAACTCGGGGGAGGCGGTGCCGGTCGAGGTGCGCAGCGCCCGGAGCAGTGCGATGGCGGCGGCATCGCCGACGATCACACCGCTGCGGTAGCCGGTCATCCCCGACCGTTTGGAGAGCGAGAGGTAGCTGAGCACTCCCTCCAGCGATGGAGCCGACACCTGGAGTACCGATGCCGGCGGATCGTCCTCGTAGAGATCGGCGTAGCACTCGTCGGCGCATAGAAGGGCGCCTGACGCCAGTGTGGCGGCGTGTAGTCCCGCCATTTCTTCTCGTGAAGTCACCGACCCGGTCGGGTTGTGCGGCGAGCAGGTCCAGACCAGCGACGCCCGGTCCAGGATCTCTTCGGGAATGTCGGCGGCGCGGAGCACGAAATCGCCTCCGAGCCTGATCTGGTGGCCCTTGGCCCCGGCGAGCAGGGCTCCGCGCTCGTAGATCGGGTACCCCGGTGTCGCCCAGACCACCGTGTCGCCGCGCTCGCGGTCGACGAAGGCCAGCGGGGTCGAGAAGATCGCCTCCTTGGAGCCGGCCACGGGGAGAACCTGGCTGTCGGGGTCCACCTCGACCCCGAACCGCCGCTCGACATATCCGGCCACCGCCTGGCGCAGCTCGGCAAGCCCCGCAGTTGTGGGGTACTGCGAGACCTCGGGGACCGCCTGGCGGAGCGCTTCGCGGATGAACTCCGGGGTCGGCTCCCTCGGGTCGCCGATCGAGAAGTCGATCAGCGGCTCGCCGGCCGCCCGCATCTCCCTGGCTCGCTCCTGGACGATGGCGATCGGGTAGGTGCCGAGACCATCCAGAACTGGGTTGGTCCTCATCGCCGGCGAGGGTAGACCCGCAGTGGTCTGCCCTGGGTCGCGGAGTGCGGCCATACACTCCGGGGATGACCCCGGCCCGATACCGGCTTGTTCTCGGCGGGCTCGGGCTCGCCTTGGTGGCCGTCGTGGTTCTCGCCGTCGCCTTCGGGTCGCCCGAAGGCGAGCCACCCGATCGGCCGGCTGCGCTGGAGCGGATCTCGCCGATCCCCGACGAGCGGGTCCTCCGCCAGACGGTGCTCGAGGTGGATCTCCCCACCGGTTACCAGGCCGAGATCTACGTGGACGGTTTTCGGATTCCCGACAACGAGTTTCTCGGGCCTGAGGCGATCGACGCCACCGGGACCTACCGGTGGCGACCCTCGCCGACGAGCACGGTTCTTCTGGAATGGACGCCCGGCGAGCACACCATCCTGGTGCGGTGGGATACGGTCACCGGGCTCCCCGACCCCGGCGAGTACGAGTGGACCTTCCGGGTGACGTGAGTCGCCCAGCAGCCACGCGATCACCCCTCCAGCGCCGCCAGCCCCTCCTCGAGCAGCCGTTGGAAACGCGCCTCGTCGATCACGGGGACACCGAGTTGCTCGGCCTTGGCCAGCTTTGAGCCGGGGTTCTCGCCCGAGACGAGGGCGGTTGGTCTTCTTGGAGACGCTCGAGGTCACCTTGCCCCCACGCTCCTCGATTGCAAGCTGCGCCCGCTCCCGGCTCACCCCCTCGAGGGTCCCCGTTATCACCACAGTGACACCCTCGAGTAAACCGGCGTGCTCTCCCTCGGGCTCGGGATCTGCCACCCGAACCCCGTTGCGCGCCAGTTTCTCCGCCAGGGCCCGATTCTCCGGGTCCTCGGCCCACTCGCGCACCGATCGGGCGATGGTCGGTCCCACCCCCTCGACTCCGGCGATCTCCTCCTCCGGGGCGTCGAGCAGCGCCGGCAGGCTGCGGAACCGGCGGGCGAGGAGCCTCGCCATCGTCGCCCCGACATGGCGGATGCCAAGAGCCACAAGCAACGAGGCCAGCGGACGGTCCCTGGCAGCGTCGATGGCGCGCAACAGGTTGCCCACCGACACCTCGCCCCATCCCTCGAACCCGAGCAGGTCATCGGCGCGGAGGGTGAAGATGTCGGCTGGATCCTTGATCAAGCCGTTGGAGAGCAAGAGGTCGATGGTCTTGTAGCCGAGATGCTCGATGTCCATCCCGCCGCGGCCGGCGAAGTGCGAAAGCCACTCGCGCAGCCTGCTCGGACAGGTGAGCCCGCCGGTGCACCTGGCCACTGCTTCGCCCTCGGGACGGACGATCGGGTTGCCGCACGATGGGCAGTGGGTCGGCATCGACCATTCCCGCTCGTCACCGGTGCGCAGCGACACCACCGGCGCCACGACCTCGGGGATCACATCGCCGGCGCGCCGCACCAGCACCCGGTCGCCGATACGAACATCCTTGAGCCGCACCATGTCCTCGTTGTGCAACGTGGCCAGCCCCACCGTGGCCCCGCCGACGACCACCGGTTCCAGCACGGCGAACGGGGTCACCGCCCCGGTCCGCCCCACGTTGACCTGGATGTCGCGCAACACAGTGGTCTGCTCCTCGGGGGGGAACTTGAAGGCGATAGCCCAGCGTGGTGCGGCCGAGGTGAACCCGAGCACGTCCTGGTCGCCCAGCGAGTCGACCTTGACCACGACGCCGTCGGTCTGGTACCCGTTGGCGTGGCGCCGCTGCTCGGCCCGACCCACATACTTCTCGACCGCGTCGAGGTCGGGGACGACGGAGTTCTCGGGGTTGACCCTGATCCCGAGATCCCTCAGGTACTCCATCGTTTCGTTGTGGCTTCGGAGCCTGGGACCGCCCTCGATCACCCCCGCCTGGTAGCACCAGATATGGAGGGCGCGCGACGCCGTCACCGCGGGGTCCTTCATCCGCACCGACCCGGCGGCGGCGTTGCGCGGGTTGGAGAACAAACGGAGCCCGGCTTCCGCCTGGCGGCGGTTGAGCGTCTCAAACGCCTCTTCGGGCATGTAGACCTCGCCACGCACCTCGAGGACATCAGGGGTCTTGCCCCGCAGCCGGAGCGGGATGGATTCGATGGTCCGCAGGTTGACCGTTATGTCTTCGCCGACCCGACCGTCACCCCTGGTCGCACCCTGGACGAAGACCCCGTTCTCGTAGACCAGAGACACTGCAAGGCCGTCGATCTTGAGCTCGCAGGAGAAACCCAACGGGCTCACGCTCCAACTGACGCTCCAGTCGTTTGGCCCAACTGCGCAGGTCGTCGACGTCGTGCGCATTGTCCAGCGAGAAGAGGCGCCGACGGTGGGCCACCGGGGCGAACATCGACGAAGGCGGCGCCCCCACCCGTTGCGTTGGCGAGTCCGGCGTCACCAGTTCGGGATGCTCCTCCTCTACGGTGCGCAATTCGGCGATCAGGGCGTCGTACTCGGCGTCGGAGACCACCGGATCGTCGAGTACGTGGTAGCGGTGCCCGTGGAACCGGATCTGCTCCCTGAGCTCCTCGACTCGGTCCTCGACGGGAACCTTTCGCCCCGGTGTCATGCCTGACGGGCCGTCCGGTCGAGCAGGGCATCGATCCCCAGGATCACCGGGAAGGCGGCAAGCCCGATCAGCCCGGGAACTGCCGGGTAGAGAACGGGATCCACCGCGACAAGCGACATGATCAGGATGGCTGCTCCGGAGACTGCCGCCGACCTGGCGGCGGGTCTGCCCTTGGTGGTGGCGGGAAGGACGAAGCCGGCCCCTATCCCGAAGACGAGGGCGCTCGCCAGCCATGGATCGAGCTGGCCGAGCGACGCACCCACCAGACCCAGGGCGAGCATGGTGGCCCACACCAGGAGCGATCTACTGAGCGCATCCCCCCGGCCGGCGAGGCGGGCCGATACGAAATAGGCAGCCAGCCAGGCCAGCGCCCACCCACCCAGCGCCGCCCAGATGAGAGGAGATTCCTCGATCTGTGCCCAAACCCCAAGGCCATAGACGGGCAACCCCACGACGGCGACGATTGCGGTCCCCACCCACGCTCCACGTCTCGTGTCATACGGAAGCCGGTGCCGCAGGCGAGGTCGCCGCACTGGCCGGCTCCGACTCGACGACTCGCCGCTGCTGTTCCTTGCCGACCCCTCCCCTGCTCACCGATCCACCTCCCCGATGGTGCCGCCACCGAGCACCTCGTCGCCCTCGTAGAACACGGCGGCTTGGCCCGGCGACACGGCCATCTCGGGACGAGAGAATTGGACCGATACGTCACCGTCGGCCGTCAGAGAGAAGCGGCAGGGCATCGGCTCCCCGTGCGCCCGGATCTGGACCGTCGCCGCACTGGTTGGCGGCGGGTGTCCTGCGACCCAGGTCACCCCGGTGACCGACATCCCCTCAGCCAGGAGGTCCTCGCGCCGACCGACGGTGATGGTGGCCGTCGCCGCGTCGACCGTGGTGACATAGCGGGGGGTCCCCGCCGCCACGCCGAGTCCGCGTCTCTGCCCGACGGTGAACCCGGCAACTCCGTCGTGGTGGCCGACGACCTGCCCCTCTCGGTCGACGATCGAACCGGGACGTGACGCATCCGGAGCGCGCCGCCTGACGAAACCCCGGTACCCCTCACGCCCCACGAAGCAGATGTCCTGGCTCTCCGGCTTGGCCGCGGTGCGGAGCCCGAGCCGGGCGGCCTCCTCCCTGGTCTCGGTCTTGGTCAGTCCGCCGACCGGGAACCTGACCCGCTCCAACTGATCCTGGCCAAGCATGGCGAGCACATAGGACTGGTCCTTCTTCCGGTCCACCCCGCGCCGTAGACGCCAGTGGCCCCCCGACCGGTCAACCCTGGCGTAGTGACCGGTGGCGAGCAGGTCGCAGCGCAAGCGGCGCGCCTGCGCCAGCAGTGAGGAGAACTTGACCGACCGGTTGCACTCGACACAAGGGTTGGGTGTCAAGCCCTCCAGGTAACCGGATACGAACCGGTCGACCACCCCCGACTCGAAAGGACCCGTGTGGTCGAGGACGTAGTACGGGATGTCGAGCCGGGCGGCGACCCGGCGGGCGTCCTCGGCGTCCTCCACAGTGCAGCAACCGGCGACCGGTGCTTCTCCTCCGGGCCCCTCCCACAGCTTGAGAGTCACCCCGATGACGTCGTGGCCCTCGGCGGCCATCAGTGCCGCCGACACCGACGAGTCGACTCCACCCGACATGGCGACGAGCACCCTCATGATGCGAGGTCCAGGGACGCCACCGCACCTGTCACCCGCTGGGCCGCCTCCTCCGCCTCGGCCGGTGTCGAGGTCCACCCGAAGCTGAAGCGGAGACACTCCCCGGCCTCGGCGTCGCTCATCCCCATTGCGCTGAGGACATGCGAGGTCGTGGCCGCTCCGGACTGGCAGGCCGAGGCTGCCGAAGCGGCCACGCCCGCCCGGTCGAGGGTGATCAGCAGAAGATCGTTTGGCACGCCGGGGAACCGGAGGTGCGAGTGCTGGACGAGGCGGTCCGCAGTGGCGTTGACCACCACCCCGGGAATTGCCGTCGACAAATCGTCCTCGAAGCGCTCCCTCGCCTCGGATACATCGCGCCGGAACAGGGCCCGGTCGGCGACCGCCATCTCCAGCGCCACCGCCATCCCCACCGCACCCATGACATTCTGGGTTCCAGAGCGCCTCCCCAATTCGTGGCCGCCACCGTGCAGGACCGGCTCGAGGCGGACCCCGCGCCGCACATAGAGAGCGCCCACCCCCTTGGGCCCGCCGAACTTGTGGGCCGCTATCGACATGAGGTCCACCCCGAGGTCCTCGACGTCGAGCGGCTCGGAAACGACAGCCTGGACAGCGTCGGTGTGAACCAGCACAGGGGCAACAGCTTTGGCCTCGTCGGCGATCTTCCGCACCGGCTGAAGGGCGCCGACTTCGTTGTTGGCCGTCATCACCGAGACCAGGCCGGTGCCGGGCGTGACCGCGTCGGCCACCTCGCCGGGGCTGACGATCCCGGCGCGGTCGACACCGACAAGGCTGAGCGGGCAGCCCAGGCTCGCCGCGAAGCGGGCGCTGTCGAGCACGGCGGCATGCTCGATGGCGGTGGTCACCACGCCCCGCCGTTCCCCGCCGGCGAGCGCCGCACCCTTGACTGCGAGGTTGTCTGCCTCGGTGCCACCGGCGGTGAAGACCACCTCGAGCGGTCGGGCGCCTATGGCGGTGGCGACACGTTCCCTGGCGTCCTCGAGCGCCTCCTTGGCCCGGCGCGCCGCGGCATGGCCACCGGATGCGTTCCCAAAGGTGTGGGCCGCGAATGGGGCCATCGCCTCCCACACGCCCGGTCGCATGGGCGTCGTGGCGGCATGGTCGAGGTAGATCACCGGGTCGGACATGGGGTGACCCCAGGGTACTGCCGATGGGGGCCGTGGACGTCCGAGATCGGGGTGGGCAACGTACCCTCGAGCACATGGCCGAGGTCACCACCGAGATCGTGATCGAGTCGCCTCCCGAGAAGGTGTGGAGCCATCTATCCGACCTCGGCTCACACGCTGAGTGGATGGCCGACGCCGAGTCGGTTCGCTTCCTGACCGAACGCAGGTCGGGCGTGGGGACCCGGATGGAGGTCGCCACCAGAGTGGGACCTCTGCGCACCACGGACCTGATGGACGTCGTCGCCTGGGAGGATGGCCGGCGGATCGTGGTCCGTCACCGTGGTGTGGTCGCCGGTACCGGATCGTTCACCCTCGAGCCAGAAGGGTCGGGGCTCAGCCGGGTGATCTGGCATGAGACCCTCGACCTCCCGTGGCGGCTGGGCGGGAGGATCGGCGGGTTGGCCGCCGCCCCGTTGCTGCGCTGGGTCTGGGGACGGAACCTGCGTCGGCTCAAACGCCGCATCGAGCTTGGCCCAGAGCGGGGTGAAGACCATTAGCGTCAGGCAGGCACCGCAATCAGGAGACAAACATGCCGCTGCAAAGTACCGGTACCGCCCACTGGGAAGGTGACCTGCTCTCGGGGACCGGGACGGCCAGCCTCGAGTCGGGCGCCGCCACGGGACTCCCCCTGACCTGGAATGCCCGGACCGAGGAGCACGGGATCCTCACCAGCCCTGAGGAACTCATCGCCGCCGCCCACGCCTCATGCTTCTCGATGTCGCTGGCGAGCAACCTCGCCAAGCAGGGCAGTCCCCCGGCCAACCTGGTGACCAGCGCCACCGCCACCTTCGATCGGACCGATGCCGGGTACCGAATTCTGACCATGGAGATAACCGTCCGGGGCGACGTCCCCGGCCTCGACGACCACTCCTTCCGCGAGGCGGCGGAGGGGGCTAAGGAGAACTGCCCGGTCTCCCAGGCTCTCAAGGGGAACGTCGAGATCAGCGTCGACGCCGCTCTGGCGTAGAAACCCCATTTTTGGCGTCACTTGAGGGGCTCTGACCGCGTCCGGTGACGCCAAAACGGGGATTTCAGCGGCCGTGGAAGGTGGGGTCGCGTTTCGACACGAAGGCGGTGACTCCCTCGGTGGCGTCTTCGCTGCGGAACGTCTCGTTGAACGCATCTGCCTCGATCTCGAGCGCTTCCTCAACGGGTTTTCCCCACCCCTCGGTAAGAGCCCGCTTCGCCGCCGCCAGCGCCACGGTGGGACCGGAAGCGAGGACGGCCGCATCCGCCATGGCAGTGGCGAACAGCTCGTCGGGTGGGACCACCTTGTCGGCCAGACCGATCGCCAGAGCTTCGTCGGCAGCGACGAACCGGCCCGTGTAGACGATGTCCCGCGCCTTGGGGAGCCCGACGAGCCGGGTGAGACGCTGTGTCCCACCCGCCCCCGGTATCAGCCCCAGCTTGATCTCCGGCTGGCCGACACGGGCGTCGCTCGCCATGTATCGCAGGTCGGCGCCCATGGCGAGCTCCAGCCCTCCACCGAGGGCGAAACCGTGGATGGCGGCGATCGAGGGCTTGGGAAGCGTCTCCAGCCTCCGTATAGCGTGGCGCAGCGTCCCGGCGATCGGTTGGTCGGAGGCAGCTTCCTGTGCCTCCTGGAACTCCTTGATGTCGGCGCCGGCGGCGAAGTTTGGCTCCCCGGTCAATACGACGGCGCGCACTTCCGGGTCCTCCGCCATCCCGAACGCCTCGCTGAGCTCGGCGGCGAGCTGGTCGGATAGGGCGTTTACCGGTGGCCGGTTGAGCCGCACCACCGCCACCGCCCCGTCGGTCGAGTACTGCACCATCTCCACAGCGGTCCTCCGCATCGTTCAGGTCCGCTGAGCCTATAGCCGCGCCACTGGTGGGGGCCGTGGTCTAGACCGGTGCCGCCAGGATCCATACTTGAGGCCGTGAGCGATCTCTATCCGACCACCGAAGCCACCGCCCTCCGTAGGAAGCCCGAGCGTGGCTCGCACCAACGCGCCGTGGTCAACCGGATCCTCGACGAGGGGCTGGTGTGCCACGTTGGTTGGGTGCGGGCGGGCAGACCGGTGGTCATCCCGACGCTCTACGCCAGGGTCGGCGAGACCCTCTTCCTCCATGGCTCCCCCGCCAGCTCGACGCTCCGCGGGGTGAGAGGGCTGGAGATGTGTGTCACCGTCACCCTCGTTGACGGCTTGGTTCTGGCGCGCTCCGCCTTCAACTCGTCGGTCAACTACCGCTCGGTCGTGGTCATGGGCAAGGCGAGCGAAGTCACCGATCCCGAGCAGAAGCGGGTGGCGCTCGAGGCCCTCATCGAGCACAGCCTCCCCGGGCGGCTGACCCACCTGCGGCCGATGACCGACAAGGAGACGAGGGCGACGATGGTCCTCCGGCTCCCCATCGAGGAGGCTTCGGCCAAGGTGCGCACCGGCCCACCGGACGACGACTCCGCCGATCTCGATTTTCCCGTTTGGGCCGGCGTCCTCCCCCTGACCACCTCCTATGGGCCGGCCCAGCCCGACCCGCTGCTCAACGGGCCGGCCGAGCCACCACCGCACGTCACCCGGTACCGCCGGACACCATGAGCTCGCGGATCCTCTCCACCAGCCACGGGACACACCGGGCGGCCTTCGGTCCGATGGAATGGGCGCTGTTCCTCGGGGTGGGGATCACCTGGGGGGCGTCGTTTCTGTTCATCGATGTCGGGCTGGAGGCCTTCTCACCGGGGATGGTGACGCTCATCCGCGTCGGCCTCGGGGCCGCCACCCTTGCCCTCTTTCCCTCCTCTCGCCGGCCCATAGACCGATCCGACTGGCCGCGCCTGCTCGTGGTATCGGTGCTCTGGGTAGCGGTCCCGCTGTCGCTCTTTCCCATCGCCCAACAGTGGATCGACTCGGCCGTGGCCGGAATGCTCAACGGGACCATGCCGATGCTGACCGCACTGATTGCAGCGGCGATGCTGTCCGAGGTGCCCGCCGGCCGGCAGATAGCGGGGTTGGTCGTTGGCTTCGGAGGAGTGGTCTGCATCAGCCTCCCCACCATCGGCGAGGGCACCAGCGCCGCACTGGGAGTGGGTCTGGTGGTTCTGGCGATTGTCTGTTACGCCCTGGCGGTCAACATCGTCGCCCCGCTCCAACAGCGATACGGCTCATTGCCGGTGCTGAGCCGGGCACTGGCGGTCGCCACGGTCCTCGTGCTCCCCCGCGGTCTCACGACCTGGCCGGCATCGGTTCCGGATTGGACGCCGATCGGCGCCATGCTCGCTCTGGGCATCGTCGGCACCGGTCTGGCCTTCATCGCCATGGGCACTCTGGTGGGCCGGGCCGGGGCGACCCGGGCATCGATGATCACCTACGTGATACCCGTGGTGGCGTTGGTCCTTGGTGTCGTCGTCCTCAACGACCATGTGACCCCGCTCCAGGTCGGTGGGTGCGGGTTGGTCGTGATCGGCGCCGTGCTCGCCTCGCGCCGCGAGGTCTGACCTAACTGTCCTGGCCGTCCAATAGGCGCCGAGCCGCCGACCAGGGGTCGATAGTCCTCGCTGCCACCGCGCTCTCTGCTTCTTCGAGACCCTCGGTCTGTTCGAGTGCCCGCCGCAACGTCTCATCGTGTATTGCCCTGCGGAGCTCGGAACCGAGTCGCCGGCGGCGTGAGATGGCCAAGCGGTCGTCGGCGGCTAGGTGTTGCCAGTGGGCCGCAACCTCGTCGGCGAGGTCATCCAGGCCCTCGCCGGTGGTGGCCACGGTGATCACCACCGGTGGTCGCCAGGTCCGGGTCTCGCCCAATTCGACCGTCTCGGTGAGATCCCGCGACGTTTGATCGGCGCCATCTCGGTCGGCCTTGTTGACGACGAATATGTCAGCCACCTCGAGCAACCCGGCCTTGGCCGCCTGGACCGAGTCGCCCCACCCCGGGTTGAGCACGACCACCGTCGTGTCGGCGGCATCCACGATCTCGAACTCCGACTGGCCGACACCAACCGTCTCCACGATCACCGTGGCGAACCCGATGGCGTCCAAGAGGGCGACAACCTTGGTGGTGGCCGCCGCCACCCCGCCGATGCGGCCGCGGTTGCTCATCGAGCGGATGAACACGCCGGGGTCCAAAGCGCCATCCTGCATCCGGACACGGTCGCCGAGGATGGCGCCACCGGTGAACGGGCTCGATGGGTCAACCGCCACAACCGCCACCTCACCCCGGGACCTGAGCCGGCCGACAAGCCGATCCACCAGGGTGGACTTACCCGATCCGGGCGGCCCTGTGACCCCGATGACATGGGCCTTGCCGGTATCGTGGGAACAGCGTGGCGACCAGCGTCCTCGAGCGCCGGGGACGGCCGTTCTCGACCAACGAGATGAGCCGCCCCAACGCCCTGCGGTCTCCGGAGCGAGCCGAGTCGACGATCCCATCGGTGTCCACACTGAAAATCTAAGTACTAAGTACCAAGTACTAGGTACTTCAGGTTGCGTTCACCTCGGTGACACCGGGCACCCGATCGATGAGGATGCGCTCGATTCCTGCCTTGAGGGTCATCATCGAGAGCGGACATCCGCCGCAGGCGCCCACCATCTGCAAGTCGACCTTTCCGCCCTCGACGCCGGTGAGGACGATGTCGCCGCCGTCCATCTGGATGGCGGGCCGGATGTACTCGAGCGCCTCGTTGAGCTGATCGAGGTCAATCGGCGCTGAGTCGGACGTGTGAGATGACACGTCTGTGATGGTGAGCTCTTCGGCCATGCCAATACCAACGATCCCCGGAGTCTTTCTCTTCCAGTTTACGCCTCGTCTGGCGCCCGGGTTATGGAGGCGCCCAGCCCGGAGAGACGCTCGACGAAGCCCTCGTACCCCCGGTCGATGTGGTTGGTGGCGGAGATGACCGTCTCGCCTTCGGCGCGGAGCGCGGCCAGGGCGAGAGCGGCGCCGGCCCGGATGTCGGGCGCCACCACCGGGCACCCCGACAGCGAACCGACCCCGCGCACCACTGCGTGCTGCCACTCGATGGTGATGTCCGCCCCCATCCGGGCCAGCTCCCCCACATAGCGGAAGCGGGCGTCGTACAGGTTCTCGGTGATCACCGATGTTCCTTCGGCGACGCTGAGCAGCGCCACCATCTGGGGGTGCATGTCGGTGTGGAACCCGGGGAAGGGAAGCGTGGCGAAGTCGACGGCAACCGGCCGCTCCGGGCCGGCGACCCGAAGCCAATCGTCGCCCCGGTCAACCACGCATCCGGTCTGTTCGAGCTTGCTCATCTCCATCCGAAGGTGGTCGGGGACGCAGGAGGCGATCTCGACTTCACCTCCGGTGATGGCGGCGGCGATGGCGTAGGTCCCCGCCTCGAGCCGGTCGGGAATCACCGAGTGGTCGGTGGGGTGCAACGCCGGCGCCCCCTCGACGACGAGTGTGGAGGTGCCGGCGCCCTCGACCACCGCACCCATCTTGGTGAGCTGACGCACCAGATCCTGGATCTCGGGCTCGCGCGCTGCGTTGTGGATGACGGTCACACCGTCGGCGAGTGTGGCTGCAAAAAGCAGGTTCTCGGTGGCGCCGACGCTCGGAAAGTCGAGGGTCACCTCGGCGCCCCGCAACCTTCCATCGACCCGGGCGGTCAACACCCCGTGCTCCAGGTCGAAGACGACGCCCATGTGCTCCAACCCGTCCAGGTGCATGTCGATGGGCCTGGCGCCCAGGTCGTCTCCACCTGGGAAGGCGACCGCGGCCCGACCACAACGCGCCAACAGCGGTCCGAGGACGACGATCGACGCCCTCATCAGGCGGACCAGGTCGAGCGGAGCTTCTGGTGTCAGCTCGTCTGGCACCTCGATCTCGATGGCGTGATCGGTGCGCCGCACCACCGCCCCGATGTGCCCGAGCACATCACCCATCAACGCCACGTCGAGGATCCCGGGCACGTTGCGCAGCCGGTGCAACCCGGGTGCCAGCAGAGTGGCGACCATCTCCTTGAGCACCGCGTTCTTGGCCCCGAGCACCTCGACCCGCCCTCTGAGGGCGCGGCCGCCTTCGATCACTATCCGATCCATCACCCGCGAGGTTAGGGAGCGCTAGGCCTTGGGCCGAGTCAAGACGGAAGACAGCGACCAGAAGGGAGACGAGTCGGAGGTACGGTTGAGAGATGCGCGTCGCGATCTGGTGCTGATCACGCCGGTTATGAGCTGAAAGAAGATCTCGGCTCGTCGCTTGCCGCCTCGGGGTTCGACGTCATCGATCTCGGGACGTTCTCCACCGAGCCGGTCGACTATCCGGATATCGCCGCCGCTGTCGGTGAGGCAGTGCGGGACGGGCGGGCAGATCGGGGGATTCTGGTCTGCGGCTCGGGGGCGGGGGCTTCGATCGCCGCCAACAAGCTCCATGGGGTTCGGGCGGCGCTGGCCCATGACACCTACACCGCCCATCAGTCGGTGGAGCACGACGATGCAAATGTGCTCGCAGTGGGTAGCCGGGTAATCGGGGTCGAACTGGCCAGCGAGATAGTGCGAGCCTTCCTCGCCGCCAACTTCACCGGCGAGGAACGCCACGTACGCCGCGTCAACAAGATCGCCGCCCTCGAAGAATCGGGCTGAAGCCGCTTCTCGAGCACCGTTGGGAGTTCGGCGCTCCCCGTTCATTTCCTCCCCGGCGGGGGTATTACCCGACGCCGGAGGCATCGGGGGAGGGGGAGCGGTTAACTCCCAAAGGTGCGATGAGCGGGGATTGGCTGCCGTCTGCCGTCTGCCGTCTGCCTCTCTAGGCGATCAGCCGATGGCTCTCCCGCAGGGCCACCGAGAGGCTGGCGAGGTCGGCGGTGGCGCCGCCCTTGATGTCGGAGACGACTTGAGAGACGCGGCGGGCGGCGGCCTCCACGTGACCGAGCCAGGCGTCGATCCGCTCTTCCGGGCCGAGGTGCTCGCCGCCCAGCCGGAGCACCTGGGCGGTGATGGCCCTCTGCTGGCTGTATAGGTCGTCGCGCAGCGCAGCCCGGGCCAGGGTCTGCCAGCGGTTGTCGCGTGGGAGGGCGTTGATCTGGTTGCGCAGCCAATGGAGATCGAGCTTCTCGCCAAGGGCGTAGTAGACCGCCGCAACCTCCTCGACGGCGATGTCCTCGGCGGCTGACACCTCGGTGATGTCGAGAGTTCCGAAAAGCGGGTCGAGCCCGGCGACGCGGTGCGCCAGGCCCTCGGGCACACCGGCCTCCTCCATGTGCTCTGCCTGTCCGCGGAACCGGTCGCGGTCGCTCGGTGCGAGCAGAGCGGGGAGCGACGCAGCAATTCGCGCCGCCCCATCGGTGAACCGCTCCACCTCGGCGGTGACGTCGATCGGTGGCCGGCGTTGCCTGAGCAGCCAGCGCGAGGCGCGCTCCACCAGCGTCCTCGCCTCCAGCAGCATCACCGTCTGGATACCGGCCGGCACCACGTTGTCCAGCGCCTCGATACCCGACCAGACCCCGCGGATATCGAACACGTCCCGGGCGACGGTGTAGGCACGGGCGATCTCGGCGGCACCGGCGCCGGTTCCCTCGGCAAGTCTGTAGGCGAAGGTCGTCCCTTGGTGGTCGACCATGTCGTTGACGATCCCATTGACGATGATCTCCCGGCGCAGCCTGTGGCCGTCCATCCTCTCGCCGAATCGGGCCGAGATGGCAGACGGGAAGTACCGCTCCAGCTCGGCGGAGAGATATGGATCTTCTGCGATGGCGCTGGCGAGTAGCTCCTCGTAAACGTCGATCTTGGTGTATGCCAGGAGGACGGCGAACTCGGGAGAGGTGAGACCCTCGCCGGCGGCCTTGCGCTCGGCCAGCGCATCATCGCTGGGGAGTCCTTCGAGGTTGCGGTCGAGAGGGCCGGACTGTTCGAGCCATCTCATGTATCTGGCGTGGACGTCGACCATGGGCAGGGCCTGCGCCACCGCGTTGCTCAGCGCTTGCGTCTGGCGGTAGTTGTCCCTGAGGACCAATTTGGCGACGTCGTCGGTCATCTCGGCGAGGAGGCTGTTGCGCTGCTTGACGGTGAGGTCACCTTCCCCCACGACGGCATCGAGCAGGATCTTGATATTGACCTCGTGGTCGGAACAATCGACGCCGGCCGAGTTGTCGATGGCGTCGGTGTTGATCCGTCCCCCGGATCGGGCGTACTCCACCCGCGCCAGTTGGGTGAAGCCGAGGTTGCCGCCCTCGCCCACCACCCGTGCCCTCAACTCGGTCGCATCGATGCGGACCGGGTCGTTCGCCTTGTCGCCGACATCGGCGTGGGTCTCGGTCGATGCCTTGACGTAGGTCCCGATCCCACCGTTCCACAGCAGATCTACCGGGGCGGCGAGTAGGGAATGGATCAATTCGTTGGGCGTCATCTGCTGGGCGTCCACCTTGAGCACCTGACGCACCTCGGGCGACAAAGGGATCGACTTGGAGGTGCGCGGCCACACCCCACCGCCCTTGGAGATGAGACTCGGGTCGTAGTCCTCCCAGGTGGACCGGGGCAGCCCGAAGAGCCTTTGGCGCTCCTGGAACGAGGTCTCGGGGTCGGGCTTGGGGTCGAGGAAGACGTGGAGGTGGTTGAAGGCGCCGATCAGCTTGAGGTGGCGCGAAAGGATCATCCCATTCCCAAACACGTCGCCGGACATGTCCCCGATCCCGACCGCGGTTACATCGGTGCTTTGGATGTCGGTGCCCAGGTTGCGAAAGTGGCGCTTGACCGACTCCCAGGCGCCGCGGGCGGTGATCCCCATCTCCTTGTGGTCGTATCCGGCCGACCCGCCGGAGGCGAAGGCGTCCCCCAGCCAGAACCCCCGCTCAAGCGAGATGCTGTTGGCGATGTCGGAGAAAGTGGCTGTCCCCTTGTCGGCGGCGACCACCAGATAGGGGTCGTCATCGTCATAGCGGACGACGTCCACCGGTGGTATCACCTGGTCACCTTGGCGGTTGTCGGTGAGATCGAGCAACCCGGACATGAAGGTGCGGTAGCAGGCGACAACCTCTTCGGCCAGCGCATCCCTGCTCAAAGGCGGCCGCTTGACGACGAACCCACCTTTGGCGCCCACCGGCACGATCACGACGTTCTTGACCATCTGCGCCTTCATCAGGCCGAGGACCTCGGTACGGAAGTCCTCGCGGCGATCGGACCACCTGATCCCGCCGCGTGCCACCTTGCCGCCCCGCAGGTGCACGCCCTCTGTCCGCGGGGAGTAGACGAATATCTCAAAGCGCGGCCTGGGGAGGGGCAGTTCGGGTATCTGGGTCGGGTCGAGCTTGAACGAGATGTGGAGCTTCGGTTCACCGCCGGCGCCGCTCTGAAATGCGTTGGTTCGCAGCGTCGCCATGATCAGGTTGAGGAAGCTCCGCAGGATCGCGGTCCTGGTCGAGGCTGATCACGTCGTCGATGCCGACAGTCACCTGTGCAGCCAGTTCGGTGACCACATCGCGATCCGTCATCGTCGGGTCGAATCGGGCGTGGAACAGCTCGATCAGCTGGGCGGCGATGCGGGGATGGGCACTCAGCGTCGTCTCCATGTAGTCCTGGCTGAAGGTGACGCCGGTCTGACGGAGGTACTTGGCGTAGGCGCGCAGCACGGCCACGTCGTTCCACGGGATCCGACCGCGCAGCACCAGCCGGTTGAACCCGTCGTCCTCCATCTCCCCCCGCCAGACCCGGGCCAGGGCGTTTTGGAAGAGCTCGGCGACCAGCCCGGTGTCGAGCAGAGCGACGTCGCCGCACTGCAGGTCGAAGTCGTAGATCCAGAGCGGCGACGCCCCTCGCGGCTCGATGTCGTATGGGTGTTGTTCCACGACACGGGCGCCCATGTGCTCGAGGAGGGGTAGGACGTCGGATACGACGATGGGTAGGCCCGAGCGGTAGAGCTTGAGCCGGAACAAACCCTCCCCCGCTTCCAGGGGCCGGCGTAGTTGCATCCCGAGATCCCCGCCAGGAGCGAGCTCCTCGAGACGCCGTATGTCGGCCACCGCCACCCGGGGCAGGAAGTCGGCGCGGTAGCCGGGCGGGAAGGCCTCGCGGTACTTCTCCGCAAGGGCGAGCCCGCGGTCCTCGCCGAGCTGCTCGACCAGTGCCTGGCCGAGGTCGTCGACCCAGGAGCGCACCGCCTCCTCGATCCGCTTCTCGATCGCCGCCACGTCGTACTCGACCGTCTCGCCCGGGACTATGCGGATGACAAAGTGGAGTCGGGCGAGCACCGACTCGGAGAGGCGCGCCTGGTAGTCGATCGATACACCTTGCAGCGCCTCCATCAGGATGCGCTGGGCGGCGAGGCGGGTGTCGGTGTTGTACCTCTCCCGCGGCAAGAAGAGGAGCGCCGAGAAGAACCGGCCGAATCTGTCACGGCGCACGAAAAGCCTGACCTGATGCCGCTCCTGGAGGTGGAGGATCCCCATCGCGACCTCGAAGAGCTCCTCTGGTTCCATCTGGATGAGCTCGTCGCGGGGGAGCGTCTCGAGGATGGCGATCAGGTCCTTGCCATCGTGGCTGTCGGAGGGGAAACCCGCCTTCTCGATGGCCATGGCGACCTTGCGGCGGAGCAGGGGGATCCGTCCGGGGTCGGTGTTGTAGACGATCGAGGTGTACAGACCCAGAAAACGCCATTCGCCGATGACCTCTCCGTCCGGACCGAAGCGCTTGACGCCGACGTAATCGAGGTAGGCGGGGCGGTGGACCGTGGACAGCGAGTTCGCCTTCGTCAGGTTGAGCGGGTTTGGCTGTCTGGCCAGCCGGCGCACTTCGGGCGGCGCCTTGGCGAAGCTCTGCGAGATCGCCTCACCGGACTCCTCGCGCAAGATCCCCAACCCGGACCCGGCAACGGGGACGAGGGCGTCCTCGCCGTCTTCGAGCACCAAGTCGTACGACCTGTACCCGAGGAAGGTGAAGTGGTTGTCGCCCAGCCAATCGAGGAAGGCACTCGCCTCGGCGAGTTCCTCGGGGTCGATCGGTGGCGGGTTCTCCTTGAGAGCGGCCACCACCTCGTGGAGCGCACCAAGCATCGGTCGCCAGTCCTCGACGGCGGCACGTACATCGCCGAGCACTGATCTCAGATCACCGGCAAGCTCGTCGAGGACGGCGGGATCGCCCTGACGGTCGACCTCGATGTGGATGAACGACTCACGCACGGCGTCATCGTCACCCCTGGCCGCCAACCCGAGCAGAACGCCATCGCCGTCACGTTTCGCCGGGATCACCGGGTGGACGACCGTGTGGATTCCCAGGCCGTTGCGGCTCAGCGCCATCCTCACCGAATCGACCAGGAACGGCATGTCGTCGGTCACGGTCTCGACGACGGTGTGCGTCGTTTGCCAACCGTCGCGATCGAATTGGGGGTTGTAGGCGCGAACGTTTGCAGTGGTGGCCGCCCGACGGGCGGCCAGGCTCCAATGGGCGATGGCAGCGCCGTAGAGGTCCACGGGGTCGACCTCGGTGAGGTCATCGGGGGCAGCGTTGGCGTAATAGCGGCGGACGAAGGACTCGAGATCGTCGGCCTGCTCCGGTCGGGCCCGGTCGCGGGCGATGGCGGCCACCCTGTCGATGACCCCGGCCTTGGCCTCGTCCGCTCTCACGTGGCTCCTCGTCGTGCGCCGCCGCCCGGCGGCGATGCTCAAACTAGCCCTCTACCGATGTTTCGGATACACATCGGTATGAGCCTCATGCCAAGCCATCGAGCCAGGACACCGTCTCCCCGGCCACCTCCTCGACCACTTCGTCGATCGACCTCCCCTTGGCGCGCCAACCGTGGTCCACGCCCTCCAGATCCACCGTTGTGACCGTGGGCAGCGGGCGGACCCACCGGTCGTATTCATCCGGACGGCTCATCGAGTCGTTCGACCCGCGGAATGAGAGGACGGGAAGCTCGATGTGCGGAAGGTGCTCGACGCGCAGCCGGTCGGGCCGGCCCGCGGGGTGCACCGGGTAGGCGTACAGGACCAGTGCACGACAGGGATGGCCGGACGCAGCCAGCATGCTCGCCATTCGCCCCCCCATCGACCTTCCGGCGAGCACGATCCGGCCGGGGTCCTGACCGGTTCGATCGGCGAACGACGCGGCGGCCGCTCGATGGCACTGGAGAAGGGTCTTCTCCGGATCGGGTGCCCGTCGGCCTTCGGTTATGTATGGGTAGTCGAACGATGCCACCCCCAAGCCTCGCTCGGACAGAGCCGATCGAAGAGCAGCGTTGAGAGGATGGTCCTGTCCTGCCCCCGCCCCCGGGGCAAGAAGTAGTGGTGGTCCGTCCCCGGCGAGGACCATGCGGACGCTCCGCCCCTCGGCCCAGGTGACGGTGACCTCGCTCAAAATGGGGCATCCCCGGCGTCACCCACAGCCGGCCGTACAGCCACACCCTTGCGCAGCGACCCTTTGAGCACCTTTCCGGTCGAAGTACGAGGCAGTGGATCGATGCGCAGCTCCCAGGTCTTGGGGATCTGGTAACCGGCCAGCCGCTCCCTGCAGTGCGCTTCCAAACCGGCTTTGGTGACGTCGCCGGGGGCGGCGATCACCACAACCGCCGAGACTGCCTCTCCCATGTCGCCATGGGGAACGCCGAACACCCCCGCCTCGATCACCGCCGGGTGCTCCTCGAGAACGCTCTCCACCTCGAGCGTCCACACGTTGCGGCCCCCGCTGATGATCACGTCCTTCGCCCGGTCGGTGATGTAGAGGAACCCGTCGTCATCGAGAAACCCGATGTCACCGGTGCGGAACCAGTTGCCCGAAAACGCATTCGTGTTCTCCTCGGGAGATTTCCAATACCCGGTGATCACATTGGGCCCGGCCACCCATATCTCACCAGGTTCACCCGCGGCGATCAGATCTCCGTCGGGTGACCGGATCGCCATGTCGACCACCGGTGGAGCGATCCCCACCGAGCCCGGCCGCTCCAGGTAATCGGGGCCGGCGTTGAGAGTGCACAAGCCCGAGGTCTCGGTCAGCCCGTACCCATTGGCCATACGGCTACGGGCCTGAGGAAAGGCGTTGGCCACCCTGGCTGCGAGAGCCGGGGATGCCGGAGCCCCGCCATAGGAAACCTGCTGGACCGATGAGAGGTCGTAACGTTCTTGAACCCCGGCCGCCAACATCGCAGCCACGACCGTGGGTACGCCGCCGAGCGATGTCACTCTCTCGCGCTCGACGATCTCCCCGGCCACATCCGGATCGAACCGCCCCGACGGCAGGAACACAAGGCGGCGACCGGTGGCGACGTACGGCACCAGTTGCATCAGGCATGCCGTGACGTGGAAGAGCGGGATCGCTACCAGGGCCGCCTCTTGGGTGCCGTCGGCCACCCCGGAACCGGAAACGAGGCGGGCCGCCGCGGTGAACAGCCCGGCGGTCATCATGTTGGACAGCACGTTGCGGTGTGAGGTGGCCGTCGATTTGGGTACGCCGGTGGTGCCGGACGTGCCAAACAGGATGGCCACGCTGTCCTCGTGTGCTGCGGGGACCGCGTGGAGCGGGGTGGGCTCGTGGACCGCGACCAATTCTTCGAGCGAACCCGCGCCGGACCTTCCACCCCAGACCATCACCTCTTGAGAGGTGAACCCCGCGGCCAGGGCAAGGTCCGCCCGGACCTGGTCGCAGAGCACAGCCTTGGCGCCGGTATCCATCCGCTTGGCGCCGAGTTGCCGTTCGGTCTCCCAAGGGTTGAGCGGGACGACGATGGCCTGGACAACCACCAGAGCCCAGAAGGCCACCACCCAGCCCGGCGAGTTGCCCCCGAGGATGGCAACCCGGTCACCCGGCGAGATCCCGATTCTTTCGGTGAGCGCCCCGGCCAATCGGAGCGCCCGGTCGAATGTGTCGGCGAAGGTGAGGCGCTCCTCGCCCTGGGCGACGTACTCCAGGTCTCCGTGCCCGACACCGATCTCGACGAGGTGTCGCAGATTCATCAACCGGTTGCGGTAGGTGAGCACCCCGCGGTCGGTGTCTGGAACCGTCTCGAAAAGGCTGCCGGGACCGCTCAACTGCTCGAGCACCGGGCCGAGGACCGAGGCCATCTCGGGCTGAGCCTATCGAGCCGGCGGGTCGGCTTCTCCGCCTGGCTAGCCTCCCGTGCGGTCCCTTGAAACGAGGAGAGAAAGCGCATATGCCCCGTCTCCCCGATCCGGTCGCCGAGGTGCTCGACCGGGCATTGGTGGGCGAGTTGACGGTGGTCACCCCGAGCGGGCGGCCTGTCACCCACCCCATGATCCCGCTGAGCGACGGAGACCTGATCTACCTCCACTCGAGTGCGCTCTTCTCCAAGAAGGTGGAGCACATCCGCGCCAACCCGAAGGTGTCACTCGCCGTGACCGATCTCACTGCGGCCCACGGGGACCCGCTCGCCCACCGTGTCACCGTGCAGGGCGATGCCACTATCAACGAGGACGACCCGCACTCGACGTGGGAATGGCTGCTCCCCAAGTGGTTAGAGAAGGAACCGGGCGTCGAGGCCTTCTACAAGCAGCGGGTTGCCCTTCCCCTCTTTTGGGAGCGGGCGGTGATAACGATCACACCACGTCGGGTGTTCCTCTGGGAGGGTGGGCGAACCGACTTGCCGCCACGGGTCTACACGATGGAGCCGGCGTGACCTCCCCGGGGATGGATCTGATCGAGGCGGGGTCTTACGACCGCGCCGTGCTCGCCTTTGTCGACGACGACGGATACCCCATGGAGGTGGCCACGACCTTCAGGTCCGAAGAGGGGATGCTGATTCTCGAAGTGCCGGCCGGGGATCTGGCACCGCCAGACGGCGCGTTGGTGGATGTGCTTTTCAGCCACATAAACCCCGTGGCCGGTTACGGCTACGACCAGCGCCGCTACGTCTCAGTGTGGGGACCGGTTCGGCATGGTGAGGGCGTTCTGATCCTCGCCCCGGAGCGGGCCAAGGGATGGGACGAGAACGACGTGCCCTTCTTCGAGTACTCCGAGCGCTCGGTCCCCCAAGCCCACCGCTACTTCCGCGATCTGGGGAGGCTCCAGGGTCGCGAGGTGCGGCCCAAGTTGGCCGGGTTCTGGTTGTTCCTCCGCGCCACCCGGCTCCCGTTCCTCACCGCCACGTTCGTCCCCGTGGCGTTGGGCGTGGCCGCCGCCGCCAGCAATGGCGCGTTTGACCTGTGGCTGGCGCTGCTCACCCTTCTCGGGGCGATCTTCGTCCACCTCGGTCTCAACGTCACCAACGACGTGTTCGACACGCTGAGCGGCGCCGACGCCGCCAACTCGACCCCGACCCCGTTCAGTGGCGGTTCGCGTGTCATTCACTACGGCCTGGTCAGCATGCGGACCATGTCGTGGATGGCCGGGGCATTCTTCATGGCCGGCGGCGCCATCGGGGTCTACCTGGCCGCCACCCGCGGTTGGGAACTGCTGATAATCGGAGCGGCGGGGATGTTCTTCGCCGTCTTCTACACAGCGCCGCCCTTCAAGTTGGTCTACCGCGGTCTTGGTGAGATCGCGGTTGCCCTCGGATTCGGGCCGGCGATGCTGCTAGGCGGATATTTCGTTCAGGCACAGACGATCACAGCCGAGGCCTGGGTCCTCTCGATCCCGGTGGCGATCTTCATAGCCCTCGTCCTTTACGTGAACGAGGTCCCCGACCGGCCGGGCGATGCCGCAGCCGGCAAGCGCACCCTCCCGGTCCGCTGGTCCAAGGAGGCGGTGATCCGCGGCTACCAGGCGGCGGCGGGACTCGCCTTCGCCACCATCGCCATCGGAGCGGTCACCGGGATCATGCCGCGGCCGACGATCATCGCTCTGGCAACCATCCCGCTCGCCCTGGAGTGCGCCCGCCAGTTGGGCAAGTACTACGACCAGCCGTATGCCCTGATGCCGGCGATGCAGACCAACATCAGGCTCCACCTCTTCACCGGTCTGCTGCTGCTCGGCGGCTATCTGATTGCGATCATTGCCGGGGCACTGCTGGAGGACCCACCCTTCTTCCTGGTCTGATCGCGGCGGTACCCTCGGGGTCATGAGGATCCGTGTCCTCTCGGGCCCAGACGCCCTCGCCGAAATGGCGGCGACCACCATCGCTGGATTCCTGTCGAACTGTCCAACCCCCCGGGCGGACCTGGCCTTGTCGGGAGGCAGCACAGTTCGAGGGACCTACAGCCGGCTGCTCGAAGAGGATGTCGCCTGGGACCGGGTCGATCCCTGGCTCTGTGACGAGCGGTGGGTACCCCACGACCACCCGGAGAGCAATGGCCGGATGATCGAAGAGATCCTGACCGGGCGTCTCCCCGCCAGGTTGCTACGACCCGACTATGCCCCGGACCTCGATCCGGATGTCTCAGCCTCGCGTTACGAGGAGGCCATCCGCCAGGTGATACCCGACGATGGCGGAGGTCTCCGGCCCCACCTCGCCGTGCTCGGAATGGGTGATGACGGTCACACCGCCTCGTGCTTCCCCGGGAACGATGCCCTGGAGGAGCGGGAGCGCATCTACGTCGCCGCTTGGATTTCGGCACTGGCGGCTTGGAGGCTGACCTCCACCGTCCCGCTCCTCCACGCCACCCGGCATCTCGTATTCCTGGTGTCGGGGAGCGGCAAGGGTGAAGCGGTCGCCGCCTTCCTCGAGGGTGAAGGTGACCCGGTGCCCGCCCGGATCGTGGCGGACGGGGCGGAGGACGTCACCGTTCTCCTCGACGCCGCCGCCGCCGAGCAACTAACCAGAACGGGGTACGAACGGATCTGACCCATCTGACCGGTCGGCTCCGCCGGATTGGCCCGATCCCTTCTTACACTCCTGCCGTGTTCCGCCGGTCATCCGCCGTTCTGCTCGTCGTGCTACTCGCCGCCTGTGCGTCCGGCGCCGACGGCCGGAGCGCCCAGTTGGTCGATCCCTACTCGGCCCGGGCGCCATCGACCACATCGTCGACTGCATCGGTCAAGGTCAGGACCACACCCACCACCAAAACGACCAAGGCAGCGAGCGAACCCGAGGACCTCGAAGGGCGGGTGCAGCGCGAGGAGGCGATCGAATTCGCCTCCGGCTTGATGCTCGACATCCATGCCCCGCGCAGCGGTGGAAGCCACCCGGTGGCTGTGCTGGTCCATGGCGGCGGGTGGGTCACAGGGCACCGATACACCATGTCTCGGCTGGCCGATGCCCTCGCCGCACGCGGGGTCGTTGTCTACAACGTCGACTACCGGCTGATCGGGCAGGGGGGCGGCTACCCGGCCACATTCGAGGATCTTGCCTGCGCCGTCCGCTTTGCCCGCTCCGACTCTGTCCGCCTCGGGGGGGCGGGTAGCCGGGTCGCCGTCGTCGGACACTCGGCCGGCGGTCACCTCGCCGCCGTGATCGGGCTCGCCGGCGACGGTTACCGCGGCGATTGCGTCGAGGACGATGGCTCGGCGCTGCCCGACGCGTTGGTGGGGCTGGCAGGCCCATACGACCCGAGCCGGTTCCTGGTCCCGCTGTCCTCATTCTTTGGAGGGCCGCCCGAGACCGCCTCCGAGGCATGGTCGGCGGGCAACCCCTTCCAACTCCTCGGTGCCAACCCCGCGCTCGTCGTCCGGTTGGCATGGGGCGACCAGGACACCATCGTCCCCGAGTACTACGGCACCTCGTTCCAGGAGGCGCTAGCCGCAGCGGGGTACGACGCCACCTTCACTGTTGTGCCCGGCGCCGACCACGGCGGCATCCGCAGCCCCGGGACCGAGGGTGCGCCGGTGGTGGATCTGGTGATCGAAGCACTGACTACCGCCGGCCAGGCACCGGTGACCACCACCACCACCACCTCGGGCTAGTCGATCCCGGCAACCGGAGCCGCCGTCACATCTCGGCGATGGAGCGGATGCGGTGACGTGGTCCGTACGCAGGGGGGCGGGCCCCCACAGTCTCCACGAGTCTGATGACACGCTGGCGGTGGCCGCGGTAGGGGTCGAGCAGGTCGATCATCCTGGCGTCGTCGCCACGTGGCTCGCCGGCGAGGTTCCACGCCACCTGGTTTGGGAGGTGAAAGTCGCCGACCTGGACGGCGTCGGCGTCACCCGCTGCCACCGACAGCGACTCTGCGGCGGTCCACCACCCCACACCCAGGATCGATGTGACCCGGCGGTACATCTCGGCCAGCGGCAGTTGCAGCGACTCCTCGAGCCACACGGCCCGCTTGGCTACGCGGCGAACGGTCTCCGCCCGGCGCCGCTCCATCCCCAGCGGGTGATAGCGGTAGGCGGGGAGGGCTGCCAGGTCCTCGGGGGCCGGTGGTAGCAGCAGACCACCGGGCCCGGGCGCCGGGCCAGACAGCAGCCTGACAAGACGGCGCCATGCCGAGAATGCCTCTTGACCGGTCACCTTCTGAGCGATCACCGTCGGCACCAGGATCTCGAGCAGCCTGCCGGTAGCGGGGATCCGCAACCCCGGCGCCCGTCGGTTGAGGCGGCGCACCGGCCCGGGGGGCGGGTCGAAACTCTCCGCTGGGTCGAGGAGCCCTGCCGTGGCCGCGGCGGCGCCGAGAGCCCACGCCCTCCCCTGTCCCCACGCCTGCGCTTCGAGATGGCCCGCGGTCACCCGCAGCCGCAGGGTGGCGGGACCTTCGGGGGTTCTGGTGGCCCGCCAAACTTCGTCGCCGACCAGTCGGTTGCAGGGATCGTGGTGGCCCTGAGCGAACCTGGCGCAGGTGCGAACCAGGTCGAGCGGTCCATCCAGCAGCACCATGATGCGCTCAGCACCGAGGACGGCGGGGCTGGTCAGCGGCATCGGTCTCGCACCGTAGCCGGTGGCCACGACGCCATAGGGCCTCCTCGGCGAACGGCCCCGGCGCCTACCATCGAGGTGTGACCACCCTCCAGGCGAGCCGTTCCTCCACTCCTGTGCTGGGGACGTCGGTGACCACCTCTGTGATCGCCTCCTACCTGGCTGCGGTCCCTTCGGTGGACGAGGTGGGCGTGGGTGAGCGGGTCGCTGCGCTGGGGACGCGGAGCATCAAGAAGGCGTCGAAGCGCGATGCCCTCCTCCTTGCGGTTCGGATGATGGACCTCACGACACTGGAGGGGAAGGACACCGCGGGGAAGGTGGCGCAACTGTGCGCCAAGGGGATCCGGCCCGACCCGGTGGACCCTTCGGTCCCACCGGTGGCGGCGATATGCGTCTACCCCAATCTGGTGCCCTTCGCTCTCGAGGCACTGAGCGGCACATCGGTCAAGGTCGCCTCCGTGGCCACCTACTTCCCCAGCGGTCAGGCGCCGCTCGAGGTCAAGCTCGATGAGACGAAACGGGTCGTTGCCATGGGGGCACACGAGATCGACATGGTGATCGATCGCGGCGCCTTCCTCGCCGGCCGCCATCTCGAAGTCTTCGAGGAGATCGCCGCGGTCAAGGAGGCCTGCGCCCCCGCACACCTCAAGGTGATCCTGGAGACGGGCGAGTTGGGCACGCTGGATGCGGTGCGACGCGCCTCGATGCTGGCGATGGCGGCCGGGGCCGACTTCATCAAGACCTCGACGGGCAAGGTGCAACCCGCCGCCACCCTCCCCGTCGGGCTCGTGATGCTGGAGGCGATCCGCGATTTCGAACGTCTCACCGGTGTGGCGGTGGGGATGAAGCCCGCCGGGGGGATCAGGGTCTCCAAGGACGCCATCAAATGGCTGGTGATGGTCCACGAGACGGTGGGGGCCGAATGGCTGACCCCGGACCGTTTCCGCATCGGTGCATCCAGCCTGCTCAATGACGTGCTGATGCAGCTTCGCTGGCTGGCCACCGGTCGGTATCAGTCTCCCGACTACTTCACCGAGGCCTGACGTGCCCACCAGCTTTGGCGTCACCAAACGCGGCGATAGCGCGCTCAGCGACGCCAAAACTTGGGAATACGAGGCATCGCCGCAGACGGCGGAGATGGTCTCGCTCCGCCAGCGCTACGGGTTGTTCATCGACGGGCGGTTCGTCGAGCCGGCATCGGGAAGCGTGGTTCCCGACGGTCAACCCCGCCACCGAGGACCTGCTCGCCGAGGTGGCCGAGGCGGGTGAAGAGGACGTCGACCTGGCAGTGACGGCGGCGCGGCGGGTCTCGAAAAGTTGGGGGCGGACCCCCGGTGCGGAGCGGGCCAAGTACCTATACCGCATTGCACGGATGCTCCAGGAGCGCGCCCGCGAGTTCGCCGTGGTCGAGACGATGGACGGCGGGAAACCGATCAGGGAGTCGCGCGACGTCGATCTTCCCCTCGTCGCCGCCCACTTCTTCTATCACGCCGGGTGGGCCGACAAGCTCGAGTACGCCTTCCCCGGGCTGTCGCCCGAGCCGCTCGGCGTGGCCGGTCAGGTGATCCCGTGGAACTTCCCGATGATGATGCTCGCCTGGAAGGTGGCACCCGCTCTTGCCACCGGGAACACGGTGGTCCTCAAGCCGGCTGAGACCACGCCGCTCACCGCGCTCATGTTCGCCGAGCTCGCCAACGAGGCCGGACTTCCACCCGGGGTGCTCAACGTGGTCACCGGCGGCGGGGAGACCGGCAGCGCCGTCGTCGCCCATCCCGAGGTGGACAAGGTGGCCTTCACCGGCTCAACCGCCGTCGGCAAGGCGATCCGCCGCCGGCTCGCCGGTACGGGGAAGAGACTCACCCTCGAGCTGGGTGGCAAAGGGGCACATGTCATCTTCGACGACGCACCGCTCGACCAGGCGATAGAGGGGGTCATCAACGGCATCTTCTTCAACCAGGGACATGTCTGTTGCGCCGGAAGCCGGCTACTCGTGCAGGAGTCGATCCACGACGTCTTCGTCGACAAGCTCAAGGAGAGGCTTGCGCACGCTGCGTGTCGGCGATCCGCTGGACAAGAACACCGATGTCGGGGCGATCAACAGCAGCGACCAACTCGACAAGATCACCGAGTTGGTCCGTGCCGGCGAGGCCGAAGGCGCCGAGATGTACCAACCCGAGTGCGCCCTCCCCGCCAACGGCTTCTGGTTCCGACCCACGCTCTTCACCGGGGTCTCGCAGAGCCACCGGATAGCCCAGGAGGAGATCTTCGGCCCGGTCCTCTCCATCCTCACCTTCCGCACCCCCGACGAGGCGGTGGAGAAGGCGAACAACACGCCATATGGCCTCTCGGCCGGGGTCTGGACGACAAAGGGGTCGCGCATCCTCTGGATGGCCGACCGGCTGCGGGCCGGGGTGGTGTGGGCCAACACGTTCAACAAGTTCGACCCGGCGTCCCCCTTCGGCGGCTACCGCGAGTCGGGCTTCGGGCGCGAGGGTGGGCGCCACGGGCTGCTCGGCTACCTCAAGGGCGGGCAGGGCTGATGGCCAGGCTCGACGTCCGCAAGACCGCAAAGCTCTACATCGGGGGCGATTTCCCCCGTTCCGAGTCGGGGCGCTCCTACCCGGCGGTCGCCCCCGACGGCACCGTCCTCTCCCGGGTCTCCTGGGCATCGCGCAAGGACCTGCGCGATGCGGTTCGGGCCGCCCGCAAGGCACAGCAGGGATGGGCCGAGCGCTCCGGGTACAACCGCGGTCAGATTCTGTACCGCATCGCCGAGATGCTCGAGGACCGTGCCGGCACGTTCGTCGAAGCCCTCACCGACCGGAGGCTCGTCGGGACGTGAGGCCCGGTCCGAGGTGGCCACCTCGATCGACCGGTTGGTGTGGTACGCCGGTTGGTGTGACAAGTTCGCCCAGACCTACGGCAACCTCAACCCGGTGGCCGGCCCGTTCTTCAACCTGTCCGCCCCCGAGCCGGTCGGCGTGGTCGGGGTGGTGGCCCCCGATGAACCGGCGCTGCTCGGGCTGGTGAGCCGGGTTGCTCCCGCCCTTGTCCCGGGCAACGCCCTGGTCGTCCTGGCCTCCGAGCCCCAACCCCTCCCGGCCGTCGCATTCACCGAGGTGCTGGCTACTTCGGACGTCCCCGGGGGCGTGGTCAACCTGCTGACCGGTCCCAAGTCCGAGCTTCTCCCCGTGCTCTGCTCGCACATGGACGTCCAGGCGGTAGACCTTGCCGGTGCCCCCCGGGAGATGGTTGGCCCGATGGAGGAACTGGCCGCCGAGAACGTCAAGCGGATAGTCGGGGCCGACGGCTCTCCCGACTGGCTTTCTCCCCGTGCCCAGCACCCACTACTCATCGCTGCCCTCACCGAGACCAAGACCGTCTGGCACCCCAAGGGGTTGTAGGTGGTGGGTGGTAGGTGGCAGGTGCCAGACGGCAGACGGCAGACGGCAGCCAGAGACGGAAGACGGAAGACGGAAGACGGAAGACGGAAGTGAAACCCAGCGGACGGCGGGATTCTGTTCCTGATGGGGGGTGCTCGAGGGGGGTGGCTCTGCCAGACCCCCTCGACCTGGTCGTGGCGGCTTGCCGTCTCGACCAGCAGAAATGAGCGCGGCGAAGCCGCACGCTTCAAACATGCACGGCGGCGAAGCCGCCGTGCATAGTCGTCTGATCTGGCTCGCCATCGCGCTTGCCGGGTTTGGCTGGGGTACCGGGACGGTGGCCACAAGAGCGGCTCTTCTGGCCGGTGTGCCGCCGTTTCTCCTCCTCGCCGCAAGGTTCACGCTGGCGACAGGTCTGGTCGTGGGATGGCTCCTGGTGAAGGGAGAGATACCCAGGAATCGGACGGTGTTGGCGCGATGGCGCTGTCCTCGGTGTGGTCAACATGGCCGTTCCCACCTTCTTCTTCACGCTGGCGCTGCAGGAGCTCTCCGCCGGGATCGGCGGTCTGCTCATCGCCCTGGTGCCGTTGATAACCGCCTTCTGGGCTCACTGGCTGCTCGACGACGAGCCCCTCCACACCGCCAAGATCGTGGGGATGGTGGTCGCCCTGGGCGGCGTTGCGGTGCTGCTCCTCACCGGCGACGTGGGCCTGCCGTCCACCGCCAACCTCCCGCTCGGAGTCGGTTTGTTGCTCATCGGTGTGACGCTGGCTGCCTTGGGCGGGACGTTGACCCGCAGGTACGCCGAGCGACACCGTGTCTCCGATCTCGCCCTGCCCCAGTTCCTCGCCGGCGCGATAACGGCGATCGTCGCCGCTGTCTTCGCCGGCGAACTCTTTGCAGGCTGGGGCTTCGGAGCCGATGGTTGGACCGCTCTCCTCTACCTGGCGACGGTGTCGACCGTCCTTCCCTTTCTCGCCTTCCTGAGCGCCTCCCGGCTCGCCTCGGCCACCACGGCTTCGCTCATCGGCTATGTCGTACCGGTGATCGGGGTGATCGGCGGCGTGGTGTTCCTCGGTGAGACGGTCACCCTCTCGCTGGTCGCCGGTGGGATCCTCATCCTCGCCGGTGTCCTCATCGTCGAGCGGAGCGAGCGACTCCGAATTGCAAGCATCGGCGCACCCTGACCCGAGGCGCCCCGTCGTAATCTCGGCGCGGTGACGCCAGTCGCCCGCCGTCTCCGGCCTTTCGGTGTGACCATCTTCACCGAGATGTCGGCGCTTGCGGCCGAAGTCGGCGCCATCAACCTCGGTCAGGGGTTCCCCAACTGGGACGGGGCCGATTTGGCCAAGCGGGCTGCGATCGCCTCGATGGCGACGGGAAGGACCAGTACCCGCCCAGCCACGGGATCCCCGAGCTACGCCGGGCCATCGCTCGCCGATATGGGCCGCGGCTCGGGCGGGAGATCGACCCCGATATCGAGGTCACGGTCACCACGGGATGCACCGAGGCGCTGGCGTCAGCCATGCTCGGGCTGATCGAGCCAGGCGACGAAGTCGTGGTGATCGAGCCCTTTTATGACGCATACCCGGCTGACTTGGCGCTGGCAGGCGCCATTCCACGATTCGTCACACTGCGCCCACCCGGGTTCGCTCTCGACCCCGATGAGCTGGCGGCGTCGTTCTCAACCCGGACCAAAGCCATCCTGGTCAACACGCCACACAACCCGACCGGCCGGGTGTTCACCGCCGACGAGTTGGACGCCATCGCCCGGTTGTGCGTCGAGCACGACGCCATCGCCATAACCGACGAGGTCTACGAAGAGATGGTGTTCGAGCGCCCCCACCTGCGACTGGCCCGGCGCGAAGGGATGTGGGACCGCACGCTCACACTGTCCTCGCTGGGCAAGACCTTCTCTCTCACCGGGTGGAAGGTCGGCTGGGCGATCGGCCCGTCAGATCTCACCAAGGCTGTCAGGGCCGCACACCAATTCCTCACCTTCACCACCCCGACACCGGTACAGCACGGCGCGGTGGCCGCCCTTGACGCTCCAGAGTCGTTCTACGACGAGTTGAGGACGAGCTACCGGGCGAAACGCGACCTACTGGCAGCGGGGCTGACCACATCAGGGTTTGAGGTTCACCCCACCGAGGGCACCTACTTCACGATGGCGGGATATCGGGGCTTGTCCGATGCCGGCGACCGCGAGTTCTGCCGGCAGATGGTGCAGCGGGCCGGCGTGGTCGCCATCCCTCCGAGCGTCTTCTACCACGACCCCGCAGACGGCTCGGGCCTGGTGAGGTTCGCCTTCTGCAAGGACGAGGCAACGCTGACCGAGGCCGTCGAGAGGCTGGGCAAGCTCTCCAACGGCTGATATCCGGCGGGTGGTTTGGGCATCGGCTGTACCCTCGGGCCATGCCTCCGCGCCACATCCTGGTCGCCGTCGCCTGGCCCTATGCCAGCGGCTCGCTCCACCTTGGGCACCTCGGAGGCGCTTACCTGCCGCCTGACATCTTCGCCCGCTACCACCGCCTAGCGGGCAACCGGGTGCTCATGGTGTCCGGCTCCGACGCCCACGGCACCCCGATAACGGTGAAAGCGGACCAGGAGAGCACCACGCCTCGGGAAGTGGTCGACCGATACCACCCCGAAATCCTTGGCTACTGGGAGAGTCTGGGGATCTCGTTCGACCTCTTCACGACCACCATGACCGAGAACCACCGTGAGGTCACCTGGGACGTCTTCCGCACGCTGCGGGAGGGCGGCTACATCGCCCCAAAGACGAGCATCCAGTTCTACGACCCCGAGGCCGAGCGGTTCCTCCCCGACCGTTACGTCGAAGGGACTTGCCCCCATTGCGGGTTCACCCGGCGCGAGGTGACCAGTGCGACAACTGCGGACGGACCCTCGACCCCGACCAATTGATCGGGCCGAGGAGCAGGCTCACCGGCGCCACCCCGGTCCCCAAAGAGACCGAGCATTACTTCCTGCTCCTCCCCAAGCTGGCAGATCGACTGCTGGAGTGGCTGAAGAGCCGGCGGGGCTGGCGCAAGCATGTCCAGAACATGGCGATCGGGTTCGTCGAAGAGGGACTGATCGACCGGGCGATCACCCGCGACCTCGATTGGGGGATACCTATCCCGCCCGAGGCGGACACGCTCGGGGCGGGCAAGCGGATCTACGTCTGGTTCGAGGCGGTGATCGGGTACCTCTCGGCCGCCAAGGAATGGGCTCAGCGGACAGGTGACCCCGAGGCTTGGCGGGCCTGGTGGGAGGATCCCGCCGCCGAGTCCTATTACTTCATCGGGAAAGACAACGTGGTCTTCCACGCCGTGGTCTGGCCGGCCATGCTGATCGGGTACGAGGAGCTCGACCTACCGACGGACGTCCCAGCCAACCAGTACATCACCTTCCGCGGATCCAAGGCATCGAAGTCGATGGGAGTGGGCCGCTCCATCAGCTGGTACGCCGAGCGGCTCCAACCCGACGGCATCCGCTAGCCATCGCCTCGGTGCTCCCCGAGCAGAGCGACACAGACCTGAGCGACGAGGAAATTGGCCGAAGGATCAACGAGAGTTGGTGGCGACCTGGGGGAACCTGGTCAACCGGGTGCTCAGCCTGGTACACCGCCATTTCGGGGGCCGTGTACCGGCGCCAGCCGACCTCGACGAAGCTGACACCGCGTTGCTGGAACGCATTGACCAGGCCCTCGCCGATGAGGCGGACTGATCGAGGCCGTAGAACTGCGCGCCGGGTTGCGAACCGCCATGGAGGCAGCCGCCGGGGTCAATGTCTATCTCAACGCCACCGAGCCATGGAAGACGGTCAAGGACGATCCGGACCGCACCGCAACCACCTTGTTCGTGGCGCTGCAGGCCATCAGCGGCCTCAGGACCGCCTTCGCCCCCTACCTGCCCTTCTCTACCGATACCCTCGGCGACATCCTCGGTCGGGGCCCGTTAACGGATTGGCGCCGGGTGCCGATAGAGCCCGGCCAGCGGCTCGGCGCTCCCGAGCCGCTGTTCCGCAAGGTGGAGGAGGAGTTGT
>CAVWWM010000005.1:0-33216 GCA_963758695.1 uncultured Actinomycetes bacterium
GCCCGCCGTCTCCGGCCATTCGGTGTGACCATCTTCTCCGCGATGTCGGCGCTTGCGGCCGAAGTCGGCGCCATCAACCTCGGTCAGGGATTCCCCAACTGGGACGGGGCCGATTTGGCCAAGCCGGCTGCGATCGCCTCGATGGCGACAGGGGAAGGACCGGTACCCACCCACCCCCACGGGATCCCCGAGCTACGCCGGGCCATCGCTCGGCGATATGGACCTCGGCTCGGGCGGGAGATCGACCCCGATATCGAGGTCACGGTCACCACGGGATGCACCGAGGCGCTGGCGTCAGCCGTGTTCGGGCTGATCGAGCCAGGCGACGAAGTCGTGGTGATCGAGCCCTTTTATGACGCATACCCGGCTGACTTGGCGCTGGCAGGCGCCATTCCACGATTCGTCACACTGCGCCCACCCCGGGTTCGCTCTCGACCCCGATGAGCTGGCGGCGTCGTTCTCAACCCGGACCAAAGCCATCCTGGTAAACACGCCACACAACCCGACCGGCCGGGTATTCACCCCCGACGAGTTGGACGCCATCGCCCGGTTGTGCGTCGAGCACGACGCTATCGCCATAACCGACGAGGTCTACGAAGAGATGGTGTTCGAGCGCCCCCACCTGCGACTGGCCCGGGCAAGAAGGGATGTGGGACCGCACGCTCACACTGTCCTCGCTGGGCAAGACCTTCTCTCTCACCGGGTGGAAGGTCGGCTGGGCGATCGGCCCGTTAGATCTCACCAAGGCGGTCAGGGCCGCACACCGAATTCCTCGCCTTTTCACCACCCCGACACCGGTACAGCACAGCAGGCAGTCGGCGCTCCTCGACGCTCCAGAGTCGTTCTACGACGAATTGAGGACGAGCTCCCGGGCGAAACGCGACCTACTGGCAGCGGGGCTGACCGCGCGTCAGGGTTTAAGGTCCACCCACCGAGGGGACCTACTTCACGATGGCGGGATATCGGGGCTTGTCTGATGCCGGCGACCGCGAGTTCTGCCCGGCGAGTGGTTGAGCGGGCCGGCGTGGTCGCCATCCCTCCGAGCGTCTTCTACCACGACCCCGCAGACGGCTCGGGCCTGGTGAGGTTCGCCTTCTGCAAGGACGAGGCGAGGCAACGCTGACCGAGGCCGAGTAGCGAGGCTGGGCAAGCTCTCCAACGGCTGATATCCGGCGGGTGGTTTGGGGCATGGGCTGTATCCTCGGGCCATGCCACCCCGCCACATTCTCGTCGCCGTAGCCTGGCCGTATGCGAACGGATCGCTGCATCTCGGGCACATCGGGGGCGCCTACCTGCCGGCGGACATTTTCGCGCGCTACAACCGGATGGCCGGTAACCGCGTGCTGATGGTGTCGGGCAGCGACAAGCACGGCACCCTGTCACGGTCAAGGCTGACAACGAAGAGAACGACGCCGCAGGCCATCGTCGACAAGTTCCACCCGGAGTTTCTGCGCTACTGGGACGAACTGGGCATCTCGTTCGACCTCTTCACGACGACAGGCACGAAGAACCACGAGGAGGTTGTGCACGACTTCTTCATGAACCTGATGCGCAAGGCGGCTACATCTACAAGGGCACAACGCAGCAGTTCTTCGATCCCAAGGCCGGGCGCTTCCTGCCCGACCGCTACGTCGAGGGGACCTGCCCCCACTGCGGCTACGAGAAGGCGCGCGGCGACCAGTGCGACAACTGCGGCCGTACGCTCGACCCCGACCAGCTTGATCGAGCCGCGCAGCCGCCTGACGGGCGCGACGCCGGAGATGCGGGAGACGAGCACTTTTTCCTTCGCCTACGGCGGCTTGCAGATCAGCTGCTCGAGTGGCTCAAGAGCCGGCAAGGCTGGCGCAAGCACGTCCAGAACAAGCATCGGCTGGCTCGAGGAAGGACTGCGCGACCGGGCGATCACGCGCGACCTCGAGTGGGGTGTGACGATCCCGGTCGAGGCAACCTCGGGCCGGGCAAGCGCATCTACGTCTGGTTCGAGGCGTTCATCGGCTACCTATCGGCGGCAAAGGAGTGGGCGCAGCAGACGGCGACCGGACGCGTGGCGCGCGTGGTGGGAGGACCAACGACGCGAGACGTACTACTTCATCGGTAAGGACAACATCTCCTTCCACACATCATCTGGCCGGCGGTGCTGATCGGGTACGAGGGCTCAACCTGCCGACGAACGTGACCGGCGAACCAGTTCATCACGTTCAAGGGCGAAAAGGCATCGAAGGCGAGGGCGTGGGCGAATCGGTGCTCTCGTACCTCGAGCGCTACCAGGCCGACGCGATCCGGTACGGGTTGGCTGCCAACCTGCCGGAGAGCGCGACTCGGACATGACGGACGCGGAGCTGATCCGGCGCAACAACGACGAACTCGTGGCGACCTGGGGCAATCTTGTCAACCGCGTGCTATCTTCACCGAGATGTCGGCGCTTGCGGCCGAAGTCGGCGCCATCAACCTCGGTCAGGGATTCCCCAACTGGGACGGGGCCGATTTGGCCAAGCGGGCTGCGATCGCCTCGATGGCCACGGGCAACGACCAGTACCCGCCCAGCCACGGGATCCCCGAGCTACGCCGGGCCATCGCTCGACGATATGGACCGCGGCTCGGGCGGGAGATCGACCCCGATAGCGAGGTCACGGTCACCACGGGATGCACCGAGGCGCTGGCGTCAGCCATGCTCGGGCTGATCGAGCCGGGCGACGAAGTCGTGGTGATCGAGCCCTTCTATGACGCTTACCCGGCTGACTTGGCGCTGGCAGGCGCCATTCCGCGGTTCGTCACACTGCGCCCACCGGGATTCGCGCTCGACCCCGATGAGCTGGCGGCGGCGTTCTCACCCCGGACCAAGGCCATCCTGGTCAACACGCCGCACAACCCAACCGGCCGGGTATTCACCGCCGACGAGTTGGACGCCATCTCCCGGCTGTGCGTCGAGCACGACGCCATCGCCATAACCGACGAGGTCTACGAAGAGATGGTGTTCGAGCGCCCCCACCTGCGGCTGGCCCGGCGCGAAGGGATGTGGGACCGCACGCTCACACTGTCCTCGCTGGGCAAGACCTTCTCGCTCACCGGGTGGAAGGTGGGCTGGGCGATCGGCCCGTCAGATCTCACCAAGGCTGTCAGGGCCGCACACCAATTCCTCACCTTCACCACCCCGACACCGGTGCAGCACGGTGCGGTGGCCGCCCTAGACGCTCCAGAACTCGTTCTACGACGAGATGAGGGAGAGCTACCGGGCAAAACGCGACCACTGGCGGCGGGGCTGACCGCATCAGGGTTCGAGGTTCACCCCACCGAGGGCACCTACTTCACGATGGCGGGATACCGGGCGCTGTCCGATGCCGGCGACCGCGAGTTCTGCCGGCAGATGGTGGAGCGGGCCGGCGTGGTCGCCATCCCTCCGAGCGTCTTCTACCACGACCCGGCAGACGGCTCGGGGCTGGTGAGGTTCGCCTTCTGCAAGGACGAGGCGACGCTGACCGAGGCAGTCGAGAGGCTGGGCAAGCTCTCCAACGGCTGATATCCGGCGGGTGATATCCGGGGCATCGGCTGTACCCTCGGGCCCATGCCTCCGCGCCACATCCTGGTCGCCGTCGCCTGGCCCTATGCCAGCGGCTCGCTCCACCTTGGGCACCTCGGAGGCGCTTACCTGCCGCCTGACATCTTCGCCCGCTACCACCGCCTAGCGGGCAACCGGGTGCTCATGGTGTCCGGCTCCGACGCCCACGGCACCCCGATAACGGTGAAAGCGGACCAGGAGAGCACCACGCCTCGGGAAGTGGTCGACCGATACCACCCCGAGATCCTTGGCTACTGGGAGAGTCTGGGGATCTCGTTCGACCTCTTCACGACCACCATGACCGAGAACCACCGTGAGGTCACCTGGGACGTCTTCCGCACGCTGCGGGAGGGCGGCTACATCGCCCCGAAGACGAGCATCCAGTTCTACGACCCCGAGGCCGAGCGGTTCCTCCCCGACCGTTACGTCGAAGGGACTTGCCCCCATTGCGGGTACGACCCGGCGCGGGGTGACCAGTGCGACAACTGCGGGCGGACGCTCGACCCCGACCAATTGATCGGACCGAGGAGCAGGCTCACCGGCGCCACCCCGGTCCCCAGGGAGACCGAGCATTACTTCCTGCTCCTCCCCAAGCTGGCAGATCGATTGCTGGAGTGGCTGAAGAGCCGGCGGGGCTGGCGCAAGCATGTCCAGAACATGGCGATCGGGTTCGTCGAAGAGGGGCTGATCGACCGGGCGATCACCCGCGACCTCGATTGGGGGATACCTATCCCGCCCGAGGCGGACACGCTCGGGGCGGGCAAGCGGATCTACGTCTGGTTCGAGGCGGTGATCGGGTACCTCTCAGCCGCCAAGGAATGGGCTCAGCGGACAGGTGACCCCGAGGCTTGGCGTGCCTGGTGGGAGGATCCCGCGGCGGAGTCCTATTACTTCATCGGGAAAGACAACGTGGTCTTCCACGCCGTGGTCTGGCCGGCCATGCTGATCGGGTACGAGGAGCTCGACCTACCGACGGACGTCCCAGCCAACCAGTACATCACCTTCCGCGGATCCAAGGCATCGAAGTCGATGGGAGTGGGCCGCTCCATCGGCTGGTACGCCGAGCGGCTCCAACCCGACGGCATCCGCTACGCCATCGCCTCGGTGCTCCCCGAGCAGAGCGACACAGACCTGAGCGACGAGGAGATTGGCCGAAGGATCAACGATGAGTTGGTGGCGACCTGGGGGAACCTGGTCAACCGGGTGCTCAGCCTGGTGCACCGCCATTTCGGGGGCCGTGTACCGACGCCATCCGACCTCGACGAAGCTGACACCGCGTTGCTGGAACGCATAGACCAGGCGCTCGCCGATGAGGCGGAGCTGATCGAGGCCGTAGAACTGCGCGCCGGGTTGCGCACCGCCATGGAGGCAGCCGCCGGGGTCAATGTCTATCTCAACGCCACCGAGCCATGGAAGACGGTCAAGGACGATCCGGACCGCACCGCAACTACCTTGTTCGTGGCGCTGCAGGCCATCAGCGGCCTGCAGGACCGCATTCGCCCCCTACCTGCCCTTCTCTACCGATACCTCGGTGACATCCTCGGTGGGGCCCGTTGACGGACTGGCGCCGGGTGCCGATAGAGCCCGGCCAGCGGCTCGGGGCTCCCGAGCCGCTATTCCGCAAGGTGGAGGAGGAGTTGTCCGGATGAACCAGCGTCGGCTTCGCAAGGTTGGGATCGCCGTCGCCGGAGGGGCCGTAACGCCGCCGGCGTGGCCATGCTCGCCCTTCCCGGCCCCGGGCTGGTCACTATCGCCGCCGGACTCGCCATCCTTGGTCGCGAGTTCGAGACACCGAAACGGATGCTGGACAATGTGACGCGCCGACTCCGCCCCCGAGGCTTGGGCCGCCCAATTGAGGATGGAAAGAGCGGTCTATGAAGGTGGGTAGACCCCAGCGTCCTTCGACTCGTCGGTCTGCCAGAAGATGACTGCGATCTGGTCGATCAGATCGATCAGTTCCTGGGCGACCGAAGCATCCATCGTCTTCTTCGCCTCACTGGCCTTCTTGATCGCCTTCCAGAAAAGGTCGTGGAGGTCAGGATGCTGCTCGAGATGATGAGGCTTGAAGAAGTCGGTCCAAAGCACCGAAAGATGGTGCTTGACCAGGTCGGCCCGTTCCTCCTTTATGAGGATGGCCCGATCCTTGAACACCGGATCGTCTGAGTCCGCCGCTTTGGTGCACGCTTTGAGCACCGAAGTCGCCTCGATCTTTGCCTGCGCCGGGTCGTAGACCCCGCACATCAGGTCGCAATGAGCGTGGGCGACCGTCGGGTTGAAGAACCTGCCCAATTCTGGCTCCTTTCCAAGCGATACCTTCCGACCATACTCGGCGGGTGGCGCTCTTCAACCTGCTCCCCCGCCGCTTCGTGGTGGCGGAGGAATCGATGGCGCCTCGTCTGCGACCGGGGGATTCGCTGTTCGGCATTTCCGCGAGACGTTTTCGACGCGGCGACATCGTCGTATTCGAGCATCCCCACCGCAGGGGCTTCTGGCTGGTAAAGCGGGCCGTCGGACTGCCCGGCGAGCACCTCGAGATCACCGATGGATCGATATCCGTCGACGGCGATCTCCTCGAAGACCCGTGGGGAAACGGTCCGACTGCTCCAAATGGATGCTGGGACATACCGCTCGGACATGTTTTCGCGCTCAGCGACGCCCGTTCGGTCACGATTGCGGACAGCAGGACCTTTGGCCCGATCCACACAGGTGGTGCTTACCGCGTACTGTTCCGGGTACACAACCGTAAATACAACGACTAGCTTGATCTTGTCGATCGCACGTCCTTTAGGGGAGGAGCCCACGGCCGTGAAAATGCGTCGCTTTGCGTTTGGTCTTGCTGACCACGTCCGGTCTCTTCCTCAGCCTTCTTGGCCCCGCGCTCGCTGCCCCGCCTTCTCCCGTCAACGTCGCCCAAGTCACCCCGGCGCCCAACCCAGATGTCGCCGAGCAGTGCGGTCTCCCCGTCACCCTGGTGCTCGACGCCTCGGGCTCGATCCAGAGCGCCGACGCGGTCGAGCTGGTCCGCGATGCCGCCGAGGCATTCCTCGATGCGGTCAAGGACACCGGCTCGACGGCGCGAGTCATCGACTTCGGGACGTTCTCCCGCCAGACGGCGGGGGCGGTATTTGGTCACCACGGCGTCTATGGCCGCCGGCGGCGTCCACGCCAAGGCCATCGCCGCCTACTACAACCCGCGGCCACCGCTCACCCCTCCGGCCACCGGCGGCTCGCCAGTACGACGGGAGCTGGCTCCCTGTCGAGCACTGGCAACTTCGGCGGCCTCGACAACGGCAACGATCAATGGACCAACTGGGACTCCGCCCTCGACCGGGCGAAAGACGACCCGGGCGAGCTGGTCGTGTTCGTGACCGACGGGGACCCAACCGCCATCAACCTCGACCAACACCGGCGACGCCTTCAACCCACCAGGCACCACGGTGGCCTTCAACACCTTCAGGGGATCCGGAGCGGGCCCTTCCGTGGATCGTGCCGTGCAGGAATCGAACACGATCAAGACCGAGGGCTCACGGATCCTGGCAGTCGGGGTCGGTGCCGCCGTGACTCAGCCGGCCAGCGTCGCAGCGGCTGGTTCGGATCGCCGGGCCCCAGGTGGTGACAGACGCGGATATCGGCGATGTTGAGAGCATCAACGACGTCGACGTCGCCGTGGTCGAGGACTTCGCGGACCTGAAAGCACTGCTCAGGGGTGTCGTGACCCAACTGTGCTCACCGTCGCTGGCGGTGCGCAAGTTCGTCCAGAGCGCCGACTCCACCAACTACTTGCCCGGTGAAGACTGGTCGATAACGGTGGACCCCGGGGTGGATGGTGACTACAGATGGATCCAGCCAGCAGGTGCGCGCGGTATGGCCCGCAGACCGGCAGACACCGACGCCGACGGGTTCGCCAACTTCCAGTGGGAGCCGGATCCACCTAACCAGAACTCAAATGCGGTGATCACCGAGGAGCTCGAAGACGACTTCGTGGGAGGACCCGCTACCTGTGAGATCCTGCCATCCCAATGGTGAAGCCGAGTTCATCGACTACGCCGACTCGTCGGAGCCCTTGGACGTCCCGATGGGCCCGGAGGACATCGTCACCTGCACCCTCTACAACAACTTCGACTACCAACCTGGGATCAACCTGGTAAAAACTGCCAGTGAAGAGGTGGTCCGTGGTGACAACGGCGGGACCTCGGTCACCTACACGGGGATAATCACCAACACCGGAAACACGCCACTGGTCCTCTCGGAGGGTGACGACAGCAACTGCTCTGAGATCGAGTTCATCGGTGGCGACGACAACGACGACGGCAAGCTCGACCTCGACGAGGAATGGGAATACCAGTGCACCCGGGTCCTCGCAGCGGGGCTCTCCACGGAAGAGATCCTCGCGGAGAACACCGCCTTCGTCGTTGGGGTCGACCCGGCGGGGAACGAGGTCGACGACGAGGACACCGAGGTGGTCGAGATCATCACCCCGGCCATCAACCTGGAGAAGGAGGCCTCGGCTGAACAGGTCGCTCCAGGCGCCGACGTCACCTACACGTTCACCGTGACCAACCTTGGCAATGACCCATTGAGCGACATCACCCTGGTTGACTCCAACCCAGGGTGCGTGCCGGTCCTCGACAGCGGCGACAACGGCGACGGGATCCTCGACCTCGACGAGACCTGGATCTTCACCTGCACCGTGGCGATCGATGACGACACGATCAACCAGGCCACCGTGACAGGCACGCCGTCCGTCGGCGACGACGTGGACGATCCCGCCACCGCCTCGGTTGACGTCGTGCACGAGGACATGAACCTCGACAAGACGGCGTCGGCCGACTTCGTGGCCGTGGGCGACGAGGTCACCTACACGTATGTGCTGAGCAGCCCAGCAGACTCCGATCCACTGGAACCACCAGAAGGCGTGACCAGGGAGACCGCAGTCACCGACGATTCCTGTGAACCGGTGGAATTCGTCAGTGATAGTGGAAACGACGATCAGATCCTCGACCCCGGCGAGCGTGGACCTACGAGTGCACGACGGTCATAACCGAGGCGACGCTCAACACTGCTTCGGGAACCATGGTGGGCCCATTGGGCCCGATCACCAGGGAAGACCAGGCGGTCGTCATCCCGCTGCCGGCCGGAATAAACATCGTGAAGTCAGCGAGCGACGACCTGGTGCCGGCAGGGACCGACATCACCTACACGTACGAGGTCACCAACACGGGCGAGGCTCCGCTGGCCAACGTCGCCGACGGCATAACCGACGACTTCTGCTCGCCGGTGTCGTTCGTCGACGGTGACACCAATGGGGATGACCTGCTCGACCCGGGCGAACTCTGGACCTTCACCTGCACGGCGACCCTCAACGAGGACACGGTCAACACCGCAACGGTGTCGGGCAACCCGGTCATCGCCGGCGAAGAGAGGACACCGGTGACCGACGAGGACACAGCCGAAGTCGACGTCTTCACCGCCGGAATCGAACTGGTGAAGACCGCTTCCGAGGATCTGGTGCGGGTGGGGACACGAGTCACATTCACCTTCGTCGCCACCAACACCGGCGACATCTCACTCGTACCGCTGGGGATCACCGACGACCAGTGCAGCCCGCTCGAGTTCATCGGTGGCGATCCCGAAGGGGACGGCGCCATGGCCCCGGGAGAGGCATGGACATGGGAGTGCTCCAAGGAGATGCAGGCGGACACGGTCAACACCGCGGTGATCGAGGCGTCCGATCCAACCGGTGAGGTCGTCACCGATGAGGATGACGCAGAGGTCACCGTGTTCGACTCCGCCATCAACCTGGAGAAGACGGCTGCTCCGGAATTGGTGCCGCAGGGGGCGAACACCACGTTCACCCTCACCGTGACCAACCCGGGGCCGGCGCCGCTCTCCGACATCACGATCACCGACGACACGTGCACCGGTATCACCTTCGTCGGTGGCGACACCAACGGCGACGACGTCCTCCAAGTGGGCGAGACGTGGACCTACACGTGCTCGATGCCGATCGATAGAGCCACGGTGAACACTGCCACGGTCACCGGGACCGACCCCGGTGGCGGTAAGCCGACGGATACCGGTGTTGCCGGGGCGATCCCCTACAACCCGAGCCTCGAAGTGGTGAAGACCGTGGAGCCATTCCAGGTGCAGCCCGGTGGCAGCGTCACCTACACGTATGCGGTGACCAACACAGGGGACGTGCCACTGGCCGGAGTGCGCGGGAGCATCACCGACGACACGTGCTCCCCGGTTTCCTACGTGTCTGGTGACGTCAACAACAACGGGCTGCTCGATGGTGATATCGATGCCACCCCGGTCTTCGAGTACACGTCGACGGTGGAGACCTGGATATTCACCTGCACCACGACGGTCGAGGAGGACACCGTCAACGTGGTGACCGTGACCGGCACCCCGACCGACCCGAGGGGTAATCCCATCGGCCCGGATGTGTCGGCCGACGACGAGGCCGAGGTCGAGGTGATCGAGGAACTGCCGGCGACGGGTGTGGCGCCCATCTGGATGGCTCTGGCTGCCCTGCTGGCAGCGGTCGGGGCTCTGATCCTGGTGAGGAACCGGAGACGGTTGACGTCTAGCTGACCGAGGCTCTTCCACCCGGTCCGGGCTATCCCGGATCGGGTGAGGAGTCGGCTGATCAGAGCACGTGCGGGCTGCGATGGTTCTCGACCGAGTACCCGGCACCGACTACAAAGCCCTTGACATGAATTGTGCCTGGTGCCGCCGACCGCTCGCCTATCTGCATGGACACGCCGCCTGCATCACGACAACGTGCCCGATGCGTGGAGTCAACCAAGCCGAGTGCTGTGACGGCGACACCGCCGGGACCTGCCCGGCCGCGGTGGCGGAGCTGAGGCCCGGTCCCGAGGAGCCGCGATGACCCAGCCGCCATTTCCTCCCGACGAACCGCCACCCATCGACCAGCCGGGGGAACCACCCACTGCTCCCCCGGGCGACGGGAGTGGTGGCGAGCCGCCCATCCTTCCACCCGACGGCGAGCCGCCCGAAGAGCAACCGGAGGGGATGCCTCGTTGGCAGCGCAATGTGCTCATCGGTCTGGGGGCGGTGGCGGTGGTGGTCTTCGCCATCGTCGGGATCGTGGCCCTGACCGGCGACGATGACCCAACACCCACCACCCTCTTCTCCGCCGGCAGCACGGCGCCCTCGACCACCGCAGAGGCGACATCGTCGAGCACGACAAGCGCGCCGACAACATCGACGCCCACGACCAGCATCACCACGACCACGGCACCCACCACGTCCACATCGAGTACCACCTCAACAACCAGCAGCACGACAACTACATCGACCACGAGCACCACGACGAGCACGACGACGACATCGACAACGGTCGCCACGACGATTCCCGGCTCGGGCGTGGTACTCGAGGGAGACGGGCTCGATGTCGCTGAGTTCGGGGACGATCCCGAATCGGCGATCGACGCCCTTACCGGCGCGTTGGGCGACCCGGACGAGGACACCGGATGGGTCGAAGCGGGGACTCCCAGTTCGGCACCTGCCCGGGCACTGTGGTCAGGGGCGTCCGCTGGCAGACCCTATGGGCGCTGTTCACCGACGGTGAAACCGACTGGGAGGATGACGACCCGCACTTCTTCGCCTACCAGCTCGCCTCCTTTTTCGACCCTTCGGCCGACATGGGGCTGGTGACGGAGGAGGGCATCGGCCTGGGGAGCAGCCGCACCGAGCTGGAGGACGCCTACGGCAATCGGGTCATCATCGAGTTCGACCAGGCGGCCGACGGCTGGTCATTCCAAATCGACGACCCGCCCGAGGCGATCCTGGGGTCGCTCACCGGCGAAGCGGCGACCGACGTAATCGAGTCGATGAGGAGCGCGGTCAACTGCGGCGAATGAGCGAGCCGCACCCCAAACGTCGGCGTAGGCTCCAAGGCGTGACCGAGTTCACCATTCGGCTGGCCAACCGGCCGGGGATGTTGGCGGCGCTGACCGAGCGGCTCGACGCCGCAGGCGTCCACGTCGAGGCGCTGGCGGCCTTTGGCTACTCAGAGGACGGCCACGTGCGGATGATCGTCGACGACGCCGCGGTGGCGGCGAGGGTGCTCGAGGAGGCCGGGTTGGTGAGCGAGGAGCGAGAGGTGCTCACCACGGTCCTTCCCAATATCCCGGGGTCGCTCGCCGGGCTGACCCGGCGTCTGGCCGACAGCGGGGTCAACATCGAGGCGCTCTACGTGCTCAAGTCGCACGCCGAAGGGCTGGAGCTAGCCATCGCCGTCGACGAGATGGCAGCAGCCCGCAGCGGTCTCGCCGGGTGAGCGGGCTCGGTTTCGGGCTGATCAGCTGTCAGACCATCGCAGGCGACGAGCGCGGACTGGGAAGACCTGTACGCCGAGGCGCTCGACCTGGTGGTCGAGGTGGAACGCCTCGGGTTCAGATCGGCGTGGACCACCGAGCACCACTTCGTGGACGACGGATACATGCCCTCGCTGCTGGTCACCTCGGCGGCGATGGCGGCTCGAACCGAGCGGATCCTCATCGGGACCGGCGTGGTGCTGGCACCCCTGCACCATCCGCTCCGGCTTGCCGAGGATGCCGCCACCGTCGCCCTCATCAGCCGCAACCGGCTGCTCCTCGGGCTGGGGCTGGGATGGTCGGAGATCGAGTTCGACGCCTTCGGCGCTGACATCCACCGCCGCGGGGCGGCGATGGACGAGGTCCTCTCGATCCTCAACACAGCCTGGAGCGGGGAGCCCTTCCATCATGAAGGGCGGGTCTACGAATTGCCCCCGGTGGCCATCCGACCCGTTCCCACCATCCCGGTGCCCGTGTACATCGGGGCAGGTGCCGAAGCCGGCGTGCGGCGTGCCGCTCGTCTTGCCGACGGCTTCTTCTCCAATGCCCCGCTCGACAGCTTCCTCGAGCAGGTGAGGGTCGGACGGGAGGAGATGGAGAGGGTGGGCCGGGACCCCGCAGAGTTCCGCTGGTCCTGGTACTCCAGCCTCTACGTCAGCGACGACCCAGAGCGGGGTCTCAAGGAGCTTGCCCCCCACATCCACGCCATGACCTGGAAGTACCGCGATATGGGCGAGTCGGCCAGTCGCCCCGGCGGCCCGGCCGTCCCGCCCGCCTATGACCCGGCGGAAGCCGAGCGGCTGGGGCGGAGAGCGCTCATCGGCACCGGAGAGCAGATCGTCGAGCGCCTGAGAGAACTGGAGAAAGCCGCCGGAGTGCCAATCGATTTCGTCGCCCGCTCCTATTTCCCCACCATGAGCCGAGAACAGCAGTGGGAGGTAGTCGGGCGCCTCGCCGGGGACGTCCTCCCCCACCTGTAGGGCCCCGCCCTCAGCTTGACCCGATCTGCCCACTGGCGTAACTTGCCGCGCCCGTGTCCCGTCTTTCCCCCTTACTAGTACTTGGCGCGCTCGTCCTGGCGGCGTGCTCGCGTGCACCCGCCGCCGAGCCGACAACAGTGCCCACCACGACGACCCTGCCGCCCACCACGACGACCCTGCCGCCCACGACCACAACGCTCCCGCCGACCACTACCACAACCGAGCCGGCGGCCCTCTCCCCGCTCAACGGCGTCCCGGTGAAAAACGACAAGTGGCTGGATCGCCGGGTCATTGCGGTAAAGATCGACAATCACCCCAACGCCCGCCCCCAATCGGGGCTGCTCAATTCCGATCTGGTGATCGAGGAGGAGGCGGAGGGCGGGATCACCCGCTTCATAGCGCTCTTCCTCCAGTCGGACTCGTCGAACCTGGGTCCGATGCGGTCGGTGAGGCCGACAGACATCGGCTTCCTCAGCCCGCTCGGCGCCACCATCGGGTACTCGGGCGGTCAGCCATGGATCAAGGATGCGGTCAACGCCGCCGGGATCCCGGCCATCGGCGAGACGAGGGAGAACGAGGCGACCTGGCGCATCACCAGTCGCTACGCCCCCCACAACCTCTACGTCAACACCGGCAAGATGCGCCAGTTGGCCGACGAGCGTGGATTCCCCGACGATCCACCCGAGACCGGGCTGCTCACCTTCGGAACGCCGCCGCCCGGGGTGGGCGAGCCGGCTTCGTCGGTCCATATCGACTGGGCGTTCGGCAACTACGTCGACTGGGAGTGGGACGAAGACGAACGTTTGTGGCTCCGCTCGCAACAGGGCAGCCCGCACAACTGGATCGACGACGAGGGCGAGGAGACCGAGGTCGGCGAGGAAGAGGAAAGCCAGGTCGGCAGGACGAGGAGGACCGAGGTCGTTGAGGCGAGGAAAGCCAGATCGGGGTGGAGACCCTCGTAGTCCTTGAGGCGCCCGACTACACCGCATATCCGTCCGGGAGCGGGACCCCCGTCCCAGCCACCGAGACCATCGGCACTGGAAGAGCCCTCGTGTTCCACGATGGCGAGGTGATCGAGGGCACGTGGGAGCGCGAGGACGTCGAGGAGGGTTTCAAGCTCGAGGTCGACGGGCGTCCGCTCCGTGTCCCGCCGGGCGAGGTATGGCTGACCATGCACCCCGACGACGAACCGGCGGAATGGGAAGCGGCCGCCGAGTCGTGAGCGGTCCGGGGCACGGCCCCGCCCGGTGAGCACCGGCCCGGAGGGCGCTCTCCACGAGCTGAGCGCCGTCGGCGCCGCCCGGTTGGTGCGGAGCGGCGAGGTCTCCGCCACCGAAATCATCGCCCATCATCTGGCCAGGGCCGAGGCGTCGCAACCGGCGCTCAATGCATTCACCTCGCTCGACCCCGAGGGCGCCCAGTCAAGGGCGGCCGCAGTGGACCGGATCGTGTCCACCGGTGGCGATCCTGGGCCATTGGCCGGTGTCCCGGTCGCCCTCAAGGATCTGGTGGACCAGAGCGGGATGGCCACCACTGCCGGCTCCTCCTTCTACTCGGAGGTAGCAACCGCCGACTCCCCCGTCGTGGAACGTCTCGCCAACGCCGGCGCCGTCGTGATCGGCCGGGCCGGCCTCCACGAGTTCGCCTACGGATTCACCTCGGAGAACCCGTGGTTCGGACCGGTCCGCAACCCCTGGGACCCCGCGACATCTACCGGCGGCTCCTCGGGCGGATCGGGTGCTGCCGTCGCCGCACGACTCGCCATGGTCTCGATCGGTACCGACACCGGGGGGTCGGTGCGGGTGCCTGCCGCGATGTGCGGGGTCGCCGGTCTCAAGGTGACCCACGGCGCCGTGCCACTGACCGGTGTATTCCCTCTCGCCCCGTCGCTCGACACCGTCGGACCGCTGGCGCGTTCCGCCGCCGACCTGGCGCTTGTCTTCGAGGCGATTGAGGGATGGCACGCCGACGACCCCTGGTCACGGCCCCGCCCACCGATGAGCTACGACGGAGATGCGAGGCCGCTCCGCATCGGGATCCCCCGCCAATGGCTCGGTTCGGCGCCCATCCACCCTGCGGTGAGAGCCGACTTCGATGCAGCCTGTGAGGCGATCGCTCAACAGGGTCACGAAGTGATGGAGGTTGATGCCCCGTTTCTCGAGCCACCTGGCCTGATGGCGGAGCTCCACGGCCCCGAGGCGGCCGCAGTCCACGAGCCGTGGTTCGGCGACCCCGACAAGCGTTATGGGGACGATGTCCGAGCCCGGCTCGAGTCGGCGTTCGCCCTCGACCGTTCGGCGCACCTCCGCGCCCGGGCGTGGAAGTCCGGGTTACGCACCAAGACGGGCTTTCTCTTCGAAGAGGTGGACATGCTGGCAACTCCCACATGCGGGATCGCCCGCAAGGTGATCGGCGAGGATCTCGTCGAGGTAGCTACCGGCCAGGTGCACCACCGACTCCCGCTCTCCTGGTTCACCTCATTGGTCAATGCCTTGGGCGCGCCGGCGCTGGCTCTGCCCCTCGCCGGTCTGGCGGGCGACCCGCCTCCCTCGCTGCAGTTGATCGGTCCGCCTTGGTCGGAGCGCCTGCTCCTCACTGCCGCCGCTTCGCTCGAGGACGCCGGTCTTGCCGGGTTCCGAGCACCGCAGGGTTGGTGAACCGCGAAACGGGTATCGACTAGTGGTGCTCTCGGATCGGTGTCCAGAGCTTCCTGCGAGTCATCGGTACACTCGGTGCGACGCGACGTGGGTGCCGTCTTCAGCACGGTGCCCTCGGATGCCGAAAAAAGCGATATGTGAATGAGAGCCATGCGATCGAGCATGACGAATAGCAGACAACCAGCTGGCGGGTTGCTCCGGTGGGAGCCCCGCAAAGGAAGTGATCCCTCGTGTCTGATGACACGCTCACCAAGGACCGTCCCGACGTCTCACAAAGGGAGACGCTCGATCGTGTAGTGATCCGTTTCGCCGGCGACTCCGGCGACGGGATGCAGGTCGCCGGGAACCGGTTCACCGACGACTCAGCCGTATTCGGAAACGACCTCGCCACCCTCCCCAGCTTCCCTGCCGAGATCCGGGCGCCCGCGGGGACGCTGCCCGGCGTGTCGTCGTTCCAGGTCCAGATCGCCGACTTTGACATCCTCACCGCCGGTGACCAGCCCGATGTGCTGGTTGCCATGAACCCGGCGGCGCTCAAGGACAACCTGGCCGACCTCCGCCCCGGCGGCACGGTGATCGTCAACACCGAGGCCTTCGAACCGCGCAACCTGGAGAAGGCGGGGTACCACACCTCACCGATCGAAGACGGGACGCTCGAGCCGTACCTGGTCATCGAGGTCCCGATGGAGACGCTCACCAAGGAGGCGGTCAAGGAGAGCGGCGTCAGCGGTCGCGACGTGCTCCGCTCCAAGAACTTCTTCGCCCTCGGGTTGCTCGCCTGGCTCTTCAACCGCCCGTTGGAGACCACCATCTCCTGGATCGAGGAGAAGTTCGGCCGCAAGCCGGAAGTGGCTGCGGCGAACGTGTCCGCCTACAAGTCGGGGTACAACTTCGGGTTCACCACCGAGGCGATGAAGACCACATACGAGGTGCTTCCCGCCCAGTTGAGCCCTGGGACCTACACCAACATCACCGGCAACACCGCGCTCGCCTGGGGTTTGGTGGCGGGAGCGCAGCAATCCCGGTTGCCGCTGTTCTACGGCTCCTATCCGATCACGCCGGCCTCGGACATCCTCCACGAGTTGTCGAAGCACAAGAACTTCGGGGTTCGCACCTTCCAGGCGGAGGACGAGATCGCCGCGGTCGGATCGGCGATCGGCGCCGCATTTGCCGGGAACCTCGCCGTCACCGGGACCAGCGGCCCCGGTCTTGGCGTTGAAGAGCGAAGGGATCTCGCTGGCCGTGTCGCTCGAGCTGCCGATCATCGTCATCGACGTGCAACGGGCCGGACCCTCCACCGGGATGCCCACCAAGCCGGAGCAGTCCGACCTTCTCTTCGCCATGTACGGGAGGCACGGGGAGTCGCCGATGCCCGGTGGTGGCGGTGGCCACCCCCTCCGACGCCTTCGACACCACGCTGGAGGCGGCACGGATGGCGGTGAAGTACATGACCCCGGTGATCCTGCTGTCCGACAACCACATCGCCAACGGCTCCGAGCCGTGGAGGCTCCCCGACGTGTCCGATCTCCCGGACCTCTCGGTGCCTTTCGCCAGCACATCGATGGCAACGGGCATTTCCTTCCGTATCTGCGTGATCCTGAGACATTCGCCCGACCATGGGCCGTCCCGGGACCGCCGGGCTTGGAGCACCGGCTGGGCGGGCTGGAGAAGGAGGAGGTGACCGGGAACATCTCCTATGACCCGGCCAACCACCAGTTGATGACCGACATGCGAGCCTGGAAGGTCGCGCTGATCGCCAACGACATACCGCCGTCGAGGTCGACGCCGACGAGGATGCCGAGGTGCTGGTCTCGGGGTGGGGGTCGACATACGGGGCGATCCGGGCGGGCATGCGACGGGCTCAGAGGCGCGGCATCCGGGTGGCCGTGGCACACCTTCGCCATATCAATCCCTTCCCGGCCAACCTCGGCGAGGTGCTTGCGCAGCTTCCCAAGGTGCTCATCCCCGAACTGAACAGCGGCCAGTTGCTTCGCCTGATCCGGGCCGAGTTCCTCGTCGATGCCGTCGGGCTCAACAAGGTCGCCGGAGTCCCGTTCCAGGTTACCGAGATCGAACGACAAGATCATGGAGATGGTTGAGCGATGAGCGAGACAACAACCCTCGCCTACACCCGTGCCGACTTCCAGACCGACCAGGAGGTGCGGTGGTGCCCCGGCTGCGGGGACTACACCATCCTCGCCTCGGTGCAGATGTTCATGGCCGAGATGGGCGTGACGCGCGAGAACATCGTGTTCGTCTCCGGGATCGGGTGCTCCTCGCGCTTCCCCTACTACATGAACACCTACGGGATGCACTCCATCCACGGGCGGGCACCGGCCATCGCCACCGGCATCGCCAGCACCCGGCCCGATCTTGTCGTGTGGGTGGTCACCGGCGACGGGGACGCCCTCTCCATCGGCGGCAACCACCTCATCCACGCTCTGCGGCGCAACGTCAACCTGAAGATCCTGCTGTTCAACAACCAGATCTACGGGCTGACCAAGGGGCAGTACTCGCCCACCAGCGAGGTCGGGCAAGGTGACCAAGTCGACGCCGGCGGGCTCGGTGGACCATCCGTTCAACCCGGTGAGCCTGGCGCTGGGCGCCGAGGCGTGGTTCGTGGCCCGGACGCTCGACATGGATCGGCCCCACACCATCGAGATGCTGCAGCGCGCCCACGCCACCGTGGCGCCGCCTTCATCGAGATCTACCAGAACTGCAACGTCTTCAACGACAAGGCGTTCATCCAGCTGACCGGGAAGACCGAGCGGGAGGTCAACCGGATCATGCTCCGCCAGGGCGAGCCGGTGATGTTCGGCCCCGACTCGGAGCACGCCGTGGTCATGGAGCAGGGCGGACATGCCAAGGTGGTGCCCACCAACAGCGTCCCCGCCGACCGGATCTTCGTTCACGACGAGCACGACCCGGATCCCACGTGGCCTTCGCCCTGAGCCGGCTGTCCCACGGCCCCTACGGCCCGACGCCGCTCGGCGTGCTTGCGAGATGTGGAGCGCCCCACCTACGACGACGGCCTCAACCAGCAGCTGGTGGATGCCCAGGCAAAGAAGGGCCCCGGCGATCTGGCCAAGCTGATGCGGTCACTCGGGACCTGGGACGTCGAGTAGACCCCCGTTTTGGCGTCACTCAAGGGTTTCCTGCCGCGTTCGGCGACGCCGAAACCTGAGGGGGCGCGGTCCAAGATCCGTTTTGGCGTCACTCAAGGGTTTCCTGCCGCGTCTTGTGACGCCAAAACCCGTGGGCCGGTCGCGGATCACCTGCTTGAGAGCCGCACAGAACTCGAAACCACCCGACCTGAGGTCGGCAGACCGGACCGATATCACGATCCAACCGAGCGCCATTAGCCGGAGTCGGCGCCGGTTGTCTCGCTCCTGCGCCACGGGATCGCTGTGCTCCTGGTCGCTGTCGTACTCCATAGCGATCAATCACCAGGGATATGCAAGGTCGACGCGGGCCACGAACAAGCCACGATGGTCAAGCACGACAAATTGCGGCACCGGTTCCGGTAGACCCCAGGTCAGGATGCTCTCCAACATCAGCGTCTCGCGCTCGCTTTCGGGGACATCGAGGTGTGCCGATCGACGGCCGAGCACCGTCCGCAACTTCACGATTCCCGGCCGACCGGACCGGGCGAGTGAGAGGAGCGTTGACCTCACCTCCTGCCATGTCGTCAGACGGGACTTGATCGCCCGGTCGTAGGACATGAGAACGGTTTGGAACCCACAGACGGCACCCAGGTCGAGCAGCGTGCGCTCGACCGACGTCGTGGGGATGCCGTCGACCAGACGTGGGATGTCAAGCGCCTTTGTCTCGTGGACCACGAGCCCTGGGGTACGGGTGCGGCGCCAACGGAGACATGTGACCTCGATCATGTCGCGCCGACCGCCGGCGAGTCCATACAGCGCCGCCGCCGAGCGGTGCGAGGCCATACCGGTGGACCCGGCGGCCCAACTGGCGGCGAGGACGTCTCCCGACCACGTCGGCGGGGCGCCCGCTACCCGATAGACAGATGTGTATATCGGGAGCCAGCGACCCGATTCGAGCCTCTGCCGAATGATGTCGGCGCTGAGCCTCAGCTCGGCGGCCTTGCCCCTTGTGATGATGCCGTGGTGTCTCGAGGCGAAGAGTTCTGGTTCGGATGACATGGCGGCCAGCATCGGTGAGGTTCGGTCTCGATGGAACCCCCTCGTCGTTTTGGCGCCACTCGAGGGTTTCGTACCGCGTTTGGTGACGCCAAACCTCGAGGGGGTGCCCGGGATCCGTTTTGGCGTCACTCGAGGGGTTCCTGTCCCGTTCGGTGACGCCAAAAGCCTCTTTCTCTAGAGGTGTTTCGAGGCTTCGCGGACGCTGAGTGGCGACAACTCGCCGCCGTGCTCCTCCAGAAACCGGCGCACGGCGTCGGGGTCGGTCCTGGCGTAGTCGCGTAGGGCCCAGCCGATCGCCTTGCGGATGAAGAACTCCCGTTCGTGGGCGCGTCTGAGGCAGAAGTCGAAGAGCCGGCGGGTGTCGGTTGCTGCCCGGCTCCGGTTCTGAGCGAGGATGGCGGTGCGTCGCAGCCACATGTCGGGGTCGTCGACCCAGTCATCGACCACCTGCCAGGCGGTGTCGGGCTCGGTCCGTACGGTGTGCCCCACCAGGTGGATGGCGATCTCGTCGACGAAGTCCCACCACGCGCCCTCCACCACCAGCCGGCGGTAGAGCGGCAACTCGGCGGCGGTGACCATCTTGGGGAAGGCTCTGGCGTAGGCGATGGCGAGGTACTTCTCCTCGCGGTGCGGCAGTGCCCAAAGCGCCAGCACTCCCTTCCGGTAGGCGCCGGGATCCGCCGGTGGAAAGCATGCTGGCGAGCTCGCGGCCGATTGCCCGCCGTGCCGGGCCGGACACGCCATAGAAGGGCATGGTCGTCTTCATGTAGGCGGCCATGGCGGGGCCTTTGGCCGGGTCCGCCTGCTCGGCCAGAAGCTGTTTCGCCGTATCGACGAGCCCCAACACGCCCCGGAGAGTAGGACGCCGGTTTTCAAGCTACGAGCCATCCGATCCGATACTCTCCCCGGAGGGAGTGGTGATGAAGAACCCGCTACAGGTGCTGACGGCCGCGCCGTTCTTTCGGCGGATCGTGTGGCATGGCCGCAGGCTGGCGAGACAGGTGGATCGAAGGTTCTTCCTTCAGCTGAGCATCGCCGTGGTCGGCGTGGTGGCAATAGGTGCGGTCCTGGTGACGGTTATCGAGAAGCCGATCACCGTCAACTCGTTCGTCAACTCGTTCTACTGGGCGGTCACCACCGTCTTCGGTCAAGGCGATGCCTCATTCGTCACCTCACCTGGAGGCTGGCTGATCAGCTGGCTGCTCGTCCTGTTCGGGGTGGGCATGCTCGCCGCCATCACCGGCGCGCTGCTCGCATTCATAATCGAGGTTCTGCTCAAGGAGGGTCAAGGCATGGGTGCTTCCGGTACTCGGGACCACATCGTCGTCTGCGGGTGGAACTCGACGGCGCGCGAGCTCATTCGCGAGCTGCTCGACCGACGAGTACAAGCAGCAAGATCGTGCTCATCCACGACACCGAGCGCAGAACCCCGCCGACGCCGACGTCTACTTCGTCAGCGGTCGACATCACCAACGCCGAAGACCTGCGGCGCGCCGGCATCGACGAGGCGCTGGCGGCGGTCATCTGCCCGGCAGACGGATCCAACGAGGCAGACATGCACTCGATCCTGACCGTCATGGCGATCGAGTCGATAGCCCCGGAGGTCCGCACCGTCGTCGAGGTGAACAACCCGGTGCACGTCGAGCACTTCAGGCGGGCCGAGGCCGACGAGATCCTGGTGACCTCCAAGCTGGCATCGCGGCTGCATGGCCCGTTCGTCGCTCTACCCGGGCTCTGCCGCGCTGGTCACCGACATCGTCTCCGGCGGCGAGGGCTCCGAGCTCTATCGGGTCATGCTCCCCGAGGAGTACGTCGGGCTCAGGGTGGACGAGGCGTCTGCGCGGCTTCGGGCCGAGCACGAAGCGACGCTTCTGGCGATCGGTCGCGCCGGGACGACCCACACCAACCCAGGCACCGACTTCACCATCGAGGTGGGCGACGACGCAGTTGTTGTTGCCTTGTCGCTGGGCACCCTCCACCCGCTGGAGCCGGCGGAGGCCGACGGGCTCGAGGGAGCGCTTCCGACGACGCCGCTACCGAGCGCCGTGCCCATCGAAGGTCCGGCGTAGCGCACCGTTACGACGGCTGCCTGACCGGGTCGGTTGTACCCTCCTCTCCCCATCGAGGAGGTCGAGGTCAGGCTCACTCCACCCAAGTTCGTGACGTTTCTCATCGCCATCCTGGCGATCGCCCTCGGCATCGTCCTGAACCAGGGCTGGTATTCGATTGAATCACTAGATCGCTGGGACTTCTGGTTGAGCGCAGGCGGTGGACTCCTCCTCGCGCTCGGCTGTGTCTTCAAGGGCATCTGATCGTCACACTTCAATTCCTCAAGTACCCGACGACCCCCCATTGGCGGATCGAGACCGTCCGTCTCGGGGATGACGAGCACGGTGTCTGGCTCGGTGTCCGTGCGGGCGGGATCATGCAGAAGGGATCGGAGCCACCCATTGAAACGCCACGCCCCTTCGTCGTCCTCGTGCCCGAGAACGAGTGGTGGACGGTGGTCCACACCTCCCACGGCGCCGATGCCGACCTCTACGTGGACATAGCGGCTCCGGCCAAGTGGGAGACCCCCGAACTGGTCACCATCGTTGACCTCGACCTCGATGTCATCCGGTGGCCCGACGGCAGGGTCGAGTTGGTCGATGAGGACGAGTTCCTCGAGCACCAGACAGTGCTCGGCTATCCCGCCTGGATGATCGACAGTGCCCGAGCCGCCGCGGCTCGTGCCGTGCTGGCCGCCGCGCGCCGGGTCGAGCCCTTCGGGTCGGCCGGCAAAGACTGGCTCGAGCGGGTCAGCTAGTCACTCGGCGTACATCGCCTCGATCTCGACGGCGAAGTTCTCGACAACCTTGTTCCGCTTCACCTTGAGCGTCGGGGTCAGCTCTCCTCCCTCGATGGACAGCTCCCGGGGGAGGACGGTGAATTTCTTGAGCTGCTCCACCCTGGCCAGACCCTCGTTGACCTGGTCGATCGCTGCCTGGATCTCGGCGAGCAGCGCCGGATCGGCGGCCGGGTCTCCCGAGAGCCCTGCGCCTCCTGGAAGCGCGCCGTTGCATCGGCGTCGAGGGTTACGAGGCACGTCAGGTACTTGCGCCGGTCGCCGATGACCACAACCTCGGATATCAGCGAGTGGTTCTTGATCGAGCCCTCGATGTTCTTGGGTGCGACGTTCTTCCCGCCGGCGGTGATGATGAGGTCCTTCTTCCTTCCGGTGATCCAGAGAAAGCCGTCCTCGTCGATCTCACCGAGATCGCCGGAGTGGAGCCATCCGTCGATGAGGGTGGCGTCGGTCGCCTCCTGGTCCTTGTAGTAGCCGAGGAACACGTTGCGCCCTCGAACCAGGATCTCTCCGTCGTCGGCGATCTTCATCTCGACGTCCGGGAAGGCGGGGCCGACCGACCCGAACTGGTACTTCCCCGGGACACTGATGGTCGTCGGCCCGGTGTCCTCTGACTGCCCGTAGACCTCGTAGATGACGATCCCGAGCCCGGCGAAGAACTCGAGCAGTTCCTTGGAGATCGGGGCCGCTGCGGTGACGAGGAACTTGGAGTCACCCAGGCCGATGGCTTCCTTGATCTTCGAATAGACGAGCCGATCGAAGAGCCCGTACTGCATCGCTTCGAACCGGCGTACCGGTTCCCCCATCCCCCGGGCGACATTGACCCTCTGCCCGACCTCCTGTGCCCGGTCGGCGATGGCCTTCTTGGCCCCGTGGGCCTCGGCACAGCCGCTCGCTGATCCCCGCCTGGAACTTCTCCCACACCCGGGGCACGGCGAAGAAGATCGTTGGGCGGACCTCTTTGAGATTGTCGGCCAGTTTGTCGATCGACTCGGCGTAGAAGACCTGGGCGCCGGAAAGGGCGGGGGCGGCGATGGTGAACAGCTGCTCGGCGATGTGCGAGAGCGGCAGGTAGGAGAGAATGCGATCGCTCGGCCCGATTCCGATGACCGGGATCGCCTGGCCGGCGGTCCAGGTGAGGTTGTCATGGGAGAGCATCACTGCCTTGGGCGGCCCCGTCGTCCCCGAGGTGTAGATCAATGTCGCCGGGTCACCCGGCTCGAGTGCATCGAGCCTCTGTTCGAGGGTGGCGTCATCGACCTCGGAGCCCTTGGCCATGAACTCGTCCCAGCTCATCACCAACTTGTCGTCGATCACAGGCGCTCCCTGCATCACCACCACATGGCGGAGATGGGTGAGGGCGTCGCGTCCGCGCCTCGATCTTCTTCCACTGGTGCTCGTTCTCGACCAGCACCACCGTCGCCTCGGAGTGGTTGAGCACGTAGGCGACCTCGTCGGGGGAGGAAGTCGTGTAGATCCCGGCAGGGGCACCCCCGGCGGCCATGGCGGCCACATCGAATATGACCCACTCCGGGCGGTTGAACCCGAGGACCGCGACGGGCTGGAGGGGCTCGAGTCCCAGCGCAATGAGGGCCTTGGCTGCCTGCCGCACCTCGTCGGCGTACTGCCGCCAAGAGACCTGCCGCCATGTGCCATCTGCCTGCTTGGTGTGGTACGCGGGCGCCGCCCCGAGCTTGTCGCCGTTCGTCAGCACCTTGCGGGGGATGGTTTCGGTCGCCAATGAGACTCCTCTCTCGCCTCGGAGGACCAGGGTACTTCTTGCCGGCCACCGGCGACGGGGCGGCGAGGATCAGGCGAGGGCGACGAGTTCCAACATCGACTCGTCGAAGAAGGTGACCTCGCCCTCGGGCATCACCACCGCCCGGTCCGGGGAGAGGGCTTCGACGAAATCGGTGTCGTGGCTCACCAGGACCACGGTGCCGGTGTACTGGCGGAGGGCCCCGAGCAACGCCTCTTTCGCCTGCGGGTCGAGGTTATTGGTGGGCTCGTCGAGCAGGAGCACGTTGGGGCGACCCATCACGAGCATCGCAAGCGCCAACTTGGTCTTCTCGCCGCCCGAGAGACTGTCTGCGTCCTGATCGATCTTGTCGGCGAGCAGGAAGTGGCCGAGCATGGTGCGGAGCACCTGAGGGGGCTGGTCAGACACCGCCCTCATGTGGTCGAGGACGGTGACACCGCGCTCGACCTGCTCGTGCTCCTGGGCGTAGTAGCCCACCATGGCGTTGTGGCCCAGTTCGACGCTCCCCTTGTCGGCGGTCTCCTCGCCGGCGAGGATCCGCAGCAGCGTCGTCTTGCCGGCGCCGTTCAACCCGATGATCAAGAGCCGCTCCCCCCGCTCCAGGGCGAGGCCGATCCCATCAAAGACCGGCTGGTCACCGAATCTCTTGGCGAGACCGTCCGCCCGGAGCGGGGTGCGACCCGACGGCTCGGGTTGGGGGAAACGCACCGCGACCCCTTTCCCGATACGGGCGACCTCCACCAGGTCGCGCTTGAGTCGATCCGCCCTTGTCTGCATGGTGTGCGCCTTGCGCGCCATCGTCTCGGTGGTTCCGCGGAACCTGCGGATCGTCTCCTCGAGTTGGGCGATCTTCTGCTCCTGATGACGACGCTCCCGAAGCCGCTGGGCGCGACGCTTGTCGCGTTCGGCCAGGTACTCCGAATAGGTGCCGCGGTACGTCTCCAACGAGCCGTCGTCGAGCGCCAGCACCGAGGTGATCGACTCATCGAGCAGCGGTAGGTCGTGACTGACGACGAGGAGACCACCGCGGTAGCTGGCGAGGAACTGGACCAGCCACGCCTTGGCATCGAGGTCCAAGTGGTTGGTCGGCTCGTCGAGCAGGAGGATGTCGGTTTCGGCGAACAGGATCCGGGCCAGTTCGACCCGACGCCGCTGCCCACCCGACATCGTCCGCACCGGCTGGCTGAGCTCGCCGGTCCCGATGCCAAGCGAGGCCGCCACCTGTTTTGCCTCGGCCTCGGCGGGGAACCCGCCGCGTGCCTCGAACTCGTCCTGAAGCCGTGCAAACCGGCCGATGGCACGATCGCGCGCCGTTCCGTCGAGTCTCTCGATCTTTCGTCTTGTTTCCTCGAGGCGCCGCTGGAGCGCCCCGATGTCGCGCGCCATGAGGATCCGCTCCAGGGCCGTGGCGTCGGGATGCTCGAGATCCGGTAGCGCCGCCTCCTGCGAGAAGTACCCAAGGTCGCCGGTGCGGAGGATGGCTCCCGCCGCCGGGGGCTGGTAACCGACGAGGGTCCGCAACAGCGTCGTCTTGCCGGCTCCATTCCGCCCCACCAGCCCGATCTTGTCGCCGGCATGGACGGTGAACGACGCCCCTTCGAGAAGTACCCGTGGGCCGACTTCGAGCTTGAGGTCGCGGATGATCAGGGACATGGGAGTGGAGGGTGGTAGGTGGTAGTGGTAGGTGAACCGGTTGAGGATATCGACTATTGGCCGGGCCGGTCAACCATTAATCCCCTTGACCCACAACGTTGGGAGTTCGGCAGCCCCCCTACCCGCTGCTCCGCAGCGGGCCCCTCCCCCCTGCGGGGGGACGGAGCAAACAATCTCTCTCCCCCGGCGGGGGGAGTACCCGACGCCGCAGGCGTCGGGGGAGGGGGGAATGGTTCACTCCCTAAGGTGCGATAGCCGCGGGTCGAGCACCATTGCGAGAGGGGATTCCCCCTACCCGCTGCTCCGCAGCGGGGCCCTTTCCCCTACGGGGGGACAGAAAGAAACGTGCGAGGTCCTCTCCACCCTGCGGGGGGACGGAGCGATCCGGCCGACTGCCGTCAGCAGTTCGGGACCGCAATCCGCCGATCGACGCCGATTTCGGGGAGTTCGATGACTTCGCCGTCGGGGAGGGTCAGTCTCACGTCGGCATGGTCAAGGTCGCCAAGACCGACGTGGACGAACGGCTCGCGGCCCGCGGCGTAGCCCTCGCCGATCGTGATCTGGCGGTGAGCCAGCAGGGCGCCGGGGTCGCCCATCGAACCGGGTTCGTAAATTTCGACCAGCGAACCGATGGCGTTGCCGGGCCGGGACACCGAGATCTGGAGCCAGTGGCCCGATGCGGTCTCGTTGTGGAGGGTGATGCTTGGTAGCGAGGGCTCCCACTCGAGGAGGAATAGATCGAGCCGGCCGTCCCTGTCGAGGTCGGTCGTCGGCCCAGCCACCCAATACTGATCGGAGCCGAGACCCTCGGGCGCCTCGAAGCGTGGGGTCCCGTCCTCCACTCCGGACCCGTGGAAGACAGCGGGGAGCGTGCCGTCGCCGGCGGATGCGGTGGTGATGACGTCGAGCCAACCGTCATTGTCGAGGTCCTCGAGTTGGACGTGCGGTGCCTTGGTGGGTAAGGCGACAAGGCCAGCCTGCTCGGTCACGTCCTCGAAGACGACCTGTCCCCCGTCGGCCCCGCGGTTCAGGTAGAGCCGAACCGGAACCTCGGTCCCCCGGTCAACGGTGCTGTTGTAGTGCTGGCCGACGACAAGGTCGGTGAGTCCGTCGCGGTTGACATCGGCGGCGGCGGAGCCGGCGACGTCGTCCTCCTCACCGAACACTTCCCATGGCGGGATGGCTCCTTCCAATTCGGTGAAGGACCCGTCGCCGGCCAGGAAGAGCCGGTTCGACCCCGGAGACAAAGATGTCGGTGGACCCGTCTACCGTCGAAATCGGCGGTGGCGACGCCAAGGCCCTCCACCCCGGAGGGGAGCCCGTGGCTTCGGTGACGTCCTCGAATTGGAGATCGCCGAGGTTCCCGTAGCAGCACGCTGGAGCCGCCCTCGAAGTAACGGTCCTCGACGATGAAGAGGTCGAGCATCCCGTCGACGTCGTAGTCGAGGATCCCGACGGAACGCCCCTTGAACCAAGGTTCCAGCGGCAGGTCGAGCGCCGTCCACGAACCGCCTTCGTTGCGCACCACCTGTGAGCCGAGCTCCGAACCCGGTCTGTCCTGGGAGTTCCGCGACAGCACCACGTCCTGATCGCCGTCGGCATCGAGATCGGCCACTGCCGCTGCTGCGGTCCGTCCCAGACCACCTGGGAACTCATCCACCGCGGCGAACACGTCACCTCCCCTCAAGAGGCGGTCGGGTGAAGGACCGGTCGCCCCTCTCACCTGGTAGGCATCTGGCGGCCGGTTGGCGAAGGTCCCCGCCACCAGGTCTGCTCACCCCGTCTCCGTCGGTATCGCCAAAGGCGGCGGCGTGCCCGTGCATCCCGGTGAGCGGGTCCACCAATCCAAGGGCAGCGCTCTGATCGGTGAATGTGATCGACTCCGACCCGGCGCCCGGAGCAGAAGACCAGCAGGTGATTGCATCCTCACCCGCCGGGGGATGTGCCGTCGACGAGGTCGCATCGGCCGCCGGGGAGGTCGTCGCGGATACCGCATTGGATCCGGAGGTGGGATCGGCATCCTGCGTCACCGGCGGAGCAGTGCCACTCGTGCAGGCCGCCAGCAATGCCACCAGCGCCAAGGTCGCGGTGCCCCTCACGGCTCGACCAGGACCGCCACCACCTGCCCGAAGGCCTCCCTCTCGCCTGGTGGCGCCACGTTCAGCCCTATGAAGATCACGCCGCTGTTGGGGTCCACCACGATGTCGTATGTGCCGCCTGCGGTCAGCCCGAACGCCTGCTCGGTGAGCGGGTTGAGCTCGATGATGGTTCGCTGCTCGCCGCTCGCGGTGTCCACCGCCACCAGAGGGGTGCCCTGCTCCCAGCTGTCACCGTGGGCCCCCGGCACGTAGTAGATCGTGCCGCCGTCCGGTGACAGTCAGAGCGAGGTGGTGTAACCGGCGGCCGGTCCAAGGTTGCGCACGCTGCCATCCGGGGAGAGGGCGAACAACTCGGCGGGAAGGTCCGTCACTCCGTAAACGGTGCCATCGGGAGCGGGTGGCGTGGCCGCCCGGATAGTCGGCCCCGGGATGGTGGCGGAGTTCTCCTCCACCGAACCGGTCGCCGGGTCGTATACGGCGAGGCGGCCGCTGCCGATGGAGTAATAGGCACGTCCCGTCGGCATCTACCGCGATGCTGCGAAAACCCTCGATGGTCATCGTCCTCGTGGGTCGTTTCCACCGCGCCGCTCTCCATGGCAGCCACCACGAAAGGTCCAGAGTTCCGCTCCGAGGTGAGCGGATCGGCCGCCTCCAGGTAGAGCAGCCCGTTTGCCGCCGAACCCGCCATCGAAGGGAGCCCATGCCCCGGTGCGGGAACCCCGAGCGACTCGGTGGTTCTGCCCTCCGGGTCGAGCCTGAGCAGCACGTCGCCGGTGTACGCCTCGCGCCGTAGCGAAGATCGCGCCTCGCTCCCCCAGTAGGTGGCGGCGTACACCTCTCCGCACGGCCCGGTCACCATCTGGGCGTGGACCTTGCCGTACCCGCCCTCGCCATCGGGAAGAGGGCCACCGAAAGCACGTCGCCCACCCGGGTGAGCCTTCCGCTCGCCGGATCGAGCTCGTAGAAGAAGGAGTTTCCGCCTGTACCGTCATGATCACCGACGGCAGAGATGACGCGGCCGTCGTCGAGGACGACCCTTGACCCCACTGCGACCAGAGCCGGCCCTCGTAGTCAGGAAGCGGGTAGACGGCCATCCGCACCCCGGGCTCGACCTCGACCAGGTCTGCGGTGGCGTCCTCCGTCCAAGCGACGCCTTCGCCGGGCGGGCAGGCATTCCCCCCGGTGGCGGCTGGCTGCGTGGTGGTCGCGCCCGGATCGGCAGGGATGGTGGTCGCGGCCGACGCCGCCTCGGTGGTCGGTGTCGAGATCGACGGGTCGCTGCCCGCCGTGGTCACAGCGGGGCTCGCCGAGCAGGCTGAAACAAGGAAGACGAGCGCCAGCAACGTTCGGGCGCGTCTCATCACGGTTGTCCTCTCCCCCGTCACCCGACCACGGTATCGGGAGCCCACCACTATGTGTGGTCGGGCCGAATCACCTGCTCGTCCACCAGATGGTGACCAACTGGTGGTCCCCGTCCGCCGGTACCAGCCTCCCGTCCTCATCGATCAACCTGGTTTGGAGGAGGTCCCTCAACTCGTCCCAACGCTCGCTGGGGAGCACCAGCCGCCGGCCGTAGTAGGCAACGGCCTCGTCCCAACTTTCGAACCAGAGGTCGCCGGGGCGGCTCCATCGCTCAACCGAAGGGGATGGTCCCGGTGACCTCCTCGATCACGGCGACAAGGTCATCGGCAGTGGGTCCGACGGGACGCTCCAACCCGTGCAGCTGAAGGTAGAGCGGACCGAGCCCGACCCAGGGGTGTTGGTCGGTGACTTCGAGGATCACCGTCGAACCGTGCTCGGCGAGCGCTCGAAGAAACGGTCCGATGTCTGCGACGTCGTATGCCACGTGTGATGCGAGCGACACGGTGAAATGGCCCACCGAGACCTCCGGCCACGAGCCCTCGACGACATCGATGGGTTGCCCCTTCGCCTCGCTCCGCAGAGCCTCCAGCATCCCGGTATCTCGCTCAACGGCGGTGACTCGCCATCCCACGGCAGCGACGCGTAGGGCGACACGACCGGTCCCGGCACCGACATCGAGCAGGTCGCCCGCATCGCCGCTTGGTCCTTCAGCCAGCAGTCGGAAGATCTGATTGAGAGTGAACCCGCTTGTCCTGGCTCCGTGCCGTGGCGCTGCGCCGCTTCCAGAGGTTCGCCGGCCATCCGTATGGGGAATCGGGGACGGCATCGAGCAACTCCTTTGGGATGACCCAGGACTCCAAGTCACGGCGCCACCTGGCGGCGGCGCTCACCGCAGCCCGGCGAAGAGGTCCTCTTCGTGATCGGGGGCGTCGACCCGGCTGAAGACTCTCACAAAAGTCTCGGTGCCCAGGATCTCTGGCCGCAATTCCTCGGGCACATTGAGCAGGAACCAGTCATCGGGGATCTGGCTGCGATGCGCCCGCAACGCCTGCTCCTTGCGCTCCCAGACGTGGCGGTTGTCGAGCCAGGCGGTGACGTGCTCGTCGGGAGTTCCCATCTGTCTCATCCGGACCGCGTCCTCTTCGCTGATCAACCCGGCGTGGAGCCGGGCGTCGGCAAAGGTCTCCATCCGACGCCGGGGGATGGCGTTCCAATAGAGCTTGCCCACAGTCCACGGCGCCTCATCGTCCTCGGCCGGGAAGCGACCGAAGTCGCCTGCACTCACGAAGGCAGCCAGTCCCACCCGGTGGACCTGGATGTGGTCGGGATGCCCGTACCCGCCGAATGGGTCGTAGATCACCATCACCTCGGGTTGGTGGCGGCGGATCAGCCGGACCAACCGAGCGGTGGCCTCGAACAGATCGGCCTGCCAGAACGACTCGGGGTGGCTGTTGGCTTCGGTGCCCATCATCCCCGAGTCGCGGTATCCGAGGAACTCATGCCGCTTAACCCCGAGTACGTCGAGAGCGGCGGCGATCTCCTCGGCCCGCACCTCGGCAAGACGGGGCCGGATGGCGTCGATGTCGTCGTAGTTATGGATCTCCCCCTCGACACCGTCGGTGGCTGTCACCACCACCACCTGCTCACCCTGGTCGGCATACCGGGCCAGCGTGCTGCCGGTGGAGGTGACCTCGTCGTCGGGATGGGCGTGGAATGCGAGCAATCCGGACATGAGCGGCCACCTTAGGTCATCGCAGAGATCACCCCACCCGGCCGCCCGTCCGCCAGTAGACGCCATCTGCCCTGGTGAGGTAACCCTCGTCGACCAGGTAGCGGCGCAGCGTGGCGTGATCGGGGTGGAAGAGCTGAAGCATGAAATCCACCTGGCGCTCGGGGTACCGCAAACCCGGCTCGAACTCCTGGGAGAGCCGCTCCAGCACGAGGAGGCGCTTCGAACGTTGCGCCGGGATCTGGATGAGCCGGGAGCCCTGGAAGAACCTGGCGATCACGGATACTTCCTCGGAAGACCAGGGACCCTTGGTCAACTCGGACGATGCCATCTCGATCGAAGGCAGCGCCTGTGCCGTCTCGCGCAGCGCATCGCGGTCGAGGCGCAGGTCGGCGGTGAGAAGCCCGGCATCGCGCAACCGCCCCACAGCTTGGAGGATGCGCCCGTCGCGGGACGTCGAGCATCTTGGCGAGGAGTGCGGTGTCCACCGGCCCGACGGCGGCCTGACCGAGCACAGCGAGCCGTTCCGGGTCGAGGGCAAGCCGGAGGAACTCGGTTGGTGGAGGCACCGGTCCAGGGTATCCGCGGTTGCAGCCGGGCACGGCAGCCAGCAGGCGTGCGGTTAGCCTCCCGCCGGTGCCCGAGCGTTCCTTCACTCATGCGATCGCTGCGGCCGCCGGCATCGACACCGCCTGGCGGGCGCTACAGGACGAGGCGACCTGGGGATCCGTGGGCGGCGTCGACCGGTTGTGGGATGCGGTGCACGACGCAAACGGCGAGCTCCGAAGCTATCGCTTCGCCGCCACGGCAGGACGCGAGTACGAGGGGACCGCCGAAGTGGTCGACTCGGTCAAGCCCGAGCGCATGACCGTCGGCATATCCACTTCGGAACTCGACGGGCAGATCGCGGTGACGTTGCGACCGGTCGATCAGAGCCACACCGAGGTTGCCGTCACCCTGGGGCTGCGGTCAAAGGGCTGGCTGTCCACCGCTCTCTTCCCGGTGGTCACAGCCGCCGTTCGGATCGGGTCTCCCCGCCAATGTCGAGAGCTTCGTCAGGAGGATCGAAGCGACCGCCGGCTGACCTACGGGGTCTGCTCTTCCTCGCCCTGCTCTTCCTCGATCCGGCTCAACTCGGCGGCGAGTTCGGCAGCGCCCTCACGCCCACCCGTTGCGATCTCGGCACGATCGGTCAACAGGGTCACCTGGTTGCGCAGCACCTGGAGAAACCCGCCGTGGACGCCAACCGTGGTGCGGTCGTTCCCCGACTCGATGATCACCGCCCCGGTGGCCAGAGCCGCCATCACCGGCTCGTGATCGGTGAGGATCCCTATCTCCCCTTCCGTGGTCCGCGCCACCAGGAAATCGGCCTCCCCCGACCAGACCACCGCCTCGGGAGAGACGACGTCAACCTGGAAAGGCATCACTGACCAACCTTCTCCAACTCGCGTCCCTTGGCCTGGGCCTCCTCGATCCCACCGACCATGTAGAACGCTTGCTCGGGGAGGGAGTCGACCTCGCCGTCGACGATCATCTTGAAGTCCCGCACCGAGTCCTCGAGCGAGACGAAGCTCCCCGGGATTCCGGTGAACTGCTCGGCCACGAAGAACGGCTGCGAGAGGAAGCGCTCGATCCGGCGCGCCCTGGCGACCACGAGCTTGTCCTCCTCGGAAAGCTCGTCGATCCCGAGGATGGCGATGATGTCCTGCAGGTCCTTGTAGCGCTGCAGGATCTGCTGAACTTGACGGGCGACGTCGTAGTGCTCCTGCCCAACGTACTGCGGATCGAGGATCCTGCTTCCGAGTCGAGCGGGTCTATCGCCGGGTAGATGCCCAACTCGACGAGACGGCGGGTGAGCACCGTTGTGGCGTCGAGGTGGGCGAAAGTGGTGTGCGGCGCCGGGTCTGTGATGTCGTCGGCGGGGACATAAATGGCCTGGAGCGAAGTGATCGACCGGCCCTTGAGCGACGTGATCCGCTCTTGGAGGATCCCCATCTCGTCGGCCAGCGTCGGCTGATAGCCCACAGCCGATGGCATCCGGCCCAGCAGGGTGGACACTTCCGACCCT
>CAVWWM010000006.1:0-162123 GCA_963758695.1 uncultured Actinomycetes bacterium
GAAGAGCAATACGTAAACTCAACGAGCACGCAGAGCCGGTGATCACGCAGGGTGGCCGTGTGCACCCCGTCGTGCCGCCGCCTCGCTGTGGACTGCGGCGAGCCTCTGTCCCCTGACTCTCTGACCCGACGACCTGCATCCCGGTGGACACCCGAACCCCGGAGCGGACCAGACCTCCCACGAGGGCACGGTGAAGGCGGATACCGGGCACCGAGGGCGGCGCCGTGGGAATCTCGAATACCTCGACTCCGAGCAGGTCGCCCATGTGGGTCACGGCCTCGGAGGGGTTCTTCAAGCCGAGCACGGCCGGCATGCCCACCCTCGCCGCCGAGCCGAGGCGTGGCCGGATCGCCCTGGCCGCCTCCTCCCTGATCTCGGGGAGGTCGAACAGCGAGGCCAGGACGGTGGAGTTGAGAAAACGTCGCTGCCGGAAGGACACCAGGTCCACCTCCGCCGAGGTCGCCGGCATCCCCTGTGCCTCGAGGTTGGCCGCCACCAGGCCGGCTGGGAAGTCGGGGTATCTGGTCAGCCCGACGATGAGCATCGGGTCCCGCCGGTTGAGGTCCCCGCCGGTCATGGTCGAAGGTGCGAGACAGATCGGACGCCGGCCACCAAGCGGCGAGGGGAGGAGCCAGTTTCGCTCGATGCTCCCTTCGAGCGGTAGCCCGTTCTCGGCGCAGACCTGCTGCACGTCGGTTACCGCCTCTGCGATTGCGCTCACCCCGGCGACGGCGTATGGGTGGCCGGGCTGGTCGGCGATAAGAGCGGTCAGCCCGTCGGGGGGCGAGACGACCGGGTGGCCATCGCCCAGGGGGTGGTAGCCGAGGACGCCGATACCGCCGCCCAGCCAGTACTGGGATCCCCAGCCCTTGGCGATCACCCTGGTTCGGGCACCGGCGGCGGCCGCCTGGCGGGCGGCGGAGAGCCCGGCCAACCCGGCCCCGATGACGAGCACGTCGGTGCCGCCGGGGCGAGACCCGCTGGCGGGCCGTCGGGCACGGTCACGATGCGGTCTCCGGCGCCGATCCTCGTACATCGACGGGCCCAGGTTCGAGGAGAGCGGTCCTGGAAGGTGCTCGAGGTCGAACAGGCTCAGGTAGATGAGCTCATCGAGCCGCTCCTGGCGGAGCTGCTGACCCCACATGATGGCGAGCAATCCCTTCCACCGCTCCTGGAGGAAGTCGCGGAGCGCAACGTTGGCGTCCTCGATCGGAGACCGAGCGAAGCTCGTGGAGCATGCGCGGTCACCCGGTATGCGCAGAAGCCCCCCTGACAGGGACCCATCCCCACCCGGGTGTCCCGCCTGCACGTCGTCCAGGGTGCGCGGCCTCGTTCTCGATGATGCTCCGCTGGACATCGCTCCGGGTTGCCAGTTCGCACTCGCAGATCAGGTCGCCGAACGACTCGTCCTCCTCGACCCGGGCGAGGCGGGCGCCGAGCCGGTGATACCGCTTGCCGTCGCCGTGCTCGGGGTCGGGGAGTACCTCTATGTGGGTGCGGCAGGCCCGCTCCGTTCCCAGCTTGGCGCAGACCCGGTCGACGGTCACCTCTGCCATCTGCCGGTAGCTGGTCCACTTCCCCCCGGTGATTGTGATCATCCCGTCCACCCCGTCCCTGGTGCTGTGGTCGAGCAGGGTGTAGGCGCGGGTGACGTCACGGGTGTCGGCAACCGAGGTCTCCTGGTAGAGCGGGCGGACGCCCGCCCAGGCGCGCAGGATCCGCATGGAGGGCAACTCGGGGACGAGCTTGGCCCCTTCCTCGAGCATGAGCCGGACCTCCCACGGCTCGATGGCGAAGTGGTCGGGGTCGTCAACCCGATCATCCGTGGTGCCGACCACCGCCACCGTGTGGATGGGGACGATGATGTCGCCGTCGGCGGGCATCTTGCAACGGTTCACCACGGTGTTCACCACCCGGTGGTTGATCGCCAGCATCGTCCCTTTGCCGGCGAGCACCTGACGTCGAGGCCGACGGTTGCTGCGATCTTGCCCGCCCATGCGCCGGAGGCGTTGACCACGATGTCGGCGGATATCTCCACGTCCTCGCCCGAGACGAGGTCGTGACAGCGGGCCCCCACCACCCGATCGCCCTCACGGACGAGCTCGGTGACCTCGTGGTAGGTGAGCACGGTGCTCCCGTGCTCCCGGGCAGATGCGGCGGTCGCCTCGGTGGCCAGGAACGAGTCCGCCGAGGCGTCGGGGACCCGGAGACAGACGCTGATCTCGGGGTTGAGCAACGGCTCCTCGCGCAGCATCTGTGATATCGGGACCTCCTCGACCGGGATCCCGGCGGCGATGCAGCCGTCGACGAACTTGGGGACGTAGTCGGTGTCGTCCCACGGCGTCACCACGAAGTAGCCGCCGGTGTCCTCCAGGCAGTGGGGCATGATCCGCCGCAACACCCGGTTCTCCTCGATGCACTCCCGGGCGGCCTCGGGGTCCTTGACGACGTAGCGTCCCCCGCTGTGGAGCAGACCGTGGTAGCGGCCGGTGGTCCCGTGGCTCAGGTCGCGTCGCTCCACCAGGATGGCGGCGAACCCCCGCATGGCCGCGTCCCGCACCACCCCGGCGCCGGTGGCGCCCCCTCCGATCACGAGCACCTCGGTGGCGATGCGGCGCATCCCGCGAAGCTAACCCAGCGCCGAGCCCGTGGGTCGAGTCGCCAACGGTTGACGCAGGTATGCCCTACCCTCGCCGCCCATGGCCGATGCCATGATCCGGCTCGAGGCGGGTCACCAAGAGATATCAGGGGGCCGCTCAACCCTGCGGTCGACTCGCTCTCGATGGAAATACCGCGCGGCGAGGTGGTGATGCTGGTGGGGCCATCGGGGTGCGGTAAGACCACGATCCTCAAGATGATCAACCGGTTGATCGAGCCATCGACGGGCGTGATCGAGGTCGACGGCCGCGACGTGACAACGGTCGAGCCCCACGTGCTGCGCCGGGGTATCGGGTACGTCATCCAGCAGATCGGTCTCTTCCCCCACCGCACGATCGCCGACAACATTGCCGCCGTGCCCAAGCTCCTCGGGTGGGACAAGGCGCGCATCGACGAGCGCGTCGCTGAGCTCATCGATCTGGTCGGCTTGGACCCGGAGATGGCTCGTCGCTACCCGGCCGCCCTCTCCGGAGGGCAGCAGCAGCGTGCCGGCGTTGCCAGGGCGCTGGCCGCCGACCCGCCGGTCCTGCTCATGGATGAGCCTTTCGGGGCGGTGGACCCCATCGTGCGGTCCCGGCTCCAGGAGCAACTACGCCGTCTCCAGGACCGTCTGGACAAGACGATCGTCTTCGTCACCCACGACATCGATGAGGCGATCAAGCTGGGAGACCGGGTGGCCATCCTCAACGTCGGTGGGAAGCTCGAGCAATACGCCCCACCCGACGAGTTGCTCCGCGACTCCGGCCAACGACTTCGTCGCCGGGTTCCTCGGTGAGGACCGGGGGCTCAAGCGGCTCTCGTTGATTCCGCTCACCTCGGTGGACCTGGTCAGGGGCCCGATGGCAAACGTCACCGACACGGTCGAAGCGGCATCCGAGGTGATGCGGCGAGAGGGGACAGAGTGGTTCGGCGTGCTCGATGGCGACCGTGTGCTCGGTTGGCTGTGGGGCACCGATCTCGAGGGGAAGGCCAAGGTGGCCGACTGCGTGCCTCGCCAGTTCCGGACCACGATCCAAGCGGTGGCCACGCTCCGCGAAGCGCTCGACGCCGTGGTCAACACCCGCAACCAGGCGGCAGTGGTCCTCGACGGCGACCGCTTTCTGGGGATGCTCTTCCTCGACCAGATCTCCAAAGAGCTGCTGGCGTGACCGCCCGAGCACTCCCCAACCCTGGGTTGGCAGCTACCGGTGAGCGCTCCCGATGATCGATTTCGAATGGATCGTCGAGCAGGGGGATGAGATCTGGGAGCGCACCGTCGAGCACATCACCCTGACCGTGATCGCCGTCGTGGTCGGTTTCATCATCTCTGCGCTCCTCGCCCTCGTGGCGCTGCGCAATAGGCGCAGCTACGCCCCGATCACGTGGATCTCCGGTGTCCTCTACACCATCCCCAGCATCGCCCTCTTCGTCCTCCTGGTGCCCTTCACCGGTCTCAGCCTGCTCACCGCGGAGATCGGACTGGTCAGCTACACGCTGCTGATCCTGGTGCGGAACATCGTCGCCGGGATCGACGGAGTACCCCCGTCCGTGGTGGAGGCGGCGCAGGGAGTGGGGTACACCGACCGCGGCATCCTTCGGCGCGTCCAGATCCCGTTGGCGCTTCCGGTGATAGTCGCCGGGATCAGAGTGGCGGCGGTGACCACCATTGGACTGGTGACGGTGACGTTCATCGTGGGCTATGGGGGATACGGCTTCTTCATACGGCGCGGCCTGGCCAGAGACTTCCCCACCGAGATCCTGCTCGGGGTGGCGCTGTCGGCGGTGCTTGCTGTTGTGGTGGATCTTGCCTTGGTGGCGGCGGAGAGAGCGCTGACCCCATGGGCCAAATCGAAAGCGGGCGCGACGTGAGCTTCCTCCAGGAAGTCGCCGCTTGGCTGGGTGATCCGGCCAACTGGACCGGGGAGCGTGGCCTGATCACCCGCACCGTGGACCACATCTGGATATCGGTGCTGTCGGTGGCTCTGGCGGTGGCCCTCACCGTGCCATTGGCGATAACCCTGGCCCACTACAAGAAGGGCGGGTTGGTCACCGGGTCTCTGGTCAACCTGGGCCGAGCCATACCTTCCTTTGGGCTGGTGGCGCTCGCCTATACCGTCAGCTTGTCGATCGGCCTCGGGTTCGGTTTCTGGCCGACCCTGGTGGCGCTGGTGGCACTGGCGATGCCCCCCATCTTCACCAACGCCCACACCGGCGTCGGTCAGGTGGACCGGGCTACGGTCGAGGCGGGGCGCGGCACCGGCATGTCCGAGCGACAGGTGCTTCTCGGGGTGGAGGTGCCTCTGGCGATGCCGGTGATCTGGACCGCCATCAGAGTCTCGGCGGTGGCGGTGGTGGCGACGGCGACGCTCGGCGCCATAGTCGGCTGGGGTGGGTTGGGGCGATACGTGATCGACGGGTTTGCCCAGGGAGACGATGTCCAGATCTTCATAGGCGGTGTTTCCGTCGCCCTCCTCGCCATCGCAACCGACTTGTTCTTCACGGTGGGTGAGAGGTGGGTCCTCCCGGCGGGGACGAGGGCCAAGGACAGGACAGAGGTCGAGGCCGCCCCCAAAATCTGAGCGATCAACCCGGGCCGCTCGGACGCCCGGCGGGCTAAGCGGGGTGGCCCGTTATGGTGGCGCCGCCACCCGCCACCGGCTGGTGCCACTTACCGAAAGGAGAAACCCATGCGGAGCAGCTTCCGCAAGGGTGTCGTTGGGGCGACCCTGGTGCTGGCCGTTCTGGCCGCCGCCTGTGGGTCGGGTGACGGCACCGATGAAGCAATCGACGGCCCAACCATCAGCATCGGCGCCCAGGACTTCGGCGAGAGCGCCGTCCTCGCCGAGATCTACAGCCAGGCTTTGGCCGACGGCGGATACACAACCGAGGTGCAGAGCCTCGCCGGGTTCCGCGACTTGTCGATGGAGGCCTTTGACGCCGGCGAGATCAACTTCGCACCCGAGTACGCCGCATCGATGCTCGAATTCCTCAACGACTTCGCCGGCGAGGCGAGCGGTGACGCCGCCGCAGACCACCGAGCTTGCTCCAGGCCCGTCTCGATGAGATCGGGCTGCAGGCGCTCGAGGTGTCCGATGCGATCGACACCAACGCCTTCGTCGTCACCCCCGAGACCTCCGAGGAGTTCGGGATCACCTCGCTCAGCGACCTGGCCGAGAACGGCGCCGATCTCACACTGGGAGGGCCGCCCGACTGCGAGACCAACCCGTTCTGCATCCCCGGGCTCCAGGATGTCTACGGCGTGGACCTCAGCGGCAACTTCACCCCGCTCGACGCCGGCCAAGTGACCGTCCAGGCATTGGAGAGCGGAGAGATCGACATCGCCATCCTCTTCTCGACCAGCGGGGTCATCGCCGACAAGGGCTGGCTGTTGCTGGAGGACGACCAGAGCATGCTTGCCGCCGACAACGTCGTGCCCGTGATCACCACCGAGGTGGCGGAGGCCTACGGCCAGGAGTTCGCCGATCTGGTCAACGGTGTCAGCGCCGAGCTAACCACGGCCGATCTGACCGAGATGAACCGCAAGTTCGACATCGAGCAGCAGGACCCGGGAGACATCGCCACCGAGTGGCTCACCGAGAAGGGGCTGATCGAGAGCTAGGCCCGGGCTCGCTCCGATCACGAACCGATCATGACAGCCGGCTACTACCGCCATCCAACCATCAACGGCGACACGATCGTCTTCGTCTCCGAGGACGACCTGTGGCGGGTGGAGGTCGGTGGTGGGCCTGCCCAGCGGCTGACGGCGAACCCCGGCACCGAATCGTTTCCTGTGTTGTCGCCCGACGGAGAGTGGGTGGCTTTCACCAGCCGCGACGAGGGGCATCCCGAGGCATATGTGATGGCAACCGAGGGAGGTCCACCGCGGCGGCTGACCTTCCTCGGGGTCAACACCCAGGTGGTCGGGTGGTCCCTTGACGGAGAGCGGGTGCTGGTTGCCAGCGATTGGCGACGCCCCTTCCCGATGGACCAGCACATCCACGCCATCCCTGCCGAGGGTGGAGAACCGAACCTGCTCCAGGTGGGACCGGCGAGGGCGATCTCGTTCCAACGGGGCGGCCGGGGAATGGTCATCGGCCGTAACAGCCGCGACCCGGCGCGCTGGAAGCGGTACCGCGGCGGAACAACTGGGACGTTGTGGGTGGACCGCAACGGCAATGGCGAGTTCGAGACGCTCGTCCGGCTCGAGGGGAATCTGGCCAACCCGATGTGGATCGGGCGACGCATCTATTTCCTGTCGGACCACGAGGGCACGGGGAACCTCTACTCGGTCACCCCCACCGGCCGGGGTCTGGAGAGGCACACCGACCACGAGGACTATTACGCCCGGTTTCCAAGCAGCGACGGGCGACGGATCGTCTATCACGCCGGTGCCGATCTCTGGCTGTTCGACCCGGTCGAGGAGGCCACGAAGCAACTCGGAGGTCAGTACCCCGAGCGCCCGCCCACAGCGGGCCCGTCGCTTCATGGCCCCCGGACGGCATCTGGAGACGATCGACCTCCATCCGAAGGGCCACTCCGTGGCGCTGGTCGCCCGGGGAGCGGCCGTCACCATCCCGTTGTGGGAGGGCGCTCCGGTTCGTCATGGTCCGGCGTCGTCAGTGCGACAGCGTCTTGCCACCTGGCTCCCCGACGGTGAGCGCCTTGTCACCGTCAGCGACGCCGAGGGTGAGGAGGCGATCGTGGTGTGGAGCGCCGACGGCACCGCACCGTCGCGGGTGATAAAGGGTGACATCGGCCGCCCGACCGACCTGGTGGCGGCGCCCGCCGGACGCGACAGGGTGGCGCTGAGCAACCAGCGCCAGGAGTTGATCATCGTCGACCTGGCGCAGGGACGGACCAAGCAGATCGCCCGCAGCGACTACGAGCGGATACAAGGGATGGCCTGGTCGGCTGACGGACGCTGGCTCGCATACTCCGCATACACCGCGCCGCGGCGCTCGGCGATATTCGTCCACGACACGGTTACCGGGCGCAACCGACAGGTCACCCGAGCCGATTTCGTCGACGTCGGTCCTTCATTCGACCCGGAGGGCAGGCATCTCTACTTCATCTCGTGGCGGGTCTTCGACCCCGTCTACGACGGGCACTACCACGACTACGGATTCCCCCGCGGGGGGCGTCCCCACCTGGTGACCCTTCGGGCAGCCGAGCCATCCCCGTTCTCCGCCACCCAAAGGCAGCCACGGGCACCGGGCCAGCCTGCCGGTCTGGGGGAGGGTGCTGCCAAACCCGACGCCGGCAAGCCTGGGGCGGGCGACGCGGCATCCGCCGAGGAACCGGCAACTCCCGAGGTGGAGATCGACTTCGACGGGATCGAGGACCGGGTAGTTGCTTTTCCCGTTGCCGAGGGCCGCTATGGCCGCGTGCTCGGGGGGCGGGGCCGGGTCCTATTCACCTCCTATCCGGTGGAGGGGACACTGGCGCAACCGGCGCCCGATGGTCCACCTGAGCCAAAGGGCAAGATCGAGGCATGGGACTTCGCCCAAGAGAAGGTCGAACCCGTCATGGAGGGTGTGCTCGACATGACGGTTTCGATGGACGGCAAGGTGCTCGGGGCGCTTGCCGGCAAGAAGGTCCGTGTGGTCGCCGTCGGGTTCAAGGAGGGCGACAAGGCGAACGACAAGCCAAGCAGAGAGACCGGATGGCTCGACCTGAGCAGGGTCCGGCTCGAGGTCGTGCCCGGTGAGGAGTGGCGCCAGATGTTCCGCGAGGCCTGGCGGCTGCAGCGAGACCAGTACTGGACGCCCGACATGGCCGGGATCGACTGGATCGCCGTCCACGACCGTTATTTCCCGTTGGTCGACCGTGTTGGCTCCCGGTCAGAGTTCTCCGACCTCCTCTGGGAGATGCAGGGGGAGTTGGGCACCTCGCACGCCTACGAGTTGGGTGGCGACTACCGACCCGAGCCGGGGTGGTTCCAAGGGTTCCTCGGCGCCGATCTGGAGCGGAGCGGCCGTTCGTGGAGGGTGGCCCGAATCCCGCGTGGCGACTCCTGGGACGAAGCTTCCCGGTCTCCTTTGGCAACACCGGGGCTCGAGGTCGCCGAGGGCGACCGGCTCATCGGGATCGACGGGGTGGCTCTCGACGGGACCATGCCATACGAGCGGCTGGTGGACAGGGCGGGACGCCCGGTGCTGCTCACCTTGCAGCGAGGCAGGCGCAAGCCCCGGTCGGTGGCGGCGGTGGCGCTGCGCAACGAGTTCCCCCTTCGCTACCGCGACTGGGTCGAGGCGAACCGAGCCAAGGTCCACGACCGCAGCGACGGCACGGTGGGGTATGTCCACATCCCCGACATGGGTTCGAGGGGCTTCTCCGAGTTCCACCGTTACTTCGGTGGCGAGGTTGATCGCGACGGGCTCGTCATCGATGTGCGCAACAACGGTGGAGGCAACGTCTCCGGACTGTTGCTCGAGAAGCTGACACGTCGCCGGGTGGCGTACACAGTGACCCGGTGGGGGCAGCCGGACCCGTATCCCGATGACGCCCCGCTGGGGCCAATGGTGGCGCTGACCAACGAGCACGCCGGGTCCGACGGCGACATCTTCTGCCACTCCTTCAAGCTCTACCGGCTCGGTCCCCTGATCGGGGTACGCACCTGGGGCGGGGTCGTCGGGATATGGCCGCGTCATCTCCTGGTGGACGGGACGGTCACCACCCAGCCCGAGTTCGCCTTCTGGTTCGAGGACGTGGGTTGGAGCGTGGAGAACTACGGGACCGACCCGGACATCGTGGTGGAGATGACGCCACAGGACTACGCCGCCGGGCGGGACCCGCAATTGGACAGGGCGATCGACGAGGTGCTCGGCATCGTCGAGCGCTGGGGTCCGTCCGCACCCAGCTTCGATCCACCACCATCGCGCCAGGCACCCCGCCTACCGAGGATCGATCCGCTCCCGGCTCCGGCGAGCGACACCCCGGCCTGACACCGCCTGGGGGGAGGCGCTAGGGTGCCGGGCCACGGCGAACGCTGGAGCCTGGACCTATCCCACCGCTCAGACTTCCGCGTTTGGTGAGGTGCACGTGGAGGTCAGGGGCCCTTCTCGTGGTGCTGCTCCAGACGCTGCTCATCGCGGCGCCAATGGCGTCTGCCGGCCACGGCTGGCCGTCGGCGCTCGCCATGGCCGACTCACCCGAGCAGCACCTGCTCGATCTGACCAACGATTCTCGGGCGGCCGAGGGGTTGCCCGACCTGGTGTGGCATCCCGATCTCGCCGACGACGCCGAGGCGCAAGCACAGCGGATGGCCGACGCCGATCAGCTGTACCACCACCCCGACCTGGCGTCGGTGACCACCGGCTGGGCCAGTCTTGGGGAGAACGTCGGATTCGGCCCGTCGGTCAGTGCGGTCCACGGCGCTTTCATGGACTCAACCGGGCACAGGGACAACGTTCTCGGTGGATGGGATTCGATCGGGGTTGGAGTCGTGGCTGACGGGGGCGTCGTCTGGATATCGGTCGTTTTCATGAAGAGCCTCGCGTCAAGCGGTGCCTTCACCGACGACGATGGATCCACTCACGAGTCGGCCATCAACCGTCTGGCAGCGTCCGGTGTGACCAACGGTTGCGGCGCCGGGATCTACTGCCCGGAGGACCCGGTGACACGGGGGGAGATGGCGAGCTTCCTCGCTAGGGCGCTCGGTCTCGGCGATCCGGGTCGTAATGCCTTCTCCGACGACGATGGTTCGGTCCATGAGTGGGCGATTGATGCGGTCGCCAAAGCCGGGATCACGTTGGGGTGCGCCACCGGCCGGTTCTGCCCCGGGGAGAATGTGTCGAGAGCGGCGATGGCCAGCTTCCTCGCCCGTGCCCTCGACCTGGCCGACCCCGGCACCGACGTCTTCACCGATGACGACGGCTCTCCCCACGAGGGCGCCATCGACGCCATCGCCGCAGCCGGTGTCACCAACGGCTGCGGCACCGGCAAGTATTGCCCCGATCAGCCGGTGACCCGTGCCGAGATGGCGAGCTTCCTGGTGAGGGCGTTTGACCTCTGAGGAAGACGGAAGAGACGGCAGACGGCAGACGGCAGCCAGGATTCGGTCATCCGGCTTGGTGAAAGTCTGTGGTCTTCGCTAGGACCCCGTCTCGATCGCAGCGGTGATCCGCTCGCCGATCTCGGAGGTGCTGGCGCCCATCTCGTGGCCTCCCATGGCCGCGAGGGTGGGGAGCACCTTGGCGACCGCTGACTCGACCGCTCCGGCGGCCTCGGCCTCGCCGAGGTGGTCGAGACACATCGCCGCCGACAACACCGCCGCCGCCGGGTTGGCCCAACCTCTGCCGGCGATGTCGGGTGCCGATCCGTGGACCGGTTCGAACATCGAAGGGCTGTTCCTTTCAGGGTCGATGTTCCCCGAGGCGGCCACCCCCATCCCGCCCTGGATGGCTGCACCCAGATCGGTGATGATGTCGCCAAAGAGGTTGTCGGTGACGATTACGTCGAATCGTTGCGGATCGGTCACCAGGTACAAACAAGCGGCATCCACATGTACGTAGTCGAGCTCGACCGTCGCCAGGTCGTTCCCCAGCTTCGTCGCGGTCCGTTGCCAAAGGTCGCCCGCCCATGTGAGCACGTTCGTCTTGTGACACAGGGTGAGCTTGCGGCGTCTCCGCTCGGCAAGACCAAACGAGTATCGGATGACCCGCTCAACCCCGTGGTAGGTGTTTAGCGATTCCTGGGTGGCAACCTCGTGGCTGGTTCCCCGCCGGAGAACGCCGCCGGCGCCTGCGTACAGGCCCTCGGTGTTCTCCCGGACGACCACCAGGTCGAGTTGGTCCGGTGTCAGGTTGGCCACCGGTGAGGGGACACCCGGATAGAGCTTGACCGGTCGGAGGTTGACGTAGAGGTCGAAGTCGAACCGGAGGCGGAGCAGCAGTCCTCGCTCGAGAACACCAGGCGGGACCGCAGGGGTGCCAACCGCGCCGAGGAGGATGGCGTCGTGCTCCGCCAACTCCGCCTGCACGCCATCGGGGAGAACTTCGCCGGTCCGCAGATAGCGCTCGCCACCGAGGTCATACGAATTCTCTTCGAAGGTGAACCCAAACGCGCGACCCGCGACCCGCATCGCCTCGAGCGCCACCGCGGTGACCTCGGGCCCGACGCCATCACCCCCAATCACCGCTATCCGGTAGTCGGCCATCGCCGGCACGCTACTGCCCATCCTCTGGCGCCAATCCGTCTGGCTCCCAATTGTCTGGTGATGGGCGTGGCACATCCGCCTGGAGCAGCGACGATGATGGCGACGTGACCAGCGGCAAAGTTCCCGATCCGTACCGGACGCTTGGGGTGGATCCTTCGGCGTCGCCGGAGGAGGTGCGGCGCGCCTACCTCCGCGCCATCCGCTCCGTCCACCCCGACGTCGCTCCGGGCCGGGAGGAGGAGGCCAGGGCGATCAACCAGGCCTATCGGACGATCCTGGGACGACTGCGCGCCGCATCCACACCGGCGTCCGGTGCCACGGCACCGCCCCCGCCTTCTCCACCGCAGACCGCGACGCGCCCCAGCTCACCGGCCCCACGCCGGGTCCATCGCCCCAGCGTCGCCGAGAGGGTGTCGCTTTGGACCGGGGCCATCGTGGTGGTCGGGATCGCACTGTGGGCAGGCACGGCGGTGCGGAGCGGTCCAACGGCGGTTACGCCATCCGAGCCGAACCCGGCCACGGTCATCGCCGAGTGCGAGATGGAGGTCTCGGCAGCGTTCGGACGGGCGCTCGATGCTCACGACAGGGCCGACATCGCGGTGACAAGGGCGGCCGCAGCCGGTGGCCTCTCGGAGGAACCGGCTCGGCTCGACGGGTCGCTTGCCGCCGCTGAAAGCGGGGTACGGAGGCTGGATCGGAGCCTGCTCAGCGACGCCGGGCAGCGGCTGGCATCGAGCTTCCTGGCGCTGATCGAGGAGGACCGGGTGATCGTGGCCCACGCCGCGGCAGCGGCGCTGGGACCTCGTCGGCAGCGGTCAGCGCCAAGCCGACGCCGTACTCGACCAGACACTCGACCTGATCCGGGCCACCGCCACCCTCCCACTCTGCGGTTGAGCGAACTGGCGGTGACCGTAACCAAGCGGCGGCTCAACAAAGGAGCCGGGTTCGCCTTCGACCATGCGGTCTCTGCAAACCCGGCTCTGCCGGGTGGGCTGAATCAGCCTCGTTTCATGGTGCTTCGCGCACCTGGACGTCCGAGAAGGTGATCCGGGCGGGAACCCCACCGACGTCCGGCCGCCGCTTCGCGCGCCTGGACGTCCGAGTAGGTGATCGGTGCGGCGGCCCCGCCCAGCCCGGCCACCGCTTCGCGTGCTTGGACGTTGCTGTAGGTGATCTGTGCGGGGGTTGCTGCCGAGTCCGGCTGCCGCTTCGCGGGCCTGGACGTTTGTGTAGGTGATCGGTGCGCGGGACTCCTTGCAGGCCGCGCGGTGGCTTCGCGAGCTTGCACGTTCGAGAAGCTGATTCGGCCGGCACCGGTCTCCACGGCGACCGATTCCGCAGCCGGCTGCCATCCCACCCAGAGGGCCACCGCGATGGCAACGAGCCCAACTCCGACCAACCCACCGATCGTCCACCCCAACGAGTGGGACGTCCTGATGGCGGTCCCGCTGTCTACGACCTCTCGTTCCGAGGTCTTGGTCTCTGCAGTAGCAGTCACGTCAGCCTCCTTATCGCTGCGACGCTGAGTCACTTGTACGGCCAGGTGCTTGCAAACTTCTGCGAGAATGCAGGTAGTGGGATTGGGAGTGGGTTGCGGACATCTACAAGCACGGTCCAAGCGGACCTAAAGAGGCGACGGCCAACCTCGAAGGGTGAGCGAATCGGCGCATACCCCGGCCGGGCGCGCCGACCTCGAGCGCGGGATCGTTGAAGCCGTGGAGTACCGGGTACTCGGGCCGCTCGCTGCGGCCCAGGACGGAACCACGGTGGGGTTGGGGGGGCCTCGGCAGCGGATGGTCCTTGCAGTCCTGTTGGCGAGTCCCAACCGGGTGGTCTCACAAGACGCCCTGATCGACGGCGGTGTGGGCCGGTGAGCCGCCCGAGGCAGCAAAGACGACCCTTCACAGCTACGTCTCACTGCTCCGCAGGGAGCTCGGGGGAGAGATCGTCCGCGAAGGTGACGGCTACCGGGTGGTGGTCGCCGACGATTCCCTGGACGCCCTTCGATTCGAGCGGTTGGTCACCGAGGGCCGCAGACGCTCTCGACTCCGATCCGGCTTCCGCCCTCGCCACGCTCCAGGAAGCACTCGAGCTGTGGCACGGCTTGCCCTACGGCGACTTGAGCGGGGCACCGGCGCTGATGGCCGAGGTGGCACGTCTCGACGAGTTGCGTGTCACCGCGGTGGAGAGCCGGGTCGAAGCCGCCCTGGCGGTGGGGAACCATGCCTCTGTTGTCGGCGAGTTGGAGACCCTGGTCAGGGAGTACCCCTACAGGGAGCGTCTTCGTGGCCTCCAGATGCTCGCCCTCTACCGCTCGGGCCGCCAGGCAGAGGCGCTCCGTGCCTACCAACGGGCCCGCACCCTGCTCGGTGAGGAATTGGGGATAGAGCCCTCACCGGAGTTGCGCGACCTCGAACAGCGGATCCTCGAGCAGGACGCCGGACTCGACTTCGTCGCGGACGACTCATCGGCGCCTCGATCTGCGGAGACAGATCCCACCGAACTCGACACGGGTCGTACGGTCCGCGGATACGAGCTCCGCGAGCAGATCGGGGAAGGGGACTTCGGATTCGTATACCGGGCGTATCAGCCGTCGGTGGGGCGCGAGGTGGCGATCAAGGTGATCCGACCGGAATACGTCAACAGGTCGGACTTCCTGATGCGCTTCGAGGCCGAGGCCCAACTGATCGCCCAGTTGGAGCACCCCCATATCGTCGGGTTGCTCGACTACTGGCGGGACCCCGAGGGCGCCTACCTCGTCATGCCGCTGCTCCGGGGCGGGAGCCTGGCCGAAGCATTGAAGCCCGGTCCCTGGAACCTGGGGGCGGCTCTCCAGCTACTGGACGAGGTTGGTGCCGCCCTGGGTTATGCCCACCGCCGCGGGCTGATCCACCGTGACATCAAGCCGGGCAACATCCTCCTCGACGAGGAGGGCAACGCCTACCTGGGGGACTTCGGGATCGCCCTCCGCCTCATCGACCCGGCCGGGACGCCGATCACATCGTCGCTCGCCTACCTCCCCCCGGAGGAAACCCGAGGCGAACAGCTCACACAGGAAGCAGACATCTTCAGTCTCGGCGTGCTGGCGTTTCATCTCTTCACCGGCGTGTACCCGGCGGGTCGCCGTCCGCTGCCGTCGGTTGTGGACGCCCGCCCCGGTCTGCCGTCAGAACTCGATGCAGTGCTGCGCAGGGCTACCGACGATCAGCCTGGCAAACGGTACGAAAAGGCCGAGGACTTCCTGCGTGCGGTGCGACGGGCCGTTGGTACCGACGTGGTGGCGATCGCGGAGACCGACGAGGTAACGGCGGCGAGTGGCGGAGTCCGTAACCCGTACAAGGGCCTGCGCTCCTTCGCCGAGACCGACGCCCTCGACTTCCACGGGCGCGACGTGCTGGTCGATGATTTGCTCCGGGCAATCGGCGCCCACCCGGTGGTAGCCGTGGTGGGACCTTCTGGAAGCGGCAAGTCCTCGGTGGTGCGTGCCGGTCTAATTCCCGCCCTGAGGGCGGGTGGGCTCGGCTCGAAGGACTGGCTGGTCACCGACATGTTCCCCGGTTCCTATCCGTTCGAGGAGTTGGAAGCGGCCCTGATGCGTGTGGCGGTGGAGCGACCACCAGAGTGCATCGACGAGTTGATCTCGGATGAGCGCGGGCTGTTGCGGGTCACCAAGCAGATCCTCCCGGCAGACGACAGCCGTCTGCTCCTGGTGATCGACCAATTCGAGGAGTTGTTCTCCGCCGTCGGGGCCGAGGAGACACGCCGGCTCTTCCTCGACAGCCTGGTGACCATCGCCACCGACGAGCGGAGCCGGATGCGCGTCGTTCTCACCATGCGCGCCGATTTCTTCGACCGCCCGCTCGAGTACCCCGAGTTCGGCGATCTGATCAGCGCCGGGCTGGTCACGGTGAGCCCGCCAACCGAGGAGGGTCTTGCCCAGGCGATCGCAGCACCGGCGCGCGCTGTCGGGGTCGATCTGGAGCCGGGGCTTGTGGGGGAGATCATCCGCGACGTGGCGGACCAGCCCGGCGCGCTTCCCCTCCTCCAATATGCATTGACCGAGTTGTTCAACCGTCGCCAGGGGAACGTGCTTACCCTCGACGCCTACCGCTCCACCGGGGGGGTGGCTGGGGCGCTTGGGCGGAGAGCCGAGGAGTTGTACGAGGGGCTCTCACCTGAGGGCAAGCAGGTCGCCCGGCAGGTCTTCCTCCGGCTGGTGGCGGTCGACGAGCTATCCGGTGACACCCGTCGCCGGGTGCGTCAGGCCGAGCTCAAGAGCCTGGCGGTCGATCAGGCGGCGCTCGACACTGTGCTCCGGCAGTTTGGGTCTTTTCGTCTGCTCTCCTACGACCGCGACCCTGTCACCAGGGGACCGACAGTCGAAGTGGCACACGAGGCGCTGCTCCGGGAATGGGATCGTCTCGCCGGTTGGATCGATGCCGAGCGAGAGTACCTCCTCGTCCAGCGGCGCATAGGCGCCACGGCCCGTGAGTGGGCGGACTCGGGCGGTGACCCGGGTTTCCTCTTACGTGGCGGTCGGCTGGATCAGGCGGAGCGGTGGGCGCAGAGCACCGACATCGCGCCGTCGAGAGAGGAATCGGAGCTCTTGGATGCAAGCCTTGAGCTGAGAGATTCTGAGGCGAGGACGGCGAAACGTCGCCGCCGGGTCCTGATCGGACTGCTGGCCGGCGGGCTGTCGGTGGCCATCGTGCTCGCCGCGCTGGCGTTGTGGCAGCGGGGGCTTGCGCAGGGTGAGGCTCGCCGCGGAGCGGTATACGGGCTTGCCGGAGCGGCGGAAGCGGTTCTCGACGAGGACCCCGAGCTGGCCATTCTCCTGGCGCTCAAAGCGGCAGACGTGTCGGTAGGCGCCGGAGATCCGGTGACACCGGCCACGCTCACCGCCCTGCAGGGCGCCGTCCAGAACTCGAGGCTGGAGTCGGTAATCGAGGGCGGCTTGTGGGGCGTGTCGGTCAGTTCCGACGGCTCGCTTCTGGCCACGGCCGCTGCCGATAGTGACTCGGAGCGATGTCATCGTCTGGGACCCGGTGACCGGAGAAGAGCTGAGAACACTCTCCGGCCCACCGAGCATCGCTGGCGCGGTCGAGTTCAGCCCAACCGGAACGCTGCTTGCGGTGGGGCACGGGCCCGATACCGAGGGCGATGAGGGGTCGATAACAGGTGTGGGACGCCGCAACCGGCGACGAGGTGGCACGGCTGGCTGGAGGGGACGAATCGGCCGGTGCCGCACTGGAGCCCCGACGGCACCCTCCTCATCGCCGTCGGCCATGAGGCAAGCGAAGATCGGCCGGTCACGGTGTGGCGGTCCCCGTCGATGAACCGAGGTCAATTCGCTTCCTTCTACCAGGCAACAGCACGTCGGAGCGCTTCCTCGACCCCATCACGTTGGCGGTGGCCCGACCCGGGGACGACCGCGTCGGTTTCTACGATCTGACCACCGGCGACGAGGTCGAGGACTTGGACATCGACGACATCCCTTATGACGATGCCGCCGGCGCCATCGGCGTCGACCCGGTAGGTGGCCGGTTGGTGCTGGTGGGCTCCGATACCCAGGTTTGGGACCTCGAGTCGAAAACGCTCCTGTGGAGCTCAGACAGAACCGAACTTCCGGAGGTTGACCCGGCCCGTGGCTGGGTGGCGACCTACGGGAACGGGGGAGTGATCACGGTGCTCGACCTGGAAGACGGATCCGAGATCATGACCCTGGCCGGACACCCCGGTGCCGTGAACGACGTCGCCTTCGACCCCACCCGTGAGCGGCTTTACAGCGCCCCCTATCGCCGGAGGAACCCGGATTTGGGACATCACGCCTGCCGGGCCGATGGGTTCGGGTGTGGTTCCCATCGACTCCGGACAGAACATCTCGTCCTCCCCGGGACCCGTTCACATGGTCGTGTCTCCGAGCGGAAGCGAGGTGGCGGTCACCACGGGCGGTGGCAAAATCACCCGGTACGCATCCGGCAGCGGTGCAATCCTGGGCTCGGTCGACGGGTCGATGAACTGGTTTCTCCCGGCACCGGTGAGCCCGGACTGGCGGTTGCTCGCCGTGGTCCCGCCTGAACTCGTCCCCGGCAAGGGCGAACCGCTCCCCGAACGCATCGATCGAGCACATGACAACCGGCGAACCGGTCGACCAACTTCCCCCATGCGTCTGGCCCAAGGGTTTCAGCAGCGACGGGGCGATGCTCGTGCTCGATGGCGAAGAGACTTCATCCCTGTTGTCGCAGTGCTCACCCGAAAGCGTCGCTGCCGATATCGACCAGCGATCGAGGGTGATCGATGTCCTCACCGGGGAAGTGCTGCTCGACTTGGGCGACCGAGGGCTGGTGGGCAATGCGCTGTTCAACCCGCCCGGGGTCTTCGAAGAAGACCGCTATCTGGCGGTCAACGTCAGCTTCTATCAGGTCGAGATCCACGACATGGTCACCGGTGAAATGGTCGCCGAGATCTCCTTCGAAGAGGAAGCGAGATACCGCTGTCCATATCATTCGACCCCACGGGGCAATACCTCGCTACTGGAGGGCAGAACGGCCATGCCTGGGTGGTGGATGTCGAGGCGCTGGTGGCGGGCGCTTCGGTCGAGGAGGCCATGGTCATGTACGAGGAGGTGGGCAGCGGCGGGGTGGGACAGGTCGCCCTCGGACCGGACGGGGTTCTCGCCACGGCGGCCCACGACCCGAACATACGGCTATGGGACATCCACAGCGGCCAGGTGCTCCACGAATTGGCCAGGACGCCCGACGTCCCTCGTCCGGTGGCGTTCGGTCCGGATGGCGAACTTCTCTATGTCGACGGCAGCATGGAACAGGGCCACGTGGTGCGGACATTCCTCCTCGACGCAGATCGGATGATCGACCTGGCCGAAAGCAGGGCGACCAGGACCCTCACCGCAGACGAGTGCGAGCGCTACCTCCCCGATAGCAACCTGGTCAGTTGCCCGTAGGTTCCTTTTCTTCCCCGGCGCGGGGACGGAAAGAAACAGGCAGCGGCGCTCTCCACAACTATTCGCTCCCCCCGGCGGGGGGAGTACCCGGCGCCGAAGGCGTCGGGGGAGGGGGGCTGGTTCGCTCCCATGGGTGCGGGAGCCGCGTGTCGAGCATCGTAGGGAGTTCGGCAGCCCCCTACCCGCTCGCTCCTTCGGGGGCGAGGACCGAGCGCGGCCTACCCAACCCTCTCCCCCTGCGGGGGGAGTACTCGGCGCCGAAGGCGTCGGGGGAGGGGGGCTGGGCACCGGTGCGAAAACCGGGTGTCGACCGATCAGGTAGTCGTCTTCACCTCGGTGCGCCGAGCGGCTTTGTTGAGGGCGGTGCAGAAAGCCTCGGCCGACGCCTCGACCACGTCGGTGTGGACGCCGTGGCCGCGGATAGGTGGCACCGTCGGTCTGCACGATGACGTTGACCTCGGCCATGGCGTCGGCGCCGGCGGTGACCGGCTCCACCCTGTAGTCCACCAGACGGGCGTCGGACCCGAAGGCGTGGCGAAGTGCGGCGAATGCGGCGTGGATCATCCCGTCCCCCTCGCCTCGGAACTTTTGCACCGTCCCGTCGATCTCGACCTGAACGTCGGCGGTGGGGGTGACGTCGTTGCCTCCGAACACATGGAGCGACACGAGCCGCACCCGGTCCTCCGGTTCCTCCACCTCGTCCTCGACGATGGCGCGCAACTCCTCCTCGCCGATCTGGATCTTGCGGTCGGCTAGCTGCTTGAACCGGGCGAATGCCCTGACGAAGGCTTCGTCGTCGAGGGTGACGCCGATGCGGGCAAGTGCGTCGGCGAACCCGGCGCGGCCGGAGTGCTTGCCGAGCACGATCTGCGCCGCGGTCTGACCCACGGCGGCGGCGTCCATGATCTCGTAGGTCTCGCGGGCGCGGAGCACACCGTGCTGGTGGATCCCCGACTCGTGGGCGAAGGCGTTGCGCCCCACCACCGCCTTGTTGTACTGCACCGGGTACCCGGTGAGCCGTGCGACGAGGCGCGAGGTCTCGAAGAGCTGGGTGGTGTCGGCCCCCACCTCGACCCCGAAGGCATCGGGGCGGGTGGAGACCGCCATGATGATCTCCTCGATCGAGGTGTTGCCGGCCCGCTCGCCGATCCCGTTGATGGCACCCTCGATCTGGCGGGCCCCGGCGTGGATCGCCGAAAGCGAGTTGGCCACCGCCAGACCGAGGTCGTTGTGGCAGTGGACCGAGATGATCACGTCATCCCGGTCGCCCTTGACCTCGGCGTACACCCGGCGCATCAACTCGACGAAGTCGGCCGGCGTGGCGAACCCGACGGTGTCGGGGATGTTGACCGTGGTGGCGCCGGCCTCGACCGCCCGCCGGCACACCTCGATCATGAACTCGGGGTCGGAGCGGGTGGCGTCCTGAGGGGAGAACTCGACATCGTCGGTGTAGCCCCGGGCCCGACGGACCCCTTCGACCGACGCAGCCAGCACCTCGTCGGGGGTCATCCGGAGCATCTTCTCCATGTGGATCGGCGAGGTGGACATGAAGACGTGGATGCGGTGCTTTTCGGCGTGCTTGACCGCGTCCCAGGCTCGGTCGATGTCATCGGGATGGGCACGGGCCAGCGAGGCGATCACCGAACCCTTCACCTCCGATGCAATCCGGGACACCGCCTCGAAGTCGCCGTCGGAAGACGCGGCGAACCCGGCCTCGATGACGTCTACCTGCAGCCGCGCCAATTGATGGGCGATGGCCAGCTTTTCGTCCGGGGTCAGCGCGATCCCCGGCGCCTGCTCCCCATCGCGCAGCGTGGTATCGAAGATGATCAGTAGAGTCGCTCACTGCGTTCGCTCCTTGAGAAAGTCGGTAGAGTGATGGGTGCGGCCGGATCAGCCGTGCGCTGTCCGCCGCTGCCAGACCCTACAGGATGCTCATGGAGCATCCTGAGGCGTCAGGAAGGGCATCATCTGGCGCAGTTCGCGGCCGACCTGCTCGATGGGCTGCTCGCGCTCGGCGGCGCGGTTCTCGAGAAGGAACGGTGCGCCCTCTCGTGCCTGCGCCATCCACTCCCGGGCGAAGGCGCCGGAGCGGACCTCTTCGAGGATGCGGCGCATCTCGGCGCGGGTCTCGTCGGTGACGATCCGGTTGCCCCGGGTGTAGTCGCCATACTCAGCGGTGTCCGATACCGAGTACCTCATCCAGGACAGCCCGCCCTCATAGAGCAGGTCAACGATCAGCTTCAACTCGTGGAGTGTCTCGAAGTAGGCCGACTCCGGCTGGTATCCCGCTTCGACCAGAGTGTCGAACGAGGCCTTGATCAGCGAGGCCACCCCACCGCAGAGGATGACCTGCTCGCCGAAGAGGTCGGTCTCGGTCTCCTCGGCGAAGGTGGTCCCCAGCACCCCTGCCCTGGTCCCACCGATGCCCCATGCATATGACAGAGCCAGATCGTGAGCCTTCCCGGTTGCGTCTTGGTGAACCGCGAGCAGGCAGGGGACCCCCGATCCCTCGGTATAGGTGCGGCGCACCAGGTGCCCAGGGCCTTTGGGCGCCACCATCGCAACGTCTACGTCCTCCGGCGGCTCGATCTCACCGAAGTGGATGTTGAACCCGTGGGCGAAGAAAAGGGCGTCGCCGGCGTCCAGGTTGGGCATGACGTCGGCCCGATAGATGTCTCCCATGTGCTGGTCGGGGACGAGCAGCATCACCAGATCCGACGACGCAGCGGCGTCTGCCGGCGTGGTGACCCGCAGCCCGGCTTCCTCGGCGGCAGCCACGCTTGCCGACCCTGCCCTCAGCCCGACCGTCACCTCGACTCCGGACTCGGTGAGGTTGAGCGCATGGGCATGCCCCTGGCTCCCGTACCCGATCACCGCCACCCGCCGTCCGCGGATGATCGACGGGTCGGCATCGCCGTCGTACCAGATGGTTGCCATTTCGCTCAGCCTCGCTCTCGGTTTAACCGACCGCCCGCAGTTTGCCGCCCTTGACCTTCGGCTCTCGGGCCACGGCGATCCGGCCCGACTTGACCAGGTCCACGATCCCGTAGGGCCTGACTAGATCCAGGAAGTCGTTGACCTTGCCCGGCGTGCCCGCTACCTGGAAAGCGATTGACACCGGCCCGACATCCACCGCCACCGCCTTGAAGATGGCGGCCACCTCGAGTACCTCGCCCCTCTTGCCCGGCGGGGTGGAGACCCGGACGAGAATGATCTCCCGCTCGACCGACGACTCGGGGGCGAGCTCGGTTATCCGGACCACGTTGATCAGCTTGTGGAGTTGCTTCTTCACCTGCTCCAGCTCGGGGGCATCGACCACGATGGTCATGCGCGACATCCCCTCCTCGGCCGTCGGCCCAACCGCCAGCGAGTGGATGTTGAATCCCCTCCTCGCCAGTAACGAAGCGATCCGCGCCAGCACCCCCGGCTTGTCCTCGACCAGAACCGAAAGGATGTGGTGCATCATGCGGACCTCCGGTCCGCTGTACTCGGGTACTGAGTACTTGGTACCTGCAGAAAGAGCAGCGAGCGCCGCTCGGGTCTTCTGGCTGCCGTCTGCCGTCCGCCGTCTGCCGTCTCACTCATGGCAGGTCGCTCGCCGATTCGACACCCAAGGTGGTGCCTTCGAGCCCGAGGATGACGTCGTCGTTGGATCCACCGGCGGGGACCATGGGGAACACCATCTCATCGGGGTCGACGACGAACTCGACCACCACCGGCCGATCGTCCACTGCCAGCGACTTCTCGATGGCGGGAGCAACCTCGTCGGGGGTCTCCGCCCGGAGCCCGACGCACCCCATCGCCTCGGCCAGCTTGGGGTAATCGAGCTTGTCACCGAGCAGGCTGGCGGAGAGCCGACCGCCGTAGAAGAGCTTCTGCCACTGCTTGACCATGCCATGAGCCCCGTTGTTGATCACCCCCACCTTGATCGGGATCTCCTCGGTGGAGGCGGTGATCAGCTCCTGAAGAGTCATCTGGAAGCACCCGTCGCCGTCGATGGCGTAGACCAGCTCGTCTGGTCGCCCCGCCTTGGCCCCGATCGCGGCCGGGACGGCGAAGCCCATGGTCCCCAGCCCTCCGGAGTTGATCCAGCGCCGCGGTTCGGTGAAGCGCCAAAACTGCGAGGCCCACATCTGGTGCTGGCCGACACCCGCCACCAGCACGGCGTCGCCGCCGGTGAGGCGATGAAGCTCCTCGACGACGAACTGCGGCTTGATCGGCCCCTCCGGTCGCTGCTCGTAGCGGAGGGGGTAACGGCGCTGCCAGCCCTCGAGGGTCTCGATCCACTCGGTCCGATCGGGTGCCGGGCGGGTGCCCCACGCTTCGATCAACTGGACGAGGACACGCCGGGCGTCGCCCACAATGGGGATGTCGGCCACCCGCACCTTCCCGATCTCTGCCGGGTCGACGTCGGCGTGGATGACCTTGGCCCCGGTGGCGAAGCTGGCGGGGTTGCCGGTCACCCGGTCGTCGAACCGCACCCCGATGGCGATGAGCAAGTCGGCTTTCTGGAGGGCGGTGATGGCGGTGTAAGTGCCGTGCATGCCCGGCATCCCAAGCGCCAGAGGGTGGTCGTCGGGGATGGCACCACGCCCCATGAGCGTGGTGGTGACTGGGACACCGGCCAGCTCGGCGAATCGTCGAAGTTCGGCGTACGCATCCGCCTTGATCACACCGCCGCCGACATAGAGGACCGGGCGCTGGGCGGCGGCGATCAACTCGACCGCTTCCCTGATCCGCTTGGGGTGGCCCTCGCTCGTCGGCTTGTAACCGGGGAGGTTGAGCGGGGACGGCTCGCGCCACGTCGTGGGGCGGTTGAGGACGTCCTTGGGTACGTCGACCAGAACGGGACCGGGCCGTCCGGTGGCGGCGATGTGGAACGCCTCGTGGACGATGTCGGGGATCTCCTCGACGTCGGTCACGAAGTAGTTGTGCTTGGTGGCGGGCATGGTGATCCCGGTGGTGTACGCCTCCTGGAAGGCGTCGTTGCCCACGGCGTGCGTCGGCACCTGCCCGGTGATGGCCACAAGCGGCACCGAGTCGATGAGGGCGTCCGCCAGCGGGGTGACCAGGTTGGTGGCACCAGGACCCGAGGTGGCGATGCACACCCCTACGCGGCCGGTCGCCCAGGCGTACCCCTCTGCCATGTGCCCGGCGCCCTGCTCATGTCGGGCCAAGATGTGGCGGATCGGGCTGGCCAGGATCGGGTCGTATGCAGGCAGAATGGCGCCGCCGGGTACCCCGAACATGACGTCGACCCCCTCGTGCTCGAGGGCTCGGATCAGGATGTCGGCACCGGTGCTCATCGTGGTTCCTCGTTTGGCTTTGGGGATGAAAAAACCCTCCGGGGCTTCCGGAGGGCATCAGGCGCACACGCCGTTCGGCGGCGCGTGCGCTACGGGAGTACGAGGATGGTCTGCTTCATCCGGCTTTCAGTATGCGTGATGCCGGGCAGAGTGTCAAAGAACAAAAGAGACGGAAGACGGAAGACGGAATGGAGTGATCGATCACTGGAGGCAGAACTCGTTGCCTTCGGGATCCTGCATGACGATCCAGTACTCGCCTCTCTCGTTTGCTGCCCGTAGCCGGGTGGCGCCGAGGGCGACAAGTCGATCAGCCTCGGAGTCGACCTTCTCCTGTCGCTCTTCTACTGGGCGGCTCGACCGCCACCCACGTTGAGGTCGAGGTGGACCCGGTTCTTGGCGGTCTTCGGCTCGGGGACCTTCTGGATGAAGATTCGAGGCCCGGCGCCGTCGGGGTCGCTCAGGGCGTAGGCGTCGTTCCAGGACTCCTCCGGGATCCCCGATTTGCGGAGCCACTCTTCCCAGTCGGCAAACCCTTCTGGTGGCTGGTCCTCCTCGTAACCCAGTGCCTCCGCCCAGAAGCCGCCGAGCCCTCGTGGGTCGGCCGCGTCGAAGGTCACCTGAAAGCCGATCGCCATCTCTACCTCCTTGACATCATCAGATGAACAGAGTGCCACATGAGCGACGGCCCGCCACCAAGAGGTTCGATACCGGTGACCGCCTCCGTTCGTCGGTGGCGGGTGGCACCATGCTGGGATGATCGATCCCTCCTCGCCCCTGCTGCTTCCCGCAGTCGATGCGGCTCGGCGGGCGCTCAGGGAGATGGAGCCCGAGGACGTCCCCGCTTCAGTCCACCGCGTGGCACGGAGCACGGCCCGGCGGCTGCCGCCCCCGCTGGCCCGATCGCTGGCGGAGGCGCTCGACGACGACGCATGGTTGCGGGACAAAGCAGCGGAGGCTTGGCCCGAAGCCGATCCCGACGCTGCTTCGCCAAAGTTGGCGGTCAGCGCCCTCTTCCTGCTGCGCCCCGATGGGTGGGAGGAGCGGCTCGAGGAGATCGTTGCCGCCGAGGAGGCGTTGTCACAGGCGGGGACCGTCGATGCGCTGCGGGCGCATGGTGCAGAGCTGCGAAACCGAGCTGCGGTCGGCCCGGGAGAAGGCGAAGGCGGAAGGCGACCGCGCCGAGTCGGCCGAGGCGGAAGCGGCACGTGCGAAGACCAGGGCGCGCAAGACGGCTGCACCACCGCCGTCATCCGAGTCCGCCCGACGCATTGAGGAAGCCGAGCGGCGGTTGGCCGACCTGCAGCGCGAGCTGGACGAGGCGGATGAGCGGATCAACCGCCTGCGGGAGGATCTGCTCAAAGCGCGGCGGGCGGCGCGGGAAGCGCCGGTGGCGGCGCCGCCATCGGCCTTCGCCCGGCGCCATCCCCGAGAGACCGCCCGACTCCTCGACGAACTGGCTGCTGCCCTGCGACCCGCCGCCACTGCCGGGGAGGACGAACCCGAGCCTGTCAACGTGGTGGTCTCGTTGCCTGCGGCTACTCCTCCCGACAAGGCCGACGCCGTGGACTGGCTGCTCAAACAGACCGAATCGCTGACGTTGCTCGTCGATGGCTACAACCTGAGTTTCCTTCTCGAGTCACCGGGAGACTTCTCGACCGCCGACGCACGAGAGAGGCTCGTGGCGCGGCTCGCCCGTATCCGAAGGATGGCGATGGCGGTGCTGCGGGTCATCGTCGTCTTCGACACCCGCAACGAGCCATCCTCGGGGCGGCGACGAGGTGGGATCGAGGTCCGCTTCGCCGCATCGGGCGACGATGAGGTGGTCCGGTTGTCGGAGAGTATCGGCGGCACTGTTGTCGTCGTGAGCAACGATCGCGAGGTCCGCGAGCGAAGCGCTGCTGTCGGGGCGCTCACCATCTGGTCCGCCGCCGTGGCCGAATGGCTCCGTCGCTGAGAGCACGAACCCAGGGTTCGAACAGTCGCACAGCATCATTTCGGGCCCACAGAACGGCGTGTCGGATGGCGGCGCTCTCGAGGCTGTCACAATCGAGCCCATGGGGTCCTCGATCCTGGTCATCGGTGGTGGGTTCGCCGGGGTGAGCGTCGCCCGGGGGCTGGGCGCCCGCGCCGAGGTGACCGTCGTCTCGGACACCAACTTCCTGCTCTTCACCCCGATGCTGGCTGAGGTGGCAGCGGCGGATGTCGATCCGCGTCACATCATCAGCCCGGTCCGCCAGCTCTGCCCCCACGCCAGGCTCGTCCAGGGCGAGGTCCTCTCGATCGACACCGAACGGCGCAGCGTGTTGGTCCGGCCCCCCTTCGGGGGCGAGCCGATCGAGCTCCGCGGGGACGCCATGGTCCTGGCCATGGGCGGGGTCTCCGCCACCTTTGGCGTCCCCGGGGTGGCCGAGCTGGCGCTCCCGTTCAAGACGATCTCCGACGGCCTCCGCATTCGAAACCGGATCCTCGCCCTGCTGGAGCGGGCATCGGAGCAGCCCGACCCCGACCTCACCCATATCGCCGTTGTCGGTGCGGGTTACTCGGGCGCCGAGCTGGCGGCAGCCTTAGCCGACTTCCTCGGCCGGGCCTGGCCCGAGTTCTACGCCACGGCTCCGCCGCCTCGGGTGACCCTGATCGATGCCGTGGAGCGAGTGGTGCCGATGCTTCCGGCGCGGCTCGGTGCGAAGGCAGAGCAGGCGCTTCGGGAGAGGGGAGTGCGGATCATCCTCGGGACGTCGGTGTCGCAGGTCACACCCACGGGCGTGGAACTCGCCGACGGGCGGGCGATCGAGGCGGCCACGGTGGTGTGGGCTGCGGGGGTCCGGCCGCACCCCTTGGTTGAGACGCTGGGTCTGCCAACCGATCGGGGGCGGCTGGTGACGGACGATCGGTTGCGAGTGGCGCCAGGTATATACGCCCTCGGGGACCTGGCTGCGGTGCCCGACGGTCGTAGAGGGACATCACCCCCGACGGCGCAGTTTGCGCTGAGACAGGGCAAGTATCTAGGACGTCACCTCCCCGGGTTGATCGCCGGCAGCAAGACGCCGGCGTTCCGCTACAACACAATGGGTCAGTTGGTGTCGCTGGGACACCGCAATGCTGTGGGCTTGGTGCTCGGCATCCCGGTTACCGGGTTCGTCGCTTGGTTCCTCTGGCGGTCTTACTACCTGCTCCGTCTCCCCACCTTGCTCCGCAAGGCACGGGTGGCGATGGACTGGAGCCTGGACCTCTTGTTTCCACCCGACATCGCCTGGCTTCCCACCACCGATCTGGGGCCGCCGCCGGTCTAACGCTTCCTGGGTTCTCATAAACGTCACACTTATGTCGTAGTGTGACTGGATGGTGTTCGCAATCATCGGGGATGTCGTGGGATCGCGGCAGGCAACAGACCAGCGCCACATGCTGGAGGAAATTGCGGCCGACCTCGAGTGGGTCAATTCACGGGTAGAACCAGTCCAGGCCTTGGCCCCTACCGTCGGCGATGAGTTCCAAGGGGTGTACTCCTCGCTGGGGGCTGCCCTCGACTCGACTCTGCTGCTGCGGCTGCGGCGGTTTGTCACCGAACCGGACCTGCCGACGGGACTGAGGTTCGGTATCGGCGAGGGCGAGGTCGTCCAAGCCACGGTGGCAGAACCGCCATACGGTCAGAGCGGCACCGCATGGTGGAAGGCGCGCGAGGCGATCGACCGCATCGAGGGCAATGCGGGGAGGAACAAGTGGCCGCGGAGCCGCGCAAACCGCCTTCTCTGGGTCCGATACCGGTCTCGAAGCAGCGGTGAACGCGTTCCTTTGACCCGCGACGCTCTGCTCGCCCGGGCGGACAGGAGCGATGCCCGGATCTGCCTCGGTCTATTCCTGGGGGAATCTCAGCGGGAGGTTGCCGACGACCTCGGTGTCACCCAGCCTGCCGTGGCGCAACGATCGGCCGATAAGGGCTGGCACGCCGTTTGGCAGGCGCACACGCTCTTTGAGGGTGAGTCATGACCTGGTTGGCGGTGGTCTTGCTCGGGGTCGGTGTGGGGGACGCCGTCGCCGCCGGACTCGCCGGCGAACCGCGCTCGACCGTCCGGGTCGCCATCGGTGCCGCCATCGGTGCCGCCGCCGCCTTCCTTGCCGGGTTGATCGTCGGGCTCGCGCTGCTGCCCGCATTGACGGCGGCAGGGCTGGTCGCAGCCGGGTCCGTCGGGTGGAACCTGCTCCGGCTCCCGGCATCTTCCTCCTCGGCGCTCTCGTCTTCTCGGGCCTGGTGGGCTCTGGGAGCGCTCGGAGCGACCATCGGCCTGACCCTCGTGGTAGGTGTGGTGTGGTCGCCGGCATCGGCCGACTCGCCCGAGATGGTCGTGATCGGTTCGGTGGCGGCGTTGGCGGTCCCGGCGAACGGCGTGGTTAGGACGGTGCTCGCCGCCTCGGGAACCGAGTTCCGGCGATCGGAGCAGACCCTGCGCGGAGGAAGGGTCATCGGGGTGGTGGAGAGGCTTCTCATCTTCACGCTGGCTCTGGCCGGACAACTGACCGCTGCGGTCGTGGTGGCCACGGCCAAGGGGATTCTCCGCTTCCCCGAGTTACAGGCGGCCAGGGATCGCGCCATAGAGGTGGTCGGGGAGGGCCGCCACGCCGCCGACGTCCCATCGCAGGTGGACGTCATCACCGAGTATTTCCTGGTCGGCTCGCTCACCAGTTGGCTATTGGCGGTGGTCTTGGGCCTGGCGGCCTCGTAGCGGGCGGACGGCGCCTCAGGACGGCAGTCAGCAGCCAATCCGGTGGGTCACGGCTGGATCGAGGATGAAACCGAGCGCGGCGAGGGTGAGGAGCCGGCATCGACCGCATCAAGCCTGTTCCTACCTCCGTCCTCCGCCTTTCGCCTCCCGACTTTCCTGTCACACCCTCTCGATAGCTTGGGATTTGCCAAGCGGGAGCGACCTCGATGCTCATCGACTGTGACCAATGCGCCATGCAGCACACGTCTGCATGCGACGACTGTGTCGTCACCTTCCTGCTCGAACCGCAACGTGGGCCGCTCGAGCTGGACGACGGCGAAATGGAGGCGCTCGACCACCTCGCCGATGCCGGTCTGATCCCCGGCCTCAGACTCGTCCCGAGACGCGCCACCGGCTGATCTCACTGACTCTTCTGTCTGACCGCTAGACCTGTCCCTCAGTTTCATGCGTGGCTGAGTTGCTTGAAGACGCCACCGCTGCGTCACGCAAGAACATCAGGGCGGGCCGCCTTGTCCGCCGTCCGCCGTCTCTGGTCCACGTACCATCGCACCATGCCTCCAAAGATCCACTCCCAGGACGTCACCGAGGGCTTCGCCAAGGCAGGGGCACGCGCCATGCTGCGCGCCGTCGGGCTGGACGAGGACGACTTCGCCCGTCCCCAGGTCGGCTTGGTCTCGGCCGGCAACGAGGTGACCCCCTGCAACCTGACCGGACCGATGCTCGCCGCCGAGGCCAAACGGGGGGTTCGAGCCAAAGGTGGCGTCGGTCTCACCTTCACGACGATCGCCGTCTCCGATGGAATCTCGATGGGGCACGAGGGCATGCGCGCCTCTCTGGTGTCTCGCGAGGTGATCGCCGACTCAGTGGAGTTGGTGATGCACGCCGAGCGATTCGACGCCATGGTCACCATCGCCGGCTGCGACAAGTCGCTCCCGGGGATGCTCATGGCGGCTGCCCGGCTCAACCTCCCGGCGATTTTCCTCTACGGCGGCTCCAGCCTCCCCGGCCGGATCGGAGACAGAGACATATCGCTGGTGGACGTCTTCGAGGGGATAGGCGCGCTGTCCGAGGGACGGATCGGTGCATCCGAACTGCTCGAGTTGGAGCGTCACGCCTGCCCGGGGGCGGGGTCATGTGCCGGGATGTTCACCGCCAACACCATGGCCTCGGTGGGTGAGGCGCTGGGGATGTCGCTGCCTGGAAGCGCCAGCGTGCCCGCCATCGATCCGAGGCTGGTCGAATACGCCGCGGCATCTGGCGAGGCTGTCATGGGTCTGCTCGAGAGCGGGCTGCGACCCCGCACCATCCTCACCAGGGAAGCGTTCGAGAATGCGGTGACCACGGTCATGGCGCTCGGCGGATCGACCAACGCCGTCCTCCACTTGATGGCGATCGCCCGCGAGGCGGAGGTCGAGTTGGAGTTGGAGGATTTCGACCGGATAAGCAGGCGAACCCCCCATCTCGGCGACCTGAAGCCATTTGGACGGTTCCACATGGTCGATCTCGACCGGGTGGGAGGTGTTCCCTCGGTGCTCAGGGCGCTGCTCGATGCCGACCTGCTCCACGGCGACGCCATCACCGTCACCGGCCGCACCATGGCGGAGAACCTCGATGGCGTCGGCCCGCCGGCCGACGCCTCGGTGATCCGTCCCGTGGATGACCCTCTCGCCACCGAGGGAGGGATCGCAGTGCTACACGGCTCGCTCTGCCCCGAGGGTGCTGTGGTCAAGGTGGCGGGGATCCACGTGGAGCGCTTCGCCGGCCCCGCCCGGGTCTTCGACGGCGAGCAGGGCGCTCTCGATGCCCTCTTCCGCCATGACATCCACCCCGGTGAGGTGGTGGTCATCCGCTACGAAGGGCCAGCCGGCGGTCCCGGGATGCGCGAGATGCTCCAGATCACGGCTGCCATCAAGGGCGCCGGGTTGGGCCGAGAGGTGCTCCTCATCACGGACGGACGATTCTCCGGTGCCACCACCGGTCTCTGCATCGGGCACGTCGCCCCCGAAGCGGTGTCGGGGGGACCACTCGCCCTGGTTGCCGAAGGCGACGCCATCGTGCTCGACGTTGCCGCCCGCCGGCTCGACCTGATGGTCGACGTTGCCGAGTTGGAGCGGCGGCGCGCCGGGTGGAAGCCTCCCGAGCCCCGATACCCGAGCGGGGCGCTGGCCAAGTACGCCCGTCTGGTGGGGTCGGCCGAGCATGGAGCGGTCACCGGCTGAGAGATGATTCTGGTGTCAGACATCCATGGCGCTTTCAGCGCCCTCGCTCGGGTGGCCGCAGCCGGTGAGACGCTTCTCGTCCTGGGCGACCTGATCAATTTCGTCGACTACCGCACCACCGACGGGATCATGGCCGAGATCTTCGGGTCGGAGTTCGTCGCCCAGGTGGCAGCGGCGCGGGGCCGGGGCGATCTCGACACGAACCGCAGGCTTTGGGTGCGCCATGCGGCAGGGCGCGAAGATGAGGTTCGGGCCAAGGTGGCCGAGTTGGTGGCCGAGCAATACGAGCGTTGTCGGGAGGCGTTGGCGCCGGCCCGGGGCTATGTGACATACGGCAACGTCGACTGGCCGGAGCGGCTCCAGGCCATCCTCCCGCCGGGCTGCCGTTTCGTGGACGGCGAGGCGGTTGAGATCGAAGGCATCACCGTCGGGTTCGTCGGTGGAGGCGCACCGACGGTGATCCAAGCGAGGGGAGAGGTCAACGACGACCTCATGGAGACCAAGCTGCAAGGGATCGGCGAGGTCGAGGTCCTCTGCTCGCATCTTCCCCCGGCGGTGTCTCCGCTCCACACCGATGTGGTGACCGGGCTACCCGAGCGTGCCTCGCGGCCGCTGCTCGACTACATACGGCGGGTTCGGCCGAGGTATCACTACTTTGGCGACGTCCACCAGCCCCAGGCCACCACGTGGCGGGTGGGGACCACGAGGTGTGTCAACGTCGGCTATTTCCGGGCGACCGGGCGACCGGTGAGACATCCCACTTCCGGGGTTCATCCGGGTGGTGAGTAGCCTCAAGCTCCCGCCCATCCCAGAGGAGTGACGCGCCGATGGCTGAGAGCACCGTCCAGAGCATCGAGATATCGGCACCGGCCGAGCTCCTGTTCGAGGTGGCGGCAGATGTCGAGCGCTACCCGGAGTGGGCCACCGGTGTCCGCCGGGTGGAGGTTCTGGAACGCACGCCCGAGGGTATGGCGCACCGTGCCCACTTCGTGGTGGAAGGGATGGTCAAGGAGATCGAGTACGTGCTGGTCTACCAATACGACCACCCGCGGCGCATGTCCTGGGTTGCCGAGCCGGGCGACGACATCACCCTGATGGAGGGTTCTTACGACTTCAAGCCGCTCGAGGACGGGGCCACCGAGGTGGTCTACGGGCTGCACGCCGAGATCGCCTTCAAGATCCCCGGGTTCCTCAGACGCCAGGTGGAGAAGCAGATCGTGGGGACCGCCCTCCGCGGTCTCAGGTCGAGGGCAGAGGAGCTGGCGGACGACTGATGCGGATCGTTCTCGTCACCGGGAAGGGGGGTGTCGGCAAAACGACGGTGGCCGCCGCGACCGCCATCGCCGCGGCCGACAGCGGCTATCGCACTCTGGTCGCTTCGACCGACCCCGCTCACAGCCTGGCCGATGCGCTCGATGTCCCGCTGGGTGACCGGCCAAGGGAGGTTGTCCCCGGTCTCCTCGGTCAACAGGTCGACGCCCAGGAGCAGCTGGAGAGGCAGTGGGGAACCATCAGGCGGCAGCTGATGGCGGTCTTCGACTGGGGAGGCGTCACCGGGATCGAAGCGGAGGAGTTCCTCGTCTTCCCCGGGATGGACGAGTTGTTCGCCCTGCTCGAGGTCAAGGAGCACGCCCGTTCCGGGCACTACGACGCCGTCGTGGTCGACTGCGCCCCGACAGCCGAGACGCTCCGCCTCTTGTCGCTCCCCGAGGTGCTCTCCTGGTATGTGGATCGGATCCTCCCCACCGAGCGGCGAATCCTCAAGGCGGCCCGTCCCGTGCTCAATCGGATGACCAACATCCCGCTCCCGGGAGACGAGGTCTTCAGCGCCGCCAACTCGATATTCGAAGGGGTCGAGGACGTAAAACGGCTCCTATCCGACTCTGAGGTGACCTCGGCGCGGCTCGTCGTCAACCCCGAGAAGATGGTGGTGGACGAGGCGCGCCGCACCTACACCTACCTCGGTCTCTTCGGGTATGGGGTGGACGGGGTCGTGGTCAACCGGGTTCTCCCCGAGGCAGTCGATGACCCGTACTTCGCCGGGTGGCGGGCCATCCAGGCCGAGCACATGGAGACGATCATCACGTCCTTCCCCGACATCCCGGTGCTCCCGTTGCGGCTGTTCGACGAGGAGATGGTGGGCGTCGAACGGCTGAGGCGGCTCGCCGGCGAGCTATACGGCGCCGCGACCCGATCCGCGGGTTCAACGCAACCTCACCGTTCACGGTCCAGGAACAGGACAACGAGGTGACGCTGAGCATGGCAGCCCCATTCGTCGACCGGGGCGATCTCGAGGTGCTTCGCCACGGTGACGAGCTCTACGTGACGGTCGGCCCCTACCGGCGCAGCTTCGTCCTACCCGACTCGCTTCGACGCCGTCACGTCTCCAGGGCGCGCCTCGAAGAGGGTTCGCTGCTGGTCACCTTCGCCGAGACGGGCAACTGAGGTGGCGGAGGAGCAGCAGAGCCGTTCGATGGCCTCGGCCCTGCTCCGCGGTGCGAGCCGCGCCGCCATCCACCTGGCGATCGCGGGTATAGAGACCCTTCGCGCCGCCCAGGCCTTGATCGACGAGATCACCCACAGGCGCACCGATGACGGGGACAACCCCGAGCCATCGGTGCGGATACCTGTCGAGTAGACGGCAGAGCGGGGTCCCGACACGTCGAATCACGCTGCCGGTCTCGATCTGGGGGGGACCAAGCTCGCCGCGGCTCGCGTCGGCCCGGACGGCGCCGCCCAATCCAGGGAATTGGTGCCCGCACCGCCCGACGCCCAAGCCGCTCTGAACGAGATGGCCAGACAGGTCGAGAGGCTCGGAAACGCCGACCCCGACAGTCTTGGCCAGCCAGTCGTTGCGGTGGGTGTCGGCGTTGCCGGCCTGGTGCGATACCCGAGCACTCTGGTGTGGGGACCGCACACGCCGGGGATCGATCTCGATCTGGGCACGGCGCTCAGCGAGCGTCTGTCGATGCCGGTCGTGGTGGACAACGACGCCAACTTCGCAGCCCACGCCGAAGCACTGGTCGGGGCGGCGCGTGGATACTCCAAAGTCCTCATGGTGACGATGGGCACAGGGATCGGCGGTGGCATCTGGATCGATGGCGACATCTACCGGGGCGGGGGATTTGCCGGTGAGATCGGACACATGAGGCTGGTACCCGACGGCGCGCCATGTGCCTGCGGTCAACGAGGCTGTTGGGAGACGGTGTGCTCTGGTCGGCGGCTCGACGAGCTTGCCGGCGACGTCGTCACCGCGGAGCCGTCAGGAGCGGTCGCGACGCTCGCCGGAGATGGCAGACCATCGGGGAAGCACCTCACCGCGGCGGCACTGCAAGGGGATCGGGCTGCGTTGAGGGCGGTTGAGGGAGTTGCCCGATGGCTGGCCGTTGGGATAGCAAATCTCATCGCCGTTCTCGACCCCGAGGTGGTCGTGGTCGGCGGGGGCATCGTGGGCGAGTTGGAAGTCCTCCTCGAGCCATGCCGGCCGGCGGTGGCCGAGTTGCTCGAAGGATCGAAGCACCGGTCGCCCACCCCGATCGTTGCCGCCTCGCTCGGACAGGATGCCGGTCTCATCGGTGCCGGGCTTGCGGCGCTGGAGACGGTAGGCGCCGACTGAGGGCTTTCTCCACCGAGAGGCGATATGGTGGCCCGGTGACAGAAGCCATCCATCCAGACCAAGTCATCAGCCCGGACGATCAACGGGCCCTATTAGAGGTAATAGGCGAAGCCGCCATGCTCATCCCACGGTTCGGGTTGCTGGTGGCGAGGCTGTTGAGAGATCCACGGGTACCTCCTTCTCGCAAGCTCCTCCTCGGCGGAACGGTTGTCTATCTCGTGTCGCCGATCGATTTGATCCCCGAGATGCTTCCGATTGGGGGGTGGGCCGACGACACCATCCTCATCGCATTCGCCCTTGGGCAGTTGGTCACCTCGGTACCCGACGATGTGATCGAAGAGCATTGGTCCGGACCGCGCGAGTCCCTCGAGTCGGTGCGCAAGGTGCTCGATTTCGTGAGCGATCTGATCCCAACACCGGTCCGGAACCTGCTGGACACGTTCGCCAGGTGACCCCGCCGGTATCGGTCACGCTTCCACAGTTCCACCCCGAGGGGACCCCTCTGATCGATGCGGCAAGGCGCGCCGAGAGGCTGGGGTTCACCGGTGTCTTCCTTTTCGACCACCTGTTTCCACTCGACGGCCCGAAGCGGCCGGTGGTGGAACTTTTCTCCGCGATGGGAGCCGTGGCGGCGGCCACCTCCAAGCTCCGGGTCGGCTCGCTGGTGGCCCGGGCCACCACCCGTCCTCCCGTTGCCACCGCCTCGGGCATGGGTGCGGTGCAGGCGGTGTCCAATGGGCGGGTTGTGGCCGGCCTCGGCGCCGGAGACAAGGCGTCGAAGGACGAGATGGAGGCCTACGGACTCTCCTACCCCCCACTCAGTGAGCGGCTCAAGACGCTCCGTGAGTCGATCGCCGCCATCAAGGGGCTAGCCGTTGACGGGCTGACTCCTCCACCGGTGTGGGTGGGCGGCCGCCACGAGAAGGTGCGTGAGGTGGCCGCCGATGTCGCCGACGGATGGAACGCCTGGGGGGGCGACCCGGCTCGGTTCGCCGAAGAGGAGGCCGAAGTGCGACGGGCCGCAAGCCGTCCCATGACCACCAGTTGGGGTGGAGCCGTCTTCATCGCTTCCGATGACGACGAGTTGAGTGCCTTCGTGGAGAACCGAGGTGGGAGCCACGGGATCATCGCCGGCTTGCCAGGTGAGGTGGCGAGCCACCTCATGGGATTCCTCGAGGCCGGCGCCGACGAACTGGTGCTCTCGCTTCTCCCCAGCAGCGAGCCATACCCCACCTGGGAGCTCTTTGTGGAAGAGGTGTGGCCCCGGCTGTAGACGGAGGACGGAAGTCGGTAGACGGAAGAACGGACTGGCCGGGTGCAGTACCGTCAGCTACCACCTACCGCCAACCACTACCACCATGGAATTTCGACGGATCGATGGGCTGCCGCCTTATGTGTTCGCTGCGGTCAACCAGCGCAAGCTGGAGGCGCGGCGTGCCGGCGACGACGTCATCGACCTCGGGTTCGGGAACCCGGACATCCCAAGCGCTCCGTTTGTCGTGGACAAGTTGGTGGAGGCGGCCCAGAACCCGCGCAACCACCGGTACTCCACATCACGGGGTCTCCCCAACCTACGTCGTGCCGTTGCCGAGCGGTATCGCCGGCGTTTCGGGGTGGATCTCGACCCTGAGACCCAGGTGATCAGCACGATCGGTGCCAAGGAGGGTCTCGCTCACCTGATGTGGACACTGGTCCAGCCGGGTGATCTCGCTCTGGTGCCCGACCCGAGCTATCCGATCCACATCTACGCCCCGGTATTGGCCGGGGCGGAGATACAGCGCGTGCCGCTCTCGGTCGACGCCGATTTCTTCTCGCGGATGGAAGAGGCATTCCTCGGCTCTTGGCCGCGGCCCCGAGTGATCCTCACTTCGTTTCCCCACAACCCAACCACCGCCTGCGTTGATCTCGGCTTCTTCGAGCGTCTCGTGGCGTTCGCCAAGGAGCACGAGGTGTTCCTCATCCACGACTTCGCCTACGCCGACCTCGGTTTCGACGGATACTCGCCACCGAGCCTGCTCCAGGCGGGAGGTGCAGACGTCGGGGTCGAGTTGTACACGTTGACCAAGGGCCACTCGATGCCGGGATGGCGGGTCGGGTTCGTGGTCGGAAACGCCCGGATGGTCGAGGCGCTGGCCAAGCTCAAGTCGTACCTCGACTACGGCACCTTCCAGCCAATACAGATTGCCTCGATCATTGCCCTCAACGAAGGCGACGGTTACGTGGACCAGGTGAACGACATATACCGCAGCAGGCGAGACGCCCTGGTCGACGGGCTGGTGCGGGCAGGTTGGCCGATGGAGCGGCCCCGCGGGACCATGTTCGTGTGGGCGGAGATCCCCGAGCCGTACCGTTCGATGGGTTCGCTCGCCTTCACCTTCAAACTGCTCGACGAAGCGAAGGTGGCCGTCAGCCCGGGTATCGGGTTTGGCCCGGCAGGCGATGGGCACGTCCGCTTCGCCCTGGTGGAGAACGAACACCGCATCAGCCAGGCGGTGCGCGGGATAAAGCGGGCGCTCGAGATGCTCCCCGTCGGGAAGCCGGGGGTGTCGGTTTGACCGGGCTGGCGACGGGAGCGGTGTGACCATGGAGGCCGTCCAGATCGAGCGACTCGGCGGGCCGGAAGTGCTCCGGGCCGGGGTGCTCCCCGACCCGGTCCCTGGGCGGGGTGAGGTGCTGGTCCGGGTCGCCGCAGCCGGGATCAACTATGTCGACACGTACCATCGGACCGGGCTGTATCCGCACCCGCTGCCATTCATCCCCGGGCAGGAGGGGAGCGGGGTGGTCGAGGCGGTGGGTGCCGATGTCGCCGATCTCGCTCCGGGTGACGAGGTCGCCTGGGCGGACTGCCACGGCACGTATGCCGAGCTCGTCTCTATCCCTGCCGAGCGGGCGGTGCCGGTGCCGACTGGTGTGAGCCTTGAAACGGCGGCCGCCGCGATGCTTCAAGGAATGACTGCGCACTACCTGGTCAACGACACCTATCCGGTACAGCCGGGTGACAGGTGCACTCTGTACGCCGCGGCTGGAGGAGTGGGGACGCTGCTGACCCAGATGTTGCGTCTCAAGGGCGCCGAGAGCTTTGCCGTGGTGGGGACCGAACGAAAAGCCGGGGTGGCGAGATCGGCGGGGGCCGACCATGTCATAGTTGCCGCCGAGGGCGATCTAACCGAGCGGATCGAGTCGATCGCCGGCAAGCGCCAGATGACGGTGGTCTATGACGGGGTGGGTGCTGCCACCTTCGAGACGAGCCTCAGCCTGCTGAGGAGGCGGGGGATGCTGGTCGCATTTGGGAACGCCAGCGGGCCGATTCCCCCCGTCGACGTACTGACTCTGTCCCGGAACGGCTCGCTCTTCCTCACCCGACCGTCGTTGAACGACTACATCGGAGAGCGAGCCGACCTCGAGCGGCGCGCTGCCGACCTGTTCGAATGGATTGGCTCGGGTGAGGTCGAAGTGACGATCGGCGCCCGATTCCCATTTGCCGAGGCTGCCGAGGCGCACCGGGCGCTGGAGGGCCGCCAGACGATCGGGAAGGTCTTGCTGGTACCGGGTTTGTGAGTACTTGGTACTGAGACAGAACCCAGCGGCGAGGGTGGGCTTCCGCGGACGCTTCATCAGTTCCACCCACTCCTGGCCCCCCCTTTGCTCGTCCCGTTGGCAGAAGAGCGGGACGATCTCGTCCTGGAGGCGGCCGGTAGACCATCGGCAAGGTGTTCCTGATCCCGTAGCGCCGCAACGTCTGCCGTCTGCCGTCTGCCGTCTGGGCCGGTTCTACCGGCCCACTTTCAGATAGGCCAGTTCGGCGTACTCCTTGACCATGCGCTGGGTCGAGAAGGCGGCGAGGGTGGACTTCATCGACCGCTTCATCAGCTCGACCCACTCCTGGGGGACCCCTTGCTCGTCCCGTTGGTAGAAGAGAGGAACGATCTCGTCCTGGAGCAGTCGGTAGAAGGCGATGGCGTCGGCGTTGTCCTGGCCGCCGTGGTCGTCGTTCTCCGAGCCCGATCCGAACGCCCACCCGTTGTCGCCGTCGTAGGCCTCCGCCCACCAACCGTCGAGCACCGATGCATTGATTGCGCCGTTGATTGCGGCTTTCATCCCCGAGGTCCCGCTCGCCTCTTCCGGTGGGCGAGGGTTGTTGACCCAGACGTCGACCCCCTGGACCAGGAAGCGGGCCATCCGGTGGTCGTAGTTCTCCATGATGTAGATGTGGCCGCGCAGCTCCGGTCTGCGCGACAACTCGACGATGTGACGGATGAAGTCCTGACCTGGTCGATCTGCCGGATGAGCCTTCCCGGCGAACACGACCTGGACGGGCCGGTTGGGGTTGGTGAGAATTGCCTGCAGCCACGGGACGTTGTGGAACATCAGCGTGGCTCGCTTGTAGGTGGCGAAGCGTCGGGCGAAACCGAGGGTGAGCCTTTCGGGTGGGAGCATCCGCTCCACCGAACGGAGCTCGTCGGGGGAGCCGCCATGCCGGGCCAACTGGCGGCGGAAGCGGCCCCTGGCGAAACGCGTGAACAGCTGCTTGCGGGCGAGATGTGAGGCCCACAGTTCCTCGTTTGACATGCCGTCGATCTCCTCGACCTCCTCGGGCTCCTCGACCAGCAGCGTCGGCCAGTCCGGCCCGATGAGCGCAGACAGCTCACGGGCCAGGTCCCGGCCCACCCAGGTCGGGGTGTGAACCCCATTGGTGACGGCGAGGGCGGGGCCGCTCAGGAGATTGGACCAGTCCCGGGAGACGATCTCGGCATGCCGCTTCGACACACCGTTGACCACGGCCGCCAGCCGGATGGCCATAGCCCCGAGATCGAAGCGACCGTGCTGATCGTCGCTGGTCGCACCGATCCGGGATAGGTACGACATGTCGGCCTTTACCGAGGTTGTCCAAGGAGCGAGGTACTTCTCCGCAAGCGCGAACTCGAACACCTCGTTCCCCGCCGGGACCGGTGTGTGGAGGGTGAAGACGGTTCGCGACCTCACCTCCTTCTCGGCGACCTCGAGCGAGGCCCCACCCTTGACACCGACCGAGATCCTTTCCAGCAGGCTCATGGCGGCGTGGCCCTCGTTGACATGCCAAACCGCCGGCTCGATTCCCTGGGCGGCGAGGAGGCGGACTCCGCCCACACCGAGCACCAGCTCCTGGCAGAACCGCATCTCCCGACCCCGGATGTAGAGCGTGTGTGTGATCGGCCGGTCGGCGGGCTCGTTGTCCGGGATATCGGTGTCGAGGAGGATGACCGGTGCCCGCCCCACCTGGAGGCACCACGCTGCCGCCAACACGGTCCGACCCGGGAACTCGATTGAGACCTTGCACTGCCCGCCGGTCCTGCTGGCCACGGGACGGATCGGCAGCCTGGTCATGTCGAGTTCGGGGTACGTGTGCTGCTGCTCACCCTCCGAGTCGACCTCTTGGCGGAAATACCCCCTCCTGTAGAGCAGCCCTACGGCGACAAAGGGCAACCCGAGATCGGAGGCGGCCTTGACGTGATCGCCGGCGAGCACACCGAGGCCGCCTGAGTAGAAAGGGACCGAGGAGTGGACCCCGTACTCGGTGCACAGGTAGGCGATCGGACCGGTCAGATCTGACTCGTGGTGGCGCTTCCACCAGGTGTCCTCGCCGGCCATGTAGTTGTCGAACTTGCGGACGACCTCGTTGTAGCGGTCGTTGAAGCTGTCGCTGCCTTCGAGTGCCTGCCAGGCGCTGGGTTCGACCGCGCCGAGCAACTCGATCGGGTTGTGGTACCTCTCCCATGCCACGGAGTGGATGGCGGGCCACATGTTTCGGGCTGTCGGGTCCCACGCCCACCACATGTTGTAGGCGAGTTCGTAGAGCCTGCCGAACGTTGCTGGGATCCGGATCTCGATCGTGTTGAGAACCGGCACGGAGACGCTCATTGGATGGATAGACCTCTGGAGGCGGGAACCGAAGGCTAATGCGACCCTTGTACCGTTCCTCCAATGGCCTTCCCCGACGGCATTGCCGACTTCCGCTCAGACACGGTCACCCGGCCAACCGAGGCGATGCGCCGCGCCATGGCTTCCGCCGACGTGGGCGACGACGTCTACTCCGAGGACCCGACCGTTGCTGCCCTCGAGGAGGAAGCTGCCCGGCTCGTCGGCAAGGAGGCGGCGGTGTACACGCCCTCGGGGACCATGGGAAACCAACTGGCGATCAACCTCCTGAGCGCGCCAGGAACCGAAGTGGTGACCGTGGACGATGCCCATGTTCGGGACTACGAGCGGGCGGCTGCATCGATGATCTCGGGTGTGGCCTTTCGCACGGTTGCGGGCCGGGGAGGGGTGATCGATGCCGATGCACTCAGCCAGCTGATGGTGGCGGCGGGGACCATCCGGCCCAGGATCTCGGCTCTTGTCTGGGAGAACACCCACAACGCATCGGGTGGCCGGGTGGTGCCGCTCGAGGCCATGGCAGCCACAACCGCGATCGCCCGGACCCACGGGCTGGCGGTCCACCTCGACGGGGCCCGGCTATTCAACGCGGTGGCGGCTTCAGGAGTCCCCGCATCCCGATATGCCGCCTTGGCGGACACTGTCCAGTTCTGCTTCTCCAAAGGGCTTGGGGCACCGGTTGGCTCCATCCTCTGCGGTGAGGTACCGCTGATCGCCGAGGCCCGCTACCGACGGCGTCAGTTAGGCGGCGGGATGCGTCAGGCCGGCGTCATCGCTGCTGCAGCGCTGGTAGCTCTTGGCGATCGTCACCGCCTCCAAGAGGACCACGACCTCGCCGGCCGGCTCGCCGCCGGGCTGTCGGAGCGGTACCCAAAGGCGGTGGACCACGAGGAAGTGGAGACCAACATGGTGATGGTGGACGATGCCGGGCTCCCCTGGGGTGCGCCCGAGGTGATCGACCTGCTGGCCGCCGCCAGGATCAGGGTCGGTCTGATCCGCCCCGGTGTGCTCCGGTTTGTGACCCACAGGGATGTGGACGCGTCTGACGTAGATCGTGTCCTTGGCGTTTTGGATGAGGCTTCTTAGACGGAAGACGGGACAGCCAAGACGGCAGACGGCAGACGGCAGACGGCAGCCAGAAAGGGACTACCACGAGAAATAGCCGGCAACCTCCAATTGATCTCTTCAGGGGGTGTTTGCTGTGGGGGGCGGTGGGTGATGCCCTCGGTGCGCCGGTCGAGTTCTGGTCGTTGTCCGAGATCAGGGCGCGGTTGGGGGCCGATGGGGTCGCCGGCTACGTGGGCGGACCTGCCGCCGTCACCGACGACACCCAGATGGCGCTGTTCACCGCCGAAGGGTTGATACGCGCTTCGGTGCAGCAACGCTCGAGCGGGGGTAGCGATCGCCGCGAACCTGATCGCAAGGACATCGTCCATCATGCCTACCTCCGCTGGCTCCACACCCAGGGTTACGAATGGTCCAGCATCGCCGGGCGCTCCGGGGAGGACGGACCCGACGGATGGCTCGTAGCCGACAAGCGACTCCACAAGCGGCGCGCCCCGGGCAACACCTGCCTCTCGGCACTGAGATCCGGCTCGGCGGGTTCCATCGACCGGCCCATAAACGATTCGAAGGGTTGCGGCGGGGTGATGAGAGCGGCGCCGGCGGGGTTGATGTTCGCCGACCCCGAGGAGGCATTCCAGGTGGGGAGCGAGATCGCCGCCATCACCCACGGGCATCCGAGCGGGTGGCTATCGGCGGGTTTCCTCGCTGCCCTCATCTCACACCTGCTCGACGGATCGGCCCTCGACCGGGCGGTGGCGCTCACCAGGCCCTATCTCATCCCCCACAAGGGTCACGAGGAGATGCTCGAGGCGGTCGACCTGGCTGTTGCGCTGGCAAATGAAGGGATGCCGACGCCCGAAGACATCGAGAGCCTGGGCGGGGCTTGGGTGGGAGAGGAGGCGCTGGCCATCGGGTTGTGTTGTGCGCTGGCCGCCCCGGACGCAGCGAGCGCACTCCTCGCCTCTGTCAACCACTCGGGCGACAGCGACTCGACGGGGATCGTCGCCGGGTCGCTGGTCGGTGTGATCGCCGGTGCAGCGGCGCTCCCGGCAGCATGGACCGACCCGCTCGACGTGGCCGACCTGGTCACCCAGACGGCGCACGACCTCTGGCGCGAGAGGTTCGATTCACCTCCGGTCGAGGGCCCTGACTCCGACTGGTGGATCCGCTATCCCGGTCGCTGAGCCCGTAACCCACGGCACATCGCCTCCGTCCAAACCCTCGATGTCATTCTGTGTCCTGTTCCCGGGTCAGGGGAGCCAGCACGTCGGGATGGGCGCAGACCTCTTCGATGCGAGACCGGACCTCCTCGGTGAGGCGGCCGACGAGGCGCTCGGGTGGTCGCTGCGCGGGGTCTGCCTAGAAGGTCCCGAGGAGTTGCTGACAAGCACCGACCGGGCGCAACCGGCGCTGTTCGCCCTCTCCTATGCGCTCTGGGACGAGCTCGCCGCCCGGTTGGATGGGACGCTTCCCCTGGGCGCCGCCGGTCACTCGCTGGGCGAGTACACCGCTATCACCGCCGCCGGATTGATCGACTACATGGGGGCGCTGTCGCTCGTGGCAGCGCGTGGACGGGCCATGGACCGGGCGGCACAAATGGAGGCCTCGGGGATGGCAGCGCTGCTCGGGATCGATGCCGAGGCCGCCGGACACCTCGCCGAGTCGGTCCGGGGCGATGGCGGGCGGTTGTGGGTGGCCAACATCAACTCGCCCGGTCAGGTGGTGGTGGCCGGTGGTGCCGAGGACATCGCCGCACTTGCCGAGCGCGGGCGGGAGTTGGGGGTACGGCGGGTGGTGCCGCTCAAGGTGGCGGGCGCCTTCCATTCTCCGCTGATGGAGCCGGCCTTGGAGCCTCTCCGTGCGGCGCTGGCGGCCGCCAGCTTCGGCCCGGCCCGGTTTCCGGTCTGGTCCAACGTCACGGCACGGCCTTTCCCCCCCGGAGATTTGATCGACCTCCTCGCCCGACAAGTCACCGCCCCAGTCCGCTTCTCCGCCAGCCTCGAGGGGATGGCCGAGGCGGGAGCACAATGCTTCGTGCACGTCGGGCCCGGCGACGTCACCGCCGCCATGGCCAAGCGGACCGTGCCCGATGCAGAGGTTCTCACCGTCGGCTCTGTGGGCGACATCGATGAAACGGTGGAGCGGTTGGTGGCTTCGGTACGATGACCCGTCCTGCGAGGAGCCCAATGAGATACGCGGCCATTACCGGTTGGGGAAAGTGCATCCCCCCGGCGACTCTCACCAACGCCGATCTGGAGAGGATCGTCGAAACGTCCGACGATTGGATCACCACTCGCACCGGTATAAAGGAACGTCACATCGCCGAGGTGGACACCTCGGACCTGGCCACCGTCGCCTCGGTCAAGGCGCTCGCATCGGCGGGCGTGACCGCCGACCAGATCGATCTCATCCTGCTGGCAACGTGTACCCCCGACCACCTGATTCCGAGCGCCGCCTCGCGGGTCCAGGCCAAGCTGGGAGCGTTCCGAGCAGGTGCACAGGATCTCAACGCAGCCTGTGCCGGGTTCATCTACGCCCTGGTGACCGGGACCGCCATGATCCGCTCCGGGGCATTCGACCGGATCCTCGTGATTGGCGCCGAGAAGCTGAGCCATCTGATCGACTGGACGGATCGCACCACATGCGTCCTGTTTGGGGACGCCGCCGGAGCAGTGGTCCTCGAACCGTCCGATGAACCGGCCGGCGTCCTCTCCTCCGAGCTGGGACTTGACGGGACCTGCACCGAGCTGCTCATCGTCCCCGACATGGGCACCGAAGGGATGCCCCGTGCCCGCGACCCCGGCGGATGGGGATCAGGATGAACGGGCCGGAGATATTCCGCAAGGCGGTGGTTGCCATGGGCGATGCGTCCACCCGGGTGGTGGACGACGCCGGTCTCCGGCTCGAGGACGTAGACCTTTTGATTCCCCACCAGGCAAACCTCAGGATCATCGATGCCACGGCGAGGCGGTTGAAGCTCGAAAGCTCGCAGGTCTACGTCAATATCCAGAGCTACGGCAACACCTCGGCGGCAACCATCCCGGTCGCCCTCACCGAAGCTGTCGAAGAGGGAAGGGTCCAGCCCGGCTGCAACATCGTCTTCGCCGCCTTCGGTGCTGGGCTCACCTGGGCTGCGGCCGTGGTCCGCTGGGGGGATAGGGTGAATCACGTGGGTACGTCGGACATCGAGTTGCCCGCTTCCGGCCGGAGCGCCATGGAGTTGCTCGAGCCGGCCTTCGCCTATTACGGCACCGATTTCGGGTGACCCCGGGGCGGGTGGCCCTGGTCACCGGTGGCTCCCGCGGAATCGGGCGTGCCGTGAGCCTTCGACTGGCAGCCGCCGGCGCCAGGGTCGTGGTCAACTTTGCCAAACGGGCCGACGCTGCCGATGAGGTCGTTGATGCGATTACGAGCGCCGGGGGCCAGGCGGTTGCGGTCGGCGCCGACGTCGCCGATCCCGATGCGGTTCAGGCGCTGTTCGCCGAGACCACCGACCGGTTCGGACCGGTGGAGATCCTGGTCAACAACGCTGGGATCACCCGCGACGAGCTCTTGCTGAGGATGCGACCAGAAATCTGGGACGAGGTGCTCACGGTCAACCTGCGTTCCGTTTACCTCTGCACGAGGGCGGCGCTGCGCGGGATGCTCAGAAGGAAGTTTGGCAGGGTGGTCTCGATCGGGTCGGTCGCCGGGTTGGCCGGCAACGCCGGGCAAGCCAATTACGCCGCCTCCAAGGCCGCCATCATCGGGTTCACCAGGTCGGTGGCCAAGGAGGTCGGCTCGAGGGGGATCACCGTAAATGTGGTGGCACCGGGATTCATCGACACCGAGATGACGGCAGACATTCCCGACGAGGGACGGCAGCGGGCGGTGGACTCGGTGGCCGCCGGACGGTTTGGCACTGCGGACGAGGTGGCCTCGGCTGTGGCATACCTGTGCGGCGACGAGGCCGCCTACATAAACGGCCACATCCTCGTCGTCGACGGAGGTTTGGCGCTGTAGGCTGCCCGCCGGCGATAGGACAGGAGAAATACGGATGGACCGTTCCGAGATCGAGAGTCGGCTCACCAAGGTCTTGGTCGAGGAGCTCGGCCTCGACGAGAGCCAGATCACCATGGAAGCCGACCTCGAGGACGATCTCGAGATCGATTCGCTCGGGGTGGTCGAACTGCTCATGGCACTCGAAGATGCCTTCGGGGTGAAGATCCCCGACGAGGAGGCTGAGGACATCCGCACCGTCGGAGAGACCGTCGACCTCCTCGAGGCGAAGTTGGCGGGCTGAGGCCGGGAATGTCGCCATCGGACCGGGGCGGAGGTAGCGCAGCCGGGGCGCAGCGGCGACGTGTCGTCGTAACCGGCATCGGGACGGTCAACCCGCTGGGACTCGATGTGGACGCCTTCTGGAAGGCCGCCCTGGAGGGTCACAGCGGCGTCGGGATGATCACCACCTTCGACACCTCGGATCTGGACACCCAGATCGCAGCCGAGGTCAAGGGTTTCGACCCCGAGGCGCATTTCGACCGGCGTGAGCTCAAGCGGATCGACCGCACCAACCAGTTGTTCCTCGCCGCCTGCGACCAGGCGATGGCCGACGCCGGAATCAATTCGTTCCTCGACGACCCCGACACCGGCGAGCGCGCCGCGGTGGTGAGCGGTGTCGGCTTCGGGGGGATGCAGAGTTTTATCGACGAGATCGACATGCTGCGCACCAGAGGCCCGCACCGGATCAGCCCTTATGGCACACCGAAGACCATCCCCAACATGGGTGCGGGTCTGGCGGCGATACGGTTCGGGATACTGGGGCCGAGCAATTGCACGGTCACTGCCTGCGCCGCCTCGGCCAATGCCATCGGCGAGGCGACTGAGGTGGTCCGCCGGGGTGCCGCCGACGTGGCGCTGGCCGGCGGCTCTGAGGCATGCATTTGCGACTTTGGCATCGCCACCTTCAACCAAGCCCGCGCCCTCAGCACCCGTAATGACGACCCAGAAGCGGCATCGCGGCCCTTCGAGGCCAACCGGGACGGGTTCGTGATGGGGGAGGGGGCCGGCGCATTGGTGCTCGAGGAACGGGAGCGTGCCATCGCCCGAGGAGCCCGTATCCACGCCGAGGTGACCGGTTATGGCATGTCCACCGACGCCTTCCATGTCACCCTCCCGAGGCCCGGAGGAAGCGGCGCCGCCCTCGCCATGAAGCAGGCGATGAAGGATGCATCGGTTGTCCCGGGTGACATCGACTACATCAACGCACATGGGACGTCGACCGAAGCCAACGACGTGACCGAGACGGGCGCGATCAAACTGGCCATGGGCGTGGAGGCGGCGACGACCCCGGTGTCGTCCACAAAGTCGATGACCGGGCATCTCCTCGGGGGAGCGGGAGCAGTGGAGGCGATCGTGTGCATCCTCGCCATCCGCGACGGCATGCTCCCGCCCACGATCAACTACGAGACGCCGGACCCGGAATGCGACCTGGACTACGTCCCCAACACGGCCCGACCCACCGGTGTGGACATCGCAATGAGCAACTCATTCGGGTTCGGGGGCCACAATGTCGCCCTGGTTCTCGCCCGGCACGAGGGCTGAGCGCCCTCGGCCCTAACGGGGAACATCATGGCTATGCATCCCGCAGCCGAACTGACACGACGCCTCCAAGACGCCGTTGCCGGCACCGACCTCGAGATGATGGATGCTCTGCTCGACGATCGTTTTGTGCTGGTGACCGGTCGGGAAGGGGCCGAGCAACGGGGCCGTGAGGAATACCTCGACATAACCGCCAACCGATACCAGGTAGAGAGCTACCGGATCGAACGGCTCGAGGTGGACGATCATGGGATGGTTGCCGTGGTGAGGAGCCGCCTCTGGCAGCGTGCCTCCATGGACGGGAGGAGCCGCACCGGTGTGTTCGTCATGACCGACATCTGGGTGCGGGGCGGCGACGGTTGGCGACTGGTTGCTCGCCACGCGAGTCCGCTCGTCTCTCCGTGACTCAACGGCCCGATCGGCCGCCCTGTCGCCACTCGGCAATCGAGCGGTAGGCGAGGACCACCACAACCAGGACACCGGCACCGGCCGCAAGCGCTGAGATGACGGCGACCAACACCGCGGTGGTCGGGCACCCCTCGGGGAGACAGTTGACCCCGGTCACGGTGTAGCCGAGCACCGCACCCAGCAGGGCACCTGCCACAACAGGGATGGCGACCCAGGGGTTCGGGGTCCGGCGCCTTCCGGTCAAGTCGCTCCGCCTTGGTCTCGGCGACGGAGCCGGGGTCGAGGCAGAACGAGCGGCGCAAGCGGGGCCGGCTCGTCTCGGGCCACTTCCACCGGCCCCGGCTGCGATGGCGAGGGGACCAGGGGGGCAACTGCCAGCCTCGCGTCCGCCGTCCAGGAGATGGCGACGAGACCCGTCACCGCTGCCGCCAGGGCGACACTGCCCCATGGAGGTGCGGCCAGGACGGCGGGCACGGCGAGCATCACAAGGCCGATCCGGAGCACCCAGAGTGCCGCCGTGACCGCCTTGGCGTAGACATAGGCGAGGGCGATAGAGGCGACCGCAAGCAGCCACCCCTCCCAACCCGGCCCCACCGGGTTGGTCAATGCCACGACCGCAGGAAGAAGTAGCAGCCCCAGCGTGAGCAAAACGGCACGAGCCGGAGGGCCGGTGGCGGCGGGAAGCAGGCGGACCCACCCCTGCAGCCACGGGCCGGTCCATGCCACTACCGCGACGGCCGAGATGGCCAGCGCCGACCACCACACGACGTCAGACTCGGTGAGCGCGGCAGCCGCCCCCTGAAGGACAAAGACCGCCCACCCAAGCCGGCGAGCCCACCGTCCATGGGCCACCAACAGCCCGGTGAGTGCCACAGTCGCCACCAACAGAACATCGAGGCCGAGGAGCGCGGCAGACTGCGACGAGAGCGCGCTGCCGGGCAGAGCCAAGCGGAGCGCCCACATCAGGGCCGAGAGTCCGAAAATCGCGCCGACCACGAACGGGGCCATGCTGGGCATTGTGGTATGCCGCCTCAGGGCCGCAGATCCACCTCGACCCAGGGGTCCCCGGGGCGAAGCGAGACGATGCTGGCGTGTTCCGGCTTGTCCTCGTGCAACCCGGTCAGGGGACGTCCGGTGAGCCAGAGTCGAGCCGCCTGCGTGGGGTCCTGGTGACCGACCACGACCAGTTCACCATTGGGATGTCGCTGCTCGAGCTCGATCACCGCATTGCCAACCCGTCGGGCTAGCTGGTCAAGGCTCTCTGAGGAGAAGGGGAGGTCGACCGGACCGGCCAGATATGCCTCGAGCTCACCCGGCCGAAGGGATGGCAGCTCGCCCCAGGCCGCCCCCTCCCAACCATCGGCCAGGAGCCACTCGGTGAGCCGCGGGTCAACCCGCACAGGGAGCAGATGCACGCGGGCGACGGCGGCCGCCGTCTCCAACGCACGCTGCAGGGGTGATGACCAAACCGCGGAGACCGGCCGGCTCTGCAAGCGTTGACCACTGGAAGCAGCCTGGGCCTGACCCTCGTCGCTCAGCCCGTACCCGGCGAGTCGGCCATAGACGATCCGGTCGGGGTTGAGCACCTCTGCGTGGCGGACGAGGTGGACCAGGTCGGCGATGGGGGCACGATACCGGTCACTCGACTTGTATTTCTCCGGCACGGGAGCGGTTCGCCCGGTTCCGCACGAAGGCTTCCGTTGTACAATGCGGCTTCGTAAGGACTGGACCGTTTCGGAGCAACCAATGCCGCTGGACGAGAGAGAGCAGCGCATCCTCGCTGAGATCGAGCGTCAGTTCTATGAGGAAGATCCTCACCTGGCCAAGGCCGTCCGCGACATCACCCGTAGCCGCCCACGTCTCGGACCGAAGATGGCGGCCGTCGGTCTCGTGGCCGGTGCCACGTTGATGCTTCTCACCTTCACTCAGGCATCGTGGGTGGCAGCAATCGGATTCGTCGTCATGGTGATTTCGGCGACCGCGATGGTCCAGGCGATCAGACTTCGAAGGCACAGCAGCGACCGCGCGGCAACAGGATGCACCGTCCGAAGATTGGTTTTCCCGCTTCCGCAGGAAGTGGCCCTTTAGACGATCCTGAGGCGGTCGGCTGTGGGTAGAGTGGCCGCCCCCCTGACATTGGGTGAGACTCTGATTCCGTGGCCGGGGGGTTTGGCGGAGGGGCGGCGTCTGCGCCGTGTGACACTTTTTTGGGGAGAGCGGTGGAGCAAGGTTTCACGGCGCAGCAGGCGTCAGCATTGACTGGCTGCACTCATCATCAATTGCGTTATTGGGACCGGGTCGATCTGCTCCGCCCCAGTGTGCAGAGCACGCGGGGCAGGCCGGGGGTTCGTCGTCTCTACAGCTTCCGCGACCTCGTGGCGCTGCGCGTTGTCAGGAGCCTCCTCGACCAGGGTATGTCGGTCCAGCGGGTACGCCGCGCCTGGGGATACCTGCGGCGCGAGGCCGATATGGAAAGCCACCTCTCCGAGGTGAAGCTGGTCACCGACGGCCAGACCATCTTCCGGGTGGCGGCCAACGACGACCAGCTCCTCGACGCCTTGCGCGAGGGTCAACTGGCCTTCTTCGTCGCCATCGACGAGATCACCCGATCGGTCGAGGAAGACGTCACCCGCTTCGAGTTGGACAGGGAGCGCTTTCTCGAGATCCTGCGGCGCAGCGAGGACGAGGTAGCGACCGAGTTGGGTGGCGAGGCCGCCAGCGGCTGAGCCCTACGGTCTCAGCCAGCCCAGGAAGCGTTGCCACCGGGTGTGGGTCCGCTTGAGGTGAAGCTGGGTGCTGCGCATCGATTCGACAGCCCGGCCGACATCGCCGCTCCGTACATACCCAGGACCAAACGTGGCTGCTGTGTAGACCTCGGCCAGGGGGCGCATCGGGGGTCCAACACCGGCGGCGACCTCCATCGGGGTGAGGTGCTGGGGCACAGGGTTGCCCAGGTCGCCGAGATGGTCCACGATCTGCTCCCAGGCGGCGGAGATGTCACCTCGCTCCAACCGCGCCATCCGGCGCCTGCGCCTGACAAGCTTGATCGCCGGGATGACCACCACGATCAGGGCGAGCCCCCCAAGTACCCAGGACCAGCCTGGTAGATCGACACCACCGGGCACCGCCCCGCCGGTTGGCGAGACCTCCGGGATCTCCAACTGTCCGGCGCGGTCGAGAAGCTCGGTGAGATTGGGGATCGACGGGCCACGTGGGCTCCCCCCTGCTTCGTTTGTCTCCGGGTCGGCCACGTACCGGAAGGGATCGAACCCCATCTCCGCCGTGGTGGCCGGGTTCACCCCGTCACTGCGCGGTGTGGGGTCGAACCGGACCCAGCCCTGCCCGTCCATCCAGAGTTCCACCCAAGCGTGGGCGTTCTTTTGCCGAACGGTGACGACGCCGTCTGCATCCGTCTCGCCCGGCGTGAACCCGAGGACCACCCGGCTGGGCACGTCCACGGTCCGGGCCATCACTGCCATGGCGGTGGCGAACTGTTCGCAATACCCCTGCCGGAAGTTGGGACTCGTTTCCGTGAACAGCCAGTCGGCGAGGTCTTCGGCGGAGTGTCCGGGGTCGATATCGACGGTGTAGGTGAATAGCTCCTCGTCACGGAAGAATCGCTCGAGAAGCACCCCTTTCTCGAAATCGGTTGTGGCCCCTGAAGTGAGGTTGGCAGCGGCCCGACCGATACGAGGGTCGAGCTCCGGAAGCTCGAGGAAGGAGGAGACCGCCCCCGGGCGGTTGTCGGGGCCGCCCAGTACCGGGTCGCCGTCGAACTCGCCGGCCTCGGCGGCCTCGGCGAACATCGGGGAGAACTCGCCGTCCACGGTTGCCAGGGCCGAAAGTGTCGGCGTTGGCAGGAGAGATGCCGCCTCGTAGGTGAGCCCTGGCCGGCTCAACAGGTCGTAGCGGATCGAGCCGTCGGGCCTCACCGAGAAGCTGCGGCGTAGCAACTCCTCTTCACTCCCGAAGGCGACCGGGGAGTAGAGAATCGGCAGGTACGACTGGCGCAGGTTGTCGACAACCACCACCTGGCGGACCTCGGTGGTCCGCCCCCGGAAGGCGAGTCGAGCATCTTCGAAGGGGTCACCTTCCTCTGGGTGGTGCGCAGGCTGTTCGCTCGGTCGCCATTGCGAGCCGTCGAAGGTGTCGAGGGTGATCAGCCGCCAATAGAGCTCATTGGGGGGTACATCACCCGACACCGCAGCGCGGAAGAGCGGCACCTCGGACTGCTCCACCAGTGTCTGTTGGATCCCTGCAAAGAGGTTGTAGGAGACGCCGCCGAAGACACCCGACCCAAGCGGTCCTCTCGTTCGCCATTCCAGGCTGCCCTCTGCGGGAACCGCCGGGGCGAGGGTGACGGCGCCGATCAGGGCCAGCGCCGCGGTGAGACCTGTGAAGGCGGTCAGCATCCCGGGGTCCTCGGCCGGCGCCGTCTGGCCGGTTGGCCGGCGCAACCGGCCGGATCCCGCCATACGCTCGTCGTGGGCCACTGCGGCGAGTGCCGCGGCTATGACGGCGATGCCCGCCACGATCCATATCGGACGGGCCGGTAGCCGGTCGACGGTGGCCAGCTGGAGCCCGAGAAGCAATGGCGGGACCAGCCCGAGCAGCGGCCGGCGCACCGCCGTCCCCCAGACCAGGAGCGCCCCCATGACCCAGAAGAGCACCACAAGCAACGCCACCAGCCCGGCCACTGGTACTAGTGGCGGGCCGGCGAACCGGGCTAACTCGACGGCGACGGTCAGCTCGGGGAGGAGCGCGGCCGGAGTGTCCGACCCGGGGAAGATCCCAAGGACGGCCGTATCCGGCGCCGCCACCCTGGTCACCATGATCGCCAGACCGGCGGCGTTGGCCAGGATCACGACCCAGGCAGGTGACCGGTAGGCCATGGCCGCCCAGGTGATGCCGGCGGCGAGAAGGGCAGCCGTCCCGACCACGAGCTGCCAGGGAGCGCCGGTCTCGGTGGGGCTCACCACCGCCATGAGACGGAGTAGCGCCAATGCGATGGCGACTGCGCCGATTAGCCGACTGGTGCGGTAGACCACGTCGCCTCGATTGCCAGTCGCCAAGCATCGGCCAATGAACCATCTGGGGAAACCACCACCGTCACCGCTCCGGCGCGCTGGAACTGCACCGTCTCCGCTGCCTGGGATGAGGTGACCGAGAGAAGCACCGTCGCCCCGAATTCGGGTGACAGCAGCTGGCGCACCGCGGCCAGATCGTCGTCGGCGACACCGGTGGCCAGGACGAGTGCCCCACCCGCCCCTTCGGTCCGTATTCGCAGGGCTAGCGACCGCAGATCTATGTCGTCAACCCAGTCGACCACCGCCAGCAACTCCATCGAGCGGGGGTGGGCATCGACCTCGGCGCCGGCCACGTCCGTGGGACCGGCCCACAGATCGCAGTCGAACCCATGGCGCCGCAGGTGGAGCATCGTCGAAGCCGCTCCGGACACGGCTCGTTCGAATGCGGCCCGACTTTCGTAGCTGGAACGTCTCACGTCGAGCAGGACCAGGGCACGCGACTGCCACGGGGTTTCCAGTTGGCGGATCATGAGCTCGTCGCGCTTCGCCGAGCTTGGCCAATGAACTCGGCGGAGGTCGTCGCCGATCCGATACTCGCGCAGGGTGAAGAAGTCCTCGCCGCCCCGGTGGCTGAACTCGGGGCGGTTGGCGTGCATTGCGGGGTTGAGCCCGCGGACCAGCGGAAGACCCTCGAGCGGTTCGACCGACGGGTACACGACGAGCCGGTCGGCATTGCCCGCAACCCGGACCGACGAGGCGAGATGCAAGGGATCAGCGACGCTCATCCTGACCGGCCCTACGCGGTAGACACCTCGGGGCTTGGCGAGTATCCGGTACCCGGCGGTGAAGGTCTCACCCGAGGGAAGCAACCCCGCGACGAACCGGGCCGTCCCCAATCCGGCCACCTCGTCTTCGAATCCGACGTTCCAGATCGACCGTCCGCCCGTGCCGCCGATCGAAAGCGTCACCGCGACGACGTCTCCCTCGTGGGTGACTGTCGGTGTCAACCTGCGGGAGACGACCACCGGCCGGCGGGCCATCCGGACCAGTACCCATGCGAGGAGGAACGCCCCCACCAGGAACACCGCGGCGGCCAGCAATTCGGCTTCGCCGAAGCCCCACCAAAGGACGAAAAACGCCAGCCCGGCGCCGAGTGCTGCCCAGCCCCGCTCGGTGGGCATCAGTTGCCGGTCCGGGTGCCAGGCACCCTCAGCCGGCTCATGACCCCGTCAACGACCACACCCACGGTCGCTCCACGCATCAGGGCCTCGGGTCGGAGCGCCATGCGGTGTTGGAGCACGGGGTGGACGATCGATTTGACGTCGTCGGGCGTCACGTACTCCCGTCCGGCGAGGGCGGCTCGCACTCGGGCCACCCGCTGCAGGAAGAGGGCCGAGCGAGGGGAGGCCCCCAGCAACAGGTCGCCGTGTGATCTAGTGGTCTCGACGATGTCAACGATGTAGGCCTTCACCGAGGGCGCCACGTGGATCGCAGCCGCTACCCGCTGCATCTCCAGCACCTCCTCGGCGGTGACCACCGGCTCGAGGGTGTCGAACGTGGAGCGCACCCCGTGGGTGTCGAGCATTTCCAGTTCCTTCTCACGGCTCGGGTAGCCGATGCTGATCCGCATCATGAACCGGTCGAGTTGCGCCTCGGGGAGCGGATATGTCCCCTCGTGCTCGAGTGGGTTCTGGGTTGCGATGACCATGAAGGGGGCTCGAGAGCTCTGGTCACCCCATCGACGGTCACCTGGCGCTCTTCCATGGCTTCGAGCAGCGCCGCCTGGGTCTTGGGGCTGGCCCGGTTGATCTCGTCGCCGACCACGATGTTGGCGAATATCGCACCCGGCTTGAAGACGAAGTCTGTCGTCTGGCGGTCCCACACCGATACCCCGGTTATGTCCGAGGGGAGGAGGTCGGGTGTGAACTGGATGCGGCGGAAGGTGCAGTCGATGGATCGGGCGAGCGACTTGGCGAGCAGCGTCTTGCCCACCCCGGGGACGTCCTCGACCAACACGTGACCCCCGGCGATCAGACCGGTGATGACCAGCCCCACCGCCTCGCGCTTGCCTTGTATGACCAGTTCGATGTTGGAGACCACGGCGGAGAGACGATCGACGAACCAGTCGACATTCTCGGCGGTGGGTGTCTGGGTCTGGGGCTGCAAGGGTCCTCCGGTCGAAGGGGAGATGTTATCGGCACCGGGTTCATGTTCTTCGACGTCTGCAATGGCCACAATGTTCTGATGTCCGCATGGTTCAAGGCGGCACTTGCCGTCGCCGTCAGGCCTGGTCTGTGGATCGAGGGTCTGCGCTTCCTAGGGGCGATGGCGGCGCCGGGGTGGTGGCGCCGCCCGCCCTTCGTCCCCATTCCCGAGCCGGGATACCTGAAGTGGCGGATCTCGACGGCATACGGATCCGACGAGCATCCGGTTCACCCCGGAGACCTGGTAGCGGTGCTCCGCTGGAGGGCGGATTTACGACGCGCTCGGAGGGCCAACCCGTCGGGGTAGCTTCGAACCCGCTGGTACCCTCCGGCTGCTCCGACGGGAGGTCAGGTGACCAGGGCTTTGGTGCTCAACGCCTCCAACGAACCGCTGTCGGTGGTCCCGGCACGACGTGCCGTGGTCCTGGTTCTGCGCGAGCGTGCCTCGATGGTCGAGGTAGGTGACGGGGTGTGGCACGCAGAGACGGTGGTGGTCCAGGTCCCCTCGGTGGTGCGACTTCTGTCTTACGTCCACGTCCCCTTCAACCGCCGCGCCGCCCTCACCCGCAACGCCGTTTTCGCCCGCGACGATCACCGTTGCCAGTACTGCTCGGGTCCGGCGGACTCGGTCGACCACGTCGTTCCCCGCTCCCGGGGCGGCGGCCACAGCTGGGACAACGTGGTGGCGTGTTGCCGCCGCTGCAACCTCCGCAAGGGAGACCGATCACCCGCCGAGGTCGGGCTCGCCCTCCACCGCCCACCAGCATCGCCACGTCGTTACGGGTGGATCTACGCCTCGGCAGGTCACCGTGTCGATCCCCGCTGGCATCCCTACCTGGCGGAAACGGCCTTGTCGGCCTAGTACTCAGTACTCGTACTCAAGATCGGTACACAAACCGTCCCGCCTCCTGATCCCAGTCCTCGATCATGGGCAGGATCGTGTCGCCGGGAAGGGGGCACTCACCCGTGAGGTGGGCCGCGACCTCGTCCCAGAAGCGCTTGAGCAGACCTGCGGTCAGCACCCGCTCGCCCAGGCCGAGACCGCAGCGGTTGGCGTCGGTGACCTGACCCACCCAGGCTGCGATCTCCTCGATCATCTCGGTGGTGCCCTCGCCCTGCTCGAGGCTCCACAGCCTCTCGGCGATTGCGGTGGTTCCCAGCTTGCACGGCGGGCATTGACCGCACGATGACCTGGCCAGGAAGGTGGAGAGGACGGCGCCGACCCTGACCATGCAGTCGGTGTCGTCGTAGACGATCAGCCCACCCGCTCCCAGCCCGAGCCGGCGGCCGCCATGCCCTCGTAGGAGAGCGGCGTGTCGAGTTGTTCGGCCCCGAGCGGGGCGTTCGACGCCCCCGAGATCACGGCCTTCGGTTCTGCGTCCCGCCTCCAACCCCTCGCCAGGCCCGTAGACCAGGATAGGAGATGGGGGCTCCAAGGGGTAACTCAGCCACTGCTTCTCGGCGTACCGCTCCCGATACGGTGAACACCATTGTCCCTGGGCTCTGGGGTGTGCCCTCGCTCCGGAACGCATCGACGCCCTCGCGCAGGATCCGCGGGATGTTGCTCAGCGTCTCGACGTTGTTGACGACGGCTGGGCCGGCGGAGTCCCGATCCGCAAAGAGCCCCTCGATGTAGGGAGGCACCAGCCGGGGGAGCGGATCGTTCCCCTCGATCACCTCGAGGAGGCCCTTCTCCTCGCCGAACAGGTAGTCGTCTGGCCCCTCGACGATGCGGATGGGCACGTCGCCGAGAAGCCCGGCAGGGGCCATCTCTGTCGCTGCCTGCTCGAGCCGCTCGATCTCGGGCCGGAACCGGCTCTTGATGGCGACGTAGGCCTCGGTGGCACCGATGGTCTCGGCGGCCACGGCCAGCCCTTCGAGCAACTGGTAGGGATTCGCCCGTATCAGCGCTCGGTCCTTGAAGGTCCCCGGCTCGCCCTCGGCGGCGTTGCAAGCCACGTAGCAGCGCGTCGGCGCTTCCTCGAGGATCCCGCCCCACTTGAGTGCGGTGGGGAACCCGGCGCCGCCCCTGCCCCGCAGCCCGGAGGCGCGGAGCTCGGCAACCACCCCGGCCGGCCCAAGCCGGCGCGCCTCGGCGAGGGCGATCCCGCCCCCCTGTTCCTGCCACGAGGCCAGGTGGGGGAGTGGCACATCGGGGAGGAGAGGGGCCACTCGATCAACCCTACCGGGGGAGGGGAGTGGGTCGCCTGACTGGCCGGTGGGTCGTTTTGGGAGAAAAAGGCGGAAAAGTGTTGACATATGGGTCGATGTGGGGCAGATTGCGCGCTCGACGGAGGATCAGCGGTATGCAGGACGGAGCAGATACAACGTGTTACTCGGCACGTACAGCCACGCCCTCGACGAGAAGGGGCGTGTCGTGCTGCCCGCCAAATTCCGCCGCGATCCTGGAAGAAGGCGCCGTCCTCACCAAAGGCGAGGACGGATGTCTCGAGCTCTTCCCCAACGAGACCTGGGCTGAAGAGGTGAAGGGGATCCTGAACGACGATCGGCGGCAGGTCGAGGTGAGGCGACGACGACGTCTTCGGTTTGGCGAAGCCCACCCGATCACCCCCGACAAGCAGGGCACGGATCGCCATCCCCCAGGAACTCAGGGACTTCGCCGGGATGGGAGCCGAGGTCACCCTTGTCGGGGTGGTCGACCGGGTCGAGATCTGGGAGCCCGCCGCATGGTTGACCGAGGCCGACCCGCGCCGAGCAGGACGCGGTCGAGAGTTGAGGGAGGTGGAGCCGACACCGAGCGACCGGCGGCGGTGAACCTGGTTCATCGCCAGCCCCCCGGAGTACCGAATTGGAAGGCCCCTTACTCCGCCCGCTTCCAACTTGGTCCCAGCGCCCGGGGGGCTGGCCATGAGCCAGGACCCGCAGCCAGCCCCGTTCCACCAGCCGGTGATGGCAGAGGAGGTCGCCGAGGTGTTCCAACCGATCGAACGCGGGGTGGTGGTAGACGCCACCTTCGGCGGTGGGGGTCACTCGGCCCTGCTCCTCGACAGACATCCCGGGTATCTCCGTCATCGGCTTGGACCGGGACCCGGCGGCCCATGCCAACGCCGCCTCGCTCGGACCCAGGCTGACCATGATGCAGAGCGACTTCCGAAATCTCGGACGAGGCGCTCGACCGGGCAGGGGTCGACCGGATCGACGGGGCGCTGTTCGACCTCGGCGTGTCCAGCCGGCAACTCGACGATCCGGATCGCGGTTTCTCCTACCGGCAAAGCGGCCCACTCGACATGCGGATGGGTCCTGACGCTTCGATCACCGCCGCCGACGTGGTCAACGGGTGGGATGCTGCCCGTCTGGCCGGCGCCATCCGCCGCTATGGCGAGGAACCACATGCCTCCCGGATCGCCGCCGCCATCGTGGGGGCTCGCCCCGTGACCGACACCGGCCAACTGGCCGAAGTGGTGGCCGGCGCGGTGCCGGCGGCGGCACGCGCTCGCCGGCACCCGGCGCGCCGCACCTTCCAGGCCATCCGGATGGTGGTCAACGAGGAATTGGAGGCGCTGGAGGAGGGTCTCGATGCGGCGCTCCAACGGCTGCGGTCGGGGGGCGAGCCGTCGTCATCTCCTATCACTCGCTCGAGGACCGGCTGGTCAAGAGGCGCTTCGTCGCCGGCGCCCACGGGTGCACCTGCCCGCCGGACTTCCCTGTATGCGTGTGTGGTGGCACGGCCGAGCTGCGTCTGCTGACCCGCAAGCCGCTCCGCCCGTCACCCACCGAGGTGGAGGCAACCCACGCTCACGCAGCGCACGACTCCGTGCCGTCGAGCGGGTCGAGGAGGCGGCATGACCGCCCGCACACCGTCCGTCCCCTTTCCCGCCTGGTGAAGCGGCCCCAGCTGAGGGTCCTGCCGGGGCGAGACGCCCGGCGCCCCGCCATGGGGCCCTGGCTGCTCTTCTCGACGATCGCGGTCCTCGCCTTCTTCGCCATCATCTGGTCACGCATCACCCTCGACCGCACCGCCTTCGAGCTCCAGGAGCTCGAGGGGCGGATCGCCGCTGAGCAGGCACGCGTACGGCGAGCTCCGGCTCGAGGTCGCCAGACTCGAGTCACCCTCGCGCATCGCGCCGCTCGCCGAGGAGATGGGGATGGTGTTCCCCAGCGACACCCAGACCGTGGCCGCCGACGGCGTGAAGCGGACCGTCGGATCCACCACGACCGTCTGGCCGAGCTGAGGTCGATCTTGAGCGCGTCGAGCCCATGATGGGTCACATCGGAGCTGCTGGTGCCGATGGGGCCGGAGGCAGGAGTCCTCGACTCGGGGCCGCGTCCCCGTGGGCGGAGCGACCCTTCCGACCACCCGGCGGTCGCCAGCCGGAGGAGTGACCGTGGCCGGCCGCAACAAGGGCCGGCGACTCGGTCTGTCCGACGCACGTCTCTTCGCCGTCGGCGGTCTGTTGTTGGTCGCCTGGCTGGGCGCGGGCGCCCGGCTGTTCTACGTCCAGGTCATCGAGTCCGACCGGTGGGCTGCGGAGTCGCTTGGAGCAGCGGCTGACCCGGAAGGAGCTGGCCGCCCGTCGCGGCACGATCTTCGACGCCCGGGGCCGCGAGATGGCGGTGACCATCGACGGGACCACCATCTACGCCAACCCCAAGCAGGTGGAGAGCCCGGAGGTTGCCGCCCGGCTGCTCGGGGCGGTGCTCGACCACCCGACCTCGGTCATCCTGGACCGGCTGCGCCAGGACTCGACCTTCGTCTACCTGGCCCGCCAACTCGAGTTCGATCAGGCGGAGGAGGTGCAAGCGCTGGACCTCGCCGGGATCTACACGCTCCCCGAGCCAAAGCGGGTCTACCCGGCCGGCGCCCTCGCCAGCCACATCCTCGGATGGGTCGACATCGACAACGAGGGCAAGGAGGGGCTGGAGTACCGGTTCGACAAGGTCCTCAGGGGGAAGCCCGGGCGCGGCCATCGTGGAGACCGACCCGTCCGGCCGGATCATTCCCCAGGGCCGCTACCAGGTGGAGCCGGCCGACCCGGGCGACGACCTGGTGACCACCATCGACCTCGACGTCCAGTTCGCCGCCGAGCGCGCCTGCTCGGAGATCATCGACCGATGCCGAGGCGCAGCGGTGCACCGTGGTGGTGCTCGATCCCGACGATGGCGCGGTTGTGGCGCTGGCGACCCTTCCCGACTTCGACCCCAACGACCGCCAGGGGGTCGGGGACGAGGTCCTGTTCGGGAACTTCGCCATCCGGGGCACCTTCGAGCCCGGCTCGACGCTGAAGGCGATCACCATCGCCGCTGCCCTCGAGGACGGGCTGTTGACTCCGAACTCGGTCATACCCGATGTCCCCGCCCGCTACGAGGTGGTCGAAGGAGCCTGCGAGAGCCGCACCGACGACCTCTTCGGGTGCTTCGGCGACCCCGACTACCACCAACCCGAGGACATGACGGTCGAGGAGATCGTCACCCGCTCCTCGAACGTCGGCACGATCCTGGTTGGGGAACGGGTGGGGACGGCACGGCTGCGCCGCTTCCTCGAGCGGTTCGGGTTGGGCCAGCCGACCGGGATCGAGTACGCCGGCGAGGCCGCAGGGTCGGTCAACGTCGATCCGACGTGCGGCTCGTGCACCGCATCCGCCTCGATCGGCTACTCGGTCTCGGTGTCACCGCTCCAGATGGCGGCTGCATACGGCGGCCATCGCCAACGACGGGGTCTGGGTGGCGCCCCACCTCGTCGATCAGGTGGTGTCGGGTGACGGCGCACCGACCACGGTCAGCCCGGAACGGCGCCGCGTCGTCTCCGAGGCCACGGCGAAGACCATGCGCCGCATGCTGCAGCAGGTGGTCGAGCACGGCACCGGGCTCCGGGCGGCCATCCCCGGCTACTCGGTCGCCGGGAAGACCGGGACCTCCGAGCAGCTCGAGGACACCGGCTACAACAGGCGGGTGAACGTGGCCAGCTTCGTGGGCATGGCCCCGGCCGACGACCCGGAGCTGGTGGTGGCGGTGGTGGTCGAGGGACCCTCCTACGCCTTCCGCTCCGGCGGCTTGTCGGCGGCACCCGTCTTCGCCGATGTCATGGAGAAGGCGCTCCACCACCTGGGAGTTCCCGGCGATGAGGCCAGCGTGAGGCCAGCTGCGGCTTTCCAGGGCGCTCTGGCGCCGCCGTGCTGTCGGTGGCACGGTGATGCCCCGCGGGGGCTGGTGGCGAGGACGACCCACAGGTCACTTCGATCGTCCACGACAGCCGCGCGACGCCGGATCCGGCTCGTTGTTCGTCGCAATCCCCGGGTTCAGCAGCCGACGGCCACGATCTGCCGTTGCCGCCGATGCCGGCGGGGCGGTGGCGGTGGCCGTGGAGCGCTGCTCCCGGTCGAGGTGGCTCAACTGCTGCTGGTCCCTCGAGCCGTGCCGGCGCTCGGGCCGCTGGCGGCGGCGCTTGCCGGGCACCCCTCGCGAGCATCTCCGGGTGGCCGGGGTGACCGGGACAAACGGCAAGACGACCGTGACCTATCTGCTCGAGTCGATCGCCACCGCCGCCGGGAAGGCGGAGTGGGATCATCGGGACAACCGGGGCCTGGATCACTGGGCGGCCGGTGCAGCTGGAGAGGACCACCCCCGAGGCCGATGACCTGCAGCGTCTTCTTCGTCGAGATGGTCGATGCCGGGGTGGAGGTTGCCGCAGTCGAGGTCTCGTCGCACGCCCTGGCCCTGGGCAGGGTGGAGGGAACCCGGTTCGAGGTGGTCGCCTTCACCAACCTGAGCCAGGACCACCTCGACTTCCACGGCGACATGGAGGGCTACTTCGAGGCCAAGTCACGGCTCTTCGAGCCGGAGCGGGCCCGGCTGCGGTGTCATCTGGGTCGACGACCCGGCGGGCGCCAGGCTGGCGGCGTCGACACCCCTCCCGGTAGTCGAGGTCGGCGCCGGCGACCGGGCAGGTCCGTGCCGGACTGGCGTCGAATCGCACCTGGGAGGGGATCGAGTTCACCTTGGTCACCCCGCCGGCAAGCGCAGAAGTCGCCCTTCCGCTGCGGGGCCGCTTCAACCTGGCCAACGCTCTGGTGGCGGCCGCGATCGCCCTGGAGCTCGACATCGATCTCGATGCGGTTGCTGCGGGGTTGGCGGGATGCCCGGTGATCCCCGGCCGGTTCGAGCGGGTGCTCTCCGGGCAGCCATTCGAGGTCGTGGTCGACTACGCCCACACCCCGGCCAGCATCGAGAGAGGCGGTGGCGGCTGCGCGAGGCGCTCACCGAGCGGATGGTCGTCGTCGTGTTCGGTGCGGGCGGTGACCGGGACCGGGCAAAACGCCCGCTGATGGGTCAGGCGGCATCGTCCGCCGACCGTGTCGTCCTCACCTCGGACAACCCGCGCTCCGAGGACCCCGGCGGCGATCATCGCCGAGGTGCTTCGGGGGTGGGCAACCCGGCCGGCTGGGCGGTGGAGCCGGATCGGCGGCTGGCAATTCGCCATGCCATGCGCCACGGCGGGGCCCGGTGACGCCATTCTCATCTTGGGCAAGGGACACGAGCCGGGACAGGACCTTGCCGGCGTGGTCCATCCCTTCGACGACCTGCAGGTGGCGGCCGAGGAGCTTGCTGCACTCGGCTATCCACGGCGCGAGGAGCGCCGCGTCAGCCCGGCAGGGGTCGGGCGATGATCGGGCTTCTCGTCGCCGGTGCGGTCTCGATGTTCATCGTGCTGTTCATGCATGCCCTTCGCCATCCGTGTCCTGCGCCGCGCCCGCATCGGCCAGTTCATCCAGGAGGAGATCGAGGGCCACGCCCACAAGCAGGGGACGCCGACCATGGGCGGCGTGGTGATGGTGATAGCTGTGGTCGCCGGCTACCTGGCTGCCCATGTGCGGGTGTGGAACCCCGAGGACGGATTCGGCTTCGAGTTCCTGCCGCTCCAGCCCGTCGGACTGCTCGCCATAGGCGTCTTTCTCGCCATGGGGCTGCTCGGGTTCCTCGACGATGTCATCAAGCACACCAGGCAGCGCAGCCTGGGGCTCAACAAGCGGAGCGAAGTTCGCCGGACAGGCGGCGGTTGCCGCCCTCTTCGCCTGGGGCGCCCAGGCGGCGGGGGTCAACACCGAACTGAGTTTCGTCCGGCCGCTCGGGATCGCCCTCGGCGGCTTCTTCTTCGTCTGGGTGCTGGTGATGCTGTCGGGAGCGGCCAACGGGGTCAACCTGGCCGACGGGATGGACGGGCTCGCTGCTGGCTCGGCGGCGCTGGTTTTCGGCGCCTTCACCATCATCGCCTTTTGGCAGTTCCGCCACCCTGTCTTCTACAACTTCTTCCCCACCGCCTCGACACCGCTCGACCTGGGCGAGATCGCCACCGCAATGGTGGGGGCGCTGCTCGGGTTCCTCTGGTGGAACGCCGCCCCGGCCAAGATCTTCATGGGTGATGTCGGGTCGCAGGCGATCGGCGGGCTGCTCGGCGCACTGGCGCTGCTCACCAGCACCCAACTGCTCCTCCTCGTGGTGGGTGGGCTCTATGTGGCCGAGACGCTCTCGGTGATGCTCCAGGTCGCCAGCTTCAGGCTCTTCGGAAGGCGAATATTCCGCATGGCGCCGATCCACTTCCACTACGACCTCAAGGGATGGCCGGAGACGACCATCGTCGTCCGGTTCTGGATCCTCGCCGGCGTCGGGGTCGCCCTCGGGTTGGCCTCTTCTACACCGACTTCCTTGTCAATTCGACTATTGCGTCGGGGTCCGAGCTGTGAACTGCCGCATCGGCACCGCGGAGCGGCGAGCCGGGGTTGCTCACGATGAGAACGCTGGTACTCGGCGCCGCGGTATCGGGCCGGGCGGCGGCGCGGCTCGCCATCCGCTGCCGGTCAACGGGTGACGGTGTGGGATGCCGACCCGTGCAGCGGCGGCGAGCCTCACCTCCGAGGGGATACCCGCGGTGGGTGGCTCATGGAACGCCGATCTGCTCGAAGGGGTGGATCTGGTGGTGGTCAGCCCGGGGATCCCGGAGCGAGCGCTGCCCGTGGTGGAGACACTGGAGTCGCGGGTCGCCGCTGTGGAGCGAGGTCGAGTTCGCCTGGCGCCACTTGGAGGCGCCGGTGGTGGCGGTCACCGGGACCAACGGCAAGACGACGGTCACCACGCTCATCGCCGACATGCTGGGCCGAAGCGGGCTGGCGACGGTGGCGGCGGGCAACATCGGGACCGCCCTCTCCGACGTGGCCGGCGGGCGCCTGGGAGGTGGTCGTGGTCGAGGTGTCCAGCTTCCAACTTGCGCTTCACCGAGCCGGTTCCGACCCGAGGTGGCGGTGCTGCTCAACGTGGCGCCGGATCACCTCGACTGGCACGGCTCGCTTCACGCCTACACCGCGGCGAAGGCGCGGATCTTCGCCAACCAGGGCCCGGAGCAGGTCTTGGTCTACGACGCCGACGACCCGGGTGCGTCGGCACTGGCCGAGTCGGCCGGGGCCCGGCTCGTCCCTGCCAGCGGACGGCGCCGTCCCCGAGCGGTGGGGTGGGGGTGAGCGGCGGGGCGCTCGCCATCGACGGCATCGGGATCCCGCTCACCGACATTGGCGGTCGAGCGACCCGGCCTACCTGCTCGACATCGCCGCGGCGGGCGCCGCCGGCCTCGCCGCTGGTGCGAAGCGCCGAGGCGATCGCGGCCGCCGCCTGCGAGTTCCGCCCGGGGCGCACCGCCGCGAGGTGGTTGGCGTGCCTGGGCAGGCGTCACCTGGGTGGACGACTCCAAGGCGACCAATCCCCACGCCGCCACGTGCGGCTCTCGACGCCTACCCCTCGGTGGTTCTCATCGCCGGGGGCCGGAGCAAGGGCCTCGACCTCAGCCCGCTCGCCCAGCACACCCATCTGCGCCGGCTGGTGGCGATCGGTGAGGCGGCCCCCGCCCTGCTCGACGCCGCGCCCGCCCGGGGTCGGCGGTCTGGGCCGGCGACATGGCCGAGGCGGTTCGGCTCGCCGACGAGGCCGCCGCCGCCGGCGAGCGTCGTCCTGCTGGCACCCGGTGGGGCCAGCTTCGACATGTTCGACTCGTACGCCCATCGCGGCGACGTGTTCGCCGACGAGGTGCGCTCGCGCCACTCCGGCGAGGAGGGCAGCCGGCAGCCGGGAGGGGCCGGATGACCGCCAACGTCACATCGATCGTCCGGGCGAGGGCCGAGGCGCGAGGCAGAGCGCAGCGCTCGGTGGCCAACACCAGGCTGCAAGTGGGGATCATCGTCGTGGTGGCGTGCTCACCGTCGTCGGGCTGGGCGCCACGCTCTCGGCGTCGTCGGTGGCAGGGCTGGAGCAGGCGCAGGACGGCCTCTATTTCTTCAAACGACAGGCGATCGGGGTAGGGATCGGCGCTGGTGTGCCTTGGTGGCGACATCTCTCATCCCCTACCGGGTCTACCGGCGGCTTGCCTGGCCGATCTTCCTCGTGACGACCGCGCTCCTGGTGGCGGTGCTGGTGGTGGGGACAAGGATCTACGGCGCGACGCCGCTGGCTGCCATTGGGACCGTTGAGCTTCCAGCCGTCCGAGTTGGCGAAATTCGCCGTGGTCATCCTCTTGGCGGCTCTGCTGGTCAAGAAGCAGTCGCTGCTCCTCGACTTCGGCCACTTCGTCGTCCCGGTTGCGGCGATCGTGGGGACGGTGGGGCTGCTGCTGATGCTCCAGCCCGACCTGGGAACCTCGATCATCGTGGGGGCCGCCACCATGGCCGTCCTGGCGGCTTCGGCGGCGCCGTTGCGTTATGTGGCCTTCGTCGGCGTATCGGCAGTGGCGGCGACGACGGCGCTGGCGTTGGTCGAGCCCTACAGGCGGGCGCGCCTCACCTCCTTCCTCGACCCGTTCGCCGACCCGCTGGGCGACGGCTACCAGCTCATCCAGAGCTATCTGGCGCTGGGGACCGGCGGGCACCTTCGGGGTGGGCCTCGGCGCCAGCAGGGCGCGCTGGCTGTTCCTCCCCAACGCCCACAGCGACTTCATCTTCGCCATCATCGGTGAGGAGACTGGGTTTCTCGGCGGCGTCGTGGTACTCCTCCTTTTCGCCTTCGCTCACCCTGCTCGGGGTGGTGGTGTCGTTGCGGGCGCTCGGACCGATTCGGGCGGCTGCTCGCGGTCGGGTTGACCGCGTGGCTCGGCGACCAGGCGCTGGTCAACCTCGGAGGCGTGATCGGGCTGCTCCCCATCACCGGGATACCGCTCCCGTTCGTCTCGTTCGGGTCCACCGCCATCATCAGCTGCATGGCGGCGGCCGGGGTCCTGGTCAGCATCGCCCGCCACGGCGTCCCGCCGGCGCCGTGACCCGCCGGGGGGCAGCCGACGCACCAGCGGGACGGCGCATGAGCTACCTCATCGCCGCCGCCGGCACCGGGGGGCATGTGTACCCGGGGCTGGCGGTGGGGGAGGCGCTGGTGCGAGGCGGCGTGCCCCGCGAGGAAGTCATCTTCATCGGCGGGGACCGCCTGGAGCGGTGTCTACCCCGGGCGGGGCTTCCCGTTCTTCGCGGTGCCAGATGCGGGGGCTGGAGACGGCGCCTGACCAGGCGCAACCTGGCCATCCCTCGGTGGTCCGCTCGGCTGCCGGCGCCATCGGCAAGGAGATGGCCGCCCGCGGGGTGCGGGCGGTCCTCGGGATGGGCGGCTACGTGACCCTGCCCACGGCCTGGGCGGCGCGCCGTGCTGCCTGCCCATTGTTCGTGGCCGAGCAGAACGCCCACGCCGGTCTGGCCAACCGGGTCGCATCACGCTGGGCGGTCGAGGCTTTCACCTCGTTCCCGGCTACTGACGGCCTCCGCCACGGCCGGTGGGTGGGGAACCCCATCCGGCGTCCACTGGCTTCGTTCGACCGGGAGAGCCTCCGCCCGGAGGCGCTGGCCGCTACGGGCTGCGCACCCGGTGTCACCGTGCTCGGTGTGGTGGGGGGAGCCTCGGGTCGGCGATGATCAACCGGGCGGTGGTCGAGATGAGTGGATCTGGTCGGGCGCCCGAGTTCCAGCTGCTCCACCTCGCCGGGGCGTCGAACCTGGACGAAGTCGTCGCGGCTGCGGTCCCGGTACGCCGGCCCGGTTCGCTGGGTGGTCCTCGGGTTCGAGCCGGCGATCCAGTACGTTCTCGCCGCAAGCGACCTGGTGGTTGCCCGGGCCGGCGGTTCGGTCGCCGAGCTGACCGCCACGGGGACCCCGGCGGTGCTCATCCCCGGAGGGTTCGGGTCGAGCGGTCATCAGGCGGCCAACGCGGCCGCACTCGCCGGCGCCGGGTCGGCCCGGGTGGTGAACGAGGAGCAGATCGGGGAGCTGGCCAAGGTGATCGAGGAACTGATGGGCGACCGGGGAGAGCGAGAGCGCATGGCCGCGGCGGCGCTCCGCATGGCACGGCCCGGCGCCGCCGACCAGATTGCCGCCGCGCTGCATGGCCGAACATGGATGAGCCCGATCCGGCCAGCCGGGAGACGTGCTGGCGGGCGCCGACCCAGATCCATCTCGTGGGGGCGGGCGGGGCAGGGATGAGCGCCCTGGCCAAGCTGCTCTTTCAACAGGGGCGCACGGTCACCGGATCCGATCATGAAGCATTCGCCGGCACTGGCCGGACCTGTCCGACCTTGGGATAGAGGTTTGGGCAGGGAGCGGGCCCGAGTCGGCCGTCGGCGCCGATCTGGTCGTGGCTTCGTCGGCTGTTCCCGCGACCGATCCCGAGCTGGTCGCGGCGCAAGCCGCCGGGCGTGACCGTCTGGCAGCGCCCCCAACTGCTGGGGGCGCTCACCGCGGTCATGCCCGCCATCGGCGTCACCGGCACCCACGGCAAGACCTCGTCGACCGCCCTGCTGGTGACCGCGCTCCGGGCATTGGGCCGTGACCCGTCATTCGTGGTTGGCGGCGAACTGGTCGATCAGCGCACCAACGCCCATCTCGGGGAGACCGGGCTCTTCGTGCTCGAGGCGGACGAGGCGTTCGGCACCTTCCTCCATCTCGACCTCGTGGGGCTCATGGTCACCAACGTCGAGGCAGAGCACCTCGAGCACTACGGGGACATCGCTGCCCTGGAGGAAGCGTTCGCCGCGGTGGTCGAGGGTGTGCGGGGGCCCGGTGTTGGTGGGTACGACGACCCCGGCGGGCGGCGGCTCGCCGAAGCGACCGGCGCCGCCACCTACGGGACTGCTCCCGAGGGCATGTGGCGGATCGAGCACGTCGAGGAGGCGCCGGCTGCTGTGGGTTCCGGCTGGTCGGCCCCGATCGAGCGTCGAGGTGGAGGTGGGCACGACCCGGTGCTGCACATGGCGCGCAACGCCGCCGGAGCGCTCGCCCTGTTCGGCTCGCTCGGAATGGACGTTGTGGGCGCGGCCGCCAGCTTCAGCGAAATTCGCCGGGGTGCGCCGGCGGTTCGAAGTCCGCGGTGAGGTTGGGGGAGTGACGCTGATCGACGACTACGCCCACCACCCCACCAAGGTGGCGGCGACGCTGTCCGCGGCAAGGCGCGGTGCCATGGCGGCGGGTGTGGGCCGTCTTCCAGCCCCATCTCTTCAGCCGGACGCTGGCACTTCACGAGCAGTTCGGCGCCGCTTTCGCCCTCGCCGACCGGGTGGTGGTCACCGACGTGTTCCCGGCCCGCGAAGCGCCGATCCCAGGGGTCACCGGCGAATTGGTTGCCGCCGCCGCCCGCCGTTCGGTCCCGGTGACGGTGGACTATCTCCCACACCGCGCCGACCTGGCCGGCTTCCTGGCTTCCGCGGTCGAGCCCGGAGATCTGGTGGTGACCATGGGGGCAGGCGACATCACATCGCTCCCCGACGAGCTGGTCCCGCTTCTCGTGGAGCGGTGGGGACGATGAAGGACACGCTCGATGCTCTCTCCGGCTCGGGGCGGGCACGCCCCAATGCCGATCTGGCCCCGCTCACCACCTACAAGCTGGGCGGCCCCGCCCGCTGGCTGGTCGAGGCCACCGCCGAGGAAGACGTGATGGTCGCCGGAAGCGCCGCCGCCGCCGCCGGTGTCGAGTTGCTCGTCCTGGGGCAGCGGATCCAATCTGGTGATCGCCGATTCCGGCTTCGACGGCGTCGTGGTCCGGCTGGCGGGTGGGCTCGCTTCGGTCGATCTCGAACGGTCTGGAGAGGTCTCGGCGGGGGCGGGTGCATCGCTCCCGGTAGTTGCCCGCCATGCGGCGAGGTCGGGCCGCACCGGACTGGAGTTCTTCGTCGGGGTCCCCGGCTCGGTTGGCGGGGCGGTACGGATGAACGCCGGGTGCCATGGACGGGAGACGGTCGACGTCCTGGTCTCGGCGCGAGTGGTCGACACCGTCGCCGGAGCCATCGATGACCGCGGGGCCGGATCGCTCGGGCTCGGGTACCGCGTTTCAGCCTTGGCACCGACCGACGTCGTGGTCCGTGCTCGCTTCCACACCGAGCCCGGGACGGCCGCCGCGGCCGAGGCGGAGATGCGTGAGGTGACCCGGTGGAGGCGGCTCCATCAACCCGGGGGAACGCTCAACGCCGGAAGCGTCTTCGCCAACCCACCGGGCGACACCGCGGGGCGAATCATCGACCAGCTCGGGCTGAAGGGCTTTGCGGTCGGCGGGGCATCGGTCTCTACCAAGCACGCTAACTTCTTCGTTGCCGGACGCGAAGCCACCGCCCAGGACATCCACGACCTTGTGTGGGCGGTCCGCCGCCGGGTCGGTGAGTCCACGGGGGTTTGGCTCCGCCCCGAGGTCCGTTTCGCCGGGGAGTTCGCCCCCTCTCCCGACCAGCGGGAACAAACAGGCGGTGGTGGGCCATGACCGTGCTCGACCCCCGGATAGCCCGGCGACGACGGCAAGTGGCGGAGACCCACGCCCGCCGGCGGGTACGGCGACTGGTGCTGCTCTTGATGACGGGAGTCATCGCCGGTGTGGTGGCGTGGGCGCTGCAGTCCCCGTTTCTGTCGGTTCGGGCGATCAGGGTGGATGGGGCCGACCAGGCTCCGGTCCGCCGACTGATGGCCGATGCGGGTTTCATCAAAGGTCGCCCCCTGGTGACGATCAGGCCCGGCGAGGTGGAAGCGGCCTTGGAGGAGGATCCATGGATCGCCGAGGCGGTTGCCACCGTCCGCTTCCCCGACACCATCGACGTGGAGGTACGCGAGCGGGAGCCGGTGGGGTGGGCGCGCACCGATGACGGATGGCTCCTCTTGTCCGCAGGCGGTGTCCCCGTCGAGTTGAGCGAGGGCCCTGGTGCCGGCAACCACGGGTTGATCTCCATCCCGGTCGCCGACCCGGTGCTAGGGGAGCGTCACCCCGAGGAGATGGTGCGCGGCGCCGCGGCGTTCCTCGCCGCATTCCCGCCGCGTCATCGGGGCGGCATCACACTGCGGGAGGTGCGCGGGGAGTTGTGGGCCCGGTTCGAGGGGATTCAGGCGCGCCTCGGGTCGGCGGAGGAGATGCGGGCCAAGGCCGTTGCGCTGAGCGCGGTCATGGGAGACGTCCCCCCAGGGTCGGTCATCACCGTCATCTCACCCTCTCACCCTGCGGTTCGTCTTCCCCGTGGCTACTCCGAGCAAGCCCAGTCCATCACCGGCTAAGCTTCAACGTCCACTACAAGGTGAGCGTACCCCTCTTGCCACGGTGTGGGCATCTGTGTAACGCTGTAGTCGAGGGTGAAGGCAAGGGGAAACGTCATCGGTGAGATGGCGAGGGTGGAGCCGGTCCCAATGCCCCGGCCACGAGGCCAACCGATCCCACGGGGGCGGAGAGATTCTCTCCAGGCCCGGAAAGGACAACCGATGTCGAGCAGATCGAGCAGCAGCGGGACCCGGCCGCAGAGCTACATCGCCGTGATCAAGGTCGTCGGCGTCGGCGGTGGCGGGGTCAATGCGGTCAACCGGATGATCGATGCCGGGGTACGCGGCGTCGAGTTCATCGCCATGAACACAGATGCTCAGGCGCTGCTGATGTCAGACGCCGACATCAAGCTCGACCTTGGCCGGGACATCACCCGGGGGCTCGGCGCCGGCGCCAACCCCGAGGTCGGCCGGGCCGCAGCGGAAGCGCACCGCGAGGAACTCGAGGAGGTGCTCAAGGGCGCGGACATGGTTTTCGTCACCGCAGGCGAAGGCGGTGGGACCGGGACGGGTGGGGCTCCCGTGGTCGCCGAGGCGGCTCGGGGACTTGGTGCCCTCACGGTGGGGGTTGTCACCCGGCCGTTCGGGTTCGAGGGCAGGAGGCGTTCCCTCCAGGCGGAGCAGGGGATCCAGGCGCTTCGGGAGGCGGTGGACACCCTGATCGTGATACCAAACGACAAGCTGCTCGAGATCACCGATCCGAAGTCCTCGATCATCGAGAGCTTCCACCGCGCCGACGAGGTGCTCATGGCCGGGGTCGCCGGCATCACCAACCTCATCACCACCCCCGGGTTGATCAATGTCGACTTCGCCGACGTCAAGACGGTGATGCAGGACGCCGGCACCGCGGTGATGGGCATCGGCCGCTCGACCGGTGACGACCGGGCGACGCAGGCGGCGAACAAAGCGATCTCGTCGCCCCTGTTGGAGACCTCGATGGACGGGGCGCGAGGAGTGCTCCTCTCGGTGAGTGGGCCGGCAACGATGACGCTCCACGAGGTGAACAACGCGGCCAACGTCATCAAGGAACATTGCGACGAAGACGCCGAGATCATCTTTGGCGCCTTCGTCGACGACATGGGTGGCGAGGAGATGCAGGTGACCGTGATCGCTGCCGGGTTCGAGCGCCGCCGTGGCACCCGCGGCGTGCTCAGCGGCGTGCTCTCCTCGGGCGATGAGGACGACTTCGAGATCCCCGCTTTCGTGCAGGGATGATCCTGCGCCCCTTTCGCGGAGCAGCATTCACCTTGGCGGCGGCGGGCGACCAGCGGAGCGACCACTCTCTGCGGGAGTCGATCGCCGCCGAGTTGGGGATCGACACCGAGTGGGCGACGCTTCACCAGGTCCACGGCAGCAGGGTCCTCGAGGCGAAACACCCCGGGGAGCTTGGTGACGGGGACGCCCTGTTCACCCGGGTCACTGGGTTGCCGCTTGCGGTGTTCACCGCCGACTGCGCCGCCGTGGTCCTCGAGGGGGACGGGATCGTCGGGATCGCACATGCCGGATGGCGCGGTCTTGCCGCCGGAGTGATCGGCGCGCTGCGAACCGCAATGGACGAGGCGGGATCAGCGGCGAAGGTGGCCGCCATCGGGCCCGCCATCGGTTCCTGTTGCTTCGAGGTTGGCGAGGAGGTGGCCGAGCAATTTCCCCACGAACAAGCCACCACCACCTGGGGGTCACCGAGCGTCGACCTCGTCGCCTCGGCCAAGGCCCAACTCGGCGGGCTCGATGTATGGGATGCAGGGCGCTGCACCGGTCACGACCCGGGGCTCTTCTCCCACCGCCGTCAGCGCACCGGAAACCGGATGGCCGCCATCGGCTGGCTGGGGTGACGCAGTGCTGCCGCCCAGCACCGGCCTACCATCTCCGACATGGATCACGGCGCAGTCCAGGTTTGGCTAGACCGCTACGTGGCGGCGTGGCGCACCAACGATGCCGATCAGGTCGCCGATCTCTTCAGTGATGATGCCGTCTACCGCTATCACCCATTCGACGACCGGGCGGTCGAGGGACGCGAGGCGATCGTCGCAAGCTGGCTGGAAGAGCCGGACGATCCCGCGGCGTGGGAGGCTCGGTACGAGCCGTACGCGGTCGACGGGGATCGGGCAGTCGCCATCGGATGGAGCCGCTACCTCGCCACCGACTCCGAATCTGAGCGGACCTTCCACAACGCCTACCTCCTCCGGTTCGCTCCCGACGGTCGGTGTAGCGAATTCACCGAGTACTACATGCTCGAGCCGCCACCGGAAGAGGCAGACAGCGCCTAGGAGGGTCAGACCGGGGAGGGCGGGCCGTTGAGCCTCGAGGCGGTCAAACTGCGGATCGCCCATGCGGCAGAAAGGTCCGGCCGCAGCCCGGACGAGATCACCCTCGTTGTGGTGTCCAAGGGCCGTTCCGAGAAAGAGATTCTCTCGATCTACCGACAGGGCCACCGGGACTTCGGTGAGAACCGTTCCGCTGCCATCGCGGAGAATGCCGCCCGGCTTCCCGGCGACATCCGTTGGCATTTCGTAGGACCCCTCCAGACCAACAAGGTGCGGATGGTGCGGCCCTTCACCGACCTGCTCCACTCGCTCGACCGCGATCGGCTGGCGGAGGCCTGGGTCAAGGGGCCGGGCCGTCCGCCACCGGTGTTGGTCGAGGTCAACATCGGTGAGGAGTCGCAGAAGGGTGGAGTCGAGCCGGGGAGGGCCCGAGAGCTCATCCGGACGTCGGTCGATCTCGGGCTGGATGTGCGCGGCCTGATGGCGATCCCGCCCCAGATGCCAGAACCGGAACTGGTCCGCCCCTCCTTCCGCCGGCTGGTCGAGCTGAGGAGCGAACTCGGGCAGGTCACCCCGTTACCCGTTCTCTCCATGGGCATGAGCGACGATTTCGAGGTCGCCATCGAGGAAGGGGCTACGGTTGTCCGACTGGGACGGGCTATCTTTACGCCGGCTGTAGACGACGGGATCACATGAGCTCGCTGTGGCAGAAGACGCTGATGTACCTCGGGTTGGTGGACGAGGAGTCGCTCGACGAGGAGGTCGAGTCCAGACCTGCCGCGGCGGCCCGCTCGACACGCCCCCAGACGACCCGTCAGAACACCAAGGGTCAATCGCCGAACCGCGATACGGTCGCCGGGCGACGGGTTGAGCCCCCGGTCGGTGCAGGATCGAGGCCGGTGGTGGTATCCGGCGAGGGCGGCCACGACGCCCCTTCGGGCTCGGTGCGGCCGGTCCGGCCCACAGACGTGCAGAGCGACGTTGTTCAGGTCACCGACTTCGGCGATGCCAAGGTGCTGGCCGATCGGATCAGGGAACGGACACCGGTGGTGCTTGATCTGAGGTCGACGGATCCGGACATGGTGCGTCGCATCATCGACTTCGCCAGCGGGTTGACCTACGCACTCGACGGGACGATGGCGAAAACCACCGACGGCGTGGTGCTGGTGCTCCCCCCACGAGTGACGCTCGGCCAGGAGGAGCAGCGCCGGCTCGAGGGACAGGGTTTGTACGAGCTACCTGAATCGGCCTCCTGACACAGGATGACCCTTGTCTGCCAACTGCTCTTCATCTATTCGCTCGTCGTCCTCGCCCGGATAGTCCTCAGCTTCTTCGACGTCCCGAGCGACCATCCGGTGGGGAGGGTCCGCCACGCCCTCTCGCTGGTGGTCGATCCCATCCTCCGGCCCATAAGAGCGGTCCTCCCCAATGTGCGGCTCGGATCGGTCGGGCTTGACCTGTCCCCCTTGATCCTCTTCCTCGCGATCGCTCTGCTGCGTTCGTTTCTCTGCTGAACGCTCGCTTCGCTCGAGGCTCGCTTCGCTCGCAGTACTTGGTACCCAGTACTCAGTACCGCGGGCCTGTCGTCCCCCCCACGGGCTAACACGGCTGGCGCGACCCGTTCATCCCGCCTTCTCTGTGGTAGGCGAGCGGATTGCGGGCCGGCGGGGGGGTGTTGGGGGGGTCGTCCCCCCACGGGCTAACACGGCTGGCGCGACCCGTTCATCCCGCCTTCTCGGTGGTGGCGAGCGGATTGCGGGCCGGCGGGGGGGTGTTGGGGGGGTCGTCCCCCCCACGGGCTAACACGGCTGGCGCGACCCGTTCATCCCGCCTTCCTGTTGCCGGCGAATGGATTGCGGGCCGGCGGGGGGGTGTTGGGGGGGTCGTCCCCCCCACGGGCTAACACGGCTGGCGCGACCCGTTCATCCCGCCTTCCTGTTGCCGGCGAATGGATTGCGGGCCGGCGGGGGGGTGTTGGGGGGGTCGTCCCCCCACGGGCTAGCACTGAGCAATCCCAGGGTTGGCGACCGACCGGCGTTAACCTCCGACGACTGACCGCGGGAGGCACCCGATGGCGTTGTCGCCGATGGAAGTCCAACAGAAGACGTTTCGAGAGTCGGTGCGCCGTGGCTACGACCAGGGCGAAGTCGACGACTTCCTCGACGAGGTGGTTGCGTCGCTCACCGAGTACGAAGGTAGGGCGCGCGCTGCCGAGGGCCGCGCCGCGGCGATGGAGGCGGAAGTTGGCCGTTTGCGCGAGGAGCGCGAGGCGGTCACCGAAGCGCTGGTGGATGCTCGGAGTCGCGCCCAGGCGGTCATCGCCGAGGCGGGCGCCGAAGCGGAGCGAATGGTCGAGGATGCCAAGCGCGATGCACAAGCCCTCGCAGAGGATCAGGTCAAGGAGCGCGAAAGGCTCGACGCGGACCTGGTGGGGATGCGAGCGCGGGTGTCGGATCTCCGCAGTCGGCTCGCCGAGTTGGCCACCGACCTCGACGGTCAGCTAGACCCTGTGGCGGCCGAGCTGGACGAAGCAATCGGGACGAGCGAGGAGGCGGCACCGGCCCTGGATGTGAGCGAGGAGCCCGCTCCCGCCCCCGACCCAGATGCGACACAGGTACTCGACCTTTCCGACAAGTCCCCACAGGCCGACGTGACCGAATCACCCGTTGAAGAGGTCGCTCAACCCGCCACCGACGTCGAGGGCGAACCCGACGAGGACGACCCGATCGGGGCTGTAGAGGAGAGCCTGGCCGTATGGGGAGCCGGTGGTCGGCCCCGCCCCTGGGAGCGCAGCGGAGGCTGAGAGAGGTCGCCAGGTATATCCGCCAGTCAGCTCACCGCTTCCACGCCGATCGACAACGGCGCGCCGTTCACCTCGGTCTTGATGTTGGCAGCACCGTTCTCGGTCGTCGCCACCGCGAGCACCTCGGCTGCGATGAAAGCCTCGTGGGATTGGATGGCACTCCGTAGCTCGGGATCGGGTGTGCTCCAGGCGAGCCGGATCCGGGTGGTCACCTCGAACCCGGCATCACGGCGCATCTGTTGGACGCGGCTGACCATTTCGCGTGCCAGACCCTCCGAAATCAAATCCTCGTCGAGTTCCAGGTCGAGCGCCACAGAGAGCTCGCCTTCGCTGGCCACGACCGTCCCCGCCCGCGGCGTGCGCGCCACCACCACATCGGCGATCCCTAGCTCGATCCCGGCGATGGTGAGCCTCTCTCCGTGCTGTAGCCGCTCAACATCCGCACCCGAGATGCTGCTCAGCTCTTCAGCCAGCTCTCGGACCCGGGCGCCGAGCTTGGGCCCAAGCGTCCGGAAGTCGGGTCTTACCGAGAGGTTCACCAGGCTCGACTCGTCGTGCCTCACCACGACGTGGCGGACATTGATCTCGTCCCGGATCAGCTCGACGTGGGAAAGAACCGCCTGCTCCACCTCGGGAGAGCGGGTGAGGACCGTCACCGAACGCAATGGCTGTCGCACTTTGATCGCGTGTTGCTTGCGGAGGGCGTGACTCAGCCGGGTGACGGCGCGCACGTTCTCCATGGCCAGTTCGAGATCGACGTCGATCAACACCGGGTCGGCGACCGGGTAGTCGGCGTGATGGATGCTCGCAGGCGGCGATCCGTCACCCGGCGGAGTCACCACCAACGCCTGATGGATCTCCTCGGTGACGAAGGGCAGGATCGGTGCCAGCACGGTGGCGAACGTGACCAGCACCTCGTGCATGGTTGCGAAGGCGGCCAGCTTGTCGGCCTCGTCATCTCCGCGTGACCGCCAGAAACGGCGGCACGCTCGACGGACATACCAATTGGTCAGATCGTCGATGAACCCCAGTACCGGCGGGATCACGGCGTAGAGGTAGTAACCCTCCATCTGCCGGTTGACTTCGGCAACCAGGCTCTGAAGGACCGACAGCACCCAGCGGTCGAGTTCAGGCCGATTCTCCACGGCCGGCGCAGCGGCCAGGTCCGTCGTCGAGATCCCGTCGGCCTCGGCGTAAGTCGTGTAGAAGGAGAAGGCGTTCCAAAGAGGGAGAAGGACGGTGCGCACCACCTCGCGCACCCCTTCGCGGGAAAACCGGAAAGGCTCTGCTCGAAGCACCGGCGAATTGATCAGATAGGCCCTCAGGGCATCGGCCCCGAATTCGTCGAAGATCCCGTTGGGGTCGGGATAGTTCTTCAGGCTCTTCGACATCTTGCGGCCGTCCTCGGCGAGGATCAGCCCGTTCACGATGCAGTTGCGGAAGGGCTCGGTGTCGAAGATGGCGGTGGATAGCACTAGCAGCGTGTAGAACCACCCCCTGGTCTGATCGAGACCTTCCGCGATGAAGTGGGCGGGGAAGGCGCGCTCGAACCGCTCCTGATTCTCGAAGGGATAGTGGAGCTGGCCAAATGGCATCGACCCGGATTCGAACCAGCAGTCGAGCACCTCTGGCACCCTCACCATGGTCCCGTCGCAGCTGGCGCAGGCGAAGGTGACCGGGTCCACGTGCTCGCGGTGCAGGTCGAAGAGCCTGATCCCAGAAAGCTCGGCAAGCTCGTCGATCGACCCGATGCAGACCTCGTGGCCACCGCGGTCGCACTTCCAGACCGGGATACAGCTTCCCCAGTAGCGGTTACGGCTTATCGCCCAGTCGCGGGCGTCCTCGAGCCAGTTGCCAAAGCGCCTGGCACCGACATGCTCGGGCACCCAGTGGATCCTGCTGTTGGCTTCGACCATCCGGTCGCGAAAGGCCTCGACGCGGACAAACCAGGTGGGGATCGCCTTGTAGATCAGCGGGGTGCCGGTGCGGTAGCAGAAGGGGTAGCTATGGCGGATCTGGTCGCGCTTGTAGAGAAGCCCGGCAACCTTCAACCGCTCGATCAACTCCTGATCGGCATCCTTGACCCGGGTCCCTGCGAGGGGAGGGACCGCCTCGGTAAAGCGGCCCTCGGCGTCCACCGGATCGACCAGCACGTCGAGCCCGGCGGCCTGGAGTGCGGCGAAGTCGGCTTCGCCGTACGCCGGGGCCATGTGCACCAGACCGGTTCCTTCGCCGGTTGTGACCTCATCGGCTGAGATCACCCTGAAGGCGCCTCTGTCGCGCTCCTCACCGAACCAGTCGAAGGGCGGCTCGTAACCAGTGCCCAACAGATCGGCGCCCCGGGCGTGCTGGACGACACGCACCGACGGTCTCGGGCGCGGCCAGAGCCAGTCGAGCCTGCTCTCCGCAATCCAATATCTCTCACCATCCACGGCGACGCACACGTACGGGATGTCCTCGCCGACGGCCACCGCCAGGTTCCCGGGCAGGGTCCATGGGGTCGTCGTCCAGATGAGCAGCCAGTCGCCCTCGGCCACTGGTCCCCTCGCGTCCACCACTTTGAGCCGCACCGTGATCGCCGGGTCGTCTACCTGGCGGTAATCGAGGTTCGCCTCGAAATTGGAGAGCGGTGTCGCCGCACCCCAGGAATAAGGCAGCACTTTCACGTCCTGGTACACCAGCCCGCGGTCCCAGAGTTGACGGAAAACCCACCAGACGCTCTCCATGAACTCGGGGTCCATCGTCTTGTAGTCGTCCTCGAAGTCGACCCAACGGCCGAGTCTGCGGGTGAGTGATTCCCAGTTTTCGGTATTGGCCTGGACCACCCTCCGGCAGGCCGCGTTGAACCGCTCGATCCCGTAGGCGGCGATGTCCTTGGGACCCGAGAGATCGAGGGCGCGTTCCACCTCCATCTCCACCGGGAGGCCGTGGGTGTCCCACCCGAAGCGGCGGACCACCCGATGTCCCCGCATCGTCCAATAGCGGGGCACGATGTCTTTGATCACCCCAGCGAGCAGGTTGCCGTAGTGCGGGCTCCCTGTGGGGAATGGCGGACCGTCGTAGAAGCTGTACTCCGACTCGGGAGGACGCATCTCCACGGACTGGGCGAAGGCGTCAAGGCGATCCCATAGCTCCAGTACGCCCCGCTCGAGGGAGGGCAGGTCTACCTGGGCATCCCTTCTCCGGAATGGGCTGGCCGGGGTTGGTGGATTCACCGCCGGATCGTACCGCCAGCCCGCGATCCGGCCGGTCGAGTTGCACGGGGGGGACCCAGTTACAACTTTCGGGCGCTGCTAAATTGCCGCCCCCCACCACCTGTGTACCGATGACACGCGAATTGGCACCGAACACGATCAAGCGCCTCCGTTCCGCCCTCGAGGAGGAGCGCGACCGGATCACCGCCCTGCTCGAGGAGCACGAGCAGGAGCGCGAGGAGGCGCGCTTGTCGGAGACCTCTGCAGAACGGAGCCCCGAGCCCGCCAGCGCCGAGGCCGGTTCGATGGCCTTCGAGTTCGAGAAGGAACTCTCCATCGATCAGAATGCCAGCGACCTACTTCGCAAGGTTGAGCACGCCCTGCGCAGGCTGGCCGATAAAACCTACGGAACATGTGAGGTATGCGGGCAACCGATCCCGGTGGCGAGGCTGGAGGCTCTTCCCTACGCCACCCTGTGCGTGAAGGACGCTTCCCGGGCCTGAAGCGCAACCTCCCCGTTGGGGTGGCTATAGCGCTAGTGGTGGTCATCCTCGACCAATGGTCGAAGGTGTGGGCGGAGCGAACCTTGATGACAGGTGACATCGTCATCATCCCCGGGTTGTTCGGGCTCCATCTCGAGCAGAACCCCGGTGCTGCATTCAGCATCTTCCAGAACGCCGGCCCGTTCCTGGGCTCGGCGGCGATCCTGGCGACCGGAGTTCTGGCGGTGATGCTGGCGAAGAACACGGGTTGGGCGGAAACTGTCGGGTTCGGCCTCATCATGGGGGGCGCCGTCGGCAACCTGGTCGACCGTATCGTCCGCGGCGATGGCTTCCTCGACGGCAGGGTCATCGACTGGCTGCAACTCCGCAACTTCCCGACCTTCAACATCGCCGACGCTTCGATCACTTTCGGCGTTGCGGTGCTCCTCATCGCATCGCTGCGAAAGCGGTGACCATCGAGGTCCCCACCAACCTCGACGGAGAGAGGGCCGACAAGGTGGTGGCCGTGCTCGCCGGGGTGAGCCGGTCGGTGGCCCGCCAGTTGGTCGAGGAGGGTGGAGCGCCGGATCGGTGAGAGACGACTGTCACCGGGGGACCGCATGAAGGCTGGAGTCTCCATCGAGATCGACGACATCCTGCCGCCGCCTGCGATGGAGCCCGAGGAGGTTCCGTTCGATGTGATCCATGCCGACCCCCACCTTCTCGTGGTCGACAAGCCGCCCGGCGTGGTGGTGCACCCCGGTGCCGGCCGGCGGCGGGGAACACTTGCCGCCGGGCTGCTCGCGGCACATCCCGAACTGGCCACGGTCGGCGAACCGGGACGCGTCTGGGCTGGTGCACCGCCTCGACGCTGACACCTCCGGTGTGCTGATCGTCGCTAGAACCTCCGATGCCCACCGGGCGCTGACTGCTGCGTTGCGGCGACGGGAGATCCGGCGGACCTATCTCGCCTTGGTGAGGGGAGTGCCCAGCGCAACCTCGGGGACGGTCGATGCCCCATTGGAACGCGACCCCCGCCACCCAACCCGCAGGGCGGTCGGTGCCGCGGGGAAACCGGCCAGAACCCACTACCGGGTATCGGCATCGTGGGCTGATGAAGCCTTGCTGGAGGTCGACCTGGAGACTGGACGCACCCACCAGATCAGGGTCCACCTGGCTGCCATCGGTCTTCCGGTGGTGGGCGACCGCACCTACGGGGTCCCGCTGGCCGACGGAAGGATGTTCCTCCACGCCTGGAAGATCTCGCTTGCCCATCCCGTCACCGGCGAGCACCTCGAATTGACCGCACCGCTCCCTGAGGACCTACGTCGTCGACTCGAGGACATGGGCCCGCCGACCCGCGGCGCGGTGCCCGCCGGCTGATCACCTACGACGCCGCTGCCAAGCAGCGGCGTCTTCACCCGAAGAAGGTCGTGGCGACGTTGTAGATGGCGGGGTCGATGCCCCGAATGGCGGAGGTGGCTTCGCTGAGCGGGATTGGCTCGATCTTGTTGCCGCGCAGCGCGACCATCATCCCTGAGGCGCCTTGGACCGCGAGGTCGGCAGCAGCGGCGCCAAACCGTGTCCCGAGGACCCGATCGAAGGCGGTTGGCGTGCCGCCGCGCTGGAGGTGGCCGAGGACAGTGACCCTTGCCTCGAACCCGGTCTTCTCCTCCAAGATGGGGGCGATCAGGTAGGCAACCCCGCCGAGACGGGCGAAGCCGAAGGCGTCCACAGGCTGCGGGGCGGCCCCCGTCCCCTCGGGGGCGGGATCCCCTCGGCGGCGACGACGATCGAGTAGTTCTTCCCACGGTCCCTCCGGGTGAGGATCACGTCGGCGACCGCGTCCAGGTCGTATGGGATCTCGGGGATGAGCATCGCGTCGGCCCCCCCGGCCATCCCGGCGTAGGTGGCGATCCATCCCTGGGTGCGGCCCATCACTTCGACCAGCATGACGCGGTTGTGCGCCTCGGCGGTGGTGGCGATACGGTCGATCGCCTCGGTGGCCGATCTGGACGGCGGTGTCGAACCCGAAGGTGATGTCGGTTCCGGCGATGTCGTTGTCGATCGTCTTGGGGACGGCGACCACGGGGAGGCCCTCATCGGCGAGCCGCTGGGCCGACCGCAGCGTGCCGTCGCCGCCCACCACCACCAGGGAATCGATCTCGTGCGCTGCGGATGCAGTCGGCAACGCTCTTGAGCCCTCTCCATGGACGTACGGGTCGCGCCTCGACGTGCCGAGGATGGTGCCGCCACGCTGCAGGATCCCGCGGACGGAGTCGCGGTCGAGCGGGCGGACCCGGCCCTCCATCAAACCGTCCCAGCCGTTGAGGATGCCCACCACCGGCCGCCCGTGGTCTTCGACGACACGGACGGTCACCGCCCTGATCACCGCGTTGAGACCGGGGCAGTCGCCGCCTGCGGTGAGGACGCCGATCGACCCCATCAGTAGAGGAACATGGGCTTGCCGCCGACGTGGCGCACCTTGGGTCGGTAGGAGGCGGAGTCGTACAACTCGTCGACATCCACCCGCTTGACACCCTCCCTGGTCACCGAGATGGGCACATTGGTGTACGTGCCGCTGCGCAGCGCCACCATCCGCCCCGACGACCCCTCGCCGGCCAGGTCCGCTGCCATCACCGCGTAGTTGGTGGCCACCATGAGGTCGAGCGAGTCGGGAGAGCCCGAGCGCATCAGGTAGGCCACCTGCTGGTAGACGATCCCCTCGCCGGTGCGCTCCTCGAGGAGCCCGGAGAGCACCAACCCCACCCCTCCAAGCTTCTGGTGGCCATAGGCGTCTGCCGCACCCCCCTGGACCATGTCGCCGCCGACGAGGCGTGAACCCTCGGAGACGGTGACCATGGCGTAGCGGGAGGCGTTTCGTCGCCGGTCGTCCACCAGCAACTCCGCCAGCCGGTCGACATCCACCGGGACCTCGGAGATGACGCACCGATCCACCCCGGCGAGATACGCCGTGATCAGCGAGGTCTCGCCGCTGTACCGCCCGAAAAGCTCGACCACCGCGATCCGCTCGTGCGACCCGGTGGAGGTGCGCAGGGCATGGACGAACTCGACGCTCGCGGGTGACGGCGGTGGAGAAGCCGATGCAGTAGTCGGTCCCGTGGACGTCGTTGTCCATGGTCTTGGGGATGGCCACCACCCGCATCCCCTCGTCGTGCATCCTCAAGGCGTAGGAAAGGGTGTCGTCCCCGCCGATCGGGACCAGGACGTCGATCTTCTGTTGCTCGAGTACCTCGAGGACGAATGGTGTCAGGTCGGCGGTCCCGTTGTCAGTGCTGGGCCGAAACCGGGAGCGGAGCCGCTCGGGGATGTCCTCTGGGGCGATCTTTGCCGGGTTGGTGCGCGAGGTATGGAGCGTGGTCCCGCCAAAGCGGTCGATGGTGCGCACCGAGCTGGGTGTGAGCGGCACGAAGCTGGCATCCATCCCGTCGGCGTCGTCGATGTTGGCCTCGACGAGACCACCCCAGCCCCGGCGTATCCCGACGACCTCGTGTCCGGCTTCGGTTGCCCTTCCCACCACTGCCTTGATGCAGGCGTTGAGCCCGGGGACGTCGCCCCCGCCGGTGAGGATCCCGATTCGCATGTGTCGCTCCGTGATAAGGGGGATCGGAGGCGTAGATCGGCAGCTTCGCTGCCGGGTCATGGGTTATGGGTTCTGGGTTATGGGTTATGGGTTGCTCCCAGAGGTAGGACGCTATCCATGAATGTTGGCTGACGGCGGCCGTCTGCCGGCTTTGCCGCTCCGCTCTGCCGTCCGCCGTCTGCCGCCTACCACCTACCGCCTACCACCCGGCACCCATTACCGTCTTCCGGACCGTGACCACCGAGCCCGTCTCGCAGGCGACGCCCGTCTGCTACCGACACCCCAACCGGCTCACCCGGCTCTCCTGCGCCAACTGCGGCAAGCCGATCTGCGTGGAGTGCAGCGTCGACTCCGCGGTGGGCCAGAAGTGCCCCGAGTGCGCCCAGCCCGGAGGGCCGCTACCGGGTGGTCGAGGCCGAGACGAAGCTGGGCGCAGACCCACGACCCGGTCCGCCCCCGTCACCTTCATCTTCATCGGGATCTCGGTGGTCGTTTTCCTGGTCGGTCTGCTGCTTCCCGGCGCTGACGAGAACCCTGTTCGTCGCGTTCGCCCAGGTCAACGTGCTCGTTGCGCAGGGGGAGTGGTGGCGGTTGGTCACCGCCGCCTTCCTCCACGCCCGGAGCTTCTATCACATCCTGTTCAACATGTGGGCGCTATACGTCTTCGGCCCGCAACTGGAGCAGCAGGTGGGGAGCCCCGCCTTCGCCGCGCTCTACCTCAGCTCGGCGGCTGCCGGCGGCGCCGCCGCCTATTTCCTGGGTGGCCCCGTCGACGTACTGGTGGGAGCATCGGGCGCAATCTTCGGGCTGTTCGGGGTCTGGCTGTGGAACGCCTTCCGAGCTCGCGGCCACTCCGGTGGGGCGGGCCCAGCTCACGCAGCTGCTGGTGTTGCTCGGGATCAACGCGGTACTCGGCTTCACCTTGCCAGGGCATCTCCTGGCAGGGCCACCTGGGCGGGCTCCTGGCTGGGATCCTGATCGGGTGTCTCTGGTCGTTGCCGAGTGGTGGACCAGGGACGCCGAGCAAGGCGGGTCGGCGTTGCCGCCGCCGTGGGGGTCGTCGCGGTGCTCCTGGTCATCCTCTCGGGCTGACTCCAGCCGGTTTCGCGCTCTCGCCCCCGGACAGCTTTCCGGGCTAAGGTGCAAATCCCAAGCGTGTAGTTCAGAGCGGGGCTGATCGGTGGTGGCGGCGAGCGACTCCTTCGTCCATTTACATCTCCACACCGAGTTCTCCATGCTCGACGGGGCGGCCCGGGTCGGCGAGGTGGTCGCCGCCGCTGCCGCCGACCGCCAGCCGGCGGTCGCCATCACCGATCACGGCGTGATGTACGGAGTCGTCGACTTCGTCAAGGCTGCCCGGGAAGAGGGCATCAAGCCGTTGATCGGGATCGAGGCGTATGTCACCCCGGGCTCCCGGTTCGATCGACCGGTACGCAGCCAGAACATCCGGTACCACATGACGCTGCTGGCGGCGAGCGAGGTCGGTTATCGCAACCTGATGAAGCTGGCCAGCCGCGCCTACCTCGAGGGGTACTACTACAAGCCCCGGATGGATTCCGAGCTGCTGGCCGAGCACTCGGAGGGGATCATCGCCACCTCAGGCTGCCTGGGCGGCCCGGTGGCGCAGCACCTCGCCCCCGATGCGTCGCGGGAGGAAGGCATAGCCGAGGCGGTGCGCGATGTCGATGCCGCGGTGGCGGCGGCCGCCCACTACCAGGACATCTTCGGAAAAGACAACTTCTTCATCGAGATCCAGGACCACGGGTTGGAACCGCAGCGCCGCATCCTCCCCGACCTCGTGGACATCTCCCGGCGTATCGGGGCACCGCTTCTCGCCGCCAACGACGCCCATTACACCAGGCGGGACGAGGCCGAGACCCACGACGTCCTGCTCTGCATCCAGACCGGTGCCACCCGCGACGAGCCCAACCGGTTCCGCTTCGACGCCAAGGAGTTCTATCTCAAGTCGGCTGCGGAGATGAGGCGGCTGTTCCCCTCCGATCAGTACCCCGGTGCATGCGACAACACGCTGCTGGTGGCGGAGCGGGCAACGGTTGACCTCGAGTTCGGCAGGATCCTGCTGCCCCAGTTCTCCGTTCCTCCCGGTCATACCGAGGCGACCTACCTACGCCAGCTGGTGATGAGCGGTGCGGCGCAGCGCTACGGCGACCCGCTGCCAGATGAGGTCACCACGAGAATCGAACACGAGCTCTCCATGATCGAGAGCATGGGTTTCCCCGCCTACTTCCTGATCGTGTGGGACCTGATCAGCCACGCCCGGGAGCGCAAGATCAGGATCGGGCCCGGCCGGGGGAGCTCCGCTGCATCGATCGTGGCCTACTGCCTGAGGATCACCGACCTCGACCCGCTCCGCTACGGGCTCGTCTTCGAGCGCTTCCTCAACCCGGGGCGGCGCCAGCTTCCCGACATCGACATGGACTTCGACGAGCGCTACAGAGCCGATGTCATCCGCTATGCCGCCGAGAAGTACGGATCGGACCACGTCGCCCAGATCGTGACCTTCTCCACCATCAAGGGGAAGCAGGCTCTGCGCGACGCAGCTCGGGTTCTCGGCTACCCATACGGTGTGGGTGACAGGGCAGCCAAGCTCATGCCCCCTCCGATCCTCGGGCGGGACGCGGCATTGGGCATGTGCCTCGATCCCCTTCCCGAGAACCCCGACGGGAACACGAAGGACTGGCACGCCAACGCCGCCGGTTTGCGCGAGGCGTACGCCACCGATCCCGACATCCGGAGCGTGGCCGACGTGGCGCGCAATCTCGAGGGTCTGCGGCGCCAGGACTCGATCCATGCCGCCGCCGTCGTCATCTCACCGGTCCCGCTGACCCAGCACATCCCCATCCAGCAGAAGGGGGAAGGCGCCGAGGTGGTGACCCAGTACGAGATGCACGCCATCGAGGACCTCGGGCTGCTCAAGATGGACTTCCTGGGGTTGAGGAACCTCTCCATCATCGAGAGGACACTCGAGCTGATCGAGCAGGGTCCGCCGAGTCTGGGTCCGCCGAGTCTGGGTCCGCCGAGTCAGGGTCCGCCGAGTCGGGCAGCCCGACAGCCGGCGACCCGATGGTCGACATCGACAACGTGCCGCTGGACGATGAGACCACCTTCGAGCTGCTCCGTTCCGCGCAGACGATCGGCGTCTTCCAACTCGAAGGCTCGGCGATGCGCGGGTTGATCCGAAACCTCTCACCCGACCGGTTCGAGGACGTCATCGCCCTGGTGGCGCTCTACCGACCAGGCCCGATGAGGGCCGGGATGCACACGCTCTACGCCGACCGCAAGAACGGCCGGGCGGCCGTCGAGGTCCTTCACCCCGACATGGCTCCGATCCTGGAGCGCAGCTACGGGATCATGGTGTACCAGGAGCAGGTGCTTCAGGTGGCCGAGATCATGGCGGGCTACTCGATGGCAGAGGCGGAGAACCTGCGCCGCGCCATGGGCAAGAAGATCCCTGCGGTGATGCGCGCCGAGGAGGAGAAGTTCGTCGCCGGCTGCACGGCGAGAGGTCACAGCGAGGCGCTGGGAAGACAGCTGTTCGCGCTGATCGAGCACTTCGCCGGTTACGGGTTCAACCTGGCCCATGCCGCCTGTTACGGGCTCATCGCATACCAGACGGCGTGGCTCAAGGCGCACTACCCCGCCGAGTACATGGCGGCGATGCTCACCGCCACCAAGAGGGACAAGGACCGGACGGCGGTGTACCTCAACGAGTGCCGCGCCATGGGTGTGCAGGTCCTCACCCCCGACGTCAACACGTCGCAGATGGACTTCTCGGTGTACGAGGGGGATATCCGGTTCGGCCTGTCTGCGGTCCGCAACGTCGGCGAAGGGGTGGTCGAGCGGATCGTCGAAGAACGCACCTCCGGCGAGCCGTTCGCCCACTTCCAGGACTTCATCGACCGGGTGGACCCGATGGTCCTCAACAAGCGCACCATCGAATCGCTGATCAAGGCGGGCGCCTTCGACGGGATGGGCCATTCGAGACGGTCGTTGATCCTCGTGTACGAGCAGTGGCTCGAAGCGACGTTGGTCCGCCGCCGCAACGAGGAGATGGGCCAGTACAGCCTTTTCGGCGGCGACGCTCCGGAGGTGGGGGAGGTGGTGTTGGCGCTGCCCGAGGGCGAGTGGGACCAGAAGGTGAAGCTTGCCTTCGAAAGGGAGATGCTCGGTCTGTACGTCTCCGACCATCCCCTCCTCGGCGTGGCGACCTCGCTCCGTCGTGTATCAAGTTCGGGCGTGCCCGAGTTGTGGGAGCAGCCCGACGGGGCCCCTGTCACCATCGGGGGGATGGTCGGCGCCATCAACCGACGGTTCACCCGCAATGGCGAAGCGATGCTGTTCTTCCAGTGTGAGGACCTGGAGGGTTCGGTCGAGGTGGTTGCCTTCCCCAAGGTCGCCGCCGAGGCACTCGGGGTCATCCGCGAGGGTGCCATCGTCGTGGTCAGCGGTCGTCTCGACCACCGAGGCGATGACATCAAGGTCGTGGCCCGGGAGATCAAGGAACTGGAGGTCCGGGGCGCCGACGAGGTCCGTCTGGAGATCCCAGCAGCGGCCCTCTCACCAGGGGCAGTTGGCCGGCTCAAAGAGATCCTGGGCAACCACCCAGGAGCCTCTCCTGTGTTCCTCCACATGGTGGGAAACGGCAACCACAAGGTCCTCAAGCTGGGTGACGAGCACCGCGTCGAGCCCCGCAGCGCCCTCTACGCCGAACTCCGCGAGCTATTCGGCTCCGGAGCCATCGTCTAGAGACACGGACGGCAGACGGCAAAGACGGCAGACGGCAGCCAATCCGACTCCGTCCCCCCGAAGGGGAGGGGGCTGCCGAACTCCCAACGGTGCTCGAGGAGCGGCTTTCGCACCTTTGGGAGTGAGCCTTTCCCCCTCCCCCGACGCCTCCGGCGTCGGGTACTCCCCCCGCCGGGGGAGAGAATGTTTGCTCCGTCCCCCGCAGGGGGAAGGGCCCCGCTGCGGAGCAGCGGGTAGGGGGGCTGGCGAACTCCCAACGGTGCGGAACCACCCCCTCCGCTCGCTCGCCCGCGCCTCCCCCCGTCGGGGAGAGAATCGAGATTTCTAGCCGCGGGAAGTGCCCTGTCGCCGGACGGTGCGCACCAGGTCGGACTGTTCCGAGAGCAGCGCCACGGTTTCTGCCAATGCGGCCACCCGCCCGTGTCGCCGGCCGAGAGCATATGCCACCCCAGCGGCCATGACCGCGCCACCGGTAGCGGTTCCCAGAGCGATCGCCCGTTTGGTCTTTCGGGCGAAGACGACGATGGGCCAACCCCGGTCGTGGGCGACGTCCTCCAACGGGCCGTCGGGGTTGACCGCAACGGGATGGCCGACGAGCTCCATCATCGGAAGGTCGGACACCGAGTCGCTGTAGGCGTAGCTCCGACTCAGGTCGTATCCCCGCTCCGCCACCAGCTTCTGGATCGCCTCCGCCTTTCCCTGCCCGTAGACGAAGCTGCCATCGAGCTCGGACGTGTAACGCCCGTCGGCGACCACCGCCTTGGTGCCGATGCCTCCGGTCATCGCCAGAGCCCCGGCGAGCGGCTCGATGATCGCCTGCGGTGAGGCCGAGACGATCCAGGTGTCCCTGCCCCGCGTCGGCGTGCATCTTGAGGAGCCCCCGCGACTCGGGTCGCACCCGGTCGACCAGCTTGGGTAGCACCGTCCGGGCGACGTGCGTCGAGTTCCTCGACCGAGGCGCCCTCGACCTTGGCCAGGAACCGCATCCGAACCTCGTCGGACCGCTCGTCGGTGGCACCGACGAGCCGGAAAGCGAGCGCCTCCGAGGTGGCGCCAACGATCTCCGACGTGGGGACGACCCCGGCGCGCCACGCCTCGACGGCGAACACGAACACCGACGAGCCGCTGATGAGGGTGCGGTCGAGATCGAAGAACGCGGCGGCCGCAGCGGGGGCGCTCACCTTCTACAGGTTACCTGCTTTGGCGCCAGCCCGAAAACAATACCTCGGGCCGGCAGATCACCCGACCCCGAGATCGGTGAGAGGGAGACCGTCGGCGCTCTCGATCAGCGTCCTCGAGGGCATCGAGATCCGTCGGCGGCCGATGGCTGCCAGGGCACCGTTGAGAGGGTGGTCCGGTACCGGGAGGCGAACTCGAGCCGGACATCGGCCTGACGGCGCGCCTCTGCGCCCCAGCGCTCCAGGTTCTCGGCGAGCGCGATCGGCAGATCCCGCGATCCGGGTGGGCATCGGCCCAGCTCTCGGGGAGGGCGCGGTTGAACACGACCGCCGCGGGGCGTCCTGCCACATCGGGGAGTTCGAGGAAGAAGCGGACCGCCTCGCGCATCGGGGCCGGGATCGGAGGTGGTGACCACCACCGTCGCGCTCCGTCTCAGGAGCGCTCGATCTCCTTGGCACGGCGTGACACCCCGTCGTAGGTGGTTCGTCAGGTCCATGAGGAACTGGGCCACACGTTCCAGGAGGTTGGATCCGAGCACGCTGTCGGCGACCCGAAGCGCCGGTCGGGCGGCGAGGTCGAAGAAGACTTGTCGCCCGGGGAAGCCGGCGCCGGTGAACCATCGGAGGAGCCGCCCACCGATCAGGTCGGCCATCTGGGCGGGTGCGGTGAAGAACTCGATCCCTCCGGCGGATGGGGGAGTGTCCACCACGACCAGATCCCAGACCTTCGCCTCGAGGTAGGTAGCCATCTCCTCGGCGGCGGCGTAGGACTGGCTGGCGGGGAAGTGGCCGGTCGCCGCCGTGAAGAACTCGTTGTCGAGGAGCCTGCCGCCGCATCGGGCGTTGGCATGGCGCTCGACGATGGCGCGCCACGAGGCGGTGGCGTCGAGCATGGCGGCCCACAAGCCGCGGCTCGTCGGGATGGCGAACCGGCTCCGATCCAAGCTTGACCTGCCCGAGGGCGTCGGCGAGCCGCCGCGCCGGGTCGACGGTCACCACCAGCGCCTCGACCCCGCGCCGGGCCGCGGTCACCGCGAGCGCCGCGGCGAGCGTGGTCTTCCCCACCCCGCCGCCCCCGGTGACGAGGAGGCCCGGGTCACGCCGCCTCCAGGCAGGTCGGCGAGGCGCACGCCACCTCGCCCGGGGTGTTGCAGGCCGAACAGGTAGGGGAGATGCGGTCCCGGGGGCAGCTGGTCAGCCACTCCTGCTGTCCGGCGTACAGCGAGCGGTGGAGCTGGGCGGCGTCCCGCACCGGCGCCTCGCTCGAACGCGGCGAACAGCCGCCGCGTGACCTCGAGCTTGGGCAGCACCCGGTTGACCACCGGTGGGAGAACGTCGATCACCTGGTCCTCGTCGAGCCAGGCGAGCGTCTCCTTGGTCTCGTTGACCGGCAACTCCTCGGCGAGGGATACCAGGAGGAGGCCACTGCGGTCTGGGTCGCCGAGGATGGCATCCATCCAGCCGGCCTGTCCTTTGACCCGGCCGGTGGGACCAGGTCGGCCACCGTACGGGGTGCCACCAGGTGCGAGCCGATCTGACCGGTCGGCGGTGCGTCCGCCACCACCAGGTCCCAGCGGCGCTGTCTCACCTCGTAGAGCACCTTGCCCATGGTGATGACCTCGCGGATACCCGGTGCGGTCGATGCAAGGGCGTCGAAGGCGCGCGCCAACGGGCCGAACCGCGCCACCCTGGGGACACCCATCTGAGCCTGGAGGTACTCGGTGAGCGCTTTCGCTCGATCGATGGCGGCGGCGTGGAGCCCGGGTCGAACCTCGATCGGCTCGTACTCCAGATGAGCCGATCCCAAGGTGGGCGGCGAGACCGGGGCCGGTGCCATCGCCAGCAGGAGAACCTTCTTCCCGGCGCGTTGCGCCAGGAGGGCGATGGCAGCGCTCACCGCCGACTTCCCCACCCCGCCTTTGCCGCTGACCACGATCAGGCTGCGCTCGATCACAGGGCGAGGTTATTACTTGAGAGACGGCAGACGGCAGACGGCGGACGGCCGGACGGCGACTCCGGGGTTAGCTTCCAGTACTTCCGCCGTCCGACTTCCGTCTGCGCAGTTAGGGTCGAATCAGCGAGATGAGGACGCCAATTGTCTGAGTTCCCAAATGGCTGAATTCGATGTCGATGCGATGCTCGGCGCGGTATCGGGAGCGGGCGGACGCGGTCAAGGAGCGCAACCTGCCACCTGTCGCCGGGGAGGAGAGGCGCCGATTCCTGGAGCAGGCCGAGGTGGACTTCACCGACTTCGGCCTGGTAGCCAGCGCCACTTGGGAGGTGGACGGGGACCATCTGGTCCTCCGCATCCCACTCCGCCCGCAGGATTGACGTCAGCCGGGCGGTGCTTCGATCTCGATGGGGGGCTGGACGATGTAGACGCCCATGGTCCCGTGGCCCTTCACCTCGAGCTCCTTGTGGAGCAGACAGGGGAACTCCACCTCAACGAGCACCTTGGTCGCTTCGCTCACCTGGATGGCCCCGGGAACACCGTGCGACTCCATCCGGCTGGCGATGTTGACCGTGTCACCCCAGAGGTCGTACGAGAACCGCTGTTTGCCGATCACGCCGGCCACGACCGGTGCCGGTGTGGATCCCGACGCGGAGCGCCAAGCGGGAGCGAGCGCTTGACCGCCTCCTTCTCCACGACCTCGAGCATCGAGAAGCCGAGCCTGAGAGCCCTGACCGCGTGGTCCTCGAGCGGCTCGGGCAGCCCACCGGCGGCCATGTAGGCGTCGCCCATCGTCTTGATCTTCTCCAACCCGAGCTCGACGGTCGGTGTCGTCGAATTGCGAGAAGACCGAGTCGAGCAGATCGACCACTTCCTCAGGTGGTATCTGCTCGGCCAGAGGGGTGAAGTTGACCAGGTCGGCGAAGATGACGGTGACTTCCTCGGCCCTATCGGCGATGACACCGGGGTTGATCGCGCAGCCTCTGGGCGATCGGAGGGCGGGAGGATCGCGAGCAGCAGACGGTCCGACTTGGCCCGCTCCAGCTCGATCTCCGCCTTCTGCACCGCGATGGTCCGCTGCTGGGCGAAGACCCGACGCTGGGCGATCTCGAGGGTGTAGGCACCGACGATCGAGGCCACCACGGCGGCTCCGACCAGGAAGAAATCGAGCCCACGGAATTCGGCAAAGGTGTCGATCGCCAGGACGATGTAGAGGATCAGGTAGCGGATGCACGGCGGCCACTGCAGCCACGAAACGGAGCCGGAGCGCGACGAAGGCGAACAAAGCGGCCAGCATCACCGCGGGCACGGCAAGCCGGCCGAAATAGAGCGCCTGCTCGGCGAGCAGGAGGAGGGCGATCCCGCTCAGGCCGTTGACACCTCCGGCCAGCCACTGCTGCTGGTCGAGCGTCCGGGCGCGGCGCACCAGGATGAGCCCGACGAGGTTGACCAGGACCATCCCACCGCAGATGATGAGCAGCGGAGCCGTTTGATCGGGGTGTCGGCGTCGACGATCCATGCTCCGAACACCCAGAGACCGGTTCCGAGGAAGAAGCCGATGACGCAGGTCGCGGGCGTTGTTGGCACCGGCGACGAGCTGGTAACTGCGTTCCATGACCGGGTCGGTGAAGGCCAGCGTCGTCCGCTTCGGCCCGGGCGGCGGGCCGTCAGCTCTCCGGATCGAGGTCAGGCAAGGCTCGGGCACGGCCACATCACGCTCCAAGAGCGTGGCGCCGCTGCTCGGCGCGTCGTTCCCCTTCGAGCCTCTCCAACTCCACCTCGGAGCTGTCAACGTACCTCATCGCATCGGCGATGAGCCGGTGGTTGGCCACCTCTCCGATGGCGCGGTGCATCTCGAGCGCCACCCGGCGGTAGGCGCGGTGGCCTGCCGGCTGCGAGCGCAGCTCGATGAGGTGCATCGCCTCGCGGGCGTTCATCTCCATGACGAACCTGATGTTGAAGGCGAAGAGGCACCACGTACTGGGCGACATCGGCGCCCAACAGCGGTCTCGACCTCATGGTGGATCTCACAAGCATTCTCCATCACCCCACTCCACAATCCCTCCATCCCCGCCTCAAGGATATCGGGCAGGCGTGTCGTGGCCAAGCCGGGCGCCGAGCCGCTGCCATTCGATGGTCATCATCCGATGGCGTTGCAGGTCGCGGAAGGCGCCGAAGTCGCACACCACGTCGAACCGGTAGACGGCCCGCTCGAAGGCTCGGCCCGGTTTGTGTCTCCGATTGCGGCGGTCGCCGAGGGCGGCTGCGAGGATCTGCGCCCCGCTCGGCCTCGCTCATGCAGCCGACCGCATCGAGCACTCATCGGTCGGGGAGCGTGCTGGCCGGGTAGAGGGCGGCCGCGAGCGACTTGATCTCGGCGTCCTCGTCCCAGTCGATCAGTGACACGCGGGCCCGGGCTGCGGGTCTGCTCGCTGAGGCGGCCGCCATGTCCTCGAGCCGGCTCCCGAACATCGTCCTGATAGGTCGGTCCATACATCGCCCCGTTCCGGGACGTCGACCCGGCGAAGGAACGAGGGGATCACCCTGCGAAGTTCCACCAGCATGGCGTCGGCGCACTGGCGGACCTCGGCCAGAGCGGGTGGGCGCTGCATCCTGACGAGCGCCATCTCCTAGGCCTGCCCGCTGGCGAATATACCAACATTGGACGAGGTGGCTGCCGGAAGCACCCCGCGGACCGCGTCGAACGCCTTGGCTCGGAGCGATGCGGCCCACGGCCCCTGGTGACTCGCCCTCAGGCAACGGGAACCGTCTCTCGTAGTGCTCCTTCATCGTTGCCCAACATCTCGCCGTAGGCGTCGAAGAGCGAGTCCGACCCAGGAGACGTAGCGTCGGCGCGAGCGGAGAGTCTTCGATCTCCGGCGGGATCACGTAGCGGTACCGGTCGCCGAGCCTGGCGTCGTATGGGATATACCGGGTGCTCTGCTCGAGATAGGCAGCGAGCCGGCCCCACTCCAGCGCCTTGGTGAGCAGGTTCGACGCTTGCTCGACCGCCAGGTGGGCCCCACCCAACTGCGCCACCGAGTCGTCGCCATACTCGACGAAGACCCGCTGGTAGAGGCGCTCCGCACGTTCCATGTTCAGCAGCGGATCTCGCCGATCCGCCGACGACGATTCGCGATGCCGGCTTCGGGGTCGGCGACGAACTCGTCGAGGAAGAGCCGACGCAGCGACTTGGCGCTCCGGCTGTAGCGGGCGAAAAGGCTCCCTTGACGACTTCGGGGAGATTGACAAGGCGAAGACAGGCCGATCGACATTGGTGAAGAACCGGGAGAGAACGGCCACTTCGTCGTCGGTGAATGGCTCGACGAAGGCCTGCACCGCCGGGATCGTACCTGGTGGGAACCGGGCCCAGTTAGCCTTTCGTTTACGTACCTCCCAGGCATCATCCGATACCCATGTTCTTCCTGAGGCTCGCCGTCGGCATCCTGCTCTGGCGATCATGGCGGTCGCCGCCATCCCACTTCTGGTGCTGATCGATCTGTCCGGAGGGGGCACCGGCTTCGGGCTGTGTCCCGACGGCATCGGCAGCTGCGCCACCCCGTTGACGCCGGTCCGGAGCTGACTCTGATCCTGGCGGTGGTGCTGTTCGTGCTCGTCGCCACGGTCCGGCTGTTGCTCCGTATGGTGCGGCGGCTCGAAGTACGGCAGCCGGTCCGGCTCAATGGGCAGCGCTGACCGACTCGGCTTCGATCATCCCCGGCTCTTCGGGCCGGGTCAGCACCAGGTAGATCGCCACCAGGATCAGGGCGGCACCCGCCCAACCCCGTAGGGTCAGACGCTCCTCGAGCACGATCGCCGCGGTGGCTGCAGCGAAGGCAGGTTCCAGCGCCAGCACCACCGCGGTTCGCGAGGCCCCCACCACGGTCTGCGCCCACACCTGGAGTAGGAAGGCGCCCGCCGAGACCACCAGACCGGTAACCAGCAGCGCCAGCAAATCCTCCACCGTGGGGGGCTGGAGGACCCCGAGAACGCCGCGAGGTGGCGAAGGCGAGCCCCGAGGTCACCAGTAGCTGGATTGCGGTGAGCGGCACGACCGGATGGCGCGGTGCCACGCGGGAGAGCACCACGATGTGCCCGGCGAAGGCGATTGCGCAGCCCACGGTGAGCAAGTCCCCGGTGGTGAAGGAGAGGCCGTCGTCGAACGTAAGCAGGGCGACTCCTACGAAGGCGACGAGCGCTCCGATCAGCGTTGCCAGCCGGAGGCGATGGCGAAGGGCGGCCGCAGCGATAAGCGGCGTGAAGACCACATAGAGCCCGGTGATGAGGCCCGAGTTGGAGGCGCTGGTGAGCGCCAAGCCCTCGGTTTGGAGGGCAAGCCGGTGAACATCAGCAGCCCGAGCACTCCGCCATCCCGCCACAAGGCGCGGCCCCGTGGCACACCACGATGGGGAGCACGACGCCGCCGATGAGGAATCGCCAGGCGATGAAGGAGAGCGGCGGCAGGGTCCGTATTGCGTCCTTGACCACGACGAAGCTCGCCCCGAAGACGAAGGCAGCGAGCCAGGACAGAGGGCGGGCACAGCGAGCGTGATCCACGGAGCCGGGACGGAGGGGCCGCAGCCGTTAGGTCGTAGCAGTGGCATGGCCCCGGTGATTGGGCTTGAGAGGCTGAAACGGCCCCGGCACCACGGCGCCGAACGGGAGGGGAGCCGCGAGTCGGCTCCGGGAAGGGTGACTATACCCGGGCAACGACATAAGGTTCAGCGTGCTCTGCCACTGCCTACCTCGCACCGTGGCGATCGAGCGGCGGGCCGACGGGAGCATCCCCTCCAGGGCGGAGCAGGGGCGCGCGCGGAGCCATCCTCAACCGGCTGAAGGCGCGCTACCCCGAGATTCGGCACCGCCCTCGACTACGACAACCCCTGGCAGCTGCTGGTGGTGACCGTGCTCTCCGCCCAGACGACGGACGAGAACGTCAACCGGGTGGCACCGGTGCTCTTCGCCCGTTTCCCAACGCCGCATGACCTGGCGATCGGCCGACCCGGAGGAGGTGGAGCGGCTGGTCTACTCGAGCGGGTTCTTCCGGCAGAAAGCCGAGTCGATCATTGCCCTCTCCGCCGACCTGGCGGAGCGGTTCGGCGGCGAGGTGCCGCAATTCGCTCGACGAACTCGTGACGTTGCGCGGAGTGGGTCGCAAGACCGCCAGCGTCGTCCTTGCCGAGGCCTTCGCCGAGCCGGCGGTGGCGGTGGACACCCACGTCAAACGGGTGAGCAGACGTCTCGGGCTCACCAACACACCGACGCGTTGAAGATCGAGCAGGACCTCAAGGCAGCTCTTCCCCCGCTCGGAATGGTGCAAGCTCTCGATGAGCCTCATCCAATTCGGCAGGGACGTTTGCGACGCCCGCCGCCCGCGGTGCCCGGAGTGCGAACTGGCCGCCTCTGCCCGTGGCCGAACAAGACAGGCCAGAGCAATGAAGGACTGGCACCACCGGCGGAGGCGGCGCCCGCCGGGTGACCATCGACCGTCGGATCCTGCGGCTGGCGGTGCCGGCGCTGGGGGCGCTGGCGATCGACCCGCTCGTATCGCTCACCGATACCGCCTTCGTCGCCCGTCTGGGCGAGATTCCCCTCGCTGCCCTCGGAGTCGACACTGCGGTGTTCTCATTCGCCTTCTTTCTCTTCAACTTCCTGGCATACGGGACGACGCCACTGCTGGCGGGGGCGGTCGGTCGGGAGGATCCGGTCGGCGCTGGGCGGATCGCCTGGCAGGCGGTGGCTTTCGCCATAGCTGTCGGCATGGTGATGATGGTGCTCCTCCAGGTTTTCGCCGAGCCCATCCTCCGTTTGATGGGCGCCGAGGGCGCGGTGACCGATCCTGCGCTTGTCTATCTCCGCATCCGTGCACTGGCGACCCCTGCGGTTGTGCTGGTCATCGCCGCCAACGGCGTTTTCCGCGGGTTACAGGACACCAGAACACCACTGTTGGTGACGGTTGCGATCAGCCTGCTCAACCTGGTTCTCGACCCTCTGCTCATCTTCGGCGCCGGTTGGGGTGTCGCCGGGGCCGCCGTGGCAACGGCGGTGGCCCAATGGCTGGGGGCGGTGTGGTTTCTCGTTTTGCTGGAACGAAGCCGTCGCCGCGGCAGCATCCCGTGGTCGTTCCCACGTTTAAACCAGGCAGGTCCGCTGTTGAGGGCGGGACGCGACATAGGACTGCGGACCTTCGCACTGGTCGGGTTCTTCACACTGGCCACTGCCCAAGCGGCAAGGGTGGGGACCGCCGCCGTGGCGGCACACCAGGTGGCGTCACAGTTGTGGCTCTTACTCGCCCTCGCCGTGGACGCCCTTGCCATCGCCGCCCAGGCAATGGTCGGGCTCGCCGCCGGGAGGGGTGACCGGATGGAGGTTCGTTTGTCCTCCATCAGACTCCTCTGGTGGGGAGCCGGTGCCGGCCTGGTCCTCGGAGCATTGGTTGTGATCACCGCAGACCCCCTCATCGCGCTCTTTGGCGCCGGCCCGGCGGTTTCAGCCGAACTAGCGGTGATCCTCCCGGTCATCGCCGTCTCCGAGCCGCTGTCGGCCTTGGTCTTCGTCGGCGACGGGATTTATCTCGGCGCTTCCCGGTTCGCCTTCCTCGCCGTGACCACCGTTGCCGCCTCCGTGGTCGGGTCCGCCGTCATGCTCGGCGCCGTCGCCCTCGGGTGGGGGCTGCTCGGTGTGTGGACCGGGGTCGTCGCCCTGGTTGTTGCCCGGGCCGTTGGGCTGGCGACCGGTTACCGCTCGGTGATCAGCGCTCCCAGTGGCTGACCACGTGTCTCGGGGAGCAACAGAATCAGTAGAGCCGCCACCACCATCCCGACGGCGAGGATGCTGACCGTCTGCGACAGACCGAGGGTATCGATGGTCGCCGCGCCCAGCGCCAGTCCGGCCACCGACCCGAGTACGCCGAAGTTGTTGAGCCAGGTGACGGCTGTCGCCCTCTGCCCGGTGGGAAAGAGCTCGTTGCGCTGGGCGCCAACCGACGGGATGGCGGCGAAGGCACCGAAGGTGGAGACGAACACCGCCCCGGCGAGGGCAAACGGATCGTCCAGCCAGTAGAGACCGAGCCCACCGGCTACCGCCAGCAGGAACCCGATGATCGTGCCGACGCGCCTCCCCACCTCGTCGGCTATCCGGCCGCCGATGAAGAATCCGACCCCGCCAAGGGTGCCCCCGATGAGGCTGATCCAGACTGCAGTCCCCACCGAGAGCCCCACGTCGTTGACCAACCGCTCGAAGCTGAAAGAGATGGCGACGGTGGTGTAGGCCGCGGCGAGAAAGGAGCTGATCGCCAGGACCACGAAATTGCGACGGTTGGCTCCCCCGAGCGGGGCGAGCAATCCGGTTCTACCCAGGTTGTACTCGTCGTGGATCGGGCTCTCCCTCACATGCCGGGCGAGGAAGGGGAGGGCGAGCAAGCCGAGGACGCTGGCGGCGAAGAGCAAGCGCCACGACTGGTCGCCGAGTCGGGCGATGGGCAGCGCTACCAGGGCGATCCCGGCGCCGAAGCTCCCGCCGGCCCCGTAGATCGACAGCCCGTACGCCCGCACCTGGGGGAGAGCTGCTCGACAATGAGCACTATGGCGAGGACGCCGACTGCGGTGGTCCCCATCCTGACGAGTGCCTGGAGACCGGCGAACACGGCCGGCTCATAGGCGAGTGCGGTAGCTGCGTTGGCCGCCATGAGGATGGCGAAGGTGATCAGAAACGGGCCGCGGCGTCCGTATCGGTCGCCTCGAACCGTGAAGGGAAAGGCGAGGAACGCCCCAAGCCGGGCAATGGCTAGAAGGCTGCTCATCTGCCCCTCGGTCATATCGAGGCTGAGCCGGACGAAGGGAAGGGTGTTCGTCACCTGGGCCTGGGCAAAGCCCTGCAATACCGCCGCCACCCACATCACCGCCGAAACCCGTCGGTCTTCGCGGGTGAAGGCCGACACGGGGAGTAGCTGGTTGAACAAGCGCCTCATCGGCGGGCTACCTGGTGCGCGCCCACGCCGATCGACCTGAAAGTCGATGGCATCTCCGAGGACCCACGAACTCCAGCGGCGTCCCCCCGACGGAGGAGTCCTCGGCGGGCATGGCCTCGGAGGTTAGCCATCGGGTGGGACGCGGCGGGGTCAGCGCCACCTGGTGACGACACTGATCTGGGATGATGACCCGATGACGAGCCGGCATGCGAGCGCTCCTTGTCGGGCGGTGCGTCGTTGACCGAGGTCCCGCTCCTTGTCGCCTTCGGCGCCGGGATCATCTCTTTCATCTCTCCCTGCGTGCTCCCCCTGCTCCCCGGATATCTGAGCCTGATGTCTGGCTACTCGGTTGCCGAGTTGGAGACCGGGGCAGCCGCAACGGGCAGGATGCTCCGGGCAACGGGACTATTTGTCGCCGGGTTCACCGCGGTGTTCGTTGCTCTCGGTGCCGGTGCGACAGCCGTCGGGTCCGCTCTCGAGGGCGAACCTCGACGTGGCGGAACGGGTTGCGGGGTGGGTAGTGGTCGGATTTGGCGTCCTCCTGCTGGTCATGTCGCTTTCGACGTCTCCCCGGATATCCGGACTGACCCGGGAGCGACGCATCGATGTCCGTCCGTCCCGGTTGGGCATGTGGGCACCCCCATTGATGGGGGTGGCCTTCGGATTCGCCTGGACGCCGTGCATCGGGCCGGTGTTGGGGGCGATTCTCACCACGGCGGCGGTGCAGGAGAGTGTCGGGAGGGGGATGCTTCTCCTTCTCTTCTACGGGCTGGGGCTCGGTGTCCCCTTCATGCTCGCCGGAGTCGCCTTGGGCCGTGCGATGGGTGCCGTCCGGTGGCTGCGGCGGCACAGCCGAGCTATCGGCGTCTTCTCGTCCGTGGCGCTGATCGGCTTCGGGGTGATCATGATCACCGGGAACCTCTCGGTCATTGCGAGCTGGGTGACCGAGTTCTTCGAGTCCACCCCCCTCCGCAGCATCATCGACAGCATCTGACGTGCGGCCCGGTTGGGCCGAGCCGGTTCCTACGCTTCGGGCCATGAGGGAAGTCACCCCCGGTCGCGACGAGTTTCTCGAGTTGGCGCGTCTCCACCCCGTGATCCCGGTGACGACCAAGGTTCTCGCCGATCGGGAAACTCCAGTCAGCGCCTACCAGAAGTTGGTGGGAGAAGGGCCCGGCTTCCTGCTCGAATCGGTCGAAGGCGGTGAGCAGTGGGGGCGCTGGTCCTTCCTCGGTTGGGACCCCTTGTTCACCCTCGTCTCGCGGTCCGGCAACGTGACCATCGAGGGCGACGCGCTCGGGATCGAACGGTGGGGAAGGGACTCCTCTCGAGGTGCTGGAACGGGTGCTCTCCAGCCTCACGGCACCCGACCTCTCCGGATTGCCACCGCTCCATTCCGGGCTGGTCGGGTATCTCGGGTACGACTGCGTCCGTTACATCGAGCACCTTCCCGCCATGCCCCCCGACGATCGCGGGCTGCCCGAGATGGTGTGGCACGCCGTGGGGTCGCTTGCCGCATACGACCGGTTCACCGAGGTGGTGACTCTGGTGCGGAACACCCGCCCCGGCCCGGATCCTGGCACCGACTGGGATGACGCGGTCGCCGCTCTCGACGAGTCGACTCGCCGGCTCGGGGCAGCGGCGTCGTACGAGCCGCGGCCTGCACCGTCGACGATGGCTGCGCTAGACGGCTGGTACGAGTCCACCATGGATCAGCCGGCCTTCGAGGCCGCGGTCCGCTCCGCCAAAGACCAAATCAAACAAGGTGAGGCGTTCCAGATAGTGCTCAGCCAGCGGCTCTCCAGCGGGTATGACGGCAAGCCGTTCGACGTCTACCGGGCTTTGCGGCTGATCAACCCATCGCCGTTCCTCTTCTATGTGAGCCATCCAGACGTGATCGTTGCCGGCTCGTCACCCGAGCTGATGACCCGAGTGCGCGACGGCGTGGTCTACAGCAGACCGATCGCTGGGACCCGCCGCCGGGGCTCGTCGCCGGCGGAGGACCTGGCCTTGGAAGAGGAGATGCTCAACGACCCGAAGGAGCTTGCAGAGCACGTCATGCTGGTCGACCTGGCGAGAAACGACGTCGGGAGGGTGAGTGAGTTCGGCACCGTCACCGTGGACGAGCTGATGTCGGTCGAGCGCTACTCCCACGTCATGCACATCGTCTCGGGGGTGTCTGGAAAACTCCGACCCGGGATCGGCCCGGTGGACGTCCTGCGGGCGACCTTCCCCCATGGGACGGTCTCTGGCGCGCCCAAGGTGCGCGCCATGGAGATAATCGACGAACTGGAGCCGGTGGCTCGCGGTCCGTACGCCGGCGCCGTCGGCTACCTCGACCTCTCGGGCAATGTGGACACTGCGATATGCCTCCGTACCGTCGTGGTGGCGGACGGGACCGCCTGGGTCCAGGCGGGGGCAGGGATAGTGGCCGACAGCGAGCCGGGCGCCGAGTACGAGGAAACGATGAACAAGGCGGCTGCCGCTCTGACTGCTCTCCGATTGGCTCAAGATGTCGGGTGACGTGGACGTCATCGCCGAGTACTCCGCACTGCGGAGCGCCGCCGGTGTGGTTGAAGCAAGGCACCAGATGGTCGTTGCCGAGGGGCCGGACGCGGTCCGCTTCCTCGAGGACCTCCTATCCCAGGAGGTGGCGGCCCTGCCGGTCGGTGAGGTGGCGAGGTCGTTGCTCCTCGGCCCGCAGGGCAAGCTGCGGGCGCTGCTGTGGCTGCTCCGTGGCGAGGATCGGGTGGCGATGATCGCCGATGCCGGGGTGGCGCAGACCGTGCTCGACGACCTTTCCCAATACAGGATCCGGGTGAAGCTGAGCCTGCGGCTCGACGAGCGGCCGATGTTCGACCTGATCGGCCCGGGTTCTGAGCACGTCCTGGACCGGGCCGGGCTGACGGTCCCACCCGGGTGGCACGACGATGAAGGGTTCCTGGTTGCGAGGGCCCCACTTGGCCCGCATCCCCGGTTTTTCGTGGCCGGTGAGGGTGCCATGGATCGGTTGAGCGCAGCGGGGGCCGTTGGCCCTCCGGGTTGCTGGGATGGCGGGCGGTCAGGGTCGAGGCGGGCGAGCCGGTGATGGGCGTGGATGTCGACGAGCGGACCATCCCCCAGGAGGCCGGGGTGGTGGAGGAAACGGTCTCGTTCACCAAGGGCTGTTATCTGGGCCAGGAGTTGGTAGCCCGGATCGACTCACGGGGCCATGTCAATCGCCTACTGCGCGGTGTGGTGATCGAGACCAACGTGCTCCCCCCGGAGGGCGCCGGACTCTGGATGGATGACCGTCAGGTGGGTGCGATCACATCGGTGGCCGAGTCGCTCACGGTCCGAGCTCCGGTCGGGCTGGCGCTGGTGCGGCGCGAGGTGTCGCCGGGTGATCGGGTCGAGGTTCGTTGGGATCAGGGCACGGCACCGGCCATGGTGAGCGAACTGCCGCTGGTGGCGGGTCGGGACTGACCTCTCTCGGCTGTACCGTTCGCACGAGATGCTCGACCGGATCATCGCAACTGTCCGCCGTCGAATTCCCGATCTGGCGGCTCGATCGGCGGAGCTCCGCGGTGCGGCGCTCCGGTCACCGCCCGTGCGTTCGCTGACTGCGGCGGTTACCGCGCCCGGAGCCAGGGTGATCGCCGAGATCAAGCGGCGCTCTCCGTCGCGGGGAGTGCTGGCGCCTGATCTCGACCCGGCGGCCCTCGCCGCGGCGTACCAGACGGGCGGTGCGGCGGCCATCTCGGTCCTTACCGAACCGGAGTTCTTCGGAGGGAGCATCGCCGATCTCAGAGCGGCGGCGGCGGCGGTGAACGTCCCCGTGCTCCGCAAGGACTTCATGCTCGACCCGGCGCAGATCTGGGAGAGCCGGGCGATCGGCGCCGACGCCGTCCTGCTGATCGTCGCCGCCCTCGAAGATCACATGCTGGCCAGGCTGATAGCCACCGCGGCAGAGGCCGGAATCGAGGCGCTGGTAGAGATTCACGACGAGGTGGAAGCGGAAAGGGCACGCGCCGCCGGCGCCAGTCTCGTCGGCGTCAACGCTCGAGATCTGGCCACCTTCGATCTCGATCTGGGTATCGCCGAACGGCTGGCTCGCCGGCTCGAAGGGTTCGAAGGACGCGTTGCGGAAAGCGGGATCACCGGACCCGCCGACGTCACACGGATGGTTGCCGCGGGGTACGACGCCGTTTTGGTAGGGGAGAGCCTGGTGCGCGCAGAGCGACCCGGCGGCGGCCGTGGCGCGGCTGGTAGCCGGCAGAAACGGGCGACACCGCCGTCGGGCCGGAGGAGCCGCCCGCCTGTGACGTGGGTCAAGGTATGCGGGGTCTCCGAGCGAGCGATCGCCGAGGTCGCAGTGCAGGCGGGAGCCGACGCCATCGGCTTCGTACTGGCGGCATCACCGCGCCGGGTCACGATAGATCAGGCGCGCCGGCTCGGCACGGGCATCCCGGTGGCGAAGATCTTGGTGACGGTCGGCATGACACCACACGAGCTAGTCGAGACGGTCGAGCAGACCGGGGCCGACGGGGTCCAGCCATACGGCCGCCATGCGGTCCGCGGCGGCGCAGACGGCGCAGAAGAGCGGCATCCAGGTCCTTTGGCCGGTGCGGGTCAACGGCGCGGTGGACCTGGACACCGTCCCATCGGGTCAGATCCCGCTGCTCGACGCCGCGGCGCCCGGCGTCCACGGGGGTTCGGGTCGGCCTTCGACTGGAGTTCCATCGGAGACCAGCACCGTGACTTCGTCCTAGCCGGCGGACTTGATCCCGAGAACGTGCCGATGCAGTCGCCGAAGTCCACCTTTCGGTGTCGACGCATCGAGCGGGCTCGAAACGGCTCCGGGCGTGAAAGATGCCGAGCGGGTCCGCATGTACGTCGAGCGGGCCAAGGCGGCGTCGGGCGTGATCCCGGCGCCGCTCGACCGTCCCGACGGAAATGGGCGATTCGGCGACTATGGCGGGCGGTTCGCCCCGGAGACGCTGATGCCGGCATTGGCCGAGTTGGAGTCGGCGTTCGCCGATGCATGGTCAGACCCCCGGTTCGTCACCGAGTTCCAGACATGGCTAGCCGGGTTTGTCGGGCCGGCCCACACCGCTCTACGAGGCGCCGACGGATCTCAACCGAGCTCGGGATGCGTGTCCTGCTCAAGAGGGAGGACCTGGCGCACACCGGGGCGCACAAGATCAACAATGCCATCGGTCAGTGCCTTCTGGCCCTCCGGATGGGAAAACCGAGGGTGATAGCGGAGACCGGGGCCGGCCAGCACGGGGTGGCCACTGCCACGGCCGCCGCCGCCATGGGCCTCGGGTGCACCGTGTACATGGGTGAAGTGGACATCGAGCGACAGGAACTCAACGTTGTGCGGATGCGGCTGCTCGGAGCCGAGGTCGTCCCGGTGGCCAGCGGTGCCGGGACGTTGAAGGATGCGGTGAGCGAGGCTTTGCGGGCCTGGGTGGCCGCGGTGGAGGACACCCACTACGTGATCGGGTCGGTGGTGGGGCCGCATCCCGTACCCGTGGATGGTCCGCGAGTTCCAGAAGGTGATCGGCGAGGAGTGCATCGCCCAACTCGACGGCGAGACGCCCGACATGGTGGTGGCGTGCGTCGGCGGCGGATCGAATGCCATCGGGATCTTTCACCCTTTCTTGGGAGGAGCGTCGACCTGGTCGGAGTGGAAGCCGCAGGGGAGGGGATCGAGAGCGGCCGTCACGGCGCATCGATCGGAGCGGGGACGCCCGGGGTTCTCCATGGCGACATGGACCCTGATGCTCCAAGACTCCGATGGCCAGGTGCTCGAGGCGCACTCGATTTCGGCCGGGCTCGACTACCCCGGTGTAGGCCCGGAGCACGCCTACCTGCGCGACGCCGGGTTGGCCCGCTACGACTCGGTGACGGACGAAGAGGCGCTGGATGGATTGCGGCTGCTCGCCAGCACCGAGGGCATCATCCCTGCGCTGGAGTCGGCCCACGCCATCGCTTGGCTCGCCCGTGAGCAGGAGTCACTCGCCGGAGCGGACCGTGCTCGTCTGCCTGTCGGGCCGGGGCGACAAGGACGTCCACCAGATCGAGGCCAAGCTGCAGTGAACCGGGTCGCGGGGTTGTTCGAACCGGGACGCACCGCCTTTCTCCCCTTCATGACGGCCGGGCTACCCGACCCCGATTCGTCACCGCGTCTCTTTGCCGCCATGGCAGAAGCCGGCGCAGACGGCTTCGAGGTTGGGATCCCCTACTCCGACCCGTTGATGGACGGACCGGTCATTCAGCGGGGGAGCGAGGCCGCGCTGGCGGCGGGCACGTCAATGCAGGTGGCATTTGAGACGATCGAAAGGGTCGCCGAGGTCCACCGGTCGTCCACTATTGGCGATGACCTACGCCAACCCGGTACTCCGGATGGGAGCGGACGAGTTCTGCCGGCGTCTGGCTGCAGCGGGCGCCGATGGGTTGATCGTCCCCGACCTTCCACTCGAGGAGTCCGGCGAGGTGGCCTCTGCCGCCGCCCGCCACGCGCTCGGGATGGTCCAGTTCGTCGCACCCACTACGGGTGAAGAGCGTCTCCGCCGCGTGGCGGCGTCACGGCCGCTCTTCATCTACGGGGTGGCAGACCTCGGCGTGACCGGGGAGCGGTCCGAACTGAGCAGCCATGTCTCCGACCTTTCGAGCCGGGTACGGGAGATCACCGATGTGCCCTTGGTGCTCGGCGTCGGCATCTCGACACCCGATCAGGCGGCAGCGGTCGCGACGTACGCGGACGGGGTCATCGTCGGTTCGGCTCTGGTCCGTCTCGTTCTCGAATCGGATGACACCGACGACGCCATCGAGCGGTTGGCCGCCGCCGTTGGCGAATTCCGTGCTGCGTTGGACGGCACCATCTGAGCTTCGGCCCAGGTGCACCAGGTTTGGGTGGTGCCGAGGGAGCCCTGGGTCTCAAGGAGACCGAATAACGAGCTACGGCCATCCACCAAGATTCCGAAACGCCCAGCCAGGGAGTGGGGGAGTGGGGGGATGCGGCAGGACGTTGTCGATTCGGTCTGGTAGATGGCCGTTGCTCGCCAACGACATTACCCCACCCCGCCGACTTGCGGAAACCACTCTCGGGAGTGCCCGCTCGCCGATCCTCTGCCTTCCGTCTTCCGTCTTCCGTCTTCCGTCTTTATCGGTGCCGGAGGCGGGACTCGAACCCGCACGGAGTCCCCCAATGGATTTTGAGTCCATCGCGTCTACCAATTCCGCCACTCCGGCAGGCGGGCGAGTGTAGTTGGTTTCCCGCCGAGAGCTCCGAACACATGTTCGCCGGTATCATCGCTCCATGGGAAATCGCATCGAGGCCAAGCTCTTCAAGGTCAACCAGCGGATCATCGAGCTCCGGGAGCAAGAATCACGCACCTCGGCCGAACTCGACATGCTGCGGGCACTCGACGACGACTTCCAGCGCGACGCGGCGGTGACCGATAACCCGGGGGACCGCGCCGACGCTCAGCGTGCCCATGCCGACGTCGAGCGGTTCGAACGCGTCCTCGCCGACCTGGCCGCCCGCAGGGGCCGGCTAGAGAGCCAGCGAGAGACGCTGCTTGCTCGGCTCGACGGCGGTTGAGCGGGTCCTAAGGTCAGCAACACCAACTCACCAGCGGATCCGATGCCAACGCTCGCCCTTCTCGACGGTCATAGCCTCGCCTATCGCGCCTTTTTCGCCCTCCCGCCCGATTTAGGGACCCAGTCCGGCCAGATCACCAACGCGGTGTACGGGTTCACCCGGATGCTGCTCAAGCTGGTCGGCGACCACCATCCCGATGCCATTGCCGTCACTTGGGATGTCAGCCGGAACACCTTTCGCCTCGCCGAGTACGCGGAATACAAGGCGAACCGGAGCAGCGCCCCCGACCAGTTCCGCAGTCAGCTCCCATTGATCCGCGAGGTGATGGACGCCCTCGGGTACTCGCAGTTGCAGCTGGAGGGCTACGAAGCCGACGACGTGATCGCATCCGTGGCCGGGAAGGCGATCGAGGACGGGTGGGATGTCCTCGTGGTGACCGGGGATCGCGACAGCTTCCAATTGGTCGGCGACCATCTCAAGGTGCTCTACACCCGTCGGGGCATTTCGGACACCGTGCTGGCCGATGCCGGGTACGTGGAGGAGCGGTACGGTATCCGCCCCGACCAGTATCTCGACTACGCCTCGCTGCGCGGCGACACCTCCGACAATCTCCCTGGTGTCCCCGGTGTGGGCGAGAAGACCGCCTCTCGGCTGATCGCCGAGTACGGCGACCTCGAGGGCATCTACGAGCATCTCGAAGACCACAGCCCGCGGCTCAAGTCCAATTTGGAGGAGCATCGCGAGCAGGTCTTCCTCAACCAGCGGCTCATGCGCCTGGTCGATGACCTCGATCTTGCCGTGTCACCGACGGAGCTGATCCAGGCCCCGTGGGACCGCCGGGTCGCCAAGGATCTGTTCGAGAGCCTCGAGTTCCACAGCATCTTCAACGAGCTCGACGCCCTCTGGTCCGACCAACCGACGGGCGCCGAGACACTCGATGTGGACGTCACAACCGTCAGCGACACCGGTGAGGTCGCCCGGCTCGCCGAATCGAGACCATTGGTGCTGGTGCCGGTCTGGGAGAGCGATGCTCTCGGGGGGCTGGCCGTTCCCGACGATGGAGCAGCCCGGTATGTGCCGTTGGCCGCGGCCGGCCCGTTGCTCGAAGCGATCGGGGACGATACCCGCCATCGGGTGGCGCACGACGCCAAGGATCTGCTCCGCCATCTGATCGAGCAGGGATTGCCCGTGGATGGTCCGCTCTTCGACACCGCTCTCGCTGCCTATGTCGTGCAACCGGCGACCAGGACATACGACCTGGAAGAGCTGTCGGTGCGGTACCTCGGCATCCAACTGGGGCCGGGCGAGGAGGGCGATCCGGCTGCGAGCGCCCAGGGCATGCTCGACTTCTCGGAGGGCCCCGACATGGCCGATGCCGGTCGGAGGGCGGTGGTCACCGGGCGGCTGGCCGAAGAACTCCACACCGAACTCGAGGAGCGGGGAGAGCTCGAGCTCTTCGCCGAGATCGAGGCGCCGTTGGTGGCGGTCCTCGCTCGAATGGAGGCGGCCGGGATCGGGGTTGACCAGCCCTATCTCGAGGAGCTGGGAGAGAGTCTCCGAGATCAGTTGGCCACGCTCGAGCGCGACATCCACCAGGCAGCCGGCGAGCCGTTCAACGTCAACTCGACAAAGGAGCTCCGGCACGTCCTCTACACGACCCTGGGGCTGCCCGCATTGAAGAAGACGTCCACCGGTGTGCCCTCCACCGACGCATCGGTGCTGGCCAAGCTGGCGGATGCCCACCCCATGGTCGAGCTATTACTCCGCTATCGGGAGTTGGAGAAGCTCCGCTCGACCTACGTCGACGGGTACCTGCCGCTGATCGGGCCCGATGGGAGGATCCACACTCGGTTCAACCAGATGGCGGCGACGACGGGCCGGCTCTCCTCGGACCGTCCCAACCTGCAGAACATCCCGGTCCGCTCCGAGACCGGCAGGACCATAAGACGGGCATTCGTCGCCCGGCCGGAGTGGCGCTTCATGGTGGCCGATTACTCGCAGATCGAACTGCGGGTCCTGGCGCACATGTCGGGCGACCCGGGCCTCGTCGAGGCGTTCGAGTCCGACGCGGACATTCATACCGCAACAGCCGCCCGGGTCTTCGGTCTGGAGCCGGAGAACGTCATGCCGGAGATGCGACGCCGAGCCAAGGTGATCAACTTTGGCCTGCTCTATGGGATGGAGGCGTTCGGGCTAGCCGACCGGTTGGGGATATCGCGCGATGAGGCCAAAGAGCACATTGACGCCTACTTCGCACAGTTCCCCGATGTGCGCGACTTCATGCGGGGCACGGTCACCGAGGCACGCAACCGCGGTTACACGACGACTCTCTTCGGACGGCGCCGCTACCTACCGGAACTGCAGAGCGACAACTTCCGGGTCCGTCAGATGGGCGAGAGGATGGCGCTCAACGCCCCGGTACAGGGAACGGCGGCCGACATAATCAAGAAGGCGATGATCGAACTCGACAGACGGCTGGTCGACGAAGCCATGGAGACCACGCTCCTCCTCCAGATTCACGACGAGCTTGTAATGGAGACACCTGCCGGAGAAGAGGCGACGGCAGGCGAGTTGATCGTCGAGGTGATGGAGGGCGTGACCAAACTGAGGGTGCCACTACGCGCCGATCTGGCCTCGGGTGCCACGCTGGCCGACACCAAGGCTTGACCCCGTCTGACCTGCTACGATTTCCGGACGCCCTGCCCTCGCGGCGGCGGCGAATCCCTTGGAGGTAAGAAACCACCCATGACCACCGAACACGAGCCGTCGCGTGCGCCCGACGAGGCGACAACGGCGGCGACCACCACCATCGATGAGATCGATGGTGTGACCGCGGCCGGAGAGTCCGGCGAGACCGAGAACCCGCAGGAGACGGCTGCCGAACCAGTCGAGCAGACGGAAGACACCGCCCCAGAGCAAGTCGCCGAGGCGATCGACGAGACCGAAATCGTCGAGACTGCCAACGAAGCCGACGAGGTCGAGGTCGCCGAGGCTGTCGAAACTCCTGATGTCACCGATGAGCTCGAGAGCTCCGACGTGGTTGACGACGTAGTCGAGACCGCCGACGAGCCCGAGGTCGCCGCGACCGTCGAGACACCTGATGTCACCGATGAGCTCGAGAGCTCCGAAGTGGTTGACGACGTGGCCGCCGACGAGTCCGAGGTCACTGCCGATCAGGTCGAGGCCGTTGCCGCTTCGGTCGATGTTGTCGAGTCGCCGGAAGAGCCCGCAGCGGTTGCGACTGAGCCGGCAGCAAGCGGAGACGCGGAACGCCGATCTCGTCCACCCGGTCCGGCAGCGATCGTGGCACCCAACGTGGGTGACCTCCCCGATGAGATCGCCGATGACTTCGTCGCCGCCCTCGAGCACACCGTGCTCGAGTTCAAGGAAGGCGACATCGTCGAGGGCACTGTGGTGACCGTGGATGGCGATGGGGCGATGCTCGACATCGGCTACAAGTCCGAGGGAATCATCCCCACCGAGGAACTGTCGATCCGCAACAACGTCAACCCTGGCGAGGTGGTCCAGGTCGGTGAGCGGATCGAGGCTCTTGTCCTCAACAAAGAGGACGAAGAGGGCAGGCTCATCCTCTCCAAGAAGCGGGCTCAGTACGAGCGTGCCTGGGACCGCATCCAGCAGATCACCAATGAGGGCGGCACGGTGCGTGGCCCGGTGATCGAAGTGGTCAAGGGCGGTTTGATCGTCGACATCGGCCTGCGCGGCTTCCTTCCTGCTTCGCTCGTCGAGTTGCGCCGAGTGCGCGACCTCGACCCGTACGTCGGTCAGGAGATCGAGGCAAAGGTCATCGAGCTCGATCGCAACCGCAACAACGTCGTGCTCTCCCGCCGCGCCTACCTCGAGGAGGAGCAGGCCGAACAGCGCCAGGCGTTCCTCGACCAGCTCGCCGTTGGTGAGGTTCGCCAAGGTGTGGTCTCGTCGGTCGTCGCTTTCGGCGCCTTCGTCGACCTTGGCGGCATGGACGGTCTGGTCCACGTCTCCGAGCTCTCCTGGCAGCACGTCAACCACCCGGGCGAGGTGGTCAAGGTGGGCGACGAGGTCACTGTCAAGGTGCTTGAGGTCGACCTCGACCGCGAGCGGATCTCACTCTCGATAAAGCAGACACTCGAGGATCCGTGGGTGACCTTCATCCGCGAGAACAGCGTCGGATCTGTGGTCGAGGGTGTGGTGACCAAGACGGTCCCCTTCGGAGCGTTTGTCTCCGTGGGCGACGGTGTCGAAGGTTTGGTGCACGTCTCCGAGATCGCGATCCACCGGGTGGAGTCACCCGAGCTGGAACTTTCGATCGGACAGCGTGTCCAGGTCAAAGTGACCGAGATGGAGGAGGAACGCCGTCGGGTGAGCCTGTCGATCAAGCAGGCGCTTCCCGATTGGTCGGAGAGGCGCGAGCCGCCGGCGGCGGCGCCGGCTGCGTCAGCGCCGACGAGCAGGCCGGAGCGCCGTCCCCCTACCAGACACGAATTCGAGCGCGAGCCCGAGGAAGAGCGCCCGGCGGTCAGCGTCGACGCCTCCCTCGAGGCGATCCTTCAAGAGCTGAAAGAACGTGGGATCGGGCGCCGCTGAGGCGCGGTTCCCGCACTCGCCGCTCAACCGAACGGGTCGCACGGCCGATGGAACCCTGGTGGGAAGGGTCCGAATGACCCTGTCTTTGGCCGAGGAGCGTTGAATGGGAAGACGGACCCTGGTCCTCATCGTTGCGTTGCTGCTTGCCGGGGTGGCAGCTTTCGCCGTGTTTCGATTCCTCACTGGCGTCCAGAACGAGCGGATCGAGGCCACGAGCATGCAACAGGTCTATCGGACCTTGAATCGCATCGAGGCAGGAGAGGATGGCAACCTCGTCCTCCAGAACTTTGACCAACGTCTCGAGGTTGCCGACGAGGTTGTCGAGCTGACTCCGCCGTTGGCCGTCGACGCCGAGCCACTCGAACCCGGTGAGGTGGGGATCGATCAGGCGCTGTCGGGAAAGGTCGCCGCCGGACCGATTCCGGCCGGGGCGGTCGTCACCACCGACATGTGGATCGACCCGGTACAGGCAGCGCAGCCACTCGAGCAGGTGGTGAGCAGCGGCAACCAAGCGGTGACCGTGCCCGTTGATGCAAGCAGAGCTGTTGCTGGGTTCATTCGCCCAGGCGACACCGTCAATGTTCTGGTGACGCTCAAGGTCGAGGGCACTCCCATCACCGAGGATGCCCCCGCTCTTGACCCGCAGCAGGAGTCCGGAAGTGGTGAGCCAGAAACCATCACAAAGACGTTGACCCGCTACGTGCTCTTCAACAAGCACGTGCTTGCGGTCGACGACCAGGTTGTCGTCCCGGGTGCCGATGATTCGGCGACGGTCGCGGCTCCTGCTCCGACGCCTTCCGAAGACGGTTCGGTTACCGCACCAACCACACCGGAAACCGCGGGCTGGGAACGGGTCACTTGTCGATCGAGTGCAACTGGTCACCTTGGAGGTCAACTCTGAGGAGGCGGAGCAATTGGTTTTCGCCGTGGAGGCGGGAGACATCTGGCTCACGTTGGCCACGGATGACTTTGTTGTAGAGGAGACCGGCGGCGTTGTCATCGACTCGCTCTTCGGGGAAGATGCGGGAGTCCTCGATCAGTACTTCGAGTTGGACTGATGCCGGCAACAGGACGCCCTGGGGATGGCCGATGATCGGCGAGGAAGGCGGAGTGATCGTCGTCGATGACGACGAAGAATTCCTCGACGAAACGAAACGAGCGCTCGACGGCAAGGTTCCAACTGTCCGTTTCCTCACCGATGTCCAGCGCCGCATCGACGATGGCACCGCCTGGGTAGTGGTACTCGGCCCGTCGTTCGCGTCCGAGCCGGCAATGGAGAGCGCCGCCATTCTCCGTGAGGAGAACGAAGATCTTGGGATCATCTTGGTGGCTGCCGACATAGAGCCCAGCGTGCTGCGCGCCGCCATGCGCGCCGGGGTGCGCGACGTGATCGAGGCTCCTCTCACCGAGGAGCGTCTCGACGAGGCCGTGGCGCCCCTGTTACGGCGTCGGCCGTCGGTGGAACTAGCCCCGTTGCCCAGCGAGGGACGCGTGGTCACCGTGATGTCGCCAAAAGGAGGAAGCGGTAAGACGGTCCTCGCTTCCAACCTGGCTGTGTTGCTTGCCCAGCAGCTTGGCGACGGTCGTGTCGCGTTGGTGGATGCCGACCTTCAGTTTGGCGACGACAGCCTGGTGCTCCAGCTCGAGCCGCGTCTCACAGTGATCAATATCGTCCACGACATCGACCGGCTTGACGAGGCACTGGTCGACTCAGTGCTGGCGAGGCATCCCAGCGGACTCCGGGTGCTCCCCGCTCCACTGGAGCCGTCCTACGCCGACGAGATCAGCGTTTCTTCGATGATCGACATCGTGGGTGTGATGCGCTCGATGTTCGACGTAGTGGTTATCGACACGTCCTCGTCGTTCGACGAGATGCTGCTCTCGCTCTTGGAGCGGTCTGATCTCGTACTGATAATGGTCGACATGGACCTGCTGTCGGTGAAGAACGCCAAGCTGGCGTTGGACACTCTTCGATTGCTCAAGTTTCCGTCAGCGAAGATCAACCTGGTTCTCAACCGGGCCAACGCCCGGGCACGGCTTGATGAGAGGGAGATCGAGAAGACGCTCGGGGTGAAGGTAGCGGCGCGGATCCCATCGGACGCGGCCATTCCCGCCTCGGTCAACGAAGGCAGGCCTGTCGTGCTCGGATCTCCAAAGTCGAAGACGGCGAGGGGTTTCGAAGAAGTGGCAGCGTTGGTGACAGGCGCTCGAGCGACTGCCGAAAGGGGGCGTAGGTCGTGGTGGCGCTCATGAAGTTGTCACCGGGCTTCGGTAGCATGGACCTATTCGGTCGGGGGACCAAGGGGCGGGGGTGAATATGGCGTCATTGTCGGAACGGGTAGCCGCGGCGTTGGCGGAGGGCCGCACTCAGCCGTCTGCAACGCTGCACGAAGAGCTGCGCGTCAGCATGCATTTCCGCGTCATCGAAGAGCTCGGACCCGTCCTTTACGACCGGGCACTGACCGATGATGAGTTGCGGCGCCGAGTGCTGGACACGTTGGAACGGTCGCTCGACAAAGAGGCTCGAGCCGGCCTTTCCAAGGTGGAACGCGACCATCTGCTCGCCGAGATCACAAGCGACGTGCTCGGCTACGGGCCTATCGATCCCTTGCTCAACGACCCCACTATCACCGAGGTGATGGTCAACGGGCCATATGAGGTATTCGTGGAAAGGGCGGGCAAGATCGTGGCCACGCCTATCCGATTCGTGGACGGCATCCATCTCCGCCGGATAATCGACAAGATCGTCGGCCAAGTAGGTCGTCGGGTAGACGAGGCGACACCGATGGTCGATGCCCGGCTCCCGGATGGCTCCCGGGTCAACGCTGTGGTCCATCCCCTCGCCATCGGCGGGCCTTTCCTCACCATCAGGAAGTTCGCCGTCGACCCCTTCACCGAGCATGATCTGATCAGCCTCGGAACGCTGAGCCCTCAGCTGGCCGACCTGGTCCGGGCGTGTGTACTCGGCCGCCTCAACATCATCATCAGCGGCGGAACAGGCTCTGGCAAGACGACGACGCTCAACGTGCTCTCCTCATACCTCCCGGTCGAAGAGCGGATAGTCACCATCGAGGACGCCGCCGAGCTCCAGTTGCATCAGGACCACGTGCTCAGTCTGGAGTCGCGCCCCGCCAACCTTGAAGGCAAGGGCGAAGTGACGATTCGCGACCTGGTGCGGAATGCACTGAGGATGCGGCCCGACCGCATTGTGGTGGGCGAGGTTCGAGGCGGAGAGACGCTTGACATGCTCCAAGCGATGAATACCGGCCACGACGGTTCGCTGACCACGGTCCACGCCAACTCACCGCGCGACTCGCTCTCCCGGATAGAGACCATGGTTCTGATGTCCGGTTTCGAGCTGCCGGTTCGCGCAATCCGCGAGCAGATCGCGTCGGCGGTCCACCTCGTCATCCACATATCCCGGCTGCGGGATGGCTCGCGGCGCGTTACCCATGTGACCGAAGTGGGCGCCATCGTCGGCGACCAGATCGAACTGCGTGACCTCTTTCTATTCGACTACGGGATGGGGATTGATGAGGACGGGCGATTCCTCGGCCGTCTCAAGGCGACCGGTCGCCGTCCCGAGTTCCTCGACCACCTTCTCGACGTCGGTATCGACGTGCCATTGGACGCATTCGACGCCGAGTCCCTGGTGCGTCGAAGCGACTCTTTCTCAGTCGTCCAATGAAACGACTCCGAGTCGTTCTCATGCTGGCCGCGGTTGCCGGGGTCATTGCGGCTAACCCCGCCGCGGCTCAGGATGTCGAGCCCGAACCCGGAATCCAGATCTCGACCCTCGACATCGACCGTTACCCAGACGTCATCATGGAGATAGTCGGAGTCGATATGTTTGATCCGCTCGACCCCGAACTGATCACCATCACCGAGGATGGCAAGCCGGTTCCATCGGATCGAATCCAATCAATCGCCGCGATGGGTGACACCACGACAACGGGTGTCGTGTTGGTGATCGATGCCTCGAACAGCATGAGAGGCAGCAAGCTGGCCGATGCAAAGGAAGCAGCCCTCGCCTTCGTCGAGCAGAAGCGGCCGCAGGACGAGGTGGCGGTGATCGCATTTGGCCCACAACCTTTGACAAGCTGGGCTTCACTTCCGACGTCGCCCAACTCAGCACCTTCATTGAGGAGATCGAAGTCCTGGGCGGCGAGACTCGGCTCTACGACGCCGTATTCGAGGCTGCGGAGATGTTTGCCTTTGAACCAAGTCTCGACGCCAACGCCATAGTCCTAACGGACGGTGTCAATACCGATCGTTTCACTACGCACACCCTCGACGAGGCAATCGCTGAGGCACAGAACGTCGAGATGACCATCTTCAGTGTCGGCATCGTCGGTTCGGATTTCAACGAGGAGCCCCTGCAGCGCATGGCGGATGCCACGGGCGGCGTCTACACACCGGTGGACCGCGAAGAGTTGCTCGGGTTGTTCGAGGAAATCGGGAGCACTCTCGCTAACCGCGTAGTGGCGAGATTCACTGCAGCGGAGTCCGGATACAAGGAGGTCACATTCGGCGCCAAATATGGCGACGACCTCGAGGATACTGAGAAGGTGTTGGTGCCCGGCTTCCTGGTCACGACCGTGCCGGCTCCAACGACGACTGTGGTTGTCCCTCCCTCGACCTACTACCGGACATCGAGCCTTCCCGCCAGCCCAAACACGCTGCGGATCCTGATCGCGGTGGCCGCCTTTGCCGTTGTCGCCATGTTCGTCCTCATCTTGGCGTGGGGCCGTGAAGACGAGGAGCGGCTCGGAGGTCGCCTCAGGGCCTACGGAACGCCCGAGCCGGTAGTCGAGCGTGGCGGCATCCTGAGCAGGCTTCCAATATTCCGTCACCTTTCTGCACAGGCGGAGGCTGTTGCACAACGGCGCGGTTTGACCGGTGCGATCAATACGGCGCTCGATTCGGCAAACATCCTGCTTCGCCCCGGTGAGGCGATCGCCGCAGCCATCGCCCTCGCTGCAGTCGCCGGTGGCTTGGTGGCAGTGGTGATGAGGTCATTGCTTTGGGGAGCTGGAATCTTCCTCCTGGCGGTTCTTATTGTCTTCGCTCTTATCGAGCGCGCAGGGCGAAGCGAACGGGGCAAGTTCGAGCAGCAGCTTCCGGACACTCTCACGTTGATGGCGACTTCCTTGCGGGCCGGGTATTCGTTGGTTCAGGCGATCGAGTCGGTCGCCGGCGAATCGCCCAACCCGACAGGTCGCGAATTCGGACGCGCCATGGCCGAATCACGTCTCGGCCGCCCAGCGGTCCAGGCGCTCCAAGGCGTATCGGATCGGATGAGCAGCGAGGACTTCCGATGGACGGTGATGGCCATCGAGATCCAGCGCGAGGTGGGGGGAAACCTCTCCGAGGTGCTCCAGACCGTCGCCGACACGATGGTGGCGCGTAACCGCTTGAGAGGTGAGGTCAAAGCACTTACCGCCGAGGGTCGGATCTCCGCGCTGGTACTGGTTTTCATCCCGATCGCCCTCTTCGCCTTCTTGTTTGTCACCAACCCCAACTTCCTGGAGCCTCTGTTGACCAACCCGATCGGTGTTGTTGCGCTGGCGGTCGCCGCCCTGCTGATGGTCGTCGGCATCTTGTGGCTGCGCCGGCTTGTAAAGATCGAGGTGTGAAGTGCAGTGGTCGCTGCTGATCGCCGTTATCTTGGTCTTCGTGGCGGTCGCCGCCCTCGGTATCTGGGTGGGCGGTGGGGTGGTGCGTGCCCGAGCCTCATCTACGACCAGCCGGTTGGCGCTTTACGGCCGCGCAAGCCTCCGTGATGGAACCTTGCGAGAGCAGACGCTTCGCCGGCCCATGGTGGAGCGGGCTATCGCACCGATATTCCTCGGCGCGGGTCGACTATTCGGCCGATTCACCCCGTCGGGGTTCGCCCGGCGTACCCAACGCAAGCTGGTCCTAGCCGGAGTCAGCCGCAGCCTCGACCCCAACGCTTGGGTTGTCGTGAAGGTCATGTTGATCGTGGCGGGTGTAGCTATGGCGGCATTGGCGCTGAGTCAGGTCAATGGACTGATGCGGTTCGTGTTGGCGGCGTTGTCGATTCTCGCCGGGATCCTGCTCCCCGATGCTTGGTTGCAGCGCCGTATCGAAGAGCGCCGCGTGGCGATGCGTAACGCGCTGCCTGACGTTCTCGATCTCCTGGTGATCAGCGTCGAGGCGGGGCTTGGGTTCGATTCGGCGTTAGCCCGGGTCGTTGCCACCGTGCCTGGTCCGCTCTCCGAGGAGTTCTTCCGGATGCTGCAGGAGACCAGGGTCGGCGTCAGCCGGCGCGACGCAATGCGGCACCTGCTCGACCGTACGGACGTCGACGAGTTGCGGTCGTTTCTACTCGCCATGCTCCAAGCTGAGGCATTCGGGGTATCGATCGCTCGCGTGCTCCGGATCCAGGCGGATGAGATTCGGAACAAACGTCGGCAGCGGGCTCAAGAAAAGGCTTTCGGAGCACCGGTCAAGATGGTGTTCCCGTTGGTGTTGTGCATCTTCCCAGCACTCTTGGTGATCTTGCTGGGGCCTGCCGCGGTCAGTTTGTCGCAGGCTTTTTCGGGGCTTTAGCCTCGAACCGCATCGCAAGCGGTGCACGCTCTCGACCTGTCCGAATAGGAGCTCTCGACATAGCAAAAGGCCGACCGGGTTGTATCCCGGCCGGCCTCTGCCTTCACATCGGTTCGGAGTCGCGATTCGTGCTACTCAGGGAACTGGGGCTCCCTCAACCGAGTCGGCGATGCTGCCGAACTGCACGTCGAGAGCGTTCCCCAACAAGACCATGCCAGCCACAGCAACCAATGCGATCACCACGATCAGCAGGGCGTACTCCACGAGGCTGGCGCCGAGATCGCTGTCCCGAAACCTGATCCACCCTGATACCAAATGAGTCCAAAATGCCATACAGACCTCCTCCGACTCCGGTTCGCGTCACCGTATCATCGGCTTGAGCCCCGTGATATAGGTCGCCCGACCTATATCGAAGGGTCAATCTCGTCGGGTGACGATGCCCAACCGGATCGCCTCAACCGCCGCTTGCGCCCGGTCGCTCACCCCCAGCTTTGCGTAGATGTTGGCGAGGTGGTTCTTCACAGTCTTCTGGGAGATGAACAGGGCTTCTGCCATCTCATCGGTTGCGGTGACCCCCTGGGCGAGAAGTCTGAGTAGTTCCTTCTCCCTCTCGGTCAGGGCCGCCGCTCCTGGGTCGAGCCGCGCCGCTCTGTGTCGGTCGAGCACATCCGACAATGTGCCGGCGTCGTCCAGCGCTTCGCCCGCCTCGACGGCCCTGATCGCCGCCGCCAGATCGCTCAACGGCACCCCTTTGGAGAGAAAGCCCATAGCGCCGGCTTCCATCGCCGCTATACGGTCACCGTCGGCTACGTGCATTGAGACGACCAGTGTCGGTGGTGGCGTTTCGAGCCGTTCCAGGACTTCGAGCCCGGTTGCGCCCGGCATGTCGATGTCCAGCAACAGGACATCCGGGTTCCGACTGGCGAGAAGCCGAATGAGCGCCTCACCGTCACCCACTCTGCCAACCACGCGCATGTCGGGTAATGCGTTGAGGGCTTGGGTGACCCCGTCGACAAACATCTGGTGGTCGTCGGCCACGATCACGTCGATCATGGCGATCCACCCCAGCTCAGTCGCACCGTGGTTCCTCCGGGACCGCTTTCACATTGGAGTTGCGCTTCCATCCGCCCCGCCCTCTCCCTCATCCCCATCAATCCATAGTGGCCCGTTGGCACCGCCTCAATATCGAATCCCCTTCCACTGTCGCTCACCTGTACCCAACCCCGCTCGAAATCGACGTCCCCTTCGACGCGAACCTTCTCGGATCCCGAGTGGATCAAAGCATTGCGTATCGCCTCGGTGACGATGGCGGCGACGTCCCCAGCGATCGCCGGTCGCGGCGGCCGGTTCTCCCTCAAATCAACAACCACATCGGTTCCGTTCACGGCCCTTGCGGCAGCCTTGAGTACAACCTGGCTGAGGCTCTCGGCACCCGTGCTTCGCAGATCGGCGACGGTGGCCCTGACCTCCTCCACCAGCATCGATACGTCCGAGCGGAGACGCTCGAGGTTGCCGGCGAGCGTTGGGTCTTCGACACCTTGGACCATGGCGACATCCAAGGCCAGACCCAGGGAGGCGAGTGATGGACCGATCTCGTCGTGAAGCTCCCTCGCCAGCCGGACCCGTTCTTCCTTGATAGCGTTGCGCGTGATGTCTTGAAGCAACAGCACGTTGGAGAACCCGAGAGCAAGCGGTCGCAGGAGCTCGACCGTCTGTTCACGCTCTTCTTCGCTCGAGTTCCTCGTCGGTGGCGAGCACCACCTCACCGACTGTTGGTCCGCCAAGGGAGAGCGGGATCGCCGTCTCCACCGAATCGACCGTGCTGGGTGCCCGGCGCGCCACCACGACCGGCCCTTGCCCGCCGAGAAGCGACACAACGGCGCCATTCACCGGAAGTGAGGCTGCGAGGGTATCGAGCACCGATGCTGCCATTGTGATCGGGCTCAACGACGAAGAGTCGGTGATCGAGGCGAGCTCGGTGAGCAGGCGGTTCGTATCATCGAGTCTCTGCAGTCGTCGTGACGCCTCCTCGGAGGCGGTGGCGTAGGCCTCAGTTTGCCTCTCCTGATCGATCAGGAGGCGGCGTGCGTAGGAGAAAGCGGCCGCCACAATCAGGTAGAGCCCTGACCAGAGTGCAAGCGGGACCCACTGGTCGATCGGGCGTGGTTGTTCGATACTCACAGCTTCCGTGAGGACGCCCACCGCCGTCAGCGAAAGTATTGACAGGAATGCCGTGGACATTCCAAGTCGGAGCCCGGCTGTGGTCGCGCCCAATAGCGAGGGCCCCACGGACAACAGGAGATACGGACTGGTCAACCCACCAGAAAGCCCGACCGCGACCATCACCAACCCCACCCCGAGAAGTGCAGCAAGTTCCCTTACCAAAGTGCGCTGCAACGCATGCCGCGGGATGACGGTGACCGCCACGACGTAGGCGGTGGCCGCCGCAGCCGCGACAAGAGTCAACATCATGTCTTCTGAGGGGTTGAGCACGCCGTAGGTGATATCGAATCCCGCTCCGATGAGCAGCGCCACCCACAGAGTGATCCGAGCGAGCCGGATGCTCCGGTCGCGCCAAGGGTTGGCGGCCACTGTCACCATGCCATCAGGCTACAGTCCGCGAGGGTGGGCCTGAGAGTCAGGATCCTTCTCAGCGGAGGCATCGGGTCGGGAAAGAGCACTGTCGGCCGGCTCCTGGCCGACCGCGGTGTGCAGGTGATCGACGCTGACCAGGTGGGTCACGAGGTGCTCGGGTCGGGCGGTAGTGCCGCCGAGGCGGTGGCAATTCGGTGGCCACATGCGGTGACCGACGGCCAAATCGATCGGGCCAAGCTGGCGGCAATCGTATTCCACGATTCAGATGAGCTCGACACCCTCGAGTCGCTGACCCATCCCGTAATCCGATCTCGGATCGAGCAGATGATCGGTCAGGGCGATGTAGGCCGTCGAGATACCCCTCCTCACCGACTTCATGGGTGACGGCTGGACGAGGGTGGTTGTCGACGCCCCGCTCGAGACTCGAATCCAGCGCCTCCTGTTCCGGGGCATGTCGCTCCCCGACATAGAACGCCGCATGGCCTCGCAACCCTCCTCTGAGGATTGGCTCCATTGGGCCGATCACGTCCTTATCAACGACGTCACCGAATCAGCACTTGCAACCCAGATAGACGAGCTCCTCGCTCAGCTGCGCAACCCGTAGCCGCGCCTTCCGTCTTCCGCCTTCCGTCTTCCGACTCGTTCCTTCTCACAAGCTTGTCATTCGCCCCCGGTATCCTCAGGAAGTGCCGCCGTTCACCGTCCATTCCGAGTTCCGCCCTGCTGGCGATCAGCCCAAGGCGATCGAAGAGCTGGCGGCGGGGATCAACCGGGGCGAATCATTCCAGACATTGCTCGGGATAACCGGATCGGGTAAGTCGGCCACCATCGCCTGGACCATCGAGGCGGTGCAGCGTCCCACTCTGGTCATCGCCCCCAACAAGGCGCTGGCGGCGCAGCTTGCCAACGAGTTCCGTCAGTTCTTCCCCGAGAACCGGGTGGAGTACTTCGTCTCCTACTACGACTACTACCAGCCCGAGGCGTACCTCCCGCAGACCGACACCTACATCGAGAAGGACGCCACGATCAACGACGAGATCGACCGGCTCCGCCACGCCGCCACGTCTGGGCTGCTGGTGCGGGACGACATGATCATCGTGGCTTCGGTCTCATGCATCTACGGCCTGGGCTCGCCCGAGCAGTACTCCGGCCAGCTTCTCCGGTTGGTCCAGGGCGTCGACTACCCGATGCAGGCGGCGATCCGACGTCTGGTGGACATCGACTACCAGCGGAACGAAATCGCGCTCACCCGGGGTCGGTTCCGGGTCAGGGGCGACACGCTCGACGTCTTCCCCTCATACGAGGAGACCGTGGTCAGGGTCGAGTACTTCGGCGACACCGTCGACCGGATGCTGCGGATGGACCCGGTCACCGGCGAGGTGGTCGAGGAACTGCGCGAGATGTTCGTCTTCCCCGCATCGCACTACGTCACCGCCCGGGATCGGATGGAGAAGGCGATCGTGGGGATCGAGAGCGAGCTGGTCGAGCGGCTCGCCGAGCTGGAGAGGGCCGGGAAGCTGCTCGAGGCGCAGCGGCTCCGGATGCGCACCAACTACGACCTGGAGATGCTGCGCGAGGTGGGGAGTTGCTCGGGAATCGAGAACTACAGCCGCTATCTCGACGGACGCTCCCCCGGCGAGGCGCCGTACACGCTCCTCGATTACTTCCCCAAGAACTACCTGACCGTTATCGACGAGAGCCACGTGTCGATCCCGCAGATCGGGGGCCAGTACGAGGGGGACCGCAGCCGTAAAGACATGCTCGTCGAGCATGGGTTCCGCCTGCCGTCGGCGATGGACAACCGACCACTCCGTTTCGACGAGTGGCTGGAGCGGGCCAACCAGGTGGTCTTCCTCTCGGCAACCCCGGGGCCGTTCGAGTTGCGACAGACACCCACGGTGGTCGAGCAGATCGTCCGGCCCACCGGCCTGGTCGATCCTGAGGTTGTGGTGCGGCCCACCAAGGGACAGATCGACGACCTGCTCCACGAGATCAAGGAGAGGGCGGCGAATGATCAGCGGGTGCTGGTTACGACGCTGACCAAGAAGATGGCCGAGGACCTCACCGACTACCTGCTCGACATGGGGGTGAGAGCCCGCTACCTCCACTCCGAGATCGACACCTTGGAGCGGGTCCAGATCCTGCGCGAACTGAGGTTGGGCGACTTCGACGTCCTCGTCGGGATCAACCTCCTGCGAGAGGGGCTCGACCTACCAGAGGTCTCGCTGGTGGCGATCCTCGACGCCGACAAGGAGGGCTTCCTCCGCTCCGACACCAGCCTCATCCAGATCATCGGGCGGGCGGCGCGCAACGTCGACGGACAGGTCCTGATGTACGCCGACAAGGTGACCGACTCGATGCAGCGCGCTATCAACGAGACCAACCGGCGCCGGCACCTCCAGGAGATCTACAACCAGGAGCATGGGATCGACCCGCAGACCATTCGCAAGCGGGTCTCAGACATACTCGAGCTTCTCCAGTCGAACCAGGCTCCGGCCGCCGAACGGAGGCGGCGGGAGGTGGACGTCCGTCGCACCCTCGATCTCGCCGGCGACGACCTGGCCCGATTGATCCTCAGCCTCGAGGAGGAAATGCACGAGGCGGCGAAAGATCTCCGCTTCGAGTACGCCGCCCGGCTGCGCGACGAGGTCAACGAGCTACGGCGCGAGATGCGGGACGCCGCCGAGGCAACCAGGTAGTCGCTCACCGCCCCGCTACGACCAAACCCAGGACCGGATCACCTCGGCAGTAACCTCTCTGACGGTGTCGCCGTCTTCCCCCTCCGAACTCGATGTCAGCATCGTGCTTCCCGTGTTCAACGAGTCGGACAACATCGACGACGAGTTGGAGCGGATCCACAAGTCGATGGACGCCTCGAGTCTCACCTACGAGGTGATCGTGGTCGACGACGGCTCGAGCGACGACTCCGCCGAGCGGTTGGTGGGTCGGGAAGACATCCGGTTGATCAGGTTCGCCCAAAATCGGGGGACAGGGTCGGCGCGGAAGTTCGGCTCGATGAGCGCTCGGGGCCGGGTGGTGGTGTGGACCGACGTCGACATGACCTACCCCAACGACCAGATACCCGAGTTGGTTGGCGAGCTCGACGGTTGGGACCAGGTGGTCGGCGCGCCGGACCTCGGAGCAGGGGACTGTCCGATTTCTCCGAGCACCGGCGAAATGGTTCATCCGAAAGCTTGCCGGATACCTCGCCGGGGTACGGATACCCGACCTCAACTCGGGGTTCCGCGCCTTCCGGCGGGATGTCGGCTCCCAGTTCCTCTATCTGCTGCCCCGCGGTTTCTCGTGTGTCACCACCCTCACCATGGCCTTTCTGACCAATGGCTATTCGGTGCGTTACGTCCCCATCGACTACTTCCCCCGAAGGGGGGAGTCCAAGTTCCACTGGTGGGCAGACACCAGGCGCTACCTGCTCCAGGTGGTGCGGATGGTCCTGCTCTACGAGCCGCTCCGGGTCTTCGGACCGCCGGCGGCAGTGCTCGGAGGCATCGGATTCGTAAAGCTGGTCTACGACCTGGTCACCAAGGACTTCAGGGTGGCGGGGAACACCTTCGTCTTGCTCGGTCTGGCCGCTCTGCTGGCCCTGGTCGGTCTGCTCGCCGATCTGCTCGTCCAGATCAACAAGCGCCGCCACGACGTGATGCCGGCCACCATGGATGTGGGAGGCGCCGAGCAGGGCGATTGACGAGAGTCGCGAAGACTCGCCAAAGCTGCCTACACGCTTGTCATTTCCACCCGGTAACCTCGGGCGCCGATGTCCACTGACCAGCTCGTCATCCGGGGAGCCCGCGAGAACAACCTCCAGAACCTGTCGCTGGAGCTGCCACGCGATCGGTTGATCGTGTTCACCGGAATCTCAGGTTCGGGCAAGTCCAGCCTCGCATTCGACACCATCTACGCCGAAGGGCAGCGGCGCTACGTGGAGAGCCTCTCCGCCTACGCCCGTCAGTTCCTAGGGCAGATGGACAAACCGGATGTCGACTTCATCGAGGGGCTCTCCCCGGCGATCTCGATCGATCAGAAGACGGCAAGTCGCAACCCACGTTCAACTGTGGGGACGGTCACCGAGATCCACGACTACCTACGACTGCTCTTCGCCAGGATCGGGATCCCGCATTGCCCGCAGTGCGGTCGAGAGGTGGCCCGGCAGACCCCTCAACAGATCGTCGACCGGGTGCTCGAATTCTCCGAAGGGACTCGCTTCATGGTCCTCGCTCCGGTGGTGCGAGGGCGCAAAGGGGAGTACGAGACGCTCTTGGCGGATCTCGCCCGAGACGGGTTCAGCAGGGCGCGCATCGACGGTGAGATCCACGAGCTCACCGACGACATCAAGCTCGACCGATATGTCCAGCACACCATCGAGGTTGTGGTCGACCGGCTGGTGCGTCGTGAGGGAATCGAGCGCCGTCTCTCCGACTCACTGGAAACTGCGCTCCACATCGCCGACGGCGTGGCCAAAGTGGAGGTGGTCGACGGTCCCACCTTGACCTTCAGCCAGCATCTCGCTTGCGCATACGACGGTACGTCGTTCGAGGAATTGCAGCCGCGCAACTTCTCATTCAATAGCCCATATGGCGCCTGCCAGGTGTGCCTCGGTATCGGCACCAAGTTCCAGGTCGACCCCGACCTGGTGATTCCCGACCCCGACTTGTCGATCGCCGACGGTGCGGTGGTTCCCTGGGCGGGATCCAAGGGTCGTTACTTCCAGCGTCTCCTCGAAGGGGTCGCCGCCACCCTCAGGTTCGACATCGACCAGCCGTGGAGCAAGCTGACGGCAAGGGTGAGGCGGGCGGTTCTGGAAGGGACCGGCGAGCGGCCGATCAAGGTTTCCTACACCAACCGGTTCGGTAGGAGGCGCGAATACACCACCAGCTATGAGGGTGTGCTCCCCTTCCTGCGACGCCGCCACTCCGATGCGGAGAGCGATTCCGCCCGGGAGTACTACCAGGAGTACATGCGCGAGGTCCCCTGCGACGCCTGCGAGGGGGCCCGGCTCAACCCCATCGCTCTGGCGGTGACCGTGGGCGGGAGCAACATCCACCGTGTCTCCACCCTCTCGCTCAGCGCCGCCGCACAGTTCTTCGACGACCTGGAACTCGACGAGCGACAACGACACATCGCAGAGCGGGTGCTGAAAGAGATCCGGGCCCGTCTTCAGTTCCTGCTCGACGTCGGACTCGATTACCTCACCCTGGCCAGGGGAGCCACCAGCCTGGCCGGTGGAGAGGCGCAGCGGATCCGGCTGGCGACCCAGATCGGGTCGGGCCTCGTCGGGGTGCTCTACATCCTCGACGAACCGTCGATCGGGCTTCACCAGCGCGACAACCAGCGGCTCATCGAGACCCTCATCCGGCTGCGCGACATGGGCAACACGTTGATCGTGGTGGAGCACGACGAGGACACCATCCGCATCGCCGACCACATCGTCGACATCGGACCGGGGGCGGGGGAGCACGGGGGCCGGATCGTGGCCGAGGGGAGCCTCGAGGACCTGATCAGCGAGCCGGAATCGATCACCGGCGACTATCTGGCGGGGAGGCGGTCGATCCCGGTACCGGCGACCCGTCGCATCGGGATCGGTGGCTCGCTCACCGTGGTCGGAGCCGCGGAGAACAACCTCAAGGGGATGGACGTGGAGTTCCCGCTGGGGATGCTGGTTGCTGTCACCGGGGTATCGGGGAGCGGGAAATCGTCGTTGGTGAACGACATCCTCTCCAAGGCGCTCCACCACCGTCTCCACCGTGCCCGGGATCTCCCCGGCAGGCACCGCCGGATTCTCGGTGTGGAGAGGCTCGACAAGGTGATCGACATAGACCAATCGCCGATCGGCCGCACCCCGCGCTCCAACCCCGCCACCTACACGGGGGTCTTCGACCAGGTGCGCACGCTGTTCGCATCGACCCCCGAGGCCAAGGCCCGCGGCTACCTACCGGGGCGGTTCTCCTTCAACGTCAAGGGTGGCCGCTGCGAGGCTTGCATGGGTGACGGGACCATCAAGATCGAAATGCACTTCCTCCCCGACGTCTATGTCCCCTGTGAGGTGTGCGGCGGCAAGCGGTACAACCGAGACACCCTTCAGATCCTGTGGAAGGGGCACACCATCGCCGAGGTCCTGGCGATGTCGGTCGAGGAGGCACTTGGATTCTTTGAGAACCAGCCCAAGATCGTTCGGATCCTGCAGACCATCTACGACGTAGGACTCGGCTACATCCGGCTCGGTCAGCCCGCCACCACGCTCTCCGGCGGGGAGGCACAGCGGATCAAACTGGCCAGCGAGTTGGGGCGGCGGTCGACGGGCCGCACCTTCTACATCCTCGACGAGCCCACCACCGGGCTCCATTTCGAGGATATCCGCAAGCTGCTCGGTGTCCTGCAGCGCCTCGTCGACGCCGGCAACACAGTGGTGGTCATCGAGCACAACCTCGACGTGGTCAAGTCGGCCGACTGGGTGATCGACCTCGGCCCAGAGGGCGGTGATGAGGGCGGGGGCGTGGTGGCGGTCGGAACCCCGGAAGAAGTGACCGAGGTGCCAGACAGCTACACGGGCAAGTTCCTGCGCGAGGTGCTGGGGTTTGCCCGGGAACGGAAAGATCGAGAGCCAAAGGTCGTGGCCGGGGTCTAGCACCGGCAATCGCCTTCACAACACCTCAATCGGACCGCCGCCCGCCTCTCTCGTCCGTAACTAGCGTGCCCCACCATGTCCGACAGGGTGCGGCTGGTTCTCCTCAGCTTCCTGATGCTCTTCGTGGAGCTGGCGCTGATCCGGTGGAGCGGGGAGAACGTCGTCTACCTGTCGTTCTTCTCCAACTTCGTCCTGCTGGGGAGCTTCCTCGGGATCGGGCTCGGGTTCCTCTGGGCGGGGCGCCGCCGTCCAATCTTCCAATACGCCCCGCTGCTGCTGGCGGTGTACGTGGTGTTCGTCGCCCTCTTTCCGGCCAAGGTGGATCGCACCGGCGCCGGGCTCATCTACTTCGGGGAGTACGAGAGCGTCGGCCTGCCCCCATGGGTCATGCTCCCGCTGATCTTCCTGGCTGTCGCGGCCATCCTCACCACCATCGCAGACGGGGTCGCCCGCACCTTCGCCAAGTTCGAGCCCCTCCAGGCCTACCGGTTCGACATCCTGGGGAGCATCGCCGGCACGATCGGGTTCGCCGCGCTTTCATTCTTCGGCGCACCACCGCTGGTGTGGGGGATCGTTGCCGCCGCCCTCCTCGTGTTCCTCCTCGGACGTGGTTGGCTCCAGTGGGTGCCGGCGGCCGCCATCGTCGCCGCCCTTGCCTGGCAGACATTCCTCCCCGGCCTCTCGTGGTCGCCCTACTACCAGGTGGAGACCAAGGAGTCGGTGCTGGAGGACGGATCACCGTGGATCCGGATCAACGTCAACGGGATCCCCCACCAGGCCGCATCGACCGTGGAGGCGCGGCGCGAGATCGAACCTCTCTATTTCCGTCCATACGAACTGCTGCAACCGGATCACCCACTCGACCGGATGCTCATCATCGGCGCCGGGAGCGGAACCGATGTGGCCCTGGCGTTTGAGGAGGGCGCATCTGCCGTCGACGCCGTCGAGATCGACCCCGAGATCTATCGGATAGGGGAGGCCAAGCACCCCGACCAGCCCTACGACAACCCCGATGTCGATGTCCACATCGACGATGGGCGCGCCTTCATGGAGCGGAGCGAAGGCGACTACGACATGATCATCTTCGCCCTGCCCGACTCGCTCACCCTGGTCTCCGGGCAGTCGGCGCTTCGGTTGGAGAGCTTCCTGTTCACCGAGGAGGCGGTGACCCAGGCGCGGGACCTGCTCGCACCGGGCGGGGTCCTCACCTTCTACAACTACTACCGCGAGGAATGGCTCATCGATCGTCTCTCCCGGACGCTCGAGGAGGTGTTTGGCGCCAGCCCCTGTGTCGAGGTGGTGGGCAACGCAGGTGGCCTCGCCACGCTGATGGTCTCCACCGACCCCGAGGCCATCGACTGTCCTGCCGAGGCGCAATCCAGGCCGACCGCGGCGGCTCCCGCACCGGTCACCGACGACCGCCCGTTCCTCTACCTGCGCGAGCCGGGACTCCCCGGGATCTACCTGGCGGCGGTGGCACTGATCCTGCTGGTTTCAGTGGTGGCGGTCCGTGTCGTCTCAGGGCCGATGAAGGCGATGCTCATCTACCTCGACCTGTTCTTCATGGGAGCAGCCTTCCTCCTCCTCGAGACGAAGAACGTCGTCCAGTTCGCCCTGCTCTTCGGGACGACCTGGGTGGTGAACGCCCTGGTGTTCACCGGGATCCTCCTCACCGTCTACCTGGCGGTGGAGACCGCCCGGTTGCGACGGCTCCCTCCACCCCCCGTGTTGTGGGCGCTCCTCTTCGGCGCGCTCGCCGTGGGCTGGCTGATTCCCCCGGAAGCGCTTCTCCAACTGCCGATCGCCCTCAGATGGGTTACGGCGACACTCCTCGCCTTCGCCCCGGTGTACCTGGCAAACCTGGTCTTCGCCCAGCGGTTCAAGGACACTGCCTCTTCCACCACTGCCTTCGGTACCAACCTGCTCGGGGCGATGGTGGGCGGGGTGCTCGAGTATCTGGCCCTGGTGGTCGGGTACAGGTCGCTTCTCGTCCTCGCCGCCGCGCTTTACGCCATGGCCTTTCTCGCCGGCCGCCGTCACCTGCGCCGGGCGGTCCCGAACCCCGCAACCGCCGCACCATGACCGAACCCTCTTGGGAGCGACTCGACTCCTGGTGGCGGGGGGAATCGGAGCGCGACCCCGAGTACCGGGAGGAGATCTGGCCACTCGTGCTCGAACTGCTCGACCCGGAGCCGGGCCACCGGTATCTCGACCTTGGTTGCGGTTCGGGCGCGGTCATGGCGGCCTTAGCGCAACGGGGCAGCCGGGTGATCGGGACCGACATATCCCTGCTCCTGCTCAAGGAGGCGGCCGGGTACGGCCCGGTGGTGCGGGCCCGGTTGCCTGATCTCGGCTGGGTGGCACCGGCCAGTTTCGACGGGGTTTGCCTCTCCCTCGTGCTGGAGCACATCGAGGACGAAACCGAGCTTCTCGCCCAAGCTGCCGCGGCAGTTCGTGCCGGGGGAGTGCTCGCCGCGGTCCTCAACCATCCGGTCTGGACAGCGCCTGGCTCGTCACCGATGCTCGATGACGACGGCGAGGTGATGTGGCGTCCCGGTCGCTACTTCTCTCGCGGGTACTCAGACGAACTCGCGGGGGGCGACTCCGTCCGTTTCCACCACCGCACCATGGCCGACCTGCTCAACGCGGCGGCGACCGCTGGGTGGATGTTGGAGCGGATGGAGGAGCGCGGCCCCTCCCAGAGCGCGGCGAACAACGACTCCTTGCTCGCCAAACAGCGCCACTTCCCACGGCTACTCGGAGTGAGGTGGCGCCTGAGATAGGGCCGTCGGGTTACACCATTGGGTGTATAGTGGTGTAGCCATGGGCCGGACCAACATAGAGATCGACGACCAGCTGATCACCCGGGTGATGGAGCGGTACGGCGTGCGCACCAAGCGGGAGGCGGTCGACCTCGCGCTGCGAAGGGCCGCAGGCGAAGCGATGAGCCGCGAGGAGGCCCTGGCGATGCGAGGGACAGGTTGGTCCGGCGATCTCGACGCCATGCGACAGGACCGAATGGAACGGCTCTGGGAGATCGATCGCACCAACGATCGGGCCGGATCTTGACCACATTGATCGATACCTCGGCATGGATCGAGTTCCTGCGTGACACGGGTTCGCCGGTCTGTCAACGGGTCGATGCCTTCATTGGCGATGAGTCGCCCATGGCCACTTGCGACATCGTCATGTTGGAGTTACTCGCCGGAGCGCGGACCAGGGATGAGAGCCGGACGCTGGGGCGCTTGCTCAACCGATGCCGGCTGTTCCCGGTTCGCCCGCTATTCGACTATGAAGCCGCCGCCCGAATCTTCCAGGTCTGCCGCCGATCAGGCATCACCCCGCGTAGCCTGAGCGATTGCCTGGTGGCTGCCGTTGCTGTCCGTAGCGAGGCGCCGCTGCTCCATGCCGACGCCGATTTCGATCGCATGGCGCCGGTTATCGGTCTGCAACTGGCCTGACCAGCCTCAACGAGCCAATACCCTCTAGGGCGATGCAGAGACCAGTCACCTCGACCATCCCCGATGCCCCGGGCGCCTATCTCTGGCGTGACCGTGACGGCAGGGTGCTCTACGTGGGCAAGGCGAATTCGCTCCGCAAGAGAATCGTCACCTACTTCACCCGCGACCTCGAGGCGAGAACGCAGGCGATGGTCGATACCGCCGAGAACGTCGATTGGATCGTCACCGACAGCGAGGTGTCGGCGGTGATGCTGGAGTACTCGCTGATCAAGGAGCACCGGCCCAGGTTCAACATCAGGCTCCGCGACGACAAGAGCTACCCCTACCTGGCGATCACCCGCTCGGACCGATGGCCGCGGGCCAGGGTGATGCGCGGTAAGCGGCGCAAAGGCACCCAGTACTTCGGGCCGTATGCCCACACCTACGCCATCAGGAAGACGCTCGACCAACTGCTGCGCACCTTCCCGATCCGCACCTGCTCGGACAGCCTCTTCCGCCGTCAGGAGGCTATGGGTCGCCCCTGCCTCCTCTATCACATCGAGAAGTGCTCGGGGCCATGCATCGACGCAGTGAACGATGAGGAGTACCAGAGCTACGTCGACGGATTGGCCGCCTTCCTCCAGGGTGACACCGACCAGGTGATCGCCGGGATGCGACGGGAGATGTTCGCCGCAGCCGATGTCCAGGAGTACGAGGTGGCGGCCCGGTTCCGCGACAGGATCATCGACGTCGATCGTGCCCTTGCACGGCAGGAAGTCGTAACCGACCGCTCCGAGGACCTCGACCTCGTGGCGCTCGAGGATGATCCGCTGGAAGCGTCGCTCCAAGTCATCAAGGTCCGACGGGGCCGTGTGGTGGGGAACTTGAGCACCGTGCTCGACCGGGTCGAAGATGTCACCCGCGCCGAGCTGTTTGGTTCTGTATTGCGTGAGCTATACGGGGATGAACCTCCGCCTCGTACGGTTCTGGTCGAGGAACTGCCTCCCGACCACGACCTTTGGGAGGCGTGGCTCACCGAGAGGCGGGGCGGACCGGTGAAGCTGCGGGTGCCGCAGCGCGGTTCCAAGCGCCGGCTCATGGAGACAACGAGGGCGAACGCCGCCGAAGCCTTCGCCAGGCACCGGATGCGCCGCCAGTCGGACCACAACGCCCGGGCGCAGGCGCTGCGAAGCCTGCAAGATGTGCTCGACCTTCCCGAGGCGCCGCTTCGGATCGAGGCGTATGACATCGCGACGCTCCAGGGTGGTGACACGGTCGGCTCCATGGTGGTCCTCGAAGACGGGCTTCCCAAGCGATCCGACTACCGCAGGTTCCGGGTCCGTACCGTGGTAGGGCAGGACGACTTTGCCTCGATGGAAGAGGTGCTCCGTCGACGGCTGCTCGCCTATCTGCGCGAGGTGGATCAGTCGCCCAACAGGAGAGGGCGATTCTCCTATCCGCCCTCGCTCATCCTCGTAGACGGTGGCGCCGGCCAGCTCGGGCGAGCCGAGAAGGTCCTCGACGAGCTGGGGCTCGACATCCCGGCAGCCGGGCTGGCGAAGAAAATGGAGGAGGTGTACTTGCCTGGCCGACCCGAGCCGCTGCGGATCCCGCGGGATCAGGAGGCTCTTTACCTTCTGCAGAGGGTGCGCGATGAAGCGCACCGTTTCGCCAATACGTATCACCAGACGCTGCGGTCCCGGTCGATGATCGATTCGGTGCTCGACGACGTCCCCGGGCTGGGTCCGGTGCGGAAGAAGGCACTGCTCAGGAGATTCGGCTCGCTCAAGCGGCTCCGCACCGCTGAGATGGCAGAACTGGCCGATGTCGTCCCCGATGGGGTTGCCCAGTCGCTCTACGCTGCCCTCCATGGCTGACGTGGTGACTCCGTCCATCGAAGACCCCGAGACAGTCGCTACCGCCCCGCTCCAACCCAGGGTCATGGTGGTGACCGGGATGTCGGGTGCTGGACGTTCGACAGTGGCCAAGGTCCTGGAGGATCTCGGCTACTTCGTGATCGACAACCTCCCTCCCGGGTTGATGGGGGACGTCGTGGCACTCAACGACGTCCCCGAGGGTCGGAAGCGTCTGGCGGTCGTGGTTGATTCCCGGGGCGGGCTGCCCTCCGACGAGCTACAGGGCGCGGTCAACCGACTGCGTGCCGCCGGTGTGGAGACCACCGTCCTCTTCGTCGATGCGGATGACGCCGCCCTGGTGCGCCGATACTCGGAGAGTCGCCGTCCCCACCCGGTGCCTGCCGCCACCATCACCGAGTCGATAACCGCCGAGCGTGCTCTCCTCGGTGAGATACGGGAGGGCGCCGATCTGGTCATCGACACCACCGACACCAATGTCCATCAGCTGCGGCGCCAGGTGGAGGAGCGGTTTCGCGACCAGCCGGTAAGCCAACCGATGCAGGTGGCGCTGGTCACCTTTGGGTACAAGCACGGTGTCCCCCGCGAAGCGGACCTGGTATTCGACTGCCGGTTCCTTCCCAATCCCCACTGGGTCCCAGAACTCAGGCCGCAGACCGGGAAAGACACCGCCGTATCCGCGTACGTGATGGGTAACCCCGATGCCGTCGCCTTCCTCGACAGGGTGGAGGACTTACTCGAGTTCCTCCTTCCCCGGTTCCGAGAGGAGGCAAAGTCGTACCTCACCATCGCCATCGGTTGCACCGGAGGGCGACATCGCTCGGTCACACTCGCCGAGGAGTTGCGCCACTGGCTCGAGGAGCATCAGATCGCGGCCACCATCCGGCACCGGGACATCGACAGGTGAACATCACCGAGCCGGCGGTGCAATTGGAGCCGCTGCGTCTCGATGAGAGCGGTCCCCGGGTCGTCGCACTAGGCGGTGGTCACGGCTTGGCCCGGGTGCTGGAGGCGGCGCAGAGCTACGCCGGCTCGATTTCTGCCGTGGTAACGGTGAGCGACGACGGTGGGTCGTCGGGGCGGTTGAGTGGCGACTTCGACATTCCACCGCCAGGCGACATCCGCCGCTGTCTATTGGCGCTGAGCCCGGAGCCAACCGTATGGGGCGAGGTCTTCGCTCACCGCTTCGACACGGGCGATGTCGCCGGCCATTCGATGGGAAATCTGATCCTTGCCACGCTGAGCGACCTGTTGGGCGGGTTCGATTCGGCCATCCGTGCCGCCGAGGCGATGTTGGGCGCGGTGGGCCACGTGATCCCGGTCGCCTGTCAGCGGCTCATCATGGAGGCCAGGGTCGCTGGCACCACCGTTTCAGGCCAGGCAGAGATCACCCGGGCTCGCGGCGGGATCGAATCGCTGTCGCTCGTTCCCGGCGACGTGACCGCCAACGCCGAGGCCATGGAGGCGATCGAAGCTGCCGACCAGATCATTCTCGGACCGGGAAGCCTCTACACATCGGTGCTCTCGGTCCTGGTCGTTCCCGGGATCGCCGATGCGATCAACCACTCCCCGGCGCAACGGGTGGCGGTTCTCAACCTCATGACCCAGGACGGCGAGACCCTGGGGATGAAGGCTCTCGATCACCTAGAAGTGCTCAGCCGACACGGAGGGGTCGATGGGGGGGCGGTCATCGCCCACGATGGAGTCCTCGCCGTCCCCCCCGGGCACGACCAGTTGATCCTCGATCGACACGAGTCGGCCGCCCTGGGTTGGGAGATGACGGCCGCCCGGATCGACGACCCCGATGCGGAGTGGCCCCAGCACGATCCCATCCGGCTCGGTGAGGTGCTCGCCGCGCTCGGCGGAGAAGAGGGGGAGCGGTTGAGCGGTGTGCCGACCCTCGACGACGTCGACATCCCGCGGCGAGTCCTGGTGCGGGCCGACCTCAACGTACCGCTCGACGATGGCCAGGTGGCAGACGACTTCAGGATCGTCGCCAGCCTTCCCACCATCGAACGGCTCCGAGAGGAAGGCTCCGTGGTGACGGTGTGTAGCCATCTGGGAAGACCGAAAGGCCCTGATCCTGCGTTTCGGATGGATCCCGTCGGTAACCGCCTCTCTGAGCTTGGCGGCTTCCCCGTCACCAAGCTCGACGTTGTGGCGGGCGACGCCGCCGAGGCGGCGGTGGCGGAGGCGGTACCGGGCGATGTCATTCTGTTGGAGAACACCAGGTTCGAGGCAGGCGAGACCAAGAACGACCCCTCGCTCGCCGAGCAGTTGGCGAGGCTGGGCGACCTCTTCGTCCTCGATGCCTTTGGCTCGGCGCATCGGGCACACGCATCCACGGTGGGGGTGACCGAGCTCGTTCGCTCGGTTGGCGGACCGCTCCTGCTGGCCGAGGTGGAGGCCTTCGGACGGTTGCTCGGTTCCCCGGACGCTCCCTACGTCGTCGTCCTCGGCGGCGCCAAGGTGTCGGACAAGCTGGGCGTGATCGGTTCGCTTTTACACAGAGTCGACGTCCTGCTCATCGGCGGCGGGATGTGCTTCACCCTGCTCGCTTCCCAAGGTCGGGAGGTCGGAGATTCTCTGCTGGAGAGGGACAGGATCGAAGAGGTCAGGGCAATCCTCGACAGCGAACACGGTGACAAGATCGTGCTCCCAACGGACATCGTCGTCGCCGACCGTCTCGCGGAGGACGCGACTCCTTCGGTGGTCGATGTCGGGGACCTCGCGCCGGGCACGATCGGGCTCGACATCGGCCCAGAAACGGCTGCGCGGTTCGCCGCAGAGATCGCATCGGGCGCCACGGTGTTCTGGAACGGTCCGATGGGTGTGTTCGAGTGGGACTCGTTCGCCGCAGGGACCCGTCGGGTAGCCGAGGCGATCGCCGACCACCCGGGTTTCACCGTGGTTGGTGGCGGTGACTCGGTGGCCGCCATGCGCCAGTTCGGGTTGGAGGAGAGGGTCTCGCATCTCTCCACGGGAGGAGGGGCAGGTCTCGAGATGCTCGAGGGGGTCACCCTCCCCGGGGTTGCCGCGCTGGAGCGATGGGGATGATTGATGGACCGTAAACCTCTCATCGCCGGGAACTGGAAGATGAACGCCACCCATCTCGAGACGATCCAGATGGTGCAGAAGCTCAGCTACCGGCTCGACCCCGACTGCTACGAGCGGGTCGATGTAGTCATCTGCCCGCCGGCGACGGCGCTGCGTTCGGCACAGACCGTTATCGAGACCGACCACATGAGCATCATCCTTGGTGCGCAGAACTGCCACTGGGAGGAGAAGGGCGCCTTCACCGGCGAGGTCTCACCCTCGATGCTGGCCAAGCTCGACGTCGGCTACGTGATCGCCGGCCATTCCGAGCGGCGCCAGCTTTTCGGGGAGACCGACGATATGGTCAACCGCAAGGTGAAGGCGATCTTGGCCCATTCGATGTTCCCCATCATGTGTGTCGGTGAGACGTTGCAGCAACGGGAGGAAGGGCTCACTGCGGACGTGGTAACGAATCAAATCGAAGCCGGTCTGCGCGGGATCTCGACCGAATCTGCCGGCTCGATCGCCATCGCCTATGAACCGATATGGGCGATTGGAACCGGGCGCAACGCATCGGCCGAGGACGCCGCAGAGACGATCGACGTCATCCGAGGGACTGTCGCGAGGATTTGGAGCGATGACGCCGCCGCGACCGTCCGCATCCTCTACGGCGGTTCGGTCAACCCGGGAAACATCGCCGGCTTCATGGCGAAACGAGGCGTCGACGGAGCCCTAGTCGGCGGCGCCTCCCTCGAGCCCGACACCTTCGCCGCCGTCATCCAATATTGGAGGAACTAAAGGGCACGATTCGGTGCCCAGGACCAACGCCCAAAGGAGCGCTCTGACCAGGGGACCTCTGGGGACAGTCTCTTCGTCAGCGTTCATTGGGCGGCACGACATCCGCGGACGTTGCGAGGCGGGTATGACACGTCGTCCGAAATCCTCAACTTTGGGGATGAGCCAATGGGCGAGATTGCGGACAATGATCCTTGATGATCAAACTTCACACCACGCGCTGCCCCGTCTGCGACGGGTGGACGACCTTTGGCGATGGGCCTTGCGGTCTGTGCCAGATGGAGAGCGCGGCATAAAGTTCGAGGGCGCCACGAGGTCTGTGTGCCTCATAGTCGGTGATATTCCCCCTGCCCGATGCCCTCGTACGACCACCTCCCGGCTCGTGATAACGGCGTCGAAATCATCAATCCTGACGATGGCACGAGTAGGCCCGTATCGCATGATCGAACAATGACAGAGAGACCATTCACGAACGATGACGTGCCGGCGAGGGTGCGTGCCGAGCACAACGCCCGCTGGATCATGTTGGAGGAAGATCGGCAGCGCCGACTGCTCGAGGGACAGAAGCGGTGGAAGCGAATCAAGCGAGTCATGATCATCGCATTCGTCTCCGCCGTTGGCTCGGGGTACCTCTGGGGGTGGATAGATTCGGCGTCGAGTCTGTGATAGGCACAGGTATCAAGAAGGTCATCACCGCAACGCTCGTCTCGCCAGGTACCGCAGTCGCCGGCTAGCGACGCTTCAAGCTTGCAGTCGGAACTGATCGGTCGCCGCGGCACTGGAAGAACTGAGAAGTCCGCGACTAGTGCCTGGTCACTCCTCGATGGTGGTCGCCTCGGCGTCGAGTAGGACGGCGGCTTCCTCGTCGAGCATGGCGCCGACCTCGGAGGCGACGCCTCGGATCACCACCCGCCTGACCTCGAGCTCTTCGAGCAGCCGCTTTGCCTTTTCCACTTCGGTGGCGGCAACGTTCGCCACCAGTGCGGACTCGCCTGGTGCCAGTTCCTCGCCGAGCGCCTTGAGGTCGTCGTCCTCGTAGCCCTTGTCACGAAGCTTGGCAACGAGCGCCCCGATCCCTGCGCCGATTGGGGCACCGAGGAGCGCCACCGGCCCCAGCATGATTCCCAACAGCCCGGCCACGGCCCCGAAACCGAACCCGACAACGGCCCCCTCGGCAGCGCCGGAATCGTGGGTCTCCGCCCAATGGACTGCCCCGTCCTGCTCCCTGCGGATCACAGCCGCCATGGTGATGCCGTTCTCGCCCAGCGCCGGGACCAAAGTGGCCAGGGCCCGAGTCGCCTCATCGGGTCCGCTGAAGGTTGCCGCCAGCAGCTGCAAGTCACCTTCGCTCATCATCTGCTCCCTCTCGCGAGCCGATCACGGTAACGAGATCGCCCGATTGCATGCCGCTGGGGGGCCCCATGGGATGGAAGCGGGTGCCTGTCTAGTCTCCGATCATGACGACCACCCTGGTGATGATCCGTCATGGCCAGTCCACCTGGAACCTGGAGAACCTGTTCACCGGTTGGACAGATGTCGACCTCACCGAGCGCGGTATCGCCGAGGCGGAGACCGCCGGGTCAGTGCTGGCAGCCGAGGGATACCACTTCGACGTGGTCCATACCTCGGTTCTAGTGCGGGCGATCCGCACCGCCGAGATCGTCCTCCACAAGATGGGTCTGTCATGGATCGACGTCCGTCGCCACTGGAGGTTGAACGAGCGGCACTACGGGGCTCTCCAAGGGCTCAACAAGAAGGAGACCGCCGAACGCCACGGCGCCGAGCAGGTCCTGCTGTGGAGGCGGAGCTACGACGTCCCCCCTCCGCCGCTAGATCCGGATGACGAGAGACACCCCCGGCATGACCCCCGTTACTACTGGCTGCCGCCTGACGCCGTCCCCGCCACCGAATGCCTCGCCGATGTTGTCGACCGGATGCTTCCCTATTGGTACGACCAGATCGTGCCCGATCTGAGGGCGGGTCGGAGAGTGGTGTTGGTGGCACACGGCAACAGCATGCGGGCGTTGGTGAAGCACCTCGACGGCATCAGCGATGAGGAGATCGTCGGGGTCAACATCCCGACCGGGGTCCCGTTGGTTTACCGGCTCGACGATCGGTTGGCTCGGATCGAGAGCTTCTATCTGGGCGATCCGGCCGCGGTGGCGGCGGCGTCCGAGGCGGTGGCGCGACAGGCCGGCTGACCTTGTCGGATAGTTGCCATCGGCTGTGAATTGGGCGCCTGGGGTGGCATACTTGTGTTCTCCGCGCCGATCAAGTGAGTGGCGCGGGCAACCACCATGAACGTCGTCACCATCGCCCTCATCGTCCTCCAGGTCATCGTTTCGATTGCCCTGATCGTGCTGATCCTGCTCCACGCCGGGCGCGGTGGCGGCCTGTCCGACATGTTCGGCGGCGGGATGGGCCCGCTCTCCAGCGGCTCGACCGTGGTCGAACGCAATCTCGACCGGCTCACCGTGGTCGTCGGCGTGGCGTTCGGCATCACCACGATGCTTCTCGCCTGGCTCCTCGGCTGAGTCTCTCCGTATATGGCTTTGTTTCGGCGCGTCCTTTGTTTGGTATTGATCCTTTCGCTGTCGGCTACTCCGGCGATGGCGACGACCGGGGTTCCGACCGACGTTGCCGGCGGGCGAGCAACGGTGGCCATGGTCGAGAGTCCCACATCGCTCAACCCGCTGGTCGATGGATCGGATGCGATCGTGCAACTCCGTTCGTTGCTCTGGGCGGCTCCTTTCCGGCTCGACCCGGAGACTCTTAGACCCGAGCCCTGGTTGGTCCTTCGCCTCCCGACCCGTGAGAGCGGTGACCTCCGGGTGATGGCTGATAGCACTCTGCGTGTGATCCTTCGGATCCGCCCCGAAGCCAAATGGGACGACGGGACACCGGTCACTGCCGACGACTTCGTCTTCACACACGAGGTGATGACCGGCCCGTACGTGGCCGATGATCTCAGCCCCGCTCACGATGAGGTGGTGCCTGGCTCGGTGACGGGGGAGGACAGGAGGGTCGAGTTCCGGCTATCCAGCCCTTCGTTGGATTGGCTCGAGGCCTTTCCGTTCCTCCTACCGTCTCATGCGCTTTCCGGTTCCGATGCGATCGGAGACTGGACTTCTTGGCCGAGTGCCGCTCCTTTCCGTGTCGATACGCACGTACCTGGCAGCCATCTGCTGCTGGAGAGGAACCCGCATTATTGGGAGCAGGATGAGGCGGGTCGTTCGCTGCCATATCTCTCCCAGCTCGACATCGTTTTCACCGACGGCACAAGGGCATTGGAGGACGGATTCCAGCGAGGACGCTTTGATGTGATTGGGACCGATCCGGGCTCGGCAACACGTTTGGCGACGCTTCCTGGTGCGGCCACATATGCGATGCCCGGCGAGGACTGGGAGCATCTCGCCTTCGAAGTGGGTCCTGGTCGGGAGATCCGCAACCCCGAGTCCCTCGTGGGCGAACTCGAGTTCCGAAAGGCGATCGCCATGGCGCTCGACAGAACCCGTATCGCCGAGGCGGCGGGAGTCTCCAGCGAGGAGCTGGCCTCATCGGCGGTGACGCAGGGCGCCAGACCGGAAGGGCCGTGGAGCATGTACCACCACGACCCAGCCGCCGCCCGTGATCAGCTGAAGGCTCTGCAGCGCAGGCTCGGTCCCGGAACCGAATTGTCCTTGGTGCTGTCTGTCAGCGACTCGCCGCCGCGCCGCCGCGTGGCTGCTGCCATCGAACGTCAGCTTGAAGCGGTTGGAATCGATGTCACTGTGGAGAGACTGGACGTGACCAGTCTCTTCGCCGACCGGGTGATTCCGGGCACGTTCGAGACAGCGACCTGGGCTTGGGTGACGACACCGGGGCCGGCCGGGTCGGTGGACGACGCCATCGAGTGGTTCTTCACCTCGCCGGAGGACGGCGGCTACCAGTTCGCCGGCTGGGGGATCGACGGTGTGGGCGGGACCGACCTCGCATCGTCGGGAGGCGATCTCAGCGAGGTGTTCGACCTCAGCGACGCGGTTGCCGCCCTCGACAACGTGGATCAGGCCGTGGCCGAGCAGGCCCTCCTCATACCTCTCTACCGCTCGGTCGACGCGGCGGTGGTCCGAACTTCCCGTATTTACGGCTTCACCCCCGGACATGGCCTCCTCAGCGGGGCGGCACGGTGGTTCATCCCCGAGGGAGCACGCGGCCTCGAACGGTATACTTTCCTTCTCGGGCCGCCTCCGGCCCGCACCCACGTCGGAGTGGCGGAATAGGCAGACGCGCTAGGTTGAGGGCCTAGTGTCCTTAGGGACGTGGGGGTTCAAGTCCCCCCTCCGACACCGAGTTAAACCCCCACGAGCGATACATCGGTGCAGGTCAGAGTGGGGGAGCGGCCGTGGGGGTTCAACTCAGCGGTGATCCGGATCGAGGACGTCATCGGCGGTTTTGGCAACATTGCTGGCTTGGATCGCTGAGACGACTGCCCGGTCAGACGGCCACCGGTCGCTGACTTTCAAACAACCGTCGGCTTCCGGAGAATCACTCCAGCGTCGACCAGCCGCTGATAGACCTGGTCGACCCAAACTTGGCGTATCCTCGAATTGCTGGCCGACCATCAACCACCCCGAGATCGCTCGACATCTTTAGACCAGCCCCAAGACCATTCGCAACCGCCTCCACCATCTTCACCAGTTCCTGGTACGGGACCGCACCGAAGCGATCATCCGCGCCCGAGCAGCCGGAATGGGACTGAACAGAGAGTGAGCCAAGTCGACGAGGGCAAGCCGAGAGCGAGAGAGGCTGAGATGCAATCGACCCCACATGGACCCAGCCTTGTCGGCAGCGTATCGTTTTGCTTTGTGCTGGCTGCCGGTCTCGCCATCGTCGGCCGCGCTGTTCGTGGTGCAGGCGGTGGGGGAGTACGGGGCGAGCGAGGGCCCGGGCACAGTGGCCGGGCAGATCCTCCCCCTTGGCCATTGCCGGGTTGGTGCTCGCAGCTTTGCTCGCCTGGCTGGGAACCCGCCTACTCAGAAAGGCCCGGTAAGAAAAAAAAAAAAAAAAAAAAAAAAAAATATAAGGCCTTACGGCAAGAACAAACAATCCTCGCCGCGGCGCGCACCGATGAGGGAACCTGAAGTGCTGTCGGACGAGCCGGAGACGCCGCACCCACACATCTGACCCGGAGCGAGGCGTAGGCTTCTACCAGGAGCGAGATGCGGCCCGTCGTGCCGGAGGCAACGGAGCCAGCGAGGGGAGGGACCATGCGTAGGACCACCGCGTTCCTCGCCGTAGCGCTGCTATTGGCGATCGCCGCTCCGCTGCCCGCCGTAGAGGCGGCCCCCCGCCCGTCGAGGCTGCGCTGGCATGCATGCCACTCCGACGTCGCGCCCAGCCTGGAGTGCGCCACGTTCCGGGTACCGCTTGACTACGACCGCCCCCGTGGGCCGAAGATCAACCTGGCGCTGATCCGGATCCCCGCCGGCGATCCCGAGCGGAGAATCGGGTCGCTCTTCCTCAACCCGGGGGGCCCGGGCACCTCGGGGGTGGACATGGTCCTTCGGGCTGCCGGGTCCGACGACCCTCCCTACTCCGCTGAGGTGCTGGCCCGCTTCGACCTGGTCGGGTTCGACCCGAGAGGCATCCACCGGAGCACCCCGCTGCTCTGTTTCCGATCGCTCGAGCAAGCACTCCGCGTCGTCCCGCCGGTTCCCTTCCCAACAACTGCCGGAGGAGGAGGCGATGTTCGAGCGGGCCGACCGGGCGCTCAACCGGGCCTGTCAGCGGCGGGGTGGCCCCATCGTCGACCATATGGCCACCGGCAACGTGGCCCGGGACCTAGATCTGTTGCGGCAGGCGGTGGGCGACCGCCAGCTCACCTATGCCGGATACTCCTACGGCTCGATCCTGGGGATCACCTACGCCAACCTCTTCCCCCGTCGGGTGCGGGCCCTGGTGCTCGACAGTGTGGTGGACCCCATCGCCTGGACCACGGGCCGGGGCGACGAGGCGGAGACCGAACCGGTCTACAACCGCTTGGGCAACCCCGCCGGCGCTCAGGCGACCCTGGAGGAGTTCTTCCGGCTGTGCGACGCCGCCGGGCCCGAAGGATGCGCCTTCGCCGGGGACTCCGCGGCCCGCTTCGCCGCCCTGGCCGAGCGGCTGCGGTCGGAGCCGTTCGAGTACGTCGACCCGGAGACCGGGGAGACGGTCGTCTTCACCTACGCCCATTTGATCAAGATGACCTGGGACGCCTTGAACGAGGCCTCGACCTGGCCCGGTCTGGCCGAGTTCCTCGCCGAGCTGGAAGCAGCGCTGAACCCGGCAGAAGAGGCTGCGGGGTTCGTCGCGCTCGAGGGGAACGCCCAGCGGCGCCCTCCCGTGCCGCCGTATCCCAACATCGTGGAGGGCCATTACGGTGTGCTCTGCTCCGATAGCGACAACCCCGACGACCACCGCTTCTGGTCGGCGGCGGGCGCCGAGGCCGATCGCCGCTTCGGCTACTTCGGCCGGATGTGGACCTGGTTCTCCAGCCCGTGTGCGGTGTGGGAGGGCTTTGACGCCGACCGCTACACCGGGCCCTTCGACCGCCCCACCGCCAACCCGGTGCTGTTGGTGGGGATCCGCTTCGATCCGGCGTCGGCCTACGAGAACGCAGTGGTGGTGGACGAGCTGATGCCGGACTCGGCCCTGCTAACGGTGGAGGGCTGGGGCCATACCTCCGTCGAGATTCCCTCGCAATGCACCGAGGATGTCGTCTCTCGGTATCTGCTGGATAGGGTCACCCCGGCCGAGGGCGCCACGTGTCCTGTCGACTTCGGGCCCTTCGACGTGCCGTAGCCACCGCCTCTGCGTAGCGCGCTCGCTTCACGCTCGATCATCGCGCGGCGTATCCCGACACAGCGGGCGACCCTCGGGCACAACTCACGGCGGTGCAAGACCGAGCCGGGCCCATCATCCGTGCTCGGGAAGCCGGCATGGGGCATGCCAGATCGTGAGCGCCACCCCGGAACCGGCCGAACCCGCTGTAGGCGAGGGCGGTGCTGACACCCAGCCAACATTGCACCGACGCAGCCCTACCGCTGCCTTCCTCCGCTTCGCCCTCGCCGTGGGCCTCGCCGTCACGGGCGCGCTCTTCGTGGTCCGCACGGTGGGGGAGTACGGACCGATCGAGGCGCGGGCACTGTGGTTGGCCAGAGTCCCCCCTTTACCTGGGCTGGTTGTCGCTGCAGTTCTCGCCTGGGCCGGACGCCGCCTTCTGGCAAAGGGCGCGGCATAACACCCGAGGCTGTCCAGAAGACCCCGGTTGAGATCAGATAGGTTGGTCGGTGACCCGCACGTCACCGAACAGGGTGTAGCTCGAAATGGTCACCTCGGGACCGTCTCCCTGGGCGACATCAATCACATCGTCACCAAAGAGGAGGAATCCGTCGGTTCGCACCCGACAACCCGTTGGGACGCGGATGACGAGATCACCTGCAATCCCGATGAATGTGAGCCGGGCACTGGAACCTATCCCTCTTGAAGCGTCGATGAGCACGTCCCCGGCCAGGGCCACCGCGGTTTCTTCGGTCCAGTCCGGCGCAACCGTTGCTCGCTGATTACCGAAGACGGCCACCTGCATCGGATCCCTCGAGTCTCTGGTTCCTTCGCGACCATAGATGACTCGATGGCTGCGACGGTTCACGTCCCATCGAGTGGTGTAACTAGGGCTGGGTCGATGCGCACGAGACGCCGTGGCCTCCCAAGCCTAGGTGCGTGGATCCCAAGTACTCTTACCGCACCTTCGGATCGACGAGGGACCGCTAGCTGGAAGGAGGGTTTATGTCCCGAAGCGGAGAGCTCCACATAACCAAGGAGTGCTCGGAGTACAAGGGCCTCGCCGGTGACTTCTGCACGATCACGTCTTCGAACCTCGAGGAGATCGGCGTCGACTCGAAGGTCGTGTACGCAGAGGCAGCTGGTGATGGCTCGCTGGACACCGACGTCGTGCTGGACGCCGGGTCCGGCAACACCGCAGCCGGCCATGTCGTGCTCGATCTTGCGGCCGGCAAGGGCCTCGCGGACTTCTCAGGCGGGACCGGGGCGTTTACCGGGTTCAAAGCCCACGCCGACGTCTCGGCCGATGCGGACGGGCTGTGGCATTGGGAAGGGACATACAGCTTCGACTGAGCGCTTGAGCCGAGGCGGCATCTTTCGGCTCGCGGTGCGCCAAGAGCCGAGCATCCTGCCGCACGCGTGTCAGGGGCCAAGACTTGCCACCAGCACCAGCGATCGCCGCCAGAGTCCAGCTCCGTCTACAAGGAGTTCTTGTCGCGAATTCAAAGGACCCTTGACGCTTAGCTGGCGCAACTAGACGATCTCCGTTGATCTCCGAGCATCTGAGACAGGAGGCACGTGATGTCGTCGTCCGATCTAGCGCAGATCATTGAGCAATATCACCGAGCGGTGGCCGCTGTCGGGCAGGGCGACCCCGAGCCTGCGAAGAAGCTGTTCTCTCGGCGCGACGATGTCACCCTGGCCAACCCGTTTGGGCCGGCGGTCCGTGGATGGGATCTGGTCGCTCAGACCATTGAGCGCGCCGCTTCGCAGTTTCGCGACGGTGAGGCCACATTCGAGAGAACCTCGGAGTTTGCGACGGCGGATCTGGCGTACATAGTCGAGGTCGAGCGGGAAAGACTCAAGGTCGGCGGCGGAGACGACATGGTGTCAAGTTCGCTTCGCGTGACAACCATATTTCGACGTGAAGATGATGCGTGGACTGTCGTCCATCGTCATGCCGATCCAATCACCTCTCCGCGGCCAGTTGAGTCTGTTGTGGATCAGTAGAGCGGTACGCCATGTGGCCACTGCCCGTGGAGGTCCAAGACAGCGGAGCCCTGGTCGATGGTGCGCCTGCAGGCAGTTCCGCGCAGAGAGCAGATCGGCAACCCAAGCCTCTCGATGAGTTGGAGCCTCAGCTCCTCGATCGGCTCACGGGGAGGGCTGCAACTTCCTTAGAAACACGTCGGCGCGGAGGAACGGCAATAGCCCGATGCCGAGCCGAAAAGATCCTCGATGTCCTAGAGGCGGGTGACCAAGGTTCGGGGATCGAGTCTCTCCGGGCGGACCGCTAACGGGCCGGGATAGCCCACATGCGATAACCGCATCCGGCGAGACCCGCGCCGAGCGCGATGCTGCCGAGTATCGAAACGAACCAAAGCGCAGGTGTGCCGAGTTGCGAGATACCAGACCCCACCAAGTGAAGCGGTGCGCCGATTGCCATTGAATAGCCTGACCATCTGGCGAAGACACTCGACGCGGAAGCCGCCAAACCCAACGCGACATAACCCGCGATGAAGGTGATCGCGGCGACCGCGTTGAAGAAAACGACCGGCCAGTACAAGGTGATCTCCTCGAGGGCGGCGGGTGCATCCGCAGCGAGAACAGGGGCGATAAAACCGAACTGACTGGAGATCGCCAGCAGGGCGGTTCCCACGAAGGTCGTCAGGTAACCGATCCGGGCAGTGATCACCGATCCCCCGGACAACATGCCGTACAGGGCTGGCAGCCCGAGAAGGATCAGTAGGTAAGAGGCTATGTAGACGGCATGGGAGCCGACCAGCCTCGGTTCGGTCTGCAGGATTGTCCTTGGAGTCTCCTCAGAGGGATGCAGCAAGGTCGCCAACACGAACAGGGAGCCACCGACGAGCAGGCTCATGCCGCTCCAGCGCACACCGGCGGCGGTTAGGATTTGTTGCTTGTCGAAAGAGCTCTGTTCTCCCACATTGCTCCTCGACATTCCCAATGGGTGGAGCGGTTCCGATCATAGGCTGGTCTGCTTCCCGTCGTTCGAGCCCGCACTCGTAGGAGGTGACCCGCAGCCGCGCATCGACCTCCCCACCTGCTCGGACCGAAATGGGACCACCGTTAACCATCATCGGACGAAGCACCGGAGCTTTGCGGCCCCTCCCGGATGCGGTGATCCAATAGCCTGTCGCGATCTTGAACCATGAACCGGCGAGCCGGCGCGAGAAGAGCTGAATTCCCACCAAAGCCGGGCCGTTGCTGATAGGAGCGCCGTGGCTACGCGGGAACACGGCGAACCACCTCCCAGACGTGCCGTGTACTCAGGGTGTGTGTCACTCCTCCGACACCGAATACAACCCCCACGAACGGCATGAAACCGCAGGTCAGGGTCGGGGGCGGCTGTGGGGGTTCAACTCGCGCCGATCCGGCTTCCGAGCGCGGCCAGGCGGCGAAAGGTGACCAAGGTCCTTCGAGTGCACGCGGGAGGACCTAGGCACCGACGCCACTACGGGGCATGATGAGCTCGCCGCCCATCCTTGGGCGGAACGAAGGGAGACGCCATGAAAGCGGTCGTGTTTCACGGAGCGGGAGCCAAGTCCTGGGAGGACGTGCCCGAGCCTCAGATCATCGACGACACCGACGCAGTGGTCCGGGTGGATTCGGTGACAATCTGCGGAACAGATCTCCACATCCTCAAGGGAGACGTACCGGCGGTGACCGACGGGAGGATCCTGGGCCACGAGGCGGTGGGGACCGTCACGGCGGTCGGTTCCGGGGTTAGAACCGTCGCCGCCGGCGACCGGGTCCTGGTGTCGTGCATCACAGCCTGCGGGACCTGCCTGTACTGCCGGATCGGCATGTACGGGCAGTGCCTGGGCGGCGGTGGCTGGATCCTGGGACACAAGATCGACGGGACCCAGGCCGAGCAGGTGCGGGTGCCGTTCGCCGACACCTCCACCCACCTCGTCCCAGAAGGTGTCAGTGACGAGGCGGTGCTGATGTTGGCCGACATCCTCCCTACCGGCTACGAGGTCGGTGTGCTCAATGGAGGGGTGCGTCCCGGGCAAACGGTCGCCGTGGTGGGAACCGGTCCCATCGGGTTGGCTGCGATCCTCGGCGCTCGGCTGTTCTCGCCGAGTCGGATCATCGCCATCGACCTCGCCGACCAGCGGCTCAAGGCGGCGGAACGCTTCGGCGCCGACCTCACCATAAACCCGGCGGTCGAGGACGCGGTGGCGCTGGTTATGGCGGAAACGGATGGCCTCGGGGCAGACGTCGCCGTCGAAGCGGTCGGTGTGCCAGACACTTTCGAGCTGGCGACCCGGCTGGTGCGACCCGGCGGCAGGGTGGCCAACGTCGGCGTCCATGGGAAGCCGGCAACCCTCCACCTGGAGGACCTCTGGATCCGCAACGTCACCATCACCACCGGTCTGGTCGACACCTATTCAACGCCCACCCTGCTCCAGTTGGTACGGCAGGAACGGGTGGACTCGACGGCGTTCGTCACCCACCGGTTCGTCCTTGACGAGTTCATCGAGGCCTACGACGTCTTCTCCCGGGCGGCCGAGACAGGGGCGCTCAAGGTGGTGCTGACCCGGTGAACCCTTCCGTTCCGGGCTGACTGTTCCGCACCCCAGTCACGCAGAACGGGCAAGAGTGGGTCGCGCATCCGGATCGAGAGCTGACACCAAGCCGGAGGGGCGCTCGTTCTGTGAACGGCAACAACCGCCCGAGGGAGGAACGAGACACAGAACGGAGGGGCGCTCGTTCTGTGAACGGCAACCACCGCCCGGGGGACGGACCCAGACACAGAACTGGAGGGTGCTGGGCGGTGAGCATCCGTGGCGGGGGCGGCCGCTCGTCAGGTCAGAGCGACTCGCACAACGATGAGCTGGACACCTGTCGCTGCGCCATCGGACGGGACACCAGTGCCGATCGGGTGTTCTGTGACGTGGGAGCTGTCATCCATTCGAGCTGTCGGTGGCCGAGCGGCGCTGGACGAGCACGCCCGGCTCACAGGTGTCGGCCCGCATTGAGGCCGGAGACAAGCTGTTGTTCATCTCGGACACCTCCATCGCTGCCGATCGCGCCTCTCGCTGATTGCCGAGGTTCTCGCGTACGCCGGCGGCGTCCTTGCAATCGTGTCGGTGGGGCAGCTCGCCCTGGAGCGGGTGTGGGCGACGCTTCCAACCTGGGGTCGGGTGGCTCTGATGGCCGGGGTATCCGTCATTGCCGGTCGCCTCGGAGCATGGTTCCGGCATGACCCCAGCGTCGCCGCCATGCGGGACGTCGTAGGTCCGCTGGTTGCACGCGTCATAGGAGGCCAATCGCCTCTTTGCAGGGATGGAAATCGGGCAACCTCCAGTTGGAGGGCCATTCCCCTCCAGCGAGCCCCGGCAACGGTCTGCGGCAACCAGCGGCGTTCGACCCCTGCGAATTGGTGTGTGACCAGGCCATTTGTTGCAGCCTGAGGCGGTCCCATGCCACTCCCGGCGCAACCCCCGCCAGGAATGGCATGCAAAGGGTCAGGGGTTCAGGTTCCCTGAGGGGCCGTGCGGAGGGATTGTTCCGGATCGACGCCCCTTGTGCTCCGCTTCCGGGTCGGGCTGCGATGTGTCGATCCAGCAGGGCACGCCGGGTGGGTACGCATCTCGCTCGAGGACCATGGTCGATCTCCCCGCTCGGTCTCTGCGTTTCACCCTATCGGCACCGAGCCGGCGCCGATCCTGGTAGCGCTGCCGCGGGGGATCCAGACAGACGCGACCTCGCCGCGCGCCGGGAGGCCGTCCGGCACTCGGTGCAGACCCCTGAGGACGTGATGTCCGAGCAGCTGTCACCGATGGACTAAACCGGCTGCCGACTGAGCACATCGTGTAGAGGAAGTAGTTTTGGGCAGGGCATCGCTGAAAACGACGGCGGTAGAGATGTCGGATGCTTGAGCAAAGGCGGACCGTCTCTGATTGGCTAGCGAATGAGTACGCCGTAGCAGTCGAGTCCCAAGTCTCGACCCACGCATTGAGTCCTAAAAGTTGATGGCCGAGCCGTTGGAGGATTGTCGTAGTCACTGATCTCGACATACCGATCACAACCCGCGCCACGTCCACTGACGTTTGGCTGCTCGTCGCCGTCGTTGTATTAGCGGCGTGTGCCTCGGGCTCAACTAACGAGTCGACGACCACTCCTTCGTCGGTGGCGATGACGCCCGAGACTTCGATCGCCGAACCGACCACCACGGCCAGCGAGGACCCTCTCCTCGCCCAGCTGACTTGGGTGGTGGATCTGCTCAACGGGGGCGATGTCGATGCCGTCGAGTATGAAGCTCACGTGGATCAAGCCTTCCTTGCCGCGGTCCCTTACGAGACTGCTTTTGTTCCGCGGTTGACGGAGATCAGGGCCGATGGTCCCTACGAGGAGGTTGACATTGTCAGTCAATCGGCCCGTGAGGTGACCGCCATCGTCGAGGCGGCCGACACCAGCAAGCTGCTGTTGATCATCGGCGTTGATGCGGAAGACCACATCACGTACCTCGAGGTGCAACCAGCGGAATTGCCCACCCTCGATGACCCGCCGCAGACGTTGGAGGAGTCGGCTGCCCAGCTGGGTGAGCATGGCAAGGCGTCGCTGTTGGCTGCCGAGGTGGTGGGAAGAGAATTGCCAGCCCATATTCGAGGTAGAGAGCGACCGTCCGGTACCGCTCGGCTCCATCTTCAAGTTGTATGTGCTGGGGGCGTTGGCCGATGCGGTTGAGGCGGGCGAGGTGAGCTGGACCGACGAGATCGTCATAACCGCTGACCTGAAGAGTGTCCCCTCGGGCAATCTTCAAAACGAACCTGATGGTTCCATGATCACCGTCCGTGAGGCGGCGAGGCTGATGATCTCCAACTCGGATAACACCGCCACCGATTTGCTGATCAATCTGCTGGGCCGCGAGCGAGTCGAATCAACCCAGGTCGCGTACGGCCACACGGCACCTGAGCTCAACATTCCCTTCCTCACCACCCGCGAGTGGGCGATCATGAAAGTTGGGTCCGGGGCGGCCGCGCTCCGGGCCAAGTATCTCGCCGCTAATGACTCGGGCCAGCGTCAAATCCTTGAGGACATCGCCGATGTGCGGGCGGACTCGTTGCCGATTGGTGAGTTCTTCAGTCCCACTGATCCCGACCGGCTCGAGTGGTTCGCTTCTCTTGCCGACTTGTGCACGCTCCATGTCCGCCTCCAGGAAAGGGCCCTCCAGCCGGGACTGGAGCCGGTGGCACTGATCCTCTCCTTCAATCCGGGTGTTCCGTCGGAGGCGTGGGAGTACATCGCTTTCAAGGGCGGATCCGAACCGGGTCTGACGGCTACCTCCTGGCTGGTACGTGAGCGCGACCAGCGCACTTTCGTGCTGGCAGCTGCAGTGGTCGATACGGAGCAGAATCTCGATGAGCCGGAGATAATTGCGATAATGGCCGCAGCCCGCGATCTGATGGGCGGTTGACGAAGCAGGGGACTCGGCCCCCACCGGGCTGGGAATCACATCCAGGAGTCAGAGGCTCCGCATTGGGGATGGGGTATGAGAGGCTCTCTGCCTTGCCCTATGCCCGGTCAGACGCCCACCGGTCGCACCACCTCCCAGACCTCGCCGTGTACTCAGGGTGTGTGTCGGCCCTCCGACACCGACTGACCGGGCAATCGCCTTGGTCATGGCGCTTTTCAGCGGCGGTTGCGGGCTGGCGAGTTGTCGTTTGTCCGCGATTTGTCAGCAATCTTCCGTGACTGCGTTTGCTGGGACTGGTTTGCCGGGTCGAGATCTACGATCTGACCCCGCCGCCCACCGGCACGAGGATGCTCCGACTGCGTCGTTCTGGCCGCGCGTTATGGGGACATGTGGCTCGTCGTCGGGCGCAACCGAGCCGTCGCTAGATACGGCGCGTCGTCCCTGGCGTTCAAGCGTGGCGTGCGTGTTCGATGCTGATTGCGGCGGAGATCCAGCGCTCGTCGACGAGAAACCGCCAAGCGTGGAGCTCAGCCGAATGCGAGCTCATGCCCCACTGACGATCACCATTTCGTTGCCTTCGGGGTCGGCGATCCGCCAGCGATCCTCCGACTCGTCAAGGAGCCGGCCACCGGCTGCGACGGTCGTGGCGAGGCGCGTCTGCGCGAGGTCCGACGGCACCGCGAGCTCGAAGTGGATGCGGTTGCGCTGCCGGCGCCGCTCCGTCTCCGAAGCATCGAGCTCTTGGAACACCAGCACCGGGTTCAGTCGCCGCGGATCGTGGATGTCGTTGACCCCGGCTCGCCGGTCGTGGGTGTATCCGAGTGCGGCGACCCAGAACGCGCGGACTGCGGCGACGTCGGCGGCGTCGAGGAAGAGCTGAGCGAAGCGCGGCAGCCCCGGATCCGCAGTGGCCCCGAGTTGGCGGGCAGCGGTCTGGAGGTTTCCGGCGAGGTCGGTGAAGTCGAGCTCGAGGCCGTGGGCGTCGTCTTCCCACTGGTCCTTACCGCTGTCGATGATCACGAGCCCGGGGCGCAGGTCGACCAGCAGCGGGAAGCCCGTGTCGTCGGCCAGCGCCGCTGCTGCGGCGGCCAGGTCACGCTGCTGCGTCGGCGAGGTGGTGCGGTAGCACGCCATCGCGCTGAACACCGCCTGCCAGTCGGCTGTCCCGATCCTCTCGCCGAGCGCCGCGCCCGGCACCAGGTCGACCTCGTTGCCGTCGGGGTCGGTGTGACAGACCCCGAACGGTCCCGATGCCTCACCAAGACTCGCCTGCTCGACCGCCGCCGCCGGCCGCACCACGTCGAGGTGGATGCGGTTTCGAAGCGGCCGTGGCTCCGTCGACTGCCGGATCCGTATCGCGGGGTCGCGCCGCAACGGATCCGCCAAACCGCCGTCCTCCCCAGGCGCGTAGTCGAGCACGCGCTGCCAGAACCGCCTCACCACAGTCGGGTTCGCGGATTCGAACACGACGCTCAGGTGCTGCAGCACGGCAGGGTTCGCGGCCAGCCCGAGATCCCGCGCGGCCGCCGACACCGCCTCGGCGTGCTCGTCTGAGTCGAGGCGCACCCGCATGCCTGTCGCGCGCAGGTCGACCACGATCTCGGCCGACAGCTCCACGATGCGCCCGGCCAGCGCAGCCCCCTCGATCAGCGACGGCGCGTCGAACCATGCCGTCGCAACGCCATCGACCACCCGCCAATCCGTTCCGATCTCTGTCATGCCCGGCACCGTACAGCCCATTCCCGACGATCTCCTTCCGGATAGGTGATGATGTCCCGGCCTGGGCAATGAGGTACGCCGTTGATCATGATCAGGCTCGGCGCCCCTGGTCGATGGCGCGCCTGCAGGCAGTCCCGCGGAGAGAGCAGGTCGGCAACCCAAGCATCTCGATGAGTTGGAGCCTCAGCTCCTCGTTCGGCTCATTGGATGGTGGACAACTTCCTTAGAAACGCGTCGGAGCGGAAGAACGGCAATCGCCCGATGCCGAGCCGAAAAGACCCTCGATGTCGTGGAGGCGGGTGACCAAGGTTCGTGGATCGAGTTTCTCCGGGCGTGCCGCTAACGGGCCGGGATAGCCCACATGCGATAGCCGCATCCGGCGAGACCCGCGCCGAGCGCGATGCTGCCGAGGATTGAAACGAACCAAAGCGCAGGTGTGCCGAGTAGTGCGATACCAGATCCCACCAAGTGGAGCGGTGCGCCGATTGCCATTGAATAGCCTGCCCATCTGGCGAAGAAACTCGACGCGGAAACCGCCATACCCAATGCGACATAACCCGTGATGAAGGTGATCACGGCGACTGCGTTGAAGAAGACGACAGGCCAGTACCGGGTGATCTCCTCGATGGCGGCGGGTGCATCTGCAGCGAGAACGGGGGCGATGAAGCCGAACTGACTGGAGATCGCCAGCAGAGCGGTTCCCACGAAGGCCGTCAGGTAACCGATGCGGGCAGTGATCACCGATCCCCCGGACAACGTGCCATACAGGGCTGGAAGCCCCAGAAGGATCAGCAGGGAAGAGGCTATGTAGACGGCATGGGAGCCGATCAACCTCGGTTCGGTCTGCAGGATCGTCCTTGGAGTCTCCTCGGAGGGATGCAGCAAAGTCGCCAACACGAACAGGGAACCACCGACGAGGAGGCTCATGCCGCTCCAGCGCACACCGTCGGCGGTCAGGATTTGTTGCTTGTCGAAAGAGCTCTGTTCTCCCACATTGCTCCTTCGACACTCTCAATGGGTTGGAGCGGTTCCGATCATAGGCTGGTCTGCTTTCCCTCGTTCGAGCTCGCTCGTGGGAAACGACTCGCTGCGCGTCTCCGTCGACCACTCAGGTTGCTCGGACCGAAATGGACCACCGTGACCAAATCGGACGAAGCAACGGAGCTTGGAGCCCCCTCTCGGACGAAGTGCTCCAATAGCCTGTCGCGATCTTGAGCCATGAACCGGCGAGCCGGCGCGAGAAGAGCTGAAGGCCCTTTACGAATGCGGGCTGCGGTGTTTCACGGGAGAGGTGACATCCGAATCGAGGATGTAGCCCGCCCCGTGGTGGCCGAGGGCGAACTCCTGATCCAGGTCCGAGCGGTGGGGATCTGCGGAACCGATGCCCATGAGTTCTCCCACGGTCCGGCGATGTTCCCCATCGAGCGGCGCCACCCTGAAACCGGTCACCTCGGCCCGATGATTCCGGGCCACGAGCTAGCCGGCGTGGTGATGGAGCTGGGCGAGGAGGTGGATGGGTTTTCGGTAGGAGATCTGGTGGTGAGTGGTGCCGGTATCTCCTGCGGTGTGTGCCACTGGTGCCAGCGAGGGCTGACCAACTTGTGCCAGTCCTATGCGACGGTGGGCCTGCAGAGGAACGGCGGTCTGGCCGAGTTCTGCTCGGTGCCTGCTTCGATCTGTGTCAGGGCCGAGCCTTACGGCCTGGACGGTGACACCGCCGCCCTAGGGCAGCCCATGGCGATCGCCGTGCATGCGATGCGTCGTGGCCGTCTCCAGAGCGGTGAGGTGGCCGTCGTCATCGGTGTCGGAGGGATTGGGATGTTTCTCGCCTATGCGGCCTATGAGTTGGGTGCCACCGTGGTCGTGGCTGACCTGGATGAGGAAAGGTTGTCGATCGCCGGGTCGATGGGTGCTGCGGTGACGGTGAACCCACGGCAACAGGGGCTGGCCGAGGCACTGGCCAACCACGGGGCGGTCCCCACGGTGATCTACGAGGTGTCGGGGTCGGTGTCCGGACTGCGAACCGCCCTCGATGTCGCCACCCGAGGTAGTCGAATCGTGGCGGTCGGGCTTCAAGGGCAACCCGCAGAATTGGAGCTTCGAGATCTGTCACTTCGAGAGCTCGAGCTCATCGGCACCAACGCCCATGTCTGCTCGACCGACCTCCCAGAGGCCCTCCGGGTCCTCGCCAGCCGAAGCGAGCCGTGGTCTGATGTGGCTCCAACCGCTCTCTCATTGGATGAACTGGTCAGCGAGGGGATCGAACCGCTGGCCGCTGGTCATTCGAAACGGATAAAGACCCTGGTGGATCCAAGCTTCTCGGTGTCGAGGCCGACACGAATGATCGTTCCTGACACCCGCTAACGGTTTCAATCCGGCCACTCCCCGGATTCCGCGGCAGCGAAGACCTGCAGCGTCGTCTCCCGGGCGAGGCGAACCGCTTCCTCGAGCGGTCGGGCACGTTGCTCGTTGGAGATGATCTCCACCCCCCACGGGCCGTCGAAGCCGGCGGCACGCATGGCCCGTACCAGGGAGGGTAGATCCCACGTTCCCTGACCACATAGCCGGCGATTGTTGATCGTGTCTTCGAAAAGAGTTCCGACCACCTCGGCATCAGCGTCGTTGAGCTCTGCAGCGAAGATGATGGCCGGGGCCAGGATCGTGGGGAGCTGGGAAGGATCGGTGCCGGCACGGAAGACATGCCAGCTATCGATACAGAGGCCACCGGCAGGGTTGCCGACCTCATTGATGAATCGGGCTCCCGACTCGATGGTGGGCAGAGACGAGAAAGGCATCGGCTCGAGGGCGATACGAGTTCCAGCTTCGGCGGCCTGATTGCACAGGATGTCGAACTCTGCCGCGAAGCGGTCGGGCTCGACGGGCGCGCCGCTGAACTCCGAGCCGACCTTGATGTGACCGGCGCGAAGGACCTCGGCGGCCGCCAGCAGCTCGAATCGCACCGCGTCGGAGGACCGCCTCCGCTCGTCGTCGGTCCACCACTCGTTGAGGAACTCGACTTCGACATGCGAGATCCCGTGATCGTCGAGCATCGAGCGAATCACGGACCAGCCCGGGTCGGACCGGGTGGCCGCGAGGTCGGCCTGGTTGATGCCGAAGCCCTGCCATCCCGCGGCGGCCACCGCTTCGATACGGTCACCTATAGCGAATGGACTCCGCTCGTCGCCTCTGAGGGGCGCTGCATCGCCCGCGGTTGTCCAGCATGAGGCGAGAAGTTGATGAGGGCTCACGTGCGGTTTCCAGCGGAGTACACCGCTAGGTGATGGCGCGGACCGTGCCGCCGTCGATCCCGAAAGCGATGCCGGTGACGAAAGAGGACGCAGGCGAGGCAAGAAACAGGACAGCCCGGGCCACCTCGTCCGCCTCTCCCAGGCGGCCGAGTGGAATTCCTCGGTCCTTCACAAACACGTCGATCACCTCGGGCTGCCCGACGCCATACACCTTTTCCATGCTCTCGGCGAACCCTCCGGGTGCCGACCAGAAGGGGGTCCAGATCGGACCGGGACACACCGCGTTCACCCGCACCTCGGGGCTGTAGGCGAGGGCCAGTGACTTCGACACGCTCAACATCGCCGCCTTGGAGGCGGCGTAATCGACGATCACCGGCTCCGGCTGACGAGCGAGGTCGGAGGCGATGTTCACCACTGCGCCCCCGCCGGCGGCCGCCATCCTCGGCACCAACTCACGGCTGGTGCGAACCATTGCAAACAGGTTCAGCTCGAATGTCCGGTGCCACTGCTCGTCGGAGGTCTCCTCGAAGGCGAGCATTCTCCCGGCACCAACGTTGTTGATGAGGATGTCGGGGGGCCCACCGAGGACGTCGAAACAGCGTTCCGCCGCCGAGGTGCATCCTGCGAGCGTGGACAGATCCGCCTCGACGGGCGTCACCTCGCTCAGGTCCTGCTCGCGGATATAGCCCTCCAGGACATCGGCCGCCAGGTCGGCGGTGACGACTCTGACGCCCTCTGCGGCAAAGTGCTCCACCACCGCCCTGCCGATCCCACTCGCCCCGCCGGTTACATAGGCGGAGCGGCCCGTCAGACCGAGATCCATCGTTCTCCTCTTGAACAGCCGGTCAGGCCGATACCACTCTCGTGACCGTGTACGAATCGAGATTTGGTGGCGTAATCGATATCAGCCCCCCACAGTGACATGAAGGTACTCCCGACGCTATCTGCCTCGCCCTTCGACCAGGATTTGTCGCACCCGATCCGACTCGTCGCCAGATGTCCAGTAGACCCCTGAGCACCGACGAACACGGCCATTTTCGAGGTGATCGGTGTCCGCCCGACAGGCATCGTCCCCTCGCAGATCGGCTTCCCATCGAGACTGTGACGATCGTGGTCCCGACCCTTGCGCGCCGTGATTTCGCATTCGGCCAGCGGATCTAGGTCACGGGCAGCGTCGGTACCTGATCAGCGAGGATCCAAGGTGTCATCGGGCCTTGGCTCGCAGTTTCGGATCGGTCGCCGCGATGCGCTAGACGAGCTTGGCGATCGCCGGCGCCCATACTCCGAGTGCGCTGGAATCTGGCCGCGGCGTAAACCAGCTCAACACTGGGCACCTGCGCCAGATCAGGGCTGGACTCTATCGTCGCGTCCATGTCCGAACACACACCCCACACCGTCGAGCGGCACTGCGATGTCGCCGTCATCGGTGGGTCCGCTGCCGGCCTCGCCGCCGCGCTTCAGTTGGGGCGCCAGCGGCGGTCCGTGATCGTCGTCGACTCCGGCGAGCCCCGTAATGCCCCCGCTGCCCACATGCACAGCTACCTCGGTCACGAGGGAATTCCCCCGGCGGAGCTGAGCGCGATCGGCCGCGATGAGGTCCGCAGCTACGGCGGGGAGGTCATCGCCGGCCGCGCCGTCGACGTGACTCGTACCGACAACGATTCGTTTCGTGTGGAGCTCGCCGGTGGTCATTCGCTGATCGCCCGTCGAGTGCTTGTCGCCACCGGACTGGTCGACGAGCTGCCGGACATCGAAGGCCTCGCCGAACACTGGGGTGGCGACGTCATCCATTGCCCCTTCTGCCACGGTTTCGAGGTTCGCGACCGGCGCATCGTCCAGATTGTCACTCACCCGGCTGGCCTTCACCCGGCCGCGTTATTCCACCAGCTGAGTGCCCGATTCACGCTGGTCTTGCACGAGGCTGTCGACGCCGACAACCCCGAGCTCGTCGCCATGCGTGCCGCAGGTGGGCACGTCGTCGATGGACGCGTCCGGAGGATCCTCACGGGCGACGACGGGCACGTCGCAACGGTCGAGCTGACCGACGGCGACCGCATCGACGCCGACGCTGTAGTGGTCAGCACCCGGTTCAGGGCGCGCACCGAGCCGTTCGCGTCCCTCGGTCTCAAACCATCAGCGCACCCGAGCGGGCTCGGGGATTTCGTCGAGACAGACGCGACCGGGGCGACCGACATCCCCGGTCTGTACGCCGCCGGCAACGTGACCGATCCGAGCCAGCAGGTGTTGCAAGCCGCAGCCGCCGGCAGCCGCGCCGGCGGCATGATCAGCTTCAGCCTCGCCCACGACGACATCGCAGCCGCAGCCCGACCATCGGGCAACGAGGCCGACTGGGATCACCGCTACGCCGGTGACCAGATGTGGAGCGGTCAACCGAACGGCACGGTCGTCACCGAGATCAGCGGCTTCGCCCCGGGCCGCGGCTCGACATCGGCGCCGGCGAGGGCGGCGACGCCCTCTGGCTGGCCGAACAGGGATGGCGCGTGACTGCGAGTGACATCTCGCAGCGTGCGTTGGACCGGGTGAGCGCCGACGCCCAGCGCCGCGGTCTACGCGTCGAATACCAACACGCGGATGCAAACGCGCTCGATGCGTTCGAACCCGCGGCGTTCGACCTGGTGTCGGCGCAGTACGCATCGATCCCCCGCACCCCCGATGCCCGCGCTGTTCGCAACCTGATGGACGCAGTCGCTCCAGGTGGCACGCTGCTCGTTGTGAGCCATGATCTCGAGCCGATGCTCGCTCCGGTCGACACGCTGACCCATAGCAGGCCATTCGACGCCGACGCCTACGTGACGGTCGACGACTTCGCAGCCGTGCTCGCCCAGTCGTCCAGCTGGGACATCGAGGTTCACGAGAAGCGACCCCGTCCGCCCGGCTCCGCCTCGGCTGCGCACCACGTCCACGACATCGTCCTGCGAGCTCGTCGCGTCAGCTGACGAGGGCTGCGCAACCTGACCTAGATCGCCGGTTGAGCGGTCAGGGCCAGCTGGACCTCCCCCAACAAGGAGGACCAGCCATGGCAAGTTTCGAGACGTCACCGACCGCCATCCGGCTGCCCGAGGGGGGTCGGTCAGGTGCTTCTTGGGAGCCGATTAAATCGGCTGGTACCGGCTCACAATGAAACCCGCGCCCTGGGGATCTCGCAGGGCTGCCATCCTGACCTCACCGAAATCCATGGCAGGCATCTCCACTGCCCCGCCGAGTTCGGTGGCTCGTTGCACCATGGCGTCGGTGTCGTCGACCGCGAAGGTGACACTCCAGTGTGGCGGCACGTCGTCGGGGAACTGATCAGCCGTCATGGGCCTGATCCAGCCGATGGTGTCCTCGAAGCCCGGTGGCCACCCGGCAGCGGCCTGGCGGCGGCGCAGGTCGGGGTCGCTTCAAGTCGAGGATGTGCCCGTAGCCGGGTCTCCGGAACATCGTGGCCTGCCCGAAGCCGAAATCGACCGTGTCGGCCTCCCAGCCAAATACTGCGCCGTAGAACGCCTTGCACCCTTCCGGGTCACGCGTGTTGAGATCGCTCCAGTTCCAAGTGTTCGGCTCGTTGACCAACTGAGCGCCGATGTGCTGGTTCGCCTCCCATACGGAGAACACGGCTCCGAACGGATCGGTGAAGGTGGCCATGCGGCCGGCGTCGAGGACATCGAACGGCTCCATGAGGGTGGTCCCGCCCGCCTCCTCAACCTTCGCCGCGGCATCGTCGGCGCTGTGAACTGCGATGTAGGTGCTCCACACCGGCGTCGTGGGCATCCCCTCCCGGACGGACCCCACCGCCGCTCACGTCGCGGCCCCGAAGCTGAGCCAGGAAGTACTGCCCGGGAACGTCGGCCGGCATCCGATCGACGAACTCCCAGCCGAAGAGGCCTCGGTAGAAGCCACCGCCGCTTCCGGGTCGGGCTGCGCGGTGTCAATCCAGCAGGGCACGCCGGATGGGTACGCATTTCGCTCGAGGACCATTGTCAATCTCCCCGCTCGGTCTCGCGGTTCACCCTATCGGCGCCCAGCCGGGGCCGTCCTGGTAGCGCTGCTGCGGCGGATCCAAGACAGACGACGATGTCGCCGCGCGCCGGCAGGCTCGCAGGCGTGGGCTGTTCCCCGAGTAACTCCACCGCCTCGAGAATCGGCAGAGGAACTTTTTTATGGGGCGGCGGGCCTTACGGCTCCACGGCCGACGATAAGCGCCCCAATTGCCCTGTCACTGAATGTTGAGGGCGTTCCGATCTCCCGGTCGTCCTCCATGAGGCATTCGGCGACGCCCGCCGGAACCTGCCTAGTTGGTCGGGATGACTGGCGGCATTGGATACATCGACAGTCACGTCGCTTCCTCCACTTTGTGAGCGCTCCGCCGAACGTACTAGCGACCCAGGCGTCGAGCGAGCCGCCCGGGCTCGGCTCCGCGCCGAGGTCCTAGCATCGGGCTGGGGACGGGGTAGGAGCCGGCATGTTCGAGATAGCCCGCGCCGCGGTGGAAGCGGCACTTGCCGGGGGCGCGGTGTACGCCGACGCCCGAGTAGTCACCTCGCGACGCGAGGAGCTGCTGGGGCGGAACGGCGAGATGGAGGCCGCCGATCGCAGCGAGGCGGCCGGCGTCGGGGTGCGGGCCCTGGTCGGTTCCTCGTGGGGCTTCGCCGCCACCAGCGATCTCGAAGCGGCGGAATCAGCCGGGTCCCGGGCCACCGACATCGCCCACGCCTCGGCATTGGTGCCGGGTACCGACCTCCATCTCGCCGAGGTCCCCGCCGTTCAGGATCGGTATGTCACCCCGGTGGTGGAGGACCCGTTCGCGGTTCCCCTGTCCGAGAAGGCGGACCTGGTAGTGGGCGTCACGGACACCATGGCGTCGGTGGAGGGCATCAAGGTGGCCCACGCCTACCTCAGGTTCTGGGAGACCGAGAAGTACCTGGTGTCGAGCCAGGGCCACGAGATCCACCAGCGCCTGGTCGAGTCGGGGGGCGGGATGGACGCCACCGCGGTCGGGGAGACCGAGACCCAGCGCCGCTCCTATCCGCAGTCCGCCGGCGACTACCGCACCGGTGGGTACGAGGTGGTGCGGGAGTTCGACCTCCCCGGCAACGCCGGCCGCATCGCCGAGGAGGCGGTTGCCCTGCTGTCGGCGCCGGCCTGTCCCAGCGGGGAGACGGACCTCATCCTCGAATCGAGCCAGCTGGCCCTGCAGATCCATGAGTCGGTGGGCCATGCCATCGAACTCGACCGGATCCTGGGATGGGAGGCGGCGTTTGCGGGCACCTCGTTTCTCGACCTCGGGGAATTGGGCCGGCTCCGTTATGGCTCCGAGCTGATGAACGTGGTGGCCGACGCCACCATCCCCGGCGCCCTGGCCACCTTCGGCTACGACGACGAAGGGACCGCGGCGCAGCGGGTGGACATCGTGCGCGACGGGGTCTGGGTGGGCGTCCTCTCGGGGCGGGACTCGGCCCATCTGGCCGGGCTGCCGCCCGGGGGGATGGTGCGGGCCGACGGGTTCAACCGGCTCCCGATGGTCCGGATGACCAACGTGGGGTTGCTCCCCGGCGACTCCTCGCTGGAGGAGATCATCGCCTCGACCCGCTCCGGCGTCCTGATGTCCACCAACCGCTCCTGGTCCATCGACGACAAGCGGCTCAACTTCCAGTTCGGGTGCGAGCTGGGATGGGAAGTGGCCGACGGGAAGCTGGGGCGGATGGTGCGGAACCCGACCTACACCGGGATCACGCCCCGCTTCTGGGGATCGCTCGACATGCTGGCCGGGCCCGAGGAGTGGCGCCCCTGGGGAACCCCGAATTGCGGGAAGGGCCAGCCCATCCAGATCGGGCACACCGGGCATCCCGCGTCACCAGCCCGGTTCCGGGGAGTGCGGGTGGGGGTGCTCGGATGAGGCGCCTGGAGGAACTGGCGGAGCGCATCCTCGGGTTGGTGGGAGCCGAGGCGGAAGCCGAGGTGCGGGTCGTCTCCAATCGGCACGGTCTGACCAGGTTCGCCAACTCCTTCATCCACCAGCACGTCGGGGAGGAGACCGCCGAGGCCGAGTTGCGGGTCGCCGTGGACGGACGGGTGTCATCGTCGACCACCTCCAACCTCGCGGACGAGGCCCTGGATCGGTTCGTCGCCGATGCCGTCGATGCGGCCCGGCTGCAGCCGGTCGACCCGGACTGGCCGGGGGTGGCGCCACCCACCGAGATACCCGAGATCGACCACTTCGACCCGGAGACGGCCGATGCGCTTCCCGCAGAGCGAGCCGAGATGGTGCGGAGCTTCATCGCCGCCGGCAACGGGTTGCGCGCCGCCGGCTTCGTCGACAGCCAGGCGCTGAGCTTTGCCTTCGCCAACTCGGCGGGCCATCGGGCTCAGGGTCGAACCACCCGGGCGACGATCGACGGCATCCAGCAGACCGACACCTCGGCGGGGTCGGCCCACCAGACCTCGCTCAGGCTCGCCGACCTCGATGCCGCCACCGCCGGCGGCATCGCTGCGCAGCTGGCGCAGCGCTCTGCCGCCTTCGTGGACCTGGAGCCCGGTCGGTACGAAGTAGTGCTCAGCCCGGAGTGCGTCGCCACCATCGCCGTCTTCCTCGCCGTCTACGGGTTCAATGCCCAGGCCCATCTCGACGGCGGTTCCTTCGTCCGCCTCGACGAGCCCCAGTTCTCTCCACTGCTGACCATCGTCGACGACCCCTTGCGGCCCGATGCCATCGGCCTGGGGTTCGATATCGAAGGAACCCCCAAACGACCTCTCACTCTCGTGGAGCAAGGGGTCACTCGCAGCCTGGTGCACGACCGCCGCACCGCCCACCGGGCCGGAGTGACCTCGACCGGCCATGCTCTGGGCGCCAGCGGCTTCGGTCCGGTGCCGACCAACGTCGTGGTCACGCCCGGCTCGGCGACCGCGGACGAGCTCGTGGCCGGGGTGGAGCGGGGGTTGCTCATCACCGAGTTCAACTACTGCCGGATCCTCGACCCCCGGACCCAGGTGGTGACCGGGCTCACCCGCAACGGGACCTTCCTCATCGAGGACGGCGCCATCGCCGGCGGAGTGGGAAACCTGCGCTTCACCCAGTCCTTCCTCGAGGCGCTCTCCGAGGAGAACCTCATCGCGGTGGGTGGTGACGCCAGGTACGCCAACTCCGAGTTCGGCCCGGGTCTGATCGTGGCCCCGTCGCTGCGTCTCGCCTCCTGGACATTCACCGGAGGCGCCGCCGGCTGA
>CAVWWM010000007.1:0-45151 GCA_963758695.1 uncultured Actinomycetes bacterium
GGGAGCATTCTCCTTCCCGAGCAGGTGAGCAGGCTCGCCGATGTCGAGCCTCGCCCAGTCCTTCTGGCCAAGCTGGCTGGAGCCTTCCAGGCACCTCTCGCTCAGGCTGCGGGTCTCTTCTCTGCCCTGACACGCAATACCGCATCGGTGGTGGCACAGCTTTTGGAGAAGAAAGAGGCGGAAGACGGAAGTCGGAAGACGGAAGATGAGCCTGCGGATCAAGCAGAGACGGCAGACGGCAGACGGCAGACGGCGGCTGGAGAGGCTGCCGAAGTGGTCGACGAGCCGGAAGCCGCCGCCGAAGTTTCGGAGTCAGAGCCGGCGGCCGAAGAGGCTGCCGAGCCGGAAGCGGCCGCTGAAGTCGCGGTGGATGAGCCGGCTGCCGAAGTGGTCGCCGAGCCAGAAGCCCCCGCTGAAAGTGCGGAGGCGGAGGTGGTGGAGCAGCCCGAACCCGAGGCAGAGGGCGCTGTGGAACCTGAGGTTGCTGCCGAACCAGAGGTTGCAGCTGCGGAAGCCGAGGTCGCTGTGGAACCTGAGGTCGCCGAACCCGAGGTCGAACCGACTGCCGAGGTGGCTGCGGAGCCTGAGCCTGAGGCCGCCGCCGAACCTGAGGTGGCTGGTGAGCCTGAGGCAACGACCGAACCCGAGGTTCCCGAGGCCGAGGCCGCTGCCGACGTGGCGGTGGAGCCCGAAGCTGTCGAGGAGCCAGTGGGTGCTGTCGAAGAGGACACCGACAAGGAAACGCCGGCGGAGCCGGCTGAGGAGGCATGAACATGGCAAAGATGACGACCCAAGACCTGTTGTCGGCTTTCGAGGAGATGACCGTTCTCGAACTCAAGGACTTCCTCGATGCTTTCGAGGAGCGCTTTGAGGTGACCGCGGCAGCCCCCATGGCCGTAGCTGCCGCTCCGGCGGCCGGTGGTGACGGAGCCGCCGCCGCCGTCGAGGAGGAGAAGGACGAGTTCGACGTCGTCATCTCCGCCATCGGTGACAAGAAGATCCAGGTGATCAAAGAGGTCCGCACCCTGACCAGTCTTGGTCTGCGCGAGGCGAAGGAGCTGGTGGAGAGCGCTCCCAAGGCGGTACTCGAAGGAGTCGACAAGGAAGCCGCCGAGAAGGCGAAGGAACAACTCGAGAGCGCCGGGGCGACCATCGAGTTGAAGTGAGCGGAGGGTCCCCGAGGACCCTCCCTCAGTTCTGGACCGATCTCGAGGTAGCTGGCGACCCTCTCGGTCTCCCGCTCCCTCAACCCGACGTTGGCACGGAGCAACTCCATGCGTTGCGGGACTGTCTTGGCACCCTCGGGGACCTCGGCCTCGGCGAAGAAGGACTCGACGTCGCGTGCTGTCTCTGGGTGGGAGAGCGCCGGGATGCCATCGAGGATCCGGGCTATGAGCCTGTGCGGCACTCCAGCCAGGACGTCGTCCCACCTCGAACGGATCGACACGCCAGGCGTTCGTTCCCGAATCGCGGCCTCCAAGGATCCGCGCCAGAATCCAGAAGCTCTCCTGGAGACGGATCGTCCCATCGAGCGTGTGTCCCACAGTGCGCTCCGCCAACTCGGAGTCGTCGAAGCGGCAGACAGCCTCCAGGAAGCGTCGCTCTTCTTGGGGGTCTTCGGCGCCCTTGTACCCGAGCAGCATCCGCTCGTAGTCACCGGCGTCACCGTTGTCGGCGGCGATGAACAGCGCAGCGAGCGCCACGTCGGGATCGACGCTGGGGTCGCGGTCCATCACCTTCTCGGCGATTGCCACGCCCTGCTCGGTGAACCCCTCGTGCCGCCCGAGCCGGCCCCCGAGCGCCAGCAGCATCTGGCCACGCAGGCGGCGGGTGAGATCGGACTCGTCGGGCCTGGGCGCCCAACCCAGCTGTTCCGCAGTGGGAGATAAGAGCCGCTGGACCAGACGATGGAACCGGTCGAGGTGCTCGTCCGGGATGATGTGGTGCTCGGTGGAGGCGAGCACACGCAACACCAATTGCCAGATCGCCTGTTCCGTCTCGTCGCCGTACGCCTCCAGCAACCGGAGGACTGCAGGGGCATCGAGCTGGCCGGAGAGGACGAATGCGTTGGCATCGTCGAGAAGGACGTACCTTTCCAGGTCCTTCAATCTCTCCGAGTCCGGCGACAAGCGCATCGAAGAGTCTGGCCGAGTAGCTCACCCGGTAGAAACCGTGCCCACCGGCGTTTGCCACCACCCATTCCACCTGGCCAGGGAGATCGATCGTCATCTCGACATCGTCGAGAAGCACCCTTCTCTCGAACGTCTCGCCGCCGGCGACGCCGCGGATCTGCACGGGGACCTTCCACACGGATGTGTCGGAGTCGTCGGGGATCGCCAGGAAGCGGCGCTGTCGCAACCTCACGCCCGACCCGGTCGCATCGACCTCAATCTGCGGAAAGCCCGGTTGGAGGATCCAGGTGTCCATGATCTCGCCCACCGGCCACTCGCTGGCGGCGTCGAGACCTGCCCACAGGTCAGCGGTGACCGTGTTCCCGTAGGCGTGCGCCCTCAGGTACGAGCCCACGCCATTGCGGAAGGCCTCCTCGCCGATGAACTGTTCGATCATCCGCAACACCGAGGAGCCCTTGCCGTATGTCAGGGCATCGAACATTTCGCTCGCCTCGTCTGGTGAGTGCACCTCGAACTCGACGGGACGCGACGTGGAGAGTTGATCGATCTCGAGAGCCCACGGCCGGTCGACGGCACCAAAGGTGAGCCACCGCTTCCACTCCGGCCGCATAGCGTCGGTTGCCTTCATCTCCATGAATGTGGCGAATGCCTCGTTCAGCCAGATCCCGTCCCACCACTTCATGGTCACCAGATCGCCGAACCACATGTGAGCCAACTCGTGGCCCACGACGTCGAGGATCCGGATCTTCTCAGCCTGGGTCGCCCTGTCGCCATCGAGGAGAAGTGCTGCCTCGCGATAGGTGATACACCCGAGGTTCTCCATGGCCCCAAAGGCGAAATCCGGGATGGCGATGTGGTCTACCTTGTCGCCGGGGTACGGGATCTCGTAGTAATCGCTCAGGTAGCGGAGGCAGAAGATGGCGCACTCCAGCGCGTAAGGGGCGAGGTGGAGCTTCCCCTTGGGAGTGACGATCCGCACCGGGGTTCCGTCGACGTCTATTGGTTCGGTTGCCTCGAAAGGACCGACGACAAACGCAACCAGATAGGTGGACATGACCATTGTCTCGGCGAACCTCACCTCGACCTTGGCGCCGATCGCCTGGCGTGACTCCTCCATCGTGTTCGACACCACGAACAGGTCGTCGGGGATGACCATCGTCACCTGAAAGGAAGCCTTGAAGTCGGGCTCGTCCCAGCAGGGAAAGGCGCGGCGGGCATCGGTCGCCTCGAACTGGGTGGTGGCGACCGTCTGCTCCACACCGTCGACATCGGCGAATGTCGAACGGTAGAACCCCTGCAACTGATCGTTGAGTACCCCGCAGAACTCGATGTCGAGTTCGGCCTGGCTGGGGTCGATCGTGCGGGGAAACCGCAACGTGGCGCGCTGCTGCTTCTCGTCCAACTCCACTTCGGCGGAAAGGGTCTCGCCACCGACTCGCACCGAGACCGATGTCAGGTCGAGGTCTGTCGCGTTGAGCACGAAGCGATCGACGGCTTCGACGACATCGACCTTGATCGTTTCTGACCCCGCAAAGGTGGCCGTCGCCAGGTCGGGCTCGAGCCGCAACTGGTAGCTGCGCGGCACCACGTGGCGCGGCAGCCGGTGTTCATCTGTCATTGGTGGTGTCCTCTCCTCAAGACCCGGGATGGTATCGGGTCTGCGGAGTCGGGCATTTTGGGTGTCGACTTCACCGATACGATCAGCGCAATGGAACGCGACACCATCCTGGTGAGGGTGAGCGGGACCGATCGTCCCGGGATCACGGCGGGGTTGCTGCGGGTGCTCGCCGCCGGCGGCGCCGAGGTACTCGACATGGAGCAGGTGGTGGTGCGCGACAGGCTCTCGCTCGGGGTGCTGGTCGGCGTCCCCGGCGGCCGCGAGGTGCTGAAGGAGCTCCTCATGTTCGGTTGGGAGCAGCAGCTCCACCTCGACTTCGAGTTGCTCGCCGACCCTCCTCCACCTCAGCCAAGACAACGCGCCGTGGTGACGGTTTTGGGTGCCGAGTTGCCGGCAGCGGCCCTTCACGCCGTGGCCGAATCGATCGCGGCGGCCGGCGGGAACATCGAGCGGATCGACTGCATCGCCCGCTACCCGGTCATTTGCTACGAAATGTTGGTTTCCAGAGCCGACCTGGATTCCCTGCGTGAGGAGCTGATGGGGGCGTCGAGCCAGCATGGCATTGACGTTGCCGTCCAGCTCGAGGGGCTGGCGCGGCGGGCCAAGCGGTTGGTGGTGCTCGACGTCGACTCGACCCTGGTCCAGGACGAAGTGATCGAACTGATCGCCGAGGAGGCGGGCGTCGTCGCAGAGGTCGCCGAGATCACGTCTCGGGCGATGGAGGGCGAACTCGATTTCGAGAAGGCATTACGGAGTCGGGTGGCGTTGCTATCAGGACTCCCGGTCGAGGCACTGGAGCGGGTGGCGGCGAGGGTGCGGCTCGCCCCGGGTGCGCGCACCTTCGTCCGCACCGCCAAGCGGCTCGGGTACAAGGTGGCCGCGGTTAGCGGCGGGTTCACCTTCTTCACCGACCGGCTCGCCGCCGACCTGGGGCTCGACCACGCGGTGGGGAACGAGCTGGAGGTCGTTGACGGCCGGCTGACCGGCAACCTTGTCGGACCGGTGGTCGACCGTGCCGGGAAGGCCGATGTATTGCGACGCGTGGCGGAGGCCGAGGGCATACCCGTCGAGCAGACGGTGGCGGTGGGCGACGGCGCCAACGATCTCGACATGCTGGCGGCCGCCGGACTCGGTGTGGCATTCAACGCACGGCCGGCGGTGCGCCAGGCGGCAGACACCACCGTCTCGGTGCCCTACCTCGACGCCATCCTCTTCCTCCTCGGCATCCGGCGCGACGAGGTGGAATCAGCCGACGAGTAGCCCGCCAACCCTGGGTTCGAACCGCGCCAGAGCGCGCTTGCGACCCGCAGAACGACCCGGTCCCACCACATACCGCAACCCTGGGTTCGAACCGCGCCAGAGGCGCGCTTCAGACCCACAGAACGACCCTCTTGTCGAGACGTCGTCGCGCATGCACGATCCGGCGATGAACATCGAGCGTCAAGCGATCGAGCTCGCCATCAAGCAAGGTGGCGAGGTCCAGACATCTCAGCTTCTCTCCGCAGGATGGACCACGGCCATGGTGCGATATCGGATCCAAAGCGGCATGTTGGAGCGGATCAGTCGGGGTCGGTTTCGGGTTGTCGACCTCAGCGACCTGCGGTCGCGCCTTCTGTCAGCAGTCGGCGCACTGCCCGATGCCGTGGTCTCCCATGAGGCAGCGGGGGAGTTGCATACCATCCCATTTATCCCACGCCAGATTGCGGTGGTGACTGTGGACGCCGGCACAACCCACCGGTTTGCGGACGTCACGGTCCGCAGGAGCCGGAGACTGCCGACTCATCATCGGACGATGATCGACCGATTGCCGGTAACGACAATGGAACGGACTCTGGTCGACTTGGCCGGTGTCGTCAGCCCCCGGAGGGTCGAGCTGGCACTAGATGACCTGTTGGCGGCAGGTCGCATTCATATCACCGATCTGAGCGCAACCGTCGATGAGCTATGCGGGCGGGGCCGTTCCGGGTCGACCGCACTCCGGAAGATGATCGACGAACGAGCCGACGGACCTGGGCTCAACAGCACGAGGTTGGAGAGGCTTGGTCTCGGGATCATTCGACGGGCCGGCCTGCCGGAACCAGAGCTGCAGTTCCCGCTCCCTTGGGATCCAATCCGGCGCTTCGACTGTGCTTGGCCATGGTGTTGCCTGGCAGTCGAGTGGGATTCGCGGCGATGGCATACACAGGTCGATGCGTTCGAAGCGGACCGGGCGCGAGACCGTGAATCGGTGGTCCACGGCTGGAGGCTCCTCCGATTCACCTGGAAGGACGTGCGAGACCGGCCAGCTGAAGTGACTGCGACCATCGCCCGCGCTTTGGGTTCCGCCGCCTGAACTGTTCCATCTCGATCCCCTTCTGTGGGCCGGAAATGTTGCTGTGCAACCGTTCGAACCCTGGGTTGCCGGGATTTAGCGTCAGCCCTGGTAGCTGCCGGCGGTGATCTCGCCGCCGTGTCCGGTCCAATTGGTGTGGAAGAACTCGCCGCGGGGGCTGTCGATTCGCTCGTAGGTGTGGGCGCCGAAGTAGTCGCGCTGCGCTTGGATCAGGTTGGCGGCGCCGCGTTCCGCCCGATACCCGTCGTAGAAGGCGAGGGCGGTGGCGTAGGCCGGGACCGCGATGCCGGCGGTGACAGCGAACCCGAGCGCTTGCCGCCATCCATCCTGGGCGGTTGCGCAGAGCCTCGCGGAAGAAGGGGTCGAGCAGAAGGTTGGGGAGCTTCGGGTCGCGGTCAAAGGCGGCAGTGATGTCGTCGAGGAAGACCGCCCGGATGATGCACCCCTCGCGCCACAACGATGCGATCCGCCCCAGGTCGAGGTCCCATCCGTAGTGGTCCGATGCCGCCCGGAGTTGCATGAAACCCTGGGCGTAGGAGACGATCTTCGAGGCATAGAGCGCGTCCTCCAGCGCATCGAGCATCGGGCCTCTGTCGGCCACCGTGGCCGTTTCGGGGCCGGCGAGGATGGCGGCGGCGGCGGCGCGCTCGGCGTTGAGCGCCGAGACCATCCGAGCGAACACCGCCTCGGCGATGAGCGTGGTCGGGATCGACTGCTCGAGAGCCGAGGCAACCGCCCAGCGCCCCGTTCCCTTCTGGCCCGCGGCGTCGAGGATCTCATCGAGAAGCGGTGTTCCCTCCGGTGTCTCGAAGGCGAGGATGTCGGCGGTGATGTCGATGAGGAACGAGTCGAGCCGGCCATTTCCCCAGTTGCGGAACGCCTCGGACATCTCGGCGGGGCTCATCGCCAGCCCGTCACGCATCAGGAGGTACGCCTCGGCGATCACCTGCATGTCGCCGTACTCGATCCCGTTGTGGACCATCTTGACGTAGTGCCCTGACCCGCCGGGACCGATCCAGTCACAGCACGGCGTCCCGTCCTCCACCTTGGCGGCGATCGATTGGAACAACTCCCGGATATGGGGCCATGCCTCTTCCGAGCCACCCGGCATGATCGACGGACCGTGTCGGGCACCATCCTCGCCCCCGGAGATACCCGCCCCCACAAATGAGATCCCCTGTTCCTCCATCAGAGCGGTGCGCCGCGCCGTGTCGGTGTAGAGCGAATTGCCCCCATCGATGACGATGTCCCCCGGCTCCAGCAACGGGGCGAGCTGGGCGAGCAGATCGTCGACGGGCGGCCCTGCCTGGATCATCAGCATCACCCGGCGCGGTCGGCGGAGCGAGCCCGACCATCTCGGCGAGGTCGTGGGTCCCGACGATCGTGGTGCCGGCTGCGGGCCCGGCGAGGAAGTCGTCCACCTTCGTTGTCGTGCGGTTGAAGACTGCGACGACCGCACCGTGGTCGCTCATGTTGAGGGCCAGGTTCTGACCCATCACCGCCAGCCCGACCAACCCGATGTCGGCGTTCTCGGCCATGTGCTCCTCGATCCTTGGCCCGACCGAGGGTACCCAGAAGGTGGTGGGTAGCCTGGGTGCGACAGTGGAAGTCCTCGGGATCGACATCGGAGGATCGGGGATCAAGGGAGCGATTGTCGACGTCGAGACCAGGGTGCTCTGACCACGGAGCGGCGCAAGATCCTCACTCCTCAACCGGCACGCCCGAGGCGATGGCGGGCGTTGTGGCAGAACTGGTCGACTTCTTCTCGTGGGACGGTCCGGTGGGGTGCACCTTCCCTGGTGTGGTCCGGAAGGGGACGGTTCTCACGGCGGCCAACGTCGACGCCGGTTGGGTTGGAGTCCACGGCGGCGAGTTGTTCACCGAAGCCATCGGCCGCCCCGTCGTCTTGGTCAACGACGCCGACGCCGCCGGTATCGCCGAGTTCCGTTTCGGAGTCGCCGGGCGCGAGGGGGTGGTGTTCGTCCTCACCTTCGGTACCGGGATTGGGAGCGCCGTGTTCGTCGAGGGCCACCTCATGCCGAACACCGAGTTCGGGCACATCGAGTTCAAGGGGATGGATGCCGAGCACTACTGCGCCGCCCGGGTGCGCGAGGCGGAGGGCATCACCATGAAGAGGTGGGCGCGGCGGGTGGACCGCTTCTTGAGCTACCTCAACGGGCTCTTCGGGCCGGACCTGATCGTCATCGGGGGCGGGGTGAGCCGCCGCTACGACGAGTTCTCCGAGTGGCTCGCACCGGGGACCGAGGTTGTCCCTGCCGGGTTGCGCAACGAGGCCGGCATCGTCGGTGCGGCCCTTGCAGCCGCCGGGACGGCTTCGTTCAGCTGAAGTTCAGCTGAAGGTCAGCCCACCTGGTACCGGTCATATTGAGGGGCAATGCTGCGGGGGAGGCGGGCCCGAACCTTGGTGCCGTCGCCTTCGTGCTCCTCGACCAGAACCTCGCCCACCCGGTGGACAGAGGCGAGCACGTCGCCGCGATCGTATGGGATCCGCAATTCGACCTCGTCGGAGCGGTCGGCGAGTGCCTTGGTGATCGCCGCCTCGAGTTGCCCGATGCCCTCTCCCGTGACCGCCGAGATGACCACCGCCTCGGGGTGGAGGCTCCGCCATCCGCTGCAACGCACTGGCCGACGCGACGTCCGCCTTGTTTATCACGATCAACTCGGGGATCTCGCCGGCACCGATCTCGTCGAGGACCTGTCGCACCGTTGCCAGCTCGGTCTCTGCATCGTGATCGGATCCGTCCACCACGTGGAGCAGTAGGTCGGCACCGCTCACCTCGGCCAGAGTTGAGCGGAAGGCCTCGACCAGGTCGTGAGGCAGCTGCCGCACGAACCCAACCGTGTCGGCCAGCAATACGGTCGGGCCATCCTCGAGATCGTGGCGGCGGACCGTCGAGTCGAGCGTGGAGAACAGGCGGTCCTCGGTGAGCACACCGGCATCGGTGAGCCGATTGAGCAGGGTCGACTTGCCGGCGTTGGTGTACCCGACCAGGGCGATCTGGGGCAGGTCGGTGCGCTTGCGCGCCTTGCGCTGGGTATCTCTGGTCTTAGCCATCGCCGTCAGGTCTTGTCTGAGACGGGCGATCCGGGCGAGGATCCGCCGCCGATCGGTCTCCAACTTGGTCTCGCCTGGGCCACGGGCGAGGACGCCGAACCCCTGTTGGCTCAGCTCCTTCCCCCTACCGCGCAACCGGGGGAGTAGGTACTGGAGCAGCGCCATCTCAACCTGTGCCATGCCTTCCCGGGTGGTGGCGTGCTGAGCGAAGATGTCGAGGATCACCGCTTGGCGGTCGACCACATCGCAGTCGAAGGCACGCTGCAGGTTTCGCTGCTGTGCCGGGGAGAGGCTGTTGTCGAAGACGACAACGTCGATGTCGAGCCCCTTGGAGATGGCTGCCAACTCGTCGACCTTTCCCTTGCCCACAAAGGTCGCCGGATCGGGGGCGTCGCGCTTCACCAGAACCACGTCGACCGGGTCGGAGCCAGATGTCTCGGTGAGCCGCGCCAGCTCTTCGAGGGAAGCTTCGGCCTCCTCGGTATCGGCGCTCCCAATTGCGACGCCAACCAGGAGAGCGCGCTGGCGGACTACCTCGACGTCGGTGACGGTCGCGGTGAGACGGCGGCCCTGGCGGGCGTTGCCTGAAGTCATGCTGGGCACGGTATCGCCCGTCGGTCCATAGTGCGGCGACTTTGATTCGGGTCCCGGTGTGCTTCCCACGTGCGGCTTGAATAACAAATCCCATGGCCGCAATCGCTTCCGCCGCGGCGCCGCCGGTGACGGTCGATCCTCAGGTACGCCGGTGGCGGGCCGTGGTGTGGGTGGCGGCTGGTGTCTTCGTGATGGTGTTCGGGCTGCTCATCCTGCAACGCCACCGCACCTACGGGACCTTCAATTTCGATCTCGGGATCTTCGATCAGGGTCTCTGGCTGCTCAGTCGCGGGGAGACACCGTTCGTAACGCTGCGCGGGCTCCACCTCTTCGGCGACCACTCCTCGTACCTGATGCTCCCGTTGGTCCCCCTTTACTGGCTGCTCCCCGACGTCCGGGCGATGTTGATCCTCACCGTTGTGGTACTGGCACTGGGGGCGCCGCTGGTTTGGGCGGCGGCCCGCGGCGAGGGGTTGTCACCGTCGGTTTCGGCAGCGCTAGCCGTGGGCTACCTCTTCCATCCCGCCACGCAGTGGAGCACATGGGACAACTTCCACCCCGAGACGCTGACGATCCCACTGCTCATCGGGGCGTTCGTCCTCGGCCAGCGCAACCGCTTCGTGGCCATGGTCGGGCTCTTGGTGCTGGTGCTGGCCGCCAAGGAGGACGCCGCCCTGGTGGTGGTGCCCTTCGCCGTGTATGTCTGGTGGCGGTGGCGGCGTCCCGGCGTGGCAATGGCCGTCGCCGCGCTCGGGGTCGCCGCATTCCTGGTCAACACGCTGGTGCTGCTCCCGATGTTCTCGCCCACTGGTGAGTTGATCTACACCGGCCGCTACGCCCAGTTCGGCGAGGGCCTGGGAGGGGCGCTCGTCGGAATGGTGTCCAACCCGGGGAGGGTGCTGTCAGAGCTGGCGACGATCGACAGGCTCGGCTATCTGGCTGGGATGCTGCTCCCGCTGGCAACGTGCCTGTTCGCCCCCGAGCTGCTCCTGGTGGGCCTCCCGATCACCCTGGCCAACATGCTCTCGATCCACGTCTACCAGCACGAACTGCAGTGGCATTACACCTCTTATCTGCTCGCCGTGGTGGCGATGGCGGCCGTCGTAGGGGCTCGTCGGATAGTCACCCGCCGCCCCGACATCCCCTCGGGCGCTCTCGCCGTGGTCGTCGTTTGCCTGGCCGTCGCCGGAAGCGTCGCCGCCGGCCCCTGGCCGGGAACCGCGGGGACACAGTGGGAGGGGTGGGCGCCCGACCCGGGGCCGGTCGATGCGGTGCTCGACACCATCCCGGACGATGCTGTCGTGGCGGCCGACTGGGCAATCGGGTCCCATCTGTCGCAGCGCACCGCGATCTACGAGTTTCCGGTTCCCTTCAGCCCCGCACTCTCCAACTGGGCGGTGCCCGAAGTCCCGTTGCCGCCCGCGGAGGATGTCGATTACGTGGCGGTCCTCGAGTCCATCGCCCTGCTGGGGAACGAGGGGCCGATTCTTGACGAGCTTCGCGCCGATCCCGACTTCGAGGTGCTCAGCGAGAGTCCGGTGGTGCTGTTGCGCCGGAGATCGGAGGAGTGAGCTAGAGGTAGTGGCCCTCGGTCGGCTCGGGTGGCTGCTCCTGAGCGATTATCTGTGATTCGCGCACCGCCACCACGACCCTCCCGTTTGGCGGCCAGAGGAACCGCCATGCCCCGGTGGGGACCGCCCAGAACCGCTGCCCGGTGTCGACGTCCACCAGCGACAGGGCGTCGTGGGATGACTCGGTACCGGCAGGGACCAGGAGCCCGGACTTGGTGGGGGATTCCTCGGCGAGGTGTCCCACCCGCCATCCGGGCAGGATCTGGTAGCCGTCGGCGTCTATGGCGCGTCGTCCGTTACCGGAGGTCACGCCCTCCAGTTTTGCAGCCCGGCTAGCCGACCGGTGCAGGAGTGCGGGGAGGGAAGGCCAGAAGGGCGAGCCCGAGCCCGAGGAGGGCGCCGAAGAAGATCGTGCCCGACCAGACCTCGAGGGGCCATCCGATCCCACCACCCATCGTCGCCATGCCGCCGAAGCGCACGGACCACAGAACCACCGGGGTCAGTGCGGCCACCCAGCGCACGCCTCGAGGGTTGGCCGGTCCGGCCCGGACGATCCGAACGATCACATCGGCCGCAAGACCGGCGATCAGAGGGGGGACGATGTCGAGCGGAGCCTCGAAGGCGAAGATCGATGCCATCAGCACGCCGGCGACGCCGAACATCAGCGTGAAGCTGCCAAAGGGCGGCGTCCAGCGGCGCATGAGGAACACCATCGGCCCCACCAGCAGCAATGTGGTCCACAGGATCGAGAGCACCCCGAGGGCGACCCATTCCCAGTTGGTATCGGTTTCGGGGAAGTAGAGCATTCCCGGCATGTCGGTGTTGAGCCCTGAGGCGTACATGAAGAAGAAGGTGAGCAGCGAGGCAGAGAGGGTCGTCGCCAGAAGCGGCGCCACGAAGGAGCGCAACCCTTCCGGTTCGACCGGATCGGACCAAGCGGAGCGGAGCGGGCCGGAGAAGATGAGCAGCATCCCGGTGAGGAGGATGAGGTGGGTGGGGCTCAACAGAGCATCGATGCTTACTTCGATCCCGATGAAGGTGTGCCACAACCAGTCACCCACGCCCCCGATCCCGAAGATGATCACGCCGGCCACCGCCCCTTCGTAGCCACGCGGGATCGCCTCCTTCCAGGCCCGGCCGATGGAGCGCTGCCGGGCGACCAACCAGGCGATCCAGAGGGCAGTGGCGGTGAAACCGGAATAGAAGAGTGCGTGCCACGGCGTGAAGAACGTCTCGATCTGGTCAAGGTTGTTGTGGGCCCACCCATCGACGAAAAGCCCGATCATCAGCCATAGCGCCAGGAGCACGGTGATGGTGTCCTGGCGGCGGGTGGTTGCTGGTCTCAGGGCAGGCGTCGCTGCGGGCGCTCGGAGGGTGCCGGTTGCCATCGAAGCTCCTCTGGGAAGAGATTCGATAATGCCACGGATCCACCCTCGGTCGGTATGGGGGATTTCCCCGAGATGAGCGGCGGCACGGTCGGTCGGGGTCCCCCGTCTACTGTTGGCTCCAAGCCGAGTCAGGACCAATGACCCAGGGACGCCGTTTCAGCGAAGCGCTCGACTACCACGAGCGGGGCCGGCCGGGGAAGCTCGAGATCCGCCCCACCAAGCCGACCGCCACCCAACAGGACCTGAGCCTGGCGTACACCCCGGGCGTGGCCGAGCCCTGCCTCGCCATCGCCGCCGATCCCGGACGATGCCTTCCGCTACACCAACAAGGGCAACCTGGTGGCGGTGGTCACCAACGGATCGGCCGTGCTCGGGTTGGGCGACATCGGCCCCCTCGCCGGTAAGCCGGTGATGGAGGGAAAGGCGGTCCTCTTCAAGCGATTCGCCGACATCGACGTCTACGACCTCGAGGTGGCGACGCACGACCCCGAGGACCTGATCAAGTTCTGCCGGTTGCTCGAGCCGACCGTCGGTGGGATCAACCTGGAGGACATCAAGGCGCCCGACTGTTTCGTAGTGGAGGAGACCCTCCGTCAGAGCCTCCAGATCCCGGTGTTCCACGACGACCAGCACGGCACGGCGATCATCGGCGCCGCCGCCTTCCTCAACGCTCTCGAGATCTCCGGCCGGCGGATCGAGGACACACGGGTGGTGTTCAGCGGTGCCGGGGCTGCTGGGATCGCTTGCGCCCGGTTCTTCCGCCATCTCGGCGTACAGCCGGAGAACATGCTGTTGTGCGACTCGCGGGGGGTCATCCACGACGGGCGTGACGACCTGACCCCGATCAAGGCAGAGTTCTCCCGCACCACCGAGATGCGGACGCTGGCCGACGCCCTGGTTGACGCTGACGCCTTCGTCGGCGTCTCCGTCGGTGGGACGGTCAGCGGGGAGATGCTGGAGACCATGGCCCCCAATCCCATCATCTTCGCCCTGGCCAACCCCGACCCGGAGATCGGGTACGACGAGGCGCGCCGGGTCCGCCCCGATGCATTGGTGGCCACCGGTCGCAGCGACTTTCCCAACCAGGTGAACAACGTGCTCGGGTTCCCCTTCATCTTCCGCGGGGCGCTCGACGTGCGGGCGACGGCGGTCACCGAAGGGATGAAGATCGCCGCAGCCAACGCCCTGGCTCTGCTGGCCAAGCAGCCCGTTCCCGACGTGGTGCTCAAGGCATACGACCTCGACTTCCTCTCCTTCGGCATCGACTACCTCATCCCAAAGCCATTCGACCCCCGCGTCTTGTGGTGGGTCGCTCCCGCGGTCGCCGAGGCGGCGACCGCAGAGGGGGTGGCTCGGCGCCCATTGCAGGACGTCGATGACTACCGCGAGCAGTTGCGGCGGAGATTCCAGGCGTCGTATGGGTTGATCCACAACGTCACCGTCAAGGCACGGGAAAGAGCTATGACCGTCGCCTACTCGGCGGGCGACGACGTGCGGATCATCCGGGCGGCGCGGCGGGTGGTCGACGAGGGTCTCGGTTCCCCGATCCTGGTGGGGGCGGCCGACTCGGTGGAGCGGGCTGCGGTCGGCTACCACATCCCTCTCGACGGCGTCAGGGTTCTCGACCCATCAGCCGAATCCGACCTGCGCGCCGGCTACGCCGCCACCATGGCTGAGCTGCGCTCCCACAAGGGGATGACGGTGGAGCGGGCCGACAAGGACCTGCTCGACCCGAACCTTTTCTCGGTGATGATGGTCCGTCAAGGTGATGCCGACGCCGTGCTCGGTGGGCTCACCACCCCATACCCGGACACGGTCCGCCCTGCGCTGCAACTGATCAAGCTGGAACAGGGCAGATCGATTGCCGCCGCCATCTATGTGGTCGTCGTCTCGGGTCGTCCCTATTTCTTCGCCGACTGCGCGGTCAACATCGAGCCCTCGGCCGAGCAACTGGCGGAGATTGCCGTTTCCACCGCCGCCGTCGCCAGGGACCAGTTCGATGTCAACCCGAGGGTGGGTTTCATCAGCTATTCCAACTTCGGCAGCGCCGCCGGTGAGGAGCCTGACCGGGTGCGCCGGGCCGTCGAACTCTGCGCCGAGCTTGACCCTCGACTGGCGGTCGAGGGGGAGATGCACGCCGACACCGCCGTGGTCTCCGAGCTGCTGGAGAGACGCAAACCCGGCAGCCGGCTGGGCGGCAGGTCGGCCAATGTGCTGGTCTTCCCCAACCTCACCGCGGCGAACGCCTCCTACAAGCTGCTCAACCGCCTGGGCGATGCCGAGGTGATCGGGCCGATCCTCACCGGTCTGGCTCGCTCGGTCCACATACTCCAACTCGACGCTGACGTCGGTGACGTGGTCAACCTCACCGCCATCGCAGTGATCGACGCCCACCGCAAAGGAAGGGTCGACGCACCCACCGGGTAGTCGTCGGAGCTAGGCACCAATGGGCGTCAGCCTCTTGGCGAGCGCATCGTGGCCAGTCTCTTTGGCGTGATCCGCCGCCGAGCGGCCACTTTCGTCGCGGGTGGCGAGGTCGGCGCCGGAGGCGACGAGCAGATCCACCAAAGAGTCATCTCCGTGCCGGGCTGCCGACATGAGCGGGGTGCTCCCGTCGGACTGCTGGGCGCCCGGTTCTGCCCCGGCCTCGATAAGCATCCGTGAGATGGTGAGCCTTGTCGGCGCGCTCGACCCGGCGACAGCCGCATGTAGCGGTTGGTTGTGGAACGTGTTGCTGGTCCACGCCCCCACATCGGCGCCCTTCTCGATCAGGACGCCGACGGTCTCGGGCTGACCGAAGAATGCGGCGAGGTGGAGTGCGGTGAACCCGTCGGGGGATTGTGCCCGCACCACCTCGGGATCGGCTGCAATGGAGCCAGCCGCCGCAGCGGCATCGCCGGCGATGGCGGCATCCCAGAGATCCTGTGGCCCGATTCGATCGCGCAGCAGTTCGACGAGGTCGTGTCTGCCCCAGTATGCGGCTACCGCGAGCGGCGAGAGACCCTCTGCATTGCGCGATCGTCCCAGCTCCGGGTCGGCGTCGAGCGCGGCGATCGCCGCAACGATCTGATCGCCCTCGATGAGAGCGAAGAATTGATCCGGCGTCACGATCCCTCCAGGTAGAGTACTTAGCATAGCTAAGGAAACTTCCACCGCAACCGGGCTGGTCGAGCTGACACTTCGTCTGGGTCGGCGCATCCGCCAGGGGTCCGGTGCCCACGGGCTCACCGGACCGCGGCGTGCCGTACTACGGCGGCTCGCCTCGGAAGGTCCGCTCCAGATAGGGGAGCTCGCCTCCAGTGAGGGGGTGGCGGCTCCCACCATGAGCCGGATGGTTGACGGTCTGGTCGACTCCAGGCTGGCAGTCCGAATCCAGGCGCAGGGCGATGCGCGGCGTGTCGAGGTCATTCCAACTGCCCTGGGCAGGACGCTGCTCGAAGCGGTGGATCGTGCCGAATTGCAGTGGCTCGAGTCGATCATCGTGGGCATGGGAGAGGGGGATCGGGCGTCGGTGCAAAGAGCGGTGGAGGTGCTGCTGGCGGCGCTCGATGAACCGTCCAGCGGACCTAAGGTCGGAGCAGGCGAGCAAGGAGGACCATCGTGATAGAGCGCGACGGATATCCACCTGGCGTGCCCTGCTGGGTGGACACATCGCAGCCCGATCCGGAAGCTGCCGTTGACTTCTACCGGGAGCTGTTCGGTTGGGAGTTCACCGACCGGATGCCACCCGGATCAGAGGGCAGCTACTACGTCGCCAAACTCCACGGCAAGCAGGTCACCGCGATCAGCTCCCAGCCACCGGGGTCGCCGCCGACGCCCACCTGGGCCACTTATGTCTGGGTGGAGAACGCCGACGAGACCGCGGCCAAGGCGAAGGAGGCAGGGGGGAGCGTCTTGGTCGAACCGTTCGACATCTTCGAGGCAGGGCGTATGGCCGTGCTCTCCGATCCCACCGGTGCCGTCTTCTGTCTGTGGGAGGCGGGCACCCATCGCGGCGCCGAACTGGTCAACCAAGCGGGTACATGGAACTGGAGCGACCTCAACACCCGCGACCCGGAGGCGGCCAAGTCCTTCTACAGTGCCGTGTTCGGCTGGGTGGCCGAGAGCGTCGACCTCGGTGAGGCCGGCGAGGCCATCATGTGGCGAGCGCCCGGCTATGGCGACTTCCTCGAGCAATTGGAACCTGGCATCCGCCGCCGTCAAACCGAAGCAGGCGCTCCGCCCGGGTTCGCCGATGCCATCGGCTGGATGTCACCGATGACAGCCGATCAGTTCCCCGACGAGGTGCCATCGCATTGGAGCGTCACCTTCGCCGTTGACGATGTCGATGCCATCGCCGCCACTGCTGCACAACGCGGTGGCCAGGTGCTGACCGCGCCGTTCGACGCCGGCGCCGCCCGGATCGCCGTCATCTCTGATCCCCAGGGAGCGGTCTTCACCGTCAGCAAGTACCAGGGCTGACGATTAGCGGAGGTGGACGGGATCGGTCACGCTCACCCTCGGTGACCTCCTACGGCCTGACCATCGTTAGCGCTGAAAGGCTGACTCAGGGTCGAGTGCGGGAGCCACACAGGAGCCAATGGCTTGTCACGCCTCCTCGCGGGCGTAGGCCAGGGCCTCCTCGAGGGTCATGGCCGATCCCTCGGACCACGCCCGCTCCATGGAGCGCTCGTCAAGAGACCTCGGCGGCCGTCTCCCGGGGGTCGGTGAACGGAAAGAAGGCCGCCGGCACTTGCCCGCCCACCTTCTGCCGCCAGGCCTCAGCGGCAGCGGCCAGCCGGACGGCGCGCTCCGGCTGGCCGGCGTCGTTGGCCGCCATCGCAAGGAACCTGAGCTGGCTCGAGAGCACGAGCGCGTTCCCCTGGTCCTCCCAATCGTCGATGGCCCGAAGGACCTGGTCCCGGGCCTCGACAGGATCGCCGCGCCTCGCCGCGAGGCCGGCAAGGCCTGCGCGGGCGTTGCCCAGCCCCCACGTATCGTCTCCCAACTCTTCGAAGATCCGGAGGCTCTCCTCGAGGTCTCCCTGGGACCCGGTCAGATCGCCGCCGAACATGAGCACCGTGCCCCTCCCCCACAATGCCCATGCTTCCCCTCTCCGGTCCCCCAACTCACGCGCAGTAGCCAGGCTTTCCTGGATGAGCGACTGGGCCGACTCTGGGTCGCCCGTGACGGCTTTGGCGGTCCCCAGGTCCAGAAGGGCCTGCACCGTTGCGGGCTGGTCGCCAAGCTGCCGGTGGATCTCCAGCGCCTCCTGATACGCGCTCAGAGCTGTCCCGAAGTCGCCCTGCCAATAGGCAATCCCCCCTAGGGCGCTGTCTACCTGGGCTCGCAGCGTGCTCCGCTCCCGGATCGACGGGAGGGCCAGCGACCGTTCCAGCCAGCGTCGTCCTTCGTCCAGGTGGCCGCGGGCGTACCAGAAACGCCACAGCGCGCTCCCCAGCCGAGCGGCGATCTCCCCCCGGTTCCCCCCGATGGCCCAACCAAGGGCGGTCCGAAGATTGTCGTGTTCGAGGCCGAGTAGGTCGAGTGAGCGGCCCTGGTCCGGCCCTGTCAAATACTTCGCGGCCTCTTCTGCCAGCTCGAGGAACCAACCGGTGTGCAGCCGGCGGATCTCCTGGTCTTCCCCGCTTTCCTCCAGTCCTTCCTGCCCGAACTCTCGGATGGTTTCCAGCATGCGGATTCGTCCCGCCGGATCGTCGGGAGACCGCTGCACCAAGCTGTGCTCGAGGAGAATCTCCAACAGTTCGAACGCGTCGCCGAGTTCCTCTCCAGGATCAGCGACTTTTCCACCCGCCTCCAGCGTCCATCCCCCAGCGAAGACGGAGAGGCGTCGGAAGAAGGTCCGAACGCGCTCCTCCAGGAGGTCGTAACTCCAGGCAATCGTGGCCCTGAGGGCGCGCTGTCGTTCCGGCGCGTCCGCGGGCCCCCGGCCAGCATCGGAAGCCGTGATTCGAGCTGCTCGAGGAGCGAGCCCACGGGCAGCACCCGAACCCGCGTGGCCGCGAGCTCGATCGCCAGGGGAAGGCCATCGAGTCGAGCGCAGATCTCAGCAACGATGGGAGCCGTTGCCTCTGTGAGGGAGAACGTCGGATCGACCGACGCGGCTCGCTCCACGAACAGCTTCACGGCCTCGTTTCGCCGGAGGACGTCGAGATTGCCGCTTGGGTCGGGAAGCTCTAGAGGGGGTATGGGGAGCTCCTGCTCGCCCGAGAGGCCGAGCGGGGCGCGGCTGGTGGCGAGGGCGCGGACCCGGGGAGCGGTTCGGAGGATGGTCGCCACAGCGTCCGCGCCCGGAAGGACCTGCTCGAAGTTGTCGAGAAGCAGGAGCATGGTCCGATCGCGGAGGTTGTCCGCGAGAATCTCGAGCACCGGCCGTCCGCTGCTCTCCTGCCGGAACTTGAGTGCCGATCCGATGGTGTCAGGGACGAGCTGGGGATCCGTGACGGAAGACAGATCGACGAAGAACACGCCATCCGGGAACCGGCCAATGACGCGCCTAGCCGCTTGTACGGCTAACCGGGTCTTGCCAGTGCCTCCAGGGCCGGTCAGTGTGACCAGGCGGCTTCGGTCCACGAGTTGGGTGACCCGCCTCATTTCCGGTTCGCGCCCCACGAACGATGTCAACTCCGCCGGGAGGTTGGTGGGGATCTCCAGAGTCTTGATTGGGGGAAAGTCCGATGGGAGACCGTCGATCAACAGCTCATGGAGATGTTCTGGATGAGCCAGGTCTTTCAGGCGGTGCTCCCCCAGGTCTCGGAGGGACACGCCCTCGGGAAGATCGTGCTCTGTCAGCGACCTGGTGGCGGCCGATAGAAGAACCTGCCCGCCGTGTCCTGCGGCGGCAATACGGGCGGCCCGATTGACGTCGATCCCCAGGTAGTCGTCGCCCCCCCGATGTCCCTCCCCACTGTGTATCCCTATCCGCACCCGCACCGGTTCGCTTTGCGACCACGGGTGGGCGTGGAGGGCCCGCTGAGCGGCCACGGCCGCCTGCACGGCTCCGCCGGCGGTGGGGAATACGATGAAGAACGAGTCGCCCTCGGTGCGGATCTCTGCTCCACCCGCGGCAGCAATGGCCCCCCTCATCAGGCGAAAGTGGTCGTCCTGGACCACTCCGTACTGCTCCCGACCGAGCTCCTGGAGCAACCTGGTGGAGCCCTCGATGTCCGTGAACATGAACGTCACGGTCCACGACGGAATGTCGGCCACGAGACTCCAACCCTAGATGGAGTCGCAACAACCGGCTGGATCGCCCCCGCGGCATTGGCCCCGCACCCCGAGATCGAGGGTAAGAGGCGAAGCCGAGTTCTCCTTCCTCCGGACCGGCGCCAGTGCCGAGGCCCGGCTAGCGGAGGCGGACGAGAATCGAGCCCGGACCCGCGTCAGTGGTGGTGGCCCTGACGGCCGAGGGTCTCGACGGGGGTCGCGCCGGGGCGGGTCCACTGCGGCGCGGGCCGGCTGGTCGGGCCCCAGGTGGCGACGCCGTCGGCGTCCGAGCGCCAGTACCAGCAGATCGGCGAGCCATGCCCACCGACCGGCGAGCCGGCCTGAGGCGCCTCGGGCCAGCCCTCGGGGTTGTCCTCCCACGCCTCGCGGCGGCCGTAGGGCGTCATGTCGAGCAAACCCAAGGTCCCGTCGGCTGGCTCGTTGCCACGGCCCGTCGTGGAGTAGGTCAGGAACACGCGGTCGCCGTCGCGCAGGAAACAGATGATGTGACCCTCTTCTGTGAGGAGTGGGGCCTCCACGCCCCGCACCGAGTACCAGGGCTGGGTGTAACCCATGAACTCGACGTAGCGAGCCACCTCGTCCCACGGGCCCGAGGTCAGGACGGCGAACGAGACGCCCCGGGCGTTGAGGTAAACGGTGTCCTTCATGTGCCAGAGGTTGAAGGTGCAGCCCTCGCACTGTCCCTGGTGCGGCGCGCCGTCGTACCACATGGAGTGGTAGACCGCGAGCTCGTCGCGACCCTGGAACAGGTCGAGGAACGGGACCGGCCCGTCAGCACCGGTGACCTCGACCGCACCGTCTAGCTCGACCATCGGCAGCCGCCGCCGCGCCGCGGCGATCGCGTCGCCCTCACGGGTGTGCGCCTTCTCGCGGATCAGAAGCTCCTCGCGTGCCGCCTGCCAGGTGGCCAGGTCGACGACTGGCGGCTTGCCGGGGAGGTTGCTGATCGCGTTGCCGGGCATTGTCGTCACGGTGTCCTCCACGCTGTCTCGTCTCGTCTCGTTGCTCGGGCTCCCTGGGGCACCTGTCAACTGAGACGACTCACGGTACCGAGACTCATCGAACCGGGTGCCAGGTTGTCTTTGCCGACACAGACCGCTTGGAGGGAGTAGATGCTGGCCGCGAACAGTTCGCCGACGGCAAAGTGCCTGGTAGCGGAGGCGGACGGGAATCGAACCCGCCGGGGGCGTTGCGGCCCCCCACCGGTTTTGAAGACCGGGGAGCCCACCAGGCGCTCGTTCGCCTCCGCCGGCGAGGGTAGTGAGCAAAGCCGGGCAGCTCTCGGGTCGGGGAACGCCTGCTCAGGGTGGTTCGTTCTGCAGCAGTGATCGGCACCAGAGCCGGTATCCTGGGCCGGTCCCGATCCAAGGTTTCATGACCGAACGCGCCACATCGCCCATCGGATCCATTCTCCGCGATGGGAGGCTTCAGAGAGGGCTCACCGAAGGGCAGCTCGGGGCGCGTGTCGGGCAGACAGCCGAGACGATCAGCCGCTACGAGAGCGGCCGGTCGGTGCCCGATTCCGAGACGATGGCAGCCTTGAACGCCGAGTTGAAGCTCTCTTCCGCAGTCACCGATGTGAACTACGTCCCCAAGCACTCCGCCGACCCGGCGCCGATAACACCGGCGACACTCGACGCCGAACCGGCTTGGGAGACGCTCGCCGTTGATGGGGCGGTGCCGGCGCTTCCCCCTGTCGTCGCTCCAGCCGACGAAGAGCAGGAGACAGGGGCACCCCTTACACCGGATCCTGGAACACTCGACGGGTCCCCTCGGCCGTGGAGCGGCGCCCGGCCATGGGCCGACCCGACCCGGGTTGTGGCCGAGGTCCCCCCCGAGGAGTCGATCCTCCCGCTCGATGACCTCCCTCTGCCCGGCGCCCTGAGAGCGGTTGACGGATTCCGAGCCGCGCCGGATGGCGAGATGGTGTCATCGTCGAGCGTCACCGCTATTGCCTTGCCCTCTCTTCCCGAGGACGAGACCAGGCGGAGCCCGGCGGTTGACGCCACGATCATCACCCCGAGGACAGTGCCCGATCGGCCCCGCTCGTATCTCGATCTCCCCGGAGAGCGAAGTCGCTATCGGGTGCGGGCGATCGTGACTCTTGTCGGGTTGATCGCCCTCATCTACGTGATCAGCTGGGCGATCGGCCGGGCCGGCGACCTGTTCGACGCCATCTTCGACACGATCCGCACAATCACCTGAACCCTTGGCACCTGAACGGAAAGCCGATCGGCGCCCGGTGGCGTACCGTGGGCCGGAGCGAACCGGTGACCCGGACGGGTACGTACTGGAGGTGAATGGAACGGGCGATGCGCCGCTTCCGCTCCGGCGACCCCGAGGCGGTACGCGACCTGTACCAAGCTTACGGGCGCGCTGTATTCGTCATCGCCCTGCGCGCCCTGGGAGACCGGGTACTAGCTGAGGACGCCGTGCAACAAACTTTTCTCCAGGCGTGGCGTGCCGCCGAGCGCTTTGACCCCACCCGGGATCCCGGTCCCTGGCTCTATGCCATCGCCCGCCGGGTCGCGGTCGATGTCTACCGGCGCGAACGACGTCACCGCCTGGTGACACGAGATGAGGAGCCCGAGATCGTGGCGCTGCCCCCCTCGTTCGAGCGGACCTGGGAGGCGTGGGAGGTGCGCTGCGCCGTCGACCAGCTGCCCGAAGACGAGAAGGCCGTGGTGCGGGCGACCCACTTCCAGGGGCTTACACACGAGGAGGCAGCCGAACGGCTCGGGGTGCCGGTGGGGACCGTGAAGTCACGCTCACACCGCGCCCACCGCCGGCTCGCCGGTCTGTTGGCGCACGTCAGGGAGGCGACGGCATGAACGGGGTCCGCTGTCAGGACTACCGGGCCGCCTACCTGGAGGGCAACCTCGACGGTGCTGCGCTGTCGCACAGATCCACCTGCAACGCGTGCCGGGTCGCCGAGCCATCGCTGGATGGGCTACGCGGCGCTCTCGCCGATCCCGTGTTCTGGGAGGAGCCGGTCCCCGAACTCGAAGAGCGGGTGGTCGAGGCCATCGCCGGGGGAGCCGACGCCTTGCCGAGATCGCGCAAGTGGCTCTGGCCGAGCGTTGCCGCCGCAGTCGTAGCGGTTCTGTTCGGCGCCTGGATGTTTGTTGCCAGCTCTGCGCCGGACTGGCGGGTGGACCTGGTCGGCGTGGGCGATACCCCCAGCGCCACGGCGCGCGTCGACGGATGGGCCACCGAGAACGGCTCGCAGATGGTTGTCGAGGTGTCGGGGCTGGGTCCGGCCGCATCGGGCACCGTCTACGAACTCTGGTTGTCAGCCGACCGGACCTCGGTCTCCGCCGGCAGCTTCCGCGATGACGGGCGCTTCGAGATGACGGTGGGCGTGTCCCGTCGCGACTTTCCCCGGTTGTGGGTGACCGTCGAAGAGCCGGGTGGCGAAGCAGGTCCCACTTCAGACGAAACCGTGCTCGACGACCCCGATTTCGTTGACAGCATGAGCAGCCGCTGGCCGGCGACCGCCGGCTACTGATCGGAGGGTGATCCTCCACGGCTTGCCGCCCGTCCGGCGACGAACCCGGCGAGAAACCCGGCGAGCACTCCCTTGCCCCCTGTGGGGGGTGACACGACCCTGACCGCCGGGACCGGGACCGCAGGCGGGGCTTGAGCCGGCACGGGCTTCGGTTTCCCTCCGTCGGCGTGAACCTCGGTCAACTCGGCACCGAAGAGGACGATTTGAGCCATGTAGTAGATGAAGAAGAGCAAGGCGACGATGGGACCGGCGGCGAAGGCTCCGCCACTGGCGCGCCCCAGGTAGAAGCTGATCGCCACCGCACCGATCAGGAGAAGCGTGGCGGTCGCCGCCCCGCCGAAGAGGACCGACCGCCACCGGGTACGTGTGTCGGGCAGGTAGCGGAAGGTGAGCGCCAGTAGCGCGGCCACAAGCAACAGAGAGACGAGAGGAGTTCCCCACTCCAGTGCCTCTTTCGCCACCCCGGTTAGACGATCGGCGACAAACCTGACCACGGCGTTAGCCCCGAGGATTATCAGCAGCATCACACCGATGACGAGGACGCCGGCGATCCCACGGAGCCGTTTGAAGATCGTCGCCTTGATCCCCTTCTCCTCGTGCTCGTCGTCAAACACCGCGCTGAGAGCCGCTTCGAGTTGCAAAATCAGGGCCGAGGCGCTGATGAGGAGGAGGACCCCGCCGAACACCGTGGCCGCCACGCCGGCGCCACCCTGACCGGCCGAGGCCACCAACTGTTCGATAAGCGCCGCCACTTCTGGACCGACCGTCTCGCCGACCTGCTCGCTGATCAGCCCGTTCGCCGCGTCCTCCCCGTAGACGATCCCGGCGATACCTGTGGCGATGACCAGCATCGGGCCGAGGGCGAACACCGCGTAGTAGGCGAGGGCCGCCCCGAGCATCGCCGCCCGGTCCTGACCAAACCGGGTGAAGGCCTCCTTGACGAAGTTGAAGGCGCGTCGCCACCAAGGTTCGGGCATCGGGCGACTGTATATCTGACCCGAAAGTTCCGATTGTCGGGCGGCTAAACCGCGTCGCAGATGCTGGGGTGCAGCTGGTCGTAGCGGTTGAGGTGGGCGCGCCGATCCTGGCGGAGTCGCTCGACAAACGTCTGGTACTCGGTGGCCCTGCCCTGGCGCTCGTAGAGACGCCAAGGTTGCAGCAACTCGATGTCGTCGATGCCGGGTACCGCGCTTGCCACCAACGTCCCATTTGTCGGGTCGGTGTCCCACTGGATCGACCCGGTGACGATCCCCCTCACTACCGCCGACGTGTGCCCGGGGCTGACGTCCTTGGAACGGTCGTCGCCCTCGGGTCCGCCCACCCGGCCGGTGTTGACCAGGTACACCTCCAACGGAACCTGCTGGAGCAGCTCGTAGAAGCGGTTCCCCTGCCAATCGTCCCGATAGGCGAAGAACGGGTTGGTGCCAGGGATCCTGAGGAACTTGCCCGCCTCGGCGGCACCACCCGCCGAGGTCCCCTGGGACTCACCCAGCATGAAGGCCGCCGCCGCCTGCTCCTTGTCGAGCTTGCTCACCGCCGGAACCACGTTCTCGTTACGGGTGAGCAAGAGGACGTAGTCGGCTCGCTCGATGTTGGCCGGCGGCAGGAAGCCGGGGAGGTGGCTCCCGGCGATGATCGCCCTCGTGTTCTCGGTGTGCCGCTTGTCAGCGAAGTCGACCTTGCCGTTCCTGTCGATCGCAACGTTCTCCAGGTAGGTGTCGGGGGCGATCGCCCCGGGCCAGATGCCCGGTTCCGATGTCGGGGTGAGCCTGTACACCTTGGCGAATGTTCCTGCCTCGGTCCCAAACACCCGGCCGTCGGGGAGTAGCGCCACGAAGTCGTCCTGCGACGGGCGGCTCACCTCGGGCTCGGCGAACGTCGTCGTGGTCTTTCCTGTCCCGGATAGCCCGACGATGAGGAGCACCCGCGGCCCGCCGCCCAGGTCCATCACCTTGAGCCCGGCGTGGAAGGCGAGGCCTCCCCGCCGGTACATCTCGGCGTCCCACATCCGAATGCCACCCATCTTGGAGTCGCCGAAATAGTCCGAGTTGAGCACCCGGGTGACCCCCGCCTCGAGGTCGACGGTCACCAGTCGCTCGTTCTGGTAGCCGGTGGCGGGGAGATTGGGTGTGTAGACGACGGTCAGCTCTGGCTCGAACTCGGGCCCAGCGGGGAAGTAGAGGTGCTGTTGCATCCCGGCGAGGTTGGCGTTGCTCTTCTCCACGATCAGCCGGGTCGCCATCGCCCCGTCGGGATGGTCGCCGATGTACCCGTCGAGCACCACGACCTCAGCACCGGCCAGATGCCGGTCTTGGGCGGCGGCGACATCGGCATACGCCTGGTGGGTGATGGTGGGAGCTAGGTGGTCCTCCGGCCGGTCGGAGACGATCACGGTCTCGTTGGTCGAACGGGCGGTCACCGTGGTGAGGATGTCGAGGCTGCCGAATTCGGTCAGATGGGCGTTGGGCTGCTTCTCCGCAAGGGTGCGCAAGTCCTCGACGCTCAGGCCCTCCTCGACCGAGCGGGCACGAATCGTCATCGTTGAAGGCTCCTTCGGGTGGTTTTCGATGCCGACACCCCATGCAGGGAGCGACCGCCCGATGCTAGTGAGCGTCCCGACTTGGGCTCGCCGGCCGCTCCGAAAGAAATGCTGCTTGTACCACCTCCGCGATGTGGGAGAATGCAACTACCAGAGAAAGGAGGTGGTCCTAGTTGTCAGATAGTCAACGGACTCTGGAGGTGGCCGGGCGCTAGCGGCGCCGCCACTCGAGACGCCGCTCCCACTCATGTGGGACCAGGTGGCGACTCCTACCCGGACCACCGTGACTCTGAGACCCGCGAGCTGTCCGATCGCGGCGCGCACATAGCGTGTAAATGTGCTCAAGGTCCCGATGCGAGGCCCCCGTATTCGTACGGGGGCCTCGCCATGTGCATGTGGGCCGCTCTCTCCGCTAGCCCAGCGCCCGGTCGAGGTCCTCTACCAGGTCGTCGATGTGCTCCAGACCGACGGAGAGGCGGATCATGTCGGCGGGGACCTCCAACTCGGTGCCCTGCACCGAGAGGTGGGTCATCATCGCCGGCACTTCGATCAGGCTCTCTACCCCGCCGAGGCTCTCCGCCAGACGGAAGATCCGGGTTGCGGCGACTATGCGATTGGCCTCGTCCTGCCCGCCATCGGGGATGAAAGTGACCATCCCCCCGAAGCCGGACATCTGACGACGAGCCAGTTCGTGCTGGGGGTGGGACGCCAGACCCGGGTAGTGGACCTCGCTGACGCCGGCATGGTCGGAGAGGTATTCCGCCACCGCCCTTGCGTTGCTTCCGTGGCGATCCATCCGAATCCCCAGGGTCTTGATACCGCGCAAGACCAGCCAGGCGTCGAACGGCCCGGCGACCGGACCAGTGGCGTTGGCGAGGAACCGGAGCCGCTCGATCAGGTCGGGGTCAGCGGTGACCACGGCTCCCCCCACCACATCGGAGTGTCCTCCCAAATACTTGGTGGTGGAATGGACCACCAGAGTCGCCCCTAACTCGAGCGGCCGCTGCAGATAGGGGGTGGCGAATGTGTTGTCCACAGCCACCATCACCCCGGCGGCCGTTGCGGTCGCCGAGATCGCGGCCAGATCGACCAGACGGAGGAGGGGGTTGGTCGGGGTCTCCACCCAGACGAGACGGGTGTTGGGCCGGAGCGCCCCCTCGAGGCGTGCCGGGTCGGTGAGGTCAACCGCGCTGCAGCTCGATTCCGTGCTCCCCGAGCACTATGGCGAAGTAACGGAAGGTGCCGCCATAGGCGTCGTTGACCAGGACCACGTGATCGCCCGGCCGGAGCAGCGAACCGACCAGCACCGTCGCCGCCATCCCCGAAGCGGTCGCCACCGTCCCCCCACCCGAATCCGGGCTCACTCCTTCCAGCGAGGACAGCGCCGTCTCCAGGGCGGTCCTGGTGGGGTTGGCGGTCCGGGAGTACTCGTACCCCTTGTGTTCCCCGGGCCCGTGCTGCGCATAGGTCGATGTGGCGTAGATGGGCACCACCACCGCCCCAGTGGCCGGGTCCGGTTCCTGTCCGGCGTGGATGGCGCGTGTCTCGAACTCCATCAGTCCTCCACCCCGTGCTCCTCCAGCCAACGGTCGTTGAAGATCTTGGACAGATAGCCGCGCCCGGAGTCGGGGAGGATGACGACCACCAACCTGTCGGGGAAGCGTCCGGCGACACCGAGGGCGCCGTGGGCTGCCATGCCGCATGAACCTCCCACCAGCAGGCCCTCGGTGCGGGCGAGGCGCTTGGTCATTGCGATGGCGTCGGCATCGCTCACCATCACCATCTCGTCGACCGCGTCCCGGTCGAGGGTCTCCGGCCAGAAGTCCTCGCCGACGCCTTCCACCAGGTACTGACGCACGTCGTCATCGGTCTCGGCGGTGAAGATCGAGCCCTCGGGATCGACCCCGACCACCCTGACCTCCGGGTTCTTGCTCTTGAGAAAGCGTCCCGCCCCGCTGATGGTGCCCCCGGTGCCCACCCCGGCCACGAAGACGCCGACCTTCCCGTCGGTTTGCTCCCAGATCTCGGGGCCGGTGGTCTGCTCGTGCGCCTCGGGGTTGGCCGGGTTGGCGTACTGATCGGGGTGATAGGCGCCGTCGATCTCGGCGGCGAGGCGCCGTGCCACGCCGTAGTAGGACTCGGGATCGTCGGGCCGGAGATCGGTCGGGGTGACCTGGATCTCCACCCCGTACGCCCGAAGCAGCGACCGCTTCTCCTCGCTCACCTTGTCGGGGATGGTGCAGATCACCCGGTAGCCGCGCACCGCGCCGACAATGGCCAGACCGACCCCGGTGTTCCCGCTTGTTGGCTCGACGATGGTTCCCCCCGGCCCGAGCAACCCGAGACGCTCGGCGCGGTCGATCATCGATACCGCTATCCGCTCCTTGATCGAACCTCCGATGGAGGTCATCTCCACCTTGGCCACCAGGTTCCCTGGCGGGTGGAGGCGGGAGAGCCTTATCAGCGGGGTCCTGCCGATTGCCTCCTCGGCGCTCTCCCTGATATCCATGGATTGGCGATGGTAGGCGGCGTCCTCACACACCGACCGGCCGCCCCTCGGTCGCCGGTACCCTGGCCGGGTGAGTCGGGTGGTCCGCTTCGCCTGGGTGACGCTTGGCATCAACGTCGTCGTGATCCTGCTCGGGGCCCTGGTCAGAGCGACCGGGTCGGGGGCGGGGTGCGGCGAGTCATGGCCCACCTGCGACGGTCAGATCGTCCCCGCAGTGCTCGAGGGCGCCCGCGCCGTCGAGTTCACCCACCGGGTGGCGAGCGGCGTGGCGATCGTGGCGGTGGGTGTGCTGGCGGTGTGGGTGTTCCGCGCCTTCGGGCGAGGCCACCTGGCCCGAAAGGCGGCGGTCGTTTCGGTGGTCGCCATCATCGGAGAGGCGCTCATCGGGGCCTGGTTGGTGCTCGCCGCCCTGGTGGGGAGCGACGACTCGGTGGCACGTTCGGTCTCGGTCCCGCTCCATCTGGTCAACACCCTGCTGCTCCTGGCGGCTTTGACCCTCACCGCCTTCTGGGCGTCCGGCGGAGGCCCGATCCGCCCCGCGACCGACCGCGGCTTTGCGGTGTGGGCGGTGGTGATAACCGCAGGAACCGTATTGGTCAGCGCCACGGGAGCGGTGACCGCCCTCGCCGACACCCTCTTCCCCAAGGACGCCGTCGGTTTCGCCATCGGGGACCTGGCCAGCTCGGAGCACCTCCTCACCCGGCTGCAGGACCATCCACCCCATCGCAGCCACCGCCCTCGGTCTTGGGGTCGTCCTCATGGCCCGCCGGCGCTGGTCGGCGGCCGCCAGCACCTCCCGGGTCGCAAGGCTGCTCGTGGCGCTGGTGGTTCTCCAACTGGCGGCCGGTCTGGCCAACGTGCTCCTCTTCACCCCGGTCTGGATGCAACTCGTCCACCTGCTGCTGGCCGACGCCATCTGGGTGGCTTTCGTCTGGTTCACCGCCGTTGGGTTGCAGGATGCTTCGGTGGGGCCCGATCAGCCCAACTCGGACCGAAGCGCGGTCGGGTCGGAGACGGGGGCCTGACAGACGAACCGCTCGCACACATAGGCGAGCGTTTCGCCGTCGTGCCACCGGTCGGCGAGGAGTGGTACCTCGTCGACGCCGGCTCCTTCGGTGGACCATGCCAGGAAGACACCGGGGCGGAACCGCTCCCACACCACCTTGGATAGGGTCTCGGCCTCGGGACCGACCACCGCCACTTCCCTCAGGCCGATCTCGACCGAAGCCGCCACGGCGAGGAGATGCCCCACCGCAGTCGGGTAGCGGGCTGCGATATCCGCCCCCGCCCGGAGGGCAGCATCGGCGGCGACCCGATAGCGGTCGTCGCCGGTGGAGAGAGACAGTCCGATCAGGGCCTCAGCCGCCAGCGAGTTGCCCGAGGGGAGCGGGTTGTCGAACAGGTCCTGGGGGTCGGCGACCAACTGTTCGGCGTCTGACCCGACACGACCGAGCGTGCCGTCCTCACCCGAGAAGAGGTCGAGCATGTCGTCGACGGTGCGCCGAGCGGCGGCGTGCCAATCGGTTTCCCCTGTCGCCTGGTAGAGAGCCAGGAGGCCTACCGCCAGAGCGGCGTGGTCCTCGAGGAAACCGGGGACGCCGGCGCCGTCCGAGCCGTGGGGCGACCAGGAGCGGAGCAACCGGCCGTCGTCGCGGCGGAGTCGTTCGAGCAGGAACCGGGCGTTGCGGCGTGCCGCCTCCAGGTAGCGCGGCTCGTCGAGGACGGCCCCGGCCTCGGCCAATGCGCGCAGCGCCAACCCGTTCCACGAGGTGACCACCTTGTCGTCCAAACCGGGTCGTACCCGGGTGGAGCGGACCTCGGAGAGGCGGTCCCGCGCCCGGGAAAGGGCAGCCTCGACTTCCTCCGCGCTCGCTCCGGTCGCCGCCATCACCTCATCGATGGTGCGCGCCTGGTGGAGCACGTTGCTCCCCTCGAAGTTCCCCTCTGCGGTGACCCCGAAGAAGAGCGCGGCGGCTTCGAGATCGGGGTCGCCGACGGCCGCCCGCATCTCGTCTTCGGTGAAAACGTAGAAGCGCCCCTCCTCACCCTCGCTGTCGGCATCCTCACCCGACCAGAACCCGCCGTCTGGCTGGCCGAGGTCGCGCAGCATGTACTCGAGTGTGGAGACGGCCACCGCCCGGTAGGGATCCTCCCCCAGTTCGCGCCATGCCCACAGGTAGAGCCTGGCGAGTTGGGCGTTGTCGTAGAGCATCTTCTCGAAGTGGGGGACCAGCCATGCGGAGTCGACCGAGTAGCGGGAGAAACCACCGCCGACCTGGTCGTGGATCCCACCCCTCGCCATGGCGTCGAGGGTGGAACCGAGCATGAACGCGGCCCCGCCCGCCCAGGGGAGCCGGAGCACCCGGAGGAGGTACTCGAGGACCGGCTGCTGGGGGAACTTCGGTGCGGCACCGAACCCGCCGTATGTCGGGTCGAATGCGGAGGCGATGGCCTCGTACGCCGCCTGGAGCGTGCCGAGATCGGGACCCGTCCTCGGCGGGCGGCACCCGGCGGGCGATGGCGCGGGTGAGCTCTCCGGCCTGATCGACCACCTCCGTGCGGCGTTCCGCCAGGCTTCCTCGACCGCCGACAGCACCCGGCGGAACGAGGGCATCCCGTGGCGATCGTCTGGCGGGAAGTAGGTCCCGGCGTGGAACGGCTCCCCCTCCGGGGTGAGGAAGACGGTCATCGGCCAGCCGCCACGCCCGGTCAGCGCCTGGACCGCCTCCATGTACACCGCGTCCACATCGGGCCGTTCCTCGCGATCGACCTTGATGTTGACGAAGGCGCGGTTCATCTCGGCGGCGATCTCGGAGTCCTCGAACGACTCGTGGGCCATGACATGGCACCAATGGCACGAGGCGTAGCCCACGCTCAACAGCACGGGCACCTCCCGATTGCGCGCCTCGGCGAAGGCATCCTCGCCCCACTGGTGCCAGTCGACCGGGTTGGAGGCGTGCTGGCGGAGGTATGGCGAGCTCGCCTCGCCCAGTCGGTTGCCCACCCGCGCACCGTAGCTCCCACCGGAAGTCAACGTCCGAGGGTGCCGACGTTCATGATCCGTTGAGGTTCCGTTGTCGTCCGCTGTCGCATCTTGTCGAGGGTCACGACAAGGAGGAATCGATGAAGGTTTGGATCGACGCTGATCAGTGTATGGGTGCCGGCACCTGCGAGAGCATCGCTCCCGAGGTGTTCGTCCCCAGGTCCGATGGGATCTGGGCGGTGCGTGAGCTGGCCGAGGACTTTGGCGAGACCACCGTGTTCGACGGTGGCGCCGGGCCGGGTCACGGGGCTGAGGGAGCTGCCGGGATGGCCCGGGTTCCCGACCGCCTGTTCGATGTCGTCATCGAGGCGGCCCAGGAATGCCCGGGGGAGTGCATCTACCTCGAGGTGTGACGATCAGTCGGGGGCGACGCGGTACACATCGCCACCGAGCGAGACCAGGTACAGCTCGCCCCCGGCATCCACCCCGAACGAAGCCAATGCCGCGACGCTGAGCTTCGGCCGCTCCGTCAGGTTGGACACGACGCCGTTGGCGTACCGCAGCGTCCACACCCGACCGCTGATGAAATCGCCGAAGAAGTAGAGGCCCTTGCGCCCGGTGAGGTCCGATCCCCGGTAGACGTACCCGCCGGTGACGGAGCCACCGCTGTCACGCCCATAGTCGTGGACGGGGAGCCTGAGCCCGGACTGGTTGCATCCCGAGGGTGGCTCGTAACAGACCGTCCCCTCCATGATGTCCCAACCGAGGTTGGCCGACGCCGCACCGAGTCCGATGACGTCGATCTCCTCGCGGGTGCTCTGCCCGACGTCTCCGATGAACAACCGACTCGAGGTGGCGTCCACCGAGAACCGCCACGGGTTGCGCAGGCCCCACAGCCACACCTCGGGTGCCCCACCCTGCCCGTCGGCGAACGGGTTCTCGTCGGGGATGGCATACGGGTTGTCCCCGTCGACATCGATTCGCAGCACCTTCCCCAGCAGACTGTTGGTGTCCTGGGCGTTCTCGTCTGGGTCGCCCCCACCCCACCGTCTCCGGTGCCGATCAACAGCAAACCGTCGGGAGTGAAGGCGAGCATCCCGCCGTTGTGGTTGCTCTGCCCCGGATGCGGTATCGAGATGATCGGGGTGGCCGATCCCTGGTCGGCGAAGTTGGCATCGTCGGAGCGGAGGTACTCGTCCACCTTGATCGTCCCGGATGGGTCGGTGTAGGCGACGAAGAAACGCCGGTTGCTGGCGTAATTGGGGTGGAAGGCGAGCCCGAGCAGGCCCCGCTCACTATCGGTGGATACCGCAACCTCGAGGAAGGGATCGTCGCGGAGTGTTCCGTTGAGGACCACCCGTACCGCCCCGCCCTTCTCAACGATGAACAGCCTGCTGGAGTCGCCCGGGGCGTGGGTGAGGAATAGCGGTTGGCTCAACCCATCGGTGACCACCGGCACCAACTTCATGGCCACCTGCCCTCCCGGTGGGGTGGTGGTAGTCGTGGTGCGACGGGTGGTGGTGGTCGTCGTTCGTCTGGTGGTAGTGGTGGGCGCCGCCGCGGTGTCGGCGAGAGCGCGGAAAGGAACGCCGCCATCTGTCCCCTGGTGACAGATTTCTCGGGGCAGAAGCGGGTCCCCGCCTGGTCACAGCCCTCGGTGCATCCCCGCCGCGGCCAGTTTGCCGATCTCGTCGTAGAAGGTGTGGCTGGCGGGAACATCGTCGAAAGAGGAGTCGGGGTCGAGGCTTTGCAGATCGGGTAGCGCCCTCACCAGGAACGCTGCCATCTGCCCCCTGGTGACCGCCTCCTCGGGACAGAAACGGGAACCCGCCGCATCGCAGCCCTCGGTGATCCCTGCCTTGGCCAGCTTGCCTATCTCGTTGTGGAAGGTGTGACTGGCGGGAACATCGTCGAAGGGCGCCCCCAAGTCGAGGGTTTGCAGGTCGGGGAGCGCCCGCACCAGGAACGCCGCCATCTGCCCTCTGGTCACCGGGTCGTCGGGGCAGAACCGTTCGGTTGTGCACCCTTCGGTGATCCCCTGCCCCGCCAGCCACCCGATCTCGGTGGCGAAGTAGTGATCGGAAGGGACGTCCTCGAATTGGGTGGCTGCTGTGCTGGCGGTGACCGGGATCAATGCCACAACGATCGCCGCCACCAGCGACATGGCTCCGCCGACTCTCAAAGACCGCATGGGGGCACCGTATCTATCCCGCGCCGCTTACTCCGAATCGCCCGCCCTGTCGATGCGGAGAAACTCGGTGACCCCGATGGCACGGAGCACCCCACGGACGATCGCCGGCATCAGAGCCATGCCCTCGCCGGTGGAGATGAGCCGTGGCTCGGTGAGTGGGATCGTGCGGTTTCGATGGACCATCGCACCACGACCCGCGGCGATGAGGTTCCGCACCCAGTCGACCTTGCTCCCATAGGTGAGCGCCATGACCCAACCACCGGTCGCTTCGAAGATCATCATCGGGGTCTGGTAGGGCTTTCCCGACTTCCGCCCCCGGTGGAGGATCGTCGCCATCCCGGGTGCCCAATTCGACATCAGTCCTAGGACTGGATTGGTGACGCGGCGGTTGAAGCGCGCCACGGCCATCGGGATGGGCATGGCCGAAAAGAGTAGATGTTTAGAGATTGGGCGAGTTCGGCAATCTCTTCAGGGCGTTATGCGTTCTGTCGATAACCCTGTGGACACCCTATGGATGGCCTGGTCAGGGACCCTCATCCGTACTGGAGGCAGTGTGGAGAAGTTGGGGGTTCACAAGGTGAACAGAGTGTGTCATAGTGTTGACGAGTCGGGACTGGAAGCGGTTCCATCCCGGCATTCCCCACCTTTCGGAGGCACCGCAGATGGCATCAGCCGACACGTCGCTGTCCTGACGCCGCGCTCAAGGCACGGCGCGATCGGGACCGCGAGCGTGAGCGCAGCAAGCTGACCGATGAGCGTGGTCGGCTGACCACGGACCTGGTCAGCCAGTACCTCACCGCCATCGGCGAATACGACCTGCTCACAGCAGAGCAGGAGGTCGAGCTTGCGCAGAAGATCGAAGGCGGCGAGGAGGCCGCGGCGCGGCTCGAGCGCGGTGATTACAAGGGCAAGAAGGAGGAGCTCGAGCTCCGCCGCAAGTCCCGTCACGGCAAGGAGGCCAAGGACGCCTTCCTCACCGCCAACCTGCGTCTGGTGGTGGCAAACGCCCGCCGCTACGCCAACACCTCGGGTATCGACTTCCTCGACCTCATCCAGGAGGGCAACCTCGGTCTGATCCGCGCCGTTGAGAAGTTTGACTGGCGCAAGGGGTTCAAGTTCTCCACCTACGCCACCTGGTGGATCCGTCAGGCCATCACCCGTGCCATCGCCGACAAGTCGCGCACGGTGCGCATCCCGGTGCATCTCCACGACACCCTCGCCGCGGTACGGGCCGCCCAGGCCAGCCTCAAGGCCGAGTTGGGACGTGATCCCCGGCCAGACGAGATCGCCGAGGAGGCGGGTGTCACCGTCGATAAGGTCGAGCTCGCCCTGGGCGTGGCCGACACGGTCTCGCTCGAGCAGCCCGTCGGCGAGGACGGCGCCCAACTCGGTGACTTCATCGAGGACGAGGACGCCGCCGACCCGGTGCAGCTCACCGAGGAGATGGACGTGGCCAACAGCCTGCGCGTCTCCATCGAGCGGCTGCCCAACCGCGAGGGCCGCATCCTGGCTCTGCGCTACGGGTTCTACGACGGGGTGCCCCGCACCCTCGAGGAGATCGGCGAGGAATTCAACCTGACCCGGGAGCGGATCCGTCAACTGGAGAAGCTTGCCCTGTGCCGGTTGCGGCACCCCTCCTTTGGGATCCGGGAGCAGGATCTGATCTGAGCCGGCCGGACGGCCGGTGAGAGCAACGGGCGGGCCCAAGGGCCCGCCCGTCCGCGTCAACTTCTCCGTCCCCCCGAAGGGGGGAAGGGTCCCGCTGCGGAGCAGCGGGTAGGGGGCTCCCGAATCTCCCAACGGTGCTCGCTCCGCGCCCATCGCACATTTGGGAGTGAGCCGTTCCCCCCTCCCCCGACGCCTCCGGCGTCGGGTACTCCCCCCGGTCGGGGGGAGAGAATCGTTGGTCTGTCGTCGGCCGTCTCCGTCCCGCACCTGTACCCTCCGATGGATCACGTGAGGGAGAGGGTGTGAGGCTGAGCGGTCTGATCGGTGGCAGGGCCGAGTTGTGCGGTCCCGAAGCCACGCTCGCCGAGGCTGCTCAGGCGATGATCAACGCCTCCACCGGCTCGCTCGGTGTGATCCAGGGCCGCGACCTGGTGGGGCTGATCACCGAACGCGACCTGCTGCGCGCCGTGGCCGAGGGCACGGATGTGTCGACCGCCTCGGTGGGCCAATGGATGTCGACCGACCCGGACACGGTCTCGCCGGACGTCGACGTCGAGGAGGCGGCACGCTGGCTGCTCGAGACGGGGTACCGCCACCTCCCCGTGATGGAAGACGACCAATTGCTCGGGATCGTCAGCATCCGCGACCTGTTGTGGGCGATTCTCGCCCCGGAGACGGCGCCCCCCGAGCTCCACTGATCAGCTGGGCACCCAGACCAGAACGAGATCGTCCACCGATACGTCGGTCTTCTCCAGGCCGATCTCCATCTCCTCGACCTGGCTGGCAGCATCGCTCCACTTGGCGGTGATGGCCTCGAGGTCGTCCGCCAGGTCCGCCTCCAACTGCTCCACCTCGGCTGCCTTTGCCCCCATGGCTTCCTGCGCCGTCTGGAGACGGGCCCCGGCGGCGGCCGCCTCACGGCCTTGCGAGGCCATCTTGGAGAGCGAGGTCGACCGCATCTTCCCGCCGAGCAGCGCCCCGAGTAGCTCACCAGCACCTTCCACCAGCGACTGCTGGTTGCGGGCGCTCGCCGCCGACTCCAGTTCGCGCACCCTCGACTCGGCCTTGCTCAGCTGAGATTGGACCGACCGGATCCGGGTGCGGTACTTCTCCTCCAACTTCGCCGTTTCGGCGTCGGCTGCGGTCTCGGCTGCTTCGCGGCAGCGCGCCTCGAACTCCTCCATCGACTCACCAACCCGGGAGAAGAGCTTGAGCTCCTTGTTGCGGAACACGGTCACGGTGCGGCTGCGATAGAGGTGGTCGGCCAGTCGCCGGGAGAGATCGGTGAAGTAAGAGGCCTTGTCGAGGGGGACATCGGACAGGGCGAACCCCGCTCCGGGAGGGGCTTCCTGGCGCAGGTCGCGAGGGTCGTGGTCGACGGCATGCACCGCCTCGGGGTCGAAGGTAGCGCCCAGCGGGAAGAGCATCGCCTCGTAGGTCTCCTGATGATCGACCCCGGCCGTTGTGTCGTCGTAGCGGAGATGGACGGTTGCCGCCACCCCCGGTCGGAGCGTCGTCGATCCTGGAGTCGCACCAACCTCAGCGGCCCAGTTCGCCGCCGGGTCCAGGAAGGCGGATCGGACCGAGGGCGCCACATCGGGGGCGATGGGGACCGTCTCGCCGGTGGCCGGGGTTCCTGCCTCTGCTGCCGGAGGGCGCCGGTGCCTGTTCCCGGGTGGAGGCTGTGGCCCCGGGCCGCGGCACCTCGGGGGTCGGAGCGGAGTGGCGGCTTTCGTCCCGCCATGAGCTCGGCCACCGAGTCGCGGGTCAGCGGACCGGCCAGAAAGCACATCGCCCAGCGGGTGGTGAACGTGATCGGTGGCTTGCCCCCCGTTTTGTGCATCACGAACTGGCGTTTGCCCAGGCCGGAGATCAGCGGGTCGATCGCTCCGATGTCCACTTCCCCCGCCGCCGAGGTCATCCCCTCCAGGATCCGGGCTTTGTCGCGCTCGGTCTGGAGGCGACCGATCATCCAGGTCCCGGCGTTGGACATCGCCTTGTAGTCGAGGTCGACCGGGTTCTGAGTCGAGGCGACGAACCCGACGCCGAAAGCCCGCGCCTGTTTGAGCAGGGTGAGGATCGGCTTCTTCGAGGGGGGCTCTGCCGTCGGCGGGCAGAAGCCGAACATCTCGTCCATGTAGACCAGTGCACGGAGGTTCGAGGTCCCCGACTGGCGCCGCATCCAGGTCACGAGCTTGGAGAGGAAGAGGGTGACGGCGAACTGTCGCTCGGTTTCGGAGAGGTGGGCGAGATAGAGGATGGCGGCTGCCGGCTTGCCCTCGGGGAAGAGCATGGCGCCGATGTCGAGCGGCGCCCCTTCGAGCCAGGCGGCGAAGGAGGGCGAGGCGACCAGCCCGTTGAGCTTCATGGCGAGGCCGGTGCGGTCCTTCTCCGGGAAGAACGCATCGACCTCGAAGACCCCCAGCTTGCGGAACGGCGGCTGGGCGATCTGACCGAGCAGACCTGCCAGGTCGATGGCCCGTCGCTCCCGCCACGCCGCCTCGATGATGTTGGCCAAAAGGACATGCTCCCGGCCCGACACCGGATCGGACTCGACTCCGGCGAGAGTGAGCAGCGAAGAGACGTACGCCTCGATCTCGTCGCGCATCACCTCTGCCTCGGTGTCCCAGCTCTGGTCGGGTGGTTCGAGTGATCCGAGGACGTTTACGGCGACACCGGCCGTGGAGCCGGGCGTGTAGATGGTCATCGGGGCGGAGTCGCGCAGCTTGGCGATGCGTTCCGGCGTGATCTCCCAGCTGGCCAGCCCTTCCTTCCAGGTCTGGGCGGTCTTGGCGGCGAGGTCTTCCGGGGTCGTCCCTTCGCGGCTCGCCGCCGCTTCGTCGATCCAGGGCCGGAAGTCCTCGGGGCGCAACTCAGGAAACAGCAGAAGCAGGTTCCCCATGTCCCCCTTGGGGTCGATCATCAGTGTGGCGACGCCGTTGAGCAGCGCCTCCTCCACCATCCCGAGACCGAGCCCGGTCTTCCCCGATCCGGTCATTCCCACGATCACGCCATGGGTGGTCAGGTCGGGGGCGTCGTAAAGAAGCGGTCGGTCGGTTCGTTCACCCGTCTTGGGTTCGATCTCGCCGCCGAGATAGAAGGTGCCGGGTTCCACTTCCATCGATTGTCCTTCGTCGACCGAACTTCGAGCCTATAGACCGTCTCGATCCGTTCTGACGCGGGACGGCCCGCCGGAATCGGGCGGGCCGTCATCTATCTAGGCATGGTTCCGACTCAGGGAATCTCGACGACGACGTTGTCCCAGTTGATGGTCCACGTCTTGTTGACGGAGTCGCCGATCTGGACACGACCGATCCCGGACGTGCCGGTGTTGGCCACCCAGTTGTTCTTGACGATGGTCCCGTTTACAGCAAGGTCCCATTTCCCGGCGGCACCGACATTCCCGCACAGCTCCACGGTGGCCCAGCCGTTGAGTGGCAGGGTCGCCGAGGTCTGCACCTGCTTGCCGCTCACATCGGACTTGATCCAGAGCCTGCGGTTGGCGGCGACGTACACCTTGACCACCGCACCGTTGCCTGCAGTGCGCAAACGCAACAAGTCCGTGTTGGCGGGAACCGACTGCACCCTGATCGCGCTGCTCATACAGAGCGAGCTTTGGGTCGAGGGCAGGATCACCGTGCCGATGGCCTTGCTTTTGTTCGCAGTCCCACGTGCGCTGGGCGTCGGCTTACCCCGTGTCGTGTCGATGGCGAGTTTGCCCGTCACCGCCCACTTCGAGAGGTTGCGGCTCGAGAAGTTGTCGGAGAAGATCACAGGAGACGGCGACTGCACCTTGATCGATGCGGACGAGTCGGAGAGCCCGCTCTCGTTGCCCGCGGCGTCCTTGGCCGCCACCCTGTAGGTGTGGGCCGAGCCGGCCACCAGACCCGTGTCGCTGAACGTTGTCGTCCCCGCGGTCTCGGTCACCAGGGTTCCACCGTCGCGGTAGAGCCGGTAGGTGATCGTCCCCCCACCGTTATCGGTGGTCGCCGGCCAGCTCACGTTGATCGAGCTCGTCGTGGTGCTGGTGCCCGTCGGCTTGCCAGGCTTGAGCGGCGCAGTGGTGTCGGGCGACTGCACCGTGGTCTGCTCCGAGGGGTCGGAGAGCTCACTGACGTTGCCCGCCTCGTCCGCGGCTTCCACCGTGTAGGTGTGGGTCGAGCCGGCGACGAGATCGGTGTCGGTGAACAACAGACTCGTGGTCTCGATCACCGGGCTGGCCCCACCATCCCGGTAGAGCCGGTATGTGATCTCCCCGCCACGGTCGTCGTCAACCGCCGTCCAGGTCACGTCGATCGAGTTGATGGTGTTACTGACCCCGGTTGGGGCGGCCGGCTGGGCCGGCTCCGTGGTGTCAGGCTCCTGCACCGTGATCTGCTCCGAGGTGTCGGAGAGTTCGCTCTCGTTGCCCGCCGCGTCCTCGGCCTCCACCGTGTAGGTGTGGGTTGAGCCGGCGACGAGACCGGTGTCTTGGAACGACGCGGCCGTCGTCACGCCCACCTCGGTGCCACCATCCCGGAATACCCGGTAGGTGACCGTCCCGCCACGGTCGTCGTCCGACGCCGTCCAGGTCAGATCGATGGTGCTGGTGCTGTTGCTCGACCCGGTGGGCTGTCCCGGCTGGGACGGCGCCATGGTGTCGGGTGACTGCACCGTGATCTGTTCCGAGGGGTCGGAGAGCTCGCTGTCGTTGCCTGCCGCGTCCTCGGCCTCCACCGTGTAGGTGTGGGTTGAGCCGGCGACGAGACCGGTGTCGGTGAACGACCTCCCCGTGGTCTCGGTGACCGGGGTGGCTTCGCCGTCCCGGTACACCCGGTAGGTGATTTCCCCGTCACGGTCGTCGGTCGACGCCGTCCAGGTCAGATCGATGGTGCTGGTGCTGTTGCTCGACCCGGTGGGCTGTCCCGGCTGGGACGGCGCCATGGTGTCGGGTGACTGCACCGTGATCTGTTCCGAGGGGTCGGAGAGCTCGCTGTCGTTGCCTGCCGCGTCCTCGGCCTCCACCGTGTAGGTGTGGGTTGAGCCGGCGACGAGACCGGTGTCGGTGAACGACGCGGCCGTCGTCACCCCCACCTCGGCGGTCCCACCGTCCCGGTACACCCGGTAGGTGACCGTCCCGTCACGGTCGTCGGTCGACGCCGTCCAGGTCAGATCGATGGTGCTGGTGCTGTTGCTCGACCCCGTGGGCTGTCCCGGCTGGGACGGTACCGCGGTGTCGGGCGACTGGTGGTACACGAACATGGCACGCGAGGCCCAGTCGTATCCGTCGCTCGCCGGGCTCACCAGCACCTCGGTGTTGGGCACCGGCGCGGCGTTGGCGAAGTCGACCGAGTAGAGGTTGCCGTTGGTCCGGGCAAAGTAGATCTTGCCATCGGCCATGGTCATCCCGGCAACGTTGGCCCAGTCACCGTTGATGGTGAAGTCGAAGGCACCCACCAGCCTGCTCTCCGGCAAGAAGTAGCGCCAGTGCATCCGGCCGTCACCGGCCACTGTGTAGAAGAGGCGCGTCCCGTCGAAGAACATCCCGGTGATGCTCGGCACGTTGAAATATTGCGTGGTGAGACCGTGCAGGTCCACCACGACAGTCTGGCCGACAGTCTGGCCGTCGAAGCTGTGGGCGAACATCCGTCCGTCCTGACGCCCCACGTAGAGGACGCCGTTGTTGACGAAGGCACCCCGTGCTTCGCCCCAGTCGAAACCAGGGGTGGAGACGGTGCTCGATGCCTGAGGACCGGTGCCAGTCAGAAACCGGCGCCCGAGGAAGTCGATTGCGCCGGGCTGGGCGCCGGACGTGGGCATGTTGTAGAGGTCATTGGGGAGCCCTATCTGCTCGTTCTCGGGAACGGCGGTGCCGCCGGCGAGGGGGAACAGAGCCAGCTTGCGGTGGGTCTCACCGGCCACGACGTCGGTGTCGCTACCCAGCCAGAGCCCCTGCTCGGTGGGATAGAGGACGAAGACGCCCACTCCGCGGTCCCTGGTCGGGTTCCACGAATAGGCCAGCCCGGTGTCCGGGTTGAGGGCTGTGATGCCGGTACGTTCCACCGCTCCGGGCCCAGGCCGGTCTCCGACGTAGGGGTTATTTGAGAAACGCTGGTGGCCGCCGAGATAGACGGCGGTGCCGGTGATGGCCACGCTGTAGAGCGTGTCGCCGCCGGTGTAATCCACCCAGGTGGGCTGGAGGTTGGTTCCGGTGGCGTTGGACTCCCACCGGGCCGCAGCATCGCATAGCTGACCTGGGCGATAGGCCCCGGTAGTGACGATGGCGAAGTAGCTCCCGTCGGGGGAAAAGGCCACGTCACGCATGTAGGTGTCGAAGGACGTGGAGCAGGGCGCCGATGAGCCATAGCGGTCGGTGTGCCAGTCGGCCACGGTCTCCGGCGAGGTGGTGATGTCGATCATGGCCGCCTGCCAATGGGACTGGCCGCCGAATTGGTGAAGTTGCCGATGATCATCAGCTTGGTCCCGGCCGGGTCGGCCTCCATGGCGTAGATGGTGGGCGGTGGACCCCGTCGCGGGATGCGGTGACGCGGATGACGAAGTTGGGGTCGGGGGCTCCGGTGTCCGGATTGACCGCGGCGAGGTTGTCGCTGCGGATGTTGTTGACCAGGCTGAAGGTCCCGGCGATGTAGAGCTTGCCGTTGCGCAGCGCCATGTCCTGACCCGGCCGTCGGCCCGGGCCTTGAAGGTGGTGACCTGCTGGCCGTTGCTCAGGTCCAGCTTGGCAAGCTTTTGCGAAGCGACTCCGTTGACGTTGCTGAAGGTGCCCCCGGCGAAGATGTCCCGTCGGGAGTCGCCACCAGCGAGTACACGTCCCCGTCGATGTCGGGGACGAAACCGGTGTCGATCGCCCCGGTGGTGGCGTCGAAGGCGAAGATCCGGCTGCGGGCGATGTTGGCGCTGTTGGCGGTCTGCCGCACGTTGGTGAATGAACCACCGGCGATCATCTTGTTGCCTACCTGGATGATGGCGTAGATCCGCCCATCCACCACGTGCGGGGTGTTGTTCACCGGGTTGGGGTTGACCACAACGGAGTGCTCGGGCTCGACCGCGCTTGCGGCAACGCAATGGTGCCGGCAAACAAGCCGCCGATGATCAGTGCCAAAACAAACGAGCGTGCGCGTCGAGCCACGCATTCCTCCTGAGGTACAGGCTGACCGCGGGATTCGGGTCAGCACACTCCATGGAAAGGAGGATGGTGGCGCTCGCTCGTGCGGGCACCCTTGAACCGCCTTACCCACCTTATTAGGGGAAGCATCGTCGGCGGACGGCCCGCCCTTGAGGGCTCTACCGGGGAATGAGTCGACCGGCCTAGAGGTAGGTGCTGGCCCCGCCTTGGTATCCGACCGGGCCTTCCCAGGTCAACGCAACCAAGGCGGGGTGTGCCGCCTAGTGGCAGCTACCAGTGCCGGTGTCGGTGAAGGTTCGGCCTGCCTCGGGGTGGAACTCCCAGCTGTAGCCGCCTTGGCCGAGACCGAGCTCGATGATCCCGTACGTGTCGTGGTTCTCCACGATCAGGTTGGGTGTCGTGCCCACCCGGACGGGGGTGGTGTGAACCACTCCACCCGAACCGACCAGAATCTGGGGGATGCCCCGTTGCGGATCGAGGGTGCCGTTGGGGTCCTGGGGAGCAACCGCTGGTAGTTGTGATCGTGCCCGACCAGCCAGAGATCTACTCCCCGGTCGTATGCCAGTTCCCAGAAGGGGCGTAGCTCGGTGGAGCGGTCGTGCGGGCCGACCGTGTAGTAGGGATGGTGGCCGTATACGAGGGTGCAAGACGCCGGGTTGGCGGCGAGGTCGGCGGCGAGCCATTCATAGTGGGGAGACCCCGGCTCGCAGCCACCGATCTCGGTGCAGTTGGTGTTGAGGACCACCACGTGCCAGGAACCGAGGTCGTAGCTGTACCACCCTTCGTCGGGGTCGCCGCCCCGGCCGTTCCAGTAGCCGAAGTACCGGCGGCATCCGGGGTGCGGTATTCGTGGTTGCCCACCGCCGGTTTGGTTCGGTTGTAGTGGCGGCCCCAGGTGGGGTGGTAGGCGCAGGTGAACTGCTGAGTGGTGCCCTCGTCGTAGGCGAGGTCGCCGATTGCGATCACTGTGGCGTCGGGTTTCTCGGTCACCACCAGTCGAGCAGCCTTCCGGTGGCGACGGCGCCCGGTGCCGGTTGGTTGCCGTTGCAGGAGGCGATGTCCCCGGCGCCCGTGACCGTGACGATCTCTGCTGGAGGAACCGTGACTGTTTGGGTGTGGGTGTCGGTGGCGTCGTTGTTGTCGGTGACGGTGAGGGTGACCTGGTAGCTGCCTGCCGACCCGAAGGTGTGGGTGGGGTCGGCTTCGGTGGCGGTGGCCCCGTCACCGAACTCCCACGCCCAGGTGGCGATGGTGCCGTCGGGGTCGACCGAGCCGGTGTCGTTGAAGTCGCATTCCAGCCCGGTGCAGGACACGTCGAAGTCGGCGGTGGGCGGCTGGTTGCCAGCCGGTGGGCGGGGGCGAGCAGCACGGTCCACATGGTTGCTTTGTCGGAGGCGCTGTTAGCGGTGGCGGTGATCCCCCCGTGGCTCCCCGTGGTCCCCGGGGTTGCGGGGTCGGTGAGCAGCGCCGAGACCCGTCCCCTCCGGACCCGAAGGAGGTGTGCCGTACCGTCTGGCCGGCTGGCGCGGTCCAGGATGTGGTCGCCGCCGACTTGTCCGACCAGTAGGAGACAGCCAGGGTTCCCGCTTTGGTGGCGGTGGCAACCGGGGTGGTGTGCCCGGCGCGGGCTGGTGTCTCCCCGCCGAGGTGAAGGCATGGATCGGGTCGACGGGGTCGGTCCCGGAGTAGGCGGCCACCACCAGGTCGGCTTTGAGCTGCTGGGAGAGGGTCACCGACACCGTGACCCGGCATCGGTGGCGGTGGCCACCTTGGAGAGGAGCACGGTGCGCATGCTCGATGAGGCCTGCGAACCCCGGGCGGCCCACCCCGTCGGGGGTGGACACCGTCCCGGTCCCGTTGATCCAGACGAAGAGGACGAGACTGTCGCCGGCCTCCACCGAGGAGGGCACCGTCACCGAAGCCGAAAGTCCCGTTCCCGGCACCACGACCCACCGCCCGAAAAGCCACAGGAGTAGCGGCGGAAACGTCGACCGTGACCGTTTGGGTGTGGGTGTCGGTGGCGTCGTTGTTGTCGGTGACGGTGAGGGTGACCTGGTAGCTGCCTGCCGACCCAAGGTGTGGGTGGGGTCGGCTTCGGTGGCGGTGGCGCCGTCACCCGACTCCCACGCCCATGAGGTGATGGTGCCGTCGGGGTCGACCGAGCCGGTGTCGTTGAAGTCGCATTCCAGCCCGGTGCAGGAAGACGTCGAAGTCGGCGGTGGGCGGCTGGTTGCCAGCCGGTTGGGCGGGGGCGAGCAGCACGGTCCACATGGTTGCTTTGTCGGAGGCGCTGTTAGCGGTGGCGGTGATCCCCCCGTGGCTCCCCCGTGGTCCCCGGGGTTGCGGGGTCGGTGAGCAGCGCCGAGACCCGTCCCCCTCCGGACCCGAAGGAGGTGTGCCGTACCGTCTGGCCGGCTGGCGCGGTCCAGGATGTGGTCGCCGGCCGACTTGTCCGACCAGTAGGAGACAGCCAGGGTTCCCGCTTTGGTGGCGGTGGCAACCGGGGTGGTGTGCCCGGCGCGGCCGGTCGTCTCGCCCGCCGAGGTGAAGGCATGGATCGGGTCGACGGGGTCGGTCCCGGAGTAGGCGGCCACCACCAGGTCGGCTTTGAGCTGCTGGGAGAGGGTCACCGTCACCCGTGACCCGGCATCGGAGGCGGTGGCCACCTTGGAGAGGAGCACGGTGCGCA
>CAVWWM010000008.1:0-78436 GCA_963758695.1 uncultured Actinomycetes bacterium
AGCAGCCAGCCGACCGCAGCAATGGCGAGCCCGCTCGGGTACGAGGTGAGCCGGGTCGCCCAGGGGGCGACGTCGGCGACTGCGGGAAGTTCCGGCTGGCCAAGGCCGACCAGATACCCAGAAGTGCAAGAGCCACCGTCACCAGGGCCAGGATCGTGGCGCTCGTCGCGGCGAAGCTCGGACGGCTCATGTCCGGCTCCCCCACGAGCACCAAGGAGACGGCGGTGGGTTGGAGGGTGTCGCCGACCAAGCGTGTGAAGTCGCCGGTGAGCCCATCGAGATCCACCTCATCGCGCAACCTCGTCGAGAGTTGCTCCACGACTGAGTGGGCGTCGTACCGGGTCCGGTCGAACCGGCGGTCCACCCAAAGCTGGACCCGACGCCGCACCGGGTTGAACAGTGCCGCGGCGGCCAGTTGCGCCTGCAACCCCAGCGGATTGGTGCTTCCCACGACTGCGCGACCCGCGGCGGCAGCGGCCAGGTAGACCCCGGCGAGCACGACGGCCACCAGCGTGTAACCAGCCGTCCTCCTGATCAACCGGTCGATGTCGTAGAGGCGATAGCGGAAGACGGCCACCGCGATCGAGACCGGGAGGAGGACAAGGCCGAGAAAGAAATAGGAACTCGGCCACAACACTTCCCTGGGCGGTGGACTCGGCAAGCGATTTTTCCCGCCGCCACCACGGCGACGGCGAGAAGAAACCATTTGACCTGAGCACGCTCGATCCCGTGCGAGCGACGGAACCTCAGTACGAGTGAAACAGCACCGCGAGCCCGCCAAAGAGAATGAGCGGCACCCCCACCGTGTTCAACACGGCGAGGATCGGGTTGGTGGGATGTAGGTCGTCGCCGGTGAAGAGTTGGACCGGTGACAGCTTCAGAGCGGCAGACAGCCCGGAAACCGCGAGGACAACGAACCCGGTGACACCGACCCCACCGCGATCCAACGCCAGCGGGGTGTCGGAGGTCGGCCGTCGGGGAACAAGAGCGGGAGCAGGCAGGTCAGAACGGTGACCCAGCCGAAGAATCCGACGCCGCCAAGCCAGTCGAAGTCTGCGGCCAAGGCGCCGCAACACCGGCTGTGACCAGGGCCTCCATCACCTCGTCGGCCAAGACGTTGAGCGAGGCCAGCAACCCGACAAGCGCAACCAGCCACCCAACCGGCTCCTCTGGGCGGCGGGCAACGAGGACGGCTCCGGTCAGTGTGAACGAGACCAGCAGCCAGCAAAAGACCAGCACCTCGGAAGAGAAACCCTCGTGCCCGGTTGCGAAGAGGACAAGAGCCGAAACACCGCTCACGACCGAGATCGCCGCCATCGCCAGCCCCAACGGCGGAGCGCGATGGGCTCATCGTCCCGACTCTCCTATCAGCACAACTGCGGCGGAAACCGGGCGGAGTGTCACCGAAATGATTCGGGTCAGATCTGTGCTCAGGCCGTCTAGGTCCACCTCACCGCGTAGCCGGGTCGAGAACTGCTCCACCACCATTTGAGCGTCATACCGGGCCCGGTCGAATCGGCGGTCGATCCACCCCTGCACCCGTCGCCGCACCGGATTGAACATCGCCGCCGCGCCCAGCGTGGCCGCCGCCACCGCCAGGGGGTTTGCTCGACCCACCAAAGCCCCGATTGCGGCGACGCCACCGAGATACACCGCCGCAAGAAGCAGGGCGACCAGTGTGTAGGTCACCGTCCGTCGGACCAACTGGCCAATGTCGTACAAGCGGTAGCGGAGCACGGCTATCCCGATCGCCGCAGGGAAGACGGACACTGCGAACACGAAAGAGGAATTCCCAATCCAATCCGGTATCTCGAGACCCAAGATGGGCGCAAGCTCCTGGGCGACGAGCGTTACCGCGATCATCGCCACCGCGTACGTCAGCCAGGCGACCTGCTTGCGCTCGACGCCTGACGAGCGCCGGAACCTGACCACGAGACTCGCCGCGGCCAGGACCATGCACGCCAACAGGACGACGATCACGGCCGTCCCGATGGCCGAGTCCTCGGCTCCCGGCGCTCCGGCGACCCCGAGCGGGTTGGGGACCCCGCCTGCCACGGTCGGCTGGATCACTACGAGCGCCGCGTTCACCACTACGGCGCCCACGGCCACCCACGCAACCCATCCCCAGCGGGGAGTCGGGGGGCGCCCATCAGGAAAGAGGAGGGGGAGGAACACGAAGGTCCCAGCGAGGGTGGCGAAGAACATCGAATCAGAAAACAGCGAACCGAACACCAACGACCACTCGGGCACATCGCTCCGATCGGCGAGGAGTCCGCTCAACGCGCTCGATATCGCGATCAAACCGATGCCCACCATGACCCATCCCACCGGGTTACCCCCGGTGCGCGAAACGATCACCGCCCCAACCAGCGCCATGGCCAGGTACGGAACAGAGAGCGAGTCGAAGGTGTGCTGAGCGACTTGGTTGACTACGACGCCGGCCAGGATCAAGACGAAGAGCGACCACGCCAGCACTGTCTGAGTGCCGCGGGCTCATCGTTCCTCCAGGAGCCACAGCGACGCCGAGTTCGGACGGAGGGTGATGTTGACCACACGCCTCAGTTCCGAGCTGAGTCCGAGTAGATCGACCTCGTGTCGCAGCTTGGTGGTGAAGTCCTCAACGACCCTCTGGGCGTCATATCGCGATCGGGAGAAGCGCCGGTCAACCCAGCTTTGAACCGAGCGCCGGACAGGCGTGAACAGAGCGGCAGCGGCGAGCGTGGCCGCAGCAACCGCAAGCGGGTTCTCGCTTCCGACCAGGGCGCCCAAGGTGGCGACGCCACCCAGGTACACCGCGGCCAGCGCCACCACCACGACGGCGTAGGTGACGGTGCGATTGACGATCCGGTCTATCTCGTACAGCCGATAGCGGAAGATGGCGATCCCGATCGCGATGGGGAGCAGAAGGTACGACACGCCGTAGAGGATGCTTTCGAGGAACTCATTGAGCTCGAGCAAGTCGAGTGCCGCCACCACCGTGATGAACACGGCCGCCGCATAGAGCAGCCACCCGATCTGGCGGCGCTCGAGCCCGTCGGATCGAACGAACCGCACGATGAGGGAGATCACCGAGACCACGCCGATGACCAGGAGACCCATGAGGAGGGCAGGGCCGATCGCCAAGCCCACGTCGACCAGCACTGGTATGGCGAGCGGGTTGGTGAATTCGGGCTCCACCTGACCGAAGGCGCTCAAGATCACCAGCAGTCCGCTGACCGTCGCCGTCCCTGCCACCACCCAACGCCAGGCAGGGCTTGGGGGTCGGCCAGTCGGGTAGAGCAGGAACAGCATCGGGATCATGGCCAAACCGGCGTTCCAACCCCAGACGGCAAACCATTGCCCGACCACGGCCCCCGGGCGGCCGCTCATCGCCCATGTCGAACCTGCAGCGCTGAGCCAGACGAAGAGCCCATCCGATAGGAGTAGCCAACCCACCGGATTGCCTCGCCGCAGCACGATCAGTGTCCCGACTGTGCTCAGGGCGAGGAAAGCGAACCCGACTGTCAGTCCCTCGAGGTCCGGATCCGGTCCCGACAGTTGAATGACGGCTACAAGGACAAAACAGAGGACGACCAGGGCAAGGATCGTCATCGCGAGTAGCCGAAGCGGGCGCGACGGGATAGCCCACTCCCTCTCCGTCATCTCTTCGCCGCGCCGTACCACTCGATCTCCTGGCTGCGGTCAGCGTCAGGGTCCACTACTCCCGTGACGGTGCCGTTACGACAATCAGGCCCAAGACCGATCGGCCCGGGCCCGTGATCGTCGACAAATGTCGTGCTGCGAGCGCCGAACTCTCGCGCTGGTGCTTGAGCCGAGACGCTCCCAAGGAATCATCGGCATCGGGGGCTAAGCAAATAAAGGCCCTCGTTGCTCGGCATTGCCGGCATCAACCAGGTTGACCGACAGTCTCGGCGGGTCACGCCCCGAAATATTGGGCCATCGTTACGATCTCGGCTCGGGATGGGAGATCGTCACGCCGCCGGCCAAGACTCCTATGCCCTGCAGGTGTATCTGCTCGGACCGCCCGAGATCTTGGTCGATGGCCACCCAATGAAGGTCGACACACGCAAGGCGGTGGCTCTGCTCGCCTACCTCGCCGTCACCAACACCCCGCACAACCGCGATGTCCTTGCGACCCTGCTCTGGCCGGAGGATGATCCTGACCGGGCGAGGGGCAGCCTGCGCCGCACTCTCTCCACTTTGAGAGCGGCGCTGGCCGACCGATGGATCCGCGCCGACCGGGAGTGGGTAGCGTTCGAGCCGAACAACGAGGTGTTCGTAGACCTCGACTCCGTCCGGGATCGTCTCGCAGATATCAGAGACCACGGCCACCCCGAGCGCGAGGTGTGCGCCCATTGCGTTCCGATCCTGACCTTTGCGGCCAATCAACACCTTGGTGACTTCCTCGCCGGGTTCTCCCTACGCGACAGCCCGGACTGGGATGACTGGCAGTCGGCTCAAGCGGAGATGCGCCGTCGGACTCTCGCCGACATACTGGAGCGGCTCGCCATCGGGCAGGCCGCCGCGGGGATGTACCGCCAGGCGATCGAGTCTGCGGAGCGCTGGCTCTCGCTCGATCCGCTAGACGAGGCGGCACACCGTCAGCTGATGTTGCTATATGCCTGGGCGGCGGACCGCGCCTCCGCCCTGGAGCAATATCTCAGGGCGGTCCGCATCCTCGACGAAGAGCTGGGGGTTGCGCCGCTGCCGGAAACCACCGAGCTCAACGACGCCATCCTCGAAGACGACATCCCCCCGGCGCCATCGGCGGGGCGTCGGGTGATAGCCGCTCCCGAAAGACCTCGCGTACCGATCGAGCCTCCGGTGATCCCGCTGGTGGGGAGAGAATCGGATCTTGCCGTCCTGACCGCGGCCATGCGGTCGGGCGCGGTCCTCGCCATCGAGGGTGAGGCTGGCATTGGCAAGACCAGGCTCCTCGAAGAGCTCGTCAACACGATCGACGAGCCTGTCGTCGTCCAGGCATACGAGGGTGAGTCGGGGCTGGCATATGGCTTGATCCATGAGGCGATCGACAGTGCCCTCCGCACCGGGGGTAAAGAGCGACTCGCCGCGGTCTCGCCCGATGCCGTGGATCAAGCGGCGCGCCTCTTCCCCGACCTCGCGCCTGGGCCACTGCCCCCGCTCGACACCGACGCCGCCGCCGCCCGCACCCGGCTGTTCGACGGGGTGAGCCGGACCCTCGCCGTTCTCTGCGAGACAAGTGCGCTGGTGATCGACGACGTGCATTGGGCCGACGAAGCCTCGATCGAGCTTCTCTCCTATCTCACTAGGCGGCTTGACCGGCTTGGGATGACACTGGTGGTCACCTGGCGAACCGAGGAGTTCCCCCCCGGCCACGGGCTGCGGAGGGTGGTGAGTGCCGCCCACCGTCAGGGCGACGGTGTGCTGATCAAACTCGACAGGCTCGATGCGTCGGCGGTCGGGGACCTCGCATCAGCGGTGCTCGGTGATGACGCCGACCCAGAGGTTGTGGATGTCGTTTTCGCCGAAACCGAAGGGCTGCCGTTTTTCGTCGTCGAGTATCTCACCTCGATCAAGGAAGGTCGGCCGGAGTCCGCTGATGTGCCCGACCTACTCGAGTCGAGGCTGGCCGGGCTGAGCGACATCGCGCGACAGGTTGCCTCGGCCGCGGCGGTGATCGGTCGATCCTTCGACGTCGAGTCTGTTCGGTCCGTGTGCGGGCGGAGCGACGACGAGGTCGTATCAGCGCTCGAGGAGTTGCTGCAGCACGGTGTGGTGAGGGAGCCGAGCGGTGGTGTCACCGGTTACGACTTCTCGCACGAACTGCTCAGGCGACATGTGCTCGAATCCACTTCGCTGGCGAGACGACGCCTGCTCCACCAACGAACCGCGGCCGTGCTGGCGGCACGACATCGCCGCGACCCGGGGGCGATGGCAGCGCAGATCGGCTTCCATCTCGAGGCGGCAGGCAACGACTCGGAGGCGGCGGATCAATACGCCATGGCGGCGGGGCGTGCCGCCGCGCTCTACGCCAACCGCGAAGCCCTCGATCTCTACCAACGATCGCTGGCATTGGGGCATCGAGACCCGGCGATGCTCCACGTCGCTATCGGCGACCTCGAGGCCTTGGCGGGTGCTTACGGGTCGGCCGTAGGCTCGTACCAGACGGCCCTCGCTCTGGGGGGTCCGTCACCACAGGTCGAACGGAGGCTCGCTCAGGTCTACTCATACCTCGGCGCGTGGGAGGTGGCGGAGGCTCACATCCTGGAGGCACAGAGCCAGATGGCGCCGGACGACCCCGAACGGATGGCAATGGCGGTGGATCACGCGCTGATCGCCCATCGGAGCGGTGACGATGTGCGCGCCGCGGAACTAGCAGGCGCCGCCTTGGAGGCGGCTGACGCCACCACCGATCCTGGCAGCCGTGCACGGGTCAACAACCTGCTCGGGATTCTCCGCCGGTCGGAGGATCCGGAGGGCGCAATCAACCACCTCACCACCGCCAGGGGACTGGCGGCGGAGACGGATGACCCCAGGCTGCTGGCGGGCGTCCTCAACAACCTGGCACTTGCCTATCTCGCCGAAGGTGAATTCGAGAAGGGCATCTCTGCGGCCGAGGAAGCGCTCGATGTCTACCAACGGACCGGTGACCGCCACCGGGCGGCGGCGGTCCACAACAATCTCGCCGACCTACTCCACAGGGCAGGGAGAGGTGAAGAGGCGATGGCCCACCTCAAGGAGGCGGTCGCAATCTTCGCCGAAGTGGGGACCGAGCCGGAGCCTTCGAGCCGGCGGTGTGGAAACTCGCCGAGCTCTAACCCCCCTACCGTTTTTGGCGTCACCAAGCGCGGTCACGGACCTACAAGTGACGCCAAACCGGTTATTTGCCGCTTCTGAGGGCGCTGATCAGCTCTTTCTTGTTCATCGAGGAACGGCCCGAAACCCCGACCTTCTTGGCGCGGGCGTACAACTCGTCCTTGGTCATGTCGTCGTAGTCCTTTGCCTTCCCGCCGCGCTTGCCGGCCACTGATGCAGGCGTGTTGGCGATCCGGGCGGCCTTCTTCTTGCTCATTCCCTGCTCGCGCAGTGCCTCGTACCGCCGATCATCCTGGATTGTCGGGCCATGGTTCTTGGCCTTGCGCTTGCCTTTGCCCTTGGGCAATTCGGTCACCTCCTTGTGGTGCCCCGGCCAGATACCCCCCACTGAGCCGGGTCAATCCTCGGATGGACTCAGCGCCACCAACGCCTGGGAGGCGGTGACACCTGGTGCCACCTCCGCATCGGGCCACACCTCGACCAGTGGCACAAGCACGAAGCGACGCTCGGATGCTCGGGTGTGAGGGAGGGTCAACTCAGCGGTATCGCGTCGCAACCCCTCCATGACAATCAGGTCGAGATCGAGGGTGCGAGGACCCCACCTCTCCACCCTCACCCTGCCGTGGTCGTCCTCGATGCGGTGCAGCCCAACAAGAAGCTCCTCTGGTCCCAGCGCGGTTTCGATCACAACCACTGCGTTGAGGAAGTCTCCCTGCTCGGGTCCGCCCACGGGAGCCGTCTCAAGGAATCCGGAAACCGCCACGACATCGCCCAGTTGCGGTAGCGCGGCTATTGCCGAGTGGAGCGTCGCGGCTCGGTCACCGAGATTCGACCCGAGAGCCACGGCAGCGCGGGTCAGCGCCACCGCCTGACCGTGACCGCGACGTCGTCGAACGGCACCGCAATGGGTGCCTGCGGCTTGTGCACCGTCACTTCCACGGCGCGCACTCGCTCGTCGTCCAACACAAGCGTCGCCACGCGCTCTGCGACCCGTTCCAGCAGGTTCCACCGTTCGGTGGCGACCAGGTCGTGGACCCGCTGGGTGAGTGCCCCGTAGTCGACGGTGTCCTCCAATCGGTCGCTCTCCCCCGCTGCCGACAGGTCTATCTGAGCGACGACATCGACAATGAACTCCTGACCCTTCTCCTGCTCTTCCGGGTAGACCCCGTGGTGGGCTCGCACGCGGATCCCGGTGAGGCGGATCTCATCTGCCGACGACGATGCCATCGCCGCGGCGGTTGCGACGCCGGCGGGCCGTAAGCGGGCTACCGGCCCGGGCGGAACGGTACCGACTTGCTCGATGACCTTCTCTCGGACCGTGTCAAGGTCCCCACCAGATGCCATCAGGATCTGGGCCCCGACACCATCACCCTCGCGTAGCAGTCCGAGGAGGATGTGCTCGGTCCCGATGTGGTTGTTCCCGAGCGCCAACGCCTCACGGAGCGACAGTTCCATCACCTTCTTGGCCCGCGGAGTGAACGGGATTTCACTTCCCTCAACGAGTCCGGGGCCCTCCCCCATGATCTCGACCACTCGCTGACGGGCCGTCCCGAGGTCGATCCCAAAATCGGCTAGAACACGCGCCGCCACCCCATCCTCTTCTGCGATCAGCCCCAGCAGAAGATGCTCGGTGCCGATGTGGGAGTGCTCGAGTCGGCGGGCTTCCATTTGGGCGAGGACGATGACACGCCGCGCCCTGTCCGTGAAGCGTTCGAACATCAGGTGGGCTCGGGCGTCGGGATCAGAGCCCGACCCTCCGGCCCGAGCGGCCGGCCGATGATCTCCTGGATCACCGCAGCCGCCATCACCTGATTGTCGAGCAGGTCCGAGTGCACCAGATACCCGCCGAGGATCCCGGCCACCGTGTCATCGATGCCGTCACGATGGACCAACACGACCTCGCTCGATTCGGAAAGCACACCGTCGAGGACCTCGAAGACATCCTCCGTGTCCTTGGGCAGCGCCATCCCGATCACCGGGACCTCGTGGACCCGGAACCCGGCTTGCTCGTAGGCAGCGACGTTCTGGCCACCTGAAAGAAGCGAGACGATCGTCGTGACGCCGGCCTCCTTGGCCAGCCACACCAGTTCCTCTTCGCGCCGCACCCGACGGTGCTGCACACCGGTGCCGCCGATCCTCTCGCACGTAGCGAGACGGCCTGAGATGACCCAGACGAAACCCCTAGGTTTGAGCCCAGTCACCGTTCACCCGCCGTCCTCGCCGTGCGGCACCATAGCGAACACCAGCGCCGCGGCTTGGCGTGCGGACGGGACATTGTGAACCCTCACTAGCGCCGCACCCCGCTCCGCTGCCAGCGCAACCGAAACCGCGGTGGCCACATCCCGTCCCTCTGGATCGGGTAGGTCGAGCAGTCGACCGAGGAACGACTTTCGCGATGTCCCCACCATCACCGGGAAGCCGCACGATGCGAGTTCACCGAGACGCGCCAAGAGCTCGAGGTTGTGGTCGCCAGTCTTCCCAAAGCCGATGCCCGGGTCGATACAGATCCTCTCGGCATCGACACCGGCCGCAATGGCGGCGTCTGCCCGCGTCAGGAGATGGCGGCGCACCTCTCCGACCACATCCGTGTAGTTGGCGGCGAGGTGCATGGTGCGGGGATCACCCGGCATGTGCATGACCACCAGGGACGAACCGCTCTCCGCAACTGTTGCGGCCATGTCGGGGTCGGACAACCCGGTGACGTCGTTCACCGCCAGCGCACCAGCATCGAGCGCCACCTTGGCCACCGATGCTTTCCCGGTGTCGATCGAGACGGCGACACCTGACTCCGCTAGCCGCGCCACCACCGGCTCGACCCGCCTCAGCTCCTCGGCCGGATCGACTGGATCGGCGCCGGGGCGGGTCGATTCACCCCCCACGTCCACCAGGTCGGCGCCCTCACGCCACAGCTCGAGACCGTGGCGCACCGCCGAGTCGGGATCGGCATAGCGGCCGCCGTCGGAGAACGAGTCGGGAGTGACGTTGAGAATCCCCATGACGGCCACCCGCCCGGCATCGCCGAGCATCCGTTCCCCGACCCGCCAAGACTCGTGGTTGGTGCTGATGCTGGCTACCGCTGGACTCCGGTCATCACCCGACGGGCCGCCCGCGGACACTCACCGCCCGCCGTTGAGCAGTGCGAAGGCCTCGGCTCGTGTGGAGGAGCTGTCGGCGAAAATGCCCCGCACCGCCGAGGTGACCGTCATGGCCCCTGGCTTGCGCACCCCTCGCATGCTCATGCATAGATGCTCAGCCTCGACCACGACCAACACACCATGAGGCTCGAGGACGTCCATCAACGTGTCCGCCACCTGTGCAGTGAGCCGTTCCTGCATCTGTGGACGACGGGCATAGACGTCGACGAGCCGGGCGAGCTTTGACAGCCCGGTGACCCGGCCCTTGGGCAGGTAGGCAACGTGCGCCCGACCGTGAAACGGCACGAGGTGGTGCTCGCAGCATGAATAGAACGGGATGTCGCGGACCATCACGATCTCCTCGTGATGCTCCTCGCCGAAGAAGGCGTCGACGACGTCGTCGGGATCCTCGTGGAGACCCGAGAAGATCTCGGCGTAGAGCCGGGCCACCCGCTCGGGGGTTTCCACCAAGCCCTCGCGCCCGGGGTCCTCACCTATCGCCTTGAGTATCTGCCGAACTGCGTCGGCAATGGCGGTCTGGTCGATCTGCCCCGGCTCGGCCAGGTCCATGTCAGGAGCTGGGTAGGGCCTCGTGGGTGGCGGAGGTGGCGGCTGCCACCCCGTTTACCGCGGCCCTCCCGTTGGGGTGCTGGATGCGGATGGCTCCGTTGGGGGCATGCTCCCACTTGGGGACGTCGGCGAAGATCTGCCCGACCTCCTTGGCGTCCACGGTCTCCTTCTCCAGGAGCACCTTGACCATCCGCTCCATGGCGTCCTGGTGGGTCTCGATGATCTCGCGCGCCTCCTCGTGGGCCTGCCCGATGAGACGGCGCACCTCCTCGTCGATGTGGGCCGCCACCTCGTCCGAGTAGTCCGGCTGACGGCCGTAGTCGCGTCCCAGGAACACCTCGCCGGAAGGACGTCCGTACTGCATCGGTCCGAGCCGGTCGCTCATCCCGTACTCCATCACCATCCGTCTGGCGATCTCGGTTGCCTTCTCGATGTCGTTGGCGGCGCCTGTGGTCGGGTCGGTGAAGATCCTCTCCTCGGCGGTGCGGCCGCCGAGCAGCATTGCGAGTTGATCGACCAACTCGCTCCGCCGCATCAGGTACTTGTCCTGGGTGGGGAGCGCCAAGGTGTGCCCCAGCGACCGACCACGGGAGACGATGGTGATCTTGTGAAGCGGGTCGGCATGGGGCAGGGCCCAACCCACCAGGGCGTGGCCGGTCTCGTGGTAGGCGATGACCAGTTTCTCCTCGTCCGAGATGATCCTGCTCTTGCGCTCCGGCCCGGCAATGACCCGGTCGATTGCTTCTTCCAACTCGGGCATCCCGATCTGCTGCTTGTTGCGTCTGGCGGCGAGCAGGGCGGACTCGTTGATGAGATTGGCCAGGTCCGCCCCGGTGAAGCCGGGGGTCTGACGGGCGAGCACCTCGAGTTCGATGCCCTCCTCGAGCGGCTTGCCCCGGGAGTGAACCCCCAGGATGGCGACCCTTCCAACCAGGTCGGGTCGGTCCACGACGATCTGACGGTCGAACCGTCCCGGACGGAGGAGGGCCGGGTCGAGGATGTCGGGCCGGTTGGTGCCGGCAATGACGATCACACCGGTCTGCGCCTCGAACCCGTCCAACTCGACCAGCAACTGGTTGAGGGTCTGCTCCCGCTCGTCGTGGCCGCCACCGAGACCGGCACCGCGATGGCGGCCGACGGCGTCGATCTCGTCGATGAAAACGATCGCCGGGGCGTTGTTCTTGGCCTGCTCGAAGAGGTCGCGGACCCGGGCAGCGCCGACACCGACGAACATCTCGACGAAGTCCGATCCCGAGATGGAAAAGAAGGGAACGCCCGCCTCGCCGGCCACCGCCCTGGCGAGCAGCGTCTTCCCGGTTCCCGGAGGGCCAAAGAGGAGGACGCCCTTGGGGATCTTGGCGCCCATGGCGCGAAATTTGTCCGGGTGCTGGAGGAACTCCTTGATCTCCTCGAGTTCCTCGATGGCCTCATCCAGTCCGGCGACGTCCTTGAAGGTGACCTTTGGAGTGTCCTTGGTGATCTGGCGGGCCTTCGCTTTGCCGAACTGCATGACCCGGTTGCCCGAGCCCTGCATCTGCATGAAGATGAAGATCATGAACCCGATGAGGAACAGCCAGGGGAGGAAGTTGATCAGGATGTCGAGCAGACCCGGGCGGTTCGGCGTCGGTCTTGAAATCCACATCGTCGGCACGAAGTGGTCGATCAAAGGTTCCTGGTATCCGTCGGGGTACCTGACCAAGAAGTCGTAGTCGTCGCCGGGGGTGTCTTCGTACTGTCCCTTCACCACCTGGGAGCGCTCGAAGATGGTCGCCGAGACGACATCGCCCTCGTCGACCGCGGTGAAAAATTCGTCGAGCCTGATCTCCTCCGGCTCGACGGCGTTGCTGAACCACTGCTGACCGACCACGGCGATCATGAGGATGGCCAGCCCGTAAATGAGGATGGTGCGAAGCGTCCGGTTCACCGTTCTCCCTTTGGGACCAGGACACGAGCGTGCGTCGAAAAGCTATCACGCCACTCCGGCAAATTTCGTTGCCGATCATCGTATGGCAAGCCCGGAGCTATGCGGCGGCGGAGCCGCCGCTGAGTACTGGGTACTCGGTACCACTAGGCGGCACCAATCCACGTTCCGTCCCCCCGGAGGGGAAGGGCCCCGCCGCGAAGCGGCGGGTAGGGGGGCTGCCGAATCTCCCAACGATGCTCGACACGCGGCTGTCACGCCCTTGGGAATGAACCAGCCCCCCTCCCCCGACGCCTACGGCGCCGGGTACTCCCCCCGCCGGGGGGAGGGAAATCGTTGCTTCGGAATTGTCTTCCGTCTTCCGACTTCCGTCTTCCGCCTTATTCCTCCATCACCGCCACGTATGGCAGGTTTCGATAGCGGCCGGCGTAGTCGAGGCCGTAGCCGATGACGAACTGTGGGCCGATGCTGAAGCCCGACGTAGCGGACGTCGAGTGGCACGCGCTGGATGCCTTCCTTGACCAGCAGCGCGGCGACCTCCAGTGAAGCTGGCCGGCGGACCCGGAGGCTCTTGAGCAGGTAGTTGAGCGTCAACCCCGAGTCGATGATGTCCTCGACGACGAGCACGTCACGCCCGGCGATTTCCTGGTCGAGGTCCTTGAGGATGCGGACGACCCCCGAGGTCTGGGTGGCGGCCCCATACGAAGACACCGCCATGAAGTCGAACTGGACGGGCAGCTCGATGGCCCGGGCCAGGTCGGCCATGACGATGAAGGCGCCCTTGAGGACCGCAACGACCAGCAGATCCCGTCCCTCATAGTCCTCGGTGATCTGCCGGCCCATCTCGGTGATCTTCGCCTCGATCTCGGCTGCCGAGATGAGGGCCTTGCCTACCTCCATGCTTCCCCTCGTTGAACCGCCAGCCAAAGGTAGCGGGTCGTCGTCTGACCTACGCCGGGCCCGATCGCGCGAACACGCGGGACCCACAGCAGATCGCCCCCCGACCCACCACCGGCCAGGACCGCCGTTGCCGGCTGTCGACCCCGGCGGCCGCCAGGACGTCGGAGAGCGGTGCGTGGCCACCGGGCACAACGACCCGGTCACCCTCTCCGGGCGGACGGACCGCGAGCGTCTCGCCGACCATGTCGGCGTCGAGCACCGCCCGCCCGCGTCCAGTGGGAAGGCGACCGGCGGAGCGGTGTCGAGCCATGCGTCCAGTTCCCATCTCCCGAACCGAACCGGTCCCGGGACCGCCCAATCGACCGGCGAGGGCGGCACGCCCTCCTTCGGCGCCCCGATGACCAGCAGCGCACCACGCTCGAGACAACGAGTCCCCCGCAGGGTCGCCCCCTTACTGGCTCCCACCCGCCACATCCAGCACCGCCAGCACCTCCTGGTGACTCCCGGCGTGGGGCCCGCACCCGGCGGAGCGCGCGGCGCACGGCTCTGACGGGCGACCGCCTCGGGGCGGGTGGTGAGGTCGGCCGCGGCGACTGTGACTTCGGCGTCGCCCCGTCCGCCACGGAACCCGGCCGCCAGGCGTCCACCACATCAACGCCTCAACCGCCGCACGCCGGCCGTCCGTGAGCGCAGGACGCAGCCCGGGGTTGTAGCGGCCCTCCAGGTCGGGGAGGAGATAGCGGCGGATGTCGGTCCTCCTGCCGGCCGGCCCCCTCGGCCGGGTCGTCGCGCCATGGCAGCCCCAGCACCGTGGCCAGTCGGCGTGTTTCGGAGCGGCTCACCCCTAACAAGCGGCCGGACTGATCCGTATGGCGCCGCTCCGGGATACCCGCCAAGCCGCCAGGGCCGGCGCCCCGCAGCAGCGCCATCAAGACGGTCTCCGCCTGGTCGTCGGCGGTGTGCCCGGTCAGCAACCAGGCGTCGCCGGCCAACTCGTCGAGCGCCTGGCACCTGGCGCTCCGCGCGGCGTCCTCCCATGACCGACCGGTCCACGGTGACTCTCACGTGTCGAAGCTCGAGCCCCAGTCCCAGCGCCGCCGCACGTGGCGGCAGCCTCCATCAGATCGGAGGTGGGGAGCCCATGATGGACATGGGCGGCAGACACCTCGCCCTTCGCTGACGAGCCACCCAGGCGCCGACCGCACTGTCGGCCCCACCGCTCAACGCAACGACCAGAAAGCCCGTCGGGGAGCTCCGCCGCTGCGCCGAGGACCCGCCGGAGAATAGGGGTCCATCAGCGCCAGGTCAGGCGACCCGGGCCAGCCACCGGCCGGGCTGCTCGATCTCTGCCAGCGTCGGGAGTCGAGCCGGGCCCTCCCAGACGGCGTCGAGCGCCTTCCAGCCGGCCGAGGTTCCACGCCGACGACAAAGCGCTCCCCCAGCTCGTACTGGCGGAACTTGAGATCGAGCCCGGTGAGCCGAAGGAGGGCGGCCAACCTGGGGTCGGCACGGCGCCCCTTGAGCAGGCGCGACATGCCTGCTGGGTGCGCAGGTCACGCTCCCCGATCCGGTCCATCATCACGTGACCATGGCCTTCGAGCAGCGCCATCAGCGCCTGTACCCGATCGATGACCGACCGCTGTGCCGGGGGGGCGAACAGCCCGATGAGCCCGGCATCGCCCACCACCGGCCGCCCGGACCGCAGTGCCTTGACTCACCTCACCCGCCACCCGGATCAGCCGGCCCTCCTCGGGCAACGCGGCGCCGATCAGCTCGGTGACCAGCCCGGGGAAGTAGCCACGCACCCAGGGGACGGCGGTGAACTGGAGACGGTGGGTGCACTCGTGCAATGCCAGCCAGCGCCGGAACTCGACCGGGGTGGAGCTGGTGCGCCCGCTCCAGCGCCAGCACGTTTGCTCCGACCAGGGTCACATTCCGCCTCCCCCCGGTGGGCAGCACCAGCTCGTACTGGCCCAGCACCCTCCGTGCCAGCAGCCCCAGCACCACCCCGGTCTCGGCGGCCAGAACCCGCCGGCCCAGACCCCGGGTGCCGGAATCACCGCGCCTGCGGCGAGGCTTTCCTCGGCCGGTGCCAGCAGCACCGCGAAGGAGGCGACATTCCGCGCCGCCCACTCCGGCGGGTGACCACCATCACCTCGGGGTTCCCGGCTCGCGCAGCCCGGTCTCCTCCTCGACCAACCGGCGCGCCTCGGCGACCACCCCCGGCGCCTCGTGCGGCGAACTGATGCATGTGATACGAACCCTCCAAGGGATAGGTCCCGGCGAGACGGGCCGCCACCCGGCTGCGCCACGCCCAGGGGACCCCCGAGGTCACCGTACCGGCCGGTAGCGCGCCCGCACCACACGCACGAAGTACTGGATGATCGTCACCACCACGACCAGGCCGCCGAGACCAGCAAGAGCGGGATCAGATAGCGGTAGGTCCACTGCACGTCTTCGGGCGGGGCGGGGGGCGGCTCGACAAGGACCGCCGGCTGGATCGTCGCCCGGCGCGGTGGTCTCGGCGCCACCTTCCTCACCGGCGATGGTCGTTCGGTTCCCTCCTCGCCGGCGACTGTGGTCGGTGCCTCCGGGACGGTCGTCTCCTGAGCAGAGCGGAACGGCGGCGGGTGCAATGGACGGCCAAGAAGAGCATCACATTGAGGGGATGACCAGGGCAACCGTGTGCGGCGATCCCGCACCGGCAGGATACCGATGCCGGGGGCGGGGTCGAGCCAGGTCAGGCCCCGCGCCCGGCCCCGGCCTCGCGAATCATCCTGCGCAGCCGATCCAACACCTCAGCATGGGCACTCGTCCTGGCTGCGCTCCCGGACCACCGCCCGGAGCCGTGGTCTCGAAGACGAAGACCATCTCGCAGGGCGGACAACTTCGCAGGTGGTAGCGGACCCGGGCCTTCCGGAACCAGGTCAGCTCATCATCGAGGAAGTCGTAGAGCTTGGCGACCGCCTCGTCGCAGTTGTGGTCAGCCATCTACCGGCTCCGGGCCAACGAGTCCACGCTGTGTCGCGTATTCCCACAACGCCCGTTGGAGCGCTCTTCTTCCGCGATGCAGCCGAGACATGACGGTTCCGATGGGATATCCATTATCTCGGCGATCTCCTTGTACGAGAAACCCTCGACATCCGCCAGGATCACAGGCAGCCGGAAGTGCTCCGGGAGGCTCTCCAGCGCAGCCTTCACGTCGGCGTCGACCAACCCTTGAGCACCTGCTCCTCGGCGCTCTTCGCCGCCTCGCCCGCCTCACCGGCTCCGATACGCCGGTAGAGATACAGATCCTCCACATCGCCCAGGTCCACCTCGGTGGGGCTGGCGTCTGCTTGCGGTAGCGGTTGATGTAGGTGTTGGTGAGGATCCGGTAGAGCCACGCCTTGAGGTTGGTCCCTCCTGAAACTGTCGATAGGCCCGGTAGGCCTTGAGGAACGTCTCCTGTACCAGGTCCTCGGCATCCGCCGGGTTGCGGGTCATCCGAAGCGCCGCCGAGTAGAGCTGGGGAGCGAACCCCATGGCGTCGTCTTCGAAGTTCGCTTGATCAGCCACCGCCCCCGGTCCCGGCTCGTACAGCAGGGGCGACCCTAGCCAGCGCCTCCCCGGCCCAGCAATCAAGCGGTCGGCCGACCCGTCCCTCACTCGATTTCGAGGAAGTCCTCTGGAAGCAAGCGCCTCGATAAACTCGACCACGTCCTCGTCAGTCTCGGGCGGCGTGTCTTCGAACGCCGCAGTAACAGCCATCACCAACTCGGAAACGGTCTCGCCACCGGACTGGACGGCAAGCCAGATCACTCGACCAGTCTCGTTGAGTGGCGAAGTAGTGCCCCGAGACGGTGTCGAACAAGACCGGACCGTGGTCCTTGAGGACGCGATACACCACGTTCGGATTTCTGACCACCCTGCTGTCGGCGTGTCTACCTCATCGCTTCTCCGTTGAGGGGGTATCGGGGGTACCGACCATACCCGGCGACAGGCTCTTCCAATATGACCGACATTGCTCGTGAATATTGCATGGTCTGATTAGAGTATGCCGGCGCCAATGCGGAAGTTGAAAGACAACTTTCGGTCACTTAGAGTGGTTGGTCGGGGGGATGGAACGTGAGGAGTGGTCAGGTAGTGGGATTTATATACGTCAAGCCTACTGTGGTCGATCTCGGTGTGCTCCATGACGTCGTGGTCATCTACCCCAAACAGGCAAGGAACAAACGTCAGCGGAACACGTCACTCGATCGATGGGGAAGGCCTGTCGGAAGCCACGCCGATGTTGCGGACTGGGTCGCTAGACCCATTGTCGGGAGACCCACCCCGGTCGTAGGATCGAGTGCGGTCGGGTTTCGGGGATTCCCGGCCAGCGTTGTGGGGGAGTGACGAAAGGTGGGGAGGCTGACATGGTGGCTCGACACGACCGGACGAGCGGCATTACAGCGGGGGTTGGGGGTGAAGTCGCCGGGTTGAGTCAGGTCGCGGGGCACTCGAGGCCGTCCCGCTCACCGCTGTGCCCCTCGCCACTTCCACTCTCTCAGCCGATCCTCCCCGCATACAAAGCGGGTCTGGACTGCTGGCCGCAACACGCTGGCAGGTGGCAGCGAAACGGACCATCGACATGCTTGGCGCATCGCTAGCGCTGGTGCTCCTGTTTCTGGTGCTGCTGGTCGCCGCAATTGCGGTCAAGCTCTCGTCACCAGGACCTGTGTTCTACGTATCCGACCGTGTCGGCAAGGACGGTAAGACCTTCCGCTTCGCCAAGTTCCGTTCCATGCGGTCGAACGCGGAATACGAGAAGCCCAGGCTCGTCGAGTTCAACGAGGCAACGGGTCCGATCTTTAAAGTGCGCGACGACCCACGGATGACCAAGGTTGGCCGAGTGCTCCGCAAGCTCAGCATCGACGAAATGCCCCAGTTGCTCCATGTGCTGACGGGCAAGATGTCGCTGGTCGGGCCCCGGCCTCCGCTCCCGGAGGAAGTGGCCACATACAGCGAGTTCGAGTGGCAGCGGCTATCTGTCAAGCCAGGGATGACGTGCATCTGGCAGGTGAGCGGCCGTTCCGACCTCGATTTCGACACCTGGGTGCGGATGGACATCCAGTACATAGAGGAATGGACTGTGTTTGGCGACCTGTCCTTGCTCGTCCGTACGGTCCCTGCCGTGCTCACCGGCCGCGGCGCCTACTGACCTCGCGACGATCGGCGCTCCGCCTGGATGCGAGGGCTAGGGTCGGTGCCCCGTCCTTGCCGACGCCCAGGTGAGGCTGACGGACGAGGAGGGGCGATGACTCTCGATCTGCGGCGCCTCAGGGCGTCGCTCACATTGATGGTGACCGTGGGGGCGGTAATCTCGGTATTGCTCCCGGTTCCAGTTGCCGCCAGTGAGGGTTCGGCGCCGATCGGCCGAGTTGAGCTGCTCGACCCGCCGGCGCGTATCTGCGGCAACAAAGCGCAGCTCGATGGCCCGTCCAGTCCGCCCGACGGGGCGGTGGTGATCCAACCGGGGACCAACGTCTCCAACGTCACCAACAATCACGGTGCCGGCACCGTCTTCTGGCTGGCGCCTGGCACCCACACCACCGGCCCGGAGCAGTACGACAACATCACCCCGAAGCAGGGGAACAAGTACATCGGGGCTCCTGGCGCGGTTCTCGACGGCAAAGGAGTGAACGCCTACGCCTTCACCGGTAAGGAGACCGGAGTCCGTATCGCCTACCTGACCATCGAGAATTTCGTCGCCCCCAACCAGGAAGGCGTTGTCAACCACGACCAAGCAAATGGCTGGCTCATCGAGCACAACACCATCGCCAACAACTCGGGTGCCGCTCTCATGGGGGGTGCTCGCCAGGTCCTCCGTTACAACTGCATCGCCCACAACGGCCAGTACGGGCTCAACTACTTCCAGACCGGTGACGGGATCAAGGAAGTCGTCGTCGACCACAACGAGATCGTCCGTAACAACTCCGACCACGTCGATCCCAATTGCGGCTGTTCTGGCGGGGCCAAGTTCTGGGCCGTCAACGGCGCCGAGATCACCAACAACTGGGTCCACGACAACTACGGCGTCGGCTTGTGGGCCGACACCAACAACCGGGACCTTCTGTTCGAAGGAAACCTGATCCAGGACAACGACGATGTGGGGCTGTTTTACGAGATCAGCTACAACGCCATCATCCGCAACAACACCTTCAGGGAGAATGCCCACGAGGTGGGTCGCGGCAACGGGTTCCCCACCGGCGCCATCTACATTTCGGAGGCCGGAGGCGACAGTCGTGTTGCCGGGCCGGCCACCATCAAGATCGTGGGCAACTGGTTCAAAGACGACTACAACGGGATCACGCTGTGGGAGAACGCCGACCGGTTCTGCAACTCCCCCAACAACTCGAGCAGCGACTACTGCACTCTCGTCGCCGACTTCGACCAGTGCCAGGAAGGGACGATTTCCCAATCGCCCAACTATGACAACTGCCGGTGGAAGACACAGAACGTCGACGTCCACGGCAACGTTTTCCAGATCGACCGCACTGCGATAGACGGGTGCGACGAAAACTGCGGCAAGAACGCCTTGTTCTCCAACTACGGCACCAGTCCCGACTGGTCGCCCTACATGGGAGATGTCATCGAGCAGGCCATCACGTTCGACCAGGACAACGTATTCCGCGACAACACATACATCGGCTCGTGGAAATTCGTCGCGTTCGACATCGGCAACGTGATGGGGTGGGGAGATTGGCGGTCGCGTCCCTACCGCCAGGACGCCGGGAGCGATCAGGTCGCCTTCATCGACGTCCTTCCCGGACACACCTTCTTCGGGGACGTCGAGTGGCTCAAGCAGGAGGGGATCACCCTCGGGTGCAACCCACCGGACAACACCCGCTTCTGCCCCGAGGAGGACGTCTCCCGGGGTCAGATGGCTTCCTTCCTGGCTCGCGCCATGGATCTGCCCGCCGGCGACGACGTCTTCGACGACGACGAGGGTTCGACACATGAGGACAACATCAACCGTCTAGCTGCCTCTGGGATCACTCTCGGCTGCACCACGGACGGCCGCAACTTCTGCCCAAATGATCCGGTGACCCGGGGACAGATGGCCTCCTTCCTGGTACGGGCGTTCGATCTGCCCGCTGCTTCCGGGGACGCCTTCGACGACGACAGCGGGACTACCCACGAGGACAACATCAACCGTATCGCCGCCACCGAGATCACCCGCGGGTGCACCTCGGATGGTGCCAGCTACTGCCCGGCAGCGTCGGTGACCCGTGGCCAAATGGCGGGATTTCTCCACCGCTCCGAGTCGTACCTGCCGGGCTGAAGCGGGCGATAGGGACTCAAGTCGTTCGGCCCGGATGCCGATTCGACTATGAGAACGACTCGGTGCGGGGGCACCGGTGGTTCTCGGTACTGAACGGTTCGAAATAGCGCATTAGCACCGGGAGTGGGATGCCAACGGGTGAAGAAACCGGCCTTTTCGAGCCGACGATCTTGGGTTCGGTCAGGCGCTACTGGCGTGTCGTCGTCGTTGTCTTCGCGTTGTTCCTCATGCTCGGACTCATCGGTACCCGTCTCCAGCCGTTGCCAGACATCTGGACGTCAGAGGCCAGCCTCGTAGTCGAGGATCCCAAGACTGGAGCGCTATTCGATCAGAACAACGCCCAGCCGGGGAGATACGTCGAAAACCAGGTGGCGTTTATCGAGTCCACTCCTGTTGCCAAGCGCGCCGCCCAGATCGCCAGTCGGGAGCCCGGCGTCGACCTCACCACCGAGGAAGTCGCCGCAGGTCTCACCGTGCTCGCCAGCGCCGCGAACGATGTCATCAAGCTCACCTTCTCGGCAGACGGGGAACCCAATGCGATCGAGGGCGTGAACGCGGTGATCGCCGCCTACAAGCAGGTGGTGGTCGAGGAAGCGGAGCAGAGCCTGGAGGACGTTGTTGCTCAGCTCGAGGAACTGATCGCCAACAGCGATGAGCGAATCGCCGAACTCGATCGCCAAATCGAAGAGCAGGGAGGGTCGGTGGACACGGGCTCCGGCCAGGGTGTTTCCGACCTCCTCGCCCGCCAGGCGCAGCTGCAGGAGGCTCGCCGTGGGGCCACAGAGGCCGAGAAGGTGCGGATCGACGCCGACTTGGCCTCCATAGGTCAGCAGCTAATCAACCTGCAGACGGCCGGAGCCATCGAGACTCAAGACCCGGTCGTCGGCGAATTGGTTCAGAGACGTCAGACAGAGGTCGCCAACCGTGACCTTCTCCGCCAACAGGCGACCCAGGCCAAGGTCGACACGCAGGTTGCGGGGAGCGGTGTGATCCTTGCTTCGGAGGCGGTCGACGCAACGCCACCGCCACAGCGTGAGTTCGTCCGGAACATCGGCCTGGCCGGTGCACTGGGGCTGATGATGGGTATCGGCAGCGCCTACTACTTCGCGCTGCGGAAGCGGTCCTTCACCATCAAGACCCAGCCTGAGGTCGTGCTGCGCGCTCCCCTCCTGGCCGAAGTTCCCGATTTTCGGGACGAGAAGATCCGCTCGGTGCTGCCGGTCATGACCGATCCAACCTCGGCGTCGGCCGAGGCGTTTCGGTTCGCCGCTTCGGCACTCATGAGCAGACGACATGAGGCGGTGCGTCCCGAGAACGACAGCGCCGACTCCCTGGTCGTACTGATCGTCTCGGCGACCGACGGCGCCGGGAAGTCGGTGATGGTGGCCAACACCGCGTTGACCGCCGCCGCCGAGGGAGCAAGAGTGCTCGCCCTCGATGCCGACCTGGGACATCAGGGCCTGAGCGCACTCTTCGATGGCGGCGACACAAAGACCGTGGGCACCGCGGCGGGGATCACCGCCAACCGCCTCGCATTGGTCGATGGAGGGCGGCTCGATCTGGTCGGTGCGGCGGATCTTCCCGACGGCGGACTCGAGATGCTCGCCTCGGAGCAGGGCGAGGGACTGCTCGAGAAACTCCGCGCTGACTACGACCTCATCCTCATAGATGCACCACCCCTGTTGACGGTGGCGTACACGAGCACTCTCCTAGGTGCCGTCGATGGGGTCATCGCGGTGGTGCCGCACGGCAGCCCGGTGGTCCGCTACGAGGAGGTCCGCGACCGAATCGAGCTGAATCGCGCTCCGCTGCTCGGGTACCTGTACAACCTCGCACCGCTGAGCCGCGAGATGGCCGCGGTGTCGGTCCGGGCGAGCACCGTGTTCCATCGGGAGCGCCTTCGCAGCTCGGACACGCCTGTGGAGGTCGCCCCGCAACCGAGCAACGGAAGCAGCCCGGACCGACCGACCGAAGAAGTCGTGGCGAACCGCACTTCGCCGGTCCAGACTCCCGAGACGAAGGAACCTGCCGCCGACCTCACGGCACCGGTAACCGCCTCACCCGAGCCAGCCGGCCAAGCTTCGGGAAACGGGAGCATCATCGCCGTTCCGCAGGCACCGGTTCTCTCCGAGTTGGTGCTAGGCACCGGCGCCTCCTCCGAGCTAGAGGACTACCTGTACACAACTGTCCTCGAGTCCGTCCTTGGGGGAGTCGATCAAGCGGGGCGGCTGATCGGGCCGGCGCCCGAGGTGAAGACCCAGCCCTTCACCCCTCTGCTCAGGATCAAGGATTGGCCCACACTGGGCACCATCGTCCTGCGTCGTCTCCAAGACGGTCTTGACACGCCGAGCGCAAGGAAGTTGGAGAAGGAACTGGTGGTGGCACTCGATTACCCGGCGGCCGACGCTGCAGCCGCAATCGACAACTGGGCGAGAGACCATTTCTTCGCCAGGCATGTCGAGATAACCGACCGGAACCCCGAGATATGGCACATACGGAGCAGCCAGGGCACCTTTCAGGCATCTTGTCGACTCCTCCGGCTGCACTCGCGCCAGCATCGAACAGCTGCGACTTGGGATGCTGAGCGACCTGATCGAGGTGTTCAACCGCAGGCTGAGGACGGCGGTGGAGGCGGGTAGGGAGATGGAGATCTCCGAGATCGACGCCCGGCTCAAGGAACTGCGCACCTTTCCACATCGTCCTCGGATGGCTCGACGAAGGCACCACCCCGGATGCCCGCATCTTCTATCCATGGCGTGACTCCAAGGCGCAGCCGGCCGGATGGCATCCGCAGTTCAGCGAGGGGATACGCCGAACATCGCCCCGATCCAACGCCTCGGATTGCTTTCCTCTCCGGTGCTCTCCGGGGAGGAGCTGCAGACCTTCGCCCCGGCATGAGGTTGCTCCGCCGGCTCGAGCGACCGACACCGGCACTCCTGGGCATCATCCTCGTCGTATTGGCGCTCAGCCCCGAACTCAAGATGAGAATCCGCGACGCCGCAACTTCCTTCGGCGGCTCGGTCGACCTTCAGATTCTGGTGGAACTGGTGCTGTGGATAGTGATCGGCGCCTGGGTCGAGCAGGATCCTCGCCAAGGGCCTGGCAGCGCGCACCTACTCGTTGGCCACCCTGGGCGGACCGATGCGTCTGGTGTTGATCTTCGTGTGTCTGGTGCTGCTCACCGCGGCCGTCTCCTTCTCCATTCGGTCGGTGATCCGGGCATCCAGTTCCTCGTCCTTGCCATGACGTTGCTGTTGGTTTTCGGTGAGACCCAACGCGACCCGGAGTTCTTTCCGGCGATGTGGATCTGGGTGCGACGCTGCTTCGTAGCGACGATCGTCATCTCGATGATCGTTTCGGCCGTGCTACCAATCTGGGAACCGCACATCGATGTCGACGGCTACGCCCGTTACCGCTGGTTTGCCGTCCATCCCATCCCGGTCGGCGGGATGACAGGTGTGGCGATTCTCATGCTGATCGGGACGAAGCTCGGCCTGCCTGACCGCAAAGTGGGCCGGGTCTGGAGGCTTCTGGCGATATTGGCCGTCCCGGCACTTGCGGTGGCCCTGGTGGCCACACGCACCAGGGGCGGGCTGTTGGCATTCGTGTTTGCATCATTGGTGCTGCTCGCGCTGGCACCGCGGGGGCCGGCCAAACGGCTCGGCACGGTGGCGCTGGGGGTCATCATTCTCGGGTTGACCATGGCGTTGGCCACGCCGGCCGGGCAAGACGTCGCCGAGCGAGTCCTCACCCGAGGTCAGACCACCGAACAGATCACGTCGCTTTCACAGCGCACCGAGCTGATGGCCATTGCTGGAGATCTCTTTGCCGACCGCTCTTTGGCCACGGCTACATCATGGCGGGCCCGATTTTCACCACGTATTTCCCATGGGCTGGTGACGGGCACAACGTGGTTGTCGAAATTGCGGTCGACATGGGGATCGCCGGCTTGATCGTCTTCTTCACCTTGCTTGCGGTGTCGGTGGTCGCCTTCGTCCACGCTTGGAGATCACGCCGCAGTTCGGCGCTGCGTTCGGTGGCACCGGAGATCGCTGCCATGTTCGTTCTCATAATCCTCATGGGTGTGATCTCGCCGGGGATCGGCGGTCACGTCGGGTACGAGGCTGTCGGATTCCTCTTGTTCGTCACCTTCGCCGACGTATACCGCAGCAGCACTCGTCTCGAAGCAAGCGCCGCGTCAAGAGCCGGGCTTGCCTCTCCGGCCAACAAATGACCCTGGCTCAGCGCCCACCCCGCTCGAGAGCCTCGGCGTAGGTCCTCTCGAGAGCCGCCAAGCCGACCGTCGGTGTGTAGAGCGTCAGGTAGCACGCACGGTTTGCCTCACCGATCGCATCGAGTTCTGTGCCTGCGCCGGCCAACATCGTCAGGGTTTCCGACCAAGCCGTCACGTCGCCACGTCCTGGAAGCAGGGCCGGATACTCCGCACCGACGATCTCTGGGATCCCACCAGCCGCCGAAGCCGCAACGGGGAGCCCAGCGGCCATTCCCTCGATCAGCACCAGACCGAACGGTTCGTAAGAGAGCGAGGGAAACGGCAGCGCCCGCGCCGACCGCAACTCCTTGGCCAACTCGTCCGGGGACATCCACCCAGCCAACTCGACGCGAGCAATGCCGCGCTGTTCCACATCGGCAGGCGGAGCGGCCCATCCCCGACGATCCGAAGCGTGAGGTCGCCAGTGTCGCTCAACGACCATGCATCCAAAAGCATCCCGATCCCCTTCTCGGCGCTCAGCCGGCCCACGAAGAGAACCGTGCTTGATGAACTGGGTGGAGATGTGCGGGGGCCGGCGTCGGGGACGAAGTGGGGTTTCACCCGTATCCGCTCAGGCGGGAGCGCAGTGTCGAGCAGCAGCCGGCGAGAAGTCGCTCATCACTACGAACAGGTCGACCGCTCCTTCCCACAAATCGAGCACCCGCTGGAGCCCGATGGCGCCAGCGACCGCAACCGACTGCGGAAGAGACCCTCGATAGCAGCGATACCTGATACCCGGGAGTGGAGCCCGACCCACGCAGAGCTGGCATATCTCACCCGTCGCGTAGGAGCTGGCCATTGAGACATGCGACCCGGTAGTTGTGGAGTGTCATCACCGTCGGAATCCGCCGGCGGCGCAGCGTCGAAAGCACCGAGGAGGAAAGCGAGTACCAAGTGTTGTGGATGTGTGCAAGCTCGGGTCGATGGGAGTCAATCACCCGACTCAAGGCAGCAGCCGAGAAGGGGTTCCACGGTGAGAGCGCCAGCGCAGTTGCTGAGGCCAGAGGACCTGATGGATTCTGTACCTCATGCAACTCGACCCGATGACCGGCGCCGGTGAGTACCTCGCGCTCGGCGACAACTACGGCGTCCTCGCCCCCCGGATTGAGGTATCGGTTGTGGACTTGGAGAAGATCAAAACGGCGGCTCGGGGCCCGTCCCGGCGGCTCCGAGGGCCCAGTTCCGCTTGTTGTCATGTGGCGGATCTGAGAACCGCTGGTGATATCCGCCATCTCCACTCAAATCCGAGGGCGATACAGCCGAATATCTTATGACGCCACGGCAGCATCGTCGTTGGCGCCAACCGCCGAGGAGTGGGGACTCTGTGGCCGACCCGGAGCGGCTTACTGCGTCTTGCGAACAACCGGACACGTCACCAATGTGTGACGGATTCGGCGCGCCCGCAAAGCCACGCAATAGGACCGGGCGGATCAGTTGAGATCGCTCAAGGTCCGAGTCTCAGCGGGCGTGGTCGATGCCGGGCTCTCGTCTCTCCAAGGTTTCGCCATCGGCCTGGCTGCCGTCACGATGCTCGATCCGGCGAGCCTGGGTGTCTACGCCGTCTTCTACGCCGCTTGCCAGCTCGCGATGGCTCTTCCCTCCGAGCTGGTTCTGATACCGGCGGAGCTGGCCGCAGTGTCGCTCCCCGAACAGAAGCGGCTCGTCGTGCTCCCCCGCTCGCTCCGAGTGGGTGTCCTGCCGGCGCTTCTCGCCGGGCTGCTGACACTCATCGCGGTACCGGTCACTGCTGGGGTGACGACCACGACCACTCTTCTCGCCTTGGCGATCCCCACCGTGGTCGCCGCCACCCTGGGACCGCCTGAAGAGCACATCAGGAGGATGCTCCACCTGGAGGGTCGGTCTCTTGCCGCGGTAGCTGCGGCGACGGCGATGTTGGTCGCATCCGGATTGGTCATCGTCGGCCTCGCCCTTACCCCGATCGACAGGGTCTGGATACCGCAGACCGCCCTCGCTGCGGGCAACCTGGCCTCACTCATCACCGGGTTGTTGCTGGCCCACTCCGGGTTCATCGGACGCGTGGCCGGGATCGACCTGCGTCTCCGTACCCTGATCCGCACCGGCCGCTGGATGCTGGTCCAGGGGGCGGTGCCAATGGTCTCACTGTTCGCAGCTTCGGCCTTGGTGACCCGGCTCGCCGGCCCAGAGTTCCTCGGATACGCCGAAGCGGCGCGCACCGTGAGCCAACCGGTCATAGTGCTCGGGCTCGGTCTGCTGCGGGTGCTGGGACCGAGATCGGTGGAGGCAGGCCTCACACACAGCGTCGAATGGGGGCGGCGCAACGCACGCATGTACCGGCGGCTGCTATTCGGGGGCACCGCTCTCTACATGGCACTGGTGGGCTGGGATTGGTCGCTCAACCCGTTCACCTACCTTGTTCCGTCCGCATATGTGATGCCCGGACTTGTCCTGCTGACTGCGGCCGGCAACGCCCTGAACAGCTCGGTTTTTCCCGAGCGGGCAGAGCTTGGGGTGGGGGCAGGGCGCCGGCCGTGGCTGCGATCGAGTCCATCACGTCGCTTCTCACCGTCGCCTTGGCAGCTACCGCGGGCTGGACATTGGCTTACGCCCGGCCACTAGGTCGCCTCTTCCAAGGCGTGGGCAACGTGGTCGCCTACCAACGCCAGCTGGGCAAGATGTATCGGCAAGTTGACGGACTGCGGACGGCGGAAGAAGAGACGGAGGACGGAAAACGGAAGGCGGAAGTCGCCCGACTATTGGATTGACGGCATGCATGCGCCTCTAGCTCAGGGTTGTCCGGCCCTCTCCAAAAGCAATTCCCGTTCCGGGATGTTCCGGACCAACTGGGCTGCCCGTGCGAACTCGGCGCGCGCCTCCTGTGTTCGTCCGAGACGGCTGAGGAGATCCCCTCTGACACTGAAGAGCAGGTGGTATCCACCCATCGCCGGGTCGTCGGTGAGGGCATCCACCAACTCGAGACCCGCCTCGGGGCCGATGGCCATCCCTACCGCAACCGCCCGGTTCAATTGCACGACGGGTGAGGGCACGAGGCGAGCCAACTCGTCGTAGAGACCGGCGATACGTGCCCAGTCGGTCTCGTCCGGCGTCATGGCGCGGGCGTGACAAGCGGCGATCGAAGCTTGGATGGTGTCGGGCCCCGGGCTGGTGCTCAGCGTTTCGGACCTCTCCAGGGCGACAAGACCCCTGTTGATGAGGAGGCGGTCCCAATGGGCACGGTTCTGGTCGAACAACAGGACCGGCCTCCCGCCAGGTCCCGAACGGGCACGGAGTCGCGACGCCTGGATCTCCATCAGCGCCACCAGTCCGTGGACTTCTGGTTCGGAGGGCATCAGCGTGGCGAGGATTCGCCCTAGCCGGAGAGCCTCCTCGCACAACGTCGGCCGGGTCCAGTGCTCGCCTGCGGTTGCGGTGTACCCCTCGTTGAAGATGGCGTAGATCACCTCGAGGACAGAGCCGAGCCGGCTGGGGAGATTATCTCCCGACGGGACCTCGAAGGGGATCTCCTCCCTCGCCAGCGTCCGCTTGGCGCGGACGATCCTCTGGGCAATGGTCGTCGGTGGGACCAGATAGGCGTGCGCGATCTCCTCGGTAGTCAGACCGCCAAGGAGGCGGAGGGTGAGAGCGACCCGAGACTCCGGCGATAGCGCCGGGTGACAGGCGGTGAACACCAAGCGCAACAAGTCGTCGCCTATGTCGTCGTCGATGTCTTCGGCGACCTCTGCTTCGAACCCCTGGTCCGGTGGGAGCCCACCACCGAGCACGGCGACCTTGTGGGCCAGCCGCTCGTCCCTTCGGTAGCGGTCGATGGCGCGCCGCTTGGCCACCGCCACGAGCCAGGCACCGGGTTTGTCGGGCACTCCCGACACGGGCCACTGCTCCAAGGCGGCGACCAGGGCATCGTGGGCAAGATCTTCAGCAAGCCCGACATCCCCTGTCATCCTCGCCAGCGAAGCAATGAGGCGGGCCGACTCGATCCGCCAGACCGCCTCGATTTCACGGGTGGTGCGTTCCACGGGGTGCCATCAGAGCACATACCCCGTGGAACGCAACACCGGCTCTGCGTCAGCCCTGCTGACCCTCGACGATTGCCCGGGTGCGCTGCTCCTGCTCGGCCACTTCCGGTGTGTAGGCCTCGCCGAAGTCCTCGGCCTCGAACACCTGTCGGAGCTCGATCACACTGTCCTCGCCGGTCGGGTTGGGACACCGCCGGGCCCACTCGATCGCCTCATCCATCGACTTCACCTGCCACAACCAGTACCCCGCCACCAGTTCCTTGGCTTCGGTGAAGGGGCCATCGACCACGGTTATCTCGCCCCCCTTCCACACGATCCGAGCCCCCTTGGAACTGGGATGCAAACCTTCACCGGCCAGCATCACCCCGGCCTTGGCCAGTTCCTCGTTGTACTGGCCCATCTCGATGAGCATCTGCGGATCGGGATCTGTTGCTGCCGCCTCGATCTCGGGTGTTGACTTGACGAACGCAACGACTCGCATCTTCGACCTCTCCTCTCCTGGACCCGGTTTGGGCCTCTCTTCAACTAACCGTCGATCGAGGATGACCCATATCGACAGCCACTTGGACATTTTCCCCAAATCCCATCGGTTTTGCCTGCCGCCGCTACGTTGAGTCGTTGATGGCGACCGACTTCCTGTGGCGTGGAGCGTTCGACAACGAAGAGCTGAACCGGTTACACGCCGAGGCGTTCGGACACCGGGTTTTCGACGGGGAGGAGTGGGACTGGCTCCGTCAGGTGACCGACCACAGCCTCGGCTGGGTCACAGCCAGAGACGACGGGAATCTGGTCGGCTTTCTCAACGTGCCGTGGGACGGCCTGGTACACGCCTGGCTCCAGGACGTGATGGTGGCGGCCACAGCGCAACACCGGGGAATCGGAGGAGCAATGGTGAGCTTGGCGCGTGAATGCACCGCCGCAGCGGGGTGCGAGTGGCTCCACGTCGATTTCGACTCGGATCTCGCCCCGTTCTACATCACGGCGTGCGGATTCAGTCCGACCGGGGCCGGGCTGATCAACCTCACCGACGATTCCTGAGCTAGGCCGATCGACAGGCAACCGGCGCCGATAGGCGTCGCCCTCAGCGGTCGAACGCGGCGTCGTAAGCGGCGAGGAGGTGGGGCGCAGACCGCTCCCATGACAGGTCGTCGTGGAATTGCCGGAGCGCAGCCTCCGACATCCGGTGGCGGCGCTCGGGGTCGTCGAGCAGGTCGTTGATGCAGGCCGCTAGTGCTTTGTCGGAGTCGCCCTCGGCGAAGGCGCCTGCCTCCCCTGCGGAGACCCGCGCCTCGGCGAGGTCGAACGCCACCACCGGGATCCCGAAGAACTGGTACTCGATCACCTTGTTCATCGTGCTCCGCTCCGACCACGAGCTCCTCGGCACCGGGTCGACACCGATATCTGCCGATGAGAGGATCCGGCAGAGCTCGTCGTCGCTCACCACACCGGTGAAGGTGGTGCGGTCCTCCAGGTCGAGTTCGCAGGCCAAGTCGATGACCTGGCCGCGGTTGGTTCCGCCACCTATGAACACTCCCTGGACGTCGTCCCTCCCGAACTCGTCGCGGAGGATCGCCAGGGCCCTCACCATGGCGTCCACCCCGTCTTGATGGCCGATCTCGCCCAGATAGGCGACCACGAACCTGCGGCCGCGGCGCCACGACTCATCTGGGGGGTATCGACGGAATCGTTCGGGGGAAGGTCCGGAGCGAACCACGAACACCCGGTCAGGAGCCATCCCACCCCGGGCAACAGCCACCAACCTGTGGCTCTGGTTGGTGGCGATGGCCACCGTCGAGGTGCGGAAAGTCGCCCGTTCCATGAACCGGAGAAAGTGGTACATCACGTCTCGCCGTCCGGGGAACTTGACCTCGTACAGCTCGGGAGAAAGGTCGTGGTGGTCGAAGAGGAATCGTCTGCCAAACATCCTCCAAAACCGACCGATGATCCACGAGGTCTCCGGCGGGTTGCAGGCGTGAATCACGTCGAAACCCCTCCCGACCAGGGCGATCCGCACACTGAGCAGGAATGTCCGGAGACAGGCGTAGACGTACTCGCCGACGAAGCCGAGCTTCGTCCGGGGGTCGAGCGGCATGGCATAGCGGTAGATGTCGACCCCCTCGAGCCTCTCCGCGAGGCGACCTGCCCCTTCATCTTCGGGCAGACCACGCTGACCCGGTATCCGGCGCGCTGCAGCGTCGTCGCCTCCATCCACACCCGACGGTCGAAGGGGACCGGCAGGTTCTGGACGAGGATCAGGACTCGTCTACCAGCAGATTCCGACATAGTTCTCCAACTCCTGTGGGTCCTCGATCAAACGGACGAAATCGATCACGAGCTGACCGGGTCGGCGTAGGGCGAGTGCGTCCTTGAAGGTCTCGTGGGCCGTCCCAAGCACTAGGACTTCGGTGTCCTCGACCAGGTCTTCGATCCTGTCGACCATCAGGCCCGAGATGTGCGGAATCTGGTTGAGCAGGTACTCCCGGTTTGCCCCCACCAGCGAGCTGAGGCTGACGACCGGGTCGTGGATCCGCACCCGGTATCCCTTCCCGATGAGCCGCTCGACGATGGTCACCATCGGGCTCTCCCTCAGATCGTCGGTCTCCGGCTTGAAGCTCAAGCCGAGCACACCGACGCTTTTCGCCCCGCTCTGTTGTATGAGGTCGAACGCCCAATCGGTGTGCACCTGATTGCTTGGGAGGATCGACCGCATGATCGGTAGGTCGATGTCGAGGTGACGCGACTTGTACTCGAGGGCGCGCAGGTCCTTGGGAAGACAGGAGCCGCCAAAGGCAAACCCGGGGCGGAGGTACTTCTCGGAGATGTTGAGCTTGACGTCGAGCGTGAATGCCTCCATCAGCGGCCCCGAGTCCATTCCCAGCCGCTTGGAGAGCCGTCCCACCTCGTTGGCGAAGCCCACCTTGAGGGCGTGCCAGGCGTTGTCGAGGTACTTGAGCATCTCTGCGGTGCGGAGGTCGCTGAGTACCTCGGGCGCTTCGAGGTGGCGGTACAGCCCGGCAACCAGATCGCGCGCCCTCGGGTCGGATCCGCCCACGACGACTCTGGGAGGCGAGACATAGTCGAGAAGTGCGCTCCCCTCGCGGAGGAACTCGGGGTTGAAGCAGACCCCGATATCGGTGCCGACACGTCGCCCAGCACCCTCTTCGATGAGCGGGATCACCTCTTGCTCGGTCGTCCCCGGGAACGACGTGGACCGGACGCATACGGTGTAGGTGCTCGACCGGTCCGACAGGGCCTCGCCAATCTGTCGGGCAACGGCGCGCAGGTGGCTGAGGTCTGTTTCCCCGGTGTCACGGCTCGGTGTGCCGACGCAGATGAGAGCCACCTCGCTTCCCGCCACCGCCTCGTGGAAGTCCTCCGTGGCCCGCAACCGCCCGGTAGCGACCATGTCTGCGATGAGTTCGGTGAGCCCGGGCTCCACTACGGGAGATCGACCTTCACTGATCATCTCGACCTTGAGCGGGTTCGGGTCGACGCCGATCACGGTGTGGCCGTCGCGGGCCAGACAGGCGGCTGATACGGCTCCGACGTATCCCAACCCGAACACAGCTACTGACATCGGACTTGGCGACATCGGATTCGGCGATCCGTTCATGGTTCCAGGTGCCTTTGCGCGTCCGGACCCGATTCACCGTTCCCACGCGACCCGTTGACCGACCGGTTGATCGAGACCGGCGTGGGAGCGGCCTCCACCCGGCGCAGCCAGATCTCCCGCCAGTACGGGAAACCGCTGCGGGGGCACAACTCGTGGTAGTCGCCTTCGCAGATGAAGCCTTCGATGATGAGGCAGTCCGAACCGAGGTGGTTCATCCGACCTGTCGCCTCATCGATGATCCGGTCGACCCGGCGCAACACCCGCGCCTGGCGGCCGACGTAACGGATCGACTCCCGGTCGAAGCTCAGCCCGCGGTTCTTGTTGTCGTGGTTGAGCGTCGCCTCGATCTCTGCCAGCGGCCGCACCTCGACCAGTTCACCCGGTTGGAGGTTCAGCGTCTCCTTGGGTGTCTTGGTCAGCGTCCCTTGGACGAAGGGATACTTCACCGCCCCCTTGATCCGGAGGAAACCGGGCAGGTAGCGGCGACTGAACCCCTGCAGCTTGTTGAACGCAAAAATGGAGTAGCCGCGCACCGCCGTTGCGCTGGTCACGTTCCCCGATCGAACGTCCCGCCACCACGGGCGTGGATCCCACCACCGGAGCCGGACCGGCGCCGCCTCCAACATCTGGGTGGCCTGGCAGCGGTAGGCCTCGTGATCGAGCTGTTGGCGGGTGCTCTCCATCAACAAAGGCGGCACGTCTTCCGCCGGTGCGAGGTCGGCCGGATCGATCGACGGCTCGTGATGGTCTACCCGCTCCAGCCACGCCTCCCGCCAGTGGAACATGCACCCCGCCTGGCAGCCTCCATGTGCGGCACCGTCACAGCGCGCCTCGGCGAGGTGCACGGTGTCGAACATCCGCCGCATGTAGGGGCCGACGATGGTGTCGCACACCTTGTCGGCTCGTCGCCACACGGTGAAGGCCTTGCCGCAATAGGGCGTCATCTCGGGCATAAACGGCAACCCGTCGAGGGCGCCGTTCCCGTCCAAGGTCGCCATGATCTCGTCGAGGGAGCGGACCCGAACCCTCTCTCCGGGTCGCAGGTTCAATTGGGGTCGCGGCGGTGCCGCCGCAACTTGGGTACTCGATGTGGTCAACGCCATTTTGTTCTCCCTTCCAGTGATCGTCATGGCGCACCGGCCTCGCCGGTTCCCCCAGCCGCCGCCACCGCGAGCGCGGTGGGTGTGAAATCCATCTCTGTCCGCAGACGCATCCCTGCCGCCACGGTCCCGGTCCCCGCCAGAGAAATGGACGGCAGGCGCTCGCCGAATCGGGGTGAGTACCAGCCGTCGATCGGTTCGGTCCCTCCCCGCGTGCTCGACCAGAAGAGTTCCTCGGGAAGGTTCATGACTGCCGAGCCACCCGGCCAGGTCAGTTCGGCGATGTTCCCCCGAAGACGGGCATCCACCTCCGGGCCGAGATGGAATGAGAGGCGGACTGTCCCCTGGCCACCGCCCATCTCGTCTTCGATCACCAGCCGTCCCTGCCCGGTCAGTTCCACGGTGCGGCGGTGAATCCGGCCGGGTTCGAGCCGGCTGTAACCGTCGTGGCTTGCGGTGACTGCCCTCCCCGGTGCGTAGCCGGTGCTCTCCAGACGGCTCCGGGCTTGCCTGGTCCAGAGGAAAGGTCCACCCGACACCGACTGGTCGACGCCGTCGAGCTCCAGGGTGTTGTGCGCCCGTGTGGAGCGGAAGTACGCCCGCAGCTCAGGCTCGGCGTGGTAGGTGTAGGTCCCGGGGTCGGCCAGCACCTCGACACCGTCGTGTCGCACCTCCACCGAGAGGGCGTCGGCGTGGGCGTGGGCGGCGATGGAGAGGAAACCATGCGGGCCGGCGTCCAGACGACACCAGATCTCCGGACTCTCATCCTTAGGTGTCCGGAGCAGGATCATCCCGGCATCTGCAAAAAGGTCGGGTCGACCGGTGGGGCGACCGGCCGGCAGCGGTGGCGGCTTCGCCAGCCAGGTGATCAGCCGGGTCCTAAGGTCAGATTCTGCAAGCGCGGGCCACCAGTCGAGTTCCCCGAAGAGAGCTGCGCCCGTTGCCAACAACGATGCCCAGCGGTTCTGAGCCGGATCGACCACGAGCGCGGTTCCGTCGTCGGAGTCCCCCTGGCGGGGTGGATGGAGACGGATGTCCACCATGGCGGCCAGGGCGTCGGTCATGCCGCGCAGGGTCTCCCAGAATCCCTCGCTAAGCGGCTCACCAGCCGCGTCGGCCTCGGCCGCGGCCACCAGGCACAACTCCATGGCCAGCCCGTGGTAGTCGGTAGCCAACTCGCGGTTGAGCCCGCTGGGGAATGTCTGGGCGACCGTCTCCCGCTCGAGGACCTCACGCGCCCCAGCGGCCCAACCTGCCGATTGCCGGAACCATGGGAAGGCGATGGCGGCGATCAGTTGACCGGCCGCCTCGGCGAGGAGATGGTTGTTGGCCGATGACCCTCGGCTGGGGAATCGGGCCAGATACCACTGGTGCCAGGCGAGTTGACGGTGGAAGTCGGGGTTGAGGTCGAAGAGATCCTCCACACCACCCCAACCGGCGAGCAGCCGGCGTGTCCAAACCCACGACGTCATCCGGATCCCCAACTCGATCCCGCTGATCCAGTGCGGGCCCTTGCCCAGTGGGTTCCGCTGCCACCAGTCGCGCAGATGCGCGGCAGCCAACTCGGCGTAAGCCTCCCGGCCGGTGACGGCGAACGCGGCAGCCAGCACGGTCAGGTGGTGGTGCCGGGACAGTTCCCAGATCTGCTTGATCGATCCGACACGACTCGGATCGCGGTGCTCGATGTCGAAGGAGAACATGTCGTGAGGCGCCCGGATCCCGCTGACCGGGTCGAGGAACCAGTCGGGCACTGGAGCCATGTCGTCACGGACCACCCCAAGAGCCGTCCAAGTGCCCTCCAGCAGACGGTCGGCGGCTGCGATGACGCCTTCGGCCCCGTGACCAGGTAGCTGGGTGATGGGAGAGGCGAAGAGCGTGATGCGCACCACCGATGGCTGGCGGCTCTGTGCATCGAACCGCAGCGTCGTCTGGTGAAAGCGGTCGGCCACACGCCCCGCCACCTCTGCCGGGGTCATCCGGCGCAAGCGACGCAGGTACCAGTCCAGGTTCACGGCGCTCCGGTCGCTGCCGGCTCGTCTAGGGCAACGGCCCGTCCCGACGCCGCCGCCGGGGCAATCGCAAACGTCGCCTCGGACGTGCGGAGAAGCGACTCGAACCGAATGGGCATCGGCCCACCGCTCCGCACCGCCTCGATGAACCAGTCGAGCTGCCGGCGCTGCCCCTTGTCGACGCCGCCACGGATCCCGGAGCCGACGCGCCGCTTTCGCCCTCCCCGGTAGATCCCGGCTCGTTTGAAGTTGGACATCCGGGCGACCCGTCCCTCGCCGACAACGGTGAGGGTCTCTTTCGGGTAGGCGGCGTCCCCTTCGGTGAGGTAGGAGATGATCCCCACGGATCCGTCGGGGTAGACGAGCCGGCAGACCAGGTTGTCCGGGTCGTCCCCGACCACGGTGGCCGAAACCTCTATCGGGTCGGCTCCCAGCCACCAGGAGATGGCGTCGACAAAGTGGCCGCCCTCTCCCACGAAGCGGGATCCCTGGAGCTCGGCGTCGCCGTACCAACTACCGGCCTCGAGCCGTCCGGCGTTGACGGTGTATTCCACGACCACCGGGTGATGGAGCGGCCCGAACTGAGCGCGTAGCTCCTCGAGCATCGGGGCGAACCGCCGGTTGTACCCCACCATGAGACGGTCGTTGCCGGTGGCGGCAACCGCCTCGGCAATCGAATCCAACTGGGTGCGGTCTACGGCCAGAGGCTTCTCCACGAAGACCGCCTTGCCCGCCCCCAGGGCGCGAACGACGAGGGCAGCGTGGCTCTCGTGACGGGTGGCAATCAGGACGGCCGGAACCCGCACGTCGGAGAGCAGACCGTCGAGATCCGTGGCTGTGGTGGCGAAGCCGAATTTCCGAGCAGCGGTGGCGGCTGAGAGGGCGCCGCGGGTGACCACTGTTGCCAGTTCTGCGTCGGACCGCCCAACCAGGTGGGGCAACAGCATGGTGCTGGCGTAGTTGCCGGCTCCGATGACCCCGATCCGCACCACATCGCCAGCGGGGACCGCGGTGCGCCGGGGAGGGCCGACCGGAGAACTCAGTTCTCGCATCGGGACATCTGGACCGGCGTAACGGAAAATGTTGCCGATCCCACCTAGTGACCCGTCATGGAGCCTGGCGTACACCTCGACGGCCCGGTCGAAGTCGAACACCTCAGAGATGAGAGGGACGAGGTCGATCCTGCCCTCGGCCACCAAGTCGAGGAAGGCGCTCAGGTTGCGCCGCTGGGTCCAGCGAACGTACCCGATCGGGTAGTCCACTCCGTCTTCCTCGTAGCTCGGGTCGTAGCGACCCGGCCCGTAAGAGCGGGACAACCTGACCTCGAGCTCCTTTTCGTAGTAGCTGTTCCAGGGCAGATCGAGGTTTGTCTTACCAATGTCGACGACCGTGGCCCGGTCGCGGGCAAGTTCGGCTGCCAGCACGATCGGATCGCGCTCCTTCGTACCCGCGGCCAGGAAAACGTGGTCTGCCCCGGCCCCATCGGTGAGGCTTCGGAGCGACTGGCGGAGGGCCTCGAATTCGGCCGACCCGGGGGCGGCGGCGGCCGTGGCTCCCACCTTGACCGCCAGGTCGCACCTCTCTGCCGAGACGTCAACACCGACGACCCGCACACCCGCCGAGCGGAGTATCTGGACAAGCAGTTGGCCGACAAGCCCGAGCCCGATCACGACAGCGGTCTCACCCAGGACCGCACCGGAGCGTCGGAACCCGTGGAGGGCGATGGACCCGACGGTGGCGAAGGCTGCTGCCTCGGGGGCGACGCCGTCGGGGACTGCGACGCAGAGATTGGTCGGGACCCAGTTGAACTCGGCGTGGTGGGCGTATTGGTCCCCGGCGCAAGCCACCCGCTGACCCACGCGGAACTCGTCGGCGCCTTCCCCCACCTCGACCACCACCCCGGCCAATGAGTAGCCCAGTGGCGTGTAGCTATCGAGGCGGTTCATCGCCTTGCGGTAGGTGGCGACAACGCCCTGTTGGGCGGCGCTCTCCAGCACCTTGCGTACCTGATCGGGTCGGGCTTTCGCCTTCCCGGCCAGCGACAGCTTGCTCTCTGCGACTTTCATCCGCTCGGTTCCAGCCGAGATCAGGGAGCACTCGGTCTTGACCACGACGCCGCCGGGACGCGCCGCCGGCGCCGGCACCTCGAGCAGCGTCAACTCCCCGTTCCGGTAGTTCTGCGCGACCTGTCTCATCGTCTCCCTGCCGTCATTCCCGCTCCAAGTGGTTTCCCGAGACTCGAACCCACCTCTTCCAGCCAGACCTCCATGGTCAGCAACTGCCACAGCTCCTTCGATCTGTCGGCCACACCGGCGCGGTCTTCGGCGACGAGCCGCTCCAACGTGGGTCGTTGCAAGAACCCGGATCGGACGAGCGTTCCGTCGAGCACGCGCTCATCAACCATCGGCTTGAGCTCGTGCCTGATCCAGGCGCGCAGCGGAGCGCTGAAGAGTCCCTTGGGGCGCTCGATGATCTCTTCGGGGAGCCAGCGGCGGGCGGCATCGCGCAGCACCGCCTTGCGGCGGCGTCCCACGATCTTGCGGTCACCCGGGATGGCAAAGGCGGCTCGCCCGACCTCGAGGTCGACGTACGGGACGCGTACCTCGGTCGAAGCCGCCATGGAGGCCCGGTCGGTATAGGCGAGGTTGAGACCGACCAGGAACATCTGGACGTCGGTCAGACACATCCGGTTGACCGGGTCGAGAGTCGACCGGGCGCTCGTAGACGGCGGCGTGCTCCTCGAGCAGCCCGTCTACTGAAGGCATCAGTTCGGGGTTGAGCAGCTCGGCGAACTCGGGGCGGCCGAAGAGGGCATAGCTCCGCTGGAATGCCTCGGATTCGGGAAGCGAGGCGAACCCGACAAACCGTTTCGCCCAGCGGGAATAGCGAAACCCGCGGTTCTTTCCGGCAACCGGCACCCGATCGACCAGGGGCTCGATCAGCCGGGTGCGCAGCGACGCCGGCAGCCGGCGGTAGCGAGAGGCGAGGAGTGCCGCCTGATGCTTGCGGTAACCCCCGAAGAGCTCGTCGGCGCCCATACCCGAGAGGAGGACCTTGATCCCGGCCTGGCGAGCCCCCTCGCAGATGAGGACGGTGTTGATCGCTGCGGCGTCTCCGATTGGCTCGTCGAGGGTTCGGACAATGCGGGGCAGCAGGTCGACGATGTCGGGGGCGATCTCGATCTCGTGGAGCGGCAGACCGAACTGCTTGGCGACGACCCGGGCATAGCGGGCATCGTCCGGCATCGCCTCGAAGGAGGCGTCCTCGCTTCGGAACTTGATCGTGTAGCAGTTGAGGGCGGCGTCTTCTCGGGCCGCAAGGGCGGTGATTATCGAGGAGTCGAGGCCGCCGCTGAGGAAGGCGCCAACCGGGACGTCGGCGACAAGGTGGGCCAGGACCGAGTCCTCGATGACATCCGCCAGTTCGTTGGCATTCAGCTCGGGTGCCGGACTCACCAGCTCGATCGGGTCCCAATAGCGATGGATCCGGATCCCCGCTCCTGGCCTGATCTCGGCCCAATGCCCGGGGGGAAGCTTCTCCAACCCCTGGTACGCCGAGTGCTCCTCGGGGAGCCAGTAGTACATGAGAGAGGCGACAAGCCCGGCAGAATCGACGCCGAGGTCTTGACCTGCCGCCGTCACCAACGCCTTTGCCTCGGAGGCGAATGCGAGGCCGTTACCGCTGCGGTGGATGAAGAGCGGCTTGATCCCGAATGGGTCGCGGGCGAGGACGAGCCGACCGGTTCTCTCCTCGAAGAGCGCGAAGGCGAACATTCCCCGCACCATCCGAAGCGCATCCGGTCCCCATCGCCGCCAGGCCTCGAGGAGGACCTCCGTGTCCGACGAAGTTCTAAAGCGGATCCCATCGCTCTCCAGCCGGGTCCGCAGCTCGCGGTAGTTGTAGATCTCACCGTTGAAGACGATGACCAACCCCTCGGAGACGAATGGCTGGTTGGCCTCTTCTGACAGATCGATGATGGAGAGGCGGCGGTGACCGAGCCACACCTGGGGCGATTGGTGGTGGTACTCGCCGGCCGCGTCTGGACCTCGGTGGGCGATTGCGTCGAGCATGGCCGGGGCGCGCTCGACCAGTTCCCCCAGCTCGTAGATGCCGGCGATGCCGCACATCGCTACTGCACCTCCTCGCCGGCCAAAGGCACCGACTGCAGCCGTTCCCCTTCGAACCGTCCCACTCCAGAGGAGTAGATACCGGTATCGGCTCGGCGGGTCTCCATCTACAGCCCCTCTGATCGGGCAGGACTGGAGGGACGACCACTGCGCTGGATGAGGGTGGTTGCGGCGTCGCCCAACTCCCTGGCGAGGGTCGGGACCCAATGACTGGCCCGCTTGGCGCCGTATCGGGCGTACTCCCCCAGGCAGGCCATCCGCTCTCGCCTTGTGAGAGGTGCCGTGTCCAGGATTGCGGTGGCATGTCCGAGGCGTTTCCAGTAGCCCATCTCGGGGACGGCGCCACGCTCCGGCGCCCACCACAGTCCCTTGTTCTCCTTGTAGTCGGACCGGCCGTGGTGCTCCCGGTGGAAGGCAAGAGGCTCATCGATCCGCTCGAAGCCCCCGTGGAGCGCCAACTCGAGGAAGAGCGCCCGCTCGGCGGCGAACCAGTCGCCCATCAGCTGAGTCTTGGCCAGGGTGGAGCGACGGATCAGCCCGTACATCGTCTGGTGGACCGATGGCTGGCCCCAGAAGGAGCGGAGACGGAGGTGCGGGAGGCTCTCCCTGATCAGCGGTGGCGGATCGGTTTCACCAACGATTGTTCCGTCGTCGTCGATGACGAGGATCCGGGTGGTGGCGATGACCGCACCGGGATGGTCGTCGAGCGCCTCGACGCACCGCTCCAGAAAGGTGGGAGCGATCAGGTCGTCATGGGCGAACCACTTGAAGTACTCGCCACGCGTCAGATCGATGGCGCGTAGATGGTTGAGATGGGGTCCGACGTTGGTCCGACTGGGCTCGAACCAGACACGGCGGTCATCTGAGGCGTATTGCCTGGCGATCTGTGCGGTGGCGTCGTTGGACGCGTTGTCGCAGATCACAACCTCGAAGTCAGTGAACGTCTGGGACAAGATGGAGTCGAGCGCGGCGGCCAGATACTCGGCTCCGTTGTAGACGGGCAGGCCAATCCCCACCCGCGGCGCGGCAGAATGCATGAATCCCCACCCCCCAGTGGACGCTCCCTTGTGTTGAGCGTACCGGGAGGTGATCAACCTCACACTGGGCCGGTAGACCCATTCTGGGGGACAGTCGCTCGGGTGGGTGGGGCTACCATCTCGGCTCCGCCGGAGTAGCTCAGTCGGAAGAGCAACGCACTCGTAATGCGTAGGTCAGGGGTTCGATTCCCCTCTCCGGCTCCCGCTGACCTGATTTCCTAACGGGTGTCAAGGGGTTGTTGTTCACCGTGTGTGGGCGCGTCGGGTTGGCCGGCGGTGCGGTGGTGATGGTCGAGCGCTGGTTGTCAGGGCTGGTCAGATCGCGTTTAGTCGTCCTCGTCGGGTTTGACCGCGCCGTCGGGCTCGGATTTCGTCGTCGATGGTGAGTTCAACGGCGAGCGACGGTGGCTTGGTTGTGGTTTATCGGATTGCCGTTGAGGTCGCGTGGTTGGTAGGTCCGCCCGGATGTGGCGATCGCCCAGGCTCTGCAGGCGAGTTTTCGGGCGGTGGCGGTGTTGGCCGAGATGTGGTTGTGGCCTCGTTCCACCATGAGCCGTCGGTAGTGCTCGGCGAGTTGGGGGTCGTGTCGTCGGGCAACATTGGCCACCGGGTAGAGGGCGAGGCGTAGTCCGGGCGGTCCTTGCTTGGTGATAAGCCGGGAAGGGCTCTCGGTAAGACCTGAGGACCACACCGACGGGTTGAGACCGGTGTGTGCCACGCCGCTTTGGCCGTGGGGAACTGGGCGGCGTCTCCCCACCAGCCCCGGATCGCCGCCGAGCAGATCGGCCCCATCGCCGGGATCGAGATCAACGGATCATCAGGCCAATGGTGCTTCCACAGCCGGGTCGCCTGTCCGTGGCATCTTTCTGCCGTTGGTCAGCAGCGGCGATGTCATCGAGCATGGCGGTCACCTCCCAGGCGAGGGCGTCGAGGTCGAGGCGACCCTTCCAGAACCGTGCCCAGCGGCGGCCGCGTCCCGGATCCGCTCCGCCCTCCGTTGCGGGTCGTGGTCACGACTGTGAGCTGCGATCACTTCGCTGATCGAGGATCTCCTTGCTCGGCTCAGACTTCTCAGATGCGGCCAATTGCCCAGCAGCGGCTGAGCCAGGGTGTGACCGCCGGTGGCTCGCCACAGGTCAGGGAACGCCCACGCCGCCACCGCCCACAGCCTGCATTCCACGCGGTGGGCATAGACCGTGGCAATGTGACGACGTTTCATCGCCCGGCGGATTCGATCTGACCCGGAGGCGGCACCTGCGCCAGAACCACCCCGAGGACCTCTTCGCAGTGGGCCAACATGTCGGCGTCTATCACATCCGTCTTGGAGGCACCCACGATCGCCCTGCGGAGCCGGGCCGAATCGCGGTTAGCCACAAACCCGATACCACAGCCGGCATCGGCCACGGCATGCGCCAGCAGAAGCCGGTCCCTGACCAGGTTGCTTTTACCCCCACCACTCTCACCCGCATAAGGCTCGATATGCTGCTTCAGCTCGGCAACAAGGCCAACGTCGACCGGATCTTGAAGTCCTCACGGACCTCGCCCCGAACCGCCACCTGGTGAGCTGCCACCACCGCAGCATCAATTCCGATAGACACCCGGGCGTCTGATGTGTTCACTTCCATCGAGGGGTTCTCCCTTCACACGAGCGGACACCGCCAGCCCAGATGGGGATTAGATCTCAGCTACGGCGTGACGCCCGCAACTGATTGTGCCCGGGAGAACCTCTCGCTCGCGCTCGACCAAAAGCTCAGGGATGCTCCCGACCCCACGCGACATCGCCAGGGCAGCGGACGTAGCCCACGCAGCGATGTGATTCATACGGTGCACCGGACCCGAGGCCAGGCCGATCAGATCCCACCAATTTCCTCAACCGGGTCTGCTCGAGAACGGGCTCCGGGAACGATCAGGTCAACGGGCCCCAAGGCCCAGGGCTTTTTAGTCACGGCCGGAGCCCCTCCCGAGGCCACGCTACGTGACCACCCACCAACAAGTGGGAGGGGCCCCAATCAATACAAGGGGTTTTACCGATAGGGAAAGCTGATCCGAGGACGCGCGCCGTCAGACATCATTCTCTCCCCAGCGCCTGATTGTCGAAAATCGAGACGTGATGCGAGGCAAACAGGGGTACCGCGAAGCTCCCCATGGCTGCCGGGGCCGACGTAGATGGTGGTGGAGCCGTCGGCCTTGGTCACTGCGCCAGGCGACGGGTAGGCCTGGCTGCCGGATCGGGAGCAATGCGGAGGGGGCGTGCAGTCGTGGTCGGCGTGATCATTTCCCCCTCCTCGTGTGATTCGGTGCCATTCGAGTGCGGGGTCGAGCCGAACTGGGTACGCACACCGAGGACCGTCGCTATCCACCCTGAGGGGCATGGAGTCTACTGTTCGCCCACGAGGCGGACCGAGGAAAGGTGTAGTCTCGCCTGCCGGGAGGCAGCGTCCATGTGGCGTGGAATGGGCAGGATATTGGCCGCCGTGGCCGTCGTTTCATGGGCGGCATCGACCGCCTTACCTGTAGCCGAGGCGACTCCACCCGGCGAGGAAGGAAGGGTCACCTTCGGGGGTGACGACACCTTCTCTGCGCTCGACGACGAGATCTACTCCGCCAATCCCGACGGGAGCGGATTCACTCAGCTCACTGACAACGAGGTTGACGACTCGATGCCGGTCTGGTCGCCCGATGGGGAACGGATCGCATTCCGCCGCCAAGCCGCCGGTGTCAATGAGATCTGGGTCATGAATGCCGACGGCAGCAAGCAACGGCTTCTGCTGCGTACTGATCTCGACATTGTCGCTCATTCCTGGTCACCGAACGGGCGTCGTATGACGTACCTGGTCAGCGAGGACGGCGTCTACATGGCCAGCCAGGCGATCGATGGTGGTGGGGGGTCAGTCACCTTCAACGGAGACCTTGGAGACCATTTCGAGAAGGGCCGTTCATTGGAATGGTCACCTGACGGAACCCAACTCCTGGTGATCGGCGAACACAACGGGGTGGGATGGATTGCTACCACCGATCTCGAGGGCGCCGACGTAAGGCTGCTTCGCACCGCAGAAGAGGCACGTTGGCTTCCGAACGGGTCGCAGATGGTTCTGAGGGTGTCGAGCCAAGAAGTCCGAGGAATGGGGATCATGAATGCCGACGGAACGGGGTTCCGCTACCTCTTCTACACCGATCGTGGTTCCGGTGCCGGCTACTACCCGGCCCCGTCTCCAGAGGGACACCGAGTTGCTTATGCCGTCCCGCTCCTCAACCGCGTCCTCGCCATCAATGTGGCCGGTCTCCCCGATGAGGGCCTCTTTTCTTGGTCCGGGGGAACTCCGGTCGATATCTCCTGGCAGCGGGTCTTGCCACCTTCAGGATTCGCCGACGTGGGCCGCGGGCACATCTTCGAGAGCGAAGTCGCATGGTTCGCCGCCGAGGGAATCACCAATGGTTGCTCGTCGTTGCGGCTCGACATCTACTGCCCTGTGGAGTCGGTCACTCGGGCCCAAATGGCCTCGTTCCTGGTCAGGGCCCTCGCCGACATGGAACCTTCGCAATCGAACCGCTTCGCCGATGATGACGAATCCGAGCATGAGCCAGAGATCAATGGGATCGCCGATGCGGGGATTACGGGCGGATGCAACTCGGCGAACCTTTCCCTTTTCTGTCCCGACGACGCTGTGACGCGTGCCCAGATGGCGACCTTCCTCTACCGAGCACTCGACCTACCAGGAGCTACCACGGACACCTTCACCGACGAGACGGCTCGGTTCACGAATCGGCGATCCAGTCGATCGCCGCTGCCGGGATCACGCGAGGTTGCGACGCTGTGGACCTCTCCCTCTTCTGCCCCGGTGAGCCGGTTACCCGCGCCCAGATCGCGGGCATGCTGTCGAGAGCGCTGGACGGAGGCTGAGATCGGCCGCATAGGCTCGCGGAACGCCGCCCAGGAGGATCACTTTGGTTCCTGAGGAGCCGGCTTCCGCTGCCGGCTGCCTAATCCACTACGTCTTGGTGGCCCGCAACAGAACGATCGACACGACGGCCCTCGCCTCGGCTGCGAGTGGTCTGCGCCGCTATGCCGCAGCAGGCCGTCCGAACCAGGTGGTGAGAGCGTCACGTAGCTCTGGGTCCGTGAGGTCTCCTGCCCAGGCGACATGCCCGTCGGGTCGGATCAACACGGCCGGGGGCGCAGCGATCTCGCCGAGGACGCGGGAGCTCCCACACGCCGTCGTACCTGGCGTCGACCAACCGGACTCGATCCGCCCACGGAGAGATGTCGAAACCGCCGGGTTCACCGAGGTTGAGGAGCACGGGCCGGGCGTCGTGCAGCAAGGTGAACACGCGCGCTGGGACCGTCGGCGGTGTGCAGGTCGAGGTCGGGCATGCGCCGCCCGAGCAGCGGGTGTCCCTCGCCGAGGTCGTAGTGGATGTCGAGGCCGGAGATCATCGCGGCGATGCGCCTGCGCGGCTCGTCCATGCTGAGCATGTCGAGCACGGTGTCGCGGAGCGCCTGGCTGCGCTCGTCGATGCGGCTGAGCGCGACCTGCGCCATGGTGTTCTGCAATACCCGGGCACCGACCGGATGCCGTTCTGCGTGGTAGGTGTCCAGGAGGCTCTCGGGTGACGTCTTGTTGACCACCTGGGCCAGCTTCCATCCCAGGTTCACGGCGTCCTGCACACCGGTGTTGAGGCCCTGCCCACCTTGCGGGCCGTGCACGTGTGCGGCGTCGCCGGCGAGCAGCACCCGTCCCTCGCGGTAGGACGCCGCCTGCCGGGTCATGTCGGTGAATCGGGAGATCCACGTGGGGCTGTGCACCCCGTAGTCCGTCCCGTAGGCAGCGACGAGCGCCTCGCGGAGGTCCTGCGGGGTGGGATCACTGGTGTGCTCGACGTGCTTCTCGAGCAGCACGATCCCGTACGGCCCTCCGCCCTCCTCCCGGTTGACGGGACCGATGCCACCACCCTCGGGGCGCATGCCGACCTCCGGCTCCTCGTCCATCTCGGCCTCGGCGATCAGGAAGCTGCTCGTCGGGTCCCACCCGGGAAAGTCGATGCCGGCCGCCTTGCGGATCAGGCTGCGCCCTCCGTCGCACCCGACGAGGTACTCGGCTCGGATGGTGGTGTCGTCGGACACCTCGACGTCGACGCCGGTGTCGTCCTGGGCGAAGCCCACCACCTCGTAGCCACGAAGGATCGGGACCCCGAGCTCACCGACCCAGCCGGCCAGGATTCGCTCGAAGTCGCTCTGCCAGAGCGCAAGGAGGTAGTTGTGGCGCGTGGGGAAGTCGCTGATGTCCAGGAAGGTCCCGGCGTAGCCCACGAACGGATGCGTTTGGCCCTCCGAGAGGAAGCGCTCCTCGACGCCACGCTGATCGAGCACCTCGATGGTGCGCGAGTGAAGACCCCCGGCTCGCTTGCCGTCGAGATCCTGGCTGGTGCGTCGTTCGACGACCACGACGTCGATCCCCGCCAACGTCAGCTCGGCCGCAAGCATCAGCCCGGTCGGGCCACCTCCTGCGATCACCACGGCATGTTCGGTCATCGCCGTATCCCCGGCAGCACGTCGGTCGCCACTGTCCTCCGAAGCGTTGATCGGCTCCATGAGATCTCTCCCGGCGTCTTGATGCAAGCCAAACCGCTACGTCGCGGAGACTCCTGTGCTCAGGATTGCGAGCACGCCACGGTCGAGTGAAGCTGGATAGCCGATTTCTGCAAGCCTCCCGCGCCTTGCAACCCCGCTGGTGTCCCTCGAAGCGATCATCGCCGCTGATCGAGCCGAAGAGGTCGATCTCGACGGCACGCCTTATCTTCGATCGGCGAACCAGGCCGAGGGACCCGAACTACCTCTCGATGTCCACGCGGATGAACGGGGCTGGCCGTGTCGGGTGATTTGCAGCACCTTCGGCGATAGTCGTGCCGTCGAAAGTCACCACGCCGACCGCGGTTGCGGCCCGGATCTTTGTGATGCTCCCTGGCGCGTTGACGGTTGTCTCCAAGCGACCGCGACCAGTCCAGGTCACGTCGAATGTCACCTCGTGGACAATGCCGAAGATGTCGGTGGCGACCCCAGAGCCGACCGCGGTAATCCTCCTCAAAGGTCGGACGCTGGTGATGGTCGCCGGAACCGTTGGCGCTCCCCAGCTGAACGAAGTGCCGTCAGGGCACACCGCCAGGAATTGGACTCTCACCGTCGGCTCCGGATCCTCGGTGTCAGGTGACTCGAAGTCGCGCGTGGGCTTCACCAAAAAAGCGTTCCCTCCGCGACCGAGCCGTCTGCGCACTCGTGCGACACGGCCCAGAAAGCCTCGGCCGTCTCCTCGAAGAAGAACGACCTCTGTGCGGCAGCCGCCGTGGAGAGCGTGAGCACGCCTACCAGCGCCAGCGGCAGCACGATCCATCTGCGCCACTGTGACTTGACGAGAACATGCCGGTACCTCCACGACAAGAGTCGGTTGGTGGCGGATTCGGAATCTCCGTGCGCACCCTGTCATCACATCTACGGATCACCAAAGGGCTTGGTTCGCACGGCCCTCCAAGATCCGAGGCATCTGCGTGGGCGACTGCGGCGCTGGGCTCTAGATAGGGTCGGCGAGCGTTACCGGGCTCGCGCCGACACCCACCGAAGGGGACTGATGTCACCGATCAAACGGAGCTTCGACGTGGCTGTCGTCGGGGTCAGTTCGGCCGGTGTGGCTGCCGCCATCGCCGCGGCGCGCGACCGGGCGGGCGCTGCGTCATCGCCTGTCGATCGCCCTGATCTACGACCATCCGCGGACCACGGGAGGGATGCTCACCAACGGGGTGTGTTCCACCGACATCCGCCCTCCCTTTTCGACCACCATCCCCAACGGGTTGTTCCGAGAGTTCATCGACCGCGTCGCCCAGCACTATCGACGCAGCCGCCCCGACACCACCGGCGTCGATATGGCTCGCTTCAAAGAGGGGCTCATCTACGAACCCGAGGTGGCATTCAACGTGGTCAGGGCGATGCTCTCCGAGGAAAGCGATGTCGAGGGCATAGCGGGGATGGTCGTCCACCGTGCCCTCACCGATGGAAGCCGTGTCGTCGGCGTTCGCTTTCGGAGGCGCAACCGGGGGGATCTGGTCGACGTGATGGCTCCGGTGATCATCGACGCCACCGTCGAAGGAGACGTCCTCGCTTCTGCCGGCGAGGAGGGAGCAGACTGGGTGGTGGGCAGGGAGGCGGTCAAAGCGCTGACGGGTCGGCGCGACGTCCACCCAACAACCCGGAGACGCGGCGAACCGCATGCCGGCAGGATCATCGTCTACCCCCGTACCCAGGAGCGGATCGGGGGTGATGGCGGCGGCGACCAGAGAACCCAGTCGTTCAACAACAGGGTCACGGCTCAGCACGACGGGTGGGTGCCGGAGGGATGGCCGGGCCGTTCCCCCACGGGCTACCCCGAGAACCGTCCTTTCTACGAAATGATGCTGCGAGCACCGCTCGCCTGGGGCCGCGCCGCTCCCCACCTCGGGGTTCCGGCGGGCAGGTGGGTTCAACAGGTGCTGCCAAACGGCAAACTCGACCTCAATCTGGACCCGATCGGGATGAATCAGGGCTATGTGAAGGGCTCACGGTCGGAGCGAAGGGTAATCGCGAGGCGCATCCGGAACTTCGAACTCGGCTACCTCTATCACCTTCGCTACGTCCTCGGTCATTCCCGCCTCGGATTGAGCGACGACTACCCGGACAACTGGCCCGAGATCCATCGTCTGGCGGTACCGCACTACCCGCTCGAGCTCTATGTGCGGGAGGGGCGCCGGATGGTGGGCGAATATGTCTTCTCCGAGTGGGATTGCCGGCGAGCGACGGGTGGCCTTCGCCCGGCGCCGCCCGGTCGGCGGGACACTATTGCCATCGGCGAATACCCGATGGATTCGCATTGCGTGACCGAGATCCTGCTCGAGAAGTCATATGAGTTCGGCGCCCGGATCTGTGAGGGTGCCTTCTGGTTGTCGGCCACCGCCCCCTTTCAGGTTCCATACGGAGCAATCCTTCCCAAGCGCCTCGACGGACTGCTGGTACCCGTGGCGGCTTCGGCGACCCATGTCGGCTATTCGGCGCTGCGCATGGAGCCGGTACGCATGGCACTCGGGCAGGCGGCAGGAACGGCGGCAGCGCTTGCGGTCCACCTCGACATACCGCCCCGTCGGGTTCCTATCGCCCGCCTCCAGTACCGGCTTGCGGGTCAGGGCCAGATGCTTCGCTATTGGTCTGACCTGCCCTGGTACTCCCGATATCGGTCGGCCAAGAACCATCAGGACTTTGCAGCCGTGCAGTTGCTCGGCGGGCGGGGGATGCTGTTGGGTTCGGCGGGCAACTACCGAGTCCACCCCAGCGCTGCCGTCACCGGAAGCCAACTGACCGACCTGCTCGACAGGCTCGGTCGGCGTCCGAGTGGATTGGACCAGAGCCGTGGGGTTTCCCGCTCGAGGTTTGCGCGGGAGGTGGTGGCTGCTCTGGATCTGCCAGAACCGCGCCCCACAGAACCCACCTTCACCGACGTCGCCCGCTCACATCCGGCCCACTCCGCAGTCGAAGCACTGGTGGCGCGCCGCTATCTACGACCCGGAAAATCTGATCCGACCTACAACCCAAACGGCACCACCACCCGAGCATTCGCCGCACGAGTACTCGCCCGGCACGTCATTTGCTAGCGCGGGCTAGCTCGAGATAGGTCGGGCCCCGGTCCGGCTCGTCGCTCAGTCCCGGACCGCGACCGCGCATTTCCCCGGAGGTCACACTCGTTAACGGAAGGTCCGCGCTGCCTTCAGCAGCAGGGTCCTGTTGGCGCCGTCGGAGTGGTGCCAGGCGGCTGCATCGCGAACGAGTTTCTCGATGCCTGCTTCCTTCATGAAGCCCCACCCTCCGTGCAGTTCCAACGCGGTGGTGACAACTTCCCAGGTGACTTCCGATGCGAAGACCTTCGGCAAGGAGGCCATTGTCGGGACCCAAGCATCCTCTCCGGTGTCGGCGGCGCTCGCCGCCTCCCGGACGTAGGCGCGTGCCGCACCGATCAGCATGACCATGCGGGCAAGGTCCTTGGCGATCACGTCGTGCTCTATCAAGGGTGAGCCACCCTGGACACGGGTCCTCGTCCACTCGAGAGTTGCGTCGTACGCCGCTTGCGCGATCCCCAGGGCGCTGGCAGCCGCGTATGCATTGCTTGCAGGGAAGAAGGTGGTCAAGACGTCGAACCCTTTGCCCGGATCGCCCACAACGTTCCCCTCAGGCAGCACGCAGTCGTCGAAGATCAATTCCGCGTTGTTGACCAACCGCTCGCCCATTTTGTCGTGGACGATGCCTGTCGTGAAGCCGGGAGTCGAGCGAGGGACGAGAAAGCAGGTGGAGCCAGAGACGAGACTCTTGGTTGGATCGGTCTGAGCGAACACGAGGTACAGAGAGGCCCGATTCCCCAGCGAGATGAAGTGCTTCCTTCCGTTGAGAATCCAGCCGTCTTCGGTCTTCCTGGCGTCGGTCGAGAAACGCATCTCGGGATCGTCTCGCGGAAGGAAATAGTCCGACGAGCGCCCGGGCTCGGTGATTCCGATTGCGAGGAGGTACCTCGGATCCTCTCGGAAGTCCGGTAGGAACCGCCCACGCTGGTCGGCGGTGCATGCGGCTTGGATCGTCTGAACGATCTTCAGAGTCTGGGCCAAGATCACCGCGACTCCGACGTCTCCTCGGGCGACCTCCTCGATCACGATCGCAGTCGACAGACAGTCGATTCCCTCGCCACCGAACTCCGGATCCAACGTGAGCGTGCGAAGGCCACGCGCATCGGCCTCCTCGACGATCTCCCATGAGAAGCAGTCGGCGGGGTCAATCCTTCTGTCGAGCTCGGCGGATCTCGGTCTCACCACCTCGTCGACGAACGATCGAGTTCGGGAAACGAGTTCTCTTTGTTGATCCGTCAGCATTCCCGCTTCACCACTCGCTCTGCGGGCAACCGATCAGGCATGACCGATCTCCCCACCCGGGGAGCCCGGATAGCGGTGCTGAGCCGAAACCCCGGTGAACGACGCGAAGACAACACATCCCTCCGGATACTCGAAGGGCCCGTGGATCATCTCTCGGCCGGCGAAGCAGTAGTCGCCGGCACGGAGGGGAACACCACCAACGATCTGCACACCTTCGAGGACCACGATCGAATGTTCGCTGTCATGGGCGTGGGCCGGCTCGACATATCCGGGAGGGAATTTCACAAGCAAGTCCAACCGTCCTTTGGCCGCATCCTGGCGGTAGACCTTGACGAGTACGCCGCTACCAAGAGTGAGGAGATCGGTGTCCTCCTCCCACGGCAGATCCCAGCGCTTGCCGGTAACGAAGCCTTCATGTCATCGAGCCTCCCTGGTCGGATGCCGGCGCACTAAGACGAGACGCCGACGATGATCGGAACGACCTCGCGCTTCCAGACGTCTACGAGGCCCTCAGGACAGATCTTGAGGTTGCCGATGTCCACCGGTAGCCCGACGAACCCCAGCGTGGGGAATGGAGACGGCATGTCGCAGCCGAGGCTGCGGACGGTCTCGTTGAGCGAACGGATCTGAGCCGCCACCTCCTTGTAGGGCTGCTCGGAAAGAAGGCCGAACAACGGAAGCTCCAACAATCCCCTGACTTCGCCACCCTGGACACACACAAAACCGCCACCGGAATCGGCCAGAACGTTGGCAGCCATAGCCATGTCGTCGTCGTTGGTGCCAACCACGACGATGTTCTCTTGCTGTGCGTTGAAGGTCGTGGCGAGGGCGCCCTCATGCAACTTGAAGCCCCGAACGATCCCGACACCGATCATTCGGCTCCCGGTAACGCGTTCGATGGCTGCGATCTTCAATAGGTCTCGGCCGACGTCGCCTTCAATCGTCCCTCCTGTCACCTGCACTTCTTCAATGGATTCCAACGTGGTGACGGTTTCTCCAGACGCTTCGATAACTCGGATCTCGACCGTTCCGTCGTCGCGGCCGGCGTTGATGGTGAAATCGTCGGCGACGATTGGTGTTGAAAGCCTCACCGTGCCATATGCGTCTTCCGAGAACCTCGTCGGGGGCAAGGGCTCGACGAGCTCACCGTCGACCGCCACAACACGCCCATCGGCGATGACGGTCCGCACACCCATGGCCTCAAGATCGTCGACGAGAAGCACATCCGCGATCTTCCCCGGACCCAGGCTGCCGTGATCACGATCCACCCCCAGACACTCCGCAGCGTTGAGGGTGGCCATCTGGATAGCCGCTACAGGTTTCACACCGGCAGAGATGGCCCGTCGCATCAGGTAGTCGATATGGCCGTCTTCGACGATTGACAGCGTCGACGGAACGTCGGTGTTGAAGCAAAATCGCCGGTGGTCGACGCCGTGCTCGGTGATGGCACGGATCACCTGGTCGAGGTTGTAGCAACCCGCACCCTCCCGAACGGAGACGTAGATCCCCAATCGAGCGCGGAGCAAAGCGTCCTCGGCGCTCACCGACTCGTGATCGTCCGTCGCCCGCAGGTACGCCATCCACGCGTTGGCCCGCTCTCCGGTCATCTCGGCTCCGTGGCTGCACACCCACTTGCCGGACCGGATCACGGCATCGACCAACGAGATCATCTTCTCCTCGTTGTCGACGATGCGTGCCGCAAACGCCTCGTTGAGACCGACACACTCCTCCCAGGCGAGCATCTCGAGCATGTCGTCGAGGGTCGGCACTCCCGAATGACCGAATGGGTGGTTCTGGTAGTACCCGGGGCCACCGAGTAGGAAAAAGACTTTGAGCGGCAAGGTCTTCGCGGCGTCCAGGCTCTCTCGCACCGCCTTGATTCCCCCGACCGACAGCTCGCCGTAGTGGTCGGTGGCAACGCCCGTCGTTCCTCGGGGAATCACCGCCGATGCGAACTCGCTGATCGTCAGCTGCGATTCGTGGACGTGGCAGTGGTGATCGATGAGCCCAGGCACGAGATAGCGATCATCGGCGTCCACGATCTCGGTTTCCGGTCCGATCGTGTGCTGTACATCGCCTACCGCCGCGATGCGATCTCCTGCGATGGCGAGGGCTGCCTCATAGATCTCGGCCGTATAGACATTGACGAGACGTCCGCCCGTGATGACGAGGTCAGCTTTTCGTCGCCCGAGCGCGACCGACACGAGGTTGCGGGCCGCAGACGCGTCAAATGGCCGAACAGTCACCGGACCTCCTGATTCCTCGCTCCTGCTGTTGAATCGAGTCAGATGTCAAGGCCGAGCGGCTCCCGCGGGAACGACGTGAGCGATGTGCCTCCGTCGGGCGTCACCAGCACCATGTCCTCATTGGCCATGAGGAACCTGCCGTCGAAAACGGTGCGTGGCTCGACAGTGATCACCATGTTCTCCTCGAGAACCATCTCCTCCACACCCATGTCGGGGCGCTCGTGACAGTCCAGCCCGATCCCATGGCCGAGGAAATCCAGCCATAGACTCGACCCATGCTCTGAAGCGACGCCCTTCGCAAGCGTCACCAAGTCGGTCGTGACAACCCCGGGCTTGGCGGCCTGCCGTACCGCCTGCGCCATCTCCAACGCAATCGAATACGCAGCGTCTTGGTCGTGACTCACCTCGCCCAAGACCCTTGTGCGCGACGTGTCGACTGCGTATCCGAGGTACCTGCTGCATATGTCCCAGTTGACCACGTCTCCAACCCTCAAGTACTTGTCGGGTTGCGGTGCGTGAAGGAGCAAACCATGCACCTCGTCGCCGGATGAGATCAGGGACGGTGAGGAGGGCACCGTGTCCTCATATACAGGGTTCATCTCGCGCATTGCCCCCTCGGCGATGCGTATCAGCTGGAGTTCCGTTTTGGCGGGTCCGCTGCGCAATGCGTCGACGAACGCCTGGTGTCCGACGTCGCCGACTCTCCCCGCCTCTCTCAAACGCTCAACTTCGTAGTGCGTCTTCACCAGCCGTGCCGTCTCGACAACGGTCGACCGTTCGAGAACCGTGTCCGGCATCTGCTCGCGGATCCCGAGATACAACGGTGCCGGGAACCTGTCCCATGTCTCGACGCCGACCCTGCCGGTAGCGCCAAGCTCGTTCAGCGCGTCGGCAACTCCTTTCGGGGTCAGACCGTCATCACCGCCCCCGGTGAGTCCGCCACCTCGGACGTCGCTGGTGATCGCGGTGGATGTGATCATGTGTCCCGGCTCGATCAACAGGATCGGCTCGCCAGCCGTTGGAACGACCAAAGCGGCACCGTCGAAGATGAAGAGGTCCTCACGGGATGGCCCGAGAGACACCCAGCCGGTTCGGTCGATGAAGAAGCCGGAGAGGTATCGGAGGCTGCCACCCATCTTCGTATTTCCATACACGATGAGGGCGTCGAAGCGATCCGCTTGCATCATTGCCTGGACTCGTTGGACCCGAGCCCCAATATCCGCTTCGAGCTCGGTATTCAAGCTCGTGGCCTCACCGCTAACTGGTCAGGTGAGCAATGAACTCATATCCGGCTTCGTCCAGGCTGCCGACGCCCGTATAGCCACCGATCAACTCAACCGGTTCGAAAGAGTCGACATTGCGAAGCCAATGTTTCTTGCCGGCCGGAATGAACTGGAGAGTACCGGGACCAGCCTCATGCTCTTCGCTTTCCCCGGCACCGACAATGCAGCGGCCGCGGATGACGTACAGGAATTCGTCAGCACCGGGATGCGTATGGATCTCGTGTGCGGCTCCCGGCTCGAACAGAGTCCGAAATACGCAAACGCTCCCATGTCCGGAGGACTCGCGATTCAAGATGAATCGTATGTCCATCTTCCGCCAGCCCTGGTCTGCCGTAACAGGTGCCGGTGAGAAATCTGAAATGTGGGTCACATAGTTGTCGTCGGACCGAACGATCATCGTCAAACCTCGCTTCGTGGGAGACTACGAAGTCTGTTTAGTGCATCCTATAACATATCGAAGCTCTGTCAACGCACGATTCGCACTTCTACCAGCGGATGGCGCCTCGTCCGATGAGAGCGCCCGATGTCAAGTCGGCATGGAGGCTCAGCGCGTCCCGGGCAGCGACCTGCCGGCCGACGACGGCATGTACACGCTCGCTTGCGACGAGCTCCGTGGCCGCCATCACCTCCGCCCTCGAGGCGTATTTCGACCCTAAGACCGCGAGTTCCTGCAGCACAAGGTGTCTGGGATCAATCGCGGTGCTGATCCCTGGGAATGTTGTCAGCACAGCCAGGCGGCCGCCCGATCCGAGCGATCCTGTTGCCCATCGCAGGGACGCTTCGGTCCCGACCAGATCAATGATGACATCTGGCGGCGTGCCCGACCCCGAGCGATCCAGAGCGTCGAAGTCGCCCGAGTCAACCGCCTCGAACCCAAGGTCGCTCAGAGCCGCGAGCTTTCGATCGCCGACGTCGAGGCCGACGACATCACCACCGCACAAGCGAGCCACCTGCACCACATGGATCCCGACACCACCCGCTGCGCCGATCACCGCGACCCGATCGCCGGGACCGATCTCACAACGCCGCCGGCAGACATGCACCGCAGTCGCCACGGCATCTGGAATGACAGTGGCCGCAACCGAATCTATGGACTCGGGGATCTCGATTGCGTTCTGACTGGGTAGGACGGTGAAAGGTGCGTAGCCGCCGTCGCGGTGCACGCCGACCCAACCGGCAAGATTCACGCAGCGCGGCTCAGCACCGGCGAGGCATCGGTGACACGAACCGCAGGCGAGATAAAAGTAGGCGACAACCCGACGCCCGACGAGCTCGCCACCACGGCCAGGCCCCGCATCGACGACGCGGCCCACCAACTCGTGGCCAGGAACACGCGGCAAGAGATCCTCAGAGTTGGCAAGGTCCCCCCTGATGCAATTCAGAACGGTCAACCCAACGCCACACGACTCGACTTGGATCATGACCTCATTCTCAGCGGGAGCGGGACGCTCGAATTGCTCCCAAACTGGGTCGGCACCCCAGCGGTGCACTCGGAAACCGCGTTGGTTCACCTGGTGAGTAGGACTCGAGAGAGGCGCGCTCGCCCCCGACGTCGGTCGGGATCCTGAAGCGTGGGGCATCGTTCATTGATCGAACCCGGAGGGATTATCCGGGGCCGACCTCGGCGGATTCCAATGGCAGGTTTACATGCTCGTACTGGATCTCGTGGGCACGCCTCAGATCTCGCGCCTCAAACGCATCGAGCAGTGCGTAATGATCGACGATCGCCCGTCTGCGAAGCTCGGGGTGCAGGCGTTGAGCCTGGGCGACAAAGACACCACCTGCGGCTTCCAAGGCAGCCAGCATCGTGCCCAATCGCTTGGTTCGGGTCGCCCGATGGAAGACGATGTGGAAACGGCTGTTGAGCTGAACCCAACTGCCCAGATCCTCTTCTCTCGACAGTTGATCGGCGAGGTCCCGCGCCGCCGTCAACTCCTCCTCCTTGATGTTGGCCATGGCCCGCTTCAGTGCAACCTTCTCAATGGCGCGCCGAACTTCGACGATCTCCACCATCTCGTCCCAATCCAGTCCACGGACCGTCCCAATTCGGTGACTGTCAAGGGTGATGAGGCCTTCGCCTGCCAGATCGCGCATCGCTTCACGTACCGGCGTGGTGCTGACGTTGAGCTGCGTCGCGATCTCGGTTTGGACAAGACTCGAGCCAGCCGGGAGATCTCCCCTGATGATCGAGGACCTGAGCGCATCCCGTACCAGGTCAACGATCGTCCCAGGTCTCGATCCGGCCAGATCGAGCCGGAGACCCTCGCCCGACTTGAGGGTCATCGGTCCTGCTGGCTGGGTCGAATGAACCAATGTTCAGTCCTGATCAGAGGCGGTAATTGGGGCCGATGGCCGACACTTCGGTTCCGACCTCTCATGTATCATATCAACTATAGATCTCAGCCTGCAGCACCGTGTCTGATCGCAATCTGCTCTTGAAGGGTGGGCGGGTCGTATCTCTCGACCCCGAAATCGGCCATCTCCCGGTGGGCGACGTTCTCATCGCAGGCGGCAAGGTCGTCCGCGTCTTCCGAAAGCATCGACGATCCCGATTCCGAGGTGTTCGACGCCTCGAGCATGATCGTCATCCCTGGGTTCATCGATACCCACCGCCACACGTGGCAGACAGCAATCAAAAGCATGTCCTCGGACTGGTCGCTACCCGAGTACCTGGCGGGCATCCGGGGCCGAATCGGGCCCCGTTTCACTCCCGAGGACGTCTACGCCGCCACGCTGCTCGGGGCGACCGAAGCGCTCAATGCCGGCGTCACCACGCTCGTCGACTGGGCGCACATCATGAACTCGCCAGAACACGCCGACGGTTCGGTGGCAGCGCTCAAGGAGTTCGGCGGCCGCGCCGTTTTTGCCCATGGGACGCCGAACGACGAGCAGATCGCCGAGTGGTACATCGACAGCACGATCCCCCACTCCGACGACATACGGCGGGTTCGGGAGGAGCACTTTCCCCACGACGACGGCTTGGTGTCCCTGATGATGGCTGCCCGCGGCCCGCAGCACACCACGCCCGAAACCAGCGCCGGCGACTGGCGCCTCGCCCGTGAGCTCGGGGTGCGGATCACGACCCACGCCGGCGAAGGCGCCTGGTCGCTGCGGCACCAGCCGGTGTTGAGGCTCCATGAACAGGGCGTGCTCGGCCCCGACACGACCTTTGTCCACGGAAACCAGTTCTCGGACAACGATCTACAGGCTCATAGCCGATAGTGGCGGCTCGATCTCGATCTCCCCAGAGGTCGAAATGCACATGGGTTTGGGCTTTCCGATAACTGGCCGGTCGCTGCAACACGGAATCGTCACCAGTCTCTCGGTGGACGTACCGGTCACCGTCGGGGGTGACATGTTCTCGGTCATGCGTTGCGCCCTGGCAACCGAGAGGGCCTTGGTGAATGAGCAGTCGATCCGGAGGGTGGAGATGGTGGAACGGCTGACCATCACGACAGACACCATTCTGCGAATGGCGACCATCGACGGTGCCAGGTCCTGTGGGCTCGATGACCGCGTGGGAGCGATCACCCCCGGGAAAGAGGCTGACATCGTCTTGATCAGGGCCGACGACCTGAATCTGGCCCCGCTCAACCAGCCCGTGGCTTCGGTCGTGGTAATGGCGCACCCGGGGAACGTCGACTCGGTCCTCGTGGCGGGCCGCTTCGTCAAGAAGCACGGAACGATGATTTCGGTCGATGCTTCGTCGGTCATCGAACGAGCTACCCGAGTCCCGCGACTCACTCCTGGAGCGGGCAGGTGTCGGTACCGACTACCGCCCGGACGACATCGAGGCCTGGAGCAAGCTGTAGAGGCTCATCCGCTGACCGCCCGCTTACGTGACGAATAGAGAGCCACGCCGACAATCACCACGACGCCTTTGACGATCAGGTGGGCGAACCTGCTCACGCCCATCAAATTGAAGACGTTGAAGAGCACGGTCAGGATGAGCACACCGGCGATGGTCCCCTCGACACGGCCCTTTCCTCCGCCGAATGCTGTGCCCCCGATCAATACGGCAGCGATGGAATCGAGCTCCATCCCTTCGCCGGCAGCGGTGTCTCCCGTGCCGATCCTGGCCAACAGGGCGAGGCCGGCGACAACCGCCAACACGCTGCACGCGATGTAGGCACGACCTTCTACCCCCTTCGACCTGATGCCGGCGAGGCGCGACGCTTCGCGATTGCTGCCGACCGCGTACACCCTCCGGCCATAGGTCGACCTCCTCAGCCCGAAAGCAAGGACGGCCGCCAGAACCAGCGCCACGATCACGATGATCGGGATCCCCACCAGACGGCCGTCGGAGAGCTGGCGGAAGAGGTCGGTCACGTTGCTTCGAGGCGCACCACCGGTGTAGATCAGGTTGAGACCCGCCGAGAATCAGCAGCGTCCCCAACGTCGTCACCAAGGCATCGGTCCCCACCCGAACTATGAGCAGGTAGTGCACCAACCCGATCACGAGACCCACCCCGATGACCACGAGGACGGTGGGAATGATCATGGCGTTGCTGTCCCGCATCAGGCTGCCGCCGATGACGGTCGTCGTCGCAATCACCGCCCCCACCGACACATCGATCCCGCCGACGAGGATCACAAGCGTCTGGCCGAGTGCGACGATCATGAGTGGGGCGGCCTGCCGCAGGATGTTGACGAGGTTCGTCGTGCTTAGGAAGTCCGAAGAGATCAGGGTCGATATCACGACCAGTCCGATGAGGATTGCCCAAGGCCCATAGACGGCCCATTGTCCCCGGAGTGCGTTGAAGCGCCGGACCGGAGGGAGTACTGCTTCGCCCTTGGACGTGTCCATCAGGCCGCCTCCTCGGCGCGTCGCCGGAATCTCTCGCTTATGAAGGCCCGAGCTTCTCCAGCCAGGCGGCGCGTCGTGGCGGCAGCGAGCACAACGGCGATCAAAACGATCACGCCCTTGAAGACGATCTGGGTGAACGAGGAGACACCCGACAGGTTCATCACGTTGTTGAGGATCGCGATGATTGCGACACCGCCGATGGTGCCCCCGACCCCACCCCGGCCACCGGTGAGCACGGTACCCCCGAGCACCACGGCCGCGATCGAGTCCCAGTCGAACCCAACGCCGGAGAGTGGCTCGCCTGCGCCCATGCGGGTGGACATTGCGATCCCGGCAACCGCGGCGAGAAAACCACAGGCGACGTAGGCGACGAGCTTCACCCTGTCGACGCGAACGCCGGAGCTACGTGCCACCTGCTCCGAGCCACCCACCGCATAGAGATGGAGGCCGAACGCGGTGCGATTCTGGATGATCAAGGCAATCGCGGCGATGAAGGCGTAGAGAAAGAAGAGGATCGGGATCGGCCCAATCGAACCGAACCCGATGTCGTTCATGATCTCCGCAGGCTTGCCGAAGTTGGATTGGTCGGTATACAGAAAGGTGATGCCGGTAACGATGCTGGCCGAGCCAAGGGTCACAATCAACGCCGGCACCCGGGTGCGAGGATGATCACCACCCCATTGAACAAACCGATGAGGAGGCCGGCGGCGAGGACGACAGCGATGGCCAACGGCACATTGGCGGCTTCGCCGGCCACGATGCCCATGAGCGCGGTATTCGAGAGACTGATGGTTGCCGCCACCGCAAGATCCACGCCGGCGATGAGGATCACCAAGCGTTTGGCCGACCGCCACTATCCCGAGCGGGATCATCTGGCGGAGGACGTTGGTCAGGTTGCGTGGTGTGAGGAAGGGCTCTGCGATGAGCGAAGCCGCCAGCACGATCGCAGCCAGCAACAGCCAGAGCCAACCTGGGCCCAGTCCAGCGAGTGATCGACCGCCGACGCCGCTCCAGCGACGGGGTCCGGGTTGACCGAGCCGGTGCCGTCACGCTCCGGTCAAGAGGCGCCCTCATCGCTCTTGACGCCGAGAATGAGTGTGATCAGGTCTTCCTCGCTCGCCATGTCGGACTCGGTCACCGAGTTGTTCTCGAGGGTTGCGACGATCCGACCCTTCGACATCACCACGATGCGATCGCTGAGGTGGAGGATCTCGGGTAGCTCCGACGAGATCAGCATCACCGCGGTGCCCTCCTCGGCCAGACTGTCGAATCGTCTTGTAGATCTCCGCTTTGGCGCCGACGTCGACCCCTCGGGTCGGCTCGTCCAAGATCAGGACCCGAGATCCTTTGGCCAGCCATCTGCCCAACACCACCTTCTGCTGGTTCCCACCGCTCAGGTTGTGACCACGGTTCCAGTTGCTTGGGGTTCGGATGTTCAGCGAGTCGATCTGCTCATCGGCCAGACGCACTCTCCCCGTTCTTGTCGATGATCCCGCAACCTGCTCAAGCCGGCGAGCTGGGGCATCTGATGTTCTGCTTGACGCCCGAGGTCCATGACCAGACCCTCGGCCAGTCGATCCTCGGGGACCAGGGCGATGCCGTTTGCCACGGCGTCAGCCGGCTCGCGTGACTTTGCTCGCGTCGACCGTCGATCAGCACCTCGCCGCCGCGGCTGGTGATGGCACCCACCAGTGCCTTGGCGACATCGGTCCGCCCGGCGCCGATCAGATCCGACGAATCCAAGGACCTCGGACTCCCTCAACTCGAAGCTGATGTCCTCGGCTCGCCCCGGGACGGTCAGGCCCCGTCACCTGGATCACGGTCTTCCGCGGTCAGCGCCGTCGGCGATCCGGGGGGGAACATGTGGGCCAGATCACGCCCGATCATCGCCCGGATGACTTCGGCCGCAGTGACGTCCGGCAACGAGCGGCCATGAGCGACACCTTGCCGTCCTTGAGCACGGTCACCCGTCGGCAAGCGCGAAAACCTCATCGAGGTTGTGCGTGACGAGGACGACGCTGACTCCGCGATCCTTGAGATCGCGGACCACAAGGTGTAGCCGTTCGATCTCGGCGATTGAAAGCGACGAGGTCGGCTCGTCGAGCAGGATCATTCGTGCTCCAGACTGAGCGCCTTGGCGATCTCCACCAATCTGACGCTGGGCGATGCTCAGCCGCTCAACCGGCGTGGCCGGATCGATGGCCGCGCCAACCACCGGTAGCCATGTGTCGGCCACTTTCCGCTCGCCCATTGGCGACGAATCCCCGGCCTGGTTGGCTCCCGCCCGAGAACCAGGTTCTCTTCGACGGTGAGCATCGGCACCAGGGTGGGCTCCTGATAGACCACGGCGATGCTGGCGTCATGGCATCGCGGGGCGTGGCGAATGAGATCTCGCTCCCGTCGAGATAGAGGGTCCCCGTGATCCGGGGCATGGACCCCGGCGATGATCTTGACGAGCGTGGACTTGCCCGCACCGTTCTCCCCGACCACGGCGTGGATCTCGCCCGGACTTGAATTCGGCGTCGACCGCCGACAGGGCATGGACGCCGTCGAATTGCTTGGAGACCTGCTCTACCTTGAACAAGGTGCGCTCATGCTCCCGAGTCGCGAGCGAACTCCGCGATTGAAGCATGGCGGAGGTGCCCAGCCCTCCGCCACGCTTCCCACCGAATCACGAGTGTCGTATCGTCGACTGCTCCCTACTCGGGCAGCCACTCCTCGGGAAGGTCCCACCAGTTCCACCACTCATCGGAGCCGGGGGTATCCGGGGCGATGTACTGGTCGAGGTCTGCGACGTCGAGAGCCTCGACCGGGTCGTACCAGTTCTTGGGAACCTCGATCCCGGAGAGGATCGCCGCACAGGCATCGACCGCCAGGGCCCCGAAGGTGAGAGGACGGTTCACGATCACGCCCGGGATCGACTCGGCGTCGACCTGGCGGATCCAGGCTTGGAGGCTGTCGCCGGTCCACACCTGGACCTCGTCCAGCCGACCCGCCTCGGCCACTGCCTCGTAGGCGCCCTGCTGCTGGATGCCGCTGTCGGCGATGACGGCATCGATCTGGTCGTAGGCCTGGAGCCAGTTCTCCATGATCGTTTTGCCCTCGTCACGCGACCAGCCGGTGTACTCGACAGCGAGGATCTCGATATCCGGGTAGTTCGGCGAGGACCTCCTCGTGGCCACGCCGAGCTTCCTCGGCGGGGCCGGTGCCGGCGGCTCCCTCGAGCAGCACCACCTGGCCCTCGCCACCGAGCATCTCAGCAGCGGCCTCCGCCTGGATCGTGCCGATGTCGTATGTCCGGATGTTGATGTGGCTGACGAAGTCCTCGGTCGTGACATCGCGCTCTTGGATGATCACCGGCACACCGTCCGCCATGGCTTGCTCGATGGCCGGGTTCACCGCCTCCTCGGAGGTGGCGGCGACGATCAGGCAGTTGACTCCCCGCACCAGCAGATCCTCGATGTCCGACACCTGCTTGTCCGGGCTGTCGTTGGCATCGGTGCGCGCCACCTCTGCGATCTCGTTCGAATACTCCGATGCTGCCCACTCGGTGAAGTTGTTGACGAACACACGGGCCGAGTTCGAGAGGGAAGCGTCCGAGTAGCCAATGACCCAAGGCGGCTCGGTCACGTATGGGCGGTGTCCTGCATCTCGTCGGTTTGCGGCACCTCGACGCGCATTTCGAACGCAGAACCGCCCGCGGTCGTGTCACTGGCGCCCCCGCCGCGGTCGTGTCACTTGCGCTCCCCGCCGCGGTGGTGTCACTGGCGCCCCCCGCCGCGGTCGTGTCGCTGGCGCCCCCCGCCACGGTCGTGTCACCGGCGCCACCGCCACAAGCCACGACGACGAACGCCATCACGACCGCCAAGAGCACCGCTGTCCTTCGCTTGTTGCCCATTGATCCTCCTCCGCTATTCGTTGTTCTCCGCAGCGCTTTCTATAGAGTGCAGTCTATAGCTTTCTGCACTGCCTCACCAGGAAAAACCTCCCAAAACGTCACGAATCCTGCATCCTATAGAGTGCCTTCGCCGTGCCCACTTTCGAAACCAGTGATGGAGTCCAACTCCATTACTCCGAGGCGGGCGGCGGGCGACCGGTGGTCTTCGCCGCCGGATGGGCGATGGACGGCCACGTGGTGGAGGCACCAAGCCGAGCTCGCCTCTGATCACCACATCATCATCCTTCGACCCCCGAGCGCAGGGCAGTCGGAGAAAGTGGAGCGGGGTTTCCGTCTCGGTCGAGGCGCTCAAGACATGCGGCAACTGCTCGACCTCCTCGACCTGGAGGACGTGACATTGGTCGCCTGGTCTCGGTCGAGCAGCGTTGCCCTCGCCTACTGGGAGCTATTCGGTCCTCACCGTCTCGGCCGCCTGGTGCTCATCGGGATCACCCCGAGCATGCAGAGACGACCCGACTGGGAGTGGGGGTTCACCATCGACCCGTCCGAGTTCCAGCGACAGATCATCGCTGATCACGAAGGGGTCGTCAGAGGAGTCATCGAGAGACTCCTCCTCGTCGCTCCGAGCGGAGAGGTAGCAGAACAGATGGTGCGCTCCGCGATGTCGACCCCTCCGCTCGCCGGAGCCAGGATGCTCGACGACCACGGTGTGGTCGATTGGCGCGACATGCTCGACACCATCTCGCTTCCGACTTTGGTCTGCGTCGGGCGCCACGACCTAAATGCCCCGCTGGCTGCCGCTGATTACGTGGCCAATGCGATCCCCGGTGCCAAGTTGGTGGTATTCGAGCAGAGCGCACACGCCCCCTTCTTCGAGGAGCCAGACCGCTTCAATCAGGTCTTGGTCGACTTCATCAACGAGCACACGACTGCTGCCGAGGACAGGTGAGCGAGCGTTGGATGACGCACCCAGACAGCGAATGATGCGCCGCTTTGCAGAGGCTGCAGGGACCGCATCTCGGATGGGACCGGGTCGAGTCCGGGTTCGGCTCCGAATGAGCAGCGAGACTGGGGCGCACCGGAAGCGGAGGAGCCGGGTGACACCTGACCTAGCCAACAGACTGAGCGCGGCCGAGAGTTCGGCAACCGTCGCGCCACTCCAGATCTCTCAGGTCAATGGTGTTCGGTCGCGGCGACTTCTCTTGACGAATGGTTGTGTCATCACCATGGATCCCAAGATCGGTGACTTCACTCGAGCCGATGTCTTGATCGAAGGGGACCGAATCGCAGCAATCGGACCGGATCTTCCTAGGGCAACCGAGCAACTTGACCTGGTCATCGATGCGACCGACATGATCGTCATGCCCGGTTTTGTAGATACCCACCGTCATATGTGGCAAGGGCAACTACGGAGAATGCTGCCGAACGTCGAATTTCCCGTCTATTTGGGTCTGCGCAACGCACTTGCGGTCCGATATCGACCAGAAGACACCTATGCAGGCACCCTCGTCAATGCCCTCGGAGCCCTCAATGCCGGGGTCACCACGGTGCTCGACCTCTCCCACAACACCCGCACATCCCGGCACGCAGACGCCGGCGTTGACGCACTCGAGTCGGCGGGAATCCGTGCGATCTTCGCCTACGCCCCACCGGAAGCGGGTGACTGGGACCGACAGTGGCCAGACGACTTGGCCAGGATCAAGGGTGAGAGGTTTGACGATGACGGAGACATGCTGACCCTGCGCATGGCGCAGCGGTGCTTCTCCGACGTTGACAACCTCACCGCAGAGCGGATCCGGGTGGCACGCGATCTGGGCATCGGCATGACTGTCGATCCGGTGGCTTGGGAGGAGGGGTCGGAGCGGATCCTCGCTCTCGCCGGCGAGGATCTGCTTGGACCCGACCTGGCTTTCGTCCATTGCTCCGACCTCACCGACGACTCGTGGAAGGCGATGGCAGCGTCCGAAGTCAAGGTCTCGCTGTCGCCCTTCGTGGACGAACTCCTCGGATTCGACACCCATGCAGATCGGCTACCCACGGTGCAGCGAGCCATCGACGTCGGAATTGCTCCCGGCCTCAGCGTCGATATCGAGACAACGGTCCCCGGTGACATGTTCACCCAGATGCGGGCGCTGCTTGCCGTACAACGGATGCGGGCATCGCTGGGTAATCCTGCCGCTGAATCGTCCCCAACTGACGGTGAGCGACACCTTGGCTTTTGCGACGATCCACGGCGCCGAGACTGTCGGGTTGAACCACGTTTGTGGCAGCTTGTCGCCGGGCAAGAAGGCCGACATCGTCATGATCGATCAGGCCGGAGTCTCCTCCTTTCCGCTCAACAACGCCTATGGGGCCGTTGTCTTGGGTGCGGACACCTCGGCGGTGCGGTGCGTCATCGTCAATGGCGTGATTCGAAAGTGGGGCCATTCCCTCGTGGACGTGGATCTCGCCGAGGCTCGATCACTCATCGAGACGTCGAGGGACTACCTGCTCTCCGAGGTCGGGTACCACCCGGACCTGTTCATCGACTACCCGGCGCTCGACCTCGGGCCGCCAAGATTCCGGCCATGACTTGCCCATGCCGCGGCGAAGTGCCCGTTGCCGTCAATGGGTCGACTGCGGGTAGCGGTGAACGCCGGTGAGCGACAGGTCACCAGTTCCCGTTGCGGTCATAGGACTGGGGATCATGGGCGGGCGTCTGGCGGCTCGTTTAATTGACGCTGGGTTCGATGTGCGCGGCTTTGACATCGACGGAGAGCGTGCTGCCGCCTTCGAGGGAGCAGGCGGCCACCACGCGGGATCACCGGCGGAGGCGGTCGAGGGTTGCCACGTGGCAGTTCTTTCTCTCCTCACATCCGAAATCTCTCGGCAGGTATGCCTCGGCGGCGACGGCATCATTGCCTCGGGAAATCGCGATGTCCTGGTTCTCGACTCGACAACCGGACCACCAGAGGATGCCGTTGAAATCGCGGCGGGTCTTGCGTTTGATGGGATCGAGTACGCCGACATGACACTGAGCGGAAACGCCGCAATCGCTGCCCGCGGCGAACTGGTCGTGATGTTTGGGGGCACCGCAGATGCCTACAGGAGGGCCGCCCCTGTAATGGACTCGATAGGCCGTTCACATCACCACGTAGGCACGGTCGGGGCGGGAGCGAGGATGAAGCTGGTCGTCAACCACGTCCTTGCTGTCCACCGCTTCGCGCTCGCCGAGGGGCTGGTAGCCGCAGAACGCGCCGGGCTCGACTTGGAAAAGACACTCGAGATCCTCCGCGACGGGGTGGCATATTCGAAGGCGATGGACGTCTGGGGCAACCGGATGGTCACCGGTGACCATGGCCATCCCGACTCCCGGCTCAGCCAGAGCCACAAAGACTTCCGGCTCATAGTCGAGCACGGCGCAGCGCTGGGTGTCCCGATGGACTTCGCCCGGCTCGCCCGTCTCCTAATGGCTGAAGGTGAAGAGACTGGACTCGGCGACCTCGACAACTCTGCAGTGATCGAGGTGATCCGTCGAAGGGCCGGGATCGGCCGGGTCCCGCATCCGGACCAAATAGCCACCTGTGCCTGGCACGCCAAGAAGCGCCCGCCCCCACCGGGCTTTCGACCGAATGTCAGCTCTCGGCGACTGATCGATCCGCACCGAGGTTGAGGGTTACTCCGACGAAGATGAGAGCCATCGCCGCGACCACCGTGGCTGTGATCACTTCCCCCAGCAGCAGCGCCGAAGCGAGCACCCCAACCACTGGGACCATCATCATCGACAAGTTCGTCGACACCGCGGGAAGACTTCGCAGCACCGATACCTGTGCCCAAAGGGCTAGCCCGGTCGCCAAGACGCCTTCGTAGACGATCACAGCAACGAGCGAAGGCGTCCAATGGATCTGAGGCATTCCCTCTATCGCGAAGGCCACCGCCAACGTGAGCACCATGGCGATCATCAGTTGCCATGGCATGACACGCAGCGGGGTTGACACCCAGGCGTGGTGTCTGATGTGAACCGCGGTCGCCGCGTTGAGGATGGCGCTGAGCAGCAACATGCCGATGCCGAGGATCACCCTCGGCTCGTTCCATGCGAGTCGCCAAGGCTCGATCAGAACGACGACCCCGGCGATGCCGAGTGCCAGGCCGGCCCACCGGAGCGGGGTCATCCGCTCCCCGAGGGCGATCACCGCCATCGGGACAACCCACAGACTCGCGGTCCACACCAAAACCGATGAGCGCCCCGCCGGCACGATGGTGAGGGCAGTGAAGACCAGAAAGAAGACGAGCCCAAGACGCAGCACCGCCACCGACAGCACGACAGGGAGATCACCCCGCGGTGGGAGGTGGAGACGTCCGGTCATGGCCGCCACGGCCACCACGATGATCGCTCCACTGCACACCCTGATCGCCGTCATCCATACCGGACTGACGTCGCGCAGACCGATGGCCAAGATCGGCCAGTTGAAGCCGAGAATCAGCACCACCACCACCATGAGGAGGTAGGCGCCGGCCCTTCGCAGCGTGTCCGGGTGGTCGGGACCGAGATGATTCGTCTCCCACAGGAAATCCCTCAGTGACGAGGTCCTTGGTGTGCCCACCTTCGCACCCTATATCAGACACGATGTAGGACCGAACCAAGTGGCGGGCAACTTCAGCCGGCAGCGATGGCGAACAGGTCCTCTCCGAGTTTGTGTCGGGCAAGCTCGATCGCGGGCGAGGAGGCCCGGACGAACTGTGCCCTCTCTTCATCTGTCAGGTCCTCGAAGACCAGGCCGGCCTGCTCCAATTCCCCGCGAAGACTGTGCTCTCTCGCTTCAGCCGCAGTCTGCTGGTGCGCGATTGCTGCGCCCACAGCGCTCCTAACCACTTCCTCGACATCGGTCGGCAGCTTTTCGACTGTTGAACGATTGGCGAAAACGCCGCGCGCCCCGTACAGGTGAGCGGTCATAGTGACGAATGGATGAACCCGCTCCACCCCGTAGGCAACGGTGTTGGCAAGTGGATTCTCCTGAGCGTCCACCTCGAGCGAACCAATCAGCTCGATGCCTCGGCTCAGCTCTACCGCAACCGGTTCCGCCCCCCAGGAGCGGATGAGCTCCTCGTGTATCGGGTTTGGTTGAAGCCGAACCCTCATCCCCCGGGTGTCAGCAGGTTGGCGCACAGGCCGCAGCCGGTTGGTGAAGTGTCGGAATCCGTTATCCCAGAGACCGAGCAATTCGAATCCGGTGCGCTGCCTCGTGGCTTCGATCAGCACTGCACCGAGCGCACCGTCGAGCGCCCGATGCGCCTGTTCGAGGTCAGAGAAGAGGTAGGGCGTTTCCAAGATGTCCAACTCGGGCACTCGATGGCCCAGATAGCTGGTCGAGAAGTAGCACATGAACAGCTCACCACTCTCAACCATCTCGAAAAGGTCGGTGTTGGGACGGCCGGAGTCCATGATGTTCCAGGTCACCTCGACCGCCACTCCGCCATCGGTACCCTCGACAACGGCGCGCCGGAAGACGTCCAGCGCGTCCGAGTGGACGCTCCCAATGGGGGCGTACCCACCGATACGCAAAGTCGGAACTTCGCCCATGTCAGTCAGCTCTCCGAGTTCGGTCGGTGGTCGAAGCGCTCGCGCTGTTCGTCGCCCGACTCGGTCATGACGTCCGTTCCGTCGCAATGGCCCATCGATACGTCGAGGTGTACCGATGGGCGATGACTCAGTTCATCGCCGCCAATACGTCAGAGACCGGCGCCGTCGCCACCGAGATCCGTGAGTCCGAGATGCCGTAGGGAACAACGAGCAGGTCGTGGTGGATGAGGCCCCCGCAGGAGTACACCACGTTGGGCACGTACCCGTCTCGCTCCCAGGACTCGGGCTCGAGGAGTGGTTCGGGGAGCCGTCCGATGACTTTCGTCGGCTCGTCCAGGTCGAGGAGGACCGCCGACAACACGTACCGGCGCATCGGGCCGACTCCGTGCATGAGCACCAGCCAACCGTCCGGCGTCTCCATCGGGGAGCCACAGTTCCCCCCCTGCACGATCTCCCATGGCTCGGTGGGAGCGAGCACCAGTTCGGCGACGTCCCAGCGGAGCACGCTGTCGGACCTGAGCAGGAAGGTGCTCTCGTTGTCGGTCCGTGCCAGCGCCACGAAATCTCCCCCGATCCGGCGGGGGAACAGAGCCATGCCCTTGCCCCGAGCGCAGACACCGGAAAGAGTCGAGATGTTGAACGTCGTGAAGTCGGCTGTTTCGATGAGTTGGGGTAGCACCTCGAACCCGTCGAAGGCCGTATAGGTGGCGTAGTAGTTGGTGGTGCCGTCCTCTTCGGAGAAGCGCACAAACCGAGCGTCCTCCATCCCTCTGCTCTCTGCCGGGCCGGCAGGAGAAAGGACCCGCTCCCCCAATGGCGCCCCATTGAATGAGACCTCGTAGTTCGATGTCGCCAGCCAATGGACAGCGCGTTCTGTCTCGAACCGGATCGCCGCCATGTCGTCACTGTCGGCCCGCCGGGACAAGGCCTCCTCCAGTTCCGAGAGCTTGAAGCTCTGCCCAAGGTCGTCGAGCACGCGCTCCGAGAGGTGGTTCTGGACGCCCAACTCGCTCAACCGTGCCCGAAACTTCTCCCGATCGAAGGGCCCGAGCCTCCGTTCGCCGTTGTCGGCCCACGGACTGGGGCGATCGAATCGCACCTTGCCTTCGGGGGATACGTGGCCGCCACGGAAGGTGATCGAGGAGATGTGGCCCTCGCCAATTGCGCGGGCGCTCATCACGATCTGTTGATCCCCGTCCGGTGTCAATTCCCCGATTGCGACCATCGAAGGATTGGTCAATGCGGCGGCCTCGAAGGCGTACTCCAGGGTGAAGGCCATCCCCAGCAGCAGAACCCTCGCTCGATCGAGGCCCGAGCACGAATCGATGCTCATATCGCATGCCAGTCGGCCATTGGCTATCCAGGTGGATTCGATGTCGCGATGGCGCCGCTTGGCCCGGCGCCGGCCGTCATCGATCGCGGTGGAGACCTCGGCATCGTCGAGGAGCCGGAGTCGGTCGATGATGCGGTCCACCCGCGTCGTGGGACCGCCGAAGGTCGAATGTCCGGGAATAAACGGCTTCGCCACGACTCTGGCCGGATCGGGACCGATCCTCACCGCCGTTCTATCCATCACGACCATTGTCCTACACCGCACCCCGAGAACGCGGGATCACGCCACGGCATCACCTCGGTGAGCCGAACGGAGCAGGTCGATATACGTCTCGGCGACTGACCCCCAGGAGAGACGTTGGGACGCGCACGAGCGCATGGCCGGCGGCTGAGGCGTATGCATCGTCGTCATCGAGAAGACGGCAGATGGCCGCGGCAAGCGCCTCGTCCGAGTGCGGCACGACAAGACCGGCACCATCCGCCAATAGCTCGCGGGCGTGCGGGAAGTCGGTGGCGACCACAGGCCGTCCTGCGGCAACAGCGTCGGTGAGAACGCCGGAAGACACCTGCACATCGCTGTCATATGGGATCACCACAACATCGGCCCGGGAAACCAAGCGCTGAAGTTCATCCTCGGCGAGATAGCGGTCCACGAACCGGACTCTCGATGCGAGCCCCAGGTCCGACGAGAGCCGTTGCAGTTCGTTTCGATACGACTGCCCGGACCGCGCCAAGACCTTCGGATGGGTCTGCCCGACGATGTCCAGAGTCACGGCTGGGACATTCCCGATCATCGCCATCGCTCGGAGGAGTCGTTCGATTCCTTTGCCCGGACCCAGAAGACCCCAGGCGACGAGGTGGCTCCGGGGCTTGGCCGGTGGTGGGGGCAAGGGCGCCACGACGACCCGTGCGGGATGACTTGGATTCCGGACTCGGCGAGCCCATACCTGTCTCGAAGCCACGAGCGTGCCGTCTCCGTCGACGCCACGATGCTCCGGCGTCCGCAAGTCCGGAGGCGATACGGCGTTGGGTGGCCGTCGGTGACGGGAGCACGGTATGGAGGACCGTTGTCACCGGAACGCGGATCTGATCGACCAGATCGAGGATGGCGGTGCCCTGGTCGGGTCCATACAACCCGTATTCATGCTGGATAAGCGCCGACATCGCTCCGGTTGATATGACCGGCGGCAGTCCGCACGGCGATTCTGGATGCGGGATCGAATTGGATGGCGACTCCCGGGAATGGGGTGACCGGGATCTTCGGCACCTGCCACCCGGGCAACGCTCACTAGCGTGCCTCGGGCGAAGTGTCATGCCCACGCGGATCACCAGCGATTGGGCGAACCTGCCAACCCCACAGCGGGTGGGTGGGTAGGTCGAAACAAGCGCGACCGACATGTGGCCAGACATGGCAGATCCGCGCCGACGCATGGTCGCGACTGGAACAGCGCGAGAACCCCGGATTAGGCATAATGCCTCCGACTACCCGCAGATCCTCCGATCGAAACGCAGCCGGCTTCGCTTTCGGCCGCTGCCACCCGCCCGGATTGCGATCGCCCTATATACCCTGCGCGCCCGATGGACACGGAGATCGAGATCGTCGCCGATCGATACGTTCCGGAGGCTCCGATCGGGAGCGGTGGAATGGCGACGGTTTGGCGAGCGCACGACCGGGCGCTTGACCGCCCCGTTGCACTGAAGCGACTCCACCCACATCTGGCGGCGCAGCCCGAGGCGAGCGCCAGATTCCGCAGGGAGGCGTTGGCTGCGGCAGCGCTTGACCATTCCGGGGTCGTGACGGTTCACGACGCCGGGGTCGACGCCAGCGGTCCTTACCTCGTGATGGAGTTCGTCGATGGCGAGAGTCTCTCGTCGCGACTCGGCAAGCTCGGAGCGCTTCCTTCAGCCGAGGCAGCCCGCATTGCCCTGGCTGTGGCAGAGGCGCTCGATCACGCCCACCGTCGTGGCGTGGTCCATCGCGACATCAAGCCCGCCAACATCCTTCTCGGTCCGGGAAATCGCGTGCGGGTTGCGGATTTCGGGATCGCCCGCCATCTCGTCGCTGATGACCGGCTCACCGACAGCGGAGTCGTGTTAGGAACGGCGCCGTACCTGGCGCCCGAGGTGATGATGGGCGCTGAACCCGGGCCGAGTGCCGACTTGTACGCCCTCGGTGTCGTCCTCTACGAGTTGCTCACAAGTCGGTTGCCGTTTTCTGGCGAGAACGCATTGACCGTGGCAGTTGCCAAGAGAGAACATCGGCCCACACCACCATCTGTCGTGGTCGATCTCCCACCAGGTTTGGAGCGGGTTGTCCTGAGCGCCATCAAGGCGGATCCGAGGGACCGTCCGCCCGATGCCGCGTCAGTCGCCGCGGCACTGCGACCGTTTGCTGAGGCCGTAACACCGACATATCAAACCCCACCCGTCGATGTGGTCGGGCCTCAGCCGACGGCGGTCACCACCGTGGTCAGGACACCACGACACGCTGTTCGCCAATCCCGACGATCCTTGGGCTGGCTGCTGGCCGGGCTGGTCACTGCGGCTGGATTGGGGGCGATCGCAGTGACAATCCTCGACGGGCGGAACGACCCTGAGGGGAGCGCATCCGCCTCATCGATTGCGATCACAGCGGAAAGCAACGCGGAGTCGACCACGACGACCGCAACCACAATCGCGTCGGCACCTACGCCGACGACTGCGCGGCCGGCTACCGCCACCACAACGCCGTCGTCAGGAAGCCCGGCAGGTGCCGCCCGAGGCCTTCACTCTGTAATCGTCGGGCTGCTCGCCACCGACTCGATCGACAAGCGACTGGCCAACCAAATCGACCGAGACGGTCAAAAGGCGCTCCGATACTGGCAGCGCGGCGATGAGGAGCGGGCCGAGAAGGAGCTCCGCGGCGTCCTCGACGAGCTCGACCAAACCCGGGACGACATGGCCGAGTCTGCAATCAGCGAGCTCCAGGACCGGATCGTCGGAATCGCACGAACCATGGGCTTCGACGAGCTCAGCCAGGACGAGGACGACGGCCCGGACGAGTGAAGGGTTTGGTCACAACTGGGCGCTCTCTTCGCAATCGAGGCCGCGCTTGATGGCGATGGCTGCGGGGTAACGCCTCTCCGACCGAAGAGGGAGACTTCGTACCAGTCCATCGGGGCAAGGATTCCAAGGGCCCGTTCTATCAGTGGGGCGGCCACGGCAAGAAGTACCACTACACGAGCGGCGACAAGTCCAGCCGCCAAGGAGCAAGGAAGAAGGTCGAGAAACAGGGTCAAGCCGCCAGGGCAAGCGGTTACAAGGGCTGAGCTCGCCCGACCTCAGTGGGGTCGCTGCACCGGTATGACATCGGCCCTTTTGAAACCGCCCGAGATGCGGTAGACGGCGTGCTCCACCAATCGACGCCGTGGGACCCGCCAGCATTGGAGCGAATGGTGGCCCTCGTGCATGAGACACAGGTTGCAGGAGGTGCAGGCCACCAGTCCTTCCCGCCCCGATTCGATCTGGCGCACGATGTCCGGTTCCCGGATCAGGGGTCGGGCCATCGCCAAGAAGTCGGCGTCACCCGAGGTCAGGACATCACGCATCGTCGCCGTGGTGCGCAAGCCACCGACCAGGATCACCGTCGTCTCTACCTCCGCCCGAAGCGCCCGTGCCCAATCGCGGAAATAGGCCTCTGGGGTCGGCTTGGCCATGATCCGATGGAACAGGAGATCTCCGAAGGCCCGTCGCCGATTGACGGCGACATATGTCATGGCCGAGTCCGTCGGGGCTTGCATGAGACCCGAGGACACTTCGATCCCGTCGATGCCGGCGGCAACCAGCAACCTCGCCCGACGGGCCGACTCGGTGAGGACGACACCCCCGGGGACCGCGTCGACCATTCCGACCTTGATGGTTACCGGATAACCAGGTGGTACTGCAGACCTCACCGCCTCGACAACGACGAGTGGGAGTCGATCTCGCCGCTCCGGTGAACCACCCCAATCGTCCCTTCTCCGGTTGGTCACCGGGGAGGCAAATTCGCTGATCAGATAGCCGTTGGCGCCATGGATGTGTATCCCGTCGAAGCCGGCTCGGACGGCGCGGCGGGCCGCCGAGGCAAATGCGTCAACCGCCTCGGCGATATCGCTCTCCCTGGCTTCCTCGACCTCCGCGCCTGTCAGTGGGTTGGGCACCGGCGATGGCGCCAGCGTGCTATTCCCGGGTACTCGGGACTGGCTTCCGGCATGGGCGAGTTGCGCCAGAATCGGGGCGCCCTCGGCATGCACGGCTTCGGTCAGCCGACGCAGCCCTCCGACCTGTTCGTCTCGGTGGATTCCGGTCTGTCCCCGGGCGTACCTGCCACGAGGATGGGTGAACATGTGACCGGTGACGATGGCGCCAACGGAGTTCGCCGCCAGCCGCCTGTAGAGCTCGATGAGCCCGTCGGTCACCTCTCCTTCATCCACCGTCGCCATCGACTCGGAGGTGCCGGCCCTGAGAATGCGGTTTCTCACCTTCAGTGAGCCAATCGTCCCGGGCTGGAAGAGAACGTCAGTCATCGATTTCGGCTAGAGCCGACCACATCGCCTCCGGTGTGACAGGAAGCCGGGTGACGGTGCCGGGCCGACCGAGAGCATCGTCGACCGCGGCAGCGACGGCGGCCCCTGCAGCGGTGATGCCCCCTTCGCCGGCGCCCTTCACTCCAAGGGGATTCAGCGGGCTTGGAGCCTCCTCGAGGATGACGGTCTCCACCGCCGGCATCTCCGCAACGGTGGGCATCAGATAGTCGAGGAAGCTCGTGGCCAGCGGCTGGCCGTGCTCGTCATACCTGAACTCCTCGAGGATCGCCCCTCCGACGCCTTGCGCCACACCGCCCACCAACTGACCCTCGACAAGTGTGGGGTTCACCGCCCTCCCCAGGTCGTAGACGACGACGAATCTCTCAACAGACAACTTGCCCGTCGCCGGATCGATCACGACCAGGGCGACATGCGCTCCGTACGGGTATGTCATGTGGTCACTGGCGAACCACTCCGTTGCCGATAGACCCGGTCGCTTGCCCATGGGAACCGAGAACTTCGCGGAAGCTCGCCTGGCCAGCTCCCCTATTCCGAGTCGAGGACCGCCAGGCGAGCCGCGAACCGAAACGACTCCGGATTCGATGACGATGTCCTCGGGTGCTGCCTCCAACACCTCGGCGGCCATCTCCGCCGCTTGGCGTCGGACAGCCCCTGCGGCCAGGTGGGTGGCTGATCCGGTCATCACGGTGGCCCGGCTGGCAAAAGCGCCCATGCCATATTCGATCCGGTCGGTTTGGCCATGGACGACGGTCACCGAATCGACGTCGACGCCCAGCGCTTCTGCGCAAACCTGGGCGACAACTGTCTCGACACCCTGCCCCATCGAGGCGGCGCCCGTAACCACCTCGACCGACCCGGTCTCGTCAATCGCCACCCTGACTCCATCGAACGGCCCGAGACCGCTTTTCTCGACGAACACCGCCAGCCCGCATCCCGCCAACTCCCCGAGGCCCCGCCGCCTGGCTGCGTCGCCGGCCAGATCGGCCACCGCTTCGACGGCGCGTTCCAACATCGCCGGATAGTTCCCCGAGTCATAGACCACCTCTGTCCCCAGCGCGAGCACCCCGCGGTTGAAGGGCATGGATTCGTGTGTGATCAGGTTGCGCCGTCGCACCTCGATTGGGTCGAGCTCGAGCCGATGGGCGATCGCGTCGATCAGGCGTTCCCTGGCAAAGCTCCCCTCGTACCTTCCCGGCCCCCGGTAGGTCCCCGCCGGTGTCTTGTTGGTGACGACAATGTGACCAGTAGACCTGTATGCAGGCACCCGATATGGCCCGGGGAGCATGGCGGCAGTCAGATCGGCGACGGTGGCGGCGTGGGTACGCACGTAGGCGCCTTGGTCCTGCCAGAACTCATCATCGATCGCCAGGATCTCGCCATCCGAGTCGACCGCGGCCCGCAGCCGGTGCAGCTGGTCTCGAGAGTGATTGGCGGCGACGAGGTGCTCACGGCGATCCTCGATCCACTTGACGGCCCTCTCCAATCGCAGCGCGGCGAGCGACACGAGGACATCCTCCGGGTAGAGCTCGCCCCGAACGCCGAATCCCCCACCGACGTGACCCTCGTGCAGATGCACCTTCGAGGACGGGAGCCCGAGCATCGACGCGATCGCGTCCCGGTTGAAATGGGGGATCTTGGCGGCGCCGAGGACATGGAGCACACCTGTGGCGCCGTCATGCCAGGCAACTGCCCCCCGCGTCTCCAGCGGAACTCCGGTGTGCCGCCCGATCTGCACCTCGAGATCCACAACGACGTCGGCCACGGCGAAGGCGCCATCGAGATCGCCGTACTCCTTACGAATGGTGGCTGCAAGGATTGGAAGGTCGGGGGAAAGACCGCAGGCAACGTCGGGTCGAGGGCCACCGGCAGGTCATCGAGATCGATCCACACCAGATCGGCGGCGTCCTCAGCGAGGTAAGGATCGGTGGCCACCACGACCGCCACCGGCTCGCCCACGTAGCGGACGAACCCGTTTGCGAGCACCGGTTGCCTGTATGGGGCGAGCTCGGGCAGCGATACCTGGCGGTACTCGATCGGCGGAACCCCGATCAATTCGGCGGCGTCCCACACCGCCAGGACGCCCTCTGCTGCCCGCGCCTCGGTCATATCCACCGCCAGGATGCGCCCGCAGGCCACGGGCGATCTCACGACCCTCATATGGACCATCCCCGGCAAGACGATGTCGGCTGCGAAGCGACCACGGCCGGTGAGCAACGGTGGGTCCTCGATGCGTCGAACCGACCGGCCGATCGTGCTCACGGGCCGGCCGGCGAACGCATGGCTGCTTGAGCAGCCCGCACCGAAGTCAGGATGTTCTGATACCCGGTGCAGCGACACAGGTTGGATGACAAGACCTCGCGCAACCCGACTTCGTCGATCTCAGGATTCTCCTCGAGTACTCCCACCGCCAACATGAGGAACCCGGGTGTGCAGAAACCGCACTGGAGTCCGTGGTGATCCCAGAAGGCCTGCTGCAAGGGATGGAGGTTCTGCCCATCCGCCAGACCCTCCACGGTCCGGATCTCGTTGTCGCCGCACTGCACCGCAAACAACAGACATGAGCGCATCGGCTCGCCGTCGACCAGAACGGTGCATGCCCCGCACACACCGTGCTCGCAGCCGAGGTGGGTGCCCGTCAAACCGCACTCTTCACGGATGGCGTCGGCAAGGGTCTTGCGCGGCTCCACCTCGATCTCGTAGATGACAGCATTGACCTTGAGGTTCACTGGTGTCAGCTGATCACGGACCAACGAAGCTCCCCTCGTGTCAAGCCGCTGCCTGCTGCAGTGCGCGCACCAACAAGACTCTCACCAGGCTGCGCCGGTACTCGGCGCCGGCGTGAATGTCCTCGAGTGGCCGGACCGAGGAGGCCGCAACCTCGGCGGCTCGTTCGAACACAGCTTGGTGAGGCATCTCGCCGATCAGTACGGACTCTGCCTCGGGGAGGCGCAACGGGCGGTCGGCCGCCCCTCCTACGCCGAGGCGCGCACCCGTAATATGGCCGTCGGCGACGCGAATTACTGCCATCGCCATGACGAGCGCAAAGTCGCCGGCCCTCCGGCTCAGCTCTTCGAACCCGACCCCGTCGTCGGCGGTGAGAAGAGGGATCCTGACTTCCACCAGCAATTCGTCGGGACGCAGCGCCGTCGTGAAAACCGTCTCAAAGAAACCGTCGGCGGGGATGACACGCTCACCGAGCGTCGAGCGCGCCACAACCTCGCCATCGAGGACGAGGGCGGCGAGGCACCACTCGGCGGCGGGGTCGGCGTGAGCCAGGCTCCCGCAAAACGTGCCCCTGGTCCTGATGGGAAGGTGCCCGACGTGGCGCGCAACCCTTGGGAGTAGCTCTCCGAGCGGACCGGGCGCAACCGGTCGCTCGAAGCTGCGGTGACGAGCGAGGGCGCCGATGTGGAGCACCGAGCGCTCGACCTCGATCCGATCGAGTTCGACGAGCCGGTTGATGTCCACCAGCGTCTCCGGTCGGGCCAAACGGAAGTTCATCGCCGGAACCAGGCTCTGACCCCCGGCGAGAACCTTTGCCCCCGGAACCTGAGTGAGGATGTTCAGCGCTTCGTCGGTCGAGGTGGGCGCCCAGTACTCGAACCGCGCTGGCTTCATCGAGGCAAGTGTGCCATCGGCATCGAGTACGGGTCAATCGTCATTACCACGGTTCAATCACTCCGCCCGGTCGAGGTTGACCCAGAGCGCTCTGGCAATTCGCTTTCCAGGATTGGATATCCGGTGCGGCGAGCCCGAGTTGTATGACACCAGATCTCCTGGTCGAAGCTGATACTCCTGGTCTCCGATCTGCACGACGAGCTTGCCATCGATCAACACGCCGTATTCGAATCCTTCATGATGGAGCGGCCTTTCTGCGCTCGAAGTCCCCGGGGCGTACTCATTGATCGCCACTTCGAGTCCCCGCTGCCGATCGTCGCGCAGCACGCGTCGACGGACCCCGCTCGGCGTTTGGAATTCGGGCTGTTCCTCACGACGTGACACCGGATCGGGTTC
>CAVWWM010000009.1:0-461083 GCA_963758695.1 uncultured Actinomycetes bacterium
GCATCTCGGACGGTGACCTCGAAAGGTTGTTCAACCAAGGCAGTCGGGAAGGGTAGCTAGGGCCACCGAGCGGCGAGTCCCCGAGGGCTGGGCCATTCGAGATCGAGGTCACTCCGGACACCTTGACCCCTGCAACGTCAGCGCGGCCGGCAAGGACGAAGCGCTCGCTGGGGTTTTGTGCGACTCGCCATTTGACCTGTCGCGGCGGTTTTAGGGCCCGGCCCAGCGCTATGACGACGTTGGGCGGTTCCAGCCGTCGTAGAGGGTGCGGAGCGCGGAGGCGGCGAGCTGGCGTGGGGTCGCTCGCACGACGCGCGGGATCTTGCCATGGGCCCCCATGCGCGCGATGCCGTACACCGTGCTGGCGGCGATCTGGCAGCGGTTCTGGACTTCGGCCTCGGTCAGGCCCGGTGGCTGGCACGCACCCACGACCTCCCCCAGCACCGCCCAATAGGCGCTCGCCGCGGTCTGCAGGACGCGGTGGTCACGCATTGCAACCACGGGGCCGTAGGCGAGATCGAAGAGGTGCGGTCGGCGTTCGATGAACGTCATGTAAGAGTCGGCAAGTGCGACCAGGCGATCGAAGGGATCGTCGCCGGCGCGGTCGACGGTTTCTGCGCGCGGCGGCAGCTACGGCCGCGAGTCCGGTTCCCGCGACAGCGGCGAGGAAACGGACTCGGCTGCGGAAGTGGGTGTAGGGCGCCTGGTGGCTGACCCCGAGGTCGGCGGCCAGCCCACGCATGCTGAGCTGCTGGCAGGAACGTCTTCGAGCCGAGCGAGGGCGGCCTCGACCAGCCGGGCCTCCAAACCCCCGGGTGCCCAATCCGCCCCCTCCGGCGTGGCGACCTCTGCACTTGACACTGTCAACTCGATTCCAATATGCTAGCGCTTGACACTGTCAAGCTAGTGCAAGGGGAGGTAGACAATGAACACCAACACCACCGCAGACCGCATCCAGACACGCGTCGGTACGCTCAACGTGCGCCAGCACGGCGCTGGATCCGTCGCCGTGCTCTGGCCGAGCCTCTTCATCGACAGCTCCAGCTGGCAGCGGTCGAACCCGCGCTCGCTGCGCACCGACGGCTCATTCTCATCGATGGTCCGGGCCATGGTGCGAGCGGCGATCCCGGTCACCGCTACACCAACGCCGACTGCGCAGCGGCGGCGCTGGAGGTACTCGACGCTCTTGGGGTCGACGGACCTGTCGACTGGGTCGGTAATGCCTGGGGCGGACACGTCGGGATCATCGCCGCTTCCGAGTGGCCGGATCGCCTCCGCAGCCTGGTGACGCTCGGCACGCCGGTGCGGGCATATCGCCCCGCCGAGCGGCGCCGGGTGCAGCTCCTCACAATCGTCTACCGCATCCTCGGCCCGGCGCGGTTCATCACGGACGCCGTCGCAGAGGTGCAGCTCTCACCGGCCACAAGGGCCAATGATCCGGAGGCGGTCGCTCTCACGACCGAGTTCCTCAGGAGTACCGACCGCGGCCGCCTGCACAATGCCATCCAATCGATCTCGATCCACCGGACGGATCTGACCTCCCGCCTGCCGGCGCTCCGAATCCCGACCCTCTTCATCACGGGCTCGGACCACATCGGGTTCACGCCCGACGAGGCGCGGCGCCGCGATCGTGCTGGTTCCGGATGGGCAGGTGGAAATCGTGTCTGACGCCGCCTACCTCATCCCGCTCGAACAGCCGGAGCGTGCGGCGGAGCTCCGTCCTGGACTTCTGGGGTCGCGGATGACCAAGCGCACTGTTTGGCCGGCAGGCGTCGTCGCGGCCATAGCGGTCGGGTGGGCGGGCTTCTTAATCCACAACGTGGCCGACCTGCCCGACCAGACCGTCCTGAGCGCCGAGTCACTCTTTCCAACGCTCATCTGGATGGCGGCGCTCGTGCTCTGGTTCGTCCCAGCGACACGCGCCGCTGGGGCGTGGGCGCTCATCGCATGGGCGGTCCTCAACCTCATCGGCGGCGCGGTCGAGCGTGCTGCCGCTGTCGTTCCTACCGTTCGTGCCGGCGCAGACCCTCGAGCACTACGCATACCACGCCCTGGCCGCGAGCCAACTACCGCTGATCGCGGTCGGCATCGGTGGTGGCTGCGGCGCCGCGCCGGAGTGCAGAGTCACGGCATGACCGAACCAAAACGAGTGGACCCGAATCAGCCCTGAAGAACGATGTCGAGTTCTGAAACCGTCCGAGGAAGTTGACACGGGACACGTAGGGCGCGCGAATGTGGCGAGGACCGAGCTAGCTGTGCGACTTCTGCGTGACGGAGCACCTGGACACGGGCTCTTTGCAGCCCTTTGGCTCCTGGCCAATACCGGAATGCGCCGCAGCGAGCTGCTCGGATTGCAGTGGGACGGCGTCGACCTCGACGCAGCCACACTCTCCATCAACCGAGGCCTCGTCTCCATCGGCTACGAACTGCACGGTCGCGAGGCAAGACAGCACTCAAGGCGGCCGATCGATCTCGATCCGACCACCGTCGCACTCCTAGTCGTGTGGAAGCTGTGGCAAGTGTCGGTGCGCAAGGCTGTGGGAATCGAACCGACCGGTTGGGTGTTCGCCGATGTCGAGGGCAACCCCGATCCACCCCCACTCCATCGCCCAGGCCTTCGAGCGGATCGTCGCTCGAGCGGGGGTCCCCAAGGTCGTCTTCACGACGTCCGCCACACCCACGGCACCCTGCTCATCAAGGCCGGGGTCCCCGTCAAGGTTGTGTCGGAGCGGCTCGGGCACGGGAACCCGGCGTTCACCATCGACACCTACCAACACGTCCTTCCCGGCATGCAGGCCGAAGCCGCCTGCATCCTCGAGAGCCTGATCGCCAGCGGCCGGTAGAGAATCCGGTAGAAGCGACGGTAGAACGGAGCCAAGAGACGGTAGAAGCCCCGGTCAGCAGTCGCTGACCGGGGCTTTCAGTAGCGGGGGCGGGATTTGAACCCGCGACCTTCGGGTTATGAGCCCGACGAGCTACCAGACTGCTCCACCCCGCGTCGTACCCCGGAGTGTACCGGTCACTCCGGGGTTACCGCAAGGGATGTCAGCCCATGACGTCGAAGGTTTCGCCGACCTCGACGGTGCCGCCGCTCTTGAGGTGGGGGCAGCCCTTCGACATCTCGACGGCGGCGTCCATGTCGTCGGCGCTGAGGACGGTGTAACCGGTCACCGGGTCGGCGCCGCCGCCCTCGGCCGCCGAGCCGTCGCTGTTGATCATGACGGTGCGGGAAATCGGGTTGCCCCCGTCGACGATCGCCGACCCCAGCTCCTCGTACCACTTACCCCAAGCGGCCATCACCGCGTTCTGCTCCTCCTCGGTCTCCGCCATACCGCCGCCGTGATACGCCAACAGAAAGTTCGCCATGTCTCCTCCTCGTTTACTCGCCAACCGCGTCGAGGTAGCTGGGGAACAGTGTCGTCCAACCACCCAAGTTCCGGTCGCGCCACTCCTGTCCACCTGCGCCCAGACGCTCCCAGCCGGTGTGCTCGATCTCCACTCGGGTCGTCCCGTCGGGCTGGCCGATGAAACTGATCAGCACGTCGGTGGCGTCGGCCCGATCCCGCCTCAGATGCCACAGATAACCGAGACGCCCCGGAGGATCCCACAGCGTCACCTCACCCCACTCCGACTCGGTGCCGTCGGGACCGCGCTCGTAGATTCGGCCACCAGCACGAGGCTCGAGCACCACCTCCACGCCGTCCATCCCCGCCACGGTGTGATCCGCCGGCCACCAGGTCGAGATCCTCCTCGCCCAGACGTCAAAGGCATGCTCCGGGCGGCAACGGACATCGAGGCTCAGCCTGAGCGGCTCGATCATCCCCGGTCGGCCTCGGGGACGGTGTTCTCCGCCATGAGACGGAAACGTCGTGCCGCATCCCCCCAGACCTGCTCCAGGAACAGACGAACCTCGTCCACTCCCTCTTCATGCAATCGGTAAACACGGCGTGTCCCCCGCGGCTCCTGCGCCACCAATCCCGCCTCCCTCAGCAGACGGAGGTGGCGGGAAACTGCGGGGCGGCTGATGGGGAGCTCATCGGCGATCTCGGTGACCGATCGATCGCCGTCTCGCAGGAGTTCGACAATCGCCCGGCGGTGTGGGTCACCCAAGGCGTCGAACGGGTCACCGGCCGGTTGCGACATCAACCAAGCGTAGCCAAACTGTTACCGATTCGGATCAGCGTTCCGCTCTTCCCGCCAGCATCGAGCCGGCGAGCACCAACGCCACCCCACCCAGCGCCCAGGCGGAGACCGACTCGTTGAGGATCGCCACGCCAAGAGCTAGCGATACGACGGGGATCAGGTAGGCGACGAACGAACCCCTGGGACCGCCCACTCTCCCCACCAGCGTCGCCATGAGGGCGAAGGCGACCCCGGTCCCGACCGCGCCCAACACGCCAACCGCCACCGCCGGGCCAACTGCGAATTCGGAGCGGAACAACCCGAAGATGCCGAACGGCGCAGTCCACAACGTGGCCAGAACCAGCATCCATCTCATCACCGCGACTGACCCGTAGCGGTGCTGGAGAGGGCCCGCCATGTTCCCGGCGAGCCCGTAACAAAGAGTTGCGACCAGGACCATCACCACCCCGACCGCGCTGGATCCGCCCTCGGTGCTCGACACCACGCTGATCAGCGCCACGCCGACGAACCCGACGACAAGCCCGGCCCGCTGCGGACCACGCGGTACCCGGTTGAAGGCAATCGCCCCCCACAACCCGGTGAAGATGGGGATCGCCCCGTTGAGAAGTCCGGTCACCGCCGAACTGATATGGACCTCGGCCAATGGGAACAAGGTGAACGGAATCCCCACCCAAACAACGGAGAGCAACACGAGCCGGCCACGATCGGCAGGGTCGAGGCGAACCCGCCTCCGAGGAAGCAGCGCCAGCGTGGCGGCACCAAGAGCCACCCGGGCCCAGGTGATGAGGCCGGGATGGAAGGCGTCGAGCCCGATCTTGATCAGCAGGAACGACGAACCCCAGATCAGCGCCACCGCGGCGAATAGCCCCCAGTCGAGGGTGGTGAACTGCTCCCGATCGGAGGTTGTCGCCGGCTGCGATGCGACCCCCATCTACCGACTCAAGCAGCCGTGGGAGGTTCGATGTTCCCACTGGGGAGCAGGCGCCCCTTGTCAGAGCGAGACGGCCGCCCCGCCTTGGGACGTGGTCGGCGCCGCTCTCGTCGCGGGGGCCGGCCGGCTGTGACGGGGTGGAGAGTGGCCACACAGGCGTAGAGGTCGTGCCACGCCAGACCGGTGATGTTCCGCTCGATCATCGCTGTCTCCATCTCGGATGATCTCAAGGTAAGGTCTCGATTGGTATGAAACAAGGTCCAATTTGGGATCTCTTTACTAGACCAATTGCGGACTGACGATGGAACTCCACATCAGCCTGGCGGGACGGGGCGACCTGTCGCAGCGGATCTACCGCCAGATCATCGAGGGGATCATCGATGGTCGGCTGCACATCGGCGACCGACTGCCACCGAGCCGTTTGCTGGCCGAGCAGTTGTCCGTTGCCCGCCACACCGTCACCGTGGCGTACGAGCGGCTCACCGCTGAGGGATTCCTCGAGGGCCGTGTGGGTGCGGGCACCTTCGTCGCACCGGAGGCGGTGCGGGGCATCGAGCCGAGGGGCGCACCGAGCGGTACCGCGCTACAGCCGCGACCGAGGTGGCGCGGTCTCGATGCACCGAGGGCGTTCCTTGCGGCTGCACCGAAATTCGATTTCAGGGCGGGCGTCCCCGACGGGTCGCTGTTTCCGGGTGATGTCTGGCGGCGGCTCTATGCCCGGTTCTCGCTTGAGGCCCATACCGGGCGATACGGCGACCCTGCCGGTGAACCGCGGCTGCGGACTGCGGTGGCTCGGCACGCCGCTATGGCTCGCTCGTTGCGGGCCGGGCCTGACGACGTCGTCATCACCCACGGCGCCCAACAGGCGCTCGACCTGGTTGGCCGGATCATGATCGAGTCGGGAGATGTCGTTGCGGTCGAAGAGCCTGGATACCCGCCGGTCAGACAGATCTTCGCCACGATGGGCGCAAGAGTGGTCTCGGTCCCGGTGGACGGAGAGGGCATCGTCGTCTCCGCTCTCCCCTCCGCAGCGAAGCTCGTTTACGTCACCCCATCCCACCAGTTTCCCCTGGGAACACCGATGAGTCTGCGGCGACGACTCGACCTGCTCGCCTGGGCAGACCATCACGGCGCCGCCGTCATCGAGGACGATTACGACACCGAATTCCGTTTCGAGGACCGCCCCCTCGACCCTGCTGCAGAGCCTCGACCGTACCGGGCGGGTCGTCTACATCGGGACCTTCGCCAAGACGCTGGTTCCGTCGCTACGGCTCGGTTTCCTGGTAGCTCCTCCCACGCTGATCCCGGCGCTGCGAGCAGCCCGGTACCTCTCCGACTCACACGGCGATCCGGCAATGCAGCTCACCTTGGCGCAGTTGCTCGAGGACGGGCGCTTTGCCCGCCACGTACGGCGGGCAGGGGACATCTACGCCGAACGGCACCGGACGGTGAAGCAGGTTCTCGCCGACAAGCTTGCGCCCTGGCTCGAAGCGGTGCCCTCTGTGGCCGGCATCCACGTCTGCGCCCGGTTGACCGCCGGGGTGGACCTCGACCGGGTGCTGGCCGAGGCGGTAGAAGGAGGTGTCGCGGTGGACCGATTGGCCGATTACTGCGCCAACGAGCCTCAACAGGGGTTGGTTATCGGATACGGCGCCATTCCCACCGCCCGCATCGGAGAAGGTCTGGCGGTACTTGCCGAGTGCTTCGAGGAGGAAGCCGCCTCTCAGGCGTCTTCCGAAGGAGGACCACTCAACTCGGCTGCCAGCTGAATGCGCTCTCGGGCTTCGTCGATCAGTCGCTGGTACTCACCGAGATTGCCTGCCTGGAGCTCCTGGTCCGCCTGCTCGAAGAGGTCTTCCGCCTCCTGGAGCAACCCAAGAACAGTGCTGTCCACCCCCGGCGGCGGTTCCTCACCGCCCTCCTCGGGATCCGTCGGGGTCTCCTGGCCGCCGAAGACTTCGATCAGGGCCTCTCGCAACCCGGGTCGCATCACCACTTGGTCCCCATAGACAACCACGACGCGGCGGAACTCGGGGAGAGGGTTCTGTTGATCCTGGAGATAGATCGGCTGGAAGTAGACCACTGAGTCTTCGATCGGCGTCACCAGCATGTTGCCCCTGATCAGGGTGGAACCTTGCTGTCCCCAGAGGGTGAACTGGGCGGAGATCTCGTCGTCCTGGTCGATCCTCGCCGACACCTGGGTGGGCCCATCCACCAACTGCCCCTGGGGGAAGCGGAGATCGATCAACTCCCCGTAACCCTCGGGGTCGCTCCGGGCCACAAGCAGGGCGGTGAGGTTCTGCCTGCCTTGTGGGGTGAAGGGCTGTTGGATGACGAACGATGCCGAGTCGTCCCCCGGGATCTCGGTGAGCAGGTAATACGGGAGCATCACGTCGATCCGCTCCAACCGGCCACCACCGAGGGGCCGATCGCCGCGCAGCACCTCGGCGGTCTCGGTGTTGGTGGTCGGGTCGGCCGGCATCTGCCAAGCGTCCTCGCCGATGTAGAAGGTGGGGACATCGGGCACGTGGTACCGCAGCCAAGCCCGGCTCTGCACCCTGAAAAGGTCCTCCGGGTAGCGGAAATGGCTGCGCAGCGCCTCGGGAACCTGCTCGCCGCCGGCGAACACCTCGGGATATATCTCTCGGTAGGCGTTGATCAAGGGATCGGTCTCATCGACCACATAGAAGGTGAGGGTTCCGTCGTAAGCGTCCACCGTGGCTTTCACCGAGTTGCGGATGTAGTTGAAGGAGTCGGGGAGCTGCCAGGCGCTCTCCCGGCGTGCCAGCGTCGAGGTGAAACCACTTATCGCCTGTTGTGAATACGGATAGTCAGAGGTCACCGTGTAGAGATCGATCACCCAGAGGACGCGGCCGTCGATCACCACCGGGTAAGGGTCATGGTCGGCATGGAGGAACGGGGCCGCCTTGTGGACCATCTCCTCGACGTTGCGCACCATCAACGCCCTCGTCTCCGAGGTGAGCTGGCTGGAGATGAGAACGTTGAGGTCGCGGTAGCGGATGGCAAAGGCGGCGCGGCGAAAGACGTCGCCGATGGGGACGCCGGCCTCTCCGCTGTACTGGGTGCGAACCGGGGCCGAGCTCTCCTCGGTGGGGAGCGGGTAGTCGACCTCCTGGGTGCGGGTTCCCACATACAGCGGTCTCTCCGATGCGTAGCTGTCGGCGAAGTAGATCCCCGGTTGGGTCACCTCGAGGTCCTCGACCTCGGCGACCGGAGGCAGGTCACTCACCAGGAAGTCGGGTTGGCCGCCCTCGGCAACGTCGTTGGCCGGGCTGATCACCATTCCGTACCCGTGGGTGTACTCGAGCCGTTGCGCCTGCCAGCTGTCGGATGGGAGGTTCTGTTCGTCGAGGTGACGGGCTGAGACCATGAGCTGGGTGACCTGGCCGTCGAGCACGTAGCGGTCCACATCGACATCGGGCAGGTTGTAGTAGGCGCGCAGTTCCTGGACGTTGGCGTAGGTGGAGCGGATGACCGTCGGATCCCAGAGCCTGACGTTCGAGATCGTTTCCTCGTTGGCCACGATGTCCTCAGCGGTAAGGGTTTCCGTGGCGGGGAATTGGCGCGGGGTGACACCGTCGAGCCCATAGGCAAGCCGGGTGAACTCGATGTTGTGTCCGATGTAAGTGCTCTCCAGGTCGCGCTCCTGGGGGACGACCCGGAACCGCTGCACCGCAGCGGGGATCAACGTGCCCACCACCAGCGACACAACCAGCCAGCCGCCCAGTGCCACTGCGGGGAGGAGCCAACCTCGCCGCCAGATGTTGATCACCAGGAGGACTGCTGCGGCGACCGAGATCAAAGCGCAGCAGGTTGAGGGCGGGGAGCCTCGACGTGACATCGGTGTAGCCGGCACCAGCCAGGCCGGCACCGGTGAAGCCCCGATCGGAATTGACCAGTTCCCAGCCGTCGAGCCGGTATCCGACGGCACGGATGAGGGCGAGCGCGGCGAGCAGGACCGAGATATGGACCTTCACCCCCGCACCGACATCGGGGGCGCTCCCCCGACGCAGCCGGATGCCGCCGTTGAGGTAATGAGCCACCAAGACCAGCAGCAGCACCAACCCGGTGACATTGAACAACCAGGATTGGATTTCACGCCACACCGGTAGCTGGAACACGAAGAACGAGATGTCGCGCTCGAAGATCGGATCGGTTACGCCGAAGGACACCGGGTTGAGGAAGAGCAGCACCTCGTCGCGCCAGGCGGCGGCGCTCGCCCCCATCAGCAGTCCGAAGGCCAGAGAGGCAACGAGTTGGACCCGGGTGACACGGGGCTCCATCCACTCGTGGAAACGGACCACCAACTCGTCTTCCTCGGTGAGGGTGAGCAGTTGGATGCGCGGTGAGAGGCGGTTCGCCACCACCAGGTTGAGCCAGAGCACGGCAAAGGCAATGACCGTGGCCACCACGACGAGAGCAACGCTGGTGACGAGGTTGATCTGCCAGACCGAACTGAGGGTCATCGAGTCGTACCAGAGGAAGTCGGTCCACAGCGTCGCCGCGCCGGAGAGGCCGAAAACCACCACCAGGGCGGCGATGAGGAGGATGGTGCGGCCGGGGCGGCGTGTGATACCTGGACGGGCGGGCGCCGGTTCGCGGTTCAGCATCGGAGGGGATTCTACGGAGCCGGGTGCGCCTACCCGGCGGGAACCACCGTGCAGCCGCAATCGGAGGCGATTGGCGGCAGTTCCCCCAGGCCGGGGACGGCACCCATGGCAGGGAAAGGCCCGGCGGCGACGGCCTCGGCGCATTCGGGACGGATCCGTCCTGAGGGCACGACTCGCAGCGCCGACTCGGGGTTGGCTTCGAGCAACGCTCTCCTCAACCCCCGGTGGTATGCGGCGATGGCATGGAGGCGGACACGGCTCTCCACCTCGTCCGTCCTCCATTGCCGGTCAGACGCGGGAGACGGCATTGCTCGCCTGCCCGCCACCGCTCGATGCTTCGGCAAGGGCGCCAGCGAGGTCCGATGCGAGCTGTGGCGTTGGGTCGGGCAAATCCCCCGTTTGGGGTCGGGGCCGGGTGGCCTCTATCCCGGCAAGGGTGGCGGCGCCGACGTGTCCTGCGCCAAACGCCTCCTGGCCGAGGACGATCAGATCGGGATGGAGCCGTGCCTCCAGTTCGGCGGTGTCGGGCATCCAGGGGTCGTTGCTCAACCGGAGTTGCTCCAGCGCCAGGTTCTGAGCCTCGGTCAATTGGCGCTTGAGATCGCGCAGCACCCGGTTGGTGATCGGCAACAGCAATTGGTCGCGCAACTCAAGGGCGGCGCGGTCCTCGGCGGCGACATCGATGGTGTGGGATGAAATGGAAGGCACACCCACATCGGGCTGCGCCCGCCGGCGCTTCTTGTGGAAGGGGATCGGGGACGCGGAGTGCGGCGAACAAGGGAGCCAGATCGTCACTTGCGGGTGAGGCAGTGACGACCGGTTCCGCAGAATCAGCCGGGACGGGGCCCGGTCCGCCAACCGCAGACTGGAGAATGACCTCGCCCTCGTCTTCTTCGGCCGCCTCCGGGGAGGGAGTTTCCACCGGTGGGAGCACTGCATTGGTCACTTCCGACGGTGATGTCTCGATTGGCGACGGTGCTGCGCTGGGCACTGTCTCGGGATAGGCGCTGTGACCACCTTCGGACACGGCCTCGTCTGGGGCAACTTCGGTTTGTTTCCGGAGCCGGCGCACCTCGTCGGCCATGGTCAGGGCGTCGACCTGACGCTGCTCCTCGGTGACGACGCTGGGAGGCTCGTCATGAGGTTGCACGGGTATCAGCCGGAAACCGAGCGGCTCGCCGGCACCGATCTCACCCGGGATCTCGAGGTCCACCACCTCGAGCCGCTCGCGGCGCGCTGCGATCTCGTCATCCAGGCTCTGGAGGTGGGCCTCGGTCTTCTCCGCCTCTGCGACGAGCTCGGCTCGCCGTTCCTCCAATGACCTGACCTTCGCTTCGGCCTGTTCGATGCTGTTCCGGATCTGCTCGCCGATCTCCTCGTGCCGCTGGCGCGCCTCTTCGAGCGCTTCCTCGGCGGTCGTCTTCGCTCGGCTGACGATGTCCTCCGCCTCGCGCTTGGCGAGGGTGACATGCCGATGCGCCTCACGCTCCGACTCGGCGCGGCGATCCACGGTTTCCCGTTCCAACTCGGATCGCTGGTTGATCACCTCGGCGTCGGCTTCGGTGAGCAACTGGGTTCCGGTGTCCCATGCGGAGCGGCGCATCGCCTCGGCTTCGCCGGCGGCTTCATCGATCACGCCCGAAGCGGCCTCGGTTGCTTCTTGCCGCCAACGTGCGGCGTCTGCAGCCGCCCGGTCGCGCATTCCGGTTGCTGCCCGCCTCGCTGTACCGAGGATCTCGGCCGTGTCCTTGCTCACCGCGGCCAGTTCGGCGGTCAGGTCGCTCTCGCCGAGAGCATCGAGCCTCGCCTGGAGCGAGTCACGCTCATCGGCCACCCTCTTCTGTTCGGCCAGGAGGTCGCCGATGGCCCGATCTACCTCCGCGGTGTCATAGCCGCGCATCTTGGTGCGAAAACGCGGGGGCGGGGGTGACGAGGTAGGCGGCAGCTCGCTCGTCATGGCGCGAACTGTACCGGTCGGTCGCATGGCGAGGCGGATGCGCCCCAGACGAGCACCCCGGTCAGGCGGCTAGTTCCAGGGTGTCGAGGAAGTCGAGGGCATCCTGGAGGGTGGCCACCGAGATCACCTTCTCGTCGGGTGTTGGTGCGCTGAGTGCGTCCTCGTAGTTAGCCTCTGGGACAAGCACGTAGTCGGCGCCTTGACGCTCCGCCGCCACCACCTTTTGGCGGACGCCCCCGATCCCCCCGACAGTGCCCTCGGAGTCGATCGTTCCGGTCCCGGCTATGGCGTGACCCTTGAGCAGGTCGTCGGCCGTGAGCAGGTCGATGATGGTGAGCGCGTACATCAATCCTGCCGACGGTCCCCCGATGTTGGAGCTGTCGATCTCAACGTCGAAAGGAAGCTCGCCGAGCTGTTCGTTCTCCGTCTCGGCGAGGATCCCAACCATGGGCCGGCCCGGCTCCTGGGTGTGCTCGACCAGTGTGATCGAGAGGTCGAGGGTCTCCTCTCCCCTGTCCACGGTGAGCGACACCGTGTCGCCGATGGCGTGACTGGCGAGCCGGTTTACCAGGTCGGGCGCCAACTCGACCAAGTCTCCGTCGATCCCGGTGATGACGTCTCCCTCCTGGAGGACGCCGTCGGCGGGGCTGTCCTCGACCACCGCCATCACCCGGGCTCCGTCGCCATTCAGCTGGACGTCGTAACCGAGGTAGCGGAGAGCGACGGTGATGGCGGTGCGCTCGGAGGCATCCATCTGGGCAAGACCCTGGCGGGCGAACTCCTCGTCGGTGATTTCTGTAGGGCGGACCCGCTCTGCGGGATAGACGTCGATGGCGTCGTCGACCACTGCCGCAATGAGATCGAACCCGTTCAGTTCGATGGTGGCGACAGTGAGCATGAAGAGGTCGCCATCGAGGGGATGGGCCTCCTGGTCTTCGACACTGACGATGTCGCTCATGTCCTTGACCGGACCAGGCTCGAAGGCCAGGTAGGGGAGGGTGACGTTCCAGGCGGCGAGGACGATTCCGCCCAGCACGAGCAGAATTCCGACCAGGATGAACGGCCAAAGGGGAACCCGCCGACGTCGCCCAACGGGTGTGGGGGGAGGGCCCTCCAAGGTGGGGGTCATCGGCTCGGTCATCGTCTGGAATGGTATCGGCAGCCGGGTTCAAGCGACATAAACGAAACCTTGCCATTTCGCCGCGTCTCGATCGGGATAGCATCGGGCGACCCGCCCGACTGGAGACCCGTGGAGACCTACGCCCCGCCGGTGCTGGCGACCCGTCTGCTGCCCCGCTCTAGGGCGGTGACAGTTGCGCTCATGATCGGTTTCGCTCTGCTCACCGCCGCCGCCGCCCAGATACGAATCCCCCTCCCGTTCACCCCGGTGCCGATCACCGGGCAGACCTTTGCCGTGCTCCTTTCGGGCGCTGCCCTCGGGATGTGGGCCGGTGCGGGAAGCCAGGCGATCTACCTATTGCTCGGTGGTATTGGTCTCCCCTTCTTCACGGAGGCGTCGGGGGGTTGGGACGTGTTCCTTGGACCCACCGCCGGCTACCTACTCGGCTTCCCGCTGGCGGCAGCGTTGGTGGGTTGGATGGCGGAGCGGCGCCAAGACCGAAAGGTGCTCGGCACCGCGCTCGCCTACCTGGCGGGGAGCGCAGTGATATACGCGTGCGGGGTACTCGGGCTGCTGCGGCTCGGCCTGTCGTTGAGCGAGGCGATCACCCTGGGGGTGCTCCCTTTCCTGGTGGGCGACCTCATCAAGGCCTTGCTCGCCGCCGCCATCCTGCCGGCGACATGGAAGTTGCTCGGCGAACCCTGAAACCTTCGTACCGTGGGCTCGAAGTGCTGCGGTGCGACGGTTCGAACCCTGGGTTCGAGGTCAGGACGACGTAGTCGGTGCGTCGGGGGCGGCCTCCTCGGCGAGTTCACGGTCCACTGTCTCGAGTTCTGCCGACTCGAATGTCTCGCCGAGATAGGCGCGTATGACGTTCGGGTCGCGCTGCACCTCTGCCGGGGGGCCGTGGGCGATCTGGCGGCCAAAGTCGAGGACGAGGACCCGGTCGGCGATATCCATCACCAGCCCCATGTCGTGCTCGACGAGGATCAGAGCGATGCCCAACTCGTCCTGGATGTCGAGGATGAACCGGGCCATGTCCTCGGTCTCCTCGAGGTTCATCCCGGCGACCGGCTCGTCGAGCAGCAGTAGCTGGGGATCCATTGCCAGCGCACGACCGAGCTCGACACGCTTTTGGATGCCGTACGGCAGGAGCCCGACGGGGAGCTTCCGCCACTGCTCGATCTCGAGGAAATCGATGATGTCCTCGACACGGCGCCGGTTCTCCAGTTCCTCCTTCCTCGCTGGCCCGACCCACAACGCCCCGGATAACCACCCTCGCTGCATCCGGATGTGACGCCCCAGCATCAGGTTCTCGAGCACCGTCATGTGGGCGAACAACTCGATGTTCTGGAACGTACGGGCGATCCCGAGCGCTGCCACCTCGTCGGGCCGCATCCCCAGGATGCTCTCGCCCCGCCAACGGATGTCGCCCTCTTGGGGCCGGTAGACCTGGTTGAGACAGTTGAAGATCGAGGTCTTCCCCGCGCCGTTGGGTCCGATGATGGCAAAGAGCTCGTGCTCGGCCACCTCGAAGGACACTCCGTCTATGGCGTGAACACCCTTGAAGGAGAGGTGGATGTCGTCCACCTCGAGCAGGCGAGCCGTCACGAGAGCCACCTCTTGCGCCGCTTGTAGTGCTTGACATCCCGGAACGACTTGCGCTCTCCCTCGCCACGCAGACCCAGGTAGAACTCGCGCACGTCCTCGTCCCTGAGCAGCTTGTCGGGCTTGCCGTCCATGACGAGCTTCCCCGTCTCCATCACGTAGCCATGGTCGGCGATGGAGAGCGCCATGCTGGCGTTCTGCTCGATGAGGAGCACGGCGGTCCCCGTCTCGTTGATGTCGACGATGATGTCCCGTATCTGCTGGACCAGCCTGGGGGCCAGGCCGAGCGAGGGCTCGTCGAGGATCAGCAGCTTCGGGTCGGTCATCAACGACCTGCCGATGGCCAGCATCTGCTGCTCACCACCAGATAGGTACCCGGCGGTGGACTTGCGCCGCTCGGCAAGCCGGGGGAACAGGTCCATCACCCGGTCGTAGGCCCCATCGGCTGCGGCCCGGCTTCCATTGGTGTAGGCGCCGGTGGCCAGGTTCTCGTCGACGGTCAACTCGGCGAAGATACGGCGGCCCTCCAACACCTGGCGGATACCCCGCTTGACGATGTCCGATGGGTCCTTGTCGGTGATGTTCTCCCCGGCGAACTTGACCGAACCTTTGGTGATGTCGCCGTCATGCACGTCGAGCAGACCGGTGATGGCGCGCATCGTGGTCGTCTTCCCTGCCCCGTTGGCGCCGAGCAGGGCGACGATCTTGCCATCGGGGACCCCGAGCGAGATACCTCGCAGCACCAGGATCACATCGTTGTAGACGACCTCAAGGTTGGAGACTTCAAGCATCTTGGTGGAAGGTGGGAGCGGCATGGCGCCGCCCCCACCCGTGCACTCCTAGCCCTCCAGCAGGTAACAGGCCTCGTTGAACTCGAACGCGCCGGCTATCTCTGAGGTGTACTCCGCCTCGACGACGCTGGTCCCCGTGCCGCCCGAGGCGAGATCTTCTGGGTCGGGCCGGAAGATGTACCCAACCCGCTGCACCTGGTCATTCGGCTCCCCGACGAAGGTCTCGTTCGGTGCGAGACCGTTGAAGTCCACGTCCTCGAGGCTCTTGGCAGCGGCGAGGACCCCCGCCCGGGTCATGTCGCCGTTCTCGTAGGCACGGAGCAGAGCCTGGTAGAGGATCTGCGCTTCGACGAACCCCTCGCCGTAGTAGTCGTTTGGCGGCGCGTCGGGCCGCAGCTCGCCGACCAGGTCCATCACCTGTTGGATGCCCTCGCTCTCACCACCCCACGGCTCCACGGGGACGCCGCCGACCCAATCGCGGGCGATGCCGTCCTTGATCGGGGAGTCGGGGGCGATGAACCCGGGGTTCCAGTTGGGACTATTGCCGGTCCACATCGCCTCGAAGTTGCTCGCCAGGGCGGCACCGTAGATGGAGGACAGCGTCCCCGGTGTGGTCGTCGTAAAGACCACATCGGGGTCGGCGGCCACGATCTCACCGGCGATCGGGGTCACATCTGCGCCCGGCGTCGGGTCAATCATCCCCGAGCCGTCATAAACGATCTCGAGGTCCAGGGCGTCGGCGGCGATCTTGGCCCCGGCCATCCCGTCCAACCCGTAGTCACCTGGGATCGATGCGAGGGCGACGGTGGACGGTGGCTCGTCGGAGGCTCCGGCAACGTACCCGAGAAGGTTCATCGACTCGATGCAGTAGGGGGTCCCGTGGTGGAGAAGGTTGGCGTTGATGTTGGGGTCGCTCCACCCCGAGTACCAGGTGAGCGGGACCGCCAGCATCCCGTCGGCCTCGAGGTCGGCGCGAATGGCCATTGTGTGGGGGGACCCAGTGGAGTGACCCAGCGCCACGACCTGGTCCTTGATCTCCTGGTAGAGCTGGGCGTGCTGCTCGATGTCGTACCCGGTGTCGCGCACCACCAATTCGACGGTCAGCCCGTTGATACCGCCGCTGCGGTTGACGTTCTCCCAGAACACCTCCTGTCCGGTGACTATCGAGGTGACCAGCGGCCCGAAAGGCCCGGTCAGATCGGAGAGCAGACCAACCTGAATCGTGCCCGCCTCCAGATCGACTCCGAAGTCGGTGGTGATGTCGCCGGCAGCAGATGCAGTGGTATCGGGTGCGGCCGTCGTGTCGGCCGCCGCCGTTGTGTCCGCAGCCACCGTCGTGTCGGCCGCGGCGGTGGTATCGGCAGCCGCCGTTGTGTCGGCACCTCCGGCTGTGGTCTCGGTGGTGGTGCTCCCCCCGCATGCGGCGACCACCAAGGCGATCACCGCCGTGATGGCCCAGATCGTCGAACGTCTCCTTCGCATCGTTCTCCTCCGTTCTTTCTATCCAACCGTCCCGATGGGACGGCGCCGAACCCTACGTCAATAGGTGAATGGCCACCCTTTCCAGTAGTTCCTGATCCGGATCCAAATCCCGTACAACCCGAGCGGCTCGAAGATGAGGAAACCGATGATCAACAACCCGTAGATGACCAAATTCGCCTGTGAGACATTGAGCCCCGGTCCGGTCCCGGCCAAGGTATTGACCAACCCGAAGTCGCCAGGCCCGGTCGAGACCAAGACCCCGGCAACAGCCGCACCGACTCCCTCCGATTGGGCAAGGGCGGCGAGCCAATTGGTGAAGTCCTGGACCAACCGAGGCAGGACGATGACGAAGGCGGACCCGAGAATCGCTCCGGTGACGGTTCCTGCCCCACCGATCAGGATCATGGCGATGATCTGGACCGATAGAAAGAGGTCCCACGTCTCGGGGATGACCCTTCCCAGAAACGAGGCGAGCAGAGCACCGGCGATCCCGGCGAAGAACGACGAGATGGCGAACGCCACCAGCTTGTAGCGGAACTCGTTGACACCCATGATCTCGGCGGCGATGTCTCGGTCGCGGATCGCCATGAATGCGCGGCCGACCCTGGTCCGCTGCAGGTTCTTGGCGACGAGGACGGCGACGATGGCGAAGGCCAGCAGCAGGTAGAACGACTTGGCCGCGGCCGAGAGTTCGATACCGAACCATGGGCCAGGCTCGGTGAACGAGATGAGCGGCTCGCTGTCGGCGCCGAAACCGATCTGGAGCGGGGGGAAGCTCCGGCCCGCCTGCGAGCCCCCTGTGATGCTCGTCAGGTTGCGGAATAGGTACTCACCGATGAAGACCAGGCCGAGGGTGACGATGGCCAGGTAGAGACCCCTCACCCGCACCGCGGTCGGGGCGATGAGGGCGCCGACGAGCGCGGCGACGAGACCGGCTGCGGGCAACCAAATCACCATGGGAAGGCCGAAACCGATCAGAGCACCGGGGGCCGCGCCGAGGACAGCCGCGGTGTATGCACCAATCCCCATGAAGAAGGCGTGGCCCAGCGAGACCTGGCCGGCGAGACCGGTGAGGATGTTCAGGCCGAGGGCGGCGATGGCGAATATGGCCACCCTGCTCAGGATTCTGAGCCAATCGTCCGATCCGAGGAACCCGAGACCGGGGAGGAACCCGAGCGGGATCACGACCAGCACGACGAGGAAGAGCAACACGACTATCCGCTTGCTCGTAGTGGGCAGGAGCGCCTGGTCGTCCCCGTAGGAGGTGAAGAGGAGTGGCCGGCCTCTCATGCGGACTTCATACCCTGATGACCTCCCGCGTCCCGAACAGCCCGTATGGCCGGACGAACAGCACCGCCAGCATCAGGACATAGGGGATGATCCCGGCGAATCCGGTTCCCATGCCGGTGACATATGTGCCGACAGCCGCCTCGGCCAGGCCGACCAGGAGACCCCCCACCACGGCACCGACGATCGAGTCGAGCCCGCCGATGATCACGGCTGGGAAGGCGCGGAAGGCGATGAAGGCGGTGGCAGCCGAGACCCCGGTTGCCCGGGGAAACATGGCGGCGAACATCCCACCCACCGCCGCCATCCCGGCGCCTATCGCCCAAGCGATCCCGAAGATTTTCCCCACTCCGATCCCTTGCGCCATGGCGGCCTCCTGGTCGAAGGCGGTGGCGCGCATCGCAACTCCCGTCCTCGACCGGAAAAAGAGCGCCACACCGACCATGAGCAGGACGGTCACTGCGAACTGGACGATGGTCACCTGCGGTATCACCACCGGTCCCAGGTCGATCACCGTGGCCCCCCAAGGGTCTCCCATGGGGCGAATGTCGGTCCCTATGAAGTCGTCGGTGATGGTGCGCACCACGATGTCGATCCCCAATGTGATGATCGCCACCGAGAACAAGGGCTCGCCGATCATCGGTCGGATGAAGACCCTCTCCAGCGCCATGCCCACCAGGGCCGAAGCGACCGATGGCGAACAGCGCAGACAGCGACCACTGCAGCCATTCGGGGGCGCCTGGTATCCATCGCCCGGGGATGTTGAGGGTGACGGCGAAGGCGGCGACCAGGAAGGCGCCCAACCCGGCCAAAGCGCCGTGGGAGAAGTTCACCACCTGCGTCGCCTTGAAGATGATGACGAATCCCATGGCGAGCACGGCGTAGATGGCGCCGAGCGAGAGTCCGTTGACCAGCATCCCCAGGAACTTCTCCAGGGCCTCGTTGGGGGCGGCCTGCGCCAGCACCACCGCCGTCATGGGCCCCCCCGCCCCGGCGTGAGGAGCCGCAGGCGCATCAGTACATCGACTCGACGAGGTCGGAGAACATCCCTTCCATGGCGTTGCGCTTCAACTTCTGGGTGGCTGTCAGCTCGCCGTCCTCGTGGTCGAGCTCCTTGGGGATCATGCAGAACCGCTTTATCTGCTCGACCGAGGCCAGCTCGGTGTTGACCCGATTGACCTCCTGCTGGACGAGTTCGAGCACCTGCGGCTTCTCGGTGAGGTCCCGATAGGTCGTGTAGGGGATGCCCTTTCTCGTCGCCCAGTCGCCCACCGTGTCCAGTTCGATCCCGATCAGAGCCGAGAGGAACTTGCGCCTGTCGCCCACCACCATCGCCTCTTTGATCCAGGGCGATGTCTTCAGCCGGTTCTCGATTTCGGAGGGACTGATGTTCTTCCCGCCCGCGGTGATGATGATGTGTTTGATCCGGTCCACGATCTTGACGTGGGTCCCGTCCACCCATATCCCGACATCGCCGGTCTTGAGCCAGCCGTCTTCGGTAAAGGTCTCGGCCGTCGCCGCCGGGTCCTGCCAGTAGCCGAGGAACACCCCGGGGTGCTTGGTCTGGATCTCGCCGGTCTCTTCGTCGATACGGAGCCCGGTGCCGGCGTAGGGCTCGCCCACCGTTCCCAGCTTCATCCGGTGGACCAGGTTGACCGTGGCCACCGCCGTGTTCTCGGTCATCCCGTACAACTCGTACACCGGGACCCCGATGCCGAGGAAGAACCGGAGGATCTCAGGGGCGATCGGCGCTGCCCCCGAACCGGCCCAACGACACCGGCGCAGCCCGATCCGCTCGCGCAGGGCGCGGAAGACAAGGACATACCCGAGCCCGTAGAGAAGACGGCTCGTCAGGGTGTGGTCGCCCCCGTTGGCCACCTTCTGTTTGCCGATCACGTCGGCCAGCCTCATCGAGCCTCGGAAGAGGAGCCGCTTGAGGAATGTGGCGTCCAGGCCCTTGATCAGGATGGTTGCGTGGATCTTCTCCAGGATCCGGGGGACGGCGAAGAAGAGGGTCGGCTGGACCTCGCGCAGGTTGGCCTGGACCGTCTCGATCGACTCGGCGAAATTGAGCACCACCCCGTCGGCGAGCATCGTCCAGGTCGAGAAGATGCGCTCCGCCACGTGGCACAGTGGCAGGTAGGTGAGGATCATGTCACTCGAGTTGGGCGGCCTGCCGTCGGGGATGCGGCCGGGGCCATTGATCACGGTGCCCATCGAGTACTCGGCGTTGGCGTTGGTGAGCATCGCCCCCTTGGGCGGACCAGTCGTGCCAGACGTATAGACCAGAGTCATCACGTCGCCCTGATCCGCCTCGGCCATGATCCGCTCCACCTCTCCTGGGTTGGCGGCACGGTGCTCTCGGCCCAACGCCAGGAAGTCCTCCCACGAGATGAACCGTCGGTCGTCGCGGTACGGGCGGAAGCCGCGCGGCTCAAGGTGGATGATCCACCGCAGCCCCGGCAAATGGTCGATGACCTCCATCACCTTGTCCGCCTGTTCCTGGTCCTCGACGAGATGGACCTCGGCGCCGGAGTTCTCCAACAGGTAGCGGACCTCGGTGGCGGGGTTGGTCGGGTAGAGACCGACGGTGATGCCCCTAACCGCAACGGTGGCGATATCGAGCACGACCCATTCGGGCCGGTCCTCGGAATGGATCGACACCCGGTCGCCAACGTCCACTCCCAGGGAGAGCAGACCGTGGGCAGCATCGAGGACGGTCTCCCAAAGCTGGCCCCAAGTGGTCTCCTGCCAGATCCCGAGGTCCTTGTCCCGCATCACGACCTGATCGGGAACTCGCTCCGCCCAATCGCGGCAACGGGTGGCAATGGTCGGGTACCCGGCGCCAGTGCCCTTTGACTCACGGCGTTCGGACAGTGTCGTCATGGACGCCTCCTCGGATCGGAGGTTAGAGAGGCAAAACCGCTTCCCCCCGGGAAACCGCCACCTTTTGCCCACGGTCGGCGCCACCCTCTGGAAGGAGTGACAGCCACCTGTCGAGCACCGTTGGTAGTTCGGGGCTCCCCTTCCCCCCTCCCGGGGGACGGATTCGGCTTGGCTACCGTCTGCCGTCTGCCGTCTGCCGTCTGACGTCCTTTCCGTCTTCCGTCTTCCGTCTTGCAACGGACCAAACTGTGTCCATGGACGCCATCACGATCACGGGTCTGGCCAAGTCATACGGCACGACACGGGCGCTCGACGGTCTCGACATGTCGGTAGCGACCGGTGAGATCCACGGCTTTCTCGGTCCCAATGGCGCCGGCAAGACGACCACGCTCCGCATCCTCCTCGGGCTGGCACGCGCCGACAGCGGCACCGCCGTGTTGCTTGGCGGTGATCCCTGGGCAGAAGCCGTGGACCTCCACCGCCGGCTCGCCTATGTGCCCGGCGAGGTGCAGCTATGGCCGACGCTCACCGGTGGCGAGGCGATCGACCTCTTGGGCCGGCTCCGGGGAGGGCTAGATGAGGGGAGGCGTCGCAAGCTGATCGAGCGGTTCCAATTGGACCCCACCAAGAAGGGCAACACCTACTCGACCGGCAACCGCCAAAAGGTTGCTCTGGTGGCAGCGCTCTCCTCCGATGTCGAGTTGCTCATCCTCGACGAGCCGACGCTGGGTCTGGATCCGCTCATGGAGGCGGTGTTTCGAGAGGTGATCTCCGAGGAGCGGGCGGCTGGCAAAACGGTGCTGCTCGCCAGTCACATCCTCGCCGAGGTGGAGGCGCTGTGCGATCGGGTCACGATCATCCGGGCAGGCCGCGCCATCGAGTCGGGAACGCTGGCCGATCTTCGCCATCTGACCCGAACCTCGATGACCGCCCACCTCACGGCACCGCCCGACGGGTTGGCGGACGTTCCCGGTGTCCACGATCTTGTCATCAACGATCGGGTGGCCCATTTCCAGGTCGACACGGACCAGATCGAAGGGGTGCTCCGCCAGCTGGTCAGCATCGGGGTGCATGACCTAGAGAGCAGGCCACCGACCCTCGAGGAGTTGTTCCTCCGTCACTACCGCGACCCGGCGGAGATTGTCCGGTGAGCCTCTTCGCCGGTACCGGGTCCTTGATCCGGCTCGCACTTCGGCGCGACCGGACCCGGCTCACCATCTGGGTCCTCCTCCTCGCCACGCTCCCCGTCATCACTGCCGCCAGCTTCGCCGAGCTCTACCCCGAGGCCGCCGCCCGCGAGCAGATCGCGGCCACCTTGGGCTCGAGCCCGGCGATAGGAGTGTCTGCTCGGTCCGCTCTACGACTCGAGCATCGGCGGGCTCACCGCATGGAGGCTCGCCGTGCCGGCGAGCCTTCTCATCGCCCTGATGGTCTCGTTCACGGTGGTGCGGCACACCCGGGCCGAGGAAGAGGCGGGCCGGAGCGACCTGCTTGGCGCCAACGTCGTTGGTCGGCGCGCTCCGCTCACCGCGGCACTGGTGGTGGCGATCGGCGCCAGCGTAGTTGCCGCTGCCCTCTCCACCGGCGGTCTGCTTGCCGCCGATCTTCCAGCCTCAGGGTCCGTGGCTTTCGGCTTGGCGATGGTGGGCTCTGGGGTCGTCTTCGCTGCCGTCGCCGCAATCGCCGCACAGCTGTGGCGGGGTTCCTCGGCCGCCCGAGGAGCCGCAGTCGGGGTGCTCGGTATCAGCTTCATGTTGCGCGCTGCCGGCGACAGCACCTCTGGTGTCGAGTGGCTCTCGTGGATCTCGCCACTCGGTTGGTCGCAACGGTTGCGCGCCTTCGGCGACGAGCGCTGGTGGGTCTTGGCCATCCCGCTGGTCGTCGGGATGATCCTGGTCGCGACCGCCTTCGTCCTCTCCACCAAGCGGGATCTCGGGTCCGGGCTCCTGGCGACGAAGCCGGGTCCCGAAGCCGCCGCCGCCTCGCTGCGATCGCCCCTGGCGCTCTCGTGGCTGCTTCACAGAGGAGCGCTCATCGGGTGGATCATCGGTTTCGTCGGTCTTGGGTCTGTGATGGGAACTTCCGCCACCACGTTCGCCGACCTCTTTGCCGAGAGCCCCGAGCTTGCCCAACTGGTCGCGCAACTCGGTGGCGAGGAAGGGCTGGCAGACGCGTACATCTCGGCGATGCTCGGGGTCTTCGCCATCGTCGCCTCGGCATACGGGATCCAGGCCGCCCTCCGCCTCCGTACCGAGGAGACGGTGGGTCGCGCTTCTCCCCTGCTGGCGACGGCCGTTTCGCGCTGGAGGTGGGAGGGCAGCCATCTCGTGTTCGCCTTACTGGGACCGGCGCTGCTCTTGCTGGTGGGGGGTCTAGCCATCGGTATCGCCTATGGAATCTCTATCGACGACATCGCCGGGACGGTCGCCGGCACCCTGGGTGGCGCCCTCGTCCAGCTTCCCGCCGTGTGGGTGCTCTCCGGTCTTGCTGCCGCCCTGTTCGGAGTGGCCCCGCGGTTCACGCTTCTCGCCTGGGGATCACTCGTGGTGGTGTTCCTCCTCGGCCAGCTGGGACCGATCCTCCAGTTGGATCAATGGGTGCTTGACATCTCCCCGTTCACCCATGTGCCCCAGGTTCCCGGTGGCGAGGTAACGGCCGCCCCGCTGTTGTGGTTGGGGGCGGTTGCCGCCGGGCTCACCCTGCTCGGGTTTGCCGGGTTCGCCCGCCGCGAACGTCGACTAGACCCCGTTGGGGGTCAGGAGCCCTTCGACCATGCGGAGCCGCCCGGCCAGTGTTCCTTCTTCCAGATCGGAGCGCGTTCCTTGAGTTGGTCGATCACATACCTGGCCGCCTCGAAGGCGGCGTCGCGGTGCGGGGCGGCGACCGCCACCGCCACCGACGCCTCGCCCAGATCGACAACGCCGACACGGTGCTCAACGAGAATCGACCTGACGTCCCACTTTGCGGCGGCCTCGCCGATTATCGACTCGATGCTCCGCTCGACCTCGCCTTCGTACGCCTCGTAGTCGAGATGGGTCACGTCGGTGTGCTTTTCCGAATGGTCCCGCACGGTGCCCATGAACAAGGCGGTGGCGCCGCAATCGGGCCAGTTGGCCTCGTCGAGCAGTGCGGCGACATCGATCGCCTCGGCGGTGACGCGGACCCTGGTTCGTAGAGACCGATCTTCCATAGAATCCCCATTATGGAGGACGAGGCGCAGCACGGTCCCGAGACGGCGGCTGGACCGGAGGGAAGATCCCGTCCGCTCCCAACCGTGCGTCCGGCCGGCCCACACCCCCCGCCCCCTCCGCTGCCCCGTTCGGACGTTCCGACGCTCGAATCCAAGGACGGGGCGCGTCCCTCTGCCTTCCGCACCGGGGTGGCCGCCTTTCTGGGTGTCGCCATCGGCGCCCTGGTCACCTTTGCCGCTCTCGCCGTTTCCGGTCGGCTCGACCAGGGATTGACATCGGCGACGAGCAGTCAGTTGGCGACAACCGTGACAGACGCACCGTCGCGCACTGTCACCATCACCCCGCGCGAGAACGTCGGTCGAGTCAGCGCCGTTGCCGCCAAGGCGCTCCCATCGATCGTGACCGTTCTCGTTGCCGCCGAGGATCGTCAAGTGGGGGATCTGCCGCTGGGCAGCGGTTCGGGGATCGTCCTCGACCGGATGGGGCATGTGGTCACCAATCACCATGTGATCGATGGTGCCTCGTCGATCAGGCTGGTCTTCAGCAACGGTCGGACCTACCGGGCGGAGTTGGTCGGATCCGACGCACTCACCGACCTCGCCGTACTGAGCACCGAGGCCAGCGGCGTGGTCCCCATCGAGCGCGCCTCAGAAAAGGACCTGGAGGTCGGCGACACTGCGGTCGCAGTGGGCAACCCACTCGGCCTCGACGGACCGCCGTCGGTGACGTCGGGGATCGTCTCGGCTCTGAACCGGACTCTCGAGGTCGAGCCCGGCGAGAACCTCTATGGGCTCATCCAGACTGACGCCCCGATAACCCGAGGGTCGAGCGGTGGGGCGCTGCTCAACGGTCAAGGTGCGTTGATCGGTGTGACAACAGCCATCGGTGTCACCGATGTCGGCGCCGAGGGATTGGGATTCGCCGTCCCCGTCTCGTCGGTCCTCAGCATCGCCGAGGAGCTCATCGCCCAGGGGTCGATCGAGCACGCCTATTTGGGAATCCAGGGGCAGACCGAGTTCGTTCCCGAGGATGATGGGGCCGAGGTGCCATCGGGGGCACGGGTCGCTCAGCTCGAGCAGAACTCGGCGCTGGCGGCGGGGGGCGGACAGGTGGACGACGTCATCGTGACCCTCGGCGGCTCACCGGTTACCAGCATCGACAACCTCGTGTGGATGCTCCGCAGCTACCGGGCGGGGGAGAGTGTCGAGGTGGGCGTTTTGCGGGACGGTCGCCCGGTTCAGATCGAGGTGACTCTCGATCGGAACCCAGCAAGCGGTTGATGTGGCCGACGACCTCTTCTCCCAGATGCTGGAGATGTTCAACCAGCCGGGGCCGGTGAACTGGAAGCTGGCCGGCGAGGTGACCAAGCAGCTCAGCGGCGAGCCCGAGCCGGTCGATCCGTGGCTGGCCGAGGAGTACCGCGAGCTGACCCGGCTCGCCCAACTCAAGGTCGGCGAGGGAATCGATCTCCCACTCGGGGATGCCCTCGATGCCGACCCAGTGGACCGGGTCACATGGGCACGGCAAAACCTCCAATCGTTTCGCTATCTGGTCGAGCCTCTGGCGGACAAACTGGGGGGTTCGCTGACGAGTGGCCCGCTCGAGGCGTTGCTCAAGCCGCTTGGCCCTGCCCTGCTCGGCATGCAGATGGGGGCCATGGTCGGCTTCCTCAGCCATAGGGCGTTTGGGCAGTTCGACATTGGGCTTCCCACCGCCCAACGGTCCGCCCTATTCATGGTCGTGCCCAACATCGAAGGCTTCATCCGCGACGAGGCCCTCGACCCCCGGCAAGTGCGGCTGTGGGTGGCCCTCCACGAGGTGGTCCATCAATCCGAGTTCGCCGTGCCGTGGGTGATGCCTCACTTCCTCGATCTGATCGAGCGTTTCCTCGACGGTCTCCAGGTCGACCAATCCGGGCTGATGCAGAGGTTCGAGGCGATGCGCGACCCCGAGGAGTTGCAGCGCATCCTCGAGGATCCGTCAGGATTGACCGGGCTGGTGTCGACCCCCGAACAGCTACCCACCCTGGAGGCGATCCAGGCATTCATGGCGACCATCGAGGGTTACGCCGAGTTCGTCGTCGGAAGGATCGGCAGCGAGCTGCTCCCCGACCTGGAGGCGATCAGAGGCGCCATGGGACGGCGGCGGGCAGAGCCGACCGAGGACGGGGCCATGCTCGACCGTGTGATCGGTCTCGAGATGAACCGGGACCATTACCTGACCAGCGTCAGGTTCTGCGACGAGGTGGCAAAGCGGTGGGGCGATCATGCTTTGGCCGCCATTTGGGAGCAGCCGGAGAATCTGCCCACCCTCGCCGAACTGGAGGATCCGGTCGCCTGGACGGCGAGGGTTCTGCTCGACGACCTGTTCGCGTAGACGCTCGCTTTGCTCGCAGTACTTAGTACTTGGTACTTAGTAAGAGCTAGCCAGATGCAGCGAGATGGGTGGCCAGCCGTGCCACCGAATCGCGGAGGTCGTCAGGTTCGATCACTTTGAACCCACAAGGCAGCGAGGCGAGATAGCGGGCGATCCAGTCGAGGTCGTCGGCTCCGATGCGCAGCACGGTGTCGCCATTCGTCTGCTCGACGATCCCGATGGTGGGGGCGACCATGCGGCGTGCATCCTCCACCGTGAGATCGAGGGCAACCCTTGCCTGCCATGTGTATACAGACACTGCCAATCCCTCCGCGACGAACTCGGCGGCATCGGGGGGATCCTGGTGGACGAACCGCATCCCGGTCCGGGCGACGTCGCTCATCCGATCCACCCGGAAGGTGCGCCATGCGTCCCGATCGCGATCCCTCGCCACCAGATACCAGCGCCGCCCGGCTCGCACGATTTGAAACGGCTCGACGTGCCTCTCGGTTGTGTTGGATGCCGAGTCGACGTAGCGGAACCTGACCCGCTCAGGCCCACGAGTTGCTTGCGCCAGTGTCACCAGCAGCGAGGTGTCGAGAGGCTCGCCCGACGGTCCAGCCCTCCCCAGCCGGACCGTCGCCGCCTCGAGGGCGGCAACCCTGTCCCGCAACCGGCCGGGCAGCACCTGATCGATCTTGCTCAGAGCCGCCAGTGCGGCGTCTTCGAAACCAGGCACGCTCCCGCCGGCGGCGGCGCGCAGCCCGAGCGCCACCGCCACCGCCTCGTCATCATCCAACAGAAGCGGCGGCAGCGCCCCTCCCGGCGCCAGTTCGTAGCCACCGAATCGGCCGGAAACGGCCTCCACCGGGTAGCCGAGTTCTCTTAGTCGGGTGACATCGCGACGCAGCGTGCGCGTGGTCACACCCAAACGCTCGGCGAGCTCCGGACCGGGCCAGCTAGGGCGGGCCTGCAACAACGAGAGCAGCTTGAGGAGGCGCGTGCTGACGTGTTCACTGCCTGGCATTTTGCCACACTGAGGACGAGAACTGTCCGCATAGTTGTGTAGTTTCACGGCTGTAACTCTCACCACTCTGGGGGGATCATGTACAGCCATCCACACGCTCTTTTAGACATCGCTCGCAGGTTGCAGAATGAACTCCTCGAGGACGCTGAGCGGGCGCGAACCAGAAGACAGCTTCGCCGTCGAGTGGTGTCGGACGCGACGGTGGTAGTGGGGTCAGCCCCCCGGTTGCGGTTGGTAACCGAACTTCCTGAATTGACGCCGGGCCCCGAGCAGCGCCGCGCTTCGTGACCTCAACCGCCGAAGAGGTTGTCCCAGAGTGACTGGAGCAATCCGCCCGATGCGGGCTGCGGCAGATCCGTCAGCACCTCGGCCTGCAGATCGAGCGGCAGGTCGCCCACCAGGGCGTAGCCGCCCACGGGGGACTCCCAGACGAGCACAACCCGGCCCGGCTCGAAAGCACGCTGGTACTCGGCGTCGCCCACCTGGGAGGTAGGGCGGTCGGCCAACTCGGCCACCGCCAATGGGCGGTCGGAGGCGAGCAGGCTGAAGGTGAATACTCCGTCGGAGTAGTAGCCCACCACGCTCTCCTCCGGCCCCCGATAGACATCGCTGCGACGGAACCCGGCCAACTCGTCGGGGAGCACCTCGGTGTCGACCTCATCTGCTGGGACCGCCTCGTCCATTTCGATGGTTCCCTCACCTGCCTGTGGCACGTAGGGGGCGCCAGCAGTGAAGCTGATGTAGCGGGTCTCGCAGTAGGTGGTTCCGTCGTCGTTGCGCGACTCGACGCGCAGCGCAGCGCCCGTCGACAGGTCGAAGGCGTAGACCATCCGGACCAGATCACCTTCGTGGATCTCGATAACCTCGACGGTGCGGCCCAACTCGACGCTCTGGCCGGCGACCACCACCTGGTACCGATCGTCGCGCTGCGCCGGGCTTGCTGTGGGCACCACGACCGCCGTGGTGGCACCACCGGTGGCGTGGCTCGAGACCTCTCGCCCATCCACGACCACGGTCATCGACGGGGCACGCACTTCCAATCTGCCGTTGGCTTGGACCACGGTCACCACTTGGCTGAGCTCTTCATCGGGGGTGACGCATTTGATCTCCTGATCGCCGCTGAACTCGGCCTGCGAGCTCCGACCGAGTCGGTCATCCAACTCGTCGGCCAGCGCCGCCCCGGGCGCCGCAACCACGACCACCAGACACCCGACGAGGACCCAGAGCAGACGTCTCAGCTTCATCCCTGCCCCCGCGGCGGTGTCACCAATTTGACCGCAACAACCCCCGGATCGGCGGCAGAGCGGGCGGCGTACCTTCCGGTGAGATCGCTCACCGTGAGCGGCATCGGCCGGTCGGCACCGAGAACACCGGCGACACCCAACACTGCAGCAAGGGCAGCAGCGGCCGCGGCGGTGACGATCAGCCGGCGTCTGCGCCGGAGTGGGACCACCACCCGCCCGACCAGGTCGGGTGGCAGCTCCAACCACGGCAGACCGCGCACCGCCGAGCGGGCCCGATGGAGGTCATCGACTTCGACCCGGCATTCATCGCATCCCGCCAAGTGGGCTTCGACGGCGGCAGCCTCATCGGACGTCGTCTCGCCATCGAGCCAGGCAGACAGCAACTCACCCGGGTGGGTCACGTGATCAGATCCCTCAACATGCGGCGCCCGCGGTGGATCCGGCTGCGAACGGTCCCGATGGGGACCGACGTGGCGCTGGCGATCTCCTCGTAGCTGAGACCCACCAGATCACAGAGGACCACCGCTTCCCGAAAGTCGTATGGCAATGCGAGCAGCGCCTGCTGGATGTCTTCACCCAGCCTGACGGAAGCGAGCACGTCCTCGGGGGCGGGGGATGTGAGGAGGTCGGTGCGATCGACGTCGTCCGGCAGGGGTGCGGTCGGGCGACGGCGTCGGCGGCGCACCTCGTCGAGGAAGGCGTTTCGGGTGATCCTCCAGAGCCATCCGTCGAAAGAACCGGGTTGGAAATCACGCAACCCGCGGGCGACGCGGATGAGGACTTCTTGAGAGAGATCGGCCGCGTCATCACGGTTACCGGTGAGCCGGTAGGCGAAGTTGTATATCTTCCGCCCATGGCTGCGAGCCACCTCTTCCCAGTCGTGCGGCGCCAGACCTTCCACGCCGTCACCCACCGAACGTGACCGGGAAGAGAGAAGTTCCGGCGACACCTGGCCACCGGGGTGCGGGACAATCGTCCCGCATCACGACTTTCAGTCGATCTTCTTCTCGGGGACGATCTTCTCGGAAATGATCGTCTTCTCGGGAACGACCTTCTTCTCGGAGACAATCGTCTTCTCGGGCTCGGCGGCAGTTGGCTCTTCGGTCGAGCCCTCGTCGACTCCCTTGCGGAACTCCTTGGCCGATGCGCCGAGGGATCGCGCCAGATCGGGCAGCTTCCTCGCCCCGAAGAGCAGCAAGATGATGACGAGGATGATCACTAGCTCCCATCCACTGAATCTCATCGCCGGCTCCTTTCACCACCAGCGTAGCCGCCATCGGTGATTGAGGGTCCCAGCACCTCTTTGGCCCAGGTCTCGGCAGGGGATTCGTCCTCCCACCCAAATGGCCGTGGTGCGAACGAGAGCACCAGATCGGTGACTCCGGACCCGGCCATGTCCGCCACCCATTGCTGCGCCTCATCGACCGTCCAATGCGCGGCAGCCTCGTCGGATCCGGCTCCGACGATCGCCGTCGACCCAACCGCCACTCCGATCGAGCGGGGATCCCTCCCCTGGGCATCGCATTCCTCTTCAAGTCGTCGTACCGCTTGGACGACCTCGTCGAGACCATGGTTCCAACCGAGGAACCACCCGGCAGCCGAGTTCGCAACCATCGCCGAGCCCTCGCCGACGACCCAGAGAGGCACCGGTCCGGCCGGTGCCGGGAGATTCGGTGGTCCTTTGCCGTCGAGGGTGGCACGTATTTGGTCGATGCCGGAGCCTTCGAACAGCCCGAGAGTCAACCGACCGCCGCACAGGCGGTCGGTACCCGAGGCAGCCTTGGCCGCCACGGCGGGTATCCGGGCGTCCGGGTCGAGCAGCGCCACCAGCCCGATGCGAGAGGTGACGACTCCAATCGCGCTGCACGTTGCCAGGGCGTCGCGCGCCGGGGCAGGGTCGCTCTCCAGTTCGGAGAGCCACACCGAATCGAACCCGAGTCCCTCGATACCCGCTGCGACCTCCGGCAGCGTTGAGCGCGCCGCGAGCCAACCCGTGGGAAGTGCGACGCCGTGACGAACCCCTGCCGGTCCCATCCCGGCAGCGTTCATTCCACCGCCATGGCATCGATGAATTTCTGCAGCCGCTCCCGGGTGATGAATCGCACCCGCGGCTCCCGGCGCTCAATTTGATGGACCCCGAACGGCCCATAGCGGTCGCTGACGAAGACGCCGCGATCGGCGCCCGACGATGCGAACTCGATAACGAAGCTGCGCAGTCGCTCTTCTTCGACCTCGGGGTAGCCGCCGGGCTCGTATCGGTCCTCCCTGACCAGAGTGCGCTGCCCGGCCTTGCTGGCAAAGCTCACCAGGTCGTCGATGCCGGGGGCGATCTGGTAGCCGAAGAGTGAGAGCGTCCCCCTCACCAACTCGCCGGCGCTCATCATCTCCGGGTCGATCCCCTGCGCCCTCAGTCCGACATCGACCGCCTTGGGCAGCCGGACCTCGTCGGTGAGGGGCGCCAGGTCGTCGCCGCGAGGCCTGTCGGCCAGCGCGGGCACCGGCTCGGTCTCGCCGGTGGCGAACTCTTGCTCGATCGGGTCGAACCCGATCGAGCCGAAGTGGAGGGCGGAGCGACCAAGCACTGGCGGCGGCAGCTCCCCCGGCGTTACCAGACTGAGTCGCCCCACCTCGCGGGTGTCACCGTCGGACCCGGCGAGAGCGACCACGGTGGTCACCTGGTCGATGGGGAGCGTGTGACGCTTCTCGCGCACCACCTCGACCGCTTCATCCAGAAGAAGGTCGGCGAGCACCGGATCGACCTCGCCCTCGGGAAGCGGTACATCGAAGCTCACCATTGCTGCGTCGCCCTCGACGTGAAAGGCGGCGATGCGGGGTCGGGGAGCGGTGAAATCCACGGTGTCGCTGGTGACCGGCCCGGTGCGACCCATCGCCTGGGACTGGGCAGCGCGGCGTCTGCCCATCAATACCGCCGCAATCACCAAGACCGCGGCCACGACCAACAATGCAATCCCGATCTCGGTCAACGAGAGCTCCTCGGTGTGCTCGGCGTCCGAGGCTAGTTCCGGGCGGGCCGGGCAGACAGTTCAAGGCGGCGATGATCAGCGGGTTGGGGTGGTGAGGTCTATCCGGCGGCGGCGCGGCGGAGGGCGCGTTGCTTACGGATCCGTCGTCGCTCCCGCTCAGACAGTCCGCCCCAGATCCCGAACTTCTCGCTCTCCAGCAGGGCGAACTCAAGGCATTCCACCCGCACCTGGCAGGCGGCGCAGATCGCCTTCGCCTTGCGGGTCGATGCACCGCGCTCGGGGAAGAAAAGGTCGGCGTTGGCACCCTTGCAGTTTGCCTTTTCCTGCCAGCCGAGATTGTCGGTGGCGAGAATGTCGACGAGCTTCTTGTCGCGCTGGCGTGGGTCCCACGGATCCAGTGGCATCCCGCCCGCTCTGTTCGGACTCGAGTTTCCGTCACTCACGGTGCGTTGCCCAACTGCCGCCGGTCGTCTGCGTAGTTCCGGGAAAGTCACAGACGTGTAATTACAACGTTGTCATCTTGTCACCCGCCGGGCGCGTCGTCAAGTAGGAATTGGCCTGACCAGGCATTTTCCCGGTCTCCTCCAATGAGCTACATGTGGCCCGGTGCTAGCTTGAGAAAGGCGTCTGCGGCACCAGGAGCTACGGGTTGAGCATCACAGACCAAGGCCTCCGCCCGGCCCGTCGCCGCCCGTTCCTCCTCGACTTCTATGGCTCAGCCATAGGGAAGAAATGGGCGATGGCGGTCAGCGGGATCGTCCTGCTGCTCTACGTCTTCGCCCACCTGATCGGCAACCTCAAGCTCTTCCTCGGCGAGGCGAGCCTCAACACATACGCCGAGTTCCTCAGGGAGATGGGCGAGCCGATCCTCCCCTTCAGCGTCCTGCTTTGGATATTGCGTATCGGGTTGATCGTTGCCTTCGTGGTCCACATCCACGCCGCATACGTCCTGACCGTCATCAACCGCCGCGCTAGGCCAATGGACTACGCCGGACCGCGTGAATATCTCGTGGCCAATTACGCATCACGCACCATGAGGTGGTCGGGGGTCATCGTCCTCCTGTTCCTCCTCTACCACCTGGCCGACCTCACCTGGGGTTGGGTCAACCCTGACTTCGTTCGTGGCGAGGTGTACAACAACGTGATCGCCAGCCTGTCGCGCTGGCCGGTGGCGCTGCTCTATATCGCGGCGAGCATCGCCCTCGGCTTCCACATCTACCACGGCGCCTGGAGCATGTTCCAGAGCATGGGCATCAACAACCCGCGCTTCAACCGCTGGCGCCGATGGTTCGCCCAGGCGTTCGCCGCCTTCATGGTCGTGGGGAACGTCAGCCTCCCGGTGGCGGTGCTGGCCGGGTGGGTGCCGGCGTGACGGAACTGGTCCTCGACGCCAAGATCCCATCGGGTCCGATCCAGGACAAGTGGGACAACCACAGGTTCAACGTCAGGCTGGTCAACCCGGCCAACCGCCGCCGTTTCAGCGTGATCGTGATCGGCACCGGGCTGGCCGGCGCCTCGGCTGCGGCGACCCTCGGCGAACTCGGTTACGGGGTGAAGGCATTCACCTTCCACGACTCGGCGCGCCGGGCGCACTCGATCGCCGCCCAGGGCGGGATCAACGCAGCCAAGAACTACAAGAACGACGGCGACAGCATCTTCCGGCTGTTCTACGACACCATCAAGGGCGGCGACTACCGCTCGCGTGAGGGCAACGTCTACCGGCTGGCGCAGGTGAGCGTCGAGATCATCGACCAGTGCGTCGCCCAGGGCGTCCCATTCGCCCGCGAGTACGGAGGACTGCTCGACAACCGCTCCTTCGGCGGCGCCCAGGTCGCCCGGACCTTCTACGCCCGGGGACAGACCGGACAGCAGCTCTTGCTCGGTGCCTACCAGGCACTCGCCGAGCAAGTCCGTCTCGGCACCGTGGAGTTGCACACCCGCAGCGAGATGCTCGACGTCGTGCTCCACGAAGGCCGTGCCGTCGGCGTGGTGGTGCGCGACCTCATCACCGGTGAGGTCACCACCCATTCGGCCCATGCCGTGGTACTAGCCACCGGCGGCTACTCCAACGTCTACTTCCTCTCCACCAATGCAATGGCGTGCAACACCACGGCGATCTGGCGCGCCTATCTCAAGGGGGCGGCCATGGCCAACCCCTGCTTCACCCAGATACACCCCACCTGCATCCCACAGAACGAGGACTTCCAATCGAAGCTCACGCTGATGAGCGAATCGCTTCGCAACGACGGCCGGATCTGGGTCCCCTTGGACCCGGATGACACCCGTCCCCCTGACCAGATCCCCGAGCCCGACCGCGACTATTTCCTAGAACGGCGTTATCCCGCGTTCGGCAACCTTGTCCCCCGCGACGTGGCATCGCGGGCCGCCAAACAGGTGGTCGACCAGGGCAGGGGCGTCGGCCCGCGACGCAACGGCGTCTATCTCGACTTCGCCGATGCCGTCGCCCGACTCGGCCGTGAGCAAATTGAGGAGCGGTACGACAACCTCTTCGAGATGTACCAGCGCATCACAGACGAGGACCCGTACCGCTTCCCGATGAGGATCTTCCCGGCACCGCACTACACGATGGGTGGGTTGTGGGTGGACTACAACCTGATGACCACGATCCCCGGGCTCTACGCCATCGGTGAGGCCAACTACTCCGACCACGGAGCCAACCGGCTCGGCGCCAGCGCCCTCATGCAGGGTCTCGCCGATGGGTACTTCATCCTCCCCAACACGATCAACGACTATCTCGCCGGGTTCCTCGGCGAAGAGCCACTCCCCACCGACCACGAGGTCTTCACCGAGGCGCGCCGCCAGGTGCAAGACCAGATGAAGCGTCTCCTCGCGGTCAAGGGGACCAGGACGGTCGATTGGTTCCACCGGGAGCTCGGGAAGATCATGTGGGACTACTGCGGGATGGAACGGAGCGACCCCGGTCTCGAGAAGGCGATAGGCGAGATCGCCGCGCTCCGGTCCGAGTTCGAACGCGACGTGCTCGTTCCGGGTGACGAGGCGGTCAATCAATCGCTGGAGCGGGCGGGCCGAGTCATCGACTTCTTCGGTCTCGCCGAGCTCATGTGCCGCGACGCCTTCGAGCGTGAGGAGTCGTGTGGAGGTCACTTCAAGGTCGAGTACCAGACCGAGGAGGGCGAAGCGCTCCGCAACGACGTCACCTGCGCCCATGTCAGCGCATGGATGTACGCCGGCGATGGAGTGGAACCCACCCTCGTCCAAGAACCCCTGGAGTTCGAGAACGTCAAGCTCGCCCAGCGGAGCTACAAGTGAGAGAGTACGGCTGACGGCAGACGGCAGACGGCAGCGAACGCTCGAACCCAGGGTTCAAGCGGTTGCAGAGGCGCGGTTTGAACCCAGGGTTCGGAGCGGTTGCAGAAGCGCGCCTCCAACCCACGGTTCAGAGCTCGCGCGGCGGCGAACGCCGAACCCAGGGTTCGAGCGGTTGCAGGGGCGCGGTTTGAACCCTAGGGTTCGCTTATCGGGGGATACATAGTGAGGCTCGACCTGCGGGTGTGGCGGCAGGCGGTGGGGGCGGCGGCGGGGCGCTTCCAAGAAATCGCCATGGAGGACGCCAACCCCGACATGTCGTTCCTCGAGATGCTCGACGTGGTCAACGAGCGGCTCACCCTCGAGGGAGGTGACCCGGTCGCCTTCGAGCACGACTGCCGCGAAGGGATCTGCGGGTCTTGCGGGCTCATGATCAACGGGCAGGCCCACGGCCCGCAGCTGGGCACGGCAACCTGTCAGCTCCACATGAGGAGCTTCGAGGACGGCGACACCATCGTGATCGAGCCGTGGCGAGCGGCGGCCTTCCCGGTCATAAAGGATCTAGTCGTCGACCGCTCCTCTTTCGACAGGATCATCGAGGCGGGCGGGTACATCACAGTTGCCCCCGGGGGGGCCCCGGATGCCAACCTCACCCTCATCCCAAAGGAGGTCGCCGACTCGGCGTTCGACGCCGCGGCGTGCATCGGGTGCGGGGCGTGCGTGGCCGCCTGCCCCAACGGGGCGGCCCAGCTGTTCACCTCGGCCAAGGTGGCTCATCTGGGGATGCTCCCCCAGGGGCAACCGGAGCGCTGGCGGCGGGTGGAGGCGATGGTGGGCGCCATGGAGGACCTGTTCGGGTCGTGCACCAACCATGGCGAGTGCGAGCTGGCTTGCCCCAAAGAGATCTCGATCGACTTCATCGCCCTGATGAACCGGGACTACATCGCGTCCAAGTTCAAGAACCGCCGACTGCTGGTGGCCGGTTGAGCACTGCCGCATCGGGGTGTCACAAACCCTGCTGCCGGCGGTGTTGACCTGATGACGTGAGTACCACCGAACAACCCCGCATGGATCTGGACGCGACCGACGCCGTATCCATCGATCGGGTTGTGGCGCAACAACGCCGGAGTCTGGAGCGACTCGTCGCCGGGGTGCTCGACCGATCCGAGGCGGAGGATGTGGTTCAGGAGGCGCTGATCCGCCTGGATACCGACCCGGTTCGACACCGTCCTTATCCCGAGGTTGCTTCCTGGCTCCGCCGCGTCTGCCTCAACCTGGCCTTCAACCGGCGTAGGGATCTGGCCCGTTGGAGACAGCGGGCCGTCAGAGGGGGCGCGTCAGGGCTCGCATCCCAGCCAAACCAACCCGATGAGGAGTGGCTGATCGCCGAGGACCGTGAGGCGGTCCGGGCCATACTCGACACTCTGTCCGAGCGTCACCGGGCGGTACTGCTGCTCCGCTACTCGGGATACAGCTATGCCGAGGTGGCAGCCTCACTCGAGATGCCGCTGTCATCGGTGGGCGCCACTTTGGCCCGAGCCGAATCCGCTTTCCGCACCCAATATGAGGAGCATCGCCATGAACTGTCCTGACACCGGCGTCTGGCGCGCCTGGCTCGACGAGGAGACCGCCATCCCAGGACCCGAGGAGCATCTCGCTGTCTGCGGACCATGCGCCGCCACGGTGGCCGAGCTCAGGACCACATCGGACCTGGCGCGACGGCAGATGGCCGTGCTGTTGTCGCCACCGGTCACCGTTGGGTCAACGTCGGTCGAGCCAGCCCATCGCCGATCGCCGCGCCGTGGCTGGAAGGTGGCCGCGGCGGTGGCCGTTGGGGTGGCGCTGATGGCGACGCCTACGGGGCGAGCGTGGGGCGAGACCTTCCTCGCGCAGTTTCGCGTCGAGCGGTTTGATGCCCTGACGCTGAGTGCGGTCGAAGCGGTGCGCACCGCCGAGATCCTCGATCAGTTGGGGGAGGTGGAGGGGGACACCCTGCCCGAACCTGAGGTGGTCGAAAATGTGGATGCGGCGCGCCAGTCGACCGGACTCAGCCTGCCGGATCTCGGCCCCGATGCCACCGTCCTCGTGATGGAGCCTGGGGAGACACGCCTAGATTTCGACAGCGACGAAGTCAGTACCTACCTTGCCGGGAAGGGGGCGAAGTCCTCGATACCCGACGGCTTGGACGAGTCATCGGTGGTCTTGAGCAGACCGGTTGCCGCCGTTACCGCTCTCGAAGAGGACGGTCAACCGACCCTGGTGGTCGGACGATCCGGGCCGATCGACACCGCGGTAGAAGGCCCGGTCGACCCCGCCCGGTTGCGACGCTTCCTCTTGGACCTCCCCGGCCTTCCCGAAGGCGTGGTGGCGCAGTTGGCGGCCATCCCCGATTGGCGATCCTCGTTTCCGCTCCCCATCCCGGTCGATGTCGCATCGGCGAGCACCGTTGACATCGGTGGGATGGAGGTAACCCGAGTCGATGTGCCAGGGATCGGGACGGGATACATCTGGGTTGGGCCCGACGGCACGGTGACCGGTGTCGCCGGCCAGGATCCGGCCGAGACACTCGCACTGGCACAACAGCTCGCCGAAGAATGACAACCGCCCCCGCCGCCGAGGCCGAAGGTCTCGGCAAGCGCTACGGCGCGACGGTGGCGGTTGAGAACTTCTCGCTCCGGGTGGCGCCGGGCGAGGTGGTTGGTCTCCTGGGGCCGAATGGTGCCGGCAAGTCCACCGCGGTGAAGATGCTTGTGGGCCTCGTCGCAGCCACCACGGGAACAGCCCGGCTCTTCGGGCTGCCGGCGACCGATCCGGAGGCGCGGCGTCGGGTCGGCTATCTACCCGAGCTCTTCAGGTTCCACGAATGGATGACCGGTCGTCAGATGCTGCTCTTCCATTCCCGTCTCGCCGGGATGGACGATTCCGCAGCCGCTGCCGCCATTCCGTCGGTTTTGGAGAGGGTGGGCATGGACCGCCGTGCCGACGAGCGGATCGCCCGCTACTCGAAGGGGATGACGCAGCGCATCGGGATCGCTCAGGCGCTGGTCGCTGATCCGGCGCTGGTGGTGCTCGATGAGCCCACCTCCGCACTCGATCCGGTGGGACGCGGAGAGGTGCGGGGTCTGATCGGCCAACTACGAGCCGAGGGTCGGGCGGTGATCCTCAACAGCCACCTGCTCGGAGAGGTGGAGCGGGTGTGTGATCGAGTGGTGGTTCTCGACTCCGGACGGACCGTCTTCCACGGCCCGATCGATGAGTTGAAGGGGGGCGCCCATCGAGTCGAGGTGGTGGTGGACCGGGTCGATGCCTCGCTGGTGGCAGATCTACGGCGCTTTGGCCGGCTCACCGTCGAAGGGGAGACCGTCCTCCATATCGACCTCCCCGATGACGCACTCGCCGCCGACGTAGCGGAGGCGGTGGTGGCTGCAGGCCGTCGACTGCTGGCGCTGGTACCGATGGGTCGGACGCTCGAAGAAGCCTTCTCCGAGTTGGTCACCGGGGGCGACCGATGAGATTTCCGATTGCGATGGCCGTCGTGCGGGAAGCGGTGCAGCGGAGGATCTTCGTCTGGGTCGCGGTGCTGGCGGCTGCATTTCTCGGGCTGTTTGCGCTGGGGATGACGCTGTTGGTCGATGAGCTGGGCGGCACTGCCAGCGACGAGGCGGCAGTCACTACCGGGGTTCTCACCGTGTTGGCGCTCTACGTGTCCTCATTTGTCGGCTCGCTGCTCGCCATCACCCTTGGGGCAGGCTCCGTCGCTCCCGAACTCGACTCCGGGCTGGCGGCCGCCGTGCTCGCCAGACCGGTGAGCAGAGCGCGCTGGGTGCTGGAGCGGTGGGCGGCACTCGCCGTGTTGGTGGCGGTCTTCGCCGCGGTGATGACCCTCTCTGTGATAGCGATCGCCACTGCAACAGCGGACTACGCCGCACTGTCCATGCCAAGGGCCGTGGGGCTGATGGCTTTCCAGGTGATCGCCGTGCTCACGCTGGCAATGGCTCTCAGCGCCCGTTTCTCGGTCGTCGCTGCCGGTGTGGCCGCCTTCTCGCTATTCGGGGTGGCGTGGTTGGCGGGGCTGATCGAGACCTTCGGATCGGCCGTGGGAAACGGAACGATGGTGAACATCGGGATCGCGGTGAGCCTGGGCATCACATCGGACGCCCTGTGGAGGGCGGCCTCCTACTACGCCTCCGCCCCGGATCTGGTTGCCATGAGCGAAGGTCTGCCATTCGCCTCGGCCGAGCCACCGACGGTGGCATTCCTCGTGTGGGCAGCAGCCCTCACCGGGCTGCTGCTGTTCCTGGCATTGCGGACGGTGCGCCGGCGCGATCTGTGAGGTTGGTCCGGCTTCGGACGCCCTTTGGAGGCCGCTGGAACGCATAAATCGATCGCTCCCCACTCGGAGCGCTCAATTGCGCACCCGGATCGACCGATTCCCTCTCAACGAGGTACCATTTCCGTCACGGAGCGTGGGGGAACGACATCGCAGAGCAACAGGATTCAGCCATGGTGAAAACAAGCCGCGACAAGCGCGAGCGCGGTGCTGTCCTGGTCGAGTTGGCCCTGGCTCTGCCGATCCTGCTGCTCCTCTTGCTAGGGATCATCGAGGCGGGCCTCGCGTTGAGTGCCCAGATCACCATGCGACATGCCGCGGCAGAGGCGGCTCGGCTGACCGCGGTCGGCGAGGACATTGGGCCGGCCTGCGGTCAGTTAGACGACCTGCTGAACGGCACGGTCATCAGTCCCGGTATATCGGCGAGCGGTTCCGGGAGTCAGGTCACGGCAACCGCATCGGGCACATACACCGGCATCTCCGGGTACGTCCCCTACTTCAACAATCTCCCCCTTTCGGAAACCGCAACCGCCCGATTGGAACAGCCCGGTGGAGGGGGTTCCTGTTGATTCGATTGCTTCGGCGCGTCCACGAGGACGAGTCGGGGGTCTCGTTGCTGTTGCTGGCGGCCGGGATGGTGGCGTTTCTCGGGATCGCGGCCATCGTCATCGACGTCGGGATGGCGATGAGCCAGGGAAGACTCGACCAGAACGCGGCCGACTTCGCCGCCCTGGCTGCTGCAAATGACTCCTATCTGGGTATCAATCCGATGCAAGACGCGGCGGAGGAATTCGTCACCAACAACCTTGGGGAGCCTGTTTCCCTTACCGGTTGTGAGATGCCCGCCCCGACGGTCGTGCCGTTTTCTCCAATCACCGATTGCATGTCGGTGGCCTCTTACGGATTGAACACTCCTGACAACTGGGTGGGTCAGACCTGGGTCGGCATTCCGGACCAGGCCAGCGGACCGTTTTTCGGCCCGTCGATCGAAACTAGGCGGGAAGCCGCTGCGGCAATCCTCCCGCGGGCCGAAGGCCGGATGGCGCCGCTCATGGTCGAGACTGCTGCTCCCTCGCTGGCGTGTGTCGACATTGGGAGTCCTTTGGCGAACACCGCCTGCCTGTCCCGACTCCTCGTGATAGATAGCCCCCGCTGCACCCCATCCATCGGGATCCCGCTCGTCGTCAATTTGCTCGAAGGAATCGACCATCTCATCGCCAAATTCGACGGATCCACGAGGTTTGACGACTGCGTGACACCCGGCAGCAACCAGTTGAACAATTGGCTGGACACCCAGCTCACCGACCCTCTGGTGGAACTGGAAGCGATCCTCGATGAGGGCTCTCTGGGTGATGGCGGCCAGTTGGGACTCGACCCGGGTATAGACGGTGCCTGCAGCGGCGCCGGAAGCATCGGGGCAACCACCGACTGCATCGGGTCGCTGATCGACTCCACCGCGCTCAGCGGCCACTACTACTACGTGCCGGTGGTCGACGCGGGCTCAATCACCCAATTCGCCGGGCTTCATATAGCCGGGGTCGAGTGGTTGACGGGAACGGGGGTAGCTGGCCTCAATCTCGTTCAGGCCGTCGTCACATACGACTCGGTCGTTCACGACCAGGAAGAGTTCGTCTGCGAGCTCCGACCCATACCCGGTTCACAGGCATTTCTCCTGCTCGGGCCGTGGAACGATCTATGCATAGGAGATACAGGACTCGGTCAGGCTTTGTTCGATGGGCTGATCGACGACACCCCTCTTGACATGCCAGAGGCAGTGTGGGACGCCCTATGGCTGGACTTCCTCCGATACGACGAGAGGGATGACCTGCTCCAACTCTCTGGGTACGTCCTTCCCGCCGGTTCGCTCCCAGACGAATTGGTTGGCGTAGGTGTCGACGTCAACCCGTACGAGGTCGACGGGCTGACCCAGTAATCAGCGTTACCCTGCCCGGCCATGCGTACTCCCCCACGGGTCATGCCGGCGCTTGTGACGCCGTTCGCCAAAGACGGTGAGCTCGATCTCGATTCGCACCGTCACAACCTCCGCACCCTCGCCGACCAGGGGATCAATGGGTTCCTCATCGCCGGGTCCACCGGAGAAGGTGCCTACCTCGAGCCGGGTGAGCGGGAGGAACTCCTGCGGACGGCGCGCGACGAGTTGGGACGCCGGCCCTTTCTGCTCGGCGGCGTCGTCGCCGAGACCGAACGGGTGGCACGTGCGCAGCTTGCCGAGGTGGCGGCGGGTGGCGCCGACGGGGCTCTTGTCATCACCCCGACCACCCTGGTCCGCAACCGCCATCCACTGGTCAAGCGCTTCTACATCGACCTGGCTGGCGATGCGCCGGTTCCCCTGATGCTCTACTCGGTCCCCACCTACACCGCCTACCCGCTCCCCACCGAGGTGGCGGCCGAGCTGTCGGAGCACCCAAAGATCGTGGGCATGAAGGACTCGGGCGGCGACCCGGTGCGGATGGGCGACCTGGTGGCCGGTTGCACTGATGGCTTCTTCCTCTTCTGCGGATCTTCAGCGGCGCTGAGCCAAGCGGTCTCAGCCGGGGCATACGGGGCGATCACCGCCAGCGCCAACTACGCCCCGACGCTGGTCACCGAGGTGGTGAAACGACGCAGACCCGGCCCATGGCAGCGACAGCTGACCGCCATGAGCCGTGGGATCGAGGTCCACGGCGTCCCCGGGGTCAAGGCCGCCGCCGCCGGGTTTGGGCTCCGTCCAGGTGTCCCCCGTCTACCGCTACGCCCGGTGTCCCGACGCGAGGCGGCGGGGCTCGTCGAATTGGTCGCCGGAGGCTGAACAGGGGCCGGTTGCTACCCTCGCCAGGGTCGCTACAGAGGAGATCTCCCCATGGCCGTGAAGTTCCTCTCCGAGGAGTGGGCCCAATCGACAACCGAAGCATTGAACGGCCACGACGGCTTCAAGAGCGCCATCGGGAACGCAGACCTCGGCATCCAGTTCACGGTGACCGACACCCCAGATGGTGATGCCAATTACTACCTGAAGACAGGGGGCGGTACCGCCGAGCTTGCGCTTGGCAACCTGGAGGGCCCCGACGTGACCGTCACCAACGAATACCCCACCGCTGTCGCCGTCTCCAAGGGCGAACTCAACACGCAGATGGCCTTCATGCAGGGCAAGCTCAAGGTCGGGGGCAACCTGGCCAAGCTGATGATGCACCAATCGGCAGTCCAGCAATGGAGCAACGCCGTCGCCGGCATGGACGTCGAGTATTAGACAGAGCGCACCCCGTCAATGAAAGGGCCGCCCCGTGGGGCGGCCCTTCGTTTGTTGGTTGGGTTACGGGGTCAGCCGGCGACGGCGGACTTGAGTTGGGAACCGGCGGTGAACTTCGGGGCCTTGCGGGCCGCAATGTTGATCTTCTCGCCGGTACGGGGGTTCACACCCGTCCTAGCGGCTCTGTCTGACACACCAAATGTCCCGAATCCGGTGATCGTCACCTTGTCGCCGCCCTTGAGCGCGCCGGTGATCGAGTCGAAAACCGCGTCCACCGCGGTTGATGCGGAAGCCTTGCTTCCGCCGGTGGCGGAGGCTACGGCCTCCACCAAATCGCTCTTGGTCATGGTTCTGCCCTCCTTGGCAGGAATAACACTGTTGTCACTCTAAGCACCATCGGCAGGATCGACAAGCACGGATCGGCTCCCCGTGCGGGTTTCCTCCCAGCGGTGGTCAGCCGAGATCGATCTCGCTCAACTCGTCGACCTTCTCTTTGACCGCTCCGGCAGCCTCGCGGAGCCCATTCAATTCGTCGTCGGTGAGTGGCAACTCGACGATCTCGGTGATCCCGCCGGCGCCAATCCGGGCGGGAACTCCCAGGTAGACGCCATCGATTCCGTACTCGCCATCCACCCAGGCACAGACGGGGAGCACCTCGTTGGTGTCGCCAAGCACGGCGGCGACCATCTGGGCGGCGGCGCTCGATGGGGCGAAGTAGGCGCTCCCGGTCTTGAGTAGACCGACGATTTCGGCTCCCCCCTCCCGAGTCCTCTCGACAAGCGCATCGATTTGTTCGGCGTCGAGCACATCAGTGAGAGGTCTCCCGCCCACGGTGCAGCGCGACGGCACCGGGACCATGGTCTCACCGTGACTGCCCAGGGTGAGCGCCTCCACCTCGAGGATGTCGCTCCCCGTGGCCTCGGCGATGAAATGGGCGAAACGAGCCGAGTCGAGGATCCCCGCCTGGCCTATCACTCGGCTTCGGGGAAACCCGGACACGTCGGCGGCGAGCGTCGTCATGTGATCGAGCGGGTTGGTGACCACGATGACAACGGCCTCGGGCGACCCTGCGACCACCGCCTCGGTCACGCCCTTGACGATCCTGGCATTGGCCTCGAGGAGATCCATCCGTGACATGCCGGGCCGGCGCGGCAGCCCGGCGGTGATCACCACAACATCGCTGCCGGCGGTGTCGGCGTAGTCGTTGGTACCGACGACCACGGTCCGGTAGCGCTCGACGGGCCGTGCCTGGTTCATGTCCAACGCCAGACCCTGGGGGAGGCCCTCGACGATGTCGGTCATCACGACCTCATCGACCAGGTCTGCCTCGGCGATGCGCTGCACCGTCGTCGACCCGTACTTCCCGGCACCAACCACGGTCACCTTGCGCATGCCTTCTCCCGATTTTTCGCTGTTGTGGAGCCGGAAGGGTAGCCAGAGCCGGTATTTCGTCCCGATATGGGTTCATCGACCCATTGACCGCGTCCTGTCGCAACACAACAATCTGTATCAGCCCACCAGGGGTGGGAATCAGTTGGGGATGCGAAAAGAGTCGGTTCGGTCCTCGCAAGGGAACCGGCGATCACCGCTCCGTACCCAAGGGGGTTGCCGCAAGGCTCAAGAGGGTGGCACGGAGAGGTGCGGTGGGGCTGAGCTCAGTGACGGGGAACACTGATCTCAGCCCCCACCGGGGATTTTGGGGTAGATGAATGACGGGTCGTCGCCAGGCGGCCCGTCATTCGCGTTGAGGGACTGTGCTCAGAGAGCGCGGCTCACATCCGCTCGATGACCGCGTCGGCGAACTTCGAAGTTGGCACCTCGGTCGCTCCCTCGGTCAGCCGGGCGAAGTCATAGGTGACGATTCGATCGCCGATGGCCCGCTCCATGCCGGCCACGATCAGATCCGCGGCCTCTCGCCATCCGAGGTAGCGGAACATCATCTCCCCGGACAGGATCACCGAGCCCGGGTTCACCTTGTCCTGACCGGCGTACTTGGGTGCCGTTCCGTGGGTGGCCTCGAACACGGCGTGGCCCGTCACGTAGTTGATGTTCCCACCTGGTGCAATCCCGATCCCACCCACCTGCGCAGCCAGAGCGTCGGAGATGTAGTCGCCGTTGAGGTTGGTGGTGGCGATCACGTCGTACTCGGCGGGGCGAGTGAGCACCTGCTGGAGCATGGCATCGGCGATAACGTCCTTGACGAGAAGCTTGTCCCCCGGCTCGCCACCGCAGTCTTCCCAGGACACCGCGGTTCCGGAGAACTCGTCGCGCACCACCTCGTACCCCCAGGACCGGAACGCCCCCTCGGTGAACTTCATGATGTTGCCCTTGTGGACCAGCGTGACCGAGCGGCGCTCGTTCTCCAGAGCATGTTGGATGGCGGCGCGCACCAGCCGCTTCGACCCGGTGACCGAGACCGGCTTGAGCCCGATCCCGCTATCGGGGCGGATGTCCCATCCGAAGGTCTCCCTGACGAAGGCGAGCATCTGGGCGGCGCCTTCGGTTCCCGCTTCCAACTCCTTGCCGGCGTACACGTCCTCGGTGTTCTCGCGGAAGATCACCATGTCGACGAGCTCCGGATGACGGACCGGCGACGGCACTCCTTCGAACCAGCGGATGGGGCGGACGCAGGCGTAGAGATCGAGGGTTTGGCGAAGCGCCACGTTGAGCGACCTGATCCCACCGCCAACCGGGGTGGTTAGTGGACCCTTGATCCCGACGAGGTAGCTGTTGAAGGCAGCGACTGTCTCGTCGGGGAGCCACTGACCCACGGAGTTGTACGCCTTCTCGCCGGCGAGCACCTCGAGCCATTCGATCCGGCGGTCGCCTCCATACGACTTCTCGACCGCGGCATCGAACACCCGGCTGGCGGCGGCCCAGATGTCCGGCCCTATCCCGTCCCCCTCGATGAAGGGGATAGTCGGATCGTCTGGCACCTCCAGCCGGTCCGCACCCATCGTGATCGCCGTCGACATTCGGTTGGCTCCTCGTGTTTGCCTGGCGGCGAACCCTAGGTCGTAACGGGAAGATCCGTTTTGGCGTCACCGGACGCGGTCATGGCGCGTTCAGTGACGCCAAAAGTGGTCTTGCTCGGCGGCGGTCACCGTGTTGACCAGCAGCATCGCCCTGGTCATAGGCCCGACGCCCCCTGGGACCGGGGTAATGGCGCCGGCGACCTCTCGCACCCCATCGAAGTCGACGTCGCCGCGCAGACCATCTTCCGTGCGGGTGGTTCCCACGTCCACCACAACGGCACCCGGCTTGACCAGATCTGCGGTGATCAGACTCGGGACGCCCACCGCGCTCACCAGCACATCCGCCTCGCGGGTCAGCGCTCCCAGGTCGGGTGTCCGCGTGTGGGCGATCGCCACGGTGGCATCGGCGCCGCGGGCGCTCATCATCAGCGCCAGCGGCCGTCCAACCAGGAAAGATCGGCCCACGATCACAGCCCGTTTGCCCGACGTCGTCAGCCCATGATGCTCCAACAATCGGAGGATTCCGCTCGGGGTGCACGGTCGCAGACCGGGGCGGCCGAGCACGAGCAGGCCGAGGTTGAATGGATGGAGGCCATCCACGTCTTTCGCTGGGTCGACCCTTTCGGTGATGGTGTCGGAATCGAGTCCCTCGGGGAGTGGAAGCTGAACCAGGATTCCGTGGACGCCGGGATCGTTGTTCAACTCGTCGATGACCGCCTCGAGGTGCACACGGCCGGTATCCGCCGGCATCTCGTGGTGGATGCTGCGGATGCCGACCTCTTCGGCGTCGCGCCGCTTGTGCCGCACGTAGAGATGCGATGCCGGGTCATCCCCCACCACCACCGTGGCGAGACCAGGTTTCACCCCAAAGGCCCGCAGCGCCTCCACCCGGAGAGTCACCTCCGACTTGACCTGGCTTGCCACCGGGCGTCCGTCGAGGATTGCCGCGGTCACAGTCGGGCCACCGACGGCTCTTCAGCGGGGGCGGTCACTCCGATCAATGAAGGAAGTGGCGCTTGCCGGTGAAGACGAGTGCCATGTGGTGCTCCTCGGCTGCAGCGATGACCTCTTGGTCCCTGACCGAGCCACCCGGCTCGATGACCGCGGTGACGCCTGCAGCCGCCAGCGTGTCGATCCCGTCGCGGAAGGGGAAGAGAGCTTCGCTCGCCGCCGAGCCACCGGCCGCACGGTGATCGGCCCGTAGCACCGCCCGCTCGGCCGCCCCCACCCGGCTCTGGTCACCGGCACCGATCCCGATGGCGGTTCGATCTGTGGCGATCACAATCGCATTGGACTTGGTGTGAGCGGCGACCGTCCAGGCGAACTCGAGGTCGGACCACTCCTCGGGTGTGGGCTGGCGGGAGGTGACAGCTTTCCAGTCCGGACCACGAAGGTCGACCTGGTCAGCCGTCTGGGCGAGAAAACCGCCCTCGATCGATCGCAGTTCCATCCCATCCCCGGTGGGCGGTGGGGCGACGACAATCCGCAGGCCCTTTCTCTCGGCGAGCGTCGACGCGGCCGCCGGCTCGACCTCGGGGGCGATGACAACCTCGAGAAACGACTCGCCCATGCGCTCGGCGGTGGCGGCGTCAAGAGGGCGGTTCAAAGCAACCACACCTCCGAAAGCCGAGAGCGGGTCGCAATCCCAGGCGGCGCGATAGGCCGCATCCATCGAGGGACGCAACGCAACGCCACACGGGTTGGTGTGCTTGACGATCGCTGCGCCCGGTTCGGGGAAGGCCCACACCAGGCGCCAGGCGGCAGCGGCATCGGCGTAATTGTTGAACGACATCTCCTTGCCCTGGAGCAAGTCGGCGTTGGACCACCACGGGTCTCTGCCCGAGATCCGGTAGATCGCCCCGTCTTGATGGGGATTCTCGCCATAACGAAGCCCGGCGACCCTCTCGAGCGGGAGGACCAAGGTCTCGGGAACCGCGCTCTCCCCTTCGAGCCAGCCGAGGATGGCGGCGTCGTAGCGGGCGGTGTGAAAAAAGGCTCGCCTGGCCAAACGTCGCCGTAGTGGGTCGTCGAGCCCGCCCTGCTCAACTGCGACAGCCACCTCTTCGTAGTCATCAGGGCTGACCACCACACCGACGCGGGCGTGGTTCTTGGCGGCGGCACGGATCAGGGCGACGCCGCCGATGTCGATCTGCTCGACCGCCTCGTCGTGGCCGATCCCCGGACGCGCCACCGTCTCGGCGAACGGGTAGAGGTTCACCACGGCCAGGTCGATGAGCCCGATGCCGTGTTTCTCGAGGTCTTCGAGGTGCTCTGGTCGGCCCGGGTCGGCCAGGATCCCGCCATGCACCGCTGGGTGCAGAGTCTTCACCCGTCCGGAGAGGATCTCGGGCGAGCCGGTCAACTCGGCCACAGGGGTCACCTCGAGGCCCGCCTCTGACGAGGGTCGCCGCCGTCCCGCCGCTGGCGATCAACTCCACACCCGCCGCAGCGAGGCGACCGGCGAGGTCGACCAAACCAGTCGTGTCGGACACGGAGAGGATGGCGCGTCGGACGCGCACCCTTCCGGCGTTCATGGTGCGTCCCAGACGACGGAGCGCCCGTCGACCCGGAGTCGGTGGCGGGCAAAGGCAGCGACCACCTCGGGGTACAACCGGTGTTCCTCGACCTGGATCCGGGAATGAAGGGTGTCGGAGGTGTCGCCCTCGAGCACGGCGACCGCTTGCTGGGCGATGATCGGACCGTGGTCCACCTGCTCGTCGACGAAGTGGACGGTCACGCCGGTCACCTTGACCCCGTGGGCCAGTGCCTCCTCGACGGCATGGCTTCCCGGAAACGATGGGAGCAACGAGGGGTGGATGTTGAGGATGCGGTGGGGGAAACGCCGCATCGCCACGGGAGCGAGCACCCGCATGAACCCGGCCAGGACGAGCGCCTGGGCACCATGCTGCTCGGCGGTGTCGCAAACAGCGATGGTGAAGGCCTCCCTGTCGCGGGTGGTCTGACCAGTCGACGATCTCTGCGGGAATGCCTGCATCCTCCGCCCTGTCGATTGCCTTGACCCCGGGTCGGTCGGAGATGACCACCGTCACCTGGGCCCCGAATGCCGGGTCGGCCGCGGCGTCGAGCAGCGCTTCGAGGTTGGTGCCCGACCCGGACACGAGGACGGCGATGGGCATGGGCAACGACACCAGGACTGACGATCTTAGGGTCGCTCCGTCCCCGCAACCCCTCGCCCGCTAACTTGCCAGACCCGCCGTCGGAGGAATGGGTGGCGACGGAAGAAGAGTTGTTGGCGCCTCTGTTCGACCGGGCGCTCGCCGGTGAGGCGGGACCACTCGAGGAGCACCTCAAGTCCAACAGCCGGCTACCGGGGCCACGGATGAACCTGTCCCTGGCGATGGCGGTGGGTCGTATGGCCGGCCAGATCGCGGCGCATCCCGAAGCGGAGGAGTCGTTGGAGACCGTTCTCGACAGATGGGCGGCGACCACGATCGAGCAGGCACCGCCAAACGATCCGGGCGAGATCCTCCCTGCAGTGGCACCGCTTGCCTACGCCCAGGCTGCGGTAACTCGACCGGAATGGTGGGACGCTGAGTTGGCCAAGCTACGCCGCTCTGCGGGCGATGCCCGCTGGCGGGTGCGCGAGCTGGTCGCCGCCGGTTTGCAGACGATGCTCGCCGCCAACTGGGACCGAACGCTTGCCGCCCTATGGTCCTGGGTGAGTGACGGACAACCACTCGAAGTGAGAGCCGCCGCAGCGGCGGTCGCCGAGCCGGCGCTTCTCGACCGCCCCGTCCGGGGCGCGGACGCCCTTTCCATCCAGGAAGCCGCGGTGGGCGTGCTGGCGGGCACTCCAGCCTCAGATCGACGCCGCGACGACATCCGCGGTTCTGCGCCGGGGCCTCGGGTACACGGTTGGAGTGGCGGTCGCCTCAGTGCCGGAGCCCGGTATCGAACTCCTGTTGCGGATGGCTCAGTCCGGTGACCCAGACCTCATCTGGGTGGTGAGGGAGAACCTCAAGAAGGCGCGCCTCAGACGGATCCCCGAGGTGTCGGCCAAGGTCGGCATGGCGATGGGAGAGGCTTGACCCTCGGCCGTACCCGGTCGCACATCTGGTGTGGGACCATGGCGCGGTCGGACAGAAGGGACTGAGACCATGGACTGGACCGAGGCGGCCCGAGACCTCACCACCACGTTGGGACTGGCGCACCCGCCGCTGGCGATCAGCTTCCACTCCGACCCGCCCCCCGGTGTTCCGGCATTCGACGCACCGATGTCCGACCTCACCATCGACGGTCGGAGTGGCCGCGTGCCGGCTTCTTGTGTCTTCTGGATGCATGCGACGGATAGCCGGTTCTCCACAGTGGCGGCCGACCACGGCAATTGCAGCGTCGGTCGTTTCACCCACGGCTTCGCCGCCGCCGAAGAAATCATCGACAAGGACGACGTTGCCACCCTGCTCGACGTGGGGTGGGTCACCATGGAGGCGTTTGCCGGGGTTCCTCAGGTGGCGACCGCGCCGGGAGCCATCGTCTACGGCCCGCTCGCCGGTGCCGAAGAGCCCGACATCGTCTTCCTCAGACTCGACGCCCGCCAGCTAATGGAGTTGGCCGACGCCGTCCCCGACCTCGAGGTGACCGGAAAGCCGCAGTGCCAGATCATCCCCCGTGCTCTCGACGAGGGCCGGGTCGCCGCCAGCTTTGGTTGTGCGTTGAGCCGGGCGCGGACCGGAATGGGCGACGACGAGCACACCTGCGCCATACCTGCATTCCGGGTCGAGGAGATCCTTAGACGGCTGACCAAGGTGCGGACCGCCGATCTAGCTGTTGCCGGGTACGCCGCCGCCGACGCCGGCCGGTTCGGATAGCGGGGATGTCAGCGGTCCTGGCTCACCAGGCCCCTCCCCACCGCCACCGCCGCCACCACCGCCACCGCCGCCGGTGAACCCCCCACCTGAGCCGCTCGACCCTGGCGGCGTGAAGGCCCCGGACAAGGCGCTGCTCAACCCGCTGAAGGCGTTCTCGCTGAGCCCGCCGCTCATCCCCTGGTGTCCGTACCAGTAGATGGTGCTCGACTGGTGGAGTTCCTCGGGGGCGTGGAGCCGAGCCGAGGCGAGGATCTCGTCGGCTATGCCAAAGGCTATGGCGTAGACGAGGTACCGCTCCCATAGTGCCAGCGAGATCGAGGGCGCCTCCTTGAGACGTGAGAAATCGCTCAGGTAGCGACGGAACGCCTCCCACCGTTCGGTCTCAAGCATGCCATCGGGGGTTCGCTTCACCCACGCCCGGCGGAAGGCCCAGATGAAGAAGAAGAGCACGGCGTTGATTGCGAGGATGGCGATGGCGGCGGGGATGAGGACCGAGGAGAACCCGCTCTCTGTCCTGGTAGCCAGCCAGATCAATCCCACGGCCACCACTCCGGCCCCGATGGCGATCGTCACCGGCACCCCCCGGCGAGACCTGGTGAGCAGCTTGCGCTCAATGAGGAGTGCAGGGGCCTCCTGACGGAAATCCTGATACGACGAGGCGTTGGCTCGAACGTCGTCCCTGATCCGTTGGCGCAATTCCGTGATGGCCACCGGCCCATCGGCGAGGACTCTCCGCATCACCGCCATCACCGGTTGCTCCACCAGGTCGACGGTGTTCTCGGTGCCGAGAGACAGCTCGAGATCGGAGACCGTCTCGGTGCGGAGACCCATCCATGTCTTCCGCTCGACCTGCACAGAACGGGCGGAGATGATGCGCCTGCGGATCAGGTCGAACAGCGTCGCGGTGAATTCTGGCGTACCGACCACGCCCTGGGTGCGCAAGGCGCCGACCAGGGCGGGGGGAAGATCCGACGGCGGCTCTTGCTCGTACTCGCGGTCATATGCGACGTTGGGCTCGCGACCCCAACGCAGGTAGCCGAACAGCCAGGTGAGCGGGGCGGGAAGAGCAACCAGCCCGATCAACCCGAACACCATGATGCGGGTGTTGGCGGCGTCGCTGCTGGCTTGCTCCGCGGCCCTCTCCTCCTCGGCGCGGATCTCGGGCAGCCCGTCTCCCTCCCTGACCCGGGCGCCACGCACCGACTCGAGAGCATCTCTGCTGAACGCCACCCGGAGCTCGACCCACTGCCCGGCGGGAACATCGGAGGTCTCTAGCTCTGGAGACCGACCGTCGGCACCGAGCGACGTTTCGCCCTCGACCGAAGCCGGGTGTCCCCAGACAAGGACCTGTTCGGGTGTGCCGGGGACGGTGAGGCGGGCGGTAAGACGGTCCACCGGCACCTCCCACTCAGATCCCCAAACCTGCATATTGATGTCGACGACATCGTCCCAAGCGGTGGCCAGCTCGGTGAACCGGTAGCTGACGGTGAATGTCCGCTGCTCGTCGGTTGCCTGGTAGTGCCATACAACCCGGAGCCGGTCGCCCAGGTCTTTGGTACCGAATGTGCCCGGCGACCCGCTCGAGCCAAGCTCGGCCGATGCACCCAGCCGGTAGTTGGTTCCTCCCTCGCTGACGCCGACCTCGCTGATCGATTCGCCGCCGCGCAGAGGGATCTCGCGGTAGGCACCTGAGAACGAGCCGTCGAACGAGAATGTGATCCGCTCAGTCACGATCACTGAACCGTCGGGCGAGACCTGGATCTCGACGTCGGCTGACGGAAGCTCGAACTCTTGCGCCAGTGCCGGGCCCGCCGTCAGCAAAAGGCTTGCTGCACCGAGCAGCGATCCAATCAGCCAGCGGCAGGCGGAGCGCATCTCACCTCGGTCAGAACTGGACTCGGGGCGCCTCGTCGGCTTCCGCCGGGGCCTCGAAGAAGGGACGAACGGAGAAGCCGGTTGCGCCGGCCACCATGTTGCTCGGGATGCTCTGCACCCGGGTGTTGTAGGTCAGGACGCTGTCGTTGTAGATCTGGCGTGAAACGGCGATCTTGTCCTCGGTCTCGGCCAGCTGAGCCTGGAGGCCGGCGAAGTTCTCGCTGGCCCGCAACTCCGGATATGCCTCGCCGAGAGCGAAGAGTTGCCGGAGGGCGCCGGTGAGCACGTTCTCCGCCTGCGCCTGTTCCTCGATGGTGCCAGCGGAGACCGCAGCATTCCGCGCCTCGACGACACGCTCAAACGTCTCCTGCTCGTGGGTGGCGTACCCCTTGACCGTCTCCACCAGGTTGGGCACGAGGTCATACCGTCGCTTCAGTTGGACCTCGACCTGGGCCCACGAGTTGTCCACCCGGTTGCGATGCTTGACCAGCGAGTTGTAGGTGAGAACCACCCACAAGACGAGAAGCACCACCACCGCGATGACGATCCAACCAATCGGATCCACCTAATCACTCCCTCGACGCAGGGCCGGGAGTGTATAGGTCGCTGTTGTGCCGCAGTCCGTTCAGTTGGGGCGGATCGTGTGCTCTGGAATGACACACCGCCAGGGAAGACGGCAGACGGCAGACGGCAGCCAGAGGTCACGAAGTCTCGAACCCGGGTTGGCGACAACTGCCATGGGGGTTCAGCCCGAATCCAAATCGAGCACATTTGGGAGTTCGGCAGCCGCCCTACCCGCTGCTGCGCAGCGGGTACCTTCCCCTGCGGGGGGACGGAATGAAATCCGCAGCGGGTCCTCACGCCTGCGGGGATCGAGCGCTACTTCCGACTTCCGTCTTCCGACTTCCGTCTTCCCTGGTTCAGCGGACGGCGTCTGGGAGGCTGTGGGTCATCGACCTCCAGGCCTCGATGACGGTGATGTCTCCCTCGGCGGAGAGCGAGCCGGCGGTCCTTCCCACCATGTCGAGGTAGAGATCCGAGGCCGTCCCCGAAACGGTCGCGCCGCCCTCCTCTCCACCGGCTCGTCCCAGAGTCACACCGCCGTCGGCACCCTGGGCGAGGCGCCACGACGCCGGCTGATCTGTAGCCGACAGCGTGAGGGCCGTTCCTGGTTCGCCGAGGTTGGCCGTTGTGAGGCGGAACGCCGGTAGTTGGGCAAATTCGTCGATCGCCTCTACGGCCAGTTCTGGGTCGATGGCATTGGCGGGCCCGTGCGCAGACTCGGCATCCCATCGGTGGATGGAAGTCTCCACCGCCATACGACGCTGCCACCACCCGACACTGCAGGAGGGGACCAGACCCCACACCTCCGTGGCGGAGTCCGCTACCTCGAAGGCCTCGGCCATCGCATCGAGCCCGTCGTCGTACCAGGCGAGGACCTCGTCGGGCTCGTCGGTGTCGGGGTACACCCGATCCACCGGTTCTTGGGCGCGTTCCTCGACGATGCGCAGAGTCCTCCGATGGACGCTTCCGACGTGGACCACGAGGTCGGCGACCGACCAACTCGGGTACCGGGGCACGGGGCGGGTGGGGTCGATCCGGGCGGCGCGTCCGAGGGCAGCGCCCTCAGCCCGGATCAGCTCGAGGTGTCGTGGACTCACGGACCGGATCCGCCCAGCGCCTCGACCATCGCCTCCCCCATCTGGGTGGGGGTTGGAGCCACTGTGATCCCGGCGGTCTCCATGGCGGTGATCTTGTCGGCGGCCGTGCCCTTGCCGCCCGAGATGATCGCCCCGGCATGGCCCATCCGCCTTCCGGGCGGTGCGGTGGTCCCGGCGATGAACCCGGCCACCGGCTTGTCCATGTTCTCGGCGACCCACGCCGCGGCGTCCTCCTCGGCGGTACCGCCGATCTCACCGATCATGAGCACCCCTTCGGTCGCCGGGTCGTCGTTGAACAACCCGAGGGCGTCGAGGAAGTTGGTGCCGTTGACCGGGTCGCCGCCGATGCCGATGGCGGTGGTCTGGCCCAACCCGAGCTGTGTCAGCTGCCAAACAGCCTCGTAGGTAAGCGTTCCCGACCTGCTAACCACCCCGATGCGGCCCGGCTGGTGGATGTACCCGGGCATGATCCCGATCTTGCACTCCTTTGGGGTGATGACACCCGGGCAGTTGGGACCGACCAGGCGTACAGGTCTGCCCTCGAGGAAGCGGCGGACTTTCACCATGTCCTGTACCGGTATGCCCTCGGTGATGCAGACGATCAGCCCGACATCGCTGTCGGCTGCCTCCATGATGGCGTCGGCGGCGAACGGGGGCGGGACGTAGATGACGCTGGCGACGGCGTTGGTCGCCTCCACCGCCTCGGCCACGTTGTGGAAGATGGGTAGCTCCACCCGGTAGGTATCGGGCCTACCGGGTACACCGGAGTGATCGGTGTCGCCCGTGAAGCTCTGCGTCTCGCCCGCCCTGCTGGGGTGGACGGCACCCACCATCTGCGTGCCGTAGGCGATCGCCTTGTCGGTGTGGAACTGACCGGTCTTGCCCAGCCCCTGGATGATGACTCTGGTGTCCGAGTCCACCAGGACGCTCATGCCGCCAGCTCCACGATCTTGCGGGCACCTTCGAGCATGTCCGGAGCGTTGACCACGTCGAGACCAGACTCGTCGATGATCTGCTTGCCGAGTTCGACGTTGGTCCCTTCGAGCCGTACCACCAGGGGCACCTCGAGACCTACCTGGCGCACCGCCTCGACCACCCCGGTAGCAATTGTGTCGCAGCGCATGATCCCGCCAAAGATGTTGACGAAGATCCCGCGCACATTGGGGTCCTTGGTGATGATGCGGAATGCCGCAGCAACCTGCTCGGCGTCGGCCCCGCCCCCGACGTCGAGGAAGTTCGCCGGCTCACCTCCGACGTATTTGATGATGTCCATGGTGGACATGGCAAGACCCGCGCCGTTGACCATGCACCCGATCGTCCCGTCCATCTTGACGTAGGACAGCCCATGCGTGGAAGCCTCGATTTCCGCCGGGTCCTCCTCGGTGGGGTCCCTCAGCTCGGCTAGTTCGGGATGGCGGAACAGTGCATTGGCGTCGAAGCTCATCTTTCCGTCGAGCGCCATGACCTCACCCGCAGTGGTGACCACAAGGGGGTTTATCTCGATCAGGTCGGTGTCCCATTGCGCCGCGGCTGCCGCCAGGGTGGTGAGAAAACGCGTCCCATTGCGGTAGGCGTCTCCGGTGAGCCCCAACCCGTATGAGATGGCGCCGGCCTGCCAGCCTCCCAGCCCGATAGCCGGGTCGATCGTTTGCCGGATGATCCTCTCCGGGGTCTCCTCAGCCACCTCTTCGATCTCGGTCCCACCCTCGGTGGAAGCCATCACCAAGTTGCGGCCCACGCTCCGGTCGAGCACGATCGAGAGGTAGAGCTCGCGGGCGATGTCGATCCCCTGTTCGATGTAGAGCCGGTTGACCTGTTTGCCCTCGGGACCGGTCTGGATGGTGACCAGGGTGGATCCGAGCATCCCCTCGGCCAGCTCACCTACCCGCGCCTCAGTCGCCTCGACGCCTCCCTCGATCCCCTCCGTCACCACGCTGACGCCGCCCAGATCGGGGAACTCTTTGAAGGTCCCCTTACCTCTCCCCCCAGCATGGATCTGACTCTTGACGACAACCACCGGGTTGCCGGTCGCCTCCACCAGCGAACGCACCGCAGCGACCGCCTCCTCGGCGGTGGAGGCCACCGCCCCCTGGGGAACCGGGATTCCCTTCGCCGCCATCAGCTGCTTCGCCTGGTACTCGTGGATCTTCATGTCACCTCTCGGGCACGTTCGCTTCAATCCAGTCGATGATCTCGCCGAGGGGCGATCCCGGCGTGAAGACCGCCGTGATACCGGCCTCCTTGAGACGCGGAATATCGGCGTCCGGTATCACCCCGCCACCGAACACGACGATATCCGCAGCGTCCCGTTCGCCGAGAAGCTCGACCACGCGGGGGAACAGTGTCATGTGCGCCCCGGACAGAGCAGACAGACCGACGGCGTCGACGTCCTCTTGGACTGCCGCCTCGACAACCTGCTCGGGAGTTTGGTGGAGCCCGGTGTAGATCACCTCATATCCGGCATCGCGCAGTGCTCGTGCGACCACCTTGGCGCCCCGGTCGTGCCCGTCGAGCCCTGGCTTGGCTATCAGGATTCGGCGGGACATGGCTTCTTGAGGCTAGTGGTCGGTCCGTTGCTCTCCGTCCCCTCGGTGCGGGGAAGGGACCCGATGCGAAGCATCGGGTAGGGGGGCTGCCGAGCTCTCAACGTTGAACGACCTGCGGCTTCGCACCTTTGGGAGCAACCCAGCCCCCCTACCCCGACGCCTGCGGCGTCGGGTACTCCCCCCGCCGGGGGGAGTGAACGGACCGGAGGAACCGATAGCTTCCGTCTTCCGTCTTCCGTCTTCCGTCTTCCGTTCTCCGCCTTCCGTCTAGCCTTTGTGCATGTCTTCTCCGCTCCATGCCATCACAGCACTGGGGCAGTCGATCTGGAGTGATCAGCTCTCTCGATCGATGCTTACGACCGGCGAATTGGCCCGCCTCATCGAAGAGGATGCGGTGACCGGAGTCACCTCGAACCCGACGATCTTCGCCGGTGCCATCACCGGGAGCGACGACTACGACGACCAATTGGACGAGTTGGCGGGTCGGGGCGCGGACACGATCGAGATCGTCACCGCCCTGATGACGGCTGATATCCAGGCTGGGTGCGATGTGCTGCGGCCGGTTTGGGAACGGACCGGTGGAGGCGATGGGTTCGTCTCCGTGGAGGTCTCGCCTGACGTGGCAAGCGACACCGAGGCGACCATCGCCGAGGCGCGCGATTGGGTGAAGAAGGTGAATCGCCCCAACCTGTATGTCAAGGTCCCGGCGACACCGGCGGGAGTGCCTGCCATTCGCCGGCTGATCGGCGAGGGCATCTCGATCAACGTCACGCTCATTTTCTCGCTCAACCGCTATCGGGAGATCATGGAGGCCTACCTCACCGGGCTAGACGACTACCGCAGTAGCGGTGGACGCCTCGATGGGGTCATATCGGTCGCCTCGTTCTTCGTATCCCGGTTTCGACACCGAGGTTGACCCAAGGTTGGAGCGGATCGGAACCCCGGAAGCGCTCGGAGTTGCGGGGCAAGACGGCGGTGGCAAACGCACGGGTGGCCTACGGGGACTTCCTCGACACGTTCCGAGGCGATAGATGGACCGCCCTCGCAGCCGCCGGGGCGCGCCTGCAGCGGCCGCTCTGGGCGAGCACCAGCACCAAGAACCCGGATTACCCCGACACCATGTACGTCGATGCGCTGGTGCAGCGCGACACCGTGGACACCATGCCGCTCGAGACGATCGCCGCCGTCAAGGATCACGGCAACCCTCACCCGAGGATGTTTGGCAAGGATGACATCGCTGAAGCGAGAGCCGCGTTGCAGCGGCTGGGTCGAGGTCGGCATCGACTACGACGATGTGGTTCAAACCCTGGAGGACCAGGGAGTCGAAAAGTTCGCCGAGTCCTGGCGCGAACTGGTCGATGACGTAGACCAGGCTCGAAGCGCCCACCGGCATTGACCGACCGTCAGATCGTCTCATCGGGGTCGCCTTTCGAGCCGGTGATCGGTTTCAGCCGCGCCCTACGCGTCGGGGACAGAGTCCTTGTCTCGGGGACGGCACCGGTCTGGCCCGACGGGAGCTGTGACCCCGACCCGGCCGCCCAGGCGCGCCGCTGCCTGGAGATCATCCTCGACGCCCTCGATCAGTGCGGAGCCGGATCAGACAACATCATCCGCACCCGCGTCTACCTCACCAATGCCGCCGACTGGGAAGCCGTGGGACCGGTTCACGGAGAGGTGATGGGCGACAACCGCCCGGCGTCGTCGTTCGTCGTGGTGGCTGCGCTGCTCGACCCGCGCTGGAAGGTGGAGATCGAGGCGGAAGCATTGCTCGATTGATGCCGGTTACGCTGCCGCCGTGTTCCTGATCCTCGGTCTGCTCGTTTTCGGCCTCGCTGTCGGTTGGATCGCTCAACTGGTGCTCGGGATGGGCACCAAGCCAAACGCCCAGTCGCTCATTGCGGGAGTGGCCGGTTCCTTCGTCGGCGGGCTGCTCGCCAGCGTTATCGCCGGCGACGGATTGGCTCTCCGGCCCAGTGGGCTCATCGGGTCGGTTGTCGGAGCGATCATCGTGCTGCTCATCTGGAGGCTGGCGACACGCTCGACCTAGACGGTCGGTCGGCCTACGCCTTCAAGAGCGGCGCCCAGGCGAGGAGCAACCGCTTGCGACCCTGGGTGTCGAACTGCACCTCCGCCTCCGCCTTGTCGCCCTCACCGCTCAAAGCCCTCACCGTGCCGAGTCCCCACTTGTCATGGCGGACACGGTCGCCGGGACCGATCTGCTCGGCGCTCAGCGTCTTTCGTGGCGAGGGGGCCGCGGGCAGGTCCTTTCGTTCACGCTTGGGGAGATCCTTGACCAGGTTCGCCGGAACCTCGCGCAGGAAACGGCTCGGGGGGTTGTAGTTGGTGCCGCCCCACAGGGTGCGGTGCCATGCGTTGATCAGATAGAGGCGGTCCTCGGCCCGGGTCATGCCCACATAGGCGAGCCGTCGCTCCTCCTCCATCTGGTCGGGGTCACCGAGCGATCTGAGGTGGGGGAACACCCCGTCCTCGAGTCCCACCAAGAAGACCACTGGGAACTCGAGACCCTTGGCGTTGTGCAAGGTCATCAGGGTGACCGATTCTTTGGCCTCCTCGAGATCGTCCACGTCGGAGACCAACGTCACCGTCTCCAGGAACAACTCGAGTCGACGGGTGCCACCGAGGTCGTCCCACTCCTCGTCGCCCACCATGGTCCCCGCGCTGATCTCCTCGTACTCCTCGGCGACCGACGAGAGCTCGCGGAGGTTCTCCACCCTGCCCAGTGCCTCCACGGTTCGCTCCGCCTCCAACTCGCGCAGGTACCCGGTGTCGTCGAGGACCGCCTGGACCGCCCTCTTCGGACCCCCCTCATCTGCCACCGTGGCCAGCGAATCGAGGACCGCCAGGAAATCGGCCACCTGCGAACGCGCCCTGGCGGTCAGTTGGGTCACCTCGGCCGCTCGTCGCAGGGCAACGAGAAACCCGACACCCTCCGACTGGGCGAAGCGCTCGATGTGTCCAACGGTGGTGGAGCCGATCCCGCGCTTTGGCACGTTGATGACCCTCTTCAGCGCCACCTCGTCGGTCGGGTTGACGACCGCCCGCAGGTAGGCGAGCACGTCCTTGACCTCTCTCCGCTCGTAGAAGCGGACACTCCCCACCACCGTGTACGCGATGCCGCGCCGGACCATGACCTCCTCGAGCACCCGGCTCTGGGCATTGGTGCGGTAGAAGACAGCCACCTGACTCAGCCGGTACCCGACATCCTCGAGGTGGTTGAGCTCGTCGGCCACCATCCCGGCCTCGTCGTGCTCGTCCTCGGCCTGGTAGTGGTAGACCGGCTCGCCCTCTCCTCGTTCGCTCCAGAGATGCTTGGGCTTGCGCTTGGCATTGTTTGCGATGACGGCGTTGGCGGCGTCGAGGATGGTCTCGGTGGACCGGTAGTTCTGGTCGAGCACCACCACCCTGGCGTCGGGGTAGTCCTTCTCGAACTCGAGGATGTTGCGGATGTCGGCGCCGCGGAACCCGTAGACGCTCTGGTCGGAGTCGCCGACCACACAGAGGTTGCGATTCTTCTCGGCGAGCAGCCGCAGCAGCATGTACTGGGCGTGGTTGGTGTCCTGGTATTCGTCGACCAGCACGTGGAGGAACCGGTCCTGGTACTGGGAGAGGACATCGGGGAACGCGCCGAAGAGCTCGACCGCCACCATGATGAGGTCGTCGAAGTCCATGGCCGACGCCTCGAGCAGTCGTTGCTGGTAGAGCCGGTAGACGTCGGCGATCTGCTCGTGGTAGAAGCCGCCCGACTCGTCCCGGAAGGACTCGAAGTCGATCAGCCGATCCTTTGCTTGCGAGATCTCGGCGCGAATCCGCCTCGGGGGGAAGCGCTTCGGGTCGAGGTCGAGGTCGCGCACACACATCTCGGTGAGCCGGAGCGAATCGCCCTCGTCGTAGATCGAGAAGGCCGAGCGGTACCCGAGGCGGTGGACTCGCGCCGCAGGATGCGGACGCACGCCGAGTGGAAGGTGGAGACCCACATCGAGCGGACCACGCCACCGACCAGGCGGCCCACCCGCTCGCGCATCTCGTCAGCCGCCTTGTTGGTGAAGGTGATGGCGAGGATGGCGTGGGGTGGGACCTCGAGGTCGCGGATGAGGTGGGCGATCCGATGGGTGAGCACCCGCGTCTTCCCCGAGCCGGCCCCGCCACGACCAGCAGCGGGCCCTCGGTGGCGGCGACAGCCTCGCGCTGCGCGCGGGTTGAGCCCCTCGAAGAGCGGAGAGTCGGCGGGTTGCCGGTCGAGACCGGCGGACAATGCCATCGGAGTCGATGGTACCCGAGGTCCGGCCGAGAACTACAGAGATGGGATTAGAAGGCGGAAGCTTCGCTGCCGGCAGTTATGGGTTCAGGGTTATGATTGTGGGTTGAAACCCAGAGCCCAGAGCCCATTCCCCGGAACCTAGCGGCAATGAGAAGCAGAAGCGGGCGCCGGCGGTGGCCTCGGGTTCGTAGGTGACGTCGCCGCCCATGGCGCGGGCGAGCGTGCGGGAGATGGGGAGACCGAGCCCGATCCCGCGCGTCTGTCCGTGGGTCCGTTCGAAGGGCTCGAAGAGGCGCTCCTCCTCACCGGCGGGATGCCGGGCCCTTGGTCGGCGACCGTCAACACGAATCTCCCCGATCGTGGCACACCCTCGATCACGACGGGTGGGCGTCCGTACTTGCGGGCGTTCTCCACCAGGTTGCGGACGACCTGCTCGACGCGGTTCGGGTCGGCCACGACCAACGCCGTGTCGGGCAGATCGATCTCGACCTTCGATCCTTCATCGCCATAGACCGTCTCCGCAACTCGGCGCACCAGCGGCACCAGATCCATCTCCACCGGCTCCACCCTGAGCCGGCCCGTCTCGGCGCCGGGGATGACCATCAGGTCTTCGACAAGCCCGGACAGCCGGCGACCCTGACTCGACACCGTGTCCAAGGCGTTGTCCACTTCGTCTTCGGGGAGGTGACGCCAGCGATCTCGCACCGTCTCGGACAGACCGACGATGGTCTGCAGCGGTCCGCGCAGGTCGTGGGCGACCATCCCCATCATGTCCTTGGTGAACTCGACCGACCTCCCGGCAGCATCGATCGCCTCTTGCTCGCGGCGGCGCGCTTGGGAGAGGAAGAAGAAGGCGAGCGGGATGCTCACCAGGGCGATTGCACCAAGAGTCAACGCCAGCAGTTCGATGAAACCGAACCAGAGTCATTCCAGAACCTGTCGTTCACCGGGACCGTCGAGAGGGAACCCCCTCGACACTGTTATCGGCGTTTGATCACTCCCACTCGATGGTGGCAGGTGGTTTTGAGGAAATGTCGTAGGCAACGCGGTTCACCCCGGGGACCTCGTTGATCACGCGGGTCGATATCTGTTCGAGTATCTCGTATGGAAGGCGAGCCCAATCGGCGGTCATGGCGTCGTCGCTGGTAACCGCCCGGACCACGATCGGATACGCATAGGTTCGGCTATCGCCCTGGACACCAACGGTCCTGACCGCTGGCAGGACGGCGAATGCCTGCCACAGGTCACGTCCCAGCCCGGCCCTCCTGATCTCCTCCCCAACGATGGCGTCGGCGGCCCTCAGCACCTCGAGTCTCTCGGCTGTCACTTCGCCGATGATCCTGACCGCCAGCCCCGGCCCCGGGAAAGGCTGCCGCCAGACGATCTCCTCGGGCAACCCCAACTCCTCCCCCACGGCCCGGACCTCGTCCTTGAAGAGGTCACGCAAGGGCTCGATCAACTGGAACCGCATGTCGGCGGGAAGACCGCCTACGTTGTGATGGCTCTTGATTCTGGCCGCATCGCTGGTGCCCGATTCGATGACGTCGGGGTACAAAGTCCCCTGGACGAGGAAGCGGGCGTCGGCGTGGTCGGCGGCGACCTCCTCGAACACACGGATGAAGGTCTCGCCGATCCGCTTGCGCTTCACCTCGGGTCGTCGACACCGGCGAGTTGTTCGAGGAATCGGTCGGCGGCCTTGACATGGACCAGATCAACCCCGAAGTGGCGACGGAAGGTCTCCTCGACCTGCTCTGCCTCCCCTTCCCGCAGCAATCCGTGATCGACGAATATGCAGGTGAGACGGTCACCCACCGCTTCGTGGACGATGGCGGCGGCGACCGCCGAGTCGACCCCGCCGGAGAGGGCGCAGATCACCTTCTCGTCGCCCACCATCCGACGCACCGCCGCCACCGATTGCTCGATGATCGAGTGCGACGTCCAGTCGGACGGGCGCCGGCTATGTCGTATAGGAAGGCGCGGAGAATCTCGCTCCCCCGCGGCGTGTGAGCGACCTCGGGATGGAACTGGACGCCGATAAGCCGCCTTTCCCGGTCCTCCATGGCGGCGACCGGTGACCCGGCGCTGGTGGCAGTTGAGACGAAACCGGCCGGGGGCCTGGTGACGGCATCGCCGTGGCTCATCCAGACATCGAGCGACTCGGGCAGATCCTCGAAGAGCACCGACTTGGCGGTCACCGCCAGGTCGGTCTTGCCGTACTCCCCGCCACCCGTGGGGGCGACGGTCGCCACCCAGCTCGCTGGCGATGAGCTGGTGGCCGTAACAGATCCCCAGCACGGGTATGCCGATCTCGAATATGGCCGGGTCGATGCGGTATGCGTTCTCTGCGTAGACCGAGAGCGGCCCGCCCGAGAGGATGACTGCGCTCGGCCTTCTCTGCTCCAGCTCGGCCCGCGCTGATGGTGCGCGGGCACGATCTCGGAGTGAACGTGTGCCTCGCGCACCCTCCTGGCGATCAGCTGGGCGTACTGCGCCCCAAGGTCGACCACGAGCACCGTGTCGTGCTGTTGGTCAGTCTCGGCTCCCTCCGGCTCTCGGGCGTCAGCCATGGCGCAACCGTCCCGTCAGGCCATCCCCACTCGCTGCGCCCGTTGCAGCGCCTTCCCCTCGGTCTGCAGCGACGGCGCCAACATCACCTCCGCCTTCTGGAACTCCTTGACGTCGGCGTAGCCGGTGGTTGCCATCGATGTCCGCAACGCCCCGAAGAGGTTGCGCTTCCCGTCGTTCTCGTGCGCCGGGCCGACGAGGATCTCGGCGAGCGAGCCCAACTGACCGACCTGCACCCGTGTCCCCCTCGGCAACGTCGGGTGGAATGTGGCCATGCCCCAGTGGTAACCCCTCCCGGGCGCCTCGGTGGCGGCTGCCAGCGGGGAACCGAGCATGACCGCGTCGGCGCCGCAGGCGATCGCCTTGGCCACGTCACCGCCGGTGCGCATCCCCCCGTCGGCGAGGACATGGACGTAGCGACCGGTCTCGTCGAGGTGGCGGATCCTGGCCCCGGCGGCGTCGGCGATCGCCGTGGCCTGGGGCACCCCGATCCCGAGCACCGCCCTGGTGGTGCAGGCCGCCCCCGGCCCGACACCGACGAGGATGGCGACCGCACCCGTCCGCATGAGGTGGAGAGCGGTCGAATAGCTGGCACAACCGCCGACGACCACCGGCACCTCGCACTCGGCGATGAACTTCTTGAGATTGAGTGGCTCGACCCGGGTCGAGACGTGCTCGGCCGAGACCACCGTCCCCTGTATGACCAGGATGTCGAGCCCCGCCTCGAGGGCGAGCGGCGACAGCTCGGCGACCTTCTGCGGGGTCAGGCTGGCGGCGGTGACCACACCCGCTTCCTTGATCTCCTCGATGCGTCGCCCGATCAGATCGGACTCGATCGGCTGCAGATAGATCTCCTGCATGCGACGGGTCGCCTTCTCGGCGGGGAGGTCGGCTATCTCGTCGTAATAGGGAGTGGGGTCCTCGTACCGGGTCCAGAGCCCTTCGAGGTTGAGCACTCCGAGCCCGCCCAGCCGGCCGATGGCGACCGCGGTGTCGGGACTGAGCGCAGAATCCATCGCCGCCCCCAGCATCGGCAACTCGAAACGGAACGCATCGAGTTGCCAGGAGATATCGATGTCGTCGGGGTCGCGGGTCCGACGGCTGGGAACCATGGCGATGTCGTCGAACCCGAAGGCTTGTCTCGCCGACTTGCCGATGCCGATATCGATCTCCACCGCACACCTCCGCCCGAAGAAAGGTCGCCGCGGCCACGGTACCAGTGGGGCCCGACGTCCCCATATCAACGGGCCTACCCAGGGCTGGGGAGTACCCAGGCGGTAGCTGCCAACCCTGGGTTGGGGACTCCTCCCCTACCTAACCTGATGGGGTGACCGAACCGGCGCCACCGGCTCCACCGACCGATAGCCATCTCCCGGCACCGCCCAGCTTGAGCGACTTCCTCTTGGTGCTCGCCCTCGGTGTGGCCGCCGCTGTCGTTGCCGGATTGGCGCTTAGGCCCCGATCTGACCCCGTTCCTCGTGTTCGCGGTGATCCTCCCCGCCCAGTACCTGGGGCACATCATCGGGATCGCCTGGGTGCTCCGACAGCGCAAGCTCACCCTGATCGACCTCGGGTTCACGATCACCGGATCGGACCCGGCCTACCTGCTCCTGGGGATGTTGCTCCAGTTCGCCCTCGCCATCCTGGTCCTACCGCTTGTCCAACTGGTCGGCTTGCCGATCGTGGAGAGCCCCCAGGAGATCCAGTCGCTGATCGTGGGCGACCTGACCACCGCGGCGCGTATCGCCCTGATGCTGAGCACGGCGCTTCTCGCTCCGGTGGTGGAGGAGCTCATGTTCCGGGGGATGCTGCTCCAGACGACGCTGGCGCGATGGGGACGGCGACCGGCACTGCTGATCACGTCGATCGCTTTTGCCGCCCTTCACCTCGTGACCCTCGACCCCAGCCAGTTCCTGGCGGCCGCCGTGATCACCCTCCCGCGCTTCTTCATCATGGGACTCGTGGTGGCACGCCTCACCCTCCGCAAGGGCCGGCTGGGACCGGCGATATTCACCCACGCCGGTTTCAACCTGATAGGCGTCATCGCCCTCTTCATCACCGCCCCCGGTTGAGGACGCTACGAGGCGCCCAACCCGACACGGCGCCGGACCGAGACCATGGTTTCTTCGGCCCGGATCCGCGCCTCGAGCGCACCCTCCTGCATGAGCCTGGCGACCTCGCGGTCGTCGAGAGCCAGGTAGGCACGCCGGATCGGGGCCAGGCCCTCGTCAACCGCCTCGGCGACGGCCGTCTTGAAAGGGCCATATCCCCCGTCGTGGTACTCACCCACTAGGTCGTCGACCGGTTTGCCGGTGAAGAAGGCGAGCAACTCGAGCAGGTTGGAGATCCCCGGCTTGCGGTCCCAGTCGTACTCGACGTAGCGCTCCGAGTCGGTGACCGCGCTGCGGATGCGGCTCCTGACCGTGTCGGCGTCGTCGAGCAGCAGCACACGTGACGTCGGATCGGGGTCCGACTTTGACATCTTCGCCGTCGGATCCTGGAGGGACATGACCCTGGCTCCGATGTCGGGGGTGATGCGATCGGGGACGGGGAACTCGTCACCAAAGCGGTGGTTGAACCTCTCCGCCAGGTCGCGGGTCAACTCGAGGTGCTGGGTCTGATCCTCACCCACGGGCACGGCATGGACACGGTGGATCAGGATGTCGGCGGCCATCAGGACGGGGTAGGCGAGCAGGCCCAGGTTCTGGCCGGAACGGTCCGACTTCTCCTTGAACTGGGTCATCCGCTGCAGCTGGCCGAGACCGGTGATGGTGCCCAGGATCCACGCCAACTCGGCGTGCTGTGGGACCTGGCTCTGGTAGTAGAGCAACGATCTATGCGGATCGACCCCCATGGCCAGGAGCATCTTGGCGGTCTCGATCCGGCCCCGTTGCAGCTCGGCCGGGTCGTAGGGGATGGTCATCGCATGGAGATCGACCACGCAATAGACGGTCTCGTACTCCTCCTGCAGAGCCACGTAGTTGCGTCCCGCCCCCACGTAGTTGCCGACATGGACGTTCCCGGTGGGTTGTATCCCCGAGAACACACGCTTCCGATCGCTCATCGTCCTTCCTCACAAAGAAAACCGCCGGGGCCTCCGGCGGATCGATGTCGCGGCGAGGCCCGTTCTAAAGGGGGGGCCACCACCATGCGCTCATGGTCGCGAGCCTAGCCCGGTGGGAGGTGACCGTCCGGCTGCTCAACGACCTCCGGCCACCGATCCGACCGCCCTCGGGAACACGTCGGAGAAGGTGAGAACGAGCACGAAGAGGGCCACGAAACGCTGACCCGAGGTCCACGCCCACACCGCCACACCCAACCCGACCACGATCGAGATGACCCGAAGCGTGATCACGGATGGCTTGGGCGGGAGGGTGGCGTCGAGGATCCTCGCCAGCATGTGATGCCCGTCGAGACCGCGGATGGGGACCCAGTTGAAGATGCCCCATACGACGCTCACCCAGATGAACACGGCGACACCCAGCGCCAACAGATCTCCTTGGCCTATGGCGAGCCCGATCATCGCCCCGAAGGTTCCGTCGGCCGAGGTTTCAGCCGCCGTGCCAAGGAGACCCTGACGGGCGGCCAGCCAGACGACCATTCCGGCAACGATCTCGACGGCCGAACCAGCGGCGGAGATGATGAACCCCTGCCCGTTTGTGAACGGCTTGGTCGGGACCATCCGGGTGACGCCCCCCAGGGCATAGAGAGTCACCATCGCCTCGCCGGAGAAGCTGCGCGCCGCAACGGCGTGCCCCAATTCGTGGATCAGCACCGACAATATGGCGACGCCGGTGAACACCGCGATCTCGACCCCTTGGAACCCGGAGTTCCAGGCGAAGAGGGCGAGCACCAACGCCGACCAGTGGATCCGCACTGGAATCGGGCCGAGGGCGAACCTCAGCATGCCGTCTCGATGAGTTGCTGTGACAATTCCGCCTACCCCCGGGAGAGGCCGAGACCCTGGCTGTCGGCCTGGCTTGCTTCGGCCCGGTCGTCGGGGTCCTCGAAATGGCGATCGATGCTCCGCCGGACCCGAGCCTGACGGTCGAGGAGGGGGCCCCGGCGGAACTCCGGTACCTCGCTGAGCAGTTCGGCCAGCATCGCCAGGAGCCGGCGCATCACCTGCACCGACGCTGCGCCGTAGATCCTGATTTCGTCCGTTGCCAGAGCGACCAGGTCTTCCCACGAGGGAGTCGGGAAGACAAGCCGAAGCCGCCCGCCCTCGCGGATGTGCCCCTGATCGAGCTTTCTGCCGGCGATGCGACGCAGCATGTCCTCGATCTGGTCGACGGCCATGACGGCGGTCGTTGGATCGTTCACCGCAGGCGACAGCGCCCTGATGGCGATGTCCACCAGCAGCCTGATGGCGTACTTCGGGTCCTGCTCGATGGTCCGCTCCACGGTGATCACCAGCGCCCGTCGCAACACCACGTTGGGCGCGTGGCGCTTGGCACCCCTCACCCTCGCCACCACTTCCCCACTCGCCATGGCATCGCCCACCGAGACCATCAACTCGACCAACCCATCTATCCGACCGGCGATCCTGACCAGGGCGGCGGTGTCGACGCGTCCCAGGACCCCGGGTGCGCCGCGGTGCTTTACGACCTGGGTGATCTCGGGGAGATCGTCGATCTCGACGAGTTCTACCTGGTCGGCGTTTGTCAGCCGGGCGGGCAGCAATTCGTCGATGGCTCGTCGGCCGCGATCGGCGACCCCGGCGAGTACCGCGCCAACCCGCAGGCCGGCGACACGTCGTAGGAGGACGATGAACATGGCAACGCTGACCAGGACGGCGAGCACGGTCACCAGAACGGTGATTGTCGGGACTTGTCCCGAGCCGCCGGGGTCGACCCAGATCATCGAGACCAAAGAGAAGACAAAAGTGCCGGCGAAGGCGCCAAGCGCGTTGAGCACCACCAGGTCATCGAGCAGGTAAATGGCCACCCGCGGCGAATACGCAGTGCTGCTGAACTGGACCAGCAACAGCATCATCGAGAAGACGATTCCGGTGAAGGCGATCATCCCGGATGTGATCGCGGCCAAGATGGATAGAGCCGTCGGCGGTGCAATGGCAAATTCGAGCGACGGCAAGCGGTGATCGGTCCATACGAGGAGCTGAGCCAGCAGAACCGCCCCGATCACCCACGCCGCAGGAATGGCCCAGACCCGGGCCCTCGACACCGTCTTTCGCCTCGCCACGTTTCGGGATGGTAGGAGGGGGCGATCGCTCGCTAACGGCTCCCCTCCCTGAAGGGAGGGGGTTGGGGGGAGGGTGATCGTCGGGTGGACCGTCACCCCCTCCGCTCGCTTCGCTCGCGCCTCCCCCTCACCGGGAGAGGCAGACCCTCTTTCCGGCGTTCTCCCGGTTACACCGTTCTGGTCACCTTGCGGAGGCCGCGGGGGGCGTCGGGGTCGAGGCCGCGGGCGCGGGTTAGGTGGTAGGTGGCGAGCTGGGCGGCGACGATGGTCGGGATTGGCGCCAGCCATTCCGGCAACCCTGGTGCCAGATGCACCACGGCCCCGGGAAGCGGATGATCGGGGCGGTCGTTGAGCACCATCAGCTCGGCACCACGCTCCGCCACCGATCGGATCAAGTCGTCGACGTCGTCCTCGAGCTCTCCAGCAGTGGCGATGGCCAGGACCGGGAACCCAGGCTCCACCAGCGCCACGGGCCCATGCCGGAAGTCGGCGGTCGAGTAGGGCTGGGCCAGTACCTGTGCCAGTTCCTGAAGCTTCAGGGCCCACTCGAAAGCGGTGGAGTGCTGGAAGCCGCGCGCCAGGACGGCGCACCGGTCGTCCTCGGCCAGGTGCGGCCACCGCCGACTCCAGTTCCTTGGTCCGGCTCAGCGCAGCCGCCACATGTTGCGGAAGCTCGGCCAGGCTCTCACCAGGGTCGGGCTCCCCGGCAAGTGCCTCGGAGAGCATCGCCACAACCGCAAGCTGGCAGGTGTAGGTCTTGGTGGCGGCCACCGCTCTTTCTTCGCCCGCATACAGAGCGAGCACTTCGTCGGCCGCGGAAGCCAGCGGGGAGTCGGGGTCGTTGGTGATTGCCAGCGTCGGTCGGCGCCGCTTCCGCGCCTCCTCGAGCACGCCGACCAGGTCGGGCGACTGGCCGGACTGCGAGATCCCCACTACGAGCGCTCCTTCGAGGGACGGTGGTTGGTTGTATCCGCCGAATAGCGACGGTGCAGCCGAGGCGACTGCCAGTCCGTTGCGCGCTCCCCATACGTACTGGGCATATCGGGCGGCGTTGTCCGAGGTGCCGCGTGCCGCGATCAACACCCATCCGATGTCGGACCCGTCTATGAGCGCCCCGATCCGCGAGACCTGTCGCCGGTTCCCCTCGATGACTGACTGCAACCGGTCCGGTTGCTGGTGGATCTCGTCCCAAAGCTCACTGCTCATTACGCGCCCCCCGGCGGTCGGCTTGGAACACGACCTGGCCGCCGATGATGGTGGCGAAGACGTCTCCGTCGAAGTCGAAGATTGTGATGTCGGCGCGGGCGCCGACGGCAACTCGGCCCCGGGTCGTGTCACCGATCACCCGGGCCGGCACCGTCGAGGCGGCGAGGATCGCCTGCTCGAGCCGGCATCCGCTGAATCGGACGAGATTGCGGACAGCCAGGTCGAGAGTGAGCACCGACCCGGCAAGTTGCCCGTCGGGGCCGACGGTCACCGCACCCTCGACGTTCACAGCCACCGGGCCAAGGGGGTGGGCGCCGTCACCAAGTCCCGTAGCTGCAACTGCGTCGGTGACCAGCACCAAACGGTCGGGGCCAAGAGCCCGCCAGGCGAGCGACACCATTGCCGGATGGATATGGACGCCGTCGGCGATCACACCGGCGGTGAGCCCTGGCTCGGTGAGGAGAAACCCGGCGAGACCAGGTGCCCGATGGTGGAGCGGTGACATGGCGTTGAAGAGGTGGGTGCCGTGGGTGACACCGGCCGAGGCGGCCGCCCTGGCCTCGTCGTAGGTGGCGAGCGAGTGTCCCGCCGCAGCCACGACTCCGGCGGCGCGCAGCAGAGCCACCACCTCCGTCGCCCCAGGTATCTCAGGGGCAAGTGTCACCATCGCCACCACGCCGGATTGCGCCCACCTTTGCGCGTCGTCCACCGATGGAGGAACCAGCAGGTGCTCGGGGTGGGTGCCCCGCGCCGCAGCAGACAGGAATGGGCCTTCGAGGTGGAGACCGAGCGGGATTGCACCCCTGTAGCCGGATGGGGTGCCGGCGCCCATAACCTTGATAGCCGCCTCAGGGTCGGAACCGGTGATGACCGTGGGGAGATATGCGGTGACACCGGTGGAGGCCAACCATTCGCCCGCGGGCCATACAGAGTCCGGGTGCGAGCTGAAATCGTGACCGGCAACCCCGTTCACCTGGAGGTCGATCAGACCGGGTGCCACCAACAGACCAGTGGCATCGAAGTCGAGGCGACCATTCGGGCCCTTCGCCCCGATTGATGTGATCGTCCCTTCTTCGATGGTGACATCTGCCATGACCGGGCCGGTTGGTGTGATCACCGACCCGTTGCGGACCACGAGCGACCTCACGACGCGGCTCCGTGACCGCGCCGGTACAAGCCCTCGATTGGTACCGGCAAACGCCCCAGGGCCGGCAAGGCCCCGAATAGGACCGCTGCCAACGCCTTCATCGCGGGTGGCTGGATCCCGTACGTGCACAGGTGGGTGCCGGCGGCGGGGTAGACGGCGAGATCCCAAGGGGTGCGGAGTGCCACAGTGATCGACGGGGTCCCGGTCTCGAGAAGCGCCCCGACCAAATCGACCTGCGCGGGGTCCATATGGGCGGAGATGGTGCCCACGACTACCAGGTCTGCCTCCTCGGCCTTCTGCCGGACCGCCACCACCTCATCGTGCGATGGCGACTGCGATGTGATCGTCTCCACCACCCGAGAATGGTGCTCCCGCAGCGACGCAGCCAGCAGGGGTGGCACGGTGCTCGAGGTGTCGGCGGGGGTGAGGTCGGTCAACGCAGGCATGACAGCCAGAACTGTCTCGTCGCCGGATAGGCGTATTGGGAGCAAACCCTCTCGGTCGCACAGCAATGTGATCGACCGCTGGGCCACATCGTCGGCGAGGGCGTGGTGCTCGGCCGACCCGACGACGTCCACTGGGGGTTGCGCAAACCCCGCCAGCCAGTTTCGCAGGGCGAGCACCCGGTCGGCCGACCGCTCCAGCCCACCAGAGTCGACCAGCCTGCGGCGAAGTGCCAGCGCGAGACCTGATCGCAGCAAATCCTGTTGCTCCTCGCCGTCGGCGCACAAGAGGAGATCGACACCGGCCCCCAGCGCGGCGATCACATCGACCAACATCTCCGGCCCCTGGGCAAGAGCGTGCATGTTGAGGGCGTCGGTGATCACCACCCCATCGAACCCGAGGCCCTTCCTCAGCAGGTCGTCCACCACCTCAGCCGACAGCGAGCTGGGGAGATCGTGGCTCCAGGTGAGCGCCGGGAGGGCGTAATGGCCGATCATCACCGCCCGTGCACCCGCCTCCACGGCGGCGCGGAACGGCACCAACTCGACTTCCTCGAGCCTCTCCCGATCGTGGTCGAGGACGGGAAGCTCATAGTGGGGGTCCACCACCGCATCGCCCTTCCCGGGAAAGTGCTTCGGCACGGCGGCCACACCCTCTGCCTGGAGCCCGCGCACCATCGCCGCCGCCATCTCGCCCACCCGAGCCGGGTGATCGCCAAAGGCGCGAATGCCGAGCGAGGGGTTGTCCGGATGCGTGGCCAGATCGCACACCGGGGCGTAGTCGACTGTGATCCCAAGGGCGCGCAACTCCCGTCCCATCGCCCTACCCACAGCCTCGGTGAGATCGAGGTCGTCAGCGGCGCCCAGGGCCATGTTTCCCGGGAATGGTGTGGTTGCGGGGCCGGCCCCGAGCAATTGACCCCCCTCGTGGTCGGCTGCGATCAACAACGGGATATTCGTGCCGGCCGCCTCTTGCAAGGCGGAGGTGAGCGCCGTCATCTGCGCCACCGACCCCACGTTGCTGTTGCCGAAGAGGGTGACCCCTGGGCTGTCAGGGAGCACCCGAGCCAGCCACGCTGGAACCTCGATACCTTCGAAGGCCGCCATGAGCGCCCGCTCGGCGCTCATGTCAACCCTTGACCGAACCGGCGAGGATCCCTCGGACGAAGAAGCGCTGCAGAAGCAAGAACACGATGAGCGGGACGAGCATGGTGACAAATGCTCCCGCCGTCAGGACATGCCAGTCCTGACCCCGCGAACCGACCAGCTCGTTGAGCTGAATGGTGAGTATGGCTACGTCCTCTCGGCTACCGAGAAAGACCAGAGCCACCAGGAGGTCGTTCCACACCCAGAGAAACTGGAAAATGGCAAACGACGCCAGGGCCGGAACCGACAGTGGGAGCACCAGCCGAATGAAGGCTGTGAAATGCGAGGCGCCATCGATATAGGCCGACTCAAACAGGTCCTTGGGGAGCTGGGAAATATAGTTGTAAAGCAAATAGATCGCGAGCGGCAGACCGAAACCCGTGTGCGCGAGCCAAATCCCAAGAAACGTCCCCGTTAATCCGAAGGTGACATAGCCCCGCAGCAGGGGAACGAGGGTCATCTGCAGCGGAACCACCAAGAGACTGACAACCACCACGAACAATATTGCCCGCCCAGGGAACTTCATCCAGGCAAAGGCATAGGCGGCGAACGCCGCCATCGTGATCGGTATTACGGTCGCCGGAATGGTGACAATGAGGCTATTCACAAAGGCATTGAGCATGCCCTCGCTGGAGAGCACGTCCGAATAGTTGACCATCGTCCATGTCTCCATGAACGGATTAGTGAATACAGTCCACCACCCTGACGAACGGATCTCGTTGGGCTCTCGGAAGGATGTGATTAGCAGGCCAAAGGTCGGCAATGTCCAGATAGCGGCAATGAGGACTACGGAAATGCGAACGGGGAGTTTGGTCCAGAAGGTGCCACCTGGGGGCGTGGTTGCGATAGGAACCCCGCGCCGTTCCGCCGTTGGTGCTGCTTCTGCAGTTGCAGTCATGCGCCGATCCCTTGTCGCCTTAGGTTCCGTACGTTGATGATGATCACGGGCGTCACGACGATGAGCAAGGCCATGGCAATGGCACTGGCGAAGCCGAGATTCCTGAAGCGGAACATCTGCTCGAACATGCTATTGGCGAGGACCTGGCTTTCGAAGTTTCCCCCGGTCAGCACATAGACGATGTCGAACACTTTGAGAACGGCGATGAAGATGGTGGTGGCCACCGTGATGATGGATCCTCGGATCGAGGGAATGATGATCCGGAAGAACACCTGAAACTCGGTAGCGCCGTCGATGCGCGCCGCCTCGAGATGCTCATCTGGCACACCCTTGATGGCAGCGGACAGGATCACCATGGCGAATCCGGTCTGAAGCCAGATCATTATTACGATCATCGCAAGGGTGTTGAGCCCCGGCGTCTGGAGAAAGACGACCGGATCTCCTCCCAGGGCTGTGATGATGGCGTTGAGAAGACCGATTTGAGGTTGCCCCGGTGGCCGCCACTCGTACATGAAGCGCCAGATGACAGCGGCGCCTACCCCTGAGATGGCGAGTGGGAGGAATACAAAAGTCTTGGCGAGAGCTTCTCGACGTACTCGATCAACCAGAGCAGCGAAGAGCAGTCCGATGATGACGCTTCCCGAGACTCCTAAGACCAACCAAAGTATGTTGTTCCGCCATGCCAACAGCATTTCGTCACTGGTGAACACGAACCCGTAGTTTTCGGCGAAGCTGCCATCCGTCACTGATCTGATGGCGGTTCCGACGATTGGATAAACGAGGAAGATCGCCAAGATAACGACGGCGGGTCCCACAAACACATAGGGACGCAGCCTCGTCTGGGTATCACCGGAGAAAGTGTTGAGCAGACGGTTGGCGATGAAATAGAGCGCCCAGATTCCGGCGACGCCCAGCACCAACGCGACCAAGGCAATGATCAGCTTGGAGAGGAGCGGGTTGAGCCCGAACTCCTCGATGGCATCGGCCTCGCTGCTGAACCCAATCAGCCGGTAGAAGCCAGCGATCAGCCTCGCCGGCTGCTCCTCGTCGGTGAGGAACAGATAGCCGCCGGCGAGAGTGCCGAGAAGCAGCAGCCCCCAACCAAGCGAGGCCAGCCTGGTCCGGACCGGAGTGCCGGTCTTCTCCTCGATGACGGTTTTCGTCGGAGCTGCCGCCATGTCCTCCCCTACGGGTGCGTCAGGGAGAGAGCCCGAAGGCTCTCTCCCCACGCTACTCGACTAGCCCGAAGGCCAGCTGTCCTCGATCTCCTGGAAGATCGCCTCAGTGTTCTCGCCATCAGCACTGATCCAGTCGAGCATACCGGTCCAGAAGGTACCGGTGCCGACCTCGGCCGGCATCAGGTCGGATGCGTCGAACCCGAAGGTGCTGGCCTCTGCCACCAGTGGCGCCAGCTCAGTCGTCGGGTAGGTCGTGTACCAGTCGACCGGGACCGACTTGTTGGGCGAGAGGAACGCCTGGGGTGACTCGATCCACCCCTGTGCACCCGCCGGAGTGGCCAGGAACTCCAGGGTGGCACGCACCTCGGGCCGATCGTCGAACATGACGAACTGGTCGCCGGCGCCCAACACTGGGCTGCCGAACTCCTCGTCGATCGGTGGGAAGTAGAAGAAGGAGCTGTCCTCCCCTGCCACTGTGCCCTCGGGCCAGAAGCCGGGGATCCATGCTGCCTGCTTCTGCATCCAGCAACCCGGGCCGTCCTCGTTGAACATCGGGTCCTGCACCACCTCGATGTTGGTGGCCAGCATCCCGTCGGTTCCACCGATGACATAGTCGGGTGTGAACCAGATCTGCGAGATCAGTTCGGCAGCCTCGAGAACCTCGGGGTCGTTGAACGGAATCTCGTGATCGATCCAGGCCTGGTAGGTCTCCGGCGGAGCGGTGCGGAGCATGACGTCCTCGAACCAGTCGGTCGCCAGCCAGCCGTCATTGGCCCCCGTGTGCCTCACGGAGAAGCACCAGGGATTGCCGTTGCCATCGTCGACGATCTGGTCGGATAGCGCGATCAGCTCATCCCACGTCGTCGGGACCGCGTATCCGGCGTCCTCGAACGCCTGCGGCGGGTACCACACGATCGACTTCACGTCGCCCTTGTAGAAGACGCCGTACAGGGTGTCCTCAAAGGAGCCGGCAAGCACCAGGTTGGGTCCGAGGTCGGCTTCGATCTGCTCCAGGTTGATCCAGTCCAATGGGAGCGCCGCGCCCTCACTGGCATAGCGCTGCATCAGGCCCGGTTGTGCGATCTGGGCCAGGTCGGGCGGGTCGCCACCATCGACCAAGGTCTGCAGAGCAGTCTCGTAGTCGGTGAGTGGCTCGTACACCACGTCGATACCCGTCGCGTCCCGGAACGGCTGGAGCGCGGCATTGAAGGATTCCTCCTCCGCCTCGATCCACTGCGCCGAGATAACAACCTCGGTGCCCTCGAACTCGCCAGCTAGGGCCTGGTTTAGGTGCTCGTACGGAGTATCGCCAACGGCGCTCGCCGTTGTGTCGGTCCCACCAGCGGCGGTGGTGTCAGTCCCACCTGCTGCCGTGGTGTCGGTGCCGGCGGCAGCCGTTGTGTCGGTCCCACCTGCGGCGGTGGTGTCGGTCCCACCTGCTGCCGTGGTGGCCGCGGGTTCGGCCGCACATGCTGCAACCACCAGTGCCAAGGCGATCACAAGCGCCATGACTCTCAGTGTCTTCATGGTCCTCCTCTCGTTAGGGACACGGTTGTCCCACCCACTCGGGCGGCGGTACGAAGTACCAGTTCTACCGCCCCCATGGCGCCCACTGGATGCCCGGCAGGCAGTAGGACCACCTTGTCCGGGGGCAACACTAGAGCAGCCAGTTCCGACCGGGCAGCGCGCTCTTCGAGGTGCTCCCGGATTGACGCGAGGAAGGGGTGTCCGACGGAGGCGACGCCTCCGCCAAGCACGACTACCTCGACACCTGAGGCCATCACCAGCCATTGGACGGTGCTGGCGAGAATCCTGCTGATTCGACTCACGATCCGGGCGGCCTCCCGATCGCCGTCGGCTGCCGCCCGATAGAGACTCGTCGCTGGACTGACCCCGTCCCCGGGCCATGCCTTGGCAATGGCCGGACCAGCAGCGACGGCTTCGAGGCAGCCCCGGAGCCCGCAGCGGCATTCCGGCCCGTTTGGGTCCACCTCGACGTGGCCGATCTCCCCGGCCATCCCTTCCGCTCCTCGCTGGAGCTTGCCGTCCATGATGAGCCCTGCCGAAATTCCCGTACCGATGCTCAGATAGGCGAGGTTCCGCAGCCCGGGCCGCTCTTTGGCGAGATGTTCGTAAGCGCCCAGCGTGGCGGCGCGCACGTCGTTCTCGATGGCCAACGGCGGGTCCCCCAGCATCTCGCCCAGCGCGGTGGCGAATGGATATCCCTCTGCTCCCACACCGAGGTTTACGGCGTGGCGTACCCAGCCGGTTTCCCGGTCGACCTGGCCCGGGAGGCCGATGCCGACCGCAGTCATCTCGTCGAGCGATCGACCGGCATCAGCCAGCGTCGTCTCCACCAGGCTGGCGATGTCGGCGACCACTCGATCGAACCCGGCCCGGTTGGTCAGACACTGCGACCGCCCTGCCAGCCCCGTGCCGTTGACCACGACCGCTTCGATGGTGGTACCACCTACGTCGACCCCGACGAACGTCCCGGTCATCGCCAGACCACCCCGAGCTCGGCTGCGAGCACCATCGCCGAGGCGCCTGCCAGGACGAGGTCGGCGTCGAGGGCTGCCCAACGGACATCGACCTTGGCCGACATGGTGGGGAGGACACGGTCCCTGATGGTCTCAGCGACCGCTTCTATGAACGGCTCACCCGCGGCTCGGACCGGCCCTGCGAGGGCGACGTGCCGTACGTCGAGCGTGGCGACGACGTGGGCGAGCGCAGCTCCCAGCGCGCTGACCTGCAGCTGTGACGATCCCTGCCGCAGAAGTGGAAGCCAGGTCGACCGGAGAGGCCTGGCGACCGAGGACAACGGATGCGGCGGCGAGCAGAGAATGCATGGCCACGACGGTCTCGAGGCAACCTCTGCGTCCGCACCAACAGGGCGAACCATCGGCTTCGACCACGACGTGGCCGATCTCTCCCGCCCCTGAGCCAGGCCCGCGGTAGAGACGGCCGTCGAGGACGATTCCGGCGCCCACCCCCTCGCCCACCCGTACGAGGACGAGGCTCTCGCCCTCGGGGAACCCGTGGGCGTACTCCGCCAGGGCGGCGACATGAGAGTCGTTGGCCACGTGGACCGGGATGCCCAAGCGGGAGCAGAGAACACGCGCCAGTGGCATCTCGTCCCACCCGAGATGCGACGCGCTGCGCACAGTGCCGTCAGAGTCCACGATGCCCGGTGTGGCAACCCCCACCCCGATTACTTCGGACGGAGCCTGGGAGATGAGGCGCTCGGCCAGCCGGGCAACCTCCTCCAATGCCTCGTCGCCCGTATGCCCGTCCGTCGCCTCGGCGCGTTGCTCGATCTTTCCCTGCAGATCGGCGATCGCCGCGGTGAACGGAACACTGCTGAGATCGAGGGCGACGATGCTCCGACTGCCCGGTGCCAAAGAAACCATGGTGGGAGGCTTCCCGCCAGCGGAGACACCGGTCCCCAATTCGACCACCAGCCCTTCGTCGAGCAGAATACCCACCAGGTCGGAAACCGTCGCCTTGGCCAAGTGGGTCTCACGAGCGATCTCGGCCCGGCTGGTTGGGCCCCTGCGGTAGATCGTCTGCAAGGCGAGTCGCATGTTTCGAGTGCGTGTTTCCGCCCTGGTGGCCTTGTTCGCCGCCACGGTGAGAGGTGTATCTACTTCGATTGTTCACTGAACTTACTAAGCCGAAGGTGGACTTGCGACTTCGAACAAATTTCGTCTTCGCGATCTTGCCCAGAACTGCCTCTCCCGGTGAGGGGGAGGCGCGAGCGAAGGGGCGGAGGGGGTGGTTCCGCACCGTTGGGAGTTTGGGATTCCCCCCTACCCGCTGCTGCGCAGCGGGGCCCTTCCCCCCTACGGGGGGACAGAGCGCCACTGCCGTCTGGCGTCTGCCGTCTTCCGTCTTCCGTCTTCCGTCTTCCGTCGCACATTGACAGTGGCCACCTCCTCGTGGCATGCTCCAATGGCTTTGAGCCGCCAAACGACCATCATCATCGCCTGAGCGCACGCCGGAACCGGCGTGCGCAACGAAGCCCTCTGCCAAAGGCAGGGGGTTTCTTCTTTGCGGAGGAGCCATGGAAACTCAGCTCGAGATCTACGACACCACGCTGCGCGACGGCTCGCAGCAGGAAGGGATATCGCTCACCGTGGGCGACAAGCTGCGGATCGCTGCGCTACTCGACGAGTTGGGGGTTGATTACATCGAGGGCGGGTGGCCCGGAGCCCTTCCCAAGGACGACGAGTTCTTCAGACGGGCGCACCAACTCGATCTGAAGAGCGCCGTCTTGGTCGCATTCGGCTCCACCAGAAGGCCAGGCATTGCGGTGCAAGCCGACCCACAGCTCCAAGCCGTGCTCAAGGCCAACACCGAGGCGGTGTGCATCGTCGGCAAGGCATGGGACGAGCACGTCCTCCACGCACTGCGGACGGATCTCGACGAGGCCGTGGCCATGGCAGGTGACACCGTCGAACACCTCCGCAGTCAGGGTCGCCGGGTCTTCTTCGACGCCGAGCACTTCTTCGACGGTTACGAGGCCAACCCGAGATTTGCGCTGTCGGTGGCCCGCGCCGCGGTGGAAGCGGGGGCGGAACGGCTCGTCCTCTGCGACACCAACGGGGGCACCCTCCCCCACCAGATCGTGGATGTGATCGGCAAAGTGCGGGCCGAGCTGCCCGAGGCGGAGGTCGGTGTCCACTTTCACAATGACAGTGGGTGCGCAGTGGCGTCCTCGCTGGCGGCGGTGGCGGCGGGGGTCCGCCAACTTCAGGGCTGCGTCAACGGATACGGCGAGCGGACCGGAAATGCCGACCTCTGCACGATCATCCCCGACCTGGCGCTCAAGATGGGAATCCCCGTGGTCACCGATGAGCAGTTGGGGGCGCTCGCTCCGATCTCTCACCATATCGCCGAGATAGTCAACATCGCCCTGGACCCCCACCGGCCATATGTGGGTGCATCGGCTTTCACCCACAAGGCGGGACTCCACACCTCGGCACTGGCCAGGAGGCGCGGCGCCTACGAGCACACCGAGCCGGCGCTCGTGGGCAACCACACCCGGATGGTGGTGTCGGAGCAGGCAGGGAAGGCATCCGTCTTCCACAAGACTGCCGAGCTCGGGCTCGAGATGGATGACGACCTGGCCCGGATGGTGCTCGACCGCGTTAAGAAGCAGGAGCAGGCGGGATACCACTACGAAGCAGCTGACGGGTCATTCGAGCTGTTGGTGAGAGAAGCCGCCGGGTGGGTCCAGCCCTTCTTCGAGCTGGAATCGTTCCGTACCTTCGTCGAGAGGCGACCCGGTGAGGATGTGGGGGCCGAAGCAACGGTCAAGCTCATGGTGGGAGACGAGAGAGTCATCACCACGGGTGAGGGCAACGGGCCGGTCCACGCCCTCGACCAGGCATTGAGGGCGGCACTTCGCACCCGATACCCCGAGGTGGACCAGCTTCGGCTCACCGACTACCGGGTCCGGGTACTCGACTCCAAGGACGGGACGGCAGCAACTGTGCGGGTGCTCCTGGAGACGAGCGACGGCAACGGCTCCTGGGGGACGATCGGGGTCCACGAGAACGTGATCGAGGCTTCGTGGGAGGCGCTGGCAGAGGGGATAGTCGTCGGCCTCCTCCGGGCGAGACCGGGCACCGGGTGACTAGACCCAGGGAATCTGTCTCCGTGACCGAGCTCACACCGCTGGCGGACTGCAGCAACGGGTACCTCACTACGACGGGACGCCGCAGCGGCAGCGGCGTGCCGCCGCGGAGACGCGGAATGCCCGTGTCATCTGGTGAGCGCCTGACTCGAGCCGACCCCCTGAGCGCCGCCTGCGCGCAGCTACGGTGCCCTCCATGACCCCGGACGAGTTCCGCAAGTCGGGGCACGAGCTCATCGAGTGGGTGGCCGCCTACATGGAAGGGGTCGACCGCTTCCCCGTCCTTTCGCAGGTGGCACCCGGGGAGACCAGGGCGCAGCTACCTGCCGACCCACCCGAGCACGGGGAGCAGTTCGAGGAGATCGTCAGGGATCTCGACCGGATCATCCTCCCCGGGATCACCCATTGGCAATCGCCTCGGTTCTTCGGGTTCTTCCCCGCCAACTCATCCGGACCGGCGATCCTCGGTGACCTGGTTTCATCGGGGCTCGGGGTCCAAGGGATGCTCTGGGCGACCTCCCCGGCATGCACCGAGCTAGAGACCCACGTTCTTGACTGGATGGTGGAGATGCTCGGGTTGCCCCCTGGCTTCCGCTCGGACGCGGCCGGCGGAGGTGTGATCCAGGACTCGGCGTCGAGCGCGAGCCTGGTGGCGGCGCTGGCGGCACGGGAGAGGGCGAGCGGGTTCGAGACCAACCGGATCGGGACCGGGGGTGGCCTGACTGCCTACGCCTCGACCCAGGCACATTCCTCGATCGAGAAGGCAGTGCGTATCGCCGGGTACGGCATGGAGCGGCTGAGAATCATCGAGGTGGATGAGAACTTGGCGATGCGACCCGATCGCCTCGAGGAGTCGATCGAGGCCGACCGCGCCGCCGGTCTCATCCCGACGTTCGTCACGGCCACGGTGGGGACGACCTCTACCACCGCGGTGGACCCGGTGCCCGCCATCGCCGAGGTTTGCCGCCGCCATGGTGTCTGGCTCCACGTCGATGCCGCCTATGCCGGGATCGCGGCGCTGCTCCCCGAGATGCGCTGGATCAACGCCGGGTTGGAACTGGCCGATTCCTACTGCACCGACCCGCACAAATGGATGCTGACCAACTTCGACTGCACCGCCCTATACGTCGCCGACCAGGCCCACCTCGTCGAGACGCTATCCGTGCTACCCGAGTACCTGCGGAACGCAGCGTCCGAGTCGGGGTCGGTGATCGACTACCGCGATTGGCAGATCCCGCTAGGCCGGCGGTTCCGGGCGCTCAAGTTGTGGTTCGTGATCCGCAGCTACGGGGTGACGGGACTCCGCGACCACGTGAGAAACCACATCGAACTGGCCGATCACTTCGCCGCACTGGTCGAATCCTCCCCCGACTTCGATGTGGTCACCGGCCACTCCTTTGGGCTCGTCTGCTTCCGCCATCGCGGAGGGGACGAGGTAAACCAGCGAATCTTGGGTGCGGTGAACCGTTCTGGCGAGATCTACATGACCCACACCCGGGTACATGACAGCCTGACCTTGAGGCTGGCCATCGGGAGTCCTAGAACCGGACGCGACGACATCGAGAAGGCCTGGCGTCTGATCACAGCCGCTGCCGGCGACTGAAGCAGGATCAGGACCCAGGGTCGGCTCCAGCCCGAGAAGGCGCCGCATCATCATGGCGGTGGCTCCCCAGAGGATCTCGCCATCCAGTTCTGAGAACCAGACGACGCGCCCCGCCCAAATCTCCGAGCGCCATGCGGCCGGGTCGGTGAACCGCTCCAGCGTCGGCTCCAACACCATGGCAACCTCGCGGGCTGACGGCTTCAGTTCCGGAACCGGATCGATCCGGCCAACCACAGGGACCACGAGCAGACTGAACTCCACGGTGTGGATCGGCTCGAGGAATCCGAGGACGGTGACGTTCTCGGGGGGGATGCCCACCTCTTCTTCGGCCTCGCGCAGGGCGGTGTCGACCGCATTCCGATCACCCGGGTGGGGTCGACCACCCGGGAAGGCAAGGTGGCCGGCATGGGTGGGCATGGTGTCCGGGCGCTTGGTGAGCACGACGCGGACAGCTCCCTCATCGTCCTCGTACAACGGGACCAAAACCGCCGCACGCGAATGACCGTCGGTCGGCGGCTCCATCTCAGCCGCGCGGCGAGCTTGGCCCAGGTCGGTGACATGGACCCATCGTACGGGCGCATAAGCTGGCCTTGGCATGGATCTCCTTCCCGAGACGATCACCACCGCCAACCTCTCGCTCCATCCCTTCCGACGGCGCGACGTGGATCCGTTGGTGGCTGCGGTGCGCGGTCTCCCCGAGTTGAGCCGGTGGCTGCCGTGGGCGCACCAGGGGTACACCCGCGACGATGCCACCCGGTTCGTGCGCGACTCGGTCCAGGCATGGCGGGAAAACCGCGCCTACGACTTCGCCGTGACCGAGCGTGACGGGGTCACCCATCTGGGCAATGTCTCGATCTGGCACGTCTCGAGGGGCTTTCATGTCGGTGAGGTCGGGTACTGGGTGCGCACCGACAGGACCGGGAAGGGCATCGCCACCGAGGTGACCGCACGGATGCTCCAGGTCGGGTTCGATCGGCTCGGGATGCACCGCATCGTGCTCCGCATCGCCGTGGGCAATCGAGGAAGCGAGCGCGTGGCGGAGAAACTCGATTTCGTCAAGGAAGGGGTGCTGCGCGAGGAACTGAAGGTGCGTGGTCAATGGCTAGACCACACCGTGTGGAGCATGCTGGAGCATGAATACCGGCGTCGTGCCGCCGAGTACGCCGTTTTCGCCGGCAGCTGAACGAGGGGTGCCGGTCGGTCGTTCTGTGGGTCCCAAGCGACGCCTCAGGTCTCGTCAAGCACCCTGAGTGTCAGCCGCTCGATCCTGTCCATCCAACGGGGAGCCGCGCACACCTCGCCACACGGGCCCGAGCTTTCCGGCGCGGTAGGCATCTGGTATCGCCGGGTGGACATACGAGGTGCGACACACCTCGCGTGTGTTCCCCAGCCGCTCGGCGGCGAGGTCGATGGCGGCGAGGACCACCTTGTCGGCCTCGTCGTCGTCCGATGAGACGTCGGCAATAGCGAGCGCACCGGCGACGACTGCGGTTGCACCCCAGGTCCTGAAGTCCTTGGCGGTGACGTCGCTGCCTGTGACCTCGCCGAGGTAACGGTTCACCTCGTCGGAGTCGACGCTCACCGGAAGATCATCCCCACCGAGGTAGGAGAACAATTGTTGGCCGCCAAGGTCCTGACAGGCGAGTACGGCGGCAACCAGCTCGGGGTCGGGTACTGAAACGCGGCACCTCTGCACCACCCTTGGCCCGAAAGTCGAAGACCAGGTCGCCGCCGTCGCGGCCCACGTGATCGGGGCGAAGGGTGGTCAGACCGAAGGTCTCGTTGTCCCTGGCGTACTCGCGGTTGCCGACACGGATCAGTGTTTCGTCGAGCAGCCGCACCACCAGAGCCATCACCCCGGTCTGAGTATCCACCCCTCCGGTGAGATCGAGCTCGACCCGTTTCCGCAAGCGGGGCAGCCGCTCGCCAAACGTGCGGAGGCGCGTCGAACTTGTCGGCATCCCTCACCTCGCGCCATCGCGGGTGGTACAGGTACTGCTTGCGTCCCTTGTCGTCGCGCCCGGTGGCGAGGAGATGGCCCTGGCGGTCTGTCGAGATCCACACTTCTCTCCATGCCGGGGGGATCACCAGCGACCTGATCCATCGGAGCGTTGACTCCTCGGTGATCCGTTCGCCGTCAGAACGGTGGTAGGAGAAGCCCTTGCCGCGCCTCACCCTTCGTATCCCGGGTCGGGCATCGGTTGTATACCTGAGGCCGGCCTCTTCCGCAGCTTCCTGGGCGGCATCGCTGATGGCGGGGGAATCCGACGCGCTCCGGCTTGGCTCGGCGCCTCTCGGGCGCCTCCCCCGGTCCGGCGAGCCATCACCTCCCTTCACCACCATCCGTCGACGACCACCCATCGATCACTGCTTTCCTGGCTAGGTTTTCCGGGGCCGAACCGATCAGAACATGATCGGTGAGCCGGTGCATACCGCGGTCGGGCGGTGTCGAAACTCGGGAGCCGGTTTCGGCGAGAAGGCCCCCCCGAAGAGCCCATTCACAGCTTGTGCTTGGTCTCTCCCGAGTTCCCCGAGCTTGGGGAAAGGAACGAGATGGTCCCGTCAGGCTCGAGGACGGCCAACTCCACCGACGAAAGGTCATCGAGACCCTGTTTCCGAGCCGCCTGATCGACCTCGTGGGATTGGAGCCGCTCGAGTTTCAGCGCCTCAGGTAAAAGCTCTCCGTCGCGGAGGATGACGACAGGGAGCCCCTCGAGCAGTCGCCGGGCGGGATCGAATTTGAAGCTCATATAGGAGAAGGCGACGGTCAGCAGCGCCAGCGTGCTTGCGGCCAGAACCGCTCCGACCAGGGAGAAGTCCTCCTGCGTGATTCCCTGCTGCACGATGTCGCCGATGACCACCAAGAGGATCAATTCGAAAGGCGACAGCTCGGAGAGCTCCTTCTTCCCCACCAGCTTGAGCAGCACGAATATGAAGAAGAAGGCGATTGCGGAGCGGAGAACGACACCCATCAGGGCAGCACCGTCGTCGAGAACTCGACCTCGACCACCCGCTCACCCTGTTCGAGCACGGCGACGTTCCCGTTGATCAGGCCTTCTGCCCCCGGTTCGTGCCTGCCGTCGAAATCGACGGTCAGGGTGTCCCCCAATGGGTGGGTCGAACTCCCAAATCACATGCCCATCATCACCAATCTGTCCGGACGCATCCGGGTAGATCGCGTTGAAGTCAAGGGCTTCGATGTACTCGCGGCCCAGGATCAGGCTCACAGGCTGGTCGAATCCGACTCTCTCTACTGACCGCAATGCTCAACCTATGGCGAGCCCTGGGCGCGAAACCGACGGGTGGTTGACCTCCAATCGGTAGCCGGCTGCATCGGCCATGGCGGTCGTGGGCCGGGGACCTGCCCACCCCAGCAACGCCATCACCACCACGATGAGGAGAACGCCCATGCCGCCTCGCCGGATGGTTCGACTGCGGCGCACATTGTCGAGGGGATTTTCCTCTGGGAGGGTCGAACCGTCACGCCCTTGGCTCGATCCACCTGTGGTGGTTTCACCTTCCGCCACGCGATCCAACTCCGGCGCTCGGCGGGCGGAGCGTACAACCGACCCTTCCGAATACCGATGATCTCGTCGACCGCGGGTGTCGAATCGGTTGGTAACGGGCATGCTCAGGCAATGCCACCAGACCCCCCGGAAGACGCCACCTCTTTCTCCCCAAGAAGCGCGATTTGGCGAGCTTGCGCGATGCCGCCGAATCGTGCCGGGGATGCGATCTCTGGGAGCAGGCAACCCAGACCCTCTTCGGCGAGGGGTCGGTCAAAGCTCGCATCGTCCTCGTCGGTGAGCAGCCGGCGGATCAGGAGGACAAGCAAGGTGAGCCGCTCGTCGTAGGCCCAGCGGGCCAACTACTCGACCGCGCCATGGAGGAGGCCGGGATCGATCGTGACACCGCCTTTCTGACCAATGCGGTCAAGCACTTCCGCTGGAAAGCTGCCGGTGGTTGGCGGCGGATCCACGAGAAGCCCAACCGGCGTCAGGTGCGAGCGTGCCGCCCATGGTTGGACAGCGAATTCGCCGCGATCGACCCCGACGTGGTGGCGCTCGGAGCGACGGCCGCCCAGTCGGTTCTGGGTTCCGAGATCCGGGTGACACGTGTCCACGGGTTCCACTCCCGTGGGACCCCGTCAAGCTCGTCGTGGTCACCATCCACCCCTCGTCGGTACTCAGGTCCAACGACGGGGATCGTGACAAAGCATTTAATGGCCTCGTCGCCGATCTGAGGGTGGCAGCCGACCTGGTTCGATAACCTCTACTGGTTGGGCGGCGCCGAGCTGATCTCGCCCAACACCGAATCGGGGTCGCGTTCCTCGGCCAGATCACCGAGACTGACGATTCCGACGATCTCACCGCCTTCGACCACGGGTATACGTCGCACCCAGGTGTCGGCCATCCGCGAAGCGACGTCCCCCACCGATTCATCTGGGCTGGCCGTGACCAAGTCATCGGTGACGATCTCGCCGACAGTCGTCTGCGCCGGGTCGGCGCCGTCGGCGACGGCCCGGACCACTACATCTCTGTCGGTGAGTATTCCTGCCAGTTGGCCGTTCGACGTAACCACCACATCGCCCACGTCGTTGTCCCGCATCGCCTTCGCCGCCTGCTCGACCGTGTCCGAGTCGCTGCAGGTGATCACGTTGCGGGTCATCACATCCGCAATCCGCTGACCCATGAACGCCTCCTTACTCGCGTCCAGCAGTTCTTCCCACCCCGCGACAATCCAAACCGGCGATCAGGGCCCGGTTGTCGTCGAGGAGCGCGGTCGAGCCTCGAACTCCGCAGCGAGCAGCGTTACGTCGTCCTCGGTGTGCTCACCGACCATCTGGGCGATCAACTCGTCGCAGAGAGCGGCCATCGACTCGCCCGCCAACGAACCGGCTACATCGAGCAGTCTTTCCAATCCGACGTCGATGCTCTCGTTCCGTCTCTCCACCAGACCGTCCGAGTAGAGCAGCAGCAGGTCGCCCGGGTTGACCGTCAGCGCCGCCTCTGTGAGCTCGACATCCCTTATCCCCAGTGGGACCGAGCGCGCTTCTTCGAGAAAGCAGGTCCCTTGTGACCCGATGAGGAGGGGGGGCAGCTGGCCGGCGCAGGTGTAGCGCATCACCCCGGTCGGTCTGTCGTAGAGGGCCACGGCCGCCGTGGTGCCGGTGGCCCCGGGGACATCAACGGCGAGACGGCTCAGCCTGGTCAGCGCCCCCACCGGGCTCGCGCCGTCGCGCAGCTCGGCGTCTAGGACCGAGCGGAGCTGGCCCATGATGGCGGCGGCGGCGATCCCTTTGCCGACGACGTCGCCCACGGTCAGTGCCATGCGATCCGGTCCGACACGTATGGCGTCGTACCAGTCGCCACCCGCCGCCGTCCTCTCCTGGGCGGGGATGTACCTAGCGTGCAGCCTGAGCCAGGGCACCCGGGGGAGGATCCGGGGCAACAGGCTCTGCTGGAGTGTCTGGGCAGCCTCGTGCTGCTCTTCGTACCGCCGCGCCCGCTCCATGGACCGGGCCGTAACCGCCGCAAGCGCCGCCAGGTACGACCTGTCCTCCGACGAGAAGGCCGTCCTCTCGGTGAACCCGGCAGCGAGAGCGCCCACCGTGCCCGGCCCGAGATTGACCGGCACCACAGCGAACGAAGAGAGTACCGCCTGGATCGGGTCCAGCCCGTCAGGAAAGCGGCGCTCCAACAGGTCGGCATCGGGATACCACAGCGGACGGCCGGTACGGACCACATATGCGAAGGGATGACTGGACGGCAGCCCACGGTGCCTGGTGCGGGATCGACCAGCCTCCTTGCCCCACCACTTCTCGTGGAGAAGCTCAACCCCTTCGGTGGCAGGCACCGCCACCCATCCAACCGCTGCTCCCAGGGCGGCGAGCCCAGAGTCGACGGCGTTGTCGAGGACCTCCTCGACGGTCAGCGCCTGAGCGGCGCCGGCGGTCGCCTGCTGCAACACCTCGAGCCGGCCACCCGTCATTTCCGCCTGACGCCTTGCCTCACCAGCAGCCGCAAACAGAATCGCGTTGTCGGTCATGAGCCCGAGTCTGTCGGCGAGTTCCTGAAAACGGGGCAACTCTTCGCCCCCAAACCGTCTCCCCGACTCTGCCATGGCCAACAGGAGGCAGCCGATCACCCTGCCACGAGCCCGCATTGGGACGATCAGTTGCGAGCGAGGTCTGATCTCGGCCACCAGACCTGCAAGTTCGCCGTCCCCCGCGGTCCTCGCCGCTTCCACGTATGCCTCGATGTCGATATCGGGCTCGACATGCGCCCTCCCCGTCTGCATCACGTGGTACACCGTGCCGGGCAAATCGGGGGTCGTCGGCCAGAGAGCCACCATTTTCTCGGCGATTGTCTGGCGATTCGGGTCGTCGTGACGCACCGCCACCACCCGCGCCGGATCGGTCAATGCGATGGCGCAGTAGTCAGCGGTACCCGGAACCATGAGGCTGGCCACCGCCAGCAGTCCCTCCTCCACTTCGAGCGTCCGGTCGAGGATGCCCGACACCTCGGAGGCGAGACGAGCCTGGTCGTCGGCCGCCCGGCGGGTGGTGACGTCGGCGAACACGACGACCGCCCCGACGACCTCTCCATTTGCGCCGTGAAACGGGGCCGAACTGGTGCGGATAATCCGATGGGTGGCGTCGGATCGAAGCAGCTCAATCTCCTCGCCCTGGACCACCTCGTCAGACAGGAGCGACCGGGCCAAGGCCGACTCCTCGATCGAGATCCGCTGTCCATCGGCGCTGTGCCCTGTCATGAAACGGGCCTCGGTGAGCAGATCCCTGCCCTCGACCGCGGTACCCAGTATTTCGGTCGCCTCGTCGTTGGCTAGGACGATCCGCCCCGCCTTGTCTACGAGAATCAGCCCGTTTGGGATGGCATTGAGCGCAGACTCGAAGCGATGGCGCTGGTTATCGCTCTCATTCAGGGCACCGGCGGCACCCCGGCGGGCCTTTGCCAACCCCCAACCGAGCGTCACCACCACCGCCCCGAGCACCAGGTATGTCCCGATCAGCAACCAACTGACGCCAGTCAGGTCCAGGTAGCCACCACCCGGCTCGATCACAACGGGGCTGGCGGCGCCGGTGATGAGGAGGCTCACCAATCCCGGTCCCGGGCCGAAGAGCCAGACCGACACCACAACGGCGAGCAACATCGAGATGAACAGGGTGTTTCCGGTCGCCTCGCCAAGCCAGAGAGCCAAGGCAATCCCCGCCACCGCAACGAGTGAAGCCAGAACATGCGCCAACGGCCGGTTGCGCGAGTGTCTCTCTAACGGAGCGGTTCTCGACGGTATCGCCTTACCATCGCCATCCATCACCTTCGCAGACGCCCGAGCAAGTGCGCTCCGTTCCTGAGAACCGAGTGTAGGCCCCGGCGCGCTGCGCTGGCGATGTGTCCATCGGAGACGCCCTACCCTGCGCTCATGTGTCGCAACATCACAACACTGCGCGGCCTGGAGCCCGAGGCTACCGCCGAGGAGATCGAGGCTGCCGCCCGCCAATACGTCCGCAAGGTGAGCGGAGTCCAGAAGACATCTCCGCACACCGAAGAGGCGTTCGAACGGGCCGTCGCCGGCATCTCACGCCTCACCGAGGAATTGCTTCAACAACTCCCCCCGCGCAAGCAACCACCACCGATGATCCCGCCTGGTCGACGCATCGCAGCACGCCAGGCCGCCGCTAGCTGAGGCACCAACGAGGTTTCGCCCGGTGACGGCCTCCGTCAGGTTTCCTCGTCGTCGGCAATGGGGACGCTCGCCAAGCGCCTGACCGCGGGTCCATGGAGAACGCTGCCGTCTGGGGCAAACCGCGAGCCATGACACGGACAGTCCCAACTTTCTTCCGCAGTGTTCCAGCCGACGGTGCAACCGAGGTGGGTACACGTCGCATCGAGCAAGTGGAGTTCCCCATCTCGGTCGCGGTGAGCCGCCACCCTCCGTCCCCTTACGGTCCCGACCGCGGCCGAGCCGGGTGCTATCGCATCGAGATCGAGCCTGTGTGATCCGCCGATTCGATCAGCGACGAACCTCCCTGCCACCTCGCCGTTGAAACGGAGCATCGTGGGAAATGACCGGAAGGCGCGCGGGGGTGATACCCCGGTGAGTTCGGGCCACGGATGGGACCGTCCCATCGCCAGGTCGCAGAGGATGCGGGCCGCGACCGTGCCGTTGGTCATACCCCATTTGGCGAAACCGGTCGCAGTGAAAACCGGTACACCAATTGAGGGGATTCTTCCCACCGAGGAAAGTCGGGTTGCCGGCAGATAGTCCTGGGCCGACCACCGATGTGTCACTGTTGTGACCGGGAACACGCCTCGAGCCCAATTCTCAAGACTGTCCAAGCGACGGAGGCTATCCGGGTCGCGGCCGGTCACGTGTCCGTCGCCACCCACGATTATCGAGTCGGAAGCGAGCGGTCGAACCGACCTACCGTCCTCGCCGATGCCCAGGTACATGCCACCGGGCGGTTCTCCTTCGATGGTCGCCACCACTGCGTACGAGGTGTTCGGCTGTGTTGTTGCGAAGTGGCCCCCCCGGTTGACGAAGGGGAGGTGGGTGGCGAGCACGACGGCGCCGGCACGGACAATCCCCTGGCTCGTCTCGATCTGGCCATCGCTATGGATGTCGAGCACGGGGCAGTCCGTGGTCACGGTTACGCCCAAGGCGCCGAGGTGGCGAGCCAGCCCCAGCCCATATCGGCGAGGGTGGAACATTGCCTGATCGGTCAGCTTGACCGCGGCCAACACGGCGAACGGGAGACCGATGTTTCCAGACTCGTGGGTGACTGGAAGGCCGGCCTCTTTGGCGGCTGCCACCTCTCGCTCGATAACGTCGACCTGAGTCGGATCGGTTGTGTAGGTGTAGGCGGGGGCCGGTACCCAATCGCAATCAATGTCGTCGGCGAGACGTGCCATCTCGCCTACGGCCCATTGGTTTGCGGCGGCGTATGTCCTGACGACGTCGGCTCCGTGATCCAGCAGGTTGTGGTATGCGGCTCCGTGGAGCGCGGTGACCTTGGCCGTCGTGTGACCGGTGGTCCCCCCGGCCACACGATCCCGCTCCAGCAAGGCGACAGACATCCCCTGATCGGCGAGCCGCAGAGCCGTCGTCAGCCCGACTATCCCCGCGCCGACAACGGCTACGTCTACCGGGTCACCTGGAAGCGGCGCCGAGGGAGGATCGTCCCTCGCCGTCGAGTCCATCCAGTAGGAGCGCATCCAGCGGTCCGTGCTCAATGCCACTGGAGCATCGTTCCCGCTTGCCGGGTACGAGAAACCATTGGGACCAGACCCTTCGGGGTCAGGGCCGGCGTGGGTGGCGCGCCGCCTCGATCCGGAACCAGCGATAGTCGAACCCCTGAAGGTCGATCTCGAGCCCGTTCCTCCGCTGTCGCACCTCGCCGAGCCCTGGTGACAAGAGATCATCCAACCGGTAGTCAGCCGGTAGCCGGTCGAGGTCGACCCGCGTGGTCGTCGGACTTGAGCTGAAGTTGTGGACGACGAGGACCGATCGCCCCTCCCAATCGCAGCGGTGGGCGAGCACTGCCTGCTCATCGGTATCGCACACGGTGAAAGCGCCCCAGCCCAACTCGGGGGTTTCGCGACGGCGTCGGATCATGCTCTCCATCCAGATCAGCATCGAGTCAGGGTCGCGCTGCTGATCGGCCACATTCACCCCGAGTGGGCCGAACCTCCCGGACGGGGGCGGGCGTCGCAGTCGGCTCGGCGGCGCCGTGGAGAACCCGCCGTTCCTGTCGCGCGACCACTGCATCGGCGTCCGCACGCTGAGCCGCCCGGGCACAGACAAGTTCTCGCCCATTCCGATCTCCTCTCCGTAGAAGAGCACCGGCGTGCCCGGGAGGGAGAGCAGAAGGCTGTAGGTCATCCGCATCCGCTCGTGGTTACCATCGAGCATCGGGGGGAGACGCCGCCGCAAGCCGCGACCGAATAGCTGCATGTCCTCATCCGGACCGAAGACGTCGGCGACCTCGCCCTGCTGGTTTTCGGTCAATTGGTCGAGGGTGAGCTCGTCATGGTTGCGAACGAAGTTGGCCCATTGACACTCGGCGGGGATTTCGGGCAGCTGTTTGAGCTGCCGTGCCAGCGGCCGGGCATCCTGGCGGGCCAAGGCGAGATACATCCGCTGCATCACCGGGAAGTTGAACAGCATGTGGAGCTCGTCGCCGGGATGCCCCCCGAAGAACTTGGCCAGCGGTCTCGGCGGGAGGTTGACCTCGCCGAGCAAAACGGCCCCGCCGTTGCGCCGCGAGATGAAAGACCGGACTTCCTTGAGAAGCTCGTGCGGGTCGAGGTCCACATCCTGTGCTCCTTCCTCGAGCAGGAAGGGGACGGCGTCGATGCGGAAGCCGTCCACACCGAGTTCCATCCAGAAACCGGCGATCTTCTCGATCTCGGCGCGCACCACCGGGTTGGCGAAGTTGAGGTCGGGCTGATGTGCGTAGAAGTGGTGTAGGTACCACTGCCCGGCCCGTTCATCCCAACTCCAGATGCTGTCCTCGGCATCGGGGAACACGATGTTGGGAGAAGGGCCCGGCGGCGGCTCGTCGCGCCACACGTAGTAATCGCGAAAGGGCGAAGTCCGGCTGGCGCGGGCTTGCCTGAACCAGGGATGGCGATCAGAAGTGTGATTTACCACCAGGTCGATGATGACCCGGAGCCCCCTGTCCTTCGCGGTGCGGATGAGGACGACGAAATCCCCCAGCGTTCCCAACGACGTGTCGACCCCGTAGAAGTCGGCAATGTCGTACCCATCGTCGCGGCCCGGCGATGGGTAGAAGGGCATCAACCAGAGGCAGGTGACCCCGAGATCTGCGAGGTATTCGATTCGCTCGATCAGACCGGTCAAGTCGCCCCACCCGTCGCCGTTGCTGTCGTAAAAGGTTTCGACGTCCAGGCAATAGATGACAGCGTTCTTCCACCACAGGTCGCTCATCTGAGCGAGGCTCATCGCCCCACCTCGCCGAGCACGCGTGCACCGAAGGTCTCGACGAACCGCTCCTGGTCAGGTCCGACCTGGTGGAGATAGAGACCGTCGAACCCGAGGTCGCACAACTCGGTGAGCCAGGTGGCATGGCGGCCGAGATCGCTGGAGACGAGGACGCTCCTTGTCACGTCCTCGGGACGAACGAATCGGGCGGCTTCGTCGAACTGTGCGGGTGTCTCCAACTCCCATGCCAGCGCGCCGCCGAAGGTGTTGGTGGCCCATTGCTCGTGGGCGACGTGAAGGGCATTGGCCTCGGATTCAGCCCATGAGAGATGTACCTGGAGGTAGGCCGGCTTCCTCTCTCCTCCACCGCTACGGAACGCGTCGAGAACCCGCTTGAGGTCGTCGATCGGTTGGAGCACCGTGATCAGACCGTCCGCCCAACTGCCAACGCCTTTGGCGGTTCCGGCGGTGACGGCTGCACCTATGAGGTCGGGCAGCTTGGCCGGCAGACTCCAAACCCTTGCCCGGTCGACCTCGATCAAACCGATGTGGTCCACCTCCTCTCCACGCAGCAGACGGCGAATCACCGAGACACACTCCAGCAGCCGTTCATCGCGCAGCGGCTTCGTAATCCAGGGATCCCCCGTGACGTGCTCGTTGATCGCTTCGCCCGAACCGAGCGCCGCCCAGAACCGACCAGGGAACATTTCGGCGAGCGTGGCGATGGCCTGAGCCACTATCACGGGGTGGTACCGCTGGCCGGGGGCATTGACGACCCCGAAGGACAGGGAAGTGGCCTGAAGGGCGGCGCCCAGCCATGACCAGGCGAAACCAGAATGGCCTTGGCGCACGCTCCAGGGCGCCAGGTGATCCGAGCACATCGCCGCTTCGAACCCTGCCGCCTCGGCGGCGGCCACGGCACGAAGCAGGACGCTCGGCGGAAGCTGCTCGTGCGAGGCGTGGAACCCGATGAATGCGGTCAATTGCTTGCCTCGATCAAGGTGCGGCGCCCAGCGGATCCAAGCCCAGATCCGCCGGATCCATCCACGCGCTTCGACATCTCGGCCACAATCTGGTCGAGCGAAGCGCCCCCGCCGTCCGGGCCAGTGGAGTGAGGATTCTCAGAATCGGCTCGTATCAGCCGGTATTGATCGATTGGCTCTTGGTCGGACCATTGCCCGACCGATCGATGTCCGCTGTCGTCGTCTGAGCCGTCCACGGCCCTCCTCTCGGTCGCTGCACCAAATGCAAATAGACCGGCCGCATTCTGACCGTCCCGCAGGATTCGACAATCCGATGAAGGGGTAGGGACGGCTGACGCAAGGAAAGGAAGAGAGTTGCCCGTCGAATTTGGGCTCACCCTGTCGAGCGAGGAGCATCCCCCGAGCCGTCTCGTCGAGATGGCCGCTATGGCCGAAGAGGCCGAGTTCGACTTCGTTTCGATATCCGACCACTACCACCCGTGGATCGACGCCCAAGGGCACTCACCGTTCGTCTGGAGTGTGCTCGGCGCCATTTCGCAGGTCACCGATTCGATCGACGTGGGAGTCGGCGTCACCTGCCCTACCGTGCGGATCCACCCCGCCATCGTCGCCCAGGCCACAGCCACCACCGCAAACCTCCTCCCGGACCGCTTCATCTGGGGTGTCGGAACGGGCGAGGCACTCAACGAGCACATCCTGGCCGACCGCTGGCCCCCGATTGAGGTTCGACTCGAGATGCTCGAGGAAGCCGTCGACCTGATCAGGACGCTTTGGGAAGGCGAGAGCGTCAACCACTGGGGCGACTACTACACGGTGGAGGACGCCCGGATCTACGACCCGCCCCCCGGCCACATCCCCGTGATCGTCTCCGCATTCGGTCCCAAGGCGGCCTCGGTCGCCGCTCGAATTGGAGATGGCTTATGGACCACGGGGACCGACGACGAGACCGTCGAGCAGTTTCGGTCCGAAGGAGGGTCGGGCCCGGTCTTCTCCCAGTTGAGCGTGTGTCACGCCTCGTCGAAGGAGAAGGCGGTGGAGACGGCCTTCAGCACATGGCCCAACACGGGGGTGCCCGGCCAGTTGAGCCAGGATCTCCCCACGCCTACCCACTTCGAGCAGGCCTCGCAGAACGTGACGCCGGAGATGATCGCCGAGTCGATCCCATGCGGTCCCGACGTCACACCGCTTTTGGAGTCGGTGGACCAAGCGCTCGACGCCGGAGCAGACCACATCTACTTCCACCAGATCGGTCCCGACCAGGAGGGCTTCATAGAGTTCTGGAAGAAGGAGCTCGAACCGGAGCTGGCATCGCGCCGGGATTCGGCCTGATCATCTCCCGGGCGACCGGCTGAGCTCAGCCCAGGGCAGTTCCAGCAGCTGCCGCTCTCAAGCGATCTAACGCGGCGGCATCGGCCTCAGCCCGGTTGGCGCGCCGCCGCATGTCGTCGATGTCCCAGTCCGGGTAGGAATCCTTGGCCAACTGGGTCATGGTCTGCCATAACCTGCTGCGGCCCTCAACAGCCAGAACCATCGCCTCTAGCTCCAGCACCGGTGTCAAGGGTGACCGACCGATCCATCGGCCGTTGAGCTTGAGCCGGCCGAGACGCTCCGCCAGCGTCACTGCAGCTTCCTTGGCTCGGTGGCGGGTACCTCCAACCCGGTTCAACAACCGCAGCAGTGCCCGTTGGTCTTCCTGGATGTGACCGAGCACCACGCTGATTGTTGATCCAGTCTCATCGTCGCGCCCTGCCAGCCGCTTGGCGAGAGCGACGCCTCCGACTGACCCTGCGTGGTGGTCGGCGAGGTAGATGCGAAGAAACTGGTGCCCTCCGGACATGGGCGGGTCGGGGACCTGCCCAACCGCGGACGTGCTTTTATCTGGGGGTGTCACGGTGGGGCTCCGCTCGTCGACTGGTGGACTGACACCGTTCCCAATCCGCCGGACCGGCAAACGGAAGCAGGGCGGCATCGGCCACGCCGGACGCCGGGCCCTCCACCCCATCTAACGTGGGCAGCCAGATGGCGGCGCCGCTCCAAGGGTTGATGCAGCGGCATCCGCTCGACGTCGGGATGGTGCTTCGACGCGCCGCCACCGCTCACGGCCGGAAGCAGGTGATCTCCGCCGAGAGCGATGGGCTGCACCGCCAGAGTTGGGCGGAGACCGCTGCCAGGGTTGGGCGGCTCGGGAACGCTCTCGCCGCCCTCGGCATCAGACCTGGAGACCGGGTCGGCTCTCTCGCCTGGAACACCCACAGGCATCTCGAGCTCTACTACGCCGTGCCCATGTCGGGCGCCGTGTTGACCACCCTCAACATCCGTCTCCATCCTTCAGATGTCGCATGGGTGGCCCGGCATGCCGAGATCAGCGTGATATTCGTCGACGCCGGGCTGACCAAGACCCTGGCTGCGATCAGAAGCGACCTTCCTTTGCTCGAGCAGGTCGTGGTCATGGGAGGACCGACCGACGATGTCGACGCCGACCTCGGGGAACATCTCAGTTATGAGGAGCTCTTGTCCAACGAGAGCCCGGACATCGAGTGGCCGATCCTCGACGAGAACACCGCGGCAGTGCTCTGTTACACGAGCGGCACCACCGGGCGGCCGAAGGGTGTCCTCTACTCGCACCGCTCCGAGGTTCTCCACGCACTTGGGGCACTGGGGGCGGACTCGCATGCCATCGCCGAACGGGACGTTGTGTTGTCGCTCGCCCCGCTCTTCCACGCCAACAGTTGGGGCCTGGCTTACTCGACCGCCCTGGCCGGCTCGACGCTGGTCCTTCCCGGACGCGACCTGTCGCCGGCTGCGGTGGTTGGTTTGATCGAACGGCTCGACGTCACCGTGGCCGCGGCGATCCCCACCGTCTGGATCACCGTGGACCGGTGGCTCACCGAGCACCCGGAGCACGGTCTCCGTCGGCTGGAACGGATCATCTGCGGTGGTGCTGCGGTGACCGAGGACCTCATCGCCCGTTACGAGGGGCGCGGGGTCCGGATCTCGCAGGCGTGGGGGATGACCGAAATGTCCCCGGGGGGAACGATGTCGATGATCCGCTCCACATTCGGGGACTCCACCGATGCCGAGAGGCGGCGGCTGCTCGCCCTCCCCGGCGTGGCCGTCGCCGGTGTCGAACTGCGGGTGGTGGACGACGATGGGAATCCCCTCCCTCATGACGGGGCCACAGTGGGAGAACTGGAAGCGCGCGGGCCCTGGGTGGCTGCCGCCTACTACCGGCCCAACGACCTCTCCAACGAGGAGCGCTTCCACGATGGATGGCTGCGCACCGGTGACATCGCCACCATCGACGAGTGGGGCTATCTCCGGATAGTCGACAGGGCCAAGGACGTGGTCAAGTCGGGCGGGGAGTGGATAAGCAGCCTCGAGTTGGAGAATCACCTCGCCGATCATCCCGATGTGGTCGAGGCAGCGGTCATCGGGGTGAGTCACGCCACCTGGCAGGAGCGGCCGATTGCCCTCCTGGTGCTTCGCCCGGAGGCTCATCTCGACGAGGAGGAGATGCGCTCTTTCCTCGCTGCGAAGGTCGCCTCGTGGTGGATCCCCGACAGATTCATCTCCGTGGCCGAGATCCCTCATACGGCGGTGGGCAAGACCGACAAGCGGTCGCTCCGCACGTCATACGCCACAGCGCTCGAGGAGGAGCGAGGATGAACAGCGCCTTCAGTTCGGCCACCATCCCGGCCCGGCTCACCTGGTCATCCCCATTCACTCGCTGGCAAGGACCGCTCGCCGACGTGTCCGCCCTCGACCTCGGCGTCGACGTCACCAGCCGAGCCCTCGCCCAGCGTGGCTTCGATCCATCTTCGATCGACCGTCTCGTGCTCGGGATCACCACACCGCAACTCGGTGGCTTCTACGGCGCTCCGACAGTGGCCGCCAGGATCGGGGCGCCCGGTGTCAGCGGACCGATGATCGCCCAGGCCTGTGCCACCTCAGCGGCGTGCATCGAGGCGGCGGCGCTCCACGCCGAGGTGTCGGACATGATCGATCTGGTCCTTACCACCGACCGGACGAGCAATTCGCCGCTGGTGGTCTACCCGTCGAGCACGGCGACGGGTGGCGAGCCTGGTCGAGAGCACTGGTTCCTCGACAACATCCGGCGCGACCCCTGGGCCGGAAAATCGATGACGGAGACAGCCGAGCGTGTCGCCGAACAGGCAGGCATCACCCGTGATGAGATCGACGAAATCACCTTGCTCCGTTATGACCAGTACCGCACCGCCCTCGCCGAAGACCGCTCGTTCCAGCGCCGGTTCATGGTGCCTGTCGAGGTACCTGGTCGGCGGGGCGGCATCGAGGTCGGCGAAGACGTGGGCGTCCACGAGACCACAGCTGAGGGCCTTGCCAAGCTCGATCCCGTGATCCCGGGTGGCGTGGTCACATTCGGTTCGCAGACCCACCCAGCCGACGGGAGCGCCGGGATGATCATCGCCGGTCTCGACAGAGCCCGTGAGCTGGCCGATGGCGGACCGATCGCCCGGATCCTGGGGACCGGATTCGCCCGTGTCGGTCGGTCGGAGATGCCAAAGGCGCCGGTCCCGGCGGCGCAGGCGGCGCTCGCCGCAGCCGGGATGGAGATGGCGCAGGTGGACGCGGTCACCACCCACAACCCGTTTGCGGTCAACGACATCTGGTTCTCCAGCCAAACCGGTTTCCCGGTAGAGCGGATGAACGTCCACGGGAGCAGCCTCGTCTACGGACACCCCCACGCTCCCACTGGCGCCCGTCTCGTGGTCGAACTGATCCACACCCTGGTGGAGCGGGGCGGTGGGGTGGGACTCTTCACCGGATGCGCCGCCGGGGACACCGGCGCGGCGTTGGTGCTCCTGGTGGAAGACTGACCGTTCGTTTTCAGTTCAAGTCGGTCAGGTCAAGCCGGTCAGGTCAAGCCGGTCAGGTCAAGCCGGTCAGGTCAAGTCGGTTTGGGCCACCAATCGCTCCAGCACGGCGCGTTCGCCGAAGACCTGGCCGACATCGATCGGCACACGCCGGTAGAGGATGAGCAGCAGGTCGGAGGCGGTCGCTCGCAGTGCCGCGTCACCCTTGCCATGGGCCCGTTCCACTGCCAGCGAACCGTCGTCCCGGTCGCTGAGCATCCACTCCCCATCGGCATCGGTGGGGTGCATGTGGACCGACCCGCCCAACGCTGGGGCGCCCTCGAGGCGCGACGACGCCGAGAACACCAGGAACTCGTCGACCGCATCGGCGGCGATGGCGGGGTCGATGGCGAACTCTCTCCGTGCTGCTGCCTCGGCATCCCAACGGTGCACCGCCGCCTCCTGGGCCTGATGGCGGAGGACGAAGGCAACGTCCTTCTGAGCGGCCCAGGTCCAAACCGGCTCGCTCGGGTCGGCGCCACGGAGGGCATCCACCAAACCGGCGGCTCCCTCGCGGAAGGCACCGAGCAACTCCCCGAAGTCCTCCGGTTGATCCAGCTCCTCTGGTACCTGGGAAGGATCTTGAAGCCGCCTTTCGACGATTGTCCGCCAGAAATCCTGCACTTCGTGTAAATGGGCCACCAGATCGCGCACCGTCCACCCTGGGCAGCCGGACACGCGCTTCTCCACGCCCGCTTTTGACGCGGCCGCGGCGAATCCAGCCGAGTCGCGCTCGATCGAACCGAGGTAGTCGAGTTCCATCGCCCAAATCGTAAACGGATGACATCACAGCAACGGGGCTGCCACGTAGACTCGTCGGAGCCCGAACGAGCGTCCTGAGAGAGGGTGACCCATGTTCTGGTTAGGGCTTCTCTTGGTTGCCTGCGGGGTGTTCCTGCTCGTCTATGGGACGATGCTTTTCCGCTTTGCGATCGCCGTCGCCGGGTTCGTGGTCGGTTTCGCACTCGGCTGGTGGCTCATGGAATCGGCCACCGACGCTACCCAGGTCATCGTGGCATTCGCCCTTGGTGGCGGGTTGGCCATCGTTGGGTACTCGGTGGTCCGGCTCGGGGTCTATCTTGCCGGCGGGCTGCTCGGATCGTTGGGAGCGCTCATCGTCCTCTCGTTCCTCAACATCGGGTCGTCGGTGATCAATGTGGTGGTGATCCTTGCCGCAGCAGTTGCGGTGGGGTTCTTTGCCCGGAGTCTCGGCCTATGGCTCACCATCTTGGCTACGAGTGCCGCCGGCGCCTATGCCATCGTCTACGGGTTGAGCCGGATGTTCCCCGATTCCACTCAGATCGAGGATCTCGAGTCGGCGAAGATACCGCAGACCGGTGCGGCATTCGCGATATTGATCTTGACGTTTGCCATCGGCTTCCTCTCGCAATGGACCCTCGCCCGAATTCAGCGCCGGTTCGTCAACACCGGTCCCGGCCAGGTATAGGTCACTGCAACGGTTCCCTCCCCCCGGCGGGGGACCGGCGCGAGGGGCTGGTCCCCGAAGGTGTGACGGTGTAAGCATTGCTGCAGCCCCCCTCCGCTGCTTCCCGTCCTCCGTCCAATGAAGAGGGGCCCCGATAGGGGCCCCTCTTCACGTTCGGTCTGATCTGGATCAGAAGTCCATGTCGTGGCCGCCGTGGCCACCCGGCGGCATGGCCGGCTTGTCTTCCTTCTGCTCGGCGATCAGCGCCTCGGTGGTCAGCAGCAAGCTGGCGATCGATGCCGCGTTCTGCACGGTCGACCGAACCACCTTGGCGGGGTCTGGGATCCCGGCCGTGAGCATGTCCTCGAACTCGCCGGTGGCGGCGTTGAACCCCTGGTTCTTGTTGTCGGCGCCACGGACGTGCTCGACGACCACACCGCCCTCATACCCGGCGTTGACCGCGATCTGGCGGATCGGCTCCTCGAGCGCCCGGCGGACGATGGCCCGACCGGTCCGGTCGTCATCGGTGCCGCCGCGCAGCTTGTCGATCGCCTCCTGGGCACGGAGCAGGGCAACCCCGCCACCGGGGACGATCCCCTCCTCCACCGCGGCGCGGGTTGCGGAGACGGCGTCCTCGATGCGGTGCTTCTTCTCCTTGAGCTCCACCTCGGTGGCGGCACCGACCTTGATCACCACGACGCCCCCGGCCAGCTTTGCCAGCCGCTCCTGGAGCTTCTCGCGATCCCAGTCGGAGTCGGAGTTCTCGATCTCACGCTCGATCTGCTTGATCCGGCCCTGGACGTCACTCTCGGAACCGGAGCCGTCGACCACCGTGGTGTCGTCCTTCGTGACGACCACGCGCCGGGCACGGCCCAGCATGTCGACGGTGACGTTCTCCAGCTTGAGACCGACCTCCTCGGAGATGACGGTCCCGCCGGTGAGGATGGCGATGTCCTGGAGCTGCGCCTTGCGCCGCTCACCGAACCCGGGTGCCTTGACCCCGACAGAGGAAAAGGTGCCGCGGATCTTGTTGACCACCAAGGTGGCCAGGGCCTCGCCCTCGACGTCCTCGGCGACCACCACCACGCCCTTGCCGGTCTGCATGACCTTCTCCAACACGGGGAGCAGGTCGTTGACCGAGCTGATCTTCTGGTTGGCGATCAGGATGTACGGGTCCTCGAGGACCGATTCCTGCCGCTCGGGGTCGGTGACGAAGTAGGGCGAGATGTAGCCCTTGTCGAACTGCATTCCCTCGGTGAACTCGAGCTCGATCCCGAAGGTCTGGCCCTCCTCCACCGTGATCACGCCGTCCTTGCCGACCTTGTCCATGGCCTCGGCGATCTTCTTGCCGATGGTCATGTCGGCGGCGGAGATGGCCGCCACATGGGCGATCTCCTCGGAGGTCTCGAGGTCCTTGGAGAACGAGCCGATGAACTCGACGACCTTCTCCACGGCCTGCTCGATGCCCCGCTTCAACCCCATGGGGTTGGCGCCGGCCGCGACGTTGCGCAGACCTTCTTTCACCATCGCCTGGGCGAGAACGGTGGCAGTGGTGGTGCCGTCACCGGCGACATCGTTGGTCTTGGTGGCGACTTCCTTGGCGAGCTGGGCGCCCATGTTCTCGTATGGGTCGTCGAGCTCGATTTCCTTGGCGATGGTGACACCATCATTGGTGATAGTGGGAGCGCCCCACTTCTTCTCGAGCACCACGTTGCGACCGCGGGGCCCGAGGGTCACCTTGACTACGTCGGCGAGCTTGTTGACTCCCGACTCGAGGCCACGCCGGGCCTCCTCGTTGAAGCGAAGATCCTTCGCTGCCATTTCTCAGGTTCCTCCCGGGTCAGTTGACGATGGCGAGGACATCGCGCGACGACAGGATCAGGTACTCGTCGCCGTCGAGCTTGAGCTCGGTCCCGGCGAACTTGGAGTAGACGACCACGTCACCAACGCTCACATCCATGGGCAGCCGGTCGCCATCGTCGTTGAGGCCTCCAGGCCCAACGGCGAGCACCTCACCCAGCTGCGGCTTCTCCTTGGCGGTGTCGGGGATCACCAGACCCGACGGAGTACGCGATTCGGCGTCCTCCTTGGGCATGACCACCACCCTGTCACCAAGAGGCTGGAGCTTCATCCTTCCCATCCTCCCTTCGGTTAGACAGTGCAACCCACACCTGTTCTCACATGTGGGTTAGCACTCACCGTCGATGAGTGCTAGGCAACTTTAGCAATGACTTGGTGGGAGTGCTAGTTGGGTTAGACGGAAGACGGAAGCCGATTCGCGTTCCGTCCCCCCGCGGGGGAAGGGCCCCGCTGCGAAGCAGCGGGTAGGGGGCTGCCGAACTCCCAACAGTGCTCACTCCGGGGATGCGCCTAACTGCCTAGGCGCATCCCCGGATCGACCTGAGCGTCCCAGTCGGTGTATTGGCCCGCCAGGAGTTGACCAACACCGACGATACCGATCATGGCGGCGTTGTCCGTGCACAGCAACGGTGAGGGCAAGAGGAGTCTCACCCCGCGGGCGTCGGCCTCCTCAGCGAACCTCTGGCGGAGACGGCGGTTGGCCAGGACGCCACCACCTCCCGAGACCGTCCGCGCCCCGGTGTCGTCCACCGCGTTGAAGGTCTTCTTGACCAGCACGTCGACGATCGCCTCCTGTATCGAAGCCGCCATGTCGGGGAGCGACGGCAGTTCCCGCGCCGCCTCGGCCTTGCGGACGAAGGTGACGACCGAGGTCTTGAGACCCGAGAAGGAGAGGTCGTAGCGATGGTTGGCGAGGCCCCGCGGGAAGGAAACGGTGGAAGGGTCGCCTCCCTCGGAAGCGACGTCGATGGCTGGGCCTCCGGGGTAGCCAAGACCGAGAAAGCGCGCCACCTTGTCGAACGCCTCGCCGGCAGCGTCGTCGATGGTGGCGCCGACGACCTCGAAGCGTCCCCAGTCGGCGAGGTGGACGATCTGACTGTGGCCGCCTGATGCCAGCAACGCCACTGCCGGCGGGGCGAATTCCTCGTGCTCGAGCAGAGGCGCCATGAGGTGACCCTCCATGTGGTCGACCCCGACAAACGGAAGCCGGCCCGACCAAGCCATCGCCTTGGCAAACGAGAAACCCACCAGCAATGAACCGACCAACCCAGGACCCTGGGTGGCGGCGATGCCATCGAGATCGGCCGGATGCACCCCGGCCTCGGCCAGGGCTCTATGTGTCAGCGAGCGAATCGCCTCGACATGGGCCCGCGCCGCCACCTCTGGGACCACCCCTCCAAAACGCTCGTGCAACTCGACCTGCGAGGAGAGCACATTGGAGAGGATGTGGCGGCCCTGTACAACGGCTACCGCGGTCTCGTCGCAGCTCGTCTCGAATGCGAGCACGGTGGGCTCCATGACGGCCATCAGCCGAGCTCCCGGCGGATGCCATCGAGCCTGGCGCGGTATTCCGGGCCGTCGATGTCGTGGGCCCACATGATGATGGCGTCCTCGTCCCGGTAATAGTGCTTGCGGACACCAACCGGCCCCATCCCGAATCGCCGGTAGAGGTCCTGAGCGCGCCGGTTGGAGCTGCGGACCTCGAGGGTGAGACTGTGGCCGCCGGCGGCCAGCCCGGCCTCGACCCCGGCCAGCACGAGCCGGGTGCCGATGCCGTGGCCCGCCGAGTCAGTGGCTACCGCCACCGTGGTTATGTGAGTGTCCTCCCCGACCGACATGATCCCGATGTACCCCACCAGCCTGCCCGCCTCCTCGGCTACCAGATAGGTCCGCGAAGGCTGGCCCAACTCATCGCGGAAGATGCCTTCCGTCCACGGGGTCGAGAAGGTCGCCTGCTCGATGGCCATGACATCGGCGAGGTCGAGTTCGGTCATCGGCCGGATGGTGGTCACGGTGATTGCGGCCACGGACCCTCCTGTCGCAAGACCGCCCAGTTGATCGCCACGTCGGGCTCACGCAGATACAGGGGTCGGACCTCGTCGAGGGGAAGGAATTCCTCGCGCTCCGCCGCAGGCTCGCACCAGGCCGAGGAGGACACCAGCAGACGGATACCTGGGCCGGGCGTTCTTGACGCGGTGGAGCCCGCGAAACACCTCGTTCGGGATCTGGGGGGTGTCGCCCACAACCAGCACATCGTCGGGGTCCGATTCGAGCAATGCCCGAAGGCGGTCGGAGTCCATCAACTCAGGCGGCCCCCCGCGCACCACCCCGCCGGGGACCGGCCGGTAGGAGGCGACGGCGAACTGACGGCGGCGGACGTCCACCACGGCCACGATGTGCCGCCGTCCCGTTGCCGCTCCCAGAGCGAGACCGTCGAGGCTGCTCACCGCCACCAGGGGCACCCCGAGGGCGGCACCCAGACCCTCCGCGGTCGAGATTCCGACTCGGATCCCGGTGTAGAGACCGGGACCGACGTCAACGGCGACCACGTCGAGATCCTGGGGACCCCAGCCTGCCTGGTCGAAGCAGAAATCCATGGCGGCAACGATGAAGCCGGCGTGCCCGGTGCGATCCACTCGCTCGGCGGAAGCCACAACCGCCCCCGAGTCCCCCAGCGCCACCGACGAGGCCGGCGTCGAGGTCTCGATGACGAGGATCTTCAAGAGGCCACCTCCCACAGCGGCCGAGCCGTCCACGAGCCCTGGGGATGAAGCCTGATGAGCCGATCGCCGTCCTCGTCCACCAGAAGATCGATCTTGAGGTGGTCGCCGACGATCATCGGGGCGACCGCCTCGCCCCACTCGATCACGGTGACTCCGTCGGCACCTGTCTCGAGCAGATCGAGGTCGTCGAACTCGCCGGTACTCCCCAGCCGGTATACATCGGCGTGGGTGAGCGGGAGGAAGCCGTCGTCGTAGCGGCGGACGATGACGAATGTCGGACTTGTGACCGGCTCGGCGATCCCGAGAGCCTCCCCGATCCCGGCGATGAAGGTCGTCTTCCCCGCACCCAGTTCCCCGTTGAGGAGGACGATGTCGCCTGGCCGGAGCAGCCCGGCCAGCCTCCGCCCGGCAGCGCGGGTGTCGCCGCCGCTGTGCGAGGTGATCTCGACCGTCACCCGAACAGCCCCAACTGGACCGAGTCCACAGGCTCGTGCTCGACCTCCGGCTCGTGCTCCGGTTCGAGGGCGGACATCTCTGCTCTCTGCAACAGCCCGGCAACCAGGCCGAGGTCGTGGCGCATCGCCTCCATCACCCGATTCCCTCCGCGCAGCGCCGCAGAGGGGTGGAATGTGGGCACCAGCCATCGGTGCCACCAGGGATACGCCTGGCCGCGCAGCCGGCTGATGCCTGTCTCCGTCTTGAGCAGGAGCTTTGTCGCGAAATTGCCGACACGTCACCACCACCAACGGGTCGACGAGCACCAACTGGCGGCGCAGATAACCCTTGCACGCCTCGGTCTCGGCTGGGAGGGGGTCCCGGTTGCCCGGGGGGCGGCACTTGAGGGTGTTGGCTATATAGACGTCGCGATCGCAGTCGAGCCCGATCTCCTCGAGGAGGCTGTCGAGCAGCTTCCCGGCGGCGCCGACGAACGGAAGCCCCTGCTGGTCCTCGTGGTAGCCGGGGGCCTCTCCAACCACCATCACCGCCGCATCCGGCGAGCCTCGGGCGAACACCGCCTGCGTCCTCGTCTGGCAAAGGTCGCAGGCGATGCACACCGCCGCCTGTTCGGCGAGGAGACGCAACTCGGCCGCCGCCGCGGCGCGATCGGTGCTCATGGGGCAGAAAACGACACTGCCTCGCAGTGTATGGCGGCAAAGCCAAATTCAGGCTTCAGGTGACCGCGGAGCTTCGCAACGCCGCTTCTATGGCACGCCCCATCGCCTCGAATGCGGCCTCGCCCAGTGCGTCCGGATCGGCATCTACCTCACCGCACGACACGGCGAAAACGGCGTCGCCGTCGTAGCGCGTGTGGGCGGGGCGGAGACAGACGGCGACCGCATCCTGCGCCCTCACCGCCAACCGGGCCAACTCGACCCGGTTGAGCCGGGCAGCGGTGGCGACCACCCCCAATGTGGTGTTGGTGTGCGGCGGGATCGGGACCACCGGGCCTCGCGCCACGGCAGGTCCACCGGTGAGCGGCTCCCCCTCCAGCGTAAATCCATCGCCCACCGCGTTGACCACGACGAGCGCACCCACCACCGCATCGGGCCATGCCACCGACGACGACCCCACTCCACCCGATAGCGGTTCGTCGAAGAGCCGCCAGTTGGCGACGGTGGCCCCCGTGCCGGCGCCCACCCGGCCCTGCGTAGCCGGCTCAGCGGAGGCTGAATCGAAGGCCGCTGCTCCCTGGTCGGGCCCGGGCCGGGCGGTGGGATCCCCAACAGCCAGGTCATAGACGACGGCTCCAGGGACAATCGGCACCGGGCCTGCCGGGGTGGGATGACCTCGGCCCTGTGCGGCAAGCCGAGCCATCACCCCGTCTGCCGCACCGAGACCAAAGGCGCTGCCCCCGGTTAGCAGGATGGCCTGCACCTGCTCCACCCTCATCCCGAGCTCGAGGAGCGCCGTTTCCCTCGTCCCCGGAGCGGCGCCTCGGATCTCGACGGTGACCACGTTCGGCTCGGGGAGCACCACCACCGTGCAGCCCGTCATGGCCACCGGGTCGGTCCAGTGCCCCACCATGACCCCAGGGACATCGGTGATCGTCGGCGGCCGGTCGTTCATGATGCGCTCATCCTGGTACACCGAGCGCCGGGTTGCCCGGGTCAGATCGAGCGCTGATAGCTCCGGAACGAGGCTGTCCCGAGGAGCACCGCCGCGATGCAGAACAGGACTAGTAGACCCACCCGGCCCAGGATCAGCATCCAATCGGGGTTGGCGGTGAGCATCGCCTCGTGAGATGCCACCGCCGCCCAGTCCACCGGGTTGTAGCGGGCCACATTGGCGATCCACTCCGGGAGCAGCGCGGCGGGCATGAAGGCGGTCGAAAGGAAAATCCCGGGGAGTACGAGCAACTGGTTCATCCCGATCACCGACTCACGCTTGCGGACGCTCAGGGCGGTGGCCATGGAGATCCCACCGAAAGCGGCTCCCAGCAGCACCGACACCCCCAAGAGCACCGCCACCCCCAGGATCCCGCCCTCGAACCGGGCGCCGAGGAGCAGTGCCAGCCCGATCAGGATCAGAGCTTGGATGGTGAGCGAGATGACCTGTTGGATGTTCACCCCGTTGAGGATGGCGCTCCGTCGTACCGGCGAGGTGAGCAGGCGGTCGAGCACCCCGCTCTCCATGTCGTCGAGCAACCCCATCCCGTTCCATGAGTTGGCGAACATGGCGGTCATCAGCACCACCCCCGGTGCGAGGTAGGCGATATAGCTGTCGGTGGGGAACCCCGGCAGCCCGGCCACTCCCTCGAACAGCGCCGAGAAGAGGAGCAGCCAGATCAAGGGCTGCGCCAGCGACGCCACCACGTACCAGGGTTGACGGACGAGTGCCTTGATGTGTCGGTTGGCGATGAACCCGGAGTGCGACAGAGCGGTCATGCGGTCCTCTCATTCTCTGTAGTGGCAAATCTGCGGCCGGTGTGACGGAGAAAGACGTCATCGAGGGAAGGGCGGTTGACGGTCACCTCGAGCACCCGGACGCCGGCGGCGTCGAGCGCCGCCAGGACGACGGGGACCGCCTCCGCTCCCCTGTCGGCGCGGGCGTGAACACTCCGCCCGTCCACCACCACCTCGCGGAGCTGGCTGGTTGCCAGCACCTCCATGGCCGATCCGATCATGTCGGTTGAGGTCAACTCGATGTGGAGGGCATCGCCGCGCATCCCGTCCTTCAGGTCGCCGGGTGTGCCTTCAGCGACGACGCGTCCGTGGTCGATGATCACGATCCGGTCGGCCAGGTGATCTGCCTCCTCGAGGTAGTGGGTGGTGAGGAGCACTGTCACACCGTCCACGTCGCGCAGCGTGCGGATCACGTCCCACAACTCGGCACGAACCTCGGGATCGAGACCGGTGGTGGGCTCGTCGAGGAACAAGATCTGGGGGCCGTGGACCAGGGCCAGGGCGATATCGAGGCGACGCTGCATTCCTCCCGACCAGGTCTTGACCAGCCGGTCTGCCGACTCGCTCAGCCCGAAGCGCTCCAAGAGCCCGGCGGCTCGACGGCGCGCCTCGCTCCGATCGAAACCGTTGATGCGTGCCTGGAGAACGAGGTTCTCCATGCCGGTGGACTGGACATCTGAGCCCGACCGCTGCGCCACGTATCCGATCGAACGGCGCACCGCGTCGGGATCGGAGAGCACGTCGACACCGGCGATCGACGCCTCACCCTCGTCCGGATAGGAGAGCGTGGTGAGGATCTTCACGGTGGTCGACTTGCCTGCGCCGTTTGGCCCGAGCAAGCCGAAAACGGTCCCCTTCGAAACTGTGAGATCGAGCCCATCGAGGGCGATGACACCATCGGGGTAGGTCTTGCGGAGCCCCTTGACCGAAACGATCGAATCTGTGTTTACTGGAACGGTGTTCGTTTGCATTCGAACATCATTCCACACCTGACTAGATCTGTCAACCCATGTTCGTGTTAAGCGAATGGTGTTCGACTCAGGGTATGATCCGAGCATGCAGCCGAGCGTCGAGAAAGCCCTCCCCGAGCCCCCTTGGTGGGAGGTACCCAAACGAGGCGAACCGCGTGCCACGCTCAGCCGCGAGGCGATCGTGGACGCGGCGATGGATGTCCTCGACAACAACGGGTTGGATGGGCTGAGCATGCGGCGAGTCGCCGAGACGCTCGGTACCGGTCCAGCCAGTCTCTACTGGCATGTCGCCGACAAGGAACAACTGATCCATCTCATCCTCGACCGCGTGATGGGAGAAATCGAGTTACCCGACCCCGATCAGTCGCGCTGGGAGGAGCAGATCCGCGAGTTCGCCCAGGAGGCGCGGGCCACGTTCCGAAAGCACCGTGATGTGGGCCTCGCCTCGCTGGGCAGGGTTCCGATGGGGCCCAACCTGATACGTATCGCCGAGTGGCTGCTCGGGTTGCTCCGTGCTGCCGGGATCCCCAACCGCCCGGCCACCTGGTTCGTCGACCTGATCGCCCTGGTCGGCGCCGCCCAATCTGTCGAGGACGACATGGCTTCGACTGGCGAAGATCCGGTGATCAACGCCATGGGTGACTACCTGGCTGCCCTGCCCCCCGACCGGTTCCCCAACCTGGCGGCGGTGGCCTCGGACATGGTCGTCGGCAGTCCCGACGAACGGTTCGAGTTCGGACTCGATCTCCTTCTTCGCGGGCTCAAGAGCTTCACTCCGAGTAGCGCCGCGGCAGGCGGGGCCCGATCTGACAGACAACCTCGTAGTTGATCGTCTCCAGCCGTTCTGCCCACTCCTCGGCGGTTATCTCGGCATCGCCCTGGCGGCCGAGAAGCACCACCTCGTCTCCGACCTCAACCTTCTTATCACCGCAATCCACCACGATCTGATCCATGGTGACGGTCCCCGCCAGCGGGTGGCGATGGCCACCGATGAGCACCTCGCCACCTCGGGCGGAAAGGAGCCGCGGATAGCCGTCGGCATAGCCGATCGGCACCGTCGCCACGTTGGAATCGCTGGGGAGGGCGCGACGCAATCCGTAGGAGAGACGGGTGGCCGCCGGGTATCGGCGCACCATCGAAACGTGCGACACCACACGCATCGCGGGGCGGAGCTCGACGGGTAGCTCCCTGCCCGGCGCCGGAGACAGTCCGTATGCGGCTATGCCAAGCCGGACCATCGAAAGAGCGCGACCCGGGATGGAAAAGCGCTCCACCACTGTTGGCGGCGTGGCGCATCGGCGGCTCGAGACCGCGCTCGGCAAGCAGCGCACACACGTCGTCGAAGAGCCCCATCTGAATGTCGGTCATCGTCCCGTCTTCTTCGGAGACGGCGAAATGGGTCCACAGGGCAGCGAGCCGGAGCGATGGACGGGCGAGCACCGCATCCACCACCCAAGGGACCTGGTCCGGGGCGGCGCCCACCCGATGCATTCCCGTGTCGACCTTGACATGAACCGGGATGGTCGAGCCAGCGGCGGCTGCCAGCGCCTCGACGAACTCCGCCCGGTAGACGGTGGGAATCAGATGCCAATCGATCACCTCCCCCACCTCATCCGGACGGGGCTCGGAGAGGAGCAGGATGGGAGCCTCGATACCCGCCTCGCGCAACCGCACCCCCTCCTCGACCAACGCCACGGCGAGCATCGATGCGCCCGCCTCCAGGGCGGCCTCCGCCACGGGTACATCGCCGTGGCCGTAGCCGTCAGCCTTGACCACGACACACACGTCGGATGGGGCGACCAGTTCGGCAACGGCTGCCACGTTGTGAGCAATGGCGCCGAGATCGACCTCGACCCACGACGGCCTCATGCCGTCACCCCGGCGAACCCTGCGATCGACTCGAGCAGCGAGCCGGCGGTCACGGTCCGCCGGCTGGCGGAGACGCCGCGGCCCGTCCGTGCCAGTGAGCCGCCGTTCGGGCCGCCACCTCGGCCTCGAGGCCACGTGCCCATAACGCCCCGATCATGCCTGTGAGGACGTCGCCGGTCCCGATCGTGGCCAACTCGGGCCCACCACTGGCGACCACCCACCGCTCCCTGCCGGCGACAACGGTGGGGTTCCCCTTGAGCACGATCGTCGCCGACGTGCGCACGGCCAACTCGGCAACAGCAACGTGACCGGGCGCCGTTCCGGCAAAGCGACGGAACTCGCCACCATGGGGAGTGAGCACCGTCGGTCCCGGCCGGTGCGAAATCAGGTCGGGCGACGCGGCGTTGATCCCGTCGGCGTCGAGCACCACCGGCCTGCTCACCGAGTGCAACAACCTCGCCACGAACTCCTCCTGCTGGGTACCCAACCCGGGACCGAGGGCGACCACGTCGAACCGGGTAGCCGCATGGGCGATACTCGCTGCATCCGCCGGGGAGAAGCGCTCTCCATCGCCGGCCGGGATCATCAGCAATTCTGGGTCGGCCGCTGCATAGGTGGCGGTGAGCCGCCCAGGGCAGGCCAGCGCCACCGATCCGGCACCAAACCGCAAAGCGGCCCGCGCCGCAAGCAACGGCGCCCCGGCGATACCCGGAGAGCCTCCCACCACCAGAACGGACCCCGAAGACCACTTGTGAGCGGTGCGGGACCGCACCGGTCGCGGCGCATCGCCGTCCTCACAGAGTCGGAGTTCCGGCTCCATCGCCGGGAGACCGATGTCGGCAATCACCACCTTCCCGCACCGCTCCGGTCCCTCGCCGAAGACATGGCCAAGCTTGAGAGCTTGAAAGGTGACGGTGCGCTCGGCATTGAACGCCGAGTGCTCCACCTGCCCCGTCCCGGGGTCCAACCCGGTGGGGACATCCACCGCCAGGACCCGAGCCCCGAACCGATCCAACGGGAGACAGTCGCGGGGATCCCCTGGCGGAAACCGCCCCCGAAGATGGCATCGATAACCAGATCTGCGGCCCGAGGCTCGCCGAGGGGCTTCGCAGGTATGTCGACATTGGCCGCCTCGATCGCGGCACGGCGGGCCGCCTCGGTTCTTGGTGGCTCCAACACGTGGAGTTCGACGGCAGCACCACGCCGGAGTAGATGACGGGCCGCCACGTATCCGTCGCCGCCGTTGTTCCCCGGTCCCACCAATACCGCGACACGTGCGCCGTACCCGGCGCCCATCTCGGCGGCAACCCGCGCCACCGCCACGCCGGCCCGCTCCATGAGCACATCGACCGGTTCGACGCTGGCGCGATCAGCCGCCGCCGCCATCTCCGGGGTGAGGACGGGGATCATCGATCGGTGACTCCGTCCATAGGTCGGGGATGGTATTCGGGCGAACAGACCGCGGATGGCAGACGGCGGACGGCAGCCAGAGATTCTTGCGTGGCTGAGATGTGGTCGATCGGACACTTGTGTCACGCAAGACCAATCGCCAGCACTCCTTTGCACTATTTGACAACTTCTGTTGTCAAATGCGACACTTCTTCGGTGGCATTGGCGATACGAGCAATCGAGGTGGTGTCCGACCCAGAGCGGGTGGCGGCTGCGATCTCACCACTGAGACGGCGGCTGCTCTCTGAGTTGGCTACTCCAGAGTCGGCAACGACTCTGGGGAAGCGTCTCGGGTTGACCCGCCAAAAGGTGAACTACCACTTGCGGGAGCTGGAGCGAGCCGGGCTTGTCGAACTGGTTGGCGAGCGGCAGCGCCGCGGGCTGACCGAGCGGCTCTACCGGGCGACCGCCCGCTCGATCATCGTCGACCCCAATGTGCTCGGGGTCGCTCCCCCGGGCGACGCCGACCGGTTCTCCAGCGCCCACCTCGTCGGTGTCGCCGCAAGGGCGGTGCGCGAGGTGGCGGTGCTCAGGGACAGGGCCGAGGAAGCGGGAAAGCCACTGGCCACCTTCACCCTCGATACCGAGATCAATCTCGCCACCCAGGAGACTTCGACTCGTTCGCCGCCGACCTGCGCGACTCGGTCGCTGTTTTGGTGGCGCGGTACCACCGGCCCGGCAAGGGAAGACGCCACCGGGTGGTGGCGACCTCGTACCCGGTCATCACCAAAACCGAGGAGGAAACATGACGCGCAGCCACGAGCACGAGATCGAGATCAAGGCCACTCCGGACCAGGTGTGGCGGGCGCTCACCGATGCCGACCAGTTGACCGGCTGGTACGTGGAGCGCGCCGAGGTCGAGCCTCACGCCGGTGGCAAGTACTTCGTCTCCTGGGGTGAGGGGATGGACGGTTTGGGCAGGATCGATGTCTGGGAGCCGCCCCACCGCCTCCGGCTGGTCCACGTCCCGCCAGGTGGTGGCGACCCTGGCCCCAACGACCCACCGCTGGCAGAGCCGATCGTCGAGGAGTACACCATCGAGGCGTCAGGTGGGACAACGGTGCTCCGCATGGTCAACTCGGGGATACCCGAGTCCGCCGACTGGGACGCCTTCTACGACGGCACCGACGTCGGCTGGGACGGCTTCTTCCTGGCGCTACGCCACTATCTGGCCCATCACGCCGGCCGGCCGCGCCACGCGTTCTGGATCATGGTCCCCTTCACGGACCGGGCCGAGCTCGGTTGGGAGAAGCTCACCGCTGCGCTGGCTAAGTCGGGCAGATTGTCCGGGCTCGCCGCCGGCGACCGCTACGACATCACCACGTCGCTCGGAGACCACCTCTACGGCGCGGTGGTGGCGATGGACCCACCATCGAAACTGTTGCTATCGGTCGAACCCCTGGACCAAGGACTCCTCGAAGCGAACATCGTCGCGTCCCCCGAACAGGGATACGTATCAGTAGCCGTTTCGTTGTGGGGCGACCAGGACATCGCCCCCCTCAAAGCGCGCTGGGAACCGTGGATCAATGAGGTAGTCGCCGGTTGACAGCGGCGCCCTTTTGGAGTCCGGTTCCGGGACTCCGGTCAGTGCTCGCCGAGGGCGATGGCGAAGACCATCGCCGTGGTGTCGGTGTGGGTGATGCTCACCTGCACCTCTGTCACCCCCAGGTTCCCGGCACGCTGCAACGCCGACCCCATGAGGCGGACTGTTGGCTTTCCTCCACCTGTGATCTCGATGTCCTGCCAGCGGATGCGGCGCCATCCGGTGCCGAGGCTCTTCATCACCGCCTCTTTCCCGGCGAACCGGGCGGCGAGCCGGCGTGCCGGTCGGGCGAACCGCGCCGCGTAGGCGCGCTCGTGCGGGGTGAAGATCCGTTCGGCGAAGCGGGGATAACGGTCGAGGACCCGCTGGACGCGGTCGATATCGGCGAGGTCGATACCCAACCCGACAATGCGCATGCTGTCAGTCTGCCCGGTCAGGTATCCGCGTGACCCATCGTCATGCTGATTTTTCGCCAGGGCGCGGCGGTGTGCCTCACTCCACGGTGACGGTCTTGGCCAGATTCCTCGGTTTGTCCACGTCGAGGCCGTTCTGGGTGGCGACCCAGTAGGCGAGCAGCTGGAGCGGGACGACGGCACTGACAGGACTGATCAGCTCGGGTGCCGGCGGGACCCAGAGGACCTCGTCAGCCAGCTCGGGCACCCTCCTCGTCGCCCTCGTTGAGCACCATGACGATCGTCCCGTTGCGGGCCCGCATCTCATGCATGTTGGACAGTGTCTTCGCCCGGACATGGCCGCCCGTTGCCACTCCGACCACGATGACGTCCTTCTCGATCAAGGCGATGGGACCGTGCTTCATCTCGCCGGCGGCGTAGGCCTCGGCGCGGACGTAGGCGATCTCCTTGAGCTTGAGGGCCCCTTCCATGGCGACCGGGTAGGCAGCACCCCTACCGAGGAAGAAGAAGTCCCTCAGCCCCTCGAACCGGGCGGCGAGAGTCTCCACCTCTGAGTTGCGCCGCAGCGCCTCTTCGACCTGGCGGGGCAGCGAGCGCAGGGCGTTGACCATGACGCCGATCGTCCCCGGGTCGAGGGTCCCCCGCTCCTGTGCCAGGTAGAGAGCGAGCAGCTGCATCACCACTAGTTGGGTGGTGAATGTCTTGGTGGCGGCCACCCCGATCTCCGGCCCGGCCCGCGTGTAGAGGACGGCGTGCGACTCTCTGGCCAGCGACGAATCAACCACGTTGCTCACCCCGACCACGGTCGAGCCCTGGGCGAGGGCATAGCGGGTGGCGGCGAGCGTGTCGGCGGTCTCCCCCGATTGGCTGATCCCGATCACGAGGGTCCGATCGTCGAGGATCGGGTCGCGGTAACGGAATTCGGATGCGATGTCGGTCTCGACGGGCATCCGGGTCCACCGCTCGATGGCGTACTTGGCCATGAGGGCGGCGTGATACGACGTGCCGCAGGCGACCACGAATACCTTGTCGAAACCGCGTAGCTGATCCCGATCGAGGGCGAGCTCGTCGAGGTGGATGCGGCCCAGCGTGTCGACCCTGCCGGCGAGCGTGTCGGCGATCGCCTTGGGCTGCTCGTGGATCTCCTTGAGCATGAAGTCCCGATACCCGCCCTTTTCGGCGGCCTCGAGGTCCCACTCCACGGTTCGGGTCTCGGGAGTCACCTTCTGCCCATCGAGGTCTGTCACCTCGACCGAATCTGGCCTCACCTCGACGACGCGGTCATCGTCGATCACGACCATGTTCCGGGTGAAGGAAAGGAAGGCGGGGATGTCCGATGCGAGGAAGTTTTCTCCATCCCCGACGCCCACTACAAGAGGGCTCCCACGTCGGGCTCCGACGACCACCTGGGGCTCGTCGCGCCGCACCACCGCCAAGGCGAGCGCCCCCTCGGTCTTCTCCATCGCCCGCCGCACCGCTTCGGCGAGCGGGACATCCGGCAACTCCTCAATGAGGTGCGCCACCACCTCGGTATCGGTGTCGGAGCTGAAAACGTGGCCCCGGGAAATGAGGTCATCCTTGAGCTCGAGCCAGTTCTCGATGATCCCGTTGTGTGCCACCGCCACCTGTTGGGCGCAGTCACCGTGAGGATGCGCGTTGCGTGTGGTTGGAGCCCCGTGGGTAGCCCACCTGGTGTGCCCGATGCCGGTGCTGCCCTCGGCGCCACCTGTCACCTCGACGGCATCCACCAGATCGGCCACCCGGCCGGCGCGTCGCACCACAGCCAGGACGTCACCGTCGTGGATTGCCAGCCCTGCCGAGTCGTATCCCCGATACTCCAGGCGCTCCAGCCCGGAAACAAGGACGTCGATAGCGGGCCGCGGCCCTACATAGCCGACTATTCCGCACATGCGGTCAGCTCCTTCCCGTGTCCCGCGTCTCTGGGTAACGGCCCGAGAGGCGCAATGCTTTAGACCGGGACGGACGCTGGCTGCCGGCGATTGCGCCGGCGCCTCCACATCGGAGCGGTCTCTGTCTCCGGCGTCGCCACCGGACTTTGCTCCGCCCCGTCACGACCGTGGAAGGCCGAGAGGGCATCCGCCGAGTGGTTCGATACTCCCTCTTCCTCGTCACCCACTGATGGGCCAGGCGCTGGGCTGAAATCGTCCCGGTCGGCTTGTCGAGCGTCACCCTACCTGGAAACCCCCCATATTCCATGGGTCGGAGGACCTGTAGGCGGAAGACGGCATCCAGAGACGGCAGACGGCAGACGGCAGACGGCAGACGGCAGACGGCAGCCTTGCCCATCATGGCTCTTGGGGGTGCCCGAGGGGGTGGCTCCTGCCAGCCCCCTCGGCCTGGGCGGGCTGGCATGTACAGCCCGCCCTGCACAAATGAGCGCGGCCGCAGGCCGCACGATCCGCACATGCACGCTGGCGAAGCCGCCGAGCAGCCTCAGCCCAGTTCGGTGGAAACCACCGAGGCGAGGTCCTCGGCGATGGCTCGGGCGGTCGCCTCGTCGGATGCCTCGACCATCACCCGGGTCAGAGGCTCGGTGCCCGAGGCACGCACCAGGATCCTCCCGTCGTAGCCGAGTTGCTCCTCGGCGCGTCGCACCGCCGCCCAGACAGCATCGGCCTTCCCCAACCGATCGCGGTCGACGACACGCACGTTCAACAGCACCTGGGGAAACTCGGTGATCGCCTCCTTGCGGAGGGTGCGCAGTTCGTGCCCGGTTGCGGCGACCACCTCGAGGAGCAGCATTCCGGTGAGCAACCCGTCGCCGGTACGCGCCAACTCCGAAAAGATCACATGCCCCGACTGCTCGCCACCGAGGACCGCCCGGCGAGCGCGCATCTCCTCCATCACGTAGCGGTCGCCCACCTGGGTTTCGACCACCTCGATCCCGTTCGCCTGCATCGCCTTGCGGAACCCGAGGTTGGCCATCACGGTGGTGACCACCGTGGCCGGGTCCAGCCGCTTGGTCGCAGCCCAATGGCGGGCGATGACCGCCATGACGACGTCCCCGTTGGCGGGCAGCCCGTCCTCGTCGACCGCGATGAGCCTGTCGGCGTCGCCGTCGAAAGCCAGTCCGATCCTGCCGTCGACCCGGGAGGAGAGAAACTCGGGGTGGGTGGCGCCGCAGCCGAGATTGATGTTGAACCCGTCGGGCTCGGCGGCGAACAACTCAACCTGTGCTCCCAGCTTTTCAAAGAGCAGCGGGGCTGCTCGTGCGACGCGCCGTTGGCGCAGTCGAGCACTACTGGCAACCCATCGAATCGCATCTGGGCCTGTCCGATGAGATGGTCCACGTAGATCTCGACGGCATTTCGCAGGTCTGGCTCTCATCCCGACACCTATGCCGGGGAGACGGTCGCCTTGCTCACCCGACCTCAACAGCCGCTCGATCTCCTCTTCTTGGGCATCGCTCAGCTTGGAGCCATCGGTGCCGAGCAGCTTTATCCCGTTGTCCTCGGCAGGGTTGTGCGACGCCGAAATCACCGCACCCATGGCTGCACCGGTGGCAGCCGTGAGATGGGCGATCCCTCCCGAGGTGAGAACGCTGACGTCGACCGTGTCGATGCCCGCTGAGTGCAGGCCGGCTTGGAAGGCCGCCGAGAGCATGTCGCCCGATCGCCGCGTATCTCGGCCGACGAGTACCGGGCCCCTGTCGAGCACCTCAGCTGCGGCTCGGCCCAAGGCAAGCGCCAGGTCAGCGGTCAACTCGGTGTTGGCGACGCCACGGATCCCGTCGGTCCCGAAGAAACGAGAGGCTCCGCCAAAGTCGCTCGAGGGCACCGGTCGGTGGCCTACCGCTTGGTGTACTGCGGCGCCCTGCGGGCCTTCCTCAACCCGTACTTCTTGCGCTCGACGCGCCTGGCATCACGGGTGAGAAAACCGCCGCGCTTCAGTACCGGGCGCAACTCGGGGTCGTAGTCCACCAGGGCGCGGGCGATCCCGAGTCTGAGAGCGTCCGCCTGGCCTGTGGTGCCGCCTCCCTCGAGCGTCGCTTGGACGTCGAAACGGCCGATCACCTGCGCCACCTGGAGCGGTTCCATGACCCGGATGCGCTGTGCCATCGTCGGAAAGAAGTTCTCCAGCGCCCGGCCGTTGAGGACGAACTGGCCGGAACCGTCGTAGAGACGGACACGCGCCACCGACTCCTTGCGGCGACCGGTGGCCTGAACCAAGGGCTGAGCCATCAGGCTTCCACCTTTCGCAGGTCGATGGCATAGGGCTTGGGGCGCTGGGCCTGGTGCGGGGTGCTCGGGGCCGGCGTAAACCTTCAGCTTGCGGATCATCGCCCTTCCCATCCGATTCTTGGGCAGCATCCCGCGCACTGCTCGCTGGATCACCGCCTCGGGACGTCGCTTGATCAGTCGCTCGAACGACTCCTCGCGAGACCGCCCGGGTAACCCGAGTGGCGGTAATAGATCTTTGTCTGGCTCTTCCCCGAGGTCACCGCCACCTTGGCAGCGTTGACCACTATCACGAAGTCACCGGTGTCCACATGAGCGGCGAACTGGGGCTTGTGCTTGCCGCGGAGCAGTCGGGCGATCTCGGTGGAGAGACGGCCGAGGGGGAGGTCGGCAGCGTCGATCTCGTGCCAGACGCGCTCCACCTCGCCGGGGCGTGGCGAATAGGTGGTTTGCAGCTTCGGCTTCATGGAGAACCTTCGGGTCTCGCGCAGGAGAGCCCGCCGGACGGCGAGCAGCATGATGCTAGATCAGCCCGGCCACCATCGCCAATCGCACCACCGCCCGACTACAGCGCAAACTCGACTCGATCGAGCAGGTCGGACACGCTCCCCACAACGCCAACCCAGGGTTGGTAGCTACCCACAGGGTCGTCTCCAACCCTGGGTTGGTGGAGACCGAGCGGGTCCACCAGGTACATCCGAGCTCAATCCGGCGGCGGAGGCGCCGCCTATGTCGTGGTGCGGCGAGTCGCCGATGTACCACGGTGGAGGCAGCCGGCACTCCGAGCCTGTCGAGGGCGATGGCGAAGATCCGTGGATCTGGCTTCGAGACGCCGACCACGTGTGAAGTCCACAACCGTCTCGAACAGCCCATCGAAGCCGGCCGTGATCAACTCCTCAGCGACCGTCCCATCGGAGTTGGAGACGACTGCGACCCGAAAGCCTTTAGCGGCGAGAAGCCTCACGGCTTCCACCGCCCCCGGCAGCGGGTGGTGCCACAACCAACGCCCTCCATCCACCGCCTCGAGGACAGGTCTGGTGGCGGCGATGCCGCACAGGTCGAGAAAGCGGTAGATCCACCACTCCCAATGGACCTCGTCTCCTGCGGATAGATGGTCGGAGAACTCGGCCATGGCCCGGTAGTGCGCCGCGGTGACGACGTCCTGTTCCGGTACGGCTACCCCTAACGGCGCGAGGCGCTCCGCCAAGGTGCCGGCATCGATCACAACGAGCGTGCCGCCGGCGTCGAACAGCACCGCCTCGGGACGGTCGTCACTCATTGGGCCACTCCCCATATCCGACCGACCAGAGGGTGAGACCATGAGGGGGGGCCACCCGGCGAGCCGCCGAGCGGTCGCGCTTCTCGATGATGTCGGGGACCGCGGCTCGGGCTCCACCCGGCCCCTTCCCACCTCTGTCGAGAACCCGGCGACCGATCGGACCATCTGATGGCAGAACGAGTTGGCGGCGATTGTCAGAACTGCGACCTGGTCGTCGCCCATCATCCAACCTGCCTCGAGTACCCGTCGCCGGGCGGTGCCTCCCAGGGGGACCCGGCAAAACGAGGCGAAGTCGTGCTCCCCGACCAGATGGCGAACCGCCGCGTCCATCGCGGCCACATCGAACCGGGCGGGATAGTGCCAAGTGGTCGCCGCTCGGAACGGGTCGTGGGTCTCCGCGGTGAGAACCAGGTACCGGTAGGAGCGCCAACATGCCGAGAAGCGAGCGTGGAAGCCGTCCTCGACCAAGCGACAGGATCCCACCGCCACTTCGGGCCCGAGCAGGCTGTTGAGCCCGTTGGCGACTTTGGATTCCTGCACGTGCTCGGGCAACTCGAAGCTCGCCACCTGAGCCCGGGCGTGGACCCCGGCGTCGGTTCTCCCCGCTACCGCCAGAGTCGCCTTGTGGCCGGTGATCCGGTGGAGCGCATTTTCCAACTCGCCTTGGATGGTCTTGACGCTCGGCTGCGCCGCCCAACCATGAAAGCCACCGCCCAGGTAGGCAGATGTCTAGCCGGTAAGTGACCAAGGCGAGCTCAGAACGGCCCGCCGGGGAGCAGCAACGAGATGCCGAACCAGACGGCGAACCCGAGCACAGTTGTCAGCCATGCCTGCTGACGAGGTAGCTCCATGGTCTGCTCGACCGCAACCTCCAGCACCACCAGGAACCAGGCCCAGAGAAGGAGGAAGACGAAGAGCGCCAGCCCACCCAAACCAACGAGCGAGATGACGAACAGAAGTGGGCCGAGAAGGAGGAGAGGGGCATGGGCAAAGCCGGTGGAGGCGAGCAGCTTCTGGAAGTCGGCCCTTCCGCCGAAAACTCGGCTTCCCATCAGAAAGACGGCAAAGGTGAGAACCACCCAACTGAACAACGACAGGATCACCGTTTGGACCAGCAGGAACAGATTGAACGCGCCCGCCACCGCCATGGCGCCGGCTCCCCACAGGGTGGCGTACAGCGCCACGACCAACAGCGCATTGGCCACTGCCGACCCGTCGAAGTAAAGCTCCGTGTAGACCGATCGATCCAGGCGGGCGGCGCGGGCCGCTTGTTTGATCATGGGTCGCACAGGATAGGAGTCGTCGGGCTGCTGCCCGCCGGCGGTCAGAGTCGGCGCAACCTCACACCGACGACCGAGTGGTCGGCCGCCTTCTCCAGGATGAGCCGGGCGCGCTCCTTTGTCGGTGCGATGTTCTCCACCAGATTGCGCCCGTTGATGTCGCGCCATATCTGCTCGGCGGTCTCCCTTGCCTCCTCGTCACCGAGGCTGCTCCAGCGGTGGAAGTACGAGCCGGGGTCCTGGAAGGCGGTGCTGCGCAGCGTGAGGAAGCGCTCCACATACCACTCCGCCACGTGACGCTCGTCGGCATCGACGTAGATCGAGAAGTCGAACAGATCTGAGACGAACAACCGGTCGACTTCTCCCGCCTGGAGAACGTTGAGCCCCTCGACGATGAGCACGTCGGGTCGGTCGACTACCTGGGATGCGCTGGGGACGATGTCGTAGCTGTGGTGCGAATACACGGGTGCCTCCACCACGGCGGCGCCGGACTTGACCTCAGACAGGAAGGAGACGATCCGCCTCCGGTCATAGCTCTCGGGAAACCCCTTGCGATCCATCAGGCCCCGGGCGGACAGCACGGCGTTGGGGTAGAGGAACCCATCGGTTGCGATCAGGTCGATATGACGGTGCGACTCCCCGTGGCGGAGGAGAGCCTGGAGAATCCGCGCCGTGGTCGATTTGCCCACGGCCACCGAACCGGCCACCCCGATGACGAACGGGACCCTCTGTGCCGGGTTGCCGAGAAAGGTGTCGGTGACCCGGAAAAGCTCCTGGCTGGCGGTCACATGAAGGCTGAGCAGTCGGGCGAGCGGGACATAAATGTCCGCCACCTCGTCGAGCGACACCCGCTCGTTGATCCCCCGCAGCTCCTCGAGGTCAGCCTCGGTGAGGGTCAGCGGTGAATTCTCCCGCAGCCGCGCCCACTGGGCTCGCGTGAAGTCGAGGAAAAGGTCTTGGGTATTGAGTATCGGGTTTTGAGTAATGGGCGGGCGTGAAACTGGTAGTGGGTCCCGGTACTAAGTACTAAGTACCAAATACTGCTCGTCTGAGCGAAGCTCAGACCAGCTCGATGACCGCCATCTCCGCGTTGTCGCCGCGCCGCGGTCCGGTCCGGACGATCCTGGTGTAGCCACCCGGGCGGCCGGCGTACTTGGGAGCCACTTCGTCGAACAACTTGGTCACCACCTCGGTGTCCTGGATCACGGTGAGCACCTGGCGCCTGGCGTGGAGCGTTCCCAGCCGTGCCTTGGTGATGAGCTTTTCGGTCACCGGTCGTACCGCCTTGGCCCGCGTCACCGTGGTGGTCAGCTTGCCGTCCCAGATCAGCGACGAGGCCAGGTTGGCCAGGATCGCCTTCTCGTGGGAGGCGCTGCCTCCGAGGCGCGGTCCCTTGCGGGGGGTTGGCATCAGCCGCGCACTTCGCTCGAGCTGGTCAGGCTGAGCCCCAACTCGTCGAGCTTTGCGATTACCTCTTCCAGGCTCTTCTGCCCGAAGTTGGTGATGTTGAGCAGGTCGTCCGGGGTTCGCTCGATGAGCTCGCGGACCGTCTTGATCTGGGCGCGGCGCAGGCAGTTGCGCGGCCGCTCGGAGAGATCGAGCGCCTCGATGGGAAGCTCCAGGTCGGGCGAGCCCGACTCGGTGGGAGCCACCTCGCCCAACTCGAGCCCGACTCCGGTGCCGAGGTCGGCGAAGAACCCGAGCAACTCGCGGAGCGTCTTACCCGCCGAGGACACCGCTTCGCCGGGATTGATCGCCCCGTTGGTCTCCACGTCGAGCACAAGGCGGTCGAAGTTGGTCATCTGCCCACCTGGGTGCTCTCCACCCGGTAGGCAACGGTCTTCACCGGCGAGAAAATGGAGTCGATGGGGATGATCCCGATGGCGTCAGCCGACTTGTTGCGATCGGCGCTCCGGTATCCGACACCCGGACCGACGGTGAGCTCCATCTCGAACCTGGCGTTGGCCGAGAGGGTCGCGATGTGGAGGTCGCCGTTGACGATCTCGACCCCGGCCGGAACCTTGAGTTGGCTGGCGGTGACATCGCCCGGCCCCTTGGCCGAGAGGTAGAGCGTGTGCGTGTCGGTGTCCTGGAGACGGACCACGATCTGCTTGACATTGAGGATGATGTCGACGACGTCCTCGACGACACCGGGAACGGTCGAGAACTCGTGTTGTACCCCTTCGATTTGGAGCGAGGTCACCGCAGCCCCGGGGATCCGGGAGAGGAGGGTGCGGCGCAGGGTGTTGCCCAGCGTGTAGCCGAAACCCGGCTCCAGCGGCTCCACCAGGAACCTGGAGCGATGGTCGGAGACAGGCTGCTCTTCGATCTGCGGTCGTTGGACGATCAGCACTGGGAATCCCTTTCGGGTGGGTGTGGGGTTACTTGGAGTAGAGCTCGACGATGAGCTGCTCTTGGATCGGTGTGTCGATCTGGGCCCTGCTGGGCAGCTCATTGATGACGACGCGGCGGGCATCGGCCTCGACCCCGAGCCACTCGGGGACGGCGCGGTTGATCGTGTCGACGGACTGTTGGACCACGAGCAGGTTGGCGCTGCGCTCCTTGAGCGTGATCACGTTGCCCTGTCGGACCTGGTACGACGGGATGTCTACCTTCCTGCCGTTCACCTGGAAGTGGCCGTGGTTGACCAGCTGGCGCGCCTGGGCCCGGGTCGATGCGAAGCCCGACCGGTACACGACGTTGTCGAGCCGGCACTCGAGCATCCGAAGCAGGTTCTCACCGGTGATGCCCTGCTGGCGAGCGGCGGTCTCGTAGTACTTGCGGAACTGGCGCTCGAGCACCCCGTACATGTAGCGCAGCTTCTGCTTCTCGTGGAGCTGGACCAGGTAGTCGCTCTCGCGGATGCGGCCCTTGCCGTGCTCGCCGGGCGGGTAGGGCCGGCGGTCGGCGGCGCACCGCTTCGACTGGCAGAGCGGCATGCGGGCCCGGCGGCATGCCTTGTGGGTGGGTCCGGTGTATCGAGCCATGGCTCAGCGCCCCCGGCGCTTCTTGGGACGGCACCCGTTGTGGGGCATCGGGGTGACGTCGCGGATGCTCGACACCTCCATCCCCATGTTCTGCAGGGTTCGCACCGCGGTGTCGCGGCCCGATCCGGTGCCGCTCACCACGACATCGAGCTTGCGGATCCCGTGCTCGCCGGCCCGCCGCGCCGCTTCCTCCGCCGCCACCTGGGCGGCGTAGGGCGTGGACTTGCGCGATCCCTTGAAACCAACCGAGCCACCCGAGGACCACACCACGGTGTTGCCCACGGTGTCGCTGATGGTGATGATCGTGTTGTTGAAGCTTGCCTTGATGTGGGCATGCCCATGGGAGATGTTCTTGCGCTCCCGCCGGCGGACCCGCTTCTGCTCCTTGACCAAGCCTGGGCTCCTCTACTTCTTGATCTTCTTCTTGCCGGCGATTGCCTGGCGCGGGCCCTTGCGGGTCCGGGCATTGGTGTGGGTGCGCTGGCCCCTCACCGGCAGACCCCGCCGGTGCCGGATGCCCTGATAGCAACCGATCTCGACCTTGCGTTTGATGTTCTGCTGGACGTCCCGCCTGCAGGTCTCCCTCGACCCGGTAGTTCTGCTCGATGAACCGCCGGATCCTCATCACCTCGTCTTCGGTGAGGTCGCGGATCTTGGTGGTCGAGTCGATGTCGAGGTGCTGTGAGATCTCCAGCGACCGAGTGCGGCCGATCCCGTATATGTAGGTCAGCCCGAACTCGAGCCGCTTCTCACGTGGCAGGTCGACGCCGGCGATTCGAGCCATTCAGTTCACCCCTGACGCTGCTTGTGACGCGGGTTGCTGCAGATCACCCAGACGCGACCGCGCCGCCGGATGATCCGGCATTTTTCGCACATTTTCTTGGTGGAAGGGCGTACCTTCATCGCTGGCATCCTCACCTGTAGCGCGGCGTCACCCGGGTGAAACACTCGTCGGGGTGCGCCAAGGGCTCCGCGCCATCGCCGACCAGCACGTATCGAACGAGTGGCCGACGGCGATTCCGATGGCGTCCCTGCAGAGTCAACTGCCAGCCCGGGTGGGCATGGGACATTCTCGGTCCAGGCGGACCGGCGCACCAGATTAGCCACCAAGAGCGGTCTGGACAAACTCGGCGTTGGCGTCTTCCTCAGCGAGGGTTAGCACCTTTGTGCCGTCCTCGGTGAGCGCGATTGTGTGCTCGAAATGGGCCGAAAGGGCGCCATCGGCGGTGACCACCGTCCAGCCATCGGGCATCACCCGGGTCTCGGCCGTTCCCAGGTTGAACATGGGTTCGATGCAGATCGACATGCCGGTCCGAAGTTTGAGGCCCTTTCCTGGACTCCGTGGTTGGGGACCTGGGGATCCTCGTGCATCTGACGGCCGATCCCATGGCCGACGTACTCGTGGACCACGCCATAACCGGCATCGGCGCCGATCTCTTTGACCGCCGAACCGATATCCCCCAACCTCGCGCCAGGGCGGACCTGGGCGATCCCGGCCCACAACGCCCGCTCGGTGTTGTCGATGAGGCCTGCACCTGTGGCGGGACGTCGCCGACAGCGAAAGTGATCGCGGCGTCACCGTGGTATCCCTCGTAAATGGCCCCGGCATCGATGGAGAGAATGTCGCCGTCCTTGAGCCGATACCGATCGGGTATCCCGTGGACGATGACGTGGTTGGGTGAGGCGCAGATACGGGCCGGGAAGCCGTGGTAACCGAGGAATGACGGGGTGCAATCGTGGGAGCGCAGCACTTCGGCGGCTACCTGGTCGAGTTCGAGCATGCTCACGCCGACCCGCGCCTCTTCCCGGACGTTGCGCAGCACTTGGGCCACACATACGCCGGCAAGGGCCATCTTCTCGAACTCTTGGCTCGATTTGATGGTGATCATGGGCGGCCCATGAGGGGACGGCAGACGGCAGACGGCAGACGGCAGTTCACGGTTCGAGGACCTTCAGGATTCGATCCGCTATCTCGGCGACGTCGCCCGAGCCATCGATGTGGTCAACGATGCCACGTCGCTCATAGAAGTCGATCAGGGGAGCCGTCTGTTCCTGATAGACCCTGAACCGGGTCCTGATGGCCTCGTCGGTGTCGTCGGACCGGCCTCGGGCGAGAATGCGGCGTACCAGCTCATCCTCTTCCACCTCGAACACCACGACCCGGTCGAGCGGCCTGTCGTCGAGGAGCACGTCGAGCGCCTCGGCCTGTCCCGTCGTCCGGGGAAACCCGTCGAGGATGAAACCTTGGGCGGCGTCCTCCGCGGCGGAGCGCTCTGCGAGCATGGCGATGGTGATCTCGTCGGGGACATACTCGCCCGCTTCCATGATCTCCTTGACTCTCAGCCCCAAGCTGGTCCCCTCTGCGACGTGGCGACGGAACATCTCACCCGTCGAGATGTGCGGAATCCCCAAGTGCTCCGCCACGCGTGCCGCCTGAGTCCCCTTCCCCGCCCCCGGCGGCCCCAAAAAAAGGAGCTTCACTGGCGACCTCGCGAGCAATTGCAGGCTGGCGGCGCGAGTCCGTCTGCCGTCTGCCGTCTGCCGTCTGCCGTCTTGTGACGGGCGAAGCCCGTCACGTCAAGAATCCCTCGTAGTTCCGCATGGTGAGTTGGCTCTCGATCTGCTTCATGGTCTCGAGGGCAACTCCAACCACGATGAGGATCGACACCCCGCTGAGCCCGATCTGGATCCCCCAGATGATCCCGGCGATGGCGGGAAGGACCGCGATCAGGCCGAGGAACATGGAACCGGGGAGCGTGATCCGGTTGAGGATGTGCTCGAGGTATTTGGCCGTCTCTCGTCCAGGTCGGACCCCGGGGATGAATCCACCCTGCCGCTGGATCATCTCCGCCTGACGGGCCGGGTCGAACTGGATAGCGGTGTAGAAGTAGGTGAAGAAGATGATCAGGACGAAGAGGGTTATGACATAGACCCAGCTCTGCGGGTTGGCGAGAGTGTCGTTGACGAAACGGAACATGCCCGCCACCACGGTGTTGTCCGACGGAATAGCGCTGACCAGCAGTGAAGGGATGACGAGAACGCTGGTGGCGAATATCACGGGGATGACACCGGCAGTGTTGACCTTGAGCGGTATGTAGGTGCTCTGTCCACCCATCATCCGGCGACCTCGGACGCGCTTGGCAAACTGGATTGGGATCCGCCTCTGCCCCTGATCCACGTAGATGATCGCCACGATCATCGCCAGGAAGATCAGGCAAATGAACACGAACCTCACGACGCGCCCGATTGCGGCGGTGGCTCCCCAGATCTGGCCGAAAAGGAAGGGGAACTGGCTGACAATGCTCACAAAGATGAGCAGCGACATCCCGTTGCCGATGCCCCGCTGCGTGATCAACTCGGCGAGCCACATGATGAAAGCGGTTCCCGCGGTCATGGTGAGCACCATCAGCCCCACCCTGCCTGCGCTGTAGTCCGGGATGAGGTCGATCCCGCCGGTGAACGCACCGCTGTGAAATAGGAACACGTATCCGACCGAGGTGACCAGCGCCAGCCCGACGGTGACGTACCTGGTCCACTGCGTGATGATCCGCCGCCCCGACTCGCCCTCTTCCTGGAGTGCCTGAAGACGCGGGATTACCACCGTCAGGAGCTGCATGATGATGCTGGCGGTGATGTAGGGCATGATCCCCAACGAGAACACCGAGAAGCTCTCCAACGCACCACCGGAGAAGAGGTTGAGCAGGCCATAGATCCCGCCCTGCTGCGAGACAGATGCGACTCGCTCCACGGCCTCCAGATCGATCCCCGGGACCGGTATCGACGCGCCCAACCGGTACACGGCGAAGATCGCCAAGGTGAAGAGGATCTTCTTCCGAAGATCCGGGATCGTGAACATGTGCCGATAGACGGCGAGCATCAGTGCCTCGGTCTTCCGTCTTCCGTCTTTCCGGTCTTCCGTCTTCGGAGCTCATGAAATGAGCTCCGCAGTCCCTCCGGCGGATTGGATCTTCTCGGCGGCGCCCTTGCTGAAGGCGTGAGCCTTGACGGTCAGGGCGCGGTCGATCTCTCCCTCGGCGAGAACCTTGACCCGACCCCGCTTCTTGACCATGCCGCGCATCCGCAACTCGTCCGGAGTCACAACCGACTTCGCCGGGAAGTCGTTGAGCCGGGACACGTTCACCACCGTGAACGACTCCTTGTTGGGGTTGGTGAATCCGCGGAGCTTGGGGAGACGGCGCGCCAAGGGGGTCTGCCCCCCCTCGAAGTACAGCGAAACCTCGCCTCGTGCCTTGAGCCCCTTGGTGCCCCGCCCCGCGGTCTTGCCGCGCCGGCCTCCCTCTCCACGGCCCACTCTGACGGGCGCCTTCTTTGAACCGGGTGCCGGCTTGAGGTGGTGGAGCTTGAGTTGGCGACGGCCGCCCGTCTGATTCTCAGCCATGTCTCACGACTCGTCTTCAGGAGTGACCACAACGAGGTGGTTCACCCGGTGGATCATGCCACGGATCTCTGGTGTATCGCGATGCTCAACCGACTGATGGAGGCGGCGCAGCCCCAGCGAGCGCACCGTCGCCCGGTTCTTGGGCTTCTGGCCGATCGTGCTCTTGACCAGTGTCACGGTGATGGTGGGATCGGCCACACTCACTCCCCGGTCCTTGCTCGCATCGCTTCGGTCGAACGGTAGGCGGCTAACAACGCGGGAGGCACCAGGTCCTCAGGACGCTTGTTGCGCAACTTGGCCACTTCCTCGGGGCGGCGCTGCCTGGCGAGGCCGTCGATCGTCGCCTTGGCCACGTTGAGATGGGTCGGCGAACCGAGCGACTTGGCCAGCGCATCTCGTATCCCGGCTGCCTCGAGGATCTGACGGACCGCGCCCCCGGCGATGACCCCCGTACCTGGAGCGGCCGGCTTGAGCAGCACCCTGGAGGCGCCATGCTCGCCGATTATCTGGTGGACGAGCGTGGTTCCCGCCATGGGCACGGTGAACATCGCGTGGCGGGCGAGTTCCATCCCCTTCTGGATCGCTGCGGGGACTTCTTTGGCCTTGCCATACCCGATCCCGACCCGACCCTGGCCGTCTCCCACCACTACGAGCGCGGTGAACGAGAACCGCCGACCACCCTTTGCCACCTTGGCGACGCGGTTGATCTGGACTACCCGCTCGTCGAGCGCCTGTGCTTCAGCCATGCCTAGAACTCCAGTCCTGCTTCTCGAGCGGCGTCCGCCAACGCCTTGACGCGTCCGTGGAAGGCGAAGCCCCCGCGGTCGAATACCACTTTGCTCACCCCGGCGGCGGTCGCCCGCTCGGCGAGGAGCTTGCCGACCTCGGCGGCGGTCTCGGTGCTCAGTGAGCGGTCCCGCAACGAGGCCTCCTGGGACGATGCAGCCGCCAGCGTGGCGCCGGCGACGTCGTCCACCACCTGGGCGTAGATGTACCTGTTGCTCCGGAACACAGCCAGACGGGGCCGATCCACCGAGCCACGCACGAACTTCCGGACCCGGTTGTGACGACGCACCCTCGCCGCGCTTCTTGTCGTCTTCATCGTGCCGCACCCGCCTTGCCCGCCTTGCGCCGGACGACCTCGTCGGTGTAGCGAATGCCCTTGCCCTTGTATGGCTCGGGAGGCCGCACCTTGCGGATGTCGGCCGCGACCTGGCCGACCTTCTCCTTGTCGATCCCGGACACCAAGATCCGTGTCGGCTCTGGCACCTCAAAGGTGATCCCGTCGGGCGCCTCGACCCTCACGTTGTGGCTGTAGCCCACCTGCAACTCGATGGTTGAGCCATGGAGTGCCGCCCGGTAACCCACACCGACGATGGTCAGTTCCTTGCGGAAACCCTCAGATACCCCGGTCACCATGTTGGCCAGCAGCGCGCGGGACAGCCCGTGGAGGGCGCGCGACTCCCGCTGGTCATCCTGTCTGGCCACGTTGGCCGTGCCGTCCTCCACCGCGATCCCCACTCGATCGGGGAAGTCGCGCTCCAGGGTCCCCATCGGGCCTTTGACGGTGACCCGGGTTCCAGCCACGGCCACCTCGACGCCGGCAGGCACCGCAACGGGCATCTTGCCGATTCGGCTCATCTCACCACACCTCACACACGATCTCGCCACCGAGGCTGCGCCGGCGAGCCTCACGATCGGTCAACAGCCCCTGCGAGGTCGACACGATCACCACCCCGAGCCCCCCCTGGGCGCGCGGGTAGCTCAGATGAGCCGCGGTAGACCCGGTGCCCCGGCTTGGACACACGACGGATCCCCGTGATCACCTTCTCCCGGGCCGGCCCGTACTTGAGGCGGATGGTCAACTCTCGGCCGGGTCCCTTGGGCTGGACGTCGAACGAGTCGACGAAACCCTCGGAGGCGAGGATGCCGGCGATCGCCTCCTTCAACTTGGACGACGGAATGCTCACCGTGGGGTGCGACACCATGACGGCATTGCGCACGCGGGTGAGCATGTCGGCGACAGGGTCGGTCATCATGTCACCACGCTGCCTTTCTGACGCCGGGGAGTTCCCCCTTCTGCGCCAGTTCTCGAAAACAGATACGGCACATGCCGAAATCGCGCAGGTAAGCGCGCGCTCGGCCACACCGCCTGCAACGGGTGTAACCGCGCACCCCGAACTTGGGCTTGCGGCTGGCTTTGATGATCAACGACTTCCTGGCCATCAGGCCCTCGCCTCCTGTCGGAATGGGAAGCCGAAGGCATCGAGCAGCGCCTTGGCGCCCGCGTCGTCCGATGCCGTGGTGCAGATGGTGATGTCCATCCCGCGCACCGCTCCCACCTTGTCGTAGTCGATCTCGGGGAAGATGAGCTGCTCGGTGACCCCGAGCGTGTAATTGCCATTGCCGTCGAACGACCGAGGGCTGAGCCCTCGGAAGTCACGGACCCTTGGGATGGCGATCGCCACCAGCCGATCGAAGAAGTCCCACATACGATCGCCCCGCAGCGTCACCGATACGCCGACCGGCATTCCCTGACGCAGTTTGAAACTGGCGATCGACTTGCGAGCACGGTTGACCCGCGGACGCTGCCCGGAAATGAGCGCTAGCTCCTCGGTGGCCGACTCGACCTGACCCGGGTTCTGAACTCCCTCGCCGATCCCCATGTTGACCACGATTTTGGAGAGACGCGGGATGAGCATTGCGTTACCGACACCGAGGTCCTCGCCGAGCTTGGGCGCGACTTCCTTTGTGTAACGCTCCTTGAGTCGCGAGGTCACAGGTCACCCCCGCACTTGCGGCATATCCGGAGCTTCTTGCCCTTGTCGTCGAAGCGGGCGCCGATCCGGGTGGGACCGCACTCCGGGCAGATGATCATCACGTTGGAGACATCGATGGGCATGTCCTTGTCGATGATCCCGCCCTGCATCGTTCTCCCCGTTGCCCTTTGGTGCTTCTTGGCGGTGTTGACACCTTCCACGATCACCTTGTGGTGCGTTGGGATGACACGCGACACTCTCGACTCCTTGCCGGAGTCCTTGCCGGCGATCACCTTGACCCGGTCTCCCTCTTTGATCCCGAGCGCCATCACAACACCTCCGGGGCGAGCGAGACGATTCTCATGAAGCGCCTATCACGGAGCTCGCGGGCAACGGGGCCAAAGATGCGCGTGCCCCGTGGCTGCTGGTTGTTGTCGATGATGACGCAGGCGTTGTCGTCGAACCGGATGTATGTGCCGTCCTGCCGGCGCGACTCCTTGGCGGTTCGCACCACGACCGCTTTGACGACATCTCCCCGCTTCACCGTCCCGCCGGGGATGGCGTCTTTGACCGCGCCGACGATGGTGTCGCCGAGCCCGGCGTAGCGACGGGTCGAGCCGCCCAGGACGCGAATGCAGAGGAGCTCGCGAGCTCCGCTGTTATCCGCCACCTTGAGCCGCGACTCCTGTTGGATCATCTGGCTCGCTCGACTATCTCGGCCACCCTCCACCGCTTGGTGCGGGAAAGGGGCCGGGTCTCGATGACACGCACCGTGTCGCCAATCTTTGCTTCGTTCGCCTCGTCATGGGCGTGCAGCTTGACGCTCCGCCTGATGGTCTTGTCGTACCTGGGATGGCGGGCGGAATTGCGAACCTCGACGGTGACCGTCTTGTCGCGCAGGTCGGAGACCACCACGCCAACGCGGGTCTTCCGCCGTCCACGCTCTGAGCTTTCGGTCATCGTCCTCTCCTGATTCGCCTCTTCTTCTCCTCCGGCTCTCCAGCCGGTTCCTCATCCACGGTCTCATCGACAGCAGCTTCAACCGTATCCGCGACCTCTTCCTCTGGCGCCTCAGCTGCAGGCGGTGGTTCGGCTGCCGTCTGCGGTCTGCCGTCTGCCGTCTGGCTCTGGGAGGCCTCCCAGGCCTCGATCTCCTGCTGCCTCATCACGGTGAGGATGCGCGCCACGTCCTTCTTCACGTGGCTGAGTCGTGCCGTGTTGTCCAACTGGTTGGTCGCCAACTGGAACCGGAGGTTGAATAGCTCCGCTTTGGCGTCGTCCAAACGCTCGGCCAACTGCTTGGCGGTGAGCTTGCGCAACTCGGTGGCGGTGACGATGTCGGCCATCACACATCCTCCCGGGTCACAAACCGGGTCTTGACCGGGAGCTTGTGCCCGGCCTTGCGCATCGCCTCCCGCGCCAGGTCCTCGGGGACCCCGGAGAGCTCGAACATGACCCGTCCCGGCTTGACCACGGCCACCCAGAACTCGGGGTTGCCTTTGCCAGAACCCATGCGTGTCTCGGCCGGCTTCTGGGTGATCGGCTTGTCGGGAAAGATGGTGATCCACACCTTGCCGCCGCGGCGGATGGTGCGGGTGATGGCGATACGGGCAGCCTCGATCTGGCGCGCAGTGACCCATGCCTCTTCCAGCGACTTCAGTCCGTAGTCGCCGAATGACACATTGGTGCCGCCCTTGGCCATCCCGGTTCGGCGGCCGCGATGCTGTTTGCGGTACTTGGTCCGCTTTGGCATCAACATGGCCGGTCCTCTTTCCTCACGCTCTCACTTCTCTCCCGGGTCCTCTTCCTCGGACCCGGCCTGCTCACTGCTCGCCTCGTCGGCCGCCACGGCGGTCTCGGTCGCATCGTCTACCGCGGCCACCGCTTCCTCGGTCTCGGCTTCGTCCACCGCGACCACCGCTTCCTCGGTCTCGGCTTCGTCCACCGCGACCACCGCTTCCTCGGTCTCGGCTTCGGCTGCCTCGGTGACCTCCCCGACCGCACCCTCGTCCTCGCTGACCGCCTCCGGCGCGGCAGCGATGGGCGACTCGGATGTTTCGGAGTCTTCTTCGGCGATGGAGGGAATCACCTCGTCAGTGACGACCTCGCGCTCTTCCTCGTATTGCGACTGGGCTTCTTCGGGCGCGATGCGCCGCAATTCCTCGTCGCGCTTGCTCGGCTCTCGGCGCTTGCCGCCACCCGCCTCGATGAGGCGCTTGCCGCCACCGGCCTCGATGAGCCGAGGAACCTTATCACTTCCAACGGCATGCTCCGCCCGGGATTTCGCCGGCGCCACACGGCCCCGGCCGGCGGGACCCCCGGTCGCCAGCGCCGCCTCAGCAGCGATCTTTTCCCTGGTCGCCTTTAGCGACGGAACGACATCGCCCTTATAGACCCAGACCTTGACCCCCATCGAGCCGACTGTGGTCGCCGCCGTTGCGGTCCCGTAGTCGATGTCGGCGCGGATGGTGTGAAGCGGGACGCGGCCCTCGCGGTACCACTCCCTGCGGCCCATGTCGGAGCCACCGAGGCGCCCACAGCACTCCACCCTGACACCTTCGGCACCGGCCTTCATCGCGGTGGCGACGGCGCGCTTCATGGCGCGGCGGAAAGCCACCCGGTTGGAGAGCTGGTCGGCGATCCCCTGCGCCAAAAGCTGGGCGTCGATCTCGGGATCCTTGACCTCAATGATGTTGAGCTTGACCGGCTTGCCGCACAACTTCTCGAGCCCGGCCCTGAGCCGGTCGGCCTCGACGCCCTTGCGCCCGATGACCACGCCTGGACGTGCCGTGTGGACCTCAACGACGACCTTGTCCCTGGTGCGCTCGATCTCGATGCGCGACAGTGCGCCTCTCGTCAGCTCACCTCGCAGATAGTCGCGGATCTGCCAGTCCTCGTTGACCAGCTCGACGTAGTCCTTGTCGCTGTACCAGCGAGACTTCCAGTCGTTGACCACACCGAGGCGGAATACGTATGGATGTGTCTTCTGCCCCATCAGCGGCGCTCCTCTGCTCGATCGGCGACCACGATGGTGATGTGGCTGGTCCGCTTGCGGATCCGCGTGTAGCGGCCCCGAGCGCGTGGGATACCCCGCTTCAGCGTCGGTCCCTCGTCGGCGAACGCCTCGGCGATCACGAGCTCTTCGGCATCGAGCGCGTGGTTGTGCTCGGCATTGGCCACCGCCGAGTTCAGCACCTTGGCCACGGTCACCGCCGGGCGGCGCTGGGTGAACTCGAGAACATGGCGTGCCTCCTGGACGGGGAGCCCACGCACCAGATCGAGCACCCTCCGCACCTTCATCGGCGGCTGCCTCACGTACTTCGCTTGTGCCCTCACCTTCATCGTCTCTTTGCTGCTTTCTCTTTGCGGGTGCCGGGGTGACCACGGAAGGTTCGGGTGGGGGCGAACTCGCCCAACTTGTGACCCACCATCGACTCCGTGATGTACACCGGCACGTGCTTGCGACCGTCGTGCACCGCCATCGTGTGGCCGACCATCTCCGGGATGATCGTGGAGCGCCTGCTCCACGTCCGGATCACCCGCTTCTCGCCACGTCGGTTCATCTCTTCGACCTTGTCGATGAGATGGTCGTCGACGAACGGTCCCTTCTCCAGACTGCGAGCCATCGGCTACCTCCGTCCCTTCTTGGTGCGGCGGCGCACGATCAGGGCGTCGCTTTCCTTGCCCTTGCGGCGGGTGCGACCCTCCGGCTTGCCCCACGGACTGACCGGGTTCCGGCCACCCGAGCTCTTCCCTTCACCACCACCAAGTGGGTGGTCGACCGGGTTCATGGCGACACCCCTCGTCTGGGGGCGCACTCCCTTCCAACGGGCACGGCCCGCCTTGCCGACCTTGACCAACTCGGCCTCGGCATTTCCGACGATGCCGACTGTCGCCCGGCAGTCGAGCGGCACCATCCGCATCTCCCCCGACGGGAGCCGGAGAAGCGCCATGACGCCTTCCTTCGACATGAGCTGGGCCGACAGCCCAGCGGACCGGGCAAGCTTGGCACCGCCGCCGGGCCTCATCTCGATGGCGTGGACCGAGGTACCGGCCGGGATATTGCGGAGCGGGAGGGCATTCCCGGGCCGTATGTCGGCCTTCGAACCCGACTCGAGCCGGTCATCGACCTTGACTCCCTGGGGGGCCAGGATGTACCGCTTCTCTCCGTCTGCGTAGTGGAGCAGTGCGATCCGGGCGTTGCGGTTCGGGTCGTATTCGATTGCCGCCACCCGCGCCGGAATCCCATCCTTTGTGCGGCGGAAGTCGATGATCCGGTAGAGCCGCTTGTGCCCGCCGCCGCGATGGCGCGAAGTGATCCGGCCGTATGAGTTGCGACCCGACTGTTGCTGGCGAGGCTCGGTGAGCGACTTCTCGGGGTCCGACTTGGTCACCTCGACGAAGTCGGAGACCGTCTGGAACCGCCGTCCCGCCGATGTCGGCTTGCGCTTCTTTACTGCCATTGCGGCCTCCTTTCGTCGGCCGAGACGGAAGACGGAAGACGGAAGGCGGAAGGCGGAACTCGCATGGTCATACTCCGAAGATGTCGATCTGGTCGCCAGGGGCGAGTTTGACTAGGGCGCGCTTCGAGTCGGCCCGTCTGCCCTTGACCCATCCGGTGCGCTTTGTCTTGCCCTTGCGGTTGAGCGTGTTCACCGAATCGACCCGTACCGAGAAGATCTCCTGTACCGCCTGCTTGATCTCGGTCTTGTTGGCACGCCGGTCGACGACGAACGTGTAGGTCTTGGCATCTTCGATGAGGTCGTACGACTTCTCGGACACGACCGGGGCGAGGATGACGTCACGCGGATTCTTCACGATTCCTCCTCGACCTTCTCCGGCGCCTCACGCACGAAGTCTGTGTCGGAAACGTCGTAGCCGCCGTCGCCAACCGAGCGCAGAGTTGCGGTGGTGAAGACCACGGTGTCCGCCCAGAGCACGTCGTAGGCGGCGACATGCCCGGCACGCAGCAGGCGCACATGGGGGAGATTGCGGAAAGAGCGCTCGGCCACGGTGTCCCCTGGCTCGAGCACCACAAGCGACTTTCGTCCGGCACCCAGCGCCGCCAGCAGGCTGACAGCATCCTTGGTCCGTGGCGTGGCCCACGGCTCGAAGTTGTCAATCACTCGGACTGCTTCTTCGGCGGCGCGTGCCGAAAGGGCGCTGCGCAAAGCGAGCTTCTTCATCTTCTTGGGGGTCCGCTGCTCGTAGCTGCGAGGCCGGGGCCCAAAGACGACGCCGCCACCGGTCCACTGCGGTGCGCGGATCGAACCGTGCCGGGCCCGACCCAATCCCTTCTGCCTCCACGGCTTTCGGCCGCCTCCCCGAACTTCTGCCCGGGTCTTGGTGGATGCCGAGCCGGACACGCGCCGCGGCCAGCTGGGCCGTGACCACCTGATGGAGGACAGCCATGTTGGGCTCGATCCCGAAAACGGCGGCGTCGAGCTCGATCTCACCCTTGGCCTCGCCGTCCGCCCCGTAAAGAGCGACCTTGATCTCTGCCATCAGCCGGCCCTCCCGGCGACAGGCGACTTGACCGCCTGTCGGATCAGCACGACAGCACCATTCGGACCGGGTACAGCGCCGCCGAGAAGCAGCAGGTTGCGGTTGGTGTCGATGTCGACCACATCGAGGTTGAGGACGGTTACGCGCTCGCCACCCATCCGGCCCGCCATGGGCATCCCCTTGAACACGCGTGAGGGGGTGGCGCATGCGCCGATCGAGCCCGGAGCGCGGTGCACCTTGTGGGCACCGTGGCTGGCGCCCTGGCCGGAGAAGTTGTGGCGCTTCATCACACCCTGGAATCCCTTGCCCTTGGAGATTCCGGCCACATCGGCCTTGTCGCCCTTGGCCAGGATGTCGGCGATGGTGATCTCGCTGCCGATCTCGTAAGACTCGGGATCGTCGACCCTGACCTCGACCAGATTCCGCGCCGGCTCGAGCCCGGCCCGGGCGAAGTGTCCTACGGTGGGCTTGTTGGTGCGCCGCGCCGGGAGCTCCTTGTAGGAGATCTGGATGGCGCCATAGCCATCGGTTTCAGCCGTTTTGATCTGGACGATCCGGCACGGCCCGGCCTTGATGACCGTCACCGGCCGCGCCCGGCTCTCCTCATCAAACACCTGGGTCATCCCAACTTTCTCCCCAAGGATGGCCCTCATCGAGTTCGTTTTCTTCGACGTTCCGAGCTTACCGAACTTACCAGTCTTCCGTCTGGCTCACAGCTTGATCTCCACTTCGACGCCGGCGGGGAGGTCGAGCCTCATCAACGAGTCCACCGTCTTTGCGGTTGGCTCGAGGATGTCGATCAGCCGCTTGTGGATCCGCAGTTCGAAGTGCTCCCGCGAGTCCTTGTAGACGTGAGGTGAGCGGATGACGCAGTAGCGGTGGATCTCGGTCGGCAGCGGTACCGGGCCCTTGATCTGGGCCTGGGTACGCACCACCGTCTCGGCGATCTTGCGCGCCGATTCATCCACCACCTGGTGGTCGTAGGCCTTGAGCCTTATGCGGATCTTCTGTTCTTCAGCCAAAGTGCTCACTCGCTTCGCTCGTTCGCAGTACCCAGTACTCGGTACTCAGTACTCAGACTCCCGCTTCTCTCTGGTCTCGTCTTGTCGTGTTCTTCTTGTCTTGGTCTAAGTACTAAGTACTAGGTACTAAGTACTCATTTCAGGATCTTGGTGACCCGGCCGGCGCCGACGGTGCGGCCACCCTCGCGGATGGCGAAACGCAAACCGTCGTCCATGGCGATCGGAGCGATCAACTCCACCGTCATCTGCGTCTGGTCACCCGGCATCACCATCTCCGTCCCCTCCGGCAACGTCACCGAACCAGTCACATCAGTCGTCCGGAAATAGAACTGGGGGCGGTAACCAGAAAAGAACGGGTTGTGCCGGCCCCCCTCCTCCTTAGTCAACACATACACCGCCGCCTCGAAATTGGTGTGCGGAGTGATCGACCCCGGCTTAGCCAACACCTGACCCCGCTCCACCTCATCCTTACCCACCCCCCGCAAAAGCACCCCAACGTTGTCCCCCGCCCGCCCCTCATCCAACAACTTACGGAACATCTCCACCCCAGTAGCCACCGTCTTGCGGGTAGGGCGGATCCCGACGATCTCCACCTCCTCGTTCACCTTCAACACACCCTGCTCCACCCGACCAGTCACCACCGTCCCCCGCCCCGTAATACTGAACACATCCTCGATCGCCATCATGAACGGCTTCTCCACATCACGCACCGGCTCCGGCACGTAAGAATCCACCGCCTCCATCAACTCCACGATCTGGGAAGGACCCTCCCCCTCCCCCTCAAGAGCCTGCAGGGCCGAACCGCGCACCACCGGCACCTCATCCCCCGGGAACTCATACTCGGTCAACAGATCCCGCACCTCGAGCTCCACCAAATCCAACAGCTCAGGGTCATCGACCATGTCCACCTTGTTCAAAAACACCACGATCGAAGGCACCCCAACCTGACGGGCCAACAACACATGCTCCCTCGTCTGAGGCATCGGACCATCAGCCGCCGACACCACCAGGATCGCCCCATCCACCTGCGCCGCCCCCGTAATCATGTTCTTGATGTAATCAGCGTGACCCGGCATATCCACATGGGCGTAATGACGGTTCGGGGTCTCATACTCCACATGAGCGATCTGGATCGTGATCCCCCGCTCCCGCTCCTCAGGCGCCTTATCAATCTGATCGAAAGACGTGAACGCCACAGAAGAATCACGCTCATGCAACACCTTCGTGATCGCCGCCGTCAACGTCGTCTTCCCATGATCAATATGACCCATCGTCCCCACATTCACATGAGGCTTCGTCCGCTCAAACTTCGCCTTCCCCATCACAACTCCTTTTGGCTCAAGCCTCGCCACGAACCCGGGAGACGATCTCCTGGGCGATCGAGTCTGGGACGTCCTGGTACGAATGGAAATGCATGGTGTAGGTGGCCCTGCCCTGGGTGCGCGACCGGAGGTCGGTGGCGTACCCGAACATCTCAGCCAGCGGGACCAGCGAGGCGACGACCCGCGAGTTCCCCCGCTGGTTCATCGACTCGACACGCCCGCGCCGCGATGAGAGGTCGCCGATGACATCACCGAGGTAGTCCTCGGGCGTGACCACCTCGACCGCCATGATCGGCTCGAGCAGCTTGACCCCGGCCCGCTTCGCCGCCTCCTGGAGGGCCATCGAGCCGGCGATCCGGAAGGCCATCTCCGAGGAGTCGACGTCGTGGTACGAGCCATCCAGCAGGGTCGCCCGCACGTCCACCAGGGGGTACCCGGCGAGGATCCCGTTGTCGAGGGCTTCCTCGATCCCGTCGTCGACGGCGGGGATGTACTCCCGCGGGATCTTGCCACCCGTCACCTTGTCGACGAACTCGTAACCCCCACCGGGGCCGGTCGGTTCGAGAGAGATGACGACGTGCCCGTACTGCCCACGGCCACCGCTCTGGCGGATGTAGCGGCCCTCGACCTTGGCGATCGGGCCCTTGATGGTCTCCCGGTAGGCGACCTGGGGGCGGCCGACGTTGGCGCCGACCTTGAACTCACGCACCAGCCGATCGACCAGGACCTCGAGATGCAACTCGCCCATCCCAGCGATGATCGTCTGACCGGTTTCCTCATCGCTCCGGATGAGAAAGGTCGGATCCTCGTCCGCCAGCCGATGGAGGGCACTGGAGAGCTTCTCCTCGTCCACCTTTGTCTTGGGCTCGATGGCCACGTTGATCACGGGGGCGGGGAAGGTCATCGACTCGAGCTGGACCGGCTTCTCGGGTGCCGACAGCGTGTCGCCGGTGGTGGTCCCCTTCAGCCCGACGGCGGCAACGATGTCACCGGTGAAGACATCGTCGATGTCCTCGCGGTGGTTGGCGTGCATCCGCAGGATCCGGCCGAGCCTCTCCTTCTTGCCAGTGCTGACATTGAGCAGGCTGTCGCCCTTGGCGGCGTGACCCGAGTACACCCGGAAATAAGTGAGCTTCCCCACATGGGGATCGCTCATGATCTTGAAGGCGAGGGCGGTGAAAGGTTCGCTGTCCTCGGCGGCCCGCTCCATCTCGACGGATTCGTCGCCCGGCTTGAAGCCCTCCACCGGGGGCAGGTCGGCCGGGCTGGGGAGATAGGCGATCACCGCGTCGAGCAGCGGCTGGACACCCTTGTTCTTGAAGGCACTCCCGCAGAGAACGGGTACGAACAGCTGGTCGAGCGTGGCCTTACGCACCGCAGAATGGATCTCTTCGGGGTTGATCTCGAGCTCTTCGAGGTACTTCTCCAGAAGCTTCTCGTCCACCTCGGCGACGGCCTCGAGCAACTTGCCCCGCCACTCCTCGGCGGAGGCGACGAGTTCTTCGGGGATGTCGGTGGTCTCCCAGTGCTTGCCGTCATCGCCCCGCCAGATGTGTGCCCGCATCTCGACGAGATCGACCACCCCTTGGAATTTCGACTCGGAGCCGATGGGGATCTGGATCGGGACCGGATTCGCCTCGAGGCGCGTCCGGATCGAATCGACCGCGGCGTAGAAATCGGCGCCGATCCTGTCGAGCTTGTTGACGAAGCAAATCCGTGGGACCTGGTAGCGGTCGGCCTGGCGCCACACGGTCTCCGACTGCGGCTCGACGCCGGCAACGCCGTCGAACACAGCCACGGCACCGTCGAGGACGCGAAGCGAGCGCTCGACTTCGACCGTGAAGTCGACGTGACCCGGAGTGTCGATGATGTTGACCGTCGTGTCGTGCCAGACGCAGGTGGTGGCCGCGGAGGTGATGGTTATCCCCCGCTCCTGCTCCTGCTCCATCCAGTCCATCACCGCGGCGCCCTCGTGGACCTCGCCGAGCTTGTAGGTCTTGCCCGTGTAATAGAGGATCCGCTCTGTGAGCGTCGTTTTGCCCGCGTCGATGTGAGCCATGATCCCGATGTTCCGGGTCCGGCTCAAAGGAATCTGGCGCAGGTGTGCCAGTGCTTCGCTTCTCGTGCTCATCGTCGTGGGCTTCTCTCGGGTCGCTATGCAGTTGTCAGTCGAGAAATTTTCGGGGGCTGGCGTTACCAGCGGTAGTGGGCGAACGCCTTGTTGGACTCCGCCATCTTGTGGACATCTTCCTTGCGCTTGACCGCGGCTCCGGCGTTGTTGGCGGCGTCGAGGACCTCGTTGGCGAGGCGCTGTGCCATGGTCGTCTCGCGGCGGCGGCGGGAGAACCCCACCAACCAGCGGATGGCCAGCGTGTTGGAGCGGCGGGGGGACACCTCGACCGGCACCTGGTAGGACGATCCACCCACCCGCCTCGAGCGGACCTCCAACTGCGGCCGGAGGTTGTCTACTGCACGCTTGAGGACGTTGAGTGGGTCCTGATTGCTCCGTCGCTCGACGATCTCGAGGGCGTCGTAGACGATGCCTCGGGCGACATCCTTCTTGCCATGGAGCAGAACCTTGTTGATCACCTGGCTGACCATGACGCTCCGGAAGACCGGGTCCGGGTCGATGCGGCGCTTGGGGGCTGGACCTCGGCGCATCTCAGCCCTCCCGCTTCGCCCCGTAGCGGGAACGGGCCTGCTTGCGGTCCCGTACCCCGGCGGCGTCGAGCGTGCCCCGCACCACCTTGTAACGGACCCCGGGAAGATCCTTCACCCGGCCGCCACGTACCAGCACGATCGAGTGCTCTTGGAGGTTGTGACCCTCGCCGGGGATGTAGGCAGTGACCTCGACCTGCGACGAGAGACGGACACGGGCCACCTTGCGCAGAGCCGAGTTCGGCTTCTTGGGTGTGACCGTATAGACCCTGGTACAGACACCGCGCCGCTGGGGGGCGCCGGCGAGACCGGGGGTCTTCTCCTTCTTGGGCTTGGGCCGCCTGCCCTCGCGGACAAGCTGTTGGATGGTTGGCATCGCCTTCCTAACGCGAATGTCGGCGCCCCGGACACAACCGGATCGCCGACCCTCTGAAACTGACCCGTCTCTCCGGCCTAACCGCCGGACCCGGGTCAGGCCAAGCGGAGCCCTCTGGAGAGGGGGAGAGGTCTCAAGACCACGCCGGAAGTGTACCCCCGAGCCCACCATCTGGTCAAAAAGGTGCTCACTCGCTGGCGCTCGCTCGCGGTAGTGAGTATTGGGTAATGGGATCAAAACCCCCGCTCGATCAACCCTTAGGGCTGAAGACGAGCACTCCCTCGGCGGGCCGCGCCCCAGTGTCGTATCGGGCGACCAGATCCTCGGGCAGGTCGGCGAGGTCGCTCGAGCGCTTGAAGTCCCGCAACGAAGTGCCCGTGCAGTGGGAATCGACATTGGGAGCGCCGGAGCCTGACTCCAGATCCTCGATGTTCACCGTCCGGAAGTCGATGCTGTACCGGGTGAAGCCCGAGGTGTTGGGAACGGTGGAATGCATCTGGGCGCCGGAGAAAAGGACCAACCCGCCCGGTGGGACGACAAAGCGGACCTGAGGATCTGGGTCGAGATCTTCCGGGGGCTTGGGCTGCTTCCGGGTGTCCGCCTTGATCTGGCTGGCGGCGTCCTTCCGGCCGGTCGCATTCCACTCGTAGTAGTTGAAGTCGGCCGAGCCGTTCGGCACTCCCTCCGACCAGTAGCGGGGGTGGAAGGCCATCGAGCACTCGGATTCGATGTCGTAGATGGGAAGCCACCAATTCAACTGTGCCAGGGGCGCCGAGTACCAGGCATCGCGATGAAGGTGGTGGGCATAACCGACACCGGAGGTCAGGTACGCGTCGCTCGTGACCATGCGGAGTCTGGGCACGTCCTGATAGGTGGCCTCGAGATCGCACCCCAGGTCGGCAAGCACGTCCCGAACCAGGCGCTTGGTTTCGTCGTTGTGGATGAACCGCGGCTTCAGAGGCGCCACCACCGAGACGTAATCCTCTACGGACATATCGAACTGGACGTAACGAGGGTCTTTGCCGGGAAACGCCCCCTCGATCATCGACCGTGCGTGCTCGGCCAGCGCCCGAACAGACGCCCTTGGCGAGAAGAGAAATATCTGGCCCTCAAAGATGCGGCTACGGCGGACCAGGTCGGAAGCGGTGGAATCGACGTATACGGAATGCATTGGGCAAACCCCCTTCGCTGAGTTTCCGAGGTGAGCCGGCCGGGCCCTCACCGGGCCCGGCCTTGCTAGATCACTCCTCGTCGCCGTCTGGGTTGGCAACCATACCGGCGAGTTCATCGGATTCGGTCGAGCTCGCCGTCGCCGTCGCCGTCGCCGCGCTGGCGGCCAAGACTGGCCAGCCACTCGGCAGGGTTGGCGGGAAGCTCCTCCTCGGTGCGCTCCGGCATCTCCCCGAAGATCCCCAGCGCCGAAATCGGCGTGGCGTCGGGGAGCACCGGGTGGAGCGACTGGTAGTCGCTGTGACCGGTTCCCGCCGGGATCAGCTTGCCGATGATCACGTTCTCCTTGAGCCCACGCATGAAGTCCGACTGCCCCTGGATCGAGGCCTCGGTCAACACCCGGGTGGTCTCCTGGAACGACGCCGCCGACAACCACGAGTCTGTCGCCAGCGAGGACTTGGTGATCCCCATCAGCTCGGGACGACCCGCTGCGGGGACCTTGCCGTCCTCGGCCAGCTGCCGGTTGGCCTCGCGGAAGTCCTTCTCATCCACCAACTGGTTGGGGAGGAAGTCGGAGTCACCCGCCTCGACGACCCGCACCTTGCGCAGCATCTGCCTGACGATCATCTCGATGTGCTTGTCGTGGATGTCCACCCCCTGGGAGCGGTACACCTCCTGCACCTGATCGACGAGGTACTGCTGAGCCTTGCGGATCCCGGAGATGCTGAGCACCTCCTTGGGATCGAGCGGGCCCTCGGTGAGCTGGGTTCCCGGCTCGATGACGTCGCCGTCGTGAACCAGGAGGCGCGCCCGCCGTGACAGGCCATGAGCGAGTTCGTCGCCCTCGGCGGTGACGATGACCGCCTTCCGACCCTCCTCGGCATCCTCGTCGAGCCGCACGGTGCCGCCGGCCTCGGCCAGGAGCGCCTTCCCCTTTGGCTCACGCGCTTCGAAGAGCTCCACCACCCTCGGCAGACCGTGGGTGATGTCCTCACCGGCCACCCCGCCGGTGTGGAAGGTACGCATCGTCAGCTGCGTACCCGGCTCGCCGATCGACTGCGCCGCCATGATCCCGACCGCCTCGCCGATCTCGACGTCACGCCCGGTGGCGAGAGAGAGCCCGTAGCACTGGCGGCAGACCCCGTACTCGGCATCGCAGGTGAGCACCGACCGCACCGACACCGTGTCGACCTCGGGGTGCGCCTCGAGCGCCTGGAGGTAGTGACGACGCAGGATGGCGCCGCGGCTCAGCGGCTCGCCCTCGGCGGTCTTGATCACCTTGCGGCCGCTGCCGACGACGTCGGCGCCGAGCACTCGGCCGAAGACACGGCTGCGGAGGTTGCGGATCGTCCGTCCTCCCCCGTCCACGACCTTGACCTTGACGGTCCGCTCGGTGCCGCAGTCGTCCTCGCGAACGATGATCTCCTGGCTGACGTCGACGAGCCGTCGGGTGAGGTATCCCGAGTCGGCGGTCCGCAGTGCGGTGTCCGCCAGGCCCTTGCGCGCTCCGTGGGTCGAGATGAAGTACTCGAGAACCGACAGACCCTCACGGAAGTTGGAGATGATGGGCCGAGGGATGATGTCACCCTTCGGGTTGGCCACCAGCCCACGCATCCCGGCGATCTGCCGGACCTGCATGATGTTCCCCCTGGCGCCGGAGCGCACCATCATGTCGATGGCGTTGAACTTCTCCTTGCGCAGGGTCGCCTCCATGGCGTCCTTCACCTTGTCGGTCGCCTCGGTCCAGATCTCGATCAGCTCCTGGCGGCGCTCCTCGTCGGTGATCACGCCCTTCTGGTACAGGCCCTGCACCTTGTCGGCCTTGGCCTCGTACTCGGTGAGGATCTCCGCCTTGTTGGAGGGGGTCTTCACGTCATCGAGACCAATGGTGAGACCCGCCTTGGTGGCGAACCTGAAACCCGAGCTCCTTGATGTCGTCGAGGGTGTGCTGCACGACGGCCTTGTCGTAGATGTCGATGATCTCTTCGATGATCCGGCGCACGTCCGACTTGAACACCACGCTGTTGACGTAGGGGAAGTCCTCGGGGAAGGCCCGGTTGAGCATGGCCCGGCCGAGCGTGGTATCGAAGGACTTGGTCCCGTCGACCGGCTCCTCGGTCACCAGCCCCTCCAGCCTCGTGCGGAGCTCCTGCGTAGCGCTCGGGGGTCGCCGGCCACCTTGCCCAGCCGCAACCGGATCGGGGCGTGCAGCGACAGGTCACCGTTCTCGTACGCCATGACCGCCTCGTCGACCGTGGCGAACGACCGCCCCGCACCCAAGGCGTCCTCGACCTCCTCGGAGAGGTAGTAGACGCCGATGACCATGTCCTGGCTCGGGGTGACGATGGGCCGCCCGCTCGCCGGGGAGAGCACGTTGTTGGTCGAGAGCATCAGGATGCGCGCCTCGGCCTGCGCCTCCGCAGACAGGGGGAGATGGACCGCCATCTGGTCCCCGTCGAAGTCGGCGTTGAACGCCTCGCACACCAGCGGGTGGATCTGGATTGCCTTGCCCTCCACCAGGACCGGCTCGAAAGCCTGGATCCCGAGACGGTGGAGCGTGGGGGCGCGGTTGAGCAGCACCGGGTGCTCCTGGATCACCTCAGCGAGGATGTCCCACACCTGGGGCCGCTGCCGCTCCACCATCCGCTTGGCCGACTTGATGTTCTGGGCGATGTCGAGGTCGACCAGTCGCTTCATCACGAAGGGCTTGAACAACTCGAGCGCCATCACCTTGGGCAGCCCGCACTGGTGCAGCTTGAGCTGCGGGCCGACCACGATGACCGAACGGCCCGAGTAGTCGACGCGCTTGCCCAGCAGGTTCTGGCGGAACCGGCCCTGCTTGCCCTTGAGCATGTCGGACAGCGACTTGAGCGCCCGGTTGCCCGGGCCGGTCACGGCGCGACCACGCCGCCCGTTGTCGAACAGGGCGTCCACCGCCTCCTGCAGCATCCGCTTCTCGTTGTTGACGATGATCTCGGGGGCCCCGAGATCGAGCAGCCGCTTGAGCCGGTTGTTGCGGTTGATCACCCGGCGGTAGAGGTCGTTGAGGTCGGACGTGGCGAAACGCCCACCGTCGAGCTGCACCATCGGGCGCAGATCGGGGGGGATCACCGGGACTGTCTCGAGGATCATGTCCCTCGGCTGGTTCTTGCCCTCGTGGAAGGGCTTGACCACCTTGATCCGCTGCGTGGCCCGCTGCCGCTTCTGCGCCGAGCCGGATAGCAGGTCCTCCCCGAGCCGCTCCATCTCGGCGTCGAGGTCGAGCCGGCCGAGGAGGTCCTTGATCGCCTCGGCGCCCATCCCACCCTCGTAGTAGGTGGAGTACCGGTCGGCTATCTCCCGCCACAGCTGCTCGGACTCGACGAGCTGCTTGGGCTTCATCGAGCGGAAGGTGTCGAAGGCGTCCTCGATCAGCTCGGCCTCGCGCTGCGCCCGCTCCTCGCGGTCGCGGATCTCGCGCTCGACCTCCTTGCGGCGGGCGGTGATCTCCTGGCTCTTGGCGCCGCCCTCCTCCATCTGGGCGAGCTCGGTCTCGAGACGCTCGAGACGGGCCTCCTTCCAGGTGGCGAACTCCTCATGGACGATCTGCACCTCGGCCCGCATCGTCTCCTCGAGCTCGGGTAGGTCCTTCTGGCGCCTGGTGTCATCGACGTGGGTGATGAGGTAGGCGGCGAAGTAGATGACCTTCTCCAGCTCCTTGGGCGACATGTCGAGCAGGTAGCCGAGCCGGCTGGGCACGCCCTTGAACAGCCAGATGTGGGTCACCGGGGCGGCAAGCTCGATGTGGCCCATCCGCTCGCGCCGCACCTTCGACCGGGTCACCTCGACGCCGCAGCGCTCGCAGATGATGCCCCTTGTAACGGATCCTCTTGTACTTGCCGCAGTAGCACTCCCAGTCCTTCTGCGGACCAAAGATGCGCTCGTCGAACAGGCCTTCCTTCTCGGGCTTGAGCGTCCGGTAGTTGATCGTCTCCGGCTTCTTCACCTCGCCGTACGACCAGGACCGGATCTCGTCGCTCGAGGCGAGACTGATCTTCAGCTCATCGAAAAGCTGGCGCATTCCGCTCCTTCTTCCGTCTTACGCTGCTCTGTCTTGTTCAAACGTCGAAATCGTCACGCCGCTCGGGCCGGCTCAGGTCGATGCCGAGCGTCTCCACGCTGCGGAACGAGGTGTCCTCGTCGAGGTCGCGCAGCTGGACCTCCTCACCGGCGGAGAGCATCTCCACGTTGAGGCAGAGGCTCTGCATCTCCTTGAGCAGCACCTTGAAGGACTCGGGGATCCCCGGCTCGGGGATGTTCTCCCCCTTGACGATCGACTCGTAGACCTTCACCCGACCCTGGACGTCGTCCGACTTGATGGTCAGCACCTCTTGGAGGGCGTAGGCGGCCCCGTAGGCCTCGAGCGCCCAGACCTCCATCTCGCCGAATCGCTGGCCGCCGAACTGGGCCTTCCCGCCCAGCGGCTGCTGGGTGATCATCGAGTAGGGCCCGGTCGACCTGGCGTGGATCTTGTCGTCCACCAGGTGGACCAGCTTCAGGATGTAGATGTGGCCCACCGTGATCGGTGTGTCGAAGGCATAGCCGTTACGTCCGTCGTAGAGCTTCGCCTTGCCCAGGTCGTCGACCAGCTTGTCGCCGTCGCGGTTGGGGAGGGCATTGGCCAGGACCGATGCGATCTCCTCTTCCCTGGCGCCGTCGAACACCGGAGTTGCCACCTTGCTCCAGGCAGCGGTGCCGCGCGCCGCCGGGCTGTTCCCATCGAACTTCTCGCCAACCGCTGCGCCGCCGCCCAGCCGAGATGGGTCTCGAGCACCTGGCCGAGGTTCATCCGGGAGGGGACGCCCAGAGGCGAGAGGATGATGTCCACCGGGGTGCCGTCCTCCATGAACGGCATGTCCTCCTCGGGGAGGATCTTGGCGATCACGCCCTTGTTCCCGTGGCGGCCGGCGAGCTTGTCGCCTTCCGAGATCTTCCGCTGCTGGGCGACGTACACCCGGACGGTCTCGTTGACACCCGGCGGCAGGTCGTATCCCTCGGACCGCTTGGCCACCCGGACGTCGATCACCTTGCCGCTCTCGCCGTGGGGGACCTTGAGCGAGGTGTCGCGGACCTCACGCGCCTTCTCACCGAAGATCGCCCGGAGGAGGCGCTCCTCGGGGGTCAGCTCGGTCTCGCCCTTGGGCGTCACCTTGCCGACCAGGTAGTCGCCGGGGTTGACCTCGGCACCTACCCGGATGATCCCGTTCTCGTCGAGGTCGCGGAGCACCTCCTCGGCGACGTTGGGGATGTCACGGGTGATCTCCTCGGCGCCGAGCTTGGTGTCGCGGGCATCGATCTCGTGCTCCTCGATGTGGATCGAGGTGAGCATGTCCTCTTTGACCAGGCGCTCGGAGACGATGATGGCGTCCTCGAAGTTGTGGCCCTCCCACGGCATGAACGCCACGAGAAGGTTCCGGCCAAGTGCCAGTTCGCCCGACTCGGTGGAGGGCCCGTCGGCGAGCACCTCGCCGGCGTTCACCTGATCGCCTTCGCGGACGATCGGCTTCTGGTTCATGCAAGTGCCCTGGTTGGACCGGACGAACTTGCCCAGGGGGAAGGTGTGCTTGCGGTTGCTTCCGCTCTCCTTGACCACGATCTGGTCGCCATTGACCTCGACCACCTCGCCGGCGACCGGGGAGACGATCATGTCACCCGAGTCCATCGCGGCGCGGCCTTCGACCCCGGTGCCCACCAGAGGGGCCTCGGAACGGAGCAGGGGAACCGCCTGCCGCTGCATGTTGGAGCCCATCAGGGCCCGGTTGGCGTCGTCGTGCTCGAGGAACGGGATCAACGCCGTCGAGACCGAGACCAACTGCTTCGGCGAGACGTCCATGTAGTCGACCTCGTCGGGTGTCACCTGGTCGACCTCGCCACCGGCGCGGCGTACCAGCACACGATCGCGCTGGAAGGACCCGTCAGGGTTGAGCGGGGCGTTGGCCTGGGCGATGACGTGGCGCTCCTCCTCGGTGGCCGTGAGGTAGTCCACCTTGGCGCTCACCTTGCCCTTGACCACCTTGCGGTACGGGGTCTCGATGAACCCGTAGCGGTTGACCCGGGCATAGCTGGCGAGCGATCCGATCAGCCCGATGTTCGGACCCTCAGGGGTCTCGATGGGGCACATCCGCCCGTAGTGCGAAGGGTGGACGTCACGCACCTCGAACCCGGCGCGCTCCCGCGATAGACCACCGGGCCCAGCGCCGACAGACGGCGGCGGTGGGTGAGCCCGGCCAGGGGGTTTGGCTGATCCATGAACTGGCTCAGCTGGCACGTCCCGAAGAACTCCTTGATGGCGGCGGTCACCGGGCGGATGTTGATCAGGCTCTGCGGCGTGATCGACTCCGGGTCCTGCGTGGTCATCCGCTCCCTGACCACCCGCTCGAGCCGGGTCAGCCCGACCCGGACCTGGTTCTGGATGAGCTCCCCGACGGTTCGCACCCGGCGGTTGCCGAAGTGGTCGATGTCGTCGGTCTGGACCGGTACCTCGGCGCCGTTCGTCGGCGTGAAGGTCGGCAGTTCCGGCGTGGAGATGGACCAGATAGCGGATGGTGTCGAGGATGTCGTCGTCGCGAGAGGAGCCCGCGCCCGGCGGAGCGGTGCTCGGACGTTCCTCGGGCCGGCCGAACTTCTGGTCGAGCTTGTAGCGGCCCACCCGGGTCAGGTCGTACCGCTTCGGGTTGCGGAACAGCGTCTGCATGAGGTTGCGCGCCGACTCCACCGTGGTCGGCTCGCCGGGGCGGAGCTTGCGGTAGAGGTCGAGCAGCGCGTCGTCCTTGTCGGTGACCGGGTCGCGCTCGAGCGTGTTCTTGATCGACTCGGCGTTGTTGAACAGCGCCAGGATCTCCTCGTCGGTCTCGGCGATGCCGAGCGCGCGGAGGAAGGCAGTGACGTACTGGCGGCGCTTGCGGTCGACCCGGACGCCGATGGTGTCCTTCTTGTCGGTGTCGAACTCGAGCCACGCTCCCCGGCCAGGGATCATCTTGGCGGAGTAGATGTCGCGGTCGGAGGTCTTGTCGAGCGTCTGATCGAAGTAGACACCGGGGGAGCGAACCAGCTGGCTCACCACCACTCGCTCGGTCCCGTTGACGATGAAGACGCCCTTCTCGGTCATGATCGGGAAGTCGCCGAGGAAGACCTGCTGCTCCTTGATCTCACCGGTCTGACGGTTGAAGAACCGGGCGGTGACGAACAGCGGCCTGGCGTAGTTGGAGTCGTGGTCCTTCGCCTCGTCGATGGTCATCGGGGGGTCGCCGAAGCGGTGGTCGGTGAGCTCGAGGGCGAGGGAGCCAGTGAAGTCCTCGATGGGGGAGATCTCCTCGAAGATCTCCTTGAGGCCCTCGTCGAGGAACCAACGGAAGGACTCGTGCTGGACTTCGAGCAGGTCGGGGAGGGGAAGTACTTCGGGGATCTTGGCAAACGACAGGCGCTGGGCGACGCGCGAGGTCAAGGGATTCATCCTCCTGAGAGCAGTCCGGCCGGAGACAGCAACGTGACAGCATAGCAAAGCTACGCCGTCTGTCAGAACGTAACCTGATCAGCCCGCCCGATATTCCGTCGGGCGGCTTGCTTGAGCGCGAATCCTATATCAGTGGGGTGCCGAGGGGTCAAGGGGTCAATCAAGACGGGACGGCGGACGGCGGACGCGGCGCAGACCGCAGACGGCAGACCGCAGACCGCAGACGGCAGACGGCAGACGGCAGACGGCAGACGGCAGAGGCGGGCTACCAGGCGCGGAGAGAAACCGGCTTCACCCTGATGGCGACGCGGTAGGCGGTGGCGAACGCTTCGACCGTGCTTGCCAGCTCACCCTCGATCAACGAGCGGTACTTCTCGATGTAGCGGCGGTTGGCGGAGGGGTCATCGTCCTCCGGGCTGAGCCGCGCCTCGCCGGTGAACACCGCCACCCCCCCGTCGCCGATCGAGTTCAGGTTCAGCGAGACGGCCGGGTTGCCTGCGATGTTGCGCAGCTTCGCCTTACCCGGCTCGCTGAATAGATGAGGAACTCCTCGTCGTCCCATAAGAACCAGACAAGCGACGGCTGCGGGGTGGCGTCGGATCGCACCGTCGTCAGCCAGACGACAAGTTCATCGTCGAGCCTTTGGGCGAGACCGTCGGAGATCTCGATCAAGGCTGTCAACTTCACCCTCCATTCGGGCGGCGCACGCTACGAGAAAGGTCACGCTACGTTCCGCCGAACCCGAGAGGAGCAGATTGAGCGACCGCATCCGCATCGCCGTCCAGTTCCACCCCCAGCACGGCGACTGGAGCGACCTGCGGGCGGCAGTGGTGCGAGCCGAGGAACTGGGCGTGGACATCGTCTACAACTGGGACCACTTCTTCCCGCTCACCGGTCCGCCCGACGGCGAGCACTTCGAGTGCTGGACCATGCTCGGTGCCTTGGCCGAGATCACCGAGCGGGTCGAGATCGGGGCCCTGGTCACCTGCAACACCTACCGGAACCCGGATCTGCTCGCCGACATGGCACGCACCGTCGACCACATCTCGGGCGGGCGGCTCATCCTCGGGATCGGCGCCGGCTGGTTCGAGCGTGACTACGAGGAGTACGGGTACGAGTTCGGCACCGCCGGGTCACGCCTCGCGGCGCTCGCCGAGGCGCTGCCCCGTATCCGGACCCGATGGGAGAAGCTCAACCCGCCGCCCACCCGCCAGATCCCGATCCTCATCGGCGGTGGCGGCGAGAGGAAGACGCTGCGGCTGACCGCGGAGCATGCCCAGATCTGGCACGGGTTCGGCGACGCCGAACGACTGCGGCACAAGAACGGGGTGCTCGACCGCTGGTGCTCGGAGATCGGGCGCGATCCAAACGAGATCGAGCGCTCGGTCGGCGCCAATGTGCGCGACCCGAGCACCGGGGACGACCTGGTCGCCGCCGGCGCTGGGCAGATCACCCTCGGGGTCGACGGACGCACCAGTGGGACATCAGCCCCGCGGTCGACTGGCTCGCCTGGCGCGACGGCGGGGATAGCCGTCGACCCAGGGTTGGCGAACAGAGAACAGGGTGTGTCGTCAACCCTGGGTTGGCGGCTTACTCCTGTCTTGCTCGGCGCTGGGCTTCGCGGGATTCCTCGAGGATCGACTCGAAGAGCGACACGGTGTGGTCGGGGTCGAGCCCGTGGTGCTCGGCCTCGGTCCGGATGATGGCGAGCAACTCCGCCTCGCGGACGGGGCGTGGACCGGCATGCCCCGCGCCGCCTTGACCCTCCCGATGGCGAGAGCGAGCCGGCGCCGCTCGGCCAGCAGCCGGACGATGTCGCGGTCCACCAGGTCCACCTCGCGGCGCATCCGGCCGACCCCGAGGACATCCATCAGGGCGCGGAAAGCGGAGGCGTCGAGCTGCGAGGGGCCGCCGCTGCGAGCCAGGTCCGGCTGGGCGTGGACCTCGACGATCAGCCCGTCGGCGCCTGCCCCCTGAGCGGCCAGCGCCAGCGGGGGCACCCGGTTGGTGCCACCCGGCGGGGCTGGCTCGGGTCCACCACCACGGGTAGGTGGCTGCGCTCCTTGACCATCGGGATGGCGCCGATGTCGAGGGTCATCCCGTGATCGCCGAAGGTGCGGATGCCGCGCTCGACCAGCACCACCTGGTCGTTGCCCTCGGCCAGCACGTACTCCGCCGCCCAGAGCCACTCGTCGATCGTCGCCGAGGGGCCACGGCGGAGCAGCACCGGCTTGCCGGAACGACCCACCGCCCGCAGCAGCTCGAAGTCCTGCATGCTCCCCGACCCGACCTCGAGCAGGTCAACCCGGTGCGGACACGGCTCGACCTCGCCCGGCGACGCGACCTGGGTGGCCACGGGGAGCCCGACCTCTTCCGCCGCGCGCCGCGAGCAGCTCGAGACCGGGGAGACCGAGCCCGGCGAAGGAATACGGATAGGTGCTCCCGGTGAAGGCACCGCCCCGGAGGACCGCCCCTCCCCCTTCCGCCACGGCCGGCCGCCGGCCTGCTGACCTGGTCGGCACTCTCCACGGCACAAGGGCCGGCGATCACCGGGAAGGGGTCGTGGCCGAACCTCACCTCCCCGACGTGAACCACCGTCGAGGTGCCCGCTGCGTTTCTTTCCGCTTTGCGCTCCATGGCCGGTGCTCCTGCTCGTTCACGGCCGGAGGCCCGGGGAAAGCAAAACCCGGAGCCCTCGGCTCCGGGTGTCGGGTCTGCTGGCTTGTCTCGACCGTCTCTGCTAGCGCATCCCCTCGGCCCGGGCCTCGGGCCCGGTAAAGGCGAAATAGCTGTAGTTGGCGTAGCCGCTGAGACGGGTCATCGGTGTCAACTTACTGGAGCGTGCGGTCGGGTGACAACCCCGGTCATTCGGCGTCGGGGGCCGACTGGATGTCAGTCTGTGAGATTGCGGGCCGGTCGGCGCTGCAGCCAAACCAGGATGACGACCGCCGCCACCGCCGCCACCAGCCCCGATACCTGGTTCCAAGTGAAGGGGCCGACGGTGGCATCACCGCTGCCGTAGCGCACCGAATCGATCAGGAAGCGCTGCAGCCCGTACCAGCCGGCCCAGACGAAGAAGAGCTGATCCGGCGGCGCGGTTCCGCCATCTGGTTCGCAGCACCAGCAGCACCGCGAAGAGGAGGATGGCGCCCAACATGTCATAGAGCGCGGCATGGTGATAGACGGCGGGCAGCCCGGTGGCCGGATCGAGGCAGATCGACCCGATAGGACCGGTGCACTCCAGGGCGTCGTGCTGGGGAGCGAGGTCGTAGCCGGCGCGCACCGCATACCCGAGAAAAAAGTCGGTGCGGCTCCCGAGATGCTCGACGATGGCGAGATCGCCGATCCGGCCGACGATGGTTCCCAGCGCCAGGCCAAACGATGAGGCGTCGAGCAGAGGCAGCACCTCCAGCTTGAGCATTCGCATCCGCCACCATCCCGCGAGGATCCCGCCGGCGAACCCACCGAGAATGGAGTAGTTGCCGACGATCCCGAACGCCGACCAACTGAAGCCCTCCTCCATGATCTGAGCCGGGACCGTGAAGAGCCGGGCGCCGAGCAGTGCGCCGATCAGCCCCCAGGTCAGAGCCGAGGTGTACCCGGCGACATCGAGCCCGCTGCGGCGCACGTCACGGGTGGCGATCCACGCCCCGGCGGCGAACCCGATCGCGGCGAAGACCCCATGGAGCGACAGGTTGAGTGGGCCAACTGCCACCAAGGGCACCGGCGGATAGGAGATGATTGCCAGCAGCACGAAACGGGAGGGTACCTCCAGCCGGCTCGCCGTCGGCCACACCAGAACGTGGCCGAGGTCAGGCGGGTCAACGTCGACCGATCGACCTCCTAGACGACCACGTCCAACCAGATGGCGCCGAACAGCGCCGCCAGGTAGACAGTCGAGGCCCGGAAGACCGCCATCGCCCGCCCGGGATCTCGCACCATCCGCGCCGCCTCCACCAGGAACCAGCCGCCGAGACCGATCGCCGCCACGAGGTACACCCAGCCCATCCCCGCCGCCGGCACCAGGAGAAGGCTCGCCAGCACCATCACACCCGCATAGGCGACGATCCGCCACACGGTGTCGCGCACGCCGGCCACAACCGGGAGCATCGGGATGCCGGCCTTCTCGTAGTCCTGCTGATAACGCACCGCCAGCGCCCAGAAGTGCGGCGGCGTCCAGTAGAAGACGATGGCGAACATAACCCACGCCGGCAGGGCGAGTCCGCCGGTCACCGCCGCCCACCCGACGAGTACCGGCGCCGCACCGGCGGCCCCTCCGATCACGATGTTGTGGGGGGTGGTCCGCTTCAACGCCAGCGTGTAGACGAAGACGTAGAAGAGGAGGGCGCCGGTGAGAAGAAGCGCCGCCGGCAGGTTGACGAACACCGCCAACCAGACGAAGCCGGCCGTCGCCCAGCCCAACTCCCAGCAGCAGCGCCTCGCCCGGGGACACCCGGTGACGTGGCAGCGGGCCGACGGGAGTCCGGCCCATGACCCCGTCGATGTCCCGGTCGGCCCAGCTGTTGAGCGTATTGGCACCGGCGGCCGACAGCGTTCCGCCGACGAGGGTCGCGAGCACCAGCCAGGTCCCCGGCCAGCCGTCGGCGGCGAGCACCATGGCGGGGACCGTCGTGACGAGGAGCAGCTCGATGATCCGCGGCTTGGTGAGCGCCACATACGACTTGACTCGGTCGACTGGCCCTGATCGGGTGGCTGCGGGATCGCTCACCACGATGCGCCTGGGCAGATCGGGGGAGCAGCCATCGCCGCCAGCGTACCGGCCGCACCACCGCCGGTGGCCATCACCGCACTCGATGGGGGATGCCTACTCACGGACGCTCGGTACCCTGCTCGCCGTGCGCAGTTGGACCATCGTCGCGGCGGTGTTCGCCCTCGCCGCCTGCTCGGCGGGTGCCGGCAATACAGACGGCACCGACGCGTCCACCGGCTCGGACACAGCACCTCTCGTCATCGTTGCCAACGCCCCGGGAACCCTGGGACCCGGACCACAGCGGATGGTCCTCGGTTTGGCGGCGAGGGACGCCTCCTCGCTCGCTTCGCCAGACCTTTCGGTCGCCTTCCAGATCAGCGACTCTGAGGGGGACGTCGTCGCCGAAGCCGATGGCGTGTTCCAGTGGACCATCCCTGACGTCCGCGGCGTGTACACCATCCGGCCGGAGTTCGACGGCGCCGGCGTATATGGGATCCAGGCGTTCCCCGCAGAGAGTGAGCCCAGCGTCAAGGTCAACTTCACGGTCAGCGACGACCCGGTGGTACCCGAGGTCGGAGACCCAGCGATCGCCGCTCCGAGCCCAACCGGCGATGAAGCGCCGCTCGAGACCATCACCACCGACCCCGACCCCGACCCCACCTTCTACGAGGTCTCGCTCGACGAAGCCCTCGGGTCGGGTCAACCCACGGTGGTCGTCTTCGCCACACCGGCCTTCTGTCAGTCCCAGACCTGCGGGCCGATGCTCGACCAGGTGAAGGCGGCGGCACCCGAGCACCCACGAGGCCAACTTCATCCACGTCGAGGTCTACGAGGACTTCCAGGGCGCCACGAGCGCCGAGGAGCTGAACCCGGCGCCGGCGGTGGTCGCCTGGGGGCTGCCCAGCGAGCCCTGGCTCTACTTCGTCGACGGCGAGGGATGGTCACCGCCCGCTACGAGGGAACGGTGAGCCCGGAGGAGCTTGACGAGGGCTTCGCAACCGTCGATACCTGATCCCGGAACCAAGGTGCAGGTCCTGCTTTCCGGACGGCGGTCCAATCTCGTAACATCGCCGCTGGTCACCGTGGTGAGGAAGCAGCGCGACGTGCCACAGCAGCCCAGTCGAAGGCGACTTCCAGCGCTCGCCGCCGCCGCCATACTCCTCAGCGCCTGCATCGAGGACAGCCCGCTCGACTCGCTCGACCCCCAGGGACCGTTCGCCCGAGACGATCGACAACCTGTTCTGGCTCACCTTCTGGATCGCCACTGGGATCTTCGTGCTCGTCCAGGGCGGGATCCTGCTGGCCGTCTTCCTGTTCCGCGAGCGACCCGAGAGCAAGGAGCCACGCCAGATCCACGGCAACACCCGGCTCGAGGTGGCATGGACCGTGATACCGGCACTGATCCTTGCCGGGATCGCAGTGCCGACGGTCCGCACCGTCTTCGACCTGACCGAGTGCGGAGCCGGCGCCATGCCGATCGAGGTCATCGGCCACCAGTGGTGGTTCGAGTACCGCTACCCGGACAGCGGTGTGGTCAGCGCCAACGTCCTGGTCATACCGGCCGGGCGAGGAGGTCTGCCTCAACATGACCTCCGATGACGTGATCCACAACTTCTGGATCCCCAAGCTCAACGGAAAGCGCTACCTCGTCCCCGGCGAGGAGACGTTGCTCCGGCTCGAGGCGTACGAGCCGGGCGAGTACTGGGGGCAGTGCGGCGAGTTCTGCGGGCTGTCCCACGCCATGATGCGGGCAAGGGTCGAGGCACTCACCCCCGAGGAGTTCGAGGCGTGGACCGCGGCACAACTCGAGCCGGCGCTCGAGCCCGAGGGAGGATCTGCGGCCCGAGGTGAGGAGGTGTTCCTGGGACAAGCATGCATCGGCTGCCACAACATCTCGGGCGTCAACCCCCTGGACACCGCAACAGCCGAGATCTACGGACCTGATCTGACCCACTTCGCCAGCCGCAACGTGTTCGCCGGGGCCACTCTTGACAACACACCCGAGAACCTGGCGCTCTGGCTGGCAAATCCACCGCGCATTAAGCCGGGCTCGTACATGCCCAACTTGAATCTGTCGCAGGGCGACATCGATGACCTCATCGCCTACCTGGAGAGCCTGCGGTGACTGCCACCACCCGCCCGATACCGACGACCACCATCTTCCGACGCCCCAAGGCGAAGACCGGGTTGCTCGGTTGGTTGACCACCGTCGACCACAAGCGGATCGGGATCATGTACGGGTATACGGCCTTCGTCTTCTTCGTCGTCGGAGGGATCGAGGCCATGCTGCTTCGGATCCAGCTCTCCTCGGCGGACGCCACCTTCCTGACCGCGGATCAATACAACGCCATGTTCACCATGCATGGCACCACGATGATCTTCCTCTTCGTGATGCCGGTCGGCGCCGCCTTCTTCAACTACCTCCTGCCGCTGATGATCGGCGCCCGGGACGTCGCATTTCCCCGGCTCAACGCGCTCAGCTATTGGATCTTCCTCTTCGGCGGGATCTTCCTCTACTCGTCGTTCATCTTCGGAACCGCGCTGGCGCCGACGGGAGGGCAACCTCGACCCGATCGATGCCGGCGCCCTGCTGAGCGGTAGCCCCAACGGCGGGTGGTTCGGGTATCAGCCCAATGCGGGGCCCACCTACTCGGTCGGCACCGCCCTGGACTACTGGGCGCTCGGTCTACAGATCCTCGGGCTCGCCTCATTGATCTCTGCGGTGAACTTCATCACCACAATCCTCAACATGCGGGCACGGGGGATGCGGCTGTTGCGCATGCCGGTGTTCGTGTGGATGACGATGATCGTCGCTTTCCTGTTGCTGTTCTCGCTGCCCATCATCGCCGTAGCCCTTTTCATGGTCACCGGCGACCGGCAGTTCGGCACGCTGTTCTTCCAACCAGCCGAAGGCGGGAGCGCCATGCTCTGGCAGCACCTGTTCTGGCTGTTCGGCCATCCCGAGGTCTACATCCTCATCCTCCCTGCTATGGGGATCGTGTCCGAGGTGCTCCCCGTGTTCAGCCGAAAGCCGCTGTTCGGATATGCCGCCGTCGTCTTCGCCGGTGCCGCCATCGCCTTCCTCGGCTTCGGGGTCTGGGCCCACCACATGTTCTCCTCGGGCATCGGCACCGTCGCCCAGGCGGCGTTCGGGCTGTCGACGATGGCGATTGCAATCCCCACCGGGATCAAGATCTTCAACTGGTTGGGGACAATGTGGCTGGGGAGGATCCGATTGCGAACACCGATGCTGTTCGCCATCGGTTTCGTGGCGATGTTCGTCATCGGCGGGCTGTCCGGCGTCACCCACGCGGTCGTGCCCGCCGACTGGCAGCAGACCGACACCTACTACATCGTCGCCCACTTCCACTACGTCCTCTTCGGCGGGTGCGATCTTCGGGATCTTCGCCGGGCTCTACTACTGGTTCCCCAAGCTCACCGGTCGGATGTTCTCCGAGCGGCTTGGGAAGCTCCACTTCTGGCTGATGTTCATCGGGTTCAACCTGACGTTCGGTCCCGATGCACTGGCTGGGTCTGCAGGGAATGGTGCGTCGCACCTGGCGGTACCCGCCTCGATACGGGTTCGAGTTCTGGAACCAGGTCGGTAACCGCGGGGGCATTCCTCATCGCTGATCTCATCGCTGATCTTCATGGTGAACTGGTCTATGTCGCGTGCGCCGGGGCGCGGTCGCCCCGATGGACCCTGGGACGCCCGCACCCTGGAGTGGTCGATCCCGTCACCACCACCCGAGTACAACTTCGGGGTGGAGCCGGTGGTCCACTCGCTCGACGACTTCTGGCACCAGAAGTACGACGGAGGGAGAGGATGGCCGACCGGTCAGGAAAGAAGATGCCGACGAGTCTGATGGCCCGGTTGGAGAGAGACGGCACCGAGCCGCCCGAGCCGATCCACCTGCCCGCCTCCTCCTACTTCCCGCTTGTCATGGCCGCCGGGCTGCCACTCATCGCCTACGGGATCGTCTACCACACTCTGCCGTGGGGGATCCCGCTCATCGTCATCGGTGCCGTCGTCACCATGGCCGGGGCCTTCGGATGGGCCGTAGAGCCCGCCGAGGAAGAGGAGGAGCCCCACGACGTAGAGCACGCCGAGGCCCATTGATGGCCGAGATCGCCCCCGAGATGACCTCCGAGATGGGCGACGTCCATGGGAGCCACGCCCACGAGGGCACCGGTGTCGACAACCGCAAGCTCGGGATGTGGGTGTTCCTTTCCTCGGAGTTCCTCTTCTTCGGCGCCCTCATCACCAACTACCTGCTGTTCAAGGGCCGGCCCGGGTTCCCCGCGCCCTACCCACGCGAGCTGTACGACATCCCCTTCACCTCGGTGAGCTCGTTCGTTCTGCTGATGAGCTCGCTCACCATGGTGCTCGGCTCACAGCGCCCTGGAGAGAGACGACCAACAGGGGATGCGTACCTGGCTGGCGGCCACCGCCGCTGCTCGGTGCCACGTTCCTCGGCGGGCAGTTCTTCGAGTTCAGCGAGTTCATCGCAGAGGGCATGACGCTCTCCACCAACCCGGCGGCGTCGAGCTTCTACCTGCTCACCGGTTTCCACGGGATCCACGTCGCCATCGGTGTGCTCATGCTCTTCTCGCTGTTTGGCATCTCGCTGCGCTACGACCGGTTGAGCGAGCACCACGGCCTCAACGTCGAACTCGTCGGCCTTTACTGGCACTTCGTCGACATCATCTGGATCGTCATCTTCACTCTCGTCTACCTGATTCCATGAGGGACGAATGACCGACTCGGACACCAGAGCCCACACCTATCCCTCCCCCAGGCTGTACGTCCGGATCGCCATCTTGCTGGCCATCATGACCGCGGTCGAAGTTGGCCTGTACTACCTGGAACCGGTGGTGGGGGCGCTCGTGATCCCCTTCCTGCTGATCCTTTCGGCGCTCAAGTTCATCATCGTCATCGGGTACTACATGCACCTCCGCTTCGAGCCGGCCACCCTGAGCCGCTTCTTTGCCTTCGGCTTCGTGCTGGCAATAAGCCTCTACGCCATCGTGCTCGCCGTGTTCGGCGTGTTGGCGGTGGCGATCGGGTGACGCCGGTCCCCGCCTTCGCCGCCCACGTGGATGTGTGGTTGGTCCTCGGCAGCCTGATAGCCATCTACCTGTACGCGGTGATCAGGGTCGGGCCGCTGATGGCCGAGAAAGGATCGAGAGCCACCACCGGGAGGCAGATCGGCTCGTTCCTCGCCGGAGTGGGCGTCCTTTGGCTGGTGTCCGACTGGCCGGTCCACGACATCGCCGAGCAATCGCTCTACTCGGTCCACATGGCGCAGCACATGGCCATCACCCTCGTGGCTCCTCCACTCTTGCTCATCGGGACGCCGCGCTGGCTGGCGGAGGTGTTGATCCCGAGGCGCGTCCTGCCGTTTGTCCGCGCCATATGTGCCCCGGTCCCGGCGCTTCTCATTTCGATCGCCGTCCTCATCTTCACCCATTGGCCACCGGTGGTCACCCTGGCGGTCACCTTGGGCCCGGCGCATTTCTGCGCTCCACGCCTTGGCGCTGGCCAGCGCGATCGTGATGTGGATGCCGATCCTCAGCCCGACTCCCTCGATCCCCCGTGCCCGGCCCCTCGTCCAGATCGGCTACCTATTCGCACAATCGATCATCCCGACCATCCCCGCCTCGTTCCTCACCTTCGGGCACGAGCCGCTCTACCGGGTCTACGGCGACGCCGCCGAGATCTGGGGCGTCTCGGCGGTCACCGACCAGACGATGGCCGGGTTGCTCATGAAGATCGGCGGCGGCCTCCTCCTATGGGGATGGATCGCGGTCATCTGGTTCCGCTGGTACCGGGACGAGCAGACCTGGGAGCGGCTGGAACGGGAGCTGCGGCGCCCCACCGTCTCCTGAGCCGAGCCACCCGGCTCGCCGCCGGGGTTGCGCTGACGATCGTCTTCGCCTGCTCCGGGCAGAACACGGTGGTCGGCAGTGTGATCGAGGTCGACGGCGATCTCAGTACCGTCGAGTCGTTCACCATGGTGACCGAGGACGGTGAGACGCTGACCTTCGAGCCCGATCCCTTCGGCCGCTACCCCTTCCCCCTGCCGCACCTGCGCGAGCACCTGGTGAGCGGACAGCAACTTCGAGTCGACTACCGCCCTGCCGAGGATGGGACGCTGGTGGCGGTGGCCCTAGACGATGCCGACGGCGGCCATGGCTGACGCCTCCGCAGGCTCCTCGGCAGCCTCCTCACCACCGCCAAGGGCCCCGGCGACGACGACGATGAGCACGACAACAGCCAGGATCCCGGCTGCAGCCGCCAGCAACTCGCCGAGTGAGAGCCGCACGTTGGGCCTCGAGGCGGTCAGCCCGGCGAAGGCGAGGATGCCGCCGGCCACCACGATGGCGATAAGCGGGGCGGCAACGTGGTAGGCGAGGAAGAGGCTTCCCAGCGCAACCACGATCAGTGCGAGGACGGCGATGGCGGCCAGAGGAACGCCGACCCCGGTAGACAGACGCCGCCGGACCGCGGTCGACTCGTCGGCGGCCTCGGCGTCGAGACCGACGGGGACGGCGAGCACTTGGACGACGGCCGCGGTGATCATGCCCAAGACAGCGCCGCCGAAGAGCACCAGCAGCAACCCCGACCGCACTCCTATCTGGACGATGGTCTCGTCGGCCTCTGACGGCTGCCCGGCCAAGTTGAGCAGGAGCGCAGCTCCAACGACTCCGACGAACAAACCGGTGACAGCACCGACCAATGCCGCGATGCCCGCCCGTCCTTCCATGCGCATGTCCGGGCGGAACCACGCCGGGACGATCCGCACCGCCAACCCCACAAGTGCACCGAAGATCAGGGAGATGACGGCACCGACAATCACCACGGGGAGGGCCGTTACCTCGATCGCCGGCCGAAAGGCGCCCGGCTCGCCGACAAGGGTCACCTTGTCGACGACAAGCGGTGTCACCGCCACCGCGGCGACGATCCCCAATGCGGCACCCGCCAACCCGCCCACTCCGGCCGCCCAACGCAGCCGCTCGGAAACCGGCGCCGCCACCAGGTCCTCGTCTTCCTCGACAATGGTTCGCACCGGGGCGGGTACCAGCGCCGCGGTTGCCGCGGCTGCAGCCGGCGGTGCCTCCGCCACCGGCTCGAGGGGTGCCGCCGGTTCTGGGGTGGTCGCCTCATCGGGCGATGCTTCCGACTCACGCTCCGGCTCTGGCGCCGGCCCAGACTCGGCCGGCCCAGACTCGGCCGGCCCAGACTCGGCGGGAGCCGCCGCGCTGGCCACCGAACCGCCGCCCGCCCATGCCGCCAGAACCTCGTCGACGGTGGTCCCCGATGCCTGCGCCCGAGCGGCTGCCGAGCGCTGCACGATCGCCTCGGGTGCATTGAGCGCTCGCGCCGCCGCCTCGAGGTTCTCGCTCATCGACGGGGAGCTTAGCCAGGGGGTCACCCACTGCCCCGGGCACGAAACGGTCCCGGGACCGTCGCGGAAAGGGCATACTTGGAGCGATGGAACAGCGCAGCACCGCCCGCCAGAACGATGTTCCGAAAGTGGGCGATGGCTCCGTCGACGAGCGGCTCCACCGGCTCAGCCCCGACACCGCACAGCGGGTGTTGGAGCGCGCCATCGCCGAGCACGCACCGGATGACCCCGGACTCACCCGGTCGGACCTGCTACGCATCGCTCAAGAGCTGGACATCGATCCGGCCGTGGTCGAGCGGGCGCTCGCCGAGGAGTTGTCAACCAGCCCCGAGGCTGAACGGGTGGGGTTGCTCGCTCGGATCACCGGGCTCGGGCATCTGCATCAGCGCCGAATGAGCGACCGTCCGGTGCCTTGGCTCGAGCGCGCCGCAGTCTCCTGGCTGGCCGGCGAGGAGGGCCTGCGCCTCCAGCGGCGCACCAGCGATGGCGCGGTTTGGATCGCGGACGGACGACTCACCGCCCGGCTGCGACTCGGGTTGCACCTCACCAAGGGGACGCGAACCCTCCGGACAGCCGACCGTGTCATCCTCGACGTACGGACGCTCGGCGGGGGGCGGAGCGTGGTCGACATCAGGGCGGACGCTACCGGGCTCCTCGTCAAGGGACGTACCGTCGCCCTGGCGGGCACCGCCGCAGCTGTGGTGCTCTTCCTGGTCGGTTGGATGGCAGGGGCGGTGGGAGACGCCGCCGGAGCCGGGATCCTGCTGGCCATGGTCTCGTGGACGGCCACCGTGGTGACATTGCGGGGGTGGGGGCGCCGACTACGCGCCGCCCTGACGACCGCGGTCGAGGTGATCAGCTCACCCGCTGCCCATCCCTGGAAGCGGCCCTAATCTGGGCTCACGAACCGAGAGGAGGACTCGATGAAGAAAGCCCTGTTGATCCTCAGCATCCTGGGAGTCATTGCTCTCATCGCCTGGAAGATGATGGAGGAGACCGAGTAGGTATCAACCCACTCGGTCGGTGACAACCCGCAAATCGGCACGGTCGCTCAGAAAGACGTTCACAGCCTTTGCGATCTCCTCGTAGTGCGTCAGCGGCGCCTCGTGACGGGCATCCAACTCGACCACCTTGGCGTCTCGAATGAGCGCCGCCAGTCGGTACTGGGCGTCCACCGGCATCAACTGGTCGTGAGCCGTGATCATGACCAGCGCCGGCTGTTCCAGTCGGCCGATCCAGCGGGTGCTGTCGAACGAGAGGGCGGCGAAACCCGACAGCCAGTAGAGGTCGGGGTCACGGCTCATCTGGTGGCCCCACATCCAACGCTGGTGTCGCGGTTGTAACGCCCCCACCCGGCCCAGGTAGTGATACCGGGCACGAGACAACTCCACCCGGCTGAGCCGGTCGAGCGCTCGTCCCAGGAGAAAGACGATCCGCGCCTCCCAGCGCTGGCGCAACCGAGGTGCCGGTTGGGCGGCGGTCCCGCCGAGGATCAGCTTGACGACCTTGTGGGGATGGCGGTGGGCTAGTTCCTGGGCGACCATCCCCCCAAGGCTGTAACCGGCCACGACCGCCCGGTCCACGTCCAACGCATCCATCACCTGGGCGACCTCGTCGGCCAGCCGGGACACGTCGAACCTCTCACGCACCAACTCCGAGTGGCCCGAGTTTCGGTTGTCGAGAGCGATGATCCGGTACTTGCCGTCGAGGAGCGGGATGATCCGCTGCCACACCACCACCGAATGGTCGCCCCAACCATGAATCAGGACGATGGGAGGGCCGGTGGGGTCCCCGGCCTCGCGCAGGAACATCTCCTGGTCCCCGATGAACACAGACCTCCCCGGTATACGCATGGGCGCCTCTTGTGGCCCATCGAAGGTCGGGGGGACCTCGGGACCGAAGAGCCGCCACAGGAACCAGGCACCGAGCAGCCGGCGCATCCAGCGCATCATCACAAACCTCGCAGTTGGTCGATGGCGAACACGTGGTCGGCGACCGGGCGACCTCCCACCAGATGCTCGTCGATGATCCGATCGATCACCTCTTCTGTCACCGAGTGGTACCACACCCCGTCCGGGTAGACGACGGCGATCGGACCCTGCTCGCAGACCCTCAGACAGTCTGCCTTGGTGCGAAAGACGACTCCATTTCCTGGTTGGGGCGTCGGCTCGGCATCCATGTCGCCTTGCCAGAGAGGCGGGGCACTGGTCAGCCCGAGCGCTTTGAGCCTGGACTTGAGGTGCTTCCACACCCGCCCCGACTCCTCATATCCCGAGCATCGAGGGATTGGACTGCTCGGCGCAAATGAAGAGATGACGCTGTAAACCCCCGATGGAAAGCGCCTCGGCGATGGTCTGCAGCCGATGGTCGAGATCTCGGTCGTCCACAGGAAAACGGTAGTTATGTGCAGGAGGGGGCAGGAGACGGCAGAAGGCAGACGGCAGACGGCAGACGGCAGACGGCAGACGGCAGACGGCAGACGGCAGACGGCAGCCAAACCTTCGAGGCGCAGTTCTCCACCTCTTGGCTTGGTGGCGATAGCCGGGGCCTGGTTCAGGCGAGTGAGATCCGCCCCGCTACACCGTCGGTCACTTCGCCGATCAGCGCGGCTGCCGGGGTTCCGGCGGCGGTCAGTTCGGCGATCACGGCATCTACCTGGGTGGGATCGACCGCCGCCAGCAGACCACCGCTGGTCTGGGCGTCTGCCAGCAGCATCCGGTCCTCCTCTGCGAGGGACCCGAAGTCAGTGAAGCGCGATGCGGTCTCGAGGTTGCGCCGGCTTCCACCTGCGTAAACGCCGGAGGCAACCAACCGCCTCGCGCCGGGGAGGTATGGGACCGCACCCGCAGTCACGGCGGCAGCGGTGCCGCTGGCGCGCATCATCGCTCCCAGGTGGCCGAGCAGCCCGAACCCGGTGATGTCGGTGGCGGCCTTGACATCGTGTGCGCCAAGGACTTCGGCTGCGGAAGCATTGAGCGTGACCATCACCTCGACGGCGATGGCAACCTCCTCTGCTGATGCCTCGGCCCTCTTGAGGCCAGTAGTGACGATCCCCGAGCCGATCGGCTTGGTCAGCACCAACCGGTCCCCGGGACGGGCGGCACGGTTGGTTGTCAGCCGGTCCTCCTCGACAACGCCCGTGACCGCCAACCCGTACTTGGGCTCGGCGTCATCGATCGAATGGCCGCCGGCGATCACGCAACCCGCCTGCTCGCAGATGGCGGCACCGCCGTCGAGAACGCGGCCGAGGAGATCGAAGGGAAGTTCGTCGCGGGGCCAGGCAACAATCTGGAGAGCGCTCAACGGCCGGCCGCCCATGGCGTACACGTCGGAGAGGGCGTTGGCGGCAGCAATCCGGCCCCAGTCGTACGTGTCGTCGACGATCGGGGTGAAGAAGTCAACCGTCTGCACCAGCAACTTCCCATCGAGACGGATGACCGCGGCGTCGTCTCCGGTCTCGATGCCCACCACGAGGTCGGGGTGGCTCGCCGCAGGATGGGCACGAAGCCCGGAGAGCGCCTCGCCCAGCTCGTCTTGCCCGAGCTTGCAGGCGCACCCGGCGCCGTGCGAGTACGAGGTGAGTTTCACCTCCGACATCGCTCGGACGGTAGCCCGGGGGGCGTTCCAACCAGCTTTGGCGTCACTCAGAGGGGTATGGCCGCGTTTGGTGACGCCGAAGGCGGGGTGCCACCCACACAGAACTACTCTGATCCGCTCATCGAGGTCCGGTACATATGACTGAAGACACTGTCTGGCTCACCCCGACGGCATACGAAAAGGTGAAGGTAGAGCTCGAGGGACTCCTCGGCGATGGTCGCCGGGAGATGGAGGAACGGCTCTCCGAGGCCCGGTCGCACGGGGACATCCGCGAGAACGCCGACTATGACGCCGCCAAGGACGAGCAAGCTCTCATGGAGGCGCGCATCCGCCAGTTGCAGCACATCATCGACACCGCCGAAGTGCGTGACGTCGAGGACACCGGCACCGTCCAGGTGGGATCGGTAGTGACCGTGGTCGATGGCGATGGCGACCCGATCGAGTATCTGGTGGCTCCGCAGGAGAACAAGGTGCCCGAGTTCCTCCTCGCCTCCCCCGGCAGCCCGCTCGGCAGGGCGCTGATCGGCGCCGCGGTGGGTGACGACGTCAGCTACGAAGCTCCCGGCGGAGCCTTCACGCTGCGGGTCACTGACATTCGTCCCTTCGAGGGTTAGCCCCCGATAGGCGGCGGTACCCTCACCGGCCGCCTCACCAAGGACCGAAATGGTGCGGATCCGTCTGCTCAAGCCTCGAGAGCTCGCAGCCCGCCTCCTGGATCTGGCGCGTCGCCGACCCGACGAGGTCGAGGAATACCTCGATAGCCACGGTGAGGAGTGGGAGGCGCTCGCCGGCGCCAACCCTCACGACGTAGCAGACATCCTCGAGGAACTGGGTGAGGAGGCCGCCACCGAGCTGCTCACCGACCTGCCCCCGGCGGAAGCCGCCGAGGTCCTCGAGGAGATGCGTACCGAATTGGCCGCAGACATCCTCGAGGTCCTCCCTCCAGAAGATGCCGCCGATCTGTTGGAGGTGATGGACACCTCCGATGCTGCCGACCTCCTCGCAGAGGTCGAGCCCGAGGTCCGAGCCAGGCTCATCGCCGAGCTCGACGAGGAGTTCGCCGGTGAGGTGCTCGAGCTACTCGCCTATTCGGCGGACTCCGCCGGTGGGATCATGACCACCGAGATCGCTGCCCTGCCGGTAGGCATGAGCGCGGGCGAGGCGATCGAAGCCATCCGCCGCCTCCACGACGAGCTCGAGGACCTCTCCTACGTATACGTGGTCGATGAACAACAGCGGCTCCTCGGAGTGCTCTCCTTCAGGGACCTGGTGTTCAACCGCCCCGGTGTGGGGCTCGACGAGGTGATGGTCGCCGACCCGATCGCCGTTGCCTCCGATGCCGACCGGGGCGAGGTCGCCGAGCTGATCCAGAGGTACCACCTCTTCGGGTTACCCGTGGTGGACGGCTCGCACCGGTTGCTGGGAATGATCACCACCGAGGCAGCACTCGAGGCGATTCAAGAGGAGGCCAGCGAAGACTTCGCCGTCGCCGTGGGTGCCGGCGCCGAGGAAACGGTGCACACCCCGGTACCTCGCTCGATCCGCAGCCGGCTGCCGTGGATCTCCTTCGACGTGGTGATCTCGTCTGTGGTGGTGGTTGCCATCAGCCGCTTCAGCGGGATCCTCGAGCAGTTCACCGTCCTCGCCGCCCTGATGCCCCTCGTGGCACGCATCGGCGGTGATGCCGGAGCCCAGAGCCTCGCGGTGGTCATACGGGGCCTTGCCGCCGACGACATCTCGAATTCGGCCATCCCCAGGGTCATCCGCCGTGAGACTCTGATCGGTGCGATCAACGGACTGGCGATCGCATTGCTTGCAGGCATCCTGGGCTTCGTGCTCCAGACCATGCAGGGAGGCCCCGACCCGTTCCAGATCGGGATGGCGATGACGATCGCAGCATGGGCCAACCTGCTGATCGCGGGCCTGGCGGGGGCCGGCATACCGCTGGCGCTTCGATCGCTCGGATTCGACCCCGCATTGGGGTCGAACCTCTTCCTGACCACGATCACCGACCTGCTCGGCTTTGCCGGCTTTCTCGCCGTGGCCTCGGCGCTGCTCAACTGAGTCTGTGCGCCTCCTGGAACCGCCAGACGTCCGATTCGAGGACGATCGGCTCGAGGGACATTCAGGAACCGATGATGAACGAGCCCAAATCCGAGTATGGGCCGAGGAAAACGACGCGGTTCCCGTTCTCCAGCCTGAGCACGTAGTGGCGGCTCTGCTGGGGGGTCAGGTTCTCCGAGTTGCGGATGACCGCACGGAGCGCCGCCTGTGAATCGACCACATCGAGTTGGTCGACCGGCTCATTTGCTTCGACTATGTCAAGAACTAGGTTCGATAGGTCGATCTCTGTGTAGTCACCAGGTTCGATCAAAACGACGAGCCTGTCCCCGCTGTCGGAGGGCTCCCGGTGACGTATGTCGTAGGAGATATCGATGGGTTCCCGGATGCTGGTCGACGTGCTGCGGTTCGAACCGCTCCTCTGTCGCGTTGTGTCCGGCGCGGCGGCGACGGTCGTCACCGACTCGAGCGAGGTCTCAGTGACTGCCGTGGAGACAGTGGGATCATCGGAGCACGCCGCGAGGGCGGTCACCGCCAGAGCGGCGGCAGCGGCTCCTCGAAACGCTGGACCCCAAGAATGTCGTCGCATGCTGGTATCTCCCTCGGGGTGGACGACTCTTCAACGTTGTGGTTTTTCAACGCGTTCCACCAGCGACGGTGCCTTCGGCGGCCAGCCGGCCGGTGATGTTTCTGTGAGAAAGCCTATTGTGGCGGGACTGGATAAATGGGTAGCCTGACACGAGTGAGGGTGCGGATGAGGCGTGCTGCCGCTTTGGTGGTGGTCGGTCTTCTTCTTGGGCTGTTGCCGGCCGCCGGCTATGCCGGGCCTGCTGCTGCAAGCGCGCCCAAATGCAGTCCGAGGACGATCACCGATCTCACTCCGGACGACAACCCCACTACAACGACCAGCGTGCCCACAACGGTTCCCACCGAGTCTCCGACGATCGACCCGGTCGAGGGCACCGAAGACGCATCCGCATCGGCTGGCTCCGGCCTCTTCGGTAACGGTGCCCCGATGGTCGTACCGGTGGTGGCGAGAGTCACCTCTCTGGCAGCTTCTCTGGCTCAGGTCCCCCCGACGACCACCGTTCCGGCCCCTCCCACCACGGTGCCGCCCACCACGGTGCCTCCCACCACCATCCCTGACACCACGACCACCACGGTGCCGCCCACCACAACCATCCCCGAGACCGACCACCACAACGGCGCCACCCACCACCGTGCCTCCGGTCATCATCCCCGTGACCACCACAACAGTTCCTGAGTCCACCACCACGGTGCCGCCCACCACCGTGCCTCCGACTACGACCACCACGACGCCGCGGCAAACGGCGATCCGGGGCAGCAGTTGCTTCGTCTATCCGATGACATACCCCATCGTTGGAGAGTCGGCCAACGTGTCCCCCTTCGGCGCGTCTCGCGATGGCGGGGCACGGCTCCACGCTGGAAACGACCTCACCGCACCGCGGATGGCCCCGGTGGTGGCGGTCCAGAACGGCCATCGTCGAGGAGATCGAGTACGGCGGCTACCTGTCGGGAACATCCGTCCGGATACGTCACGACGACGGATGGTCTTCGCATTACATCCACCTCAACAACGACCTGTACGGCACCGACGACGGTCAAGGTGAAGGCGTCAGGCCCGGTCTCGCCGAAGGCGATCGGGTCAAGAAGGGCGAGTTGCTCGGCTGGGTCGGCGACAGTGGAAATGCCGAGGGGACTATCCCTCACCTCCACTTCGAGCTTCGCAACCCGGCGGGGTCCGCGGTGGATCCCCAGGCGAGCCTGAAGGCGGCCACGCACATCAAGGTGTCATTTGACGGCGCTTCCCCCGCCTTCATCGACATTGTGGGTCACCCCCAGGAGATCACGATCAACCTGCTGGCATCGGCGGGGCTCGCAACGTCCTGTGGGGAACGCAGCCTCAATTACTGCCCCAACGGCGCCGTCACCGGGAAGACACTGCGTGAGGTCGTCAACGCCTGGCAGGGAGACAGTGTCCACATCGGCCGGCTCATCCCCTACAGCGTTCCCTTCGACACAAGCCATCTCGCCGAGATCGAAGAGGCGGCGCCTGCTGTCGAGGTCGAGGCCGCCCCTGCGGACACCATCCTGGTCACCGACCCACAGATGGTCCGACCGGCCGACGGTGCTGCCGGCCGCGACGCGCTCGCCGAGGAGAAGCGGAACATCGCAGCTGCTGCCTCTGCTCCGGTTGAGGTCGACACCGGCTGCGGGCAGTGGAGGTTGTGCGACTCAGTGGCGGTTTCGCTCGAGGAGGTTGCGGCAGTGATCGACGGCGTCCTCGGACTGGAGCCGGTACCCGGTCGCACGGCTCCCAACGCCCCGATGCTCGACGCTGTCCGGGACCTCACCTACCACGGCCTCCTCGCCACCTGCACCGACCGTCCCGCCTCGTTGCTCGGAAAGCATGTCACCCGCGGAGCACTTGCCTCGCTCATGACCCGCGCCGCCGGCATCGCCGAGGCCGAGCACTGCGATACAGCGGCGATAGCCGAGATGAATCTCTTCGGCGGTCCGCATCGAGTGCCGGTCAGCGCCCGGCCCTTCGCCGACTGATCACCACCTGCTTCGGGTCTCTTCCTGGACCCGCGCCGTAAACGCCTCCCTCAGCGTGACAGTGACCGCCCCTGTGGGATACCGCCGGGCGTCCACCTCGACGACCGGGGTCACCTCCTTCACCGTGGAGAAGGCGACAACTTCATCGGCGTCGAGCAGGCGGTCGAGGTCGAAGGTTCCTTCGACGACCTCCAGCCCCCGGCCCGTTGCCTCTTCGAGCAGCACTCGGCGGGTGATCGAGTCGAGAATTCCCAAACCGAGTCCCGGCGTCTCAAACACACCACCATTCACCCAACCCACCGAGAATGTCGGACCCTCGAGAACCCAGCCCTCGTTGCTCACCAAAAGAGCGTCGGTCTTCCCTACCCGGCGGGCGGCGCGGGTCGCAGCCATGTTGGGCGCATAACTGAGCGTCTTCGCTCCCGACAGATCCCATGCGGCACCGCCGGCATGCCACGGGGCCGAGACTGCAGCCAGAGTGATATTCGGCTCGAGAGGTGGGAGGGGGAGGGCCATTACAACCACCCGTGGTTTTCCGTCGGGTTGACCGGCCTCGCCGCCTCTGGTCACCAGGATCCGGACGATCCCGTCACCCGCAGCCGACGCGACCTGGTTCACCCAATCGGCGATCGTGGCCGTGTCGGGGAGGTCGAGCTCGAGCATCGAAGCGCTCCGCTGCAACCGAGCTAGATGGGCCTCGGTCTGGAAGGGCACCCCCCGATACGAACGAATCGCCTCGAAGCAGCCGTCGCCCCGCAGCACCACGCCATCGAATACGGGGAGCACGGCCTCGGTCGGCGGAAAGGCGACTCCATCGACCAGTACCTGCGAGGACGCCACATCAACCACCGTGATACTTGTTGGTGATGGGCATCCGCCGCTCCTTGCCAAAGGCCCGCGTCGTGATCTTCACCCCGGGCGCCGCCTGGCGCCGTTTGTACTCGTTGCGATCGACCAGTTCGACAACCGACTCCACCACATCGCGACCGTGGCCCTGTCCAATGATCTGGTCCACCGAAAGATCGCCCTCGATGTATCCGGCGAGTATGGAATCGAGCAGGTCGTATGGTGGCAAGCTGTCGCTGTCCATCTGCCCCGGCCTCAACTCGGCCGATGGTGGTTTCTCGATGCTGCTCTGCGGTATCACCTCTGACTGCTGGTTGCGCCAGCGAGCGAGCCGGTACACCAGAGTCTTGAAGACATCCTTGAGCACTGCGTACCCCCCCACCATGTCCCCGTAGAGCGTGGCGTACCCCACAGCCATCTCCGACTTGTTCCCGGTTGCGACGACCATCGCCCCGAATTTGTTGGAGAGGGCCATCAGGATGGCCCCCCGGATCCGTGCCTGGAGATTCTCTTCGGTGACGCCGGTGGCGGTCCCGCTGAACAGAGGGTCGAGCGCCTCGAGGTAGGCGGTGAAGACGGCATCCATCGGTACGAGGTCGAACCGCATCCCGAGGTTGGCCGCCAGGTCCTTGGCGTCGAGCACCGAGCCCTCCGAACTGTGGCGGGAGGGCATACCCACCCCCCACACCGAATCAGGTCCCAGGGCGTCGACTGCGATGGCGGCGGTGAGAGCTGAATCGATCCCCCCGGAGAGCCCGACGAGGACCTTGCCAAACCCGCTCTTGCGCACGTAATCGCCGAGGGCGGTCGTCAGGGCGCGGTACACCTCGGCCTCCACAGGCTCGAGCAGGGGGGCGATCTCGGCCTCGATCGGCTCCGCTGGGACCGACAGAGGATCGGGACGGACGGGCAGCGCGGTTCCCTGGCGGGACTCGGCCACCTCGAGATCCACCAACAGACGGTGCTCTTCGAACTGGGGCGACCGGGCAACGACTCTGCCGTCGGCAGCGATCGCTACCGAGGCTCCGTCGAACACCAACTCGTCCTGCCCGCCGACGAGGTTGAGGTACACCAGGGGAACCCCGGCGGCGCTGGCGCGCTCGGCCAACATCGCCTCGCGTTCCAACGCCTTGCCGTAGTGGAACGGTGATGCGTTGATGTTGAGCAGTACCTGAGCGCCGGCGGCGGCCTGCCTGCTCGGAGGACCATCTGGAAGCCAAATGTCCTCGCAGATCGAGATGCCCACGGAGACCCCGCCGATGTCCCAGATCCGGTCGGGGGCGGTCCCCACCGAGAAGTAGCGGTCCTCATCGAACACGCCGTAATTGGGAAGTAGCACCTTGTGGTAGACGCCGATGAGGTGACCCCGACACAGGATCGCCGCGGCGTTGGCCACGTTCCGGGGAACCGAGTCGGCGGCATTGCGACCCGCCCCGGAATGACGGTCCACAAAGCCTACGACGGTGACCACGTCCCCTGCGGCGGCTGCAAGGCGGTCGATGACCTTCAGGTTGGCCTCGATGAACCCGGGACGCAGCACCAGGTCCTCGGGGGGATACCCAGTTACCGCCAGTTCCGGGAGGAGCAACACGTGGGAACCTGTGACCTCGGCCCAACGCATCGCCTCGAGGATTCGATTCTGGTTGCCCTCGAGGTCGCCAACCACCAGGTCGAGTTGGGCGCCCGCCACCCGTAGGACGGTCATACCGGTCAGCTTAGGAATGCGCCCGACGGACGCTGAGAAGGGTCACATCAGGACGGCGGTCTTGCCCTTCTCGGCGTCGCGCAGTCTGCTGCACATGGTCACCAGCAACTTGAAGGTGATCGTCGGAGACGTTTTGAGCAGCGGGTGGAAGTCCCACGACGCCACCCCGAAGGTGCGCAGTTGGGTGACAGCGCTGACTGTGGCGGTACGCGGCCCGCCATCGATCATCGAGATCTCGCCGAACCACTGGCCCGGCCCGAGCTTGGCCACGGTCCTCCCGCCCTTGATGACACGTGCCTCCCCGTCGAGGATGAGGTGGAACCCCACCCCCTTCTCGCCCTCGGTGACCACGTCATGGCCTTCTCCGTGCTCCACCACCCGCCCGGTCCTGGCAAGTTGGTCGATCTCCCGTTTGGATAATTCGGAGAAGAGGGGCACACGTCGAAGCATCTCGATCTGCTGCTTCCTCGACACCACAAGAACACCTCCATCCCCTGGGACCGTCAGCCTACGCACAAAGGGGGATGCCAACGACGGCGGCGTACCCTGTCGCCGTGCGGTCGCACGATGCATCGCCCGCCCGGCTCGGCATATGGGACGGGCTACTGCCGCGGCTGCGTGCCGTCGGTTGGATCGACCATGCCGGTCTGGTCGTCGACCCGGCGGTTGGTTTGCTTCGGCTCCTGCGGGGTGGGCCCGATCCTGAGGGGGCACTCGAAAGACTCGCCGGCGTCGTGGAATCCGATCGTCGATTGGCCGAGGTGGCTCTCGCCGTCCACGAGGTCGGTCGGGCATTGGTGACGGTGTGCGGTGCCAGCCGTGCGCTGTCGGCGACTCTTGCCGCCCACTCCGCATGGATAGCCGAACTGGGCGACGGCGATCCTCACCTTCGAGTCGAAGTCGAACCCGAACTGCGCAACGCCGAACTGCGGAGCTTCACCCGGCACTCGGTGCTGCGGATTGCGGTCGATGACCTCTGCGGGCAGGTGGCGATGCCCGAAGTGGGGAAGCGCCTGGCCGACCTGGCCGATACCGCGGCGGAAGCGGCGCTGCGCTGGTCCAAGGACGAGGTCCTCTCATCATCCCGCTTCGAAGGACTGGCCGATCTTCCGATGGCGGTTGTAGCCATGGGGAAGTGGGGCGCCGGCGAACTCAATTACTCATCCGACATCGACTGCCTCTTCGTGTACGACATGACCGAGGGCGCCGATCCGGATCGTGTCCGCCACGCCGCCCAGCGAATCGCCTCCAGCTTCACCACTCTGCTGGCGCGGCAGACCCGGGACGGGATCGCATTCCGCGTAGATGCCGGCCTGCGACCTGAAGGCAAGAACGGACCCCTCGCCCGGAGCCTTGCCTCGTACGCCGCCTACTACGAGAAGTGGGGCGAGCCTTGGGAGTCCCAGGCACTGCTCAAGGCGCGACCAGTGGCCGGTGACCTAGATCTGGGCGAGCGCTTCGCCGAGATGGCGGTCCGCATCGTGTGGCCGGACTCCCTCGACCCCGCAACGATCCGGTCGATCAGAGGCATGAAGGCTCGGAGCGAGGCTCGCGCCGAACAGCAGGGCTATGCCGCCACCGAGATCAAACGCGGCTTTGGCGGCATCCGCGACGCCGAATTCGCCGTCCAGCTTCTTCAACTCGTCCACGGTCGGTTCGACACCTCGCTCCGGCCGCCGGCCACGCTCGATGCGCTCGCTGCTTTGGCGGCCGGCGGCTACGTGCGACAGGAAGACGCCGACGCCCTCGGTGCCTCGTACCGCTGGCTGCGGACCCTGGAGCACCGGCTCCAGCTGTGGGACCTGCGGCAGACCCACGCCCTCCCCACCACTCCTGCCGGTCGGGAGCGGGTCGCAAAGGCCATGGCATATCGTGATGAAGCCGAGAGATCGGCACTCGAGCAGTTCGAGCACGACCTTCAGACCCATCGGTCGAGGGTTCGGGGGATCCATGAACAGCTCTTCTACCGCCCACTGCTCGATGCCATCGCAGCCTCGCCCACGGTCAGACTCACCTCTGAGGAGATCGCCCGGCAGCTCGCCGCGCTCGGGTTCAGGGATGTCGTTTCGGCCCGGCGGGCCGTAGACGAGCTGACAGGGGGCCTCTCCCGGCGGTCGCGGCTCATGCGGCAAACGCTCCCGCTCGTACTCGACTGGCTCTCCTCCGCTCCCGATCCCGACCTCGGCCTCAACCAGCTCCGACTTCTCGTGACCTCGACAACCGACAACGCCACGTTGATCGGGGTGTTGCGCGACGATCCGGTTGCGGCAGAACGGCTGTGCCGCCTTCTCGGTGACAGCGTGTTGGTGGGCCGATACATCGACCGGCTCCCCGACCTCCTCCCCGAACTCGGGGATGTCCGTCGCCTCGGGCTCTCTCCGACCATCGACGACCTCGAGTCTGAGGTGACCGGGGCCATGGCGCTCCGGGCGACCTGGGAGCAGCAGCTCGGCGAGTTGCGGCGCTTTGTCCGCCGGCGCGTCCTGAGGGTGGCTGCGAGGGACATTCTCGGCGTGGCCGACGAGGAGAAGATCGGCATGGAGCTGTCGGCCATCGCCGACGCAGCCACAAGTGCAGCCCTCGGGCTGGCGCGTGACCGCCTCATCCTCCGCTACCCGTCTTCGGTGCAGTTCGCCGTCATCGCGATGGGACGGTGGGGAGGTGGGGAGCTGGGGTACGCCTCCGACCTCGATCTCCTCTACGTGTACGACGTGCCCCATGGCGGGGACCCGGTCGAGGCGAGGGAGCAGGCTCTCAAATTGGCCAACCTGCTCGGTGAGGCTCTCGGGGGGATACGACCGGAGGGCGTCGCCTACCGGGTTGACGCAGGGTTGAGGCCCGAAGGCCGGGCCGGCCCCCTGACGCGAACTCTCGACTCATACCGCATCTATTGGGAGCGGTGGGCGGAACCGTGGGAGCTCCAGGCACTGATCAGGGCCCGTCCTGTGGCGGGCGACGAAGCGCTCGCGGCCAGGTTCCTCGCCGCCGCCGCCCCGTTCGTCTGGCCAGAGGAACTCCCGCCCGAGCGCGTCCGGGCGATTCGGACCATGAAGGCGCGCGTCGAGAGAGAGCGCATCCCACCAGGCGAAGACCCCGACTTCCACCTCAAGCTCGGTCCCGGCGGGCTGGTTGACGTCGAGTTCACCACACAACTCCTCCAGCAGCGGCATGGCGGGACCATGACCTCGCTGCGTGACCCCGCCACGCTGGGGGCGCTGAGGGCGGCAGCCGTCGCCGGTTTGCTCCCCGCCCCCGAGGTGACGGCGCTCGAGGAGGCATACCGGTTCTGCACCCGCGCCCGCAACAGGCTCTTCCTGCAGTCCGGTCAGGGTCAAGACTCCCTTCCAACCGACCCCGAGGAGGCGATCAGACTCGGCCTGTCGCTCGGGTTCCTCGATGCGCCGCGTGCCAGTCTGCGCGAGGACTACCGCCGCCTGACCAGACGAGCCCGCCGCGTCGTCGAGCGGAGGTTCTATAGAGACTGAGACGAAAGACGGCGGACGGCAGAACCCATTTGATGAAGTCGGTGGGCATCCCTGCCGATACCATGAACTCTTCCGGCAAGCCCCGAGAAACGTGCCCACCAATCTCAACGAGCAATTCAGAGTCCTCGCCGCGCCAGCCGCAGGCGAAGCGGTGGCGTTGCGGCGTGAGATCCATCGCCATCCTGAGCTGGGCAACCAGGAGTTCCACACCACCGACCTCGTCGCAGATGCGCTCGGCGCGGGGGTCACGGTCAACCGCCGGGCGGGACGGAGCGGGCTGGTTGCGGAGGTGGGCACCGCCGGACCGGTTGTTGCCTTCCGCGCCGACCTGGACGCACTGCCCATCGAGGAGCGGACCGGCCTGGACTTCTCCTCGCGCATCCCTGGTGTGATGCATGCCTGCGGACACGATGTCCACACGGCGATCGCATTCGGCATCGCCAGAGTGCTGTCGCAGGTAAAGGATGTCGGTGGTCGGGTGCGGTTCCTGTTTCAGCCCGCCGAGGAAACCTTCCCAGGTGGTGCTACCGATTTGATCCGCGAAGGGGCGATGAACGGGGTGAGCGCGGTTCTCGGCTTCCACGTGGATCCGACCCTCCCACCAGGGAAGGTGGCGCTGCTCGCCGGAGCGGTCACCAGCTCCTCCGATAGGGTGTCGATCGTGATCGAGGGTCCGGGTGGTCACACCGCCCGACCCCACCAGACCGTGGACACCGTCTTTGCCGCGGCCCGCGTGGCCGCCGAGCTTCCCGGGTTGCTGGCGCGCCTCACCGACCCCCGTTCGCCGCAGTGTCTGGTCTTCGGGCAGATCCACGGTGGCGAGGCCGACAACGTGATCCCGACCACGGTCGAGCTTTCCGGCACGTCGCGCACCTTGTCACGGGCGCTGTGGGAAGAGATGCCCGCTCTGGTTGACCGCTTGGTCGCCGACCTCGTCGCTCCGACCGGCGCCAAGGCGAGGGTCGAGTTCCAGCGGGGCATTCCGCCAGTTATCAACGATGCCGCCATCACCGCCCAGGCCGAGATCGCCGTTGCGGAGATGCTCGGGGTAGCCGCGGTGACGACCACCGAGCCGAGCATGGGAGCCGAGGACTTCGCCCGCTACCTCGAGCTTGCCCCCGGGGCGCTGTTGCGGCTCGGCGCTGCGCCCGACGGCCGGCGGGTAGATCTGCACAGCGCAACATTCGACGTGAATGAAGCCGCCATCGAGGTCGGGATCCTCGCCGGCTGCGCCATCCTCAGCAAGCTCCTCGGCTCGACGCCGGCACTCTGAACCGCCCGGCGGCGGCGGTTTCCTCCGCCGTTACTCTGCAGCGCCGTGAGCAGAGCTTCCATTGGGCTGACCGACGAACTTCAGGCGTACATCGTGGAGCACTCGACCACGCTCGATGAGGTCGAACTCCGGTTGATCGAGGCGACCTCGCAACTCGGCTCCCCTGCCTCGATGCAGGTGGCACCCGAGCAGGCGATCCTGATACGGATGCTGGTGGCGTCGACAGGGGCGCGCCGTGCCCTGGAGGTGGGGACGTTCACCGGTCTCTCCTCGCTGGCCATCGGCCGCGCCCTCCCAGGGGACGGCTCGTTGCTCTGCTGTGACATCAACCGCGAGTGGACCGATATCGCCCGCGCCGCCTGGGAGGCGGCAGGCGTGGCCGACCGGGTGGAACTCCGTCTCGGGCCGGCGCTCGACACGCTACGAGAACTCCCGGAGGAACCGACATTCGACTTCGCCTTCCTCGACGCCGACAAGGGGTCCTACCCCGAGTACCGCGAGGAAATCGTCGTCCGGCTCAACCCCGGGGCCTTGTTCCTGGCGGACAACGTGCTCTGGCGGGGTGAGGTGGTCACCGCAACGGAGGATGACCCCGATGTGGTGGGGTTGCGTCGGTTCAACCAACAGATGGTGAGCGACGACAGACTGGTGACCGTGATGCTCCCGGTCGGCGACGGCCTCACCGTCGCCCGCCGGGTCTGATGACACAAGGGGTCGTCGGGCTCGCCGGGGTGTTGCTCTGGACCACAACCGAAAGACACCAGGCGATCCGCGCCTTCTACGCCGACACCCTCGGGATGCTGCCCCGATCTGACCGGCCCGGTTTCATCAACTTCGAGCTGGGTGAGGCGCGTCTCACCGTGGCGGTCCACCACGAGGTGACCGGACCAGCGCGGGATCCACTTCGGATCATGGTCAACCTGGCGGTCGATGGGCTGGACGCGGTGCACCTCCGGCTGATCAAGGCGGAAGTGCCTTGCCTGCGGGTCCCGGAACTGGAGCGCTGGGGTGGCCGGGTCGCCACCTACGCCGACCCGGACGGAAACGTCATCCAGCTCTTTGAGCTACCCGACAGTTCCTCGGATCTGGGCTAGTCCACCACCGAGAAGCCTTCGTCGAGCAGCGCCTTGCGGAGCGCGCCGCCCTCGCCGGGCCGCACCGAGACCGCCAACACCCCCCCGCCGCCATGTGGTGAGTGCCGGAGTTGAAGGTCCCGGACATCCACCCGGCTCGTTGCCAGTGCCCTGCCGACTGCGGCGACCTCGCCCGGCTCGTCGCGCAGCGCAACCTCGACGAGCACCACCGCCGGCGCCAGGCGGCGGCGTCCATCACGGGCACGCTCGAGACGTCGCAACACCGAACCGGCATCTCCCCCGGAAAGGTCCGCTGACCAGCCATCGAGCGACCTGACCATCTCGCCGAGTGCCGACTCCACCTCGGTTCGATTCTCCAGCAACACCTCTGACGACCAACCCGGCTCCGACAACGCCACCCTGGTCAGATCACGAAAGCTTCCCGATGCGAGATCGGCAGCCTCGGGCTCACCCTCAAGCGATTCGATCAGCGCCGCGGCTAGCAGCTGGGGCAGATGACTGATGACCGCCACAGCCCGATCGTGGCCTTCGGCCGACATCACCACGGGCCGTGCACCGAGCGACGAGACAACGTCCGAAATTTCCTCGATGTCGACAGCCCGGGCGCCATCATCGCAGAGCACCCACGCCGAGCCGCGGAAGAGTCCGGCAGACGCCGCATCGGGACCGGTGTGCTCTCTCCCCGCCATGGGATGCCCGCCGACGAACCTATCGAGGTGGGCGCCGGCGTCGACGACGGGCCGCTTGACACCGGCGACGTCGGTCACCAGGGCGGAGGTTTGTAGCCGGCCCAGATGGTCGACGATGGCGGCAGGCGGCCCGGCGAGCACTATCAGGTCCACCTCCTCGATCGCCTCCTCGGCGGACGCTGCGGACTGCGCTACCGCCCCCCTCTTGGCAGCCCCCTCCAGCGCGGCTGGATCCGGATCCCACCCCACCACCTCCCATCCGAGATCGGTCAACCCGAGCGCGATCGACGTGCCGATCAGACCGGTGCCGACGACGCCAGCCTTCACTTCAGACGGTGATGCCGAGAGCGTCGGCCAGGGCCCGAACCTGGTCCATCAACGCGGCAAACTCGTAGGGAAGCAGCGCCTGGGCGCCGTCGACCAACGCCGACTCCGGAGCGGGGTGGACGTCCACCATGAACCCGTCGGCGCCCACGGCGACGGCCGCCCGCGCCAGCGGGGCCACCAGTTCCCGCCTCCCGGCGGCGTGTGAAGGGTCGATGAGAATGGGTAGGTGCGATAGCTCCTTGACCACCGGGATGGCGGTGATGTCGAGCGTGTTGCGCGTTGCTGTCTCGAATGTCCTGATCCCCCGTTCGACCAGCACGATCTCGTGATTACCCGACATGAAGATGTACTCGGCGGCGTTGAGCCACTCCTCGACGGTGGCGGTCAGTCCCCGCTTGAGCTGCACTGGCTTTCCCGCCGTGCCAACCTCGGCCAGCAAGCTGAAGTTGGCCATGTTGCGGGTTCCCACCCGGATCATGTCGGCGTATGAAGCCACGAGACCGACATGTCTCGGGTCGACAACCTCGGCGACGAACGGGATCTCGAATGCCTCGCGCGCCTCGGCCAGAAGTTCCAGGCCTTCCTCACCAAGCCCCTGGAACGAGTAGGGCGAAGTACGGGGCTTGAAGGCGTCGCCACGGAGCACGGTTGCACCCGCCTTCTTCACCGCCTCTGCGGTGCGCAGCACCTGCTCCCTCGTCTCGGCGGCACACGGACCGGCGATCGGTGTGAAGGAACCCCCGCCGATGCGCGCCTCGCCCACCTTCACTACCGTGTCGCCCTGCTGGAACTCGCGGCTCACCAGCTTGAACGGTTTGAGCACCGGGATCGCCCGCTCCACCCCCGACATCGCCTCCCAGGGCAACTGCTGGATCCGATCGCGGTCGCCGACCGCACCGATCACCGTCCGGTCGCGGCCGTTGGAGACGTGTGCCTCGCACCCGATCCGGCGGAGCCGTTCGCAGACGGCGGCGATGTCCTCGTCGGTCGCCGCCGACCGCATGACGATGATCATGGGCCGGATTGTGCCAGGTCGCCCGGGACGTACCCGATCCTGCAGGGTATTGGTAGCGCCGCCCTCCGTACACTCGTCGCGATGGCGACCATCCTGGTCACCGGTGCGGCCACATGGGTGGGGGGACGTCTGGTCCAGCGGCTGGAGGCACGACCCGACACCACCGTGGTCCCGGTGGACGAACTCACACCCCGCGTGGCCTTCACCACCCCGCTGCTCAAAGCGTCGCTCGACACGCTCGAATTCGCCCGGAGCGTCATAGATCTCCGTCCCGATGTGGTGATCCATCTCCAAACCCTCGACCGCATCGCCGAGTTGGGGAGGGTCCGATCCCGCGAGGGCATGGTTCTGGGAGCCCAGGCTCTGTTCGGCGCCATCTCGAGGGTGGGGACGGTCCGCCAGGTCGTGGTCAAATCGGACACCGCCATCTACGGGGCGGGCCCTCGTCACCCTTCCATCCTCGACGAGTCGACCGAGGTCGCAGAGCGGACCACCCATCGCTACGAGCGGAATCTGGAAGAGGTGGAACGGTTCGTCGCCGACGTCGCCAACAAGATGCCCCATGTCGACTTCACCGTGCTCCGCTTTGTGGGGATTTTCGGCGAGGCCGTCGGCAACGGGATTTCGCACTACCTGCAAATGCAGACCGTCCCAACGGTTCTCGGGTGGGACCCCCGTATCCAGTTGATCCATGAGGACGAAGCCGTCAGGGCAGTTCTCCATGCGCTCGACAACCCCGTTCCGGGAACCTTCAACGTCGCCGCCGACGGCCAGCTCTACCTGTCACGCATCCTGCGGTTGGGCCGGCGTCGGGTCCGGCCGATCCCCCGCCCGCAGTTCGAGAGGGCTTTGCGCGTGCTCGGAGCGAGCGAGGTGGCCAAACAACGCCATCTTCTCTCCATGCTCCATCACGGCAGAGTGGTGGACACCACGAAGATGCGCGAGATCCTTGGCTTCTCATCGCTGCTCGATTGCCGCCAGACGGTCCTCGCCGGGTACGGCCGGCTCGACTCAGCACTGGCGGTGTGAATGGAGGACTGGCCCGAGTGAGCGACCCCATCGTCTTCGCCCTCGAGGCGCTCGATGCCACCGAACTGGAATCGGTGGCGGGCGCTCTCGGCGTCGAGGCGCCGCCCGATGCCTCCGCCGCCCATCTAGCGGGGCTGATCGCCGCCGAATTGCGGAGGCGCGCCGGGCTCCCTGAGCCGCGAGCGCTCGCATCGCTCGAGGTACCGGATGCCGCCACCCGTCGGTCGGCCCTGGTCGCCCGTCTCGCCGACATGGTCGACAAGGACCGCTCTTGTCCGCATCGGACCTTGGAGGGCTTCACCTGCAGTCTCCCTGCGGTCAAGGGCGAGGAGCGATGCTCGCTCCACGGAGGGGTCGACTCGTCGGATCTCGCCGTCCCGGCGCTCGGCAGGCTGGGGACTGACACGTGGCCGGCACTGGTTCGACACCTGAGGCTCGCAAGCTACGACATCGATGCGCTCGGCCTGGACCCGGTACTGGCCGAGCTCGCCTGGCACCTCGGGAACAGCCTCTACTTCGAGTACTTCCGGGTGCGCGTCGAAGGGATCGAGCACGTCCCTACGACGGGACCCGGCGTGCTTGCCGCCAACCACGGAGGTGCGGCTATCCCTTACGACGCCGTCATGCTCCACCTCGCCGTGCTCAACGAGCCGGCTGTCCCCGGCGCGTGCGGGTTGTGGGGACCGAGCTTTTCAACATGGTGCCCTTCGTCTCGCACCTCTACCGCAAGATCGGGGCTGCATACGCCTCGCGCCAGGACGCCCGCTGGGTCTTGGGCAATGGGCAGCTCCTCGGGGTGTTTCCCGAGGGGGTACGAGGCTTTCAGAAACCGGTGTCAGAGTCCTACAGGCTCCGCCGGTTCGGGCGTGGCGGGTTCGCATCCCTCGCCGCCGAATCAGGAGCATCGATCGTCCCCGTCGCCATCCTGGGATCGGAAGAGACCCACCCCGCGCTTTTCACTTCACAAACCCTGGCCAAGTTGGTGAGAACCGTCTTCCCCGAGCAGCGGGTCGACGAGATGGCGGTCTGGGTCAACCCGATACCGCTCCCCGTTCGGTGGATGATCCGGTTCCTCCCTCCATCGCAACCACCCCGGGAGACCTCGACGGGCTCGCCGCTCTGGAGTTGGCGGAGCGGGTCCGCACCCAGATCCAGGCGGCGCTCGACGAGATGATCACCCTGCGGGGTCGCCCCTACTGACCCACGCTGTGCGCAAGCGAGGACAGTCGTGAATTTGTTCACAAAGCGCTTGCATTTGCTAGCACCTACTGCTACGTTTGCTACCACATGACCGACCTCGAGGACAGGGAAGAGACCGGATCGGCCGTTGGGACGTTCATTCGTCAGCAGCGGGAGCGGGCCAACGTCTCGATCCGCCGGTTGGCGAGTCAGGCGGGCATCTCCAATCCCTACCTCAGCCAGATCGAACGGGGGCTGCGCAAGCCCTCGGCTGAGATCCTCAAGTCGATCGCCCGGGCCCTTTCGATCCAGGCCGAGTCGCTCTACTCACAGGCCGGGCTCATCGAGCAGGGGCCGCAACCTCCGACCGTCGTCGCGTCGGTCGAGGCTGACCCGCAGCTCTCCGTGCGACACAAACAACTGCTCCTCGACCTGTACCGGACGCTGGTCGGGGACCAAGACGAGGTCCGGAAGGAGAAACCATGAAGCTGGATGGGACCAAGACGGCGTTCTACGCCGCCGTGGGTGCGCCCGTGGTGGCCACCCGCAAGCTGACCGACACACTCACCGAACTGGGCACCAAGTTCGCCGGTGATTTCCGCAAGGAGTACGGAACCTGGGCCACCGAAGGTGAGAAGGTCGTCGGCCGGATCGCCGACCAGAAACTGGTCGAGGACTTCACCTCCCGGGTGGACGTCGACAACATCTCCGAGCAGGTCGGCAAGCTGCGCGGCCAGTTGGAGGATCTCGTTGCCACCTGGCGACAGAACTTCAACCCCGAGAAGCCGGTCGACGCCGCCAAGGCGGTCAAGGTCGAGATCGATGAGGCCGCCGACACCGCAGCGGACAACGTGCGCAAGGGCACCGACAAGGCCCAAAGCACGATCAAGAAGGCGACCAGTGAAGCGCTCGAGTCGGTGGAGAAGGCAGCCAAGGCGGCCTCCGGCACCACCACCCGCAAGCCTGCCGCCCGCAAGCCCGCATCGACCAAGACCACGGCCAAGGGCACGACGACCGCAGCCTGATCACAACTCTCCTGACCGAGCCCGGGCCCGGCACCGCCGAATCCTCCTCCCCGGAGGTGCACCGAGTCCGGGCCGGTCGGAGCAACAAGACGAGGGACCAGCCCGGTCCCTCGTCTTCACTAGTGACCCCTCAGAATGTGACTCTGCCGTCGAGTTGACCGCTGTGCTCGACCCAGCGCTCGACCATTGCCTCGGTGGGGAGCCGCCGCACCAGCTTCTTCTGCTCATTGTTCTGGGCCAACTTGGCGGCGAGAGCGGCCGCCTTGCGGCGGGCGAGCTCCTTGATGGTGTCCACCCCGGACGCTTCGAGCAGGTCGGCGTACTCCGGACCGACGCCTCGTACCCTCATGAGGTCGGCGCGGTTCACCCACGCCAGGATCTGGGCCTCCGTGCAATTCGATTGGGCGGCTAGCTCGGCACGGCCGCGCCGGGTGGCGCCTCGCCTCAACAGCGCCTCAGTGGTGCGCACTCCGCTTCTCCGGAGCTTGGCGGCGTCCTTGGCGCCGATGCTCACTATGGCGGCAATCGAAGCCATCACATTCCTTTCCTCATGCCGATCCGGAGGTCTGCCGAGACTAGACGCCGCTCTTTTGCGACCGCCCCTCGTCTCCTTCGTGCCGAACGTGGCGCGGCTGGAGTTCCTCAACGTCGAAACTTGTGTCGACATCCCTTGGCGGGAGGTGCTCCAACCAGACCTCGGTGACCCAATCGGGATGCGCTTCCAGCAACCGGCGGGCACCCTCGTCCCCTTCGAGACTCATCAACCGCGGCCAGAGCAGCCGGTCGACCAGGACTGGGTTGCCCTGCGTATACCGGTACTTGGGGACGACGGCGGCCGTCTTGCCCGGTCGGTAGGCGGCGACCAATTGGGTCACCACATCGTCGCTCACGTCGGGTTGGTCTCCCATCACGATCAGCGCACCGTCCATCTTTGACAACCGGCCGATCGCATCGAGACCCGCCCGCAGCGAGGACGCAAGCCCCTCTTCCCACTCCGGGTTCTCGACGACACCCACCCCGGTGAGGTCAACCTGGTTGCGCACCTCCTCGGCATGAGCGCCCAGCACGACCCAGATCTCGTCCATCCCCCACCGCCGCACCTGGTCGAGGACATGATCGAGCAGCGTCGTCCCACCCCAAGGGAGCAATTGCTTGGGTCGACCGAGCCGACGAGAACCGCCGCCCGCAAGGACCAGGGCTGCGACCGTCATCTCGAACCGGCGGTTTGGAAACGGATCAGATGTCGCCCTCGTCGTCGGTTCTTTGGCGATGGATCCGTCCCTCACGCCCGCGGAGAGAACGGCCGCTGCCCGCCCCGTAACGCACTTGAGTCATCTCGGCGAGGATGGAGATCGCCACCTCGGCCGGAGTCTCTGCCCCGATATCGAGCCCGATCGGGCCGTGGATCCGGTCGATCGCATCGGTGTCGAATCCTGCGGCCAAGAGGCGTTCGCGACGCGCCGCGTGGGTGCGCCGGCTCCCCATGGCGCCGATATAGCGCACCGGACTCCGTAAAACGGCCGGAAAAACAGGTGCCTCGAAACGGGCGTCGTGGCTGAGGACCACGACGTAGGTGCGGCGGTCGAGGTCGAGATCGGTTAGGACGTCCTCGGGTCTTCCCAGCGCCACCTCAGCGTCGGGGAATCGCTCGGTGGTGGTGAAGGCCGGGCGCGAATCGGAGACGGTCACGCGGAAGCCGAGTTCGTTTGCGAAGACGGCGAGCGGCTGGGCGATGTGCACGGCTCCGAATATCACCAACCGCGGTTGCGGTGCCAGGGTCTCGATGAACACCGATGTGTCGTCGTATTCGAGCGTCCGGCTCTGTTCCTGGTCCATGAGTTGGCGCGCATCATCGAGGATGTGGTCCTCGAGACCCGGGTGGAAGCTTCCCCTCGATCACGCCCTCCTCGGCATCGAGAACCGCGTGGGAACCTTCATCGGGCCCGGTGAGCACGGTCACCGCGGCGCCAAGCCTCTCGTCCTTCTGCAGCCGGCGGATCGCCTCGAGGTGGGGGCTCACCATCGCTCGACGTAGACCTGGATCGTCCCCCCACAGGCCAGCCCCACCTCGAATGCCTCTTCGTCGGCGATGCCGTATGTGACGAGTCGCGGCTCGGCGCCTGCCAGCACCTCCTGAGCGTGGAGAAACACATCGTTCTCGACACACCCTCCGCTCACCGACCCCTCCATGTCGCCTTCCGACGAGACCAGAAACTTGGCACCCTCAGGTCTGGGCGCCGACCCCGAAACGCGCACAACCGTCGCAACCGCCACGTCTTTGCCATCCGCCGTCCAGCGGTCGTAGATCTCGAGGGCGTCCTTCATGCTCTCGCTACCTCCCGTCGACGCGCCGGCAGTGACTCTAGGAGCCGGATCACGTCCACGAGGTGGGTGAGGCTTGCGGCGGGGAGAAGGTCATCGATATAGGGAAGCACCGTGCGCATCCCCCTCGTTTCGGGGGAATAGCCCTCGCGTCCCGCCAGCGGGTTGAGCCACACCACCCGATGGACGCTGCGAGCGAAACGCGCCATCTCTTCGCGGAGTAATTCGGGGTCGCCCCGATCCCAACCGTCGGACACGATCAGTGCCACAGGCCCGCCCCGCCCCACCCGCCGGCTCCATTCGATGTTGAAGGTGTGGAGCGCCTCGCCAATCCGGGTCCCACCCGACCAATCGACGACGTGCCCGGCGACCTCGGCGATGGCCTGCGCCGGGTCGCGCCGTCGGAGCTGGCGCGTTATCCGTGTGAGCCGGGTCGAGAAGACGAATGCTTCGAGATGGCCCAGACGGTCGCGGGCGGCGTGGGCGAAGTAGAGCAGCATCTCGACGTACCGCTCCATCGAGCCGCTCACGTCGGCGATGATGATCAGCGGCCGGCGCCGGCGGCGTCGCTCCGACATGGCGAGCCTGAGCAGCTCGCCTTCCGTGCCCACGGCTCGGCGAAGCGTCCGACGAAGGTCTGGTTGAGAGCCGTTCCGCGCCGGGGCGAATCGCCGGCTCCTGGCATCGGCCGGTCTCCACACCATTCTGGCGATGAGACGGCGGACCTCTTCGCTCTCGGCGGCTGACATCTCGCCGAAGTCGCGCCGCCCGAGCCGCTCGACTGCAGAAGCCCCGGTTCGATCGGCAACCTCCTCGGCCTCGGGAGCCACCGCGCCCGAGGAAACCACCGAAAGCCCGGTCGTCACCGAAGCGGTCTGTGTGGTCGAGATCACGGGTGCCGGCGTCACCGCCGCACCTCGACCAAAGAAGAGGTCGAATGCCTCATCGAAGAGGGGGACCTCGGAGGGGCGGATCACGATGATCGATCGGAAGGCGTGGTAGACGTCCTCACGCCGTTCCAACCCGACGGCGACAGCGGCTCTCGACAGCTCACCCGCCGACTGCGGAGGGAGCCGGAACCCGAGCCCACGGAGGTGGCGGACGAAGAGCACCAGGTTGTCGGCGAACGCGGTCACTCTCGCCAGCCTGGCTCAGTCGACCACGGGCAGCGGGAAGCGGAGCGTTGCAGCCGCCTCATCAACCGGTGAGCCATCGGGGAGATAGACGAGCCGTCCGCCCGATCCGATGACCCGCTCGATCGCCTCGGCGGCGATGTCGGGGTGGTAGCGGGTCTCTGTGCCGCAGACCAGGCATCTCTTAGTGCCCCGGCCGATCCACTTGCACGCCGGGCACACAACACCGGGCTCGGGCTGGGTACCTGCGACGGCGAGGAGATCGACCGCGGCCAGGTTGGTGGCTGCGAGGACCTGGTCGAGGCCCCAGGCCACGGTATGCCCGGATTCCGAGCGGGCAGCCAGTTGCTCGGCCACCGCCCTGAAATTTCGGTTCCGGGCCGCCTCTTCGAGCGTGGACACGGCTTCCTTCACGAGATGGGCGGTCGCCGTCGCCGGGTCGATCACAAATGTTCCGATCATCCGTTCCTGGAGGTAGGGGTGGAGGTGGGCGGCAAGCTCCTCGACTTGACCCTGGTGGCCACCTATGGCCACCCACGTCACCGGATCGGCCTTGTGCATCTCGAAGAATCGCTCGGCGACACGATCGAAGTGCCTCCGGGCCATCTCCTCGGCGGCGTTGCGCGCCCCGTGCTCGGCAAGACCCTTCCATCCGCCGTAGTTCGCTTTGTGCCCCGACTCCTCCTCGACCATTCCGGCCGGTTCCATCTCGCCGTCCCTCTTGACGAAGATGTCTGCCCGGCGTCTGTCGGTGGTGGCGACCAGGGTCACGGTCGGCTCGGGCAGGGCGCGCATCGGTCGCAGATAGGGGGTGTCGGCCAGCATGGCCACATCCCACACCTCGCCGGGAAGCGCCTCGTAGCTCACCTCCCCATTGGTGGCGAATATGGCCACACCCGGCGCCGGCTCAGTCTCCAAACGCCAACTCAGCTCCAGTACCGACCGGACGGCCTGCCGGACCGCCTTCTCGTGACGGTGCTCGCCCTCTGCCGCCGCCTCGCGGATCGGGCGGAGCAGATCGGTGAGCCGAGCGGACGGGTTGACCTGCATCGGACGGGACAGATAGACGGAGAGCACCGGCGCCTCCGCCTCGGCGAGCCGGTCGAGCGTTTCAGCGTCGATCATTGGACCCCTCTATGAGGGGGAACATAATCCAATCGGTGAGATCTGGCTCACCCAGCGAGCAGTGATTCAAGCCCGGTGGACCGCACCCGTTCGATGTCCTCGCGGTACTTGAGCGCCACACCGATGGTCTGCTCGATCACCTCCGGGGTGAGCCGGGTGGCATCGAGCACGTTGAGCGCTTGCGCCCAATCGAGCGTCTCCGCCACTCCCGGCGGCTTGAACAGATCCATCTCGCGCAACCGCTCCATCACTCTCGCCAACTCTGAAGCGAGCACATCGCTGATGCCGGGGACCTTGCGCCCGACGATGGCGACCTCGCGCTCGAAGGTCGGGTAGTCGATCCAGTAGTAGATGCACCGACGCTTCAGTGCGTCGTGTATCTCACGGGTGCGGTTGGAGGTGAGGATGACCACGGGGGGTTCGTCGGCGGCGATTGTCCCCACCTCGGGGATGGTGACTTGGAAGTCGGAGAGCAGTTCGAGCAGATACGCCTCGAACTCCTCGTCGGCCCGATCGATCTCGTCGATGAGCAGCACAGGCCGCTCCCCCAGTGCCGCCAGTTCGACCGCCTTGAGCAGCGGGCGGGCCACCAGGTAGTCGCGGCTCATGATGTCCTTGACGTCGGCGGCCTGGCCCTCGCCGCGCGCCTCGAGCAGCCGTATGGCGAGCATCTGCCTGGCGTAGTCCCATTCGTAGAGGGCATGCCCGGCGTCGAGACCCTCGTAGCACTGCAGCCTTATGAGCGGGGCATCGAGGAACCCGGCCAGCACCTTGGCCACTTCTGTCTTGCCAACGCCGGCCTCGCCCTCGAGGAAAAGCGGCCTACCCAACTGCAGACCGAGATGGATGGCGATCGCAAGGCTGCGATCGGCGATGTACTCGCTCCCGTCGAGAGCTTGCTGTACGGCGTCGACGTCGGCGGGGAGCGGATTGGCCATGGAAGGGGCAACGTTAGTGGTCGGCAGCGAACCACTCCTTCTCCGGCGTCGTAGTGTCACCGGACGATAGGAGGGAAAATGAAACGCAGCGTTGTCGGGTTGGCAATGGTGGCCCTGCTGGCTTTGGTCGCATGTGGCGGGTCGGGTGGCGGGTCCGATACCACCGGGGGTGGGTCCGATACCACGGCGGGGGGCGGGTCCGGGACCACCGCGGCACCGGCCGGGGAGGGCGGAGGCGGTGCTGCATCGGTGAGCATCGTCGATTTCGAGTTCAGCGCGCCGGCAAGTGTCGCCGTCGGGACCGAGATCACCGTGGTCAACAACGGCGAGGCAACCCACACATGGACCCAGCCGGACGGTGCCTTTGATACGGGGCAGATAGCACCGGGTTCGAGCGCCACCGTCACGATCGACGCGCCGGGCACCTACGACTACGTCTGCTCCATCCACTCCAACATGACCGGTACGATCGAGGTCACCGACGCCTAGGTGACCGTTTGCCCGACATCCCAACGGTGAACCCAGCCGACGTGCCTGACTTGCTCGGCGACGGCGCCATGCTCATCGACGTGCGCGAGGAGATCGAGTGGGACGAGGCCCGCATCGCCGGTGCGGTACACCGTCCCATGACCGAGTTCGCCACCTGGTGGGCCGAGGTACCGGACAACCGCACGGTGGTCGTCTACTGCCGGACAGGCGCCCGCTCCGGACGTGTGGTCGAGGCACTCGCCCAGCAGGCTGGAATGGACAACGTGGTCAACCTCGAGGGAGGGATCGTCGCCTGGGCCGAGCAGGGGTTCGAGGTTGAGGAAGGCTGAGAGCTAGAGGTCTCCTTGGCGGCGGAGCGTTTCCCAGGCCCAGGCGCCAATAGGGAGCGGCAACCAGAACGTGACCAGACGGAAGCTGAGGGAGGCGGCGATCGCGGTCCCGGAGTCCACACCGAGCCGGGTGAGTCCGGCGGCGAGCGCTGCCTCGAAGGCACCCAGCCCACCCGGTGTCGGGCTTATGGTCCCCACCACCACCGCCGTAAGGTAGGCAAGGGCAAGACCGGCGATCGGGGCCTGGCCACCGAAGGCTGCCAGCGAAGCCTGCAGCGCCACCACGTAGAGGAAGTTGACCAGGACTGCGGCGCCGATCATTCCCGCCGCCCGGGGCGGCTGAGAGAAGACCGCCGGGATGCTGCGGAGCAGGGGGAGAGCTTCCGCCAGGACCTTGCGCCGAACACCGGGGACCAGCCATAAGACGATCCCGGCAACGACTAGAGCCGCGGCGGCGATTTCGGCGACCACCATGACGGTCCGTGGCTCGATCTTGGGGAGGACCAGAGATCGCAGCAACGCCGCCAGCACAATCATCAGCCCGATATGGGTGACCAGGGCGACCACCATCGAGGCGGTGAGCGTGGCGGTCGCCCGGGGCGGGTCGATCCCCTTCTTCTCGAGCCAGCGCCCGCCTACGGCAACCGCCCCCAGCCCCTCGGGGGTGAGCACAGAGGCAGCTCCTGCGGCGAGCTGGGCCATGGTCGCCCCGAGCAACGGCAACCTCATCCCAGCGGCGACGATGATCCCTAGCCCCCCTGCCACATAGGTAGCGGCCGACGCCACAGTCGCCGCAAGGGTCCAGGGCCAACTTCCCTCGCGGAACCTGTCCAGCGTCTGCCCCAGCTCTCCGAGTTGGGGAAGGAGCAGGTGGACCGCCACCGCCAGCCCCGCCAGCCAGGCAAGCACCCAGAGAGCGGTGCGGGGTTTCGTCGGGTGCCGCTTCATCCCAGGCAGTCAGCCCACGTCTGCTGGTATTAGGTGAGCGCGAGAGGAGGCCCAAAAGGGCCTCCTCTCTCGTGGCGGCGGTTGCCTCAGCTCGCCGCCGCCAGCGCCTGACTAAGCGCCCTGCGGGCGAAGACCTTGGCCAGGTGAGTCTTGTACTCCACCGAACCGTACAGATCCTCTAGGACCGTCACCCCCTCGGCGGCACGCTCCGCCGCGGCGGCGATGGCGTCTTCGCTGGCATCCGCTCCCTGGATGGCTTCGATCACGCCAGGGGCCAGCATCGGCTTGGTGCCCACCCCGGTCAGCGCCACCGATGCCTCGGCGATGCTCCCGTTCTCCCGCCGCACCCAAGCGGAGGCACCCGCCACGGCGTAGTCGGAGTGACCGCCCCGCCTACCCAGCTTGTCATAGGCGGAGCCACCACCCCGCTTGGGAAGCTTGATCTCCACCAGAATCTCATCGGGCTCCAGTGCGGAGGTCATCACATCCACCACGAAGTCACCGGCGGCGATCTGGCGCGAACCGCCCGACGACTGCACCACCATCGTGGCGCCAAGTGCGATCACGGCGGCGGGCTGGTCGGCGGCCACGTCGGCGTGGGCCATCGAGCCGCAAAGCGTCCCCCGATTGCGCACCTGGACGTCGCCGGTCCACGAAGCAGCCTGCGAAAGCGCCGTGGCGTGCTCCCGGATCAGATCGCTCGATGCAACCTGGTTGTGGCGTACCAGCGCCCCGACCGAGATGTGGTCTCCCTTGTCTTCGATCTGGTCGAGCCCCGGGATTCGCCCGATGTCCACGACCAACTCGGGTGAGAGGAGACGCAACTTCATCAGCGGGAGCAGAGACATCCCACCGGACAGCACCTTCGCCCCCGGGTTGTCGGCGAGGACGGTGAGCGCCTCCTCGATTGTCGCCGGGGCGACATACTCGAAGCTCCTCGGGTACATCAGCCCTCACCTCCATCGACTTGCATCCTGTATCGCCTGCCACACCCGCCTTGGTCGAAGCGGCATGTCGATGGTCTGTACCCCCAGCGGCCTGAGGGCGTCGAGAACTGCGGCGACGATGGTCTGGGCCGACCCGATGGTTCCCGCTTCGCCGACCCCCTTCACCCCCAGCGGGTTGGCATCCGTCGGGGTCACCGTGTTGCTCCATCTCGAACGAAGGCACATCTACTGCGGTCGGGATCGGGTAATCAGCCAGCGAAGGCGTCAGCAGGCTCCCGTTCTCGTCGTAGATCGCCTCTTCGAAGAGCGCCTGACCTATTCCCTGGACGATCCCGCCGTGGATCTGGCCGGCGACGATCATCGGGTTGATCACCGTCCCACAGTCGTCCACCGCCAGATAACGCAGCAAATCGACGTCGCCGGTCTCCGGGTCCACCTCCACCACCGCCATGTGGGCGCCGTAGGGCCATGTGCCGTTGGTCGGGTCGTAGAAGGCGATGTCCTCTAGCCCGGCCTCGACGCCTTCGGGCAGTTGGTACTGCTGATAGGCGGTAGCGACCACATCGTCCCAGTCCACCGATTGGTCGGGTGACCCGGCCACGAAGGCCTTGCCATCCTCGAACCGGATGTCCTCGGCGGCCGCCTCGAGCATGTGGGCGGCGATCTTGGCGGCCTTCTCCTGGACCCGTCCCGCGGCCCGAGCAACGGCCGGCCCTCCGACGGCGGCAGATCGGCTCCCGAAGGTGCCGATGCCCATGGGCGAGTCGTGGGTGTCGCCGTGACGGACCTTCACCCGGTCGAAGGGAACCCCGAGCGTGTCGCTGGCGATCTGGGCCCAGGTGGTCTCGTGTCCCTGCCCGGTCGGCCCCGTGCCCGTCACCACGGTGACGCTCCCATCGGGGTTGGCCCGCACCGCCGCCGACTCGTTGAACGCCGACGGGAGCCCGAACCCCGCCCACGAGAATCCGCCCTCGAACATGGCCGAAGGAGCCAGCCCGCAGTTCTCGACGTAGGTGGTGAGCCCGATCCCCGAGGTGGCGCCCCTCTTCTCTCGCCTTGGCCTGCTCCTCGCGGAGACCGCCGACATCGGCCATCTCCAGCAGACGGTCGAGCGTGGCGGCGTACTCACCGGAGTCCATCACCATCCCCACCTTGGTGGCGAAGGGAAAGTCTTCGGGCTTCACGTAGTTGCGACTTCCGCAACTCGGCCGGGTCCATGTCGAGCTCGGCGGCGAGGGCGTCGACGGCACGCTCCAGGTAATAGGCGGCCTCGGGCCGTCCGGCGCCCCGGTAGGCATCGGTGACCGGTGTGTTGGTGTACACGCAGTCGATCTTGAAGTGGACGTTGGGTATGTCGTACTGACCGGGGGCGGTGAACTGGCCCAGCACCGGGATGGCGATGGTGAAGTTCTGCGAGTACGCGCCCATGTCGGCCAGCCCGACCAACTCGTAGGCGAGGATGTCGCCGTCCTTGGTCGCCGCGATCTTGGCAGTGGCCACCCAGCCTCTCCCCTGGATGGTGGCGACGGCCGCCTCCCGCCTCGTCTCGGTCCAGCGGACCGGGCTCCCCAGCATCTTGCTGGCGAATGTGCAGAGCATCTCGTCGGGGTAGACGTTGAGCTTGCATCCGAACCCACCGCCGACCTCGGGTGCGACCACCCGTACGTCGTTGGCGTCCAGACCGAACGTGGTGGCGATGGCCCCCGCCAGGGCATGGGGGATCTGAGTGGTGGACCAGACGTTCACCCTGCCGTAGCCGGAGTTCCACTCCGCCAGCACCGCCCTGGGCTCGATCGGGACCGGGATGAGGCGCTGGTTGATCATCTTGCGCTCCACCACCACGACGTCATCCCTGCCGAACGCCTCGGCGCAACCGTCGCCGTCACCCGCCTCCCAGGTGTGGACGACATTGGAGGCGTCGTGGACCTTGATCCGGTCGGTGGCGGCATCCTCGAGGTCCACGGCGGCGTCCATCGGGTCGTAGTCGACCTCGACCGCATCGGCGGCGTCACGGGCCAGGTACTTGTCGTCGGCCACCACCATGGCGACCGCTTCGCCGACATGGCGTACCTGTCCGTCTCGCCAGGAGAGGCTTCAAGGTTCCCACCGGGACCTGCGCCAGCAGTGGACCGAGATGGCGAACGTCCTCGATGGTGTAAACGGCGTGGACGCCCGGCATCTCGAGAGCAGCCGAGCCATCGATCGAGTTGACCACCGCACGGGCGTACGGGCTGCGCACGAAGGCCGCCGACAACTCGCCGGGGAGCCGCACATCGTCCACGTAGCGGCCGGTGCCGGCGATCAGCGCCGGGTCCTCCTTGCGCTTGATCGCCTTGCCGAAGAGCTTGGTGGTGGTCATACCGGCACCTCCTCCCACTCGGCGGGCGCCGGGGTGTCGCCGCGCATCTTCGGCGGCGGCGTACTCGATGGCGCGCACGATGTTGTGGTAGCCGGTGCAGCGGCACAGGTTGCCGTCGATCCCGTGGCGGATCTCGTCCTCGGACGGGTCCGGGTTGTCCGCGAGCAGCCCCACCGCCGCCATGATCATCCCGGGGGTGCAGAAGCCGCACTGCAGACCGTGGCGCTCCCAGAACCCCTCCTGGACGGGGTGGAGCTCGCCGTCGCTCGGCCAGCCCCTCGATGGTCGTCACCTCGGTGCCCTCGGCTTGCACGGCCAGCATGGTGCAGGACTTGATCGTCGTCCCGTCCACCAGAACCGTGCAGGCCCCGCAGTACGAAGTCTCACAACCGACATGGGTGCCGGTGAGGTGGAGATTGTCCCTGATCAGGTGTACGAGGAGCGTCCTGGGCTCCACGTCCACCTTGACGGGTCGCCCGTTGACGGTGAGGCCTACCTGCATAGCTCCTCCTCCCAAACCCCCTTGCCGGAGCGGCCTCCGTCGTCGCTGTCGGACCGCCAGCCGAAGTTATCAGAGCCGGAGCGGCGATGTCGGCTGTGTTGCCCTCGGTGGGTAGGTGACGATCTCAATCGAACCTACGGTTATCGCCGAGGATGCGATATCGCCTGCTCAGCCTGCTGATCGTGGTGGTGGCAGCCGTCACCTCGATCGCCGTGCCCGCCCGCGGCCGATCGGATCATGGACGAGCACTTCGAGGAGTATCCCTGGAGCGCCGAAGGCGGCAATGCACCCTGGTCGGACGTGCGCTCGGACGACTTTGCCAACAGCCGTCTCGGTCCGGGGTTCCTCGAGTCCGGGTCTGACAGGTGGAGATCCCCGCCGGTCAGCAGCGCGGCGTCGGGCCCTTCTACGACTTCAAGGGGAAGGGGCCCAGCCGAAGCGTGGTTCCGCTACTACGTCTGGTTGGAGCGCTGGCGCCCCACCTACTCGGGGAAGCTCCCCGGACTCTCCGGCGTGTATGGCTCATCGGCCAAGGGGTGCATACCGTCGGTGCCGGGCAACCCGGGGTGGTCGGCGAGGCTCTACTGGCTGCCACCGGGCGTTGACGGCGTCGGCGTCAACGAGACGGCGATCGGATCGTACGTGTACCACCTCGACCAGCCGACCGAGTGTGGCAATGCCCTCGCCTGGGATCCCGGTTCGCTCGAGAGGCAGCGGTGGCATTGCATCCAGGGCCACGTGCGGCTCAACACGCTCGGCGAATCCGACGGCGTGATCGAAGGGTGGATAGACGGTGAAAAGGCCTTCCGGCGTGCCGACCTGCGGTTCCGCCTCCCCGGGCAGAAATTCGTCCAGATCAAAGAGTTCTGGATGGACGTGTACTTCGGCGGGACGTCGGCAACGCCCAACCGCCTGGTACTCAGGCTCGATGAGATAGCCGTCTACAGACGACGGGCGTCCACGCTGCATCGACCCGTTCACCGACGATGACAGCTCGACCCATGAGGCCGACCTCATCGACCTCCACGCCCGCGGCTTCTTCGAGGGTTGCAGACGCCGCCTTGCATGTCCGGACGACACGCTCACCAGGGCGGAGATGGCGGTGCTGCTGGTGCGGGTCCTCTCCCTCCCCAAGACCGACCGCAACCACTTTGGCGACGACAACGACCACTGGGCCGAGGCGTACATCGATCGTCTCGCCGCCAGCGGGATCACCATGGGGTGCGATCGGCGTCTCTTCTGCCCGGAAGACCCGGTGACCCGCGCCGAATTGGCCACCTTCCTCGACCGGGCCTATGAGCCTCCCGGCACCAGCCAGGACTTCTTCACCGACGACGACGGCCACTGGGCGCGGCGCAGCATCGATCGGCTCGCCGCCGCCGGCGTGATCAACGGCTGTACCGGCACGGCGTTCTGTCCGGAGGCGACGATCACCCGTGGACAGACGGCAGCGCTACTCGCCAGAGCCATTCGGTGGTCGGAAGCTCAAACCGACGGCGTGTCGGAGTCTCGGCTGTACTGAGCGAACCCGAGCGGAACGCGCTGACCGCCGGGGACCACGACTAGGAGAGCGCCATGGCCAGCGAAGCCTGGAGGTAGCCGAGGTAGTCGAGGGTGGCCATCTCGGGGCCACCGTTCTCCCGAGCCTGCTCGTAGTCGCTCTCCTTGTCGATCCCGAGCCTTGCAGCGAGGACCAACCGCGCCTCTCCCAGGACGCGGAGCCAGGATTCTGCTTCGTCCACGGAGAGCACCACTCCCCGGTCGGCCGCACCGAGTGTCTCCTCGAAGCAGGTCCGGTCGTCCAACTTGTCCCTGGTCAGCTCGCCACCCATCAGCCGCCAGAACTCGTCGTCGTCGTCGGGGGAACCCGGGTAAACCGGCAGCCGGCCATGAGGGTTGGTGGGCGACCGTGCTTCGGTGACCAGCAGCGGCACCAACTGTCCGAGCACCGCCACCTCGTTGACGTCGAGCTTGACCTTGATCCGCCCCTTGCGATCGGCGGCGAACGGCTCTCTCACGCCTTCTCCAGGGTGGCCCACAGCCCATAGTGGTGCAGGCGGTAGCAGTCGACCTCCGACTTCTCCCTCGGTCCGCACGCCACGATCGCCCGCCCCTCGTGATGGACGGCGAGCATCAACCGGGTGGCCTCCTCCTCGGAGTGCCCGAAGAGCTTGCGGAGTACATAGACCACGTACTCCATCAGGTTCACCGGATCGTTCCACACGACGACGTTCCATGGGGTGTCGCCCACCACGACCTCGTCGACGTCTGGGCGGTCGGTGCGTACCGGCAACGCCCCGGTGAATTCACCAGCCATTGCCTCGACGGTGCCGGTTTAGCCAGTCCTCGAGATCCTGGCGCGCCACGTGCCATTCGCGGCCCACCTTGACCCCGGGGATGTCGCCCGACCTCAGCCGGGCGGTGACCACGAATGGCGAGACCTCGAGGTAGGCGCACACGTCGGCCACCGACAGCCAGTCCTTTGGGATAGTCACCCGGATCGGGTCCACGGGGGTGAGGCTAGCGCTGCTCGACTCGCACAAAGAGAGCGGAGCGCGAAACGTACTCGTCCGATTCAGGCTGGTTCGATATATGTTTGCGATATCTTGAGATATATAGGATGACACGACTTACCACCATGGTATTGAGTCCGGACGACCCCCTTCGCCACCCCGACCTCGTTGAAATGGCGCGCAGACTGCGATCGCAGCTCGAGTCTGTGCTCGACGCCGAGCGAGCCGCGGCACACGCCATCGCTCGTCGCAGCGAGACGATGCGTGACCGTTTGATCCTGGCGGAGGACAACGAGGACAGGGTCGTCATCACCTGCTGCGATGGCAGCCGTCGGGTGGGGAGACTCGGTGGCGTCGGGCTCGACGTCGCCGTGGTCGTCGCCCCCGATAAGGAACAGGTGGTCGCCCTGCGCCACATCGTCAGCCTGGAGACGGTGCCATGACCGAGCGACCCAGGGTGGCCACCGTGCTCTCGGCACGCCCCTGGGAAGCGCGTCTGGTGGCGATGGCGCGCGCCGCCGGGAGCATCAGGGTGGTCGGGCGTCTCTACCAGCCCGAGGACCTCGAGCGACTACGACGTGTCGACGTGCTTGTGGTCGGTGCCGAGACGACTTGGGCGACCCCGGCTCGGGTGCGGTCGTGGTGCGACCGGGGGATCGCCGTGCTTGGTGTGGTTCCCGATGGAGACAGGCCGGCAGCGGCCCGCTTCACCGGTTCGGGCGCCATGGTGACGCCGGAGCACACTCCTCTGCAGGCGCTGCTGGCGTCGATCCGGTTGGCGGCGACCCGCAGGCACATCTCCGGCGGTCGAGGCAGGGTCACCGCAGTCGTGGGGGGGCGAGGCGCCCCAGGGGTAACCGAGATTGCACTGGCTCTCGCCACGGGACTGGCCGGATCAACGCAGACGCTCCTCGTCGACCTCGACCTGGCCGCCCCCAGCATGGGCATGCGGCTGGGGCTTCCCCCAGGAAACGGGCTGACGATGGTGGCCGAGCGGCTTCGATGCGATGCCGGTTGGCTGGAGAACGGAGCCCACCGCGTCGGCAATTTGAGTGTCGTGCCTGGCGAAGGACCACCATGCCCCCCCGCTGCGGTCGATGACCTCCTGGTGGCCGGACGGTCGGGGTTCGACATGGTCGTCGCCGATAGGGGACCGGTCGTGGGCGACGACTCCGTGTTGGTCGCGGCAGACGCGGCGGTGCTGGTGAGCAGCGCAACGCCCATCGGCCTGATGAGGACCGCCCGTCTGGTTGCCGAGTGGGGCGGCCCGATCCCCTGGCTTGTGCTCAACCGGGTGGAGGATCGGAGAGCAGCGACGGTGGCGGCCCGCCGGTTCATCGGGTTGGAGCCGGCGGTGGTGTTGGACGAGGACGAGAGGCTCGGTCTGCCCGGCTCCGACCCGTCGGATCGGATGGTCGGGTCGCTACGACCCCTCCACGTTGCGCTCGCCGAGCCCGGAGGTGGACGCTGCCCGGTAGGAGCCGAGATGGCGTAGCTCCACCAGCGTCGCCGGGATCGGCTCGAAGACGGCGGCGTAGCCGTCGGGACCTGGGGGGTGCATCAGGTCAACGAAGAACCGGTGGCGCCACGCCTCTTCGCTCGGACGAGACTCGATCCTGGTGAGGTTGGCACCACGCAGTCCGAGTTCGGTGAGCGCCAACGCCAAGGCCCCGGGCTGATGAAGCGTTATGAAGCTGATCGTCGTCTTGTCGGCGTCGGGCGCCACCGGTTCGGGGCCGGGCGCCAGTACTGCGAAGCGGGTGGTGTTGTGCCAGCGGTCCATGACCTCGGTGGCAAGGACCTCCAACCCGAACCGATCCGCCGCCGTTGGCGGCGCCAGCGCCGCCTCGTGCGGGTCGCCCTGCTCGGCTACCTCACGAACCGCTCCGGCCGTGTCCGATGACGCCACCGCCTTCCAGCCCCGTTCGGCGATGACCAGTTCGGCTTGCCCCAAAGCCTCGGGGTGGGAGCGAACCCGGGTGACGCCATCGAGCGACGAACCGGGGACACCGAGCAGGGCGTGGCGGACCTCCAACATGTGCTCGGCGACAATCGACGCCGACGAGCGGAGCAGCCGATCGAGCACGGGGAGGACGCTTCCGGTGGTCGAGTTCTCGATGGGAAGGACCAGGCGGTCCACCTCGCCCCGCTCCAATGCGGCGAAGGCGTCGGAGAACGACGCCAGCCCGGTCCGCGCGTATCCCGGGGAAGAGCTCGCCTGCCGCCTGGTGGCTGTAGGAGAGCTCTTCGCCCTGGTAGCCGATCCGGAGTATGCGGTCCATTCCGGGCGGACAGTAGATCTCGGCCGCACCCAGCCGCCGTATGGCTCGCCTGCCGGCGGCACCTCTACCCTTGCCCGCCGATGCCGACCCTCCCCGACCGGCCGCCCGAATGGGTGGCCGATGCCGTCTTCTATCAGATCTTCCCCGACCGGTTCGCCCGTTCCGGGTTGGTGCCGCAACCGGGGAACCTGGAGCCGTGGGATGGGGTGCCCACCCACCACGGCTACAAGGGCGGCGACCTCATCGGGATCGCCGACAAGCTCGATTGGATCGAGGAGCTGGGCGCCAACGCCATCTACCTCAACCCCATTTTCCGGTCGGGGTCCAACCACAGGTACCACACCCATGATTACTTCGTGGTCGACCCGTTGCTCGGCGGAGATCACGGGTTCGAGCGGCTCATGGCGGCGTGCCGCGCCCGGGGGATCAGGGTGGTGCTGGACGGCGTTTTCAACCACGCCTCTCGAGGCTTCTTCCCCTTCCACGACATCATGGAAAATGGCGCCGGGTCGCCTTGGATCGACTGGTTCCACGTCGATGGCTTCCCCATGAGGGCCTACCAGGAGGAACTACCGCCCAATTACGCGGCGTGGTGGGGGCTCCATGCACTCCCCAAGTTCAATACGGCCAATCCTCAGGTGGTCGACTACCTCTATGCAGTTGGCGAGCACTGGGCGGCGCGTGGCATCGACGGGTGGCGGCTCGATGTGCCCACCGAGATAGCCACGCCGGGCTTCTGGGAGGGGTTTCGACAAAGAGTGCGAGCGGTGAACCCCGACCTCTACATAGTCGGCGAGATCTGGGAGCACGCCACCGATTGGATCGCACACGGGGACCGCTTCGACGCCACCATGAACTACCTGTTCGGTGGGTGGACGCTCGCCTTCACCATCGGCGACAAAATCGACGCCGATCTTGCCCGGGGCCTCCACTACCCCATCACCCCGCAACTCGACGCCGACGCCTACGGCTCAGCCGTCGAGCGACTGCTCGACATATACCCGGACCACGCCAACAGGGCGAACCTCAACCTGCTCGGCTCGCACGACACCCCTCGGATCCTCAGCCTGGCGCGGGGCGACGACACCGCGGTGGTGCTGTCGATGGTCCTGCTGCTCACCTTTCCCGGGGCGCCCTGCATCTACTACGGCGACGAGATAGGGATGGAGGGTGGCCGGGAACCGGCATCGCGCGCTGCGTTCCCATGGGACCATCACGACAGTTGGCATTCGGGGATCCTCTCCTCGGTCCGCTCATTGGTGGCGCTCCGCAGGGCGCACCCGGCGTTCCGTCACGGCGAATATTTGCGGCTTCCCACCGGGATCGGTGACGGGCTCTACTGGTTCCTCCTCGACCATCCAGAGGAACGCCTGGTGGTTGCGGTCAACGCCGGTCACGACGCGGGCATCGGTGAGCACCCCGTCGATCGGCGAACGATTCGAGACGCTCTGGGGTTTCGGTGGCATCGCCACCGAAGACGGCATCACCCGCGCCGCTCTCGGACCCCGCGCCGCCGCGGTGTGGCGAGCAGGGGCGTGAGTTCAGTCGGCCGGTTCGGGAACGCGGTCGAGGGCGGAGGCGAGGATCATGGCGATGTCCTGAACCCGGACATCATCGCCTCGTCCGATCTCCTTGACCCCGTCGTCGATCATCACCAGGCAGTACGGGCAGGCGACGGCGACCGTCGATGCGCCGGTGGCGACCGCCTCCTCCGCCCGCTCGACATTGACCTTCTTCCCGGTGTGCTCCTCCATCCAGAACCGGGCGCCGCCCGCCCCGCAACACATGGCCCGATTGCCGCTGCGTGGCATCTCCACGAGGTTCCCGCCGGCGCCCGATGCTGCCACTTCACGCGGTGGCAGGTAGATGTCGTTGTGCCTTCCCAGGTAGCAGGGATCGTGAAAGGTGATCGCACCCGCCTCATCCTCGGGGGACGGGACCAGACCGCGGCGCATCAACTCTGACAGGAGCTGGCTGTGGTGGATCACCTCGTATGAACCGCCCAGCTGCGGGTACTCGTTGGCCAGCGTGTTGAAGCAGTGGGGACACTGCGTCACCACGGTGCGCACCCCGAACTCGTCGAGGGTGGCGATGTTCTGCAGCGCCAGCTGTTGGAAGACGTACTCGTTGCCGGAGCGGCGTGCCGGATCACCGGTGCACAGCTCCCGCGGCCCGAGGATGGCGAATTCGAGTCCGGCGTGGTGCATCAAGCGCGCCATCGAGAGAGTGACCGCCCGATTGCGATCGTCGAAGGAGCCGGCGCACCCCACCCAATACAGATAGTCGGCGGAGTCGACGCCGTCGCGACCGAGCACCGGCACCTCGAAGTCGAGCGAGGCAGTCCAGTCGGCGCGGCTCTGCTGGCTCATCGCCCACGGGTTCGACTGGTTCTCCATGGCCAGATAGGCCTTGCCCAGTTCGGGTGGGAAATCCGACGCCATCATCGAGAGGTGGCGCCGCATGTCGAGGATCTTGTCGAGGATTTCGATGTTGACCGGGCAGATCTCGTCGCACGCCTTGCAACTGGTGCAGGCCCAAACCTCTTCGGGCTGAATCCGCTCGAAGACGCTCGCCGAGCTGACCGTGATGCCATCCACCGTGCCCACCGGGGGCGACACCGCCGGGTCGCCGGTGAGAGCGGCGACCTCGCCCAGCTTGATGACGATCTCACGTGGGTCGAGCGGCTTGCCGGTGAGCTGCGCCGGGCAGACCGAGGTGCACCGCCCGCAGACGGTGCAGGCATCGGTGTCGAGCAATTGTTTCCAGGTGAACTCGGTGACGTCGGCTGCCCCGATCGATTCGATGTCGTCGGTCTCCATGAGGTTGGGGATAGGACGCATTGCACCCTTGGGGCGCTGGTGGGGAGAGAGGAACATGTTCACCGGCGAGGTGAACATGTGGCGCATCTTGGTGGTGGGGATGATCACCAGGAACCCGGCGAAAGCCACGACGTGCGCCACCCACAGGGTGCGGTGGAGCGCAACTGCCGCCGTCTCGGGGACGAGGAAGCTGAGCGGGTATCCGACGAAGGACCAAACCTCGAATGCGGGCCGGCCGTCCACGGCGATGCGAGCCGCCTCGGTGGCGATCCCGCTCAGCCCGATGATGGCGAGGATCGCCAGGATCCAACCGTCCTCGGGTCTCGTCTTGGAGCGAATCCGCCAGGGCCGCTGTCCGTAGCGGCGCAGCGCTCCAAGCGCCACACCGCCGATGAAAACCAGCGAAGCCAAGTCGAGGATCGCCGAGTAACCCTGGTAGACCGTCCCCTCGAGGAACTTGAACTGATCGGGGAGGATGTGGTCGATCTCGAGCGTCACCGTCCCCAGGAAGAGAACGACGAAGCCCCAGTAGATCATCGAGTGCATCAACCCGGCAGCCGGGTCGCGCATCAGCGTCCGCATCGATAGACCGCGCAGCAACTGGACGACCCGCTCTTTCCACTGACCCAGCCTGGGCTCGGTGCCGCCCCTCCCCAGGTTGCGTGCTCTCAGGGAGAACAGGTATGCCGCGATGAACACGGCGGCGGTCACAGTGACATAGAAGAGGACTATCACCGCACCCGGGATGTTGCCGAAAACCTCGCGTCCGACCTCGGGCCGTGTGTCCTCGAAGAGCTCTCCCAGCCACCAAAGCCAGAGCGTCCCACCGGCGAGCACGAACGCCAGACCGAGAAGGAACCCAGCGGCGGTAAATCGCCGCTTGCGCTCCTCGATCCCCGCCGGCTCGCTCATGCGGCGCCGAGAATAGGTGGTAGCCAGCCATTCCCTCCCCCCGGCGGGGGGAGTACCCGACGCCGAAGGCGTCGGGGGAGGGGGGCTGGTTCACTGCCTAGGATGCGAAAGCCGCGAATCGAGCACGGTTGGGAGTCCGGCAGCCCCCCTACCCGCTGCTTCGCAGCGGGGCCCTTCCCCCCTGCGGGGAGACAGATACGAGTGAGTACTGAGTCCCCCGTCTAGGTCTCGGATGGCTCCCCGTCGCCCGAGGCGGGCATCGCTTCGACCGGGGCTGCTTCGGGGGTTTCTGTATCGAGACCTAGCTCGCGGCGCAGTTCCTCGAGTTTGGCGTCGGCGCCGGCCACCGAAATCGCCTCGCGCAACTCGGCCTCGGCGCCCGCTGGTGTCGCCTCGCGCAACTCGGTGCGCGCCTTGGCAGATGCCAGCCGCTGGTTGATCTTGTCCTCGACCTTTTCGAGCGACGGCGCCTCTGACTCCATGTTGGCCGAGATCGATTCGACCGCCGAGTTGACCGCTTCCTGCATCGCGCGCCTGCTGCAGCGACCCGAGGAGCTGCATCCGCTTGGCGGCTAGCTCCTGGAGCCGCATGGCGTTCTGCTGGACGGCGCCCTTCGCCGCGTCGGCCTGACCGACCGCGATCTCGTACTGGTCCTTGAGCGATTCGAGGTTGTTCTCGGCCGCTTGGAGCTTGAGCGCCAGGCTCTGTGCCGCCTGATTCCACTTGCTCTCGGCCGAAGCGTCGCCTGCGTTCTTGCCGGCTTCCCCTCTGAGCAGCGCCTGCTTTGCCATCTCCCGCGTCTCGCCCACCGAGTCGGCCGACTGCTCGAGCTTCTGTTCGAGTTGGGTGCGGTGGGCTATCACCTTCGCCGCCTGGTTGCGGAGCTCCTGGTCGCGCTTACGGGCTTCGGTGATGGCCATCTCGATCTCGACCTCGGGGTCCATGACCCGCTCGGCCGTGCCGCGAAACCACTGCTTGATGTAGCTCCAAATGCGCCTGAACATCGGTGCCCCGCCTCCTGGGAGTTAGGGAACGATCCTAAACCCGCCCAGTCACTCAGCCTCCGGGCCACCGCCGAGCAGGTCGTCGGACACCCTGGCGACGTGCCCCTTGGCTTTGACGTTGCGCCATGCCCTTTCGACACTCCCACCGTCGCCCACGAGGAATGTGGAGCGGATGAGGCCGTCGAACTTCTTTCCGTAAAGGGTCTTGGTACCCCAGGCTCCGAATGCCTCGGCTACGGCGTGGTCCTCGTCGGAGAGCAACGGGAAAGGGAGTCCTTCCTTGGCCTTGAACTTGGCATTCCGCTCCGGCGAGTCCGGGCTGATCCCGACCACCTGGTACCCGGCATCCTGCAGCACTTCGTACCGGTCCCTGAAGTCGCATGCCTCGGCGGTACATCCCGGCGTCATCGCCGCCGGGTAGAAGAAGACGACGGTGGGCTTCCGGAACAACTCAGCTGACGAAATCTCGGCGCCGGTGTCGTCGGCGAGTGTGAAGGCGGGGGCCGGATCACCGGTTTGCATGTCGCACTCCTCTCGGTGGCATATGTACGGGGGCGGGCTCAGCCGCCGAACAAGGCCCGCAGGAAGAACCAGACGTTGGCGGGACGCTCCGCCAGCCTGCGGGTGAGGTAGGGATACCACTGCGAGCCATACGGGACGTAGATCCGGAGTCGCTGCCCGGCTCCGACCAGCCGTTGCTGCAACGGCTTGCGGACCCCATAGAGCATCTGGAACTCGAAGGGGTTGCTCCTGCCCTGGGCGAGGATCAGAGCGATCTCGACCAGGCGCTCATCGTGGGTTGCTATCGCAGGGATGCATCCCTCTTCCGGCATCAGGCGCGCCATGAGAAGGGTGAAATTGCCATCCACGGCTTCCTTGCTCTGCATGGCCACTTCGGGCGGCTCGGCGTAGGCGCCCTTGCAGAGGCGGATGTGCCCGCCCAGAGGCGCCACGTCCGCCAGATCGGCCGCACTTCGATGGAGGCATGACTGAAGGGCGATGCCGAGGTTTCCCGACTCCTGTTGCGCATCGGCGTAGAGGCGAACGGTTTTCTCGGTCCAGCGGCTGTCCTCCATGTCCACCGTCACCGTCGTGCCGGCGTCGGCCGCAGCGGTTGCCAGTTCCTTGAGCTGCGTCCGGGCGAGGTCGTCGTCCACCCCCATCCCCAGTTGGGTGAGCTTGACCGAGATGTTGGCGTCGATCTCCTGTTGGGCTATCTGCTCTATGCAATCGAGGTAGATCCGTTGCGCGCTCCTGCACGCCGCTGGGTCGCCGACCTCTTCACCGAGGTGATCCAGCGATGCCTGCATCCCCAACTCGTTGAGCTCGCGGGCAGCCCGCAGCCCCTGTGCCAGCGTGTCCCCGGCAACGAAGCGATGCGCCAGCGCCAGCCCGGCTGAGGTGCCGGTGAAAGCGGCGCGCATAGGTGGGAACCGGGTTGCCGCCATCATCGCCCCTGTGAACAGGCCAGGCACCTCAGTCCTCTGCTTCCGCGGCCGAGCCAAGCTGGCGGGCCCGTTCGGCGGCAGCGCGGACCGCATCTTCGACGATGGCCCGGAAGCCGCGCTCTTTGAGAATGTGGACCGCAGCCGCCGTGGTCCCTCCCGGTGATGTGACCTGGGACCTCAGTTCGAATGGGCCTAGGTCGGTCTCGACGAGCAGCGCCCCCGCCCCCTTGATCGTCTGGTTGACCAGACGCTCGGCGAGATCGCGGGGCAGCCCCTCACGGACCGCCGCCTCGGTGAGCGCCTCGGCAAGGAGAAATGCATAGGCGGGGCCGGTCCCGGAGACCGCAGTCACCGCGTCCAATAGCGCCTCGTCCATCACGGTCACCTCACCAACCGCTCGGAGAACCGAGGCGGCGAGGTCGACCGCGTTCTGGTCGGCATGACGACCAGGCCGCGATCCCGGTGATCCCCTCGCGCACCAATGCTGGGGTGTTGGGCATCGCCCTCACCACCCCAACCGTGCCCAGGATCTCCTCGAGACGTGACGTTCGGACCCCGGCGGCGAGTGTCAGGACGACCTGTTGGTCGGTGACAGCGCCGTTGATTTGTCCAAGAAGGGCGGGGACGTCCACCGGCTTCACCGCAACTACAACCACGTCGACGCCTTCGAGCGCCTTGGCAGGGTCGAGGAGACAGCGGGCCCCGACCCTGGTTTCCACATCGGTGGCTCTCTCGGGGCGGCGTGCCGCCAGCGTGATCTCGTCGGGCTCCCAGCCGGCCCGGAGCAAACCGAGCGCCAGTGCCTGACCCATGGCGCCGGCGCCGAGGATGGCGACGGTCGGGCGGACACTCATGGCGCTCAGACAGTAGACAACGGCGACTGGCGAACGTGGTCCCGGAGCATCCCTCCCACCGTGCGCACCGCGCTCGGCTTGAAGCCCTCGGGGATGATTATGTCGGCGTAACGCTTCGACGGTTCGACGAACTGGAGGTGCATCGGCCGGACCGTCGCCTCGTACTGGTCGATGACCGATGCGAAGGTGCGTCCCCTGTCGCGGGCGTCGCGCCGCAGTCTGCGGAGCAACCGGAGGTCGGCGTCCGCATCTACGTAGATCTTGAGGTCGCACCGCCTGCGAAGCTCGGGCTCGGCGAGGATCATGAGCCCTTCGATCAAGATCACAGGCTGCGGCTCGACGACCACGGTCTCATCCATCCTCAGATGGGCGGCGAAGTCGTATCGGGGCTTGAGCACCCGCCGCCCGGCGAGCAGGTCCTCGAGGTGCCCCAGCATCAGATCGGTCTCGAAGGAGTCGGGGTGGTCGTAGTTGATCGCCGCCCGCTCCTCGAAGGGCAGATCGGGACGGTGGTGGTAGTAGCCGTCGTGCTCGAGTACCGCCACCGAGTCGGTTCCCACCTGCGACACCAACTCTTGGGCGATGAGGGACTTGCCCGATGCTGAGCCTCCGGCGATCCCCACCACCAGCGACTTGCCGAGGGGCCAGGAGGCGAGGAGATCGGGGGCGAGTTGGGGCGACGAGCCGGACACGGTTGTGGCGGTCAGATCGGTCTCATCGAGCGCTCTTCATCTCCTTCTTGCGCGCCCTGAGATCGGCGACATCCTCCCATTTCGCCACGTCGGCGATAGAGGGCCAGTCGGCGGCATTCTCTTCCCAACCGGGTGGTCCGGCGCCAAGTCGCTTCCCCACGATGCCGACGAAGATGCGCGCCTTCTGCACGCCGAACCCGGGCAGCTCGCGCAGTCTCCGGAAGAACTCGTCGCCGGTCTCGGCTGTCTCCCAAAGCCGCTCGGCAACACCGTCGTACTTCTCCAAGAGGACGCCGCAGACCTCCTGGGTCCGCTTGGCCATCGAACCGGGATAGCGATGGATCGCCGGCGGCCCGCGGAAGATGACGGCGAGTTGATCGGGGTCCGTCTCGACGATAAGTGTGCAATCAAGGGGTGCACCGAGCCTCTCCTGGAGGAGATAGGGACCGTAGAAAGCACGCTCCATGGGGAATTGCTGGTCGAGCAACATCCCGATGAGGAGCGCCAACCCGTTCTCTGCGAGGAACCGGTCGGCATCGGCATTGCCGGTCCAAGGCAGCAGTTCCGGCGGCATGAGGGCACACGCTACCTCTCGCCGGCACCTCCGCGCTCCAGTCGAGGTCAATCGGTGCCGTAAATAGACCCGGGGATCCGTGCCTCATATGGGGAGTTGGGAAGTCGGTGGGAAAGAGATGATGAATCTGGGTTTTCTTAAACGCGCGCGCCGTGTCACGGGCGCTCTGGTCGTTCTGGCTTTGGCTGCAGGAGTACTTGCCGGGACGCCGCAGCCTGCCCGTACCGAAGAGCCCGATGAGCCGATCTTGTGGGGTGCCTATGCCCAGCCTCGTAGCGGACAGTCGCCGAAGGCTGCGGTCGAGGCTCTCGAGAACACCATTGGCCGCCCGCTCGGCGCGGTGCGCGTGTTTGACCTTTGGAACACCCCGTTTCCCGACACGTACACCACTTGGCTGCGTGACAGCGGGCACACCATCGTCCTCTCGGTCAGAGCCAAGCGCACCAACGGGACCCAAATCAAGTGGAGCGACATCGCCAACGCCGCTCCCGGTACGACGCTCTACAACGAGATCGTGGGGTGGGCAAACGCGGTGAAGGGTTTCGGAGCACCGATCTACTTCACCTTCCATCACGAGCCGGAAGCAGAGGTCAACCTGGTCAACGGGACCGCTCCGGAGTTCATCGCCGCCTGGCGCAAGATCGTCGGGATATTTGGAGAACAGGGGGCGAGCAACGCCCGCTTCCTGTGGATCATGACCGACTACAGCTTCTTCGTGAACCCGGCCGACCGGCGCTCGGCGCCGAAATGGTATCCCGGCGACGCCTACGTCGACGGGATCGCCGGCGACGCCTACAACTGGTACACCTGCCGTCCCGGCGTGCCTATCCCCTGGTGGTCGCTGCAGCAGATCATCGAGCCGATGCGTCAGTTCGGTGCCGCCCATCCCGACGAGGAACTGTGGCTCGCTGAGTTCGCCTCGGTCGAGGATCCGGCCCAGCCGGACCGCAAGGCGGAGTGGATCGACTCGGCGCGCCAGCTGTTCCAAAGCCCGGGCTGGGAGCAGTTCCGCGGCGTCCTCTATTTCCACAACGCTCACGCCACAGGGTCGCCCTGCCAATGGTGGATCGACAGCAGCACGGCGGCAGCCTCTGCCTTCACCGCCATGGGCGCCGATCCTTACTACGGGGGTGATGCCCCAACTACCACGACCAGCTCTACGACCACGAGCTCGACGACTACGAGCTCCACAACCACTACCACGATCCCGTCTGGACAGGCGCAGCTGCTCTTCGTGGTGAGCAACCCATCCGCCCTCGGGGCCGGCGACGCCGCGGTGCGCACCCGGCTGCTGGGCGCGGGATACGACGTGGTCACCGTGGACGATGACCTGGCTACGGTGGCTCAGGCGGCATCAGCGGATGCGGTGCTCCTCTCCTCCACTACCTCCACCGGGCGGGCCGCGCAGTTCGAGCGCGTGGCCACCCCTGTTGTCTCCTGGAAGCCCTGGTCCTACGACCCGCTCAACATGTCCGGTGCCCTCGCCGACGTAGACTACGGCAACGCCCTTTCCGTCCGAACCCTGGCAATAAGCGAGCCTCAGCACCCCCTCGCCGCCGGGTTGAGTGGGACGGTCACCATCACCTCCGCCAATCAGACCATGGGATGGGGAACTCCCGGTGCCGCGGGAGATGTCGTAGCGACGGTGGCTGGCAAGCCTGGCCTGTTCACCTACGGACCCGGAGACGCTGCTGGTGGGTGGTGCCCCCGCCCCTGCCTGCCGCATCGGGTTTCCCTCCGGCCACCTGGCCCCGACCACCTTCACCGCGGCCGGATGGGCCCTCTTCGACAATGCGGTGCAATGGGCGGTAGCCGGCTGTCCATGACATGAGACGTCTCCGGGAACCACCGTTCCCGGCTCCGCCACCCCTCTACGAACCACCTGGCTGAACTTCGCCGGCGCGATTTAGTCTCGCCACGAGGTCCGAAGCCAGGAGGGAACAACATGGTTCGGAGGGTCCTTCTTAGTCCGCGCCGTTGCCTGACCGCGTCGCTGGTAATCGTGGCGGTCCTGACCTCGATGCCGCAGTCGGTTCGATCCCAGGAACCGGAGGACCCGATCTTGTGGGGGGCATACGTCCAACCCCGGAGCGGCCAGACCCAACAGTCGGCGGTCGAGGCATTTGAGTCGATGGTGGGCCGTCAACTCGGGGCGGTGCGAGTTTTCGACCTCTGGAACACGGCGTTCCCGAATTCGTTCACCACCTGGCTACGTGATACCGATCACACAGTGGTTCTCTCGGTCAAGCCAAGACGCGACCAACGGGACCATCATCCTGTGGCGGGACATCGCTAACGCCGCCCCCGGCACGACCCTCTACAACGAGATCGTGGGGTGGGCCAATGGTGTGAAATCCTTCGGCGCCCCGCTCTACTTCATCTTCCATCACGAGCCTGAGGCGTCGGGCAACCTCCCCTACGGCACCGCCACCGAGTTCATCGCCGCATGGCGCAAGATCGTCACCGTCTTCGGACAGCAAGGTGTGACCAACGCCCGCTACCTGTGGACCATGACTGACTACAGCCTTGCGGTGAGCTCATCCGACCGCCGCTCGGCACCGAAGTGGTACCCCGGCGACGGTTACGTCCACGGCATCGCCGCCGATCCCTACAACTGGTACACCTGCCGTTCCGACAACCCCATCTCCTGGATGACGCTGCAGCAGAACATCGAGCCGATGCGTCAGTTCGGTGCCGCCCATCCGGCTGAGGAGCTGTGGCTGGCAGAGTACGGGTCGGTGGAGGACGCCGGGCAGGCGGGTCGCAAAGGACAGTGGATCGAGGCCGCCCGCCAGTTGTTCAAATCGCCGGGTTGGGAGCAGTACCGCGGTCTCCTCTACTTCCACAACGAGCACGCCTCCGGATCGCCTTGCCAGTGGTGGGTCGACACCAGCTTCCACATCCCGCAACGCCTTCGGCCCGCGATGGGTGCCGACGCCTTCTACGGCGGCGGACTCCCAGGCGGTCCCGCAGAGGTGCTCTTCGTGGTCCCCAATCCGGGGGCGCTCGGAGCGGGTGACGCTGCGGTGCGATCCAGGCTGCTCGATGCCGGTTACGACGTGCTCCACAGTGGATGACGACGTCGTAACGGCGGCGGAAGCGGCCGATGCCGATACCGTGCTCCTGTCCTCGACGATCTCCTCAAGCCGGGCAGGGATCTTCGCCCCCGGTGGCGACCCCTCTCGTTTCATGGAAGCCGTGGTCCTACAACCCGTTGCACCTCACCGGCCCTGCAAGCGGTGTGGACTCGGCAACGCCTCATCGACCTCGGTGGCCATCACCAATACCCAGCATCCTCTGGCAGCAGGTCTGAGCGGGACCGTCGCCATCACCTCGTCGACCCAGACCATGGGTTGGGGCGTGCCCGCGATCCTCTGCCGACGTGGTGGCCACGGTTACGGGAAAGCCGGGGCTATTTGCCTATCGCCCGGGCGATCCTCTGCGTTGGCGGAACAACGGCGCCTGCGTGCCGGATCGGATTCCCGTCGGGCCATCTCGGCCCTGCGGTGTTCACTTCCTCGGATGGCAGCTGTTCGATCGGGCGGTCGAGTGGGCGGTAGCCGGCTGTCCGTGAGACCACGGCGCGCATAACCTTCCCTCATGGAAGTCCTCCCCAGCCGGACCGAATACTTCCGACGAAGAGTTCCGGGCAACCGCAAGGCGATGGCGGAGCGGCTCGAGGAGTTCGAGCAACTGCTGGCGCAGGCGCGTGCCGGCGGGGGCAGAAGTACGTGGCCCGTCACCGTTCTCGGGGCAAGCTGCTGGCCCGGGAGCGAATCGAGCTTCTGCTCGATAGGGACTCGCCGTTTCTCGAGCTGTCGACTTTGGCGGCGTGGGGCTCGGACAAGCCGCTGGGCGCCAACGTTGTCACCGGGATCGGGGTCGTCTCCGGCGTCGAGTGCGTGATCTCCGCCCACGATCCGACCAGCCAGGCAGGCTCGTCGAACCGCTACTCGCTGGCCAAGTCGCTGCGTGCCCAGGACATCGCTATGGAGAACCGCCTCCCCCTGATCAATCTGGTCGAGTCGGGCGGCGCCGACCTGCCCGATCAGGCCGAGGTCTTCATCACCGGCGGCAAGTGGTTCCGCAACCTCACCCAACTGTCGAAGAAGGGCATCCCCACCATCGCCATCGTCTTCGGCAACTCCACCGCCGGCGGAGCGTATGTGCCGGCGATGTGCGACTACGCGGTGATGGTCAAGGAGCGTGCCAAGGTGTTCCTCGGCGGGCCGCCGCTGGTCAAGATGGCCACCGGCGAAGAGTCCACCGATGAGGAATTGGGGGCGCCGAGATGCACTCGCGGACCTCGGGTCTGTCGGACTACTTCGCCATCGACGAGCAGGACGCCATCCGGATCGGCCGTGAGATCGTCGTCCATCTCAACTGGCGAAAGCTCGGATATGGGCCGACCATGCCCGGCGACGAGCCGGTCCACGACCCCGAGGACCTGCTGGGCGTCATCCCTCGCGACCTCCGGGTCCCGTTCGACATGCGTGAGGTGCTGGCCCGGGTGCTCGACGGCTCCCGGTTCGAGGAGTACAAGGCGCTCTACGGCACCTCGATGGTCACCGGATGGGGGTCGATCCACGGGTTCCCGGTGGGCGTCGTGGCCAATCAACAAGGGGTGATCTTCTCCGAGGAGGCCCACAAGGCCACCGAGTTCATCCAATTGTGCAACCGCTATGACACCCCGATCATCTTCGTCCACAACACCACCGGTTACATGGTGGGGCAGGGAGTACGAGCAGCGCGGGATCATCAAGGACGGCGCCAAGATGATCAATGCCGTCGCCAACTCCACCGTCCCCCACATCGCGCTGATGGCGGGTGTCTCCTACGGCGGCGGGCAACTACGGGATGAGCGGCAAGTCGTACAACCCCCGATTCGTGTTCGGGTGGCCCAACCACAAGGTGGCGGTGATGGGCCCCAAGCAGCTGGCCGGTGTGATGTCGATCATCGGGCGACAGGCCGCCGAGGCGCAGGGCCGCCAGTCCGACGAGGAGGCGGACGCGGCGATGCGTGCTGGGATTGAGCAGCAGATCGAGCAGGAGGAGCTTGCCTACTTCTCCAGCGCCCGGGTGCGAGACGACGGTTTGTTCGACCCTCGGGACACCCGGACCGTGCTCGGGATCGGGCTGTCGGCGGCGCACTCCGCCGCGGTTCCGGCACCACGCGGCTTCGGTGTCTTCCGGATGTGATGCAGGTCGGCCGCTCGGGCGCCACGACTACGCTCAGCGATCGTGACCGCATCACAAGCTGGTCGTGGCCAACCGCGGCGAGATCGCCCGACGGGTCGTCCGCACCGCCAAGACGATGGGGATCGCCACCGTCGCCGTGTTCTCCCAGCCGGATCCGGATGCGCCCTTCGTCGCCGAGGCCGACGAGGCGGTCCCTCTCGGTGGGAGCGCTCCGGCCGACTCCTACCTGCGATCCGACCTGATCATCGCCGCGGCAAAGCTGACCGGGGCCGATGCGGTCCATCCCGGGTACGGGTTCCTCGCCGAGAGCGCCTCGTTCGCCCGAGCCGTGGTCGACGCCGGTCTGGTCTGGGTGGGCCCCCCACCGGCGGCGATAGCCGCCATGGGGTCGAAGTTGGAGGCGAAGAGGATCATGGAGGAGGCGGGTGTCCCGCCCTCCCTCGATCGACCTGACCGGCCTCGACGACCAAGCCGTCGCCCATGCGGCCGAGGAGATCGGTTGGCCGGTTCTGGTCAAGGCCTCTGCCGGCGGCGGTGGCAAGGGCATGCGCGATTGTCAGGGATCGGGCCGATCTGGCCGAGGCGGTGGAGGGTGCCGCCAGGGAGGCTGGGGCGGCGTTTGGCGATCCCACCGTCTTCCTGGAGAAGTTCATGGAGGGGGCGCGCCACGTCGAGGTCCAGGTGCTCGCCGACACCCACGGGACCGTCTTCCATCTCTTCGAGCGGGACTGCTCGATCCAGCGCCGCCATCAGAAGATCATCGAGGAGTCGCCTTCTCCGGTGGTCGACGAGGAGTTGCGGAGTCGCATGGGCGATGCGGCCATCGCCGCTGCACGAGCCGTCGGTTACGTCTCGGCGGGGACCGTTGAGTTCCTGCTCCACGACGACGGGTTCTGGTTTCTCGAGATGAACACGAGGCTCCAGGTGGAGCACCCTGTCACGGAGGCGGTAACCGGGCTCGACCTTGTCCGAATCCAGTTGCTCGTCGCCCAGGGCGAACCGCTCCCCGCCGAGGCAACCGGCGCCGAGATGCGGGGCCATGCCGTCGAGGCCCGGATCTACGCAGAGGATGCCGCCACCTACTTCCTCCCCGCCACCGGGACGCTGCACCGCTTCCGCATCTCCGACCGGCGGGTCAGGGTGGACGCCGGTGTCGAGGACGGGTCCGACGTGACCGTCCACTACGACCCGATGCTTGCCAAGGTGATAGCCCATGCCCCCACCCGCTCCGAGGCCGTTGCGGTCTTGGCGGCGGCGCTTGCCGGCGCCGAGATCCATGGTGTCACCACCAACAGGGACCTGCTCGTCCGGGTGCTCCGCCACCCCGAGTTCGTCACTGGCGAGGCCGACACCGGTTTCTTCGACCGCCACGATCCAGGCGAACTGGGTCGGCCGCTCCCCAGCCCGGCTGAGACTGCTCTACACGCCGTGGCCGCGGCGGTGGCCGCCCAGGTGGAGCGCCGCGGTTCACTCACCGTTCTGTCCGGCCTCCCCTCTGGATGGCGCAACAACCCTTCGCAACCCCAACGGGTCCTCTACGACGGACCGCATGGACCGGTTGAAGTGGGGTATCGGTTCGACCGCGCCGGTCTCGAGGTCGAGGTTGACGGCGTATCTATGCCGGACCTTGCCGTCGGCGCCGTGACCGAAAGCACAGTTGACATCGAATCGGGCGGGGTTCGGCGCAGATACCGCGTCAGTCGCCTCGATTGGAACCATTGGGTCGATGGTCCGGAGGGGTGCTCCCACCTCGTCGAGCACCCACGCTTTGCCGAGACCGGGCCTGATGAGAGTCCTGGTTCGCTCCACGCCCCGATGCCGGGGAGGGTGGTGAAGGTGCTCGTCGCCGAAGGCGACATGGTGGAGCCAGGACAGGCGCTATTGGTTCTCGAGGCGATGAAGATGGAGCACACCCTTCGTGCCCCCCACGCCGGAAGGGTGACCTCGCTGAAGGCCAAGCAAAAGGACCAGGTGGAGTCCGATCAGATCCTGGTCGTGGTGGAGTGAGACCGCAGACATGTTCGCCCCTCACCGCGTAGCGGCGACCCGAGTTGCGTCGACCCGAGTACCGTCGACAAGGTGGACGACGTCGTCGCCGACCTGGATGAGATAGAGCGTTCGCTCGACGCAATCCTCGAACCGCTCGACGAGGAAGGGTGGGGGCGACCAACACCCGCCGAGGGATGGAGCATCGGCGACACGGTCAGCCATCTCGCGTGGTTCGAGGAGCAAGCAGAGCTAGCGGCGCGGGACCCGGAGAGGTTCGCCTCCACGCTCAACGAAATGCTCAGCGGTGGGGTCGATGGGTACATGGCCGTGGCCATCGACCTCGGCCGGGAGAAATCAGGCCCCGAGGTGCTCGATTGGTGGCGCCAAGCGCGGGGTGTCGCCCAGGATTCATTCCGAGCGCTCGACCCGGCAGGTCGGGTCGTCTGGTTCGGGCCGTCGATGGCGAGCCGCACCTTCGTCGGGGCACGGGTCATGGAAACGTTCGCCCACGGGACCGATGTCGCCGACGCCGTGGGTATCACCTTCCAGGTGGGTGGCCCCCTGCGTCACGTCGCCGCGCTTGGCGTCAAGACGTTCGGTTGGAGTTTCCAGAACCGAGGGCTCGCCGTCCCCGACCACCGCGTCCGGGTCGAACTGACCGACACGGACGGAGAGGTGCACCGCTGGAACGAGAACGACACCCAATCGGTGGTCGGCACCCTCCAAGATTTCTCTTTGGTGGTGACCCAACGGCGTCACGTGGACGACACCGAACTGGTCGTTGACGGCCCGACCGCCCGGCGGTGGATGGAGATCGCCCAGTGTTTCGCCGGCCCCCCCGGTTCCGGGCGCCAACCCCAGACACCGACCGGCTGACGCCCGCCCTACCGCCGTACCTCTGCAGACTCCAGGTTTTCGGGTACAGGCGCAGCGGAGACCTCGGCCGGTGTCGGCTTACCGGCTCTGACAAAGGCGGCGCCGCCGGCGAGCAGACCGGCTGCGGCCGGGATCCAGTACGACACCAGCCGGTAGACGAGCACCGCGGGGAGGCTGGTCTGAGGATCGACGCCGAACGCCGCCAGCGCCCCGATCAAACCGGCTTCGACCAGCCCTATCCCACCTGGAGGCCCGGGTAGGCCGCCGACGAGTTGGGAGAAGCCGTATACCGCCAGCAGGGCGGGGACGGGCAGGTCGATACCGACAGGTCTCAGCACCAGCCCGAGTGCCAGCACCTCGAAACCGGTCCGGGCCAGCACGGTCATTACCTCGACCAATGTCACCGGTCGGTCGATGAGCGTCGCCGATACCCGCTTGCGCACTCCAGCGGGGAGCAGGCCGACCAGTGATGCCAATCGGCCCGATCCAGCCCAGACGACGCCACCGAGCACGGTGAGGACGATTCCCAGCACAACCATCGAGACGGTCAGTGAGGTCTCCAGACCGAGCAGGGCCACCCACAGGGCGCCGACGCCGGTTACAACCAGCAACGAGCCATAGGCGAGCACGGTCGCCCTCGCCGCCGGGCCACCGGTCCTCGGCGCCTCCGATCGGACCGTCCACGCCATTGCGGCCGGGGTGAAGACGCCGCCGGCGGGGATGAGACGGGCAACCCCGGTCGCCACCAAAGCGGCCTTGAAGCCACCCCACCGGCTCACTGCAATACCCGAGAGCGACGCTGCCTCGATGAAGTTGAGCCCGAAAGCGGCGATGGCCGCGGTGTGGGCGAGCAGCGATGCCAGCAGCGCAAGCCAGACCGTCAGGTCGAAGGCAGGGAGGCGAGTCCGCTCGCCGAGAAAGCCGACTGCGACGAGGTAGGCGCCGACCCCCAGCGCCACCCACGCCGGCCATTGCAGCCAGCGCGACTTCGGAAGCCGCACCCCTAGCCGTCCAGCTTGCTTACGGCGCGGTCGGTGTCGAAAACCATACGCTGGGTGGCTGCTTGCCATCCGTGGATCGCATCGGGGTTGCCCTGGATCCGGCGGACAAGAATGAGCACGGCTAGTCCCGCGGTCACCGGAACCGCCACTTGCGGCACCTGCGGAACGTCGACCAAGGCAGCGAAGAGGGGCAGAGCGGTCCAGCCGATGAAGCCAGCCACGCCTCCCCCGATCCACCAGCCGGCGATGCCCCACACCAGCGGCCAGAGAAGCAGTAAGGGCGACATGGCGAGGACGACACCAGCGGCGGTGGCCAGCCCGCGGCCAGACCTGAAGCCCATGAAGATCGACCAGTTGTGACCGACGACCGTGGCCAGAGCGGTGAGGATCAAGACCGGGTCTGGAACCTTGTCGAGTAAAGCCAGCACGATGAAGAGACCCTTGAACCCGTCGAGCAACCCGGCAGTCAGTGCCGCCGAAAAGCCGACCACCCGGCGAAGATTTCCGGCCCCGGGGTTACCCGTGCCCTCGACTCTGAGGTCTACGCCCGAAGCCTTTCCGACGAGGAACGCAAATGGAATCGAACCGATCAGGTAAGCCCCCACGGGCAAGACCAGCAGCAGCCACCACTCGTTCGTCGTCACCGAGCGGCGACGTTACCAGCAGCACCCCACGGGCCATGGTGACCTCATTCGACCTTCCACTCCCGCTCCAGCGTGTCGGCGAGGTGAGGTGCGAACAACTCCGGCTCGAGAAGGAACGAATCGTGACCCTTGTCGGAATGGACGGTGATCCGTCGCACCGGGACCTTGGCGCTCTTGAGCACACCGACCAGCGCCTCCTGCTCCTCGGGGTAGTAGCAAACATCTGAGTCGATGCTGAAGACCATGTAACGCTGGTGCCGGCAGCGGGCGAAGGCAGGTGCAGCCGAACCACCGTGCTCGGCAACCAGGTCATAGCGCTGCCACGCCTCCATGAGCAGCAGGTAGGTGTTGGCATCGAAGCGACGGACGAATTTGCTTCCCTGGTGCCACATGTACGACTCGAGCGGGTGCCGGATCCGGCCACCGAGGGCGTCTCCCGGCGATGTCACCTCGCCCCTGGCACGCTCCTCGATGGCGGACAGCGAGACAAATGTCTTATGGCCGATCATCCGGGCCAGAGCCAGGCCGCGGTCGGGTGGCTCACCTTCGTAGAAGTCACCGCCGGCGAAGTCGGGGTCGTGGAGGATGGCCACCTTCTGTTCGAAGTTGTGGAGACGCTGCAGCGCCGTGGTCGCCAGCCCGGTGGCGATCGGGATCACGATCGAGACGCGCTGGGGGTAGCGGGTGGCGAGGCTGAGGCACATCTGCCCTCCGACCGACCCCCCCACCACGGCATGGAGACGATCGATCCCGAGGTGGTCGAGCAGCCGCACCTGGCTGTCGACGATGTCGTCGAAGGTCACCGCGGGGAAGGTCGAGCCGTAGGGCCGGCCCGTCACCGGGTCGACGCTGGCGGGGCCGGTTGACCCGTAGCAGCCACCCAGGTAGTTGACGCAGAGCACAGCGAAACGGTCGGTGTCTATCGCCCGACCCGGCCCGATGAACGGGTCCCACCACCCGGGACAGCACTCCTCGGTCCAACGGTTGCTGATCCCCCCCACCATTTCGTTCCACCCGGCGGCGTGCTGGCTCCCGGTGAGAGCATGGATCACGAGTACCACATTGTCTCTGGCCGGGGAGACCTCGCCGTACAGCTCGTAAGCCAGGGTCACCTGGGCGAGCGATGCCCCGCTCTGGAGGCGCACCGGGTCGTCCGGTCCTCCATAGGTGAAGAACCGGGTGGTGACGGCACCGATCGACCCACCCAGATCCATGTGGGCGGGAACGGTAGACGGAAGACGGAAGGCGGAAGACGGACGGCATTGACGAGCGGTAATCGTTGAGTAACCAGCACGACACGAAGCGGCCGTACCTTGCTGTCCCGCTCTCTCCTCCTCCCAGCGGGAAGTGGACGGGGCCGGGGCGCAAGCCCTGGCCCCGTGCCAACTCAGGCCGCCGCTCGCAGCGGCTCTTCCTCGGTGGGACGGAGTACGGCACCGCTGCGCTTCGATATGAAGATCGCCACCAGCAACACGATCAGCGATACCCCGGCGATCACGAAACGCCACCCGCTGTCCTGGAGCGCGATCACAGCCGGGAGAACCAGCAGCGACACCAGGTTCATCACCTTGATCAGAGGGTTGAGGGCGGGCCCGGCTGTGTCCTTGAATGGGTCACCGACCGTGTCGCCGATCACCGCCGCCTTGTGCGACTCCGATCCCTTGCCACCGAGATTCCCATCCTCGATGAACTTCTTGGCGTTGTCCCAGGCCCCGCCCGCATTCGACAGGTAGTTGGCCATCAACTGTCCGGTGAGGATCACAGCCGCCAGAAACGCACCGAGCGCGAAGTAGTTGATGCCGAACCCGATGATCAGCGGGGTGAGCACCGCCAACAGCGCCGGTGTGGCCAGCTCGCGCAGCGAGGCGCGGGTGCAGATGTCGATCACCGGCGCGTAGTCCGGCCGCTTCAGCCCCGACATGATCTTGCCGTCGGCGAATTGCCGCCGAACCTCCTCGACGACCACACCCGCCGTTCGGCTGACGGCTCGAATCGCCAGCGATGCGAACAGGAAGGGAACGGCGCCCCCGATGAGCAACCCGATGAAGGTCACCGGGTTTGCCAGGTTGATCGAGGTCGCCACGTCCTCGAACAGGGCACTCCCCTCGAGGCCGAGGCTCAACTCGCCGCCGATGGTCTCGATGTACGAGGCGAACAGCGCCACCGCGGCGATCACCGCCGAGCCGATGGCGAAGCCCTTGGTCACCGCCTTGGTGGTGTTGCCCACCGCATCGAGGCTCACCATGATCCGCTGCGGCTCGCCTTGGAACTCGCCGGACATCTCGGCGATCCCGGCGGCGTTGTCTGCGACCGGGCCGAATGTGTCTTCGGAGACCACAACACCCGTGGTGGCAAGCATCCCCATTCCTGTGAGCGCCACCAGGTAGAGCGAGAACATCAGGTTTCCCCCGCCCAGCCCGACGGCAACACCGATGGCTCCGGCGATGGCAACGATCGCCCACACCGATGACTCGAGCCCGATGCTCGTCCCGGCAAGCACGGTGGTGGCGGGACCGGTCCGGGTGGCATCGGCGATCTCCTGGACCGGTTTCTCCTCGGTCGAGGTGAAATACTCGGTGAGCCGGCTCGCCACCTGCGCCAGGATCAGACCGGCGACCACTGCGGCGAACACCTTCCATCCCTCACCGCCGTTGTCGTTGCCCACATAGAAGAGAGCCACCCCGAGAGTCCCGACGACCGTGAGGATCCCGGCGGTGAGGAAGCCCCGGTTGATCGGAGCCATAGCGGTGCGGTCCCGGTCGGTGGCGCGCACCGCGAACACCCCGGCGATCGAAGCGAGCACGCCGATGGCGCGCACGATCACCGGGAAGATCAACCCGAGCACCGGGTTGGCGCCGATCGAGGCGAATGCGGCCACACCGAGGATGATCGACGCCACGAGGGTGACCTCGTAGCTCTCGAAGAGGTCGGAGGCCATTCCGGCACAGTCGCCCACGTTGTCGCCGACGTTGTCGGCGATGGTGGCGGGGTTGCGCGGGTCGTCCTCCGGGATCCCCTGCTCCACCTTGCCCACCAGGTCGGCACCGACGTCTGCCGCCTTGGTGAAGATTCCCCCCGACACGGAGGAACAGTGCGATCAACGAGCCTCCGAACCCAAAGCCGATGAGGATCGCCGACGAGACGTTCTGGAAGATCATGATGATCAATGTCGCCCCGAGAAGCCCGAGTCCGACGGTGAACATCCCCGCTACCCCGCCGGTGCGGAAGGCGATCCGCAACGCCGCCGGGAGCGATCCTGTCTTTGCGGCTGCTGCGGTGCGGACGTTGCCACGGACCGCCAGGCTCATCCCGATGAAACCGGTGAGCCCGGAGAGGAAGGCCCCGGCGACGAATGCCAGCGTCCGGTATGCCCCCGATTGGGCGAATGTCAGGACCGCGGTCCCTTCGAGATCAAAGACCGCAGTCGATGTCAGGAAGACCACTGCGCCGACAGGTACCACGATCAGAACGATGGTGCGGAATTGGCGCTTCAGGTAGGCCATCGCCCCTTCCTGGATTGCCTTGGCTATCTCGATCATCTTGGGGGTGCCTTGGTCCGCCCTCATGACGGTACGTGACAGGGCAAGTCCAACGAAGAGGGCGATCACCGCGGTCACGGCGGCGAATATCAGCCAGAACCACTCGGCGGTACCGAGCGTGAATTCCTGGAAGCCGCCCTCCGCGGCCAGAACGACGCTCATCGATTGCTCTCCTTCTTCGGTCGGACATAGATCTCGCGGGCCAACCGGTTCCCCAAAGTGCGCTCGCTGCCGGCGACACTCAGCGTGAGCGGCCCCTCGAATCTCTGCTTTTCCTTCAGTTGGACCTCGACACCAGGGCGAATCCCCAACTCGTTGAGAAAGCTCACCACGTCGGGGTTGGTTGTGCCCGGTATCGCCACCTCGGCGACGTCTCCCGGCTCCAACGTGTCGAGCGTCGGTAGGACCGGAAGGCTATCCGCATCCCCCGGGGGGATGGAGAACCCGTGCGGGCAGGTGGCAGGTCGGCCCAGCGCCACGAAGAGACGCTCCTCGACCTCCTGTGGCAGATGATGCTCGAAAGTCACCGAAAGGGCATCAGCCTCATCCCACCGATACCCGAGCGTGTCCGCCAAAAACCGCTCGACGATCCGGTGCCGGCGGATCGCCGCCACAGCCACGCGGCGGCCCTCAGAGGTGAGCGTCACGCCCTGATATGGCGCGTGATCAACCAGGCCGTCCGTGGTGAGCCGCTTCACCCTGCTCGTCACAGTGGCCGGGCTGCACCCCAACGCGACAGCGAGATCGCCGGTGCGCGCCTCGCCTCCATTCGGGGCGAGCCGCCAGATCGCCTTGAGCGTTTCCCGCTCCTGTTGGTTGATAGCCACGGGATTCTCGACCCTAGAAGGCAAAGTTTTAGGTTGTCAAAGTGTGGAGTTTTGTAGGTGCAAGACGGAAGGCGGAGGGCGGAAGACGGAAGAAAGAGAGGGCGCAAGCGCCTAGAACGACTGGGACGCTTTGGGGCCTTCGATGAATCTTGCCCACACCTTGCAAGGTGGAGAACCCTCGCCCCAGCATCCGCTCGTCGGAGCTCGGAACTACCGTCGCTCCTCCGGTTTGTGGATTTGCTTCCGCCTTCCGCCTTCCGACTTCCGACTTCCGTCTAGACAACGGGTGCCAGTTCCGCCGGCTCGCTGCTCGACTGATCGGCGGACCAGATGGCGCGCATAATGTCGCTGCTCGCCAGGAGGTGATCGAGCGTGCCAACCGCCGCCACTCTTCCCTCCTCGAGAAGCACTATCTGGTCGGCGCGGCGCAGGGCCGCTCGGCGGTGCGATACGACGACGCAGGTGACATCGTTTTGATCGGCGAAGAGCCGCGCCCAAAGGGTCCGCTCAGTCTCGACATCGAGCGCAGACGAGAGATCATCGAACACGAGCAGGTCGGCGCGGCGCAGCAGGGCGCGGGCCGTGGCGGCGCGCTGGACTTGGCCGCCGGAGAGGCGGACACCGAGCGGGCCTACCTTGGTGTCGAGGCCTTCGGGCATGTCGACGACGTCGTCGTCGAGCACCGCGGTGTGGAGAGCGGCGGCGATCTGCGTGTCGTCATGCTCCAGCCCGAGGTCCAGGTTGTCGCGCAGGGTCATGGAGAAGAGGCGCGGCACCTGGGGCGTGTAGGCGGCCCTGGGGGGAACCATGAACACTCCGGGGTCGATGACTGGCGCCCCGTTCCACCGGATCTCTCCCGCATCGGGCACAACGAGGCCAAGCACCGCTCTGAGGAGGGTCGTCTTGCCTGACCCGATCCTGCCTGCGATCACGGTGAAGGTCCCGGCCGGGATGGTCAGGTCCACCCCACTGATGCCACGCCCGGTGTCGGGGTGGCGGTAGCTGATGCCTCTCGTCTCGAGAAGGGTGAGTCGCTCGTGCGTCCCCAGAGGTGCGGATGTGATCACCGGATCGGTGTCGTCGAGGTGCAGGTCGACCGGCTCCGCCAACCGCTGCGGGGCGGCGCCACCCAACAATCCGGTCATGAGGTCGGTTGCTACCCGGGCCTGTCGGAACCGGGCGATGAACAACCCGAGGACATGGACGTTATCGGTGATGAAACCCATGAAGTAGACAAACAGGGCGAAATCACCCACGGTCAACCCTCCGGGCTGTCCGATCTTGTCTGCCGAGAGCAACAGCACGAGGCCGGTGCCGAGATTGACCGTGTTCCAGAAGAGGGCATCCAGTCCCTCCTCGAGGACCCGATCGCGCACCATGAACTTGAGACGCCCCTGGTTCAGCTGGCGGAGATGGCCGACCACGCGATCCTCGGCCCCCGCCAGCTTCACCGCCTGCACTCCCCCGAAGATCTCGCCGATGGCACCCGTGACTTCGCCCGTGGCGTCGCGCGCCCGGCGGCGGGCTCGCTCCACCATCGAGCCGGCCCGCTCCGCCAGTACGACGACAACGATGAGCGGGGCGAACACGACGAGCGTTAGCTGGGCGTCGATCGTGGCGAGCACCCACAACGAGACGGTGGAGAACAGGATCGAGCCGATGACATCCACCGTCCAACTCACCGTCTCCTCGATCTGCTCCACGTCCTCCCGGAAACGGGTGATGGCATCGCCAGTCGACCCGGGGACCGCGGTTGCGCCGGGCAACTCGAGGATCCTGCTCATCATGTTGATCCGGAGCCGTGATGCCATGCGGAAGCGGAAGTTCACGTCGTTCCATATGGCGACAAAGATGTTCACCACCCGGAAGACTGCGTACCCGAGGAGCAGCGCGATGAGTGTGGGCACGTCGAGCCCAGCCGGTGCATCCCCGGTCAGGTTGTCGAAGAACCACTTGGTGAGCAACCCGGGCACGATCGGCGCCAGGTAGATGATCACCCACAGGGTGACGTTGGCCGCATAGCGCCACGGCTCGGTCCGCATCAGCCGGGCCATGACCCTTGCCGCGGGGATCGGACGGCCGGTCACGCCAGCACCTCTTCCAGCCCAACCCGGAGGTAGTGGGCGAACCGGCTCGATGGATCGGCGGCGAGGTCGCCACGCGGACCGTGCTCTACGACCTGGCCGCGGTCGACGATCATGATCTCATCGGCCCGCTCCAAGGTGGCGAGCCGGTGGGCGATGATGATCCCGGTGCGACCATCGAGCAGTTGGTCGACGGCGCGTTCGATCAGCCGCTCGGTTGCCGGGTCGAGCCGCGACGACGCTTCGTCGAGCACGACCAACCCGGGATCAGCGAGGAAGGCGCGGGCGAATGCGAGCAGTTGGCCCTCGCCCGCTGACAATCCTCCCCCGCCAGGTGGCAAGACCGTGTCGAGACCCGACGGAAGGGCCATGGTCCAGTCGCCGAGGCCGAGTTGGGAGAGGACGCCGAGCAGCCGGTCGTCGTCGACCGACTCGGCGAAGAGCGTGAGATTGTCGCGCAGCGTTGCGTGGAAGAGCTGTACGTCCTGGCTGACCATCCTCACCCGCGCGCCGGAGATCAGCCGCCTCGACATCGGGTAGAGCTACCCCACCCACCGATACGGAGCCTTGATCGGGGTCGTACAACCGTGTGATCAACCGGGCGACCGTGGTTTTCCCGCTACCGGTCCGTCCCAGCACGCCGAGGACGACCTGTTTCCCAACCTCGAAGGAGACGTCGTCGAGCACCGGTCCTCCACCGGCATCCTCGTCGTCGTAGCCAAAGGTGACGTGGTCGAACGAGACCGACAGAGGGCCGGGGGAAGGTGGTGTGTTCCCCGATCCTCGACCTTGGTCGACACCGAGAACAGGTCTTCCACCCTGTTGATCCCGGCACCGGCCTTCTGCAGGTCCTCCATCTGGTCCCGGATCCGCTCCATCGGCATCCGCAACAACTCCACGTAGGTGAAGACGAGATAGACCGATCCGATGGTGAGATCACCCGCACCGAACAAGCGCTCCCCCATCCAGTAGATGAGAGCGGTGCTGAAGGCGAAGATGAAGACGTTGGCCGACCAAAGGGCCGACCATCCGGCCCCGGCGCGTAGCTGATCGGGGAGCCAGGAGCGGAGGATCCGGATGAGCCGACCCATGAAGAATGGTGCGGCACCGTTGGCCCGCACCTCCTCGGTGCCACCGAGGATCTCCCCGACGAAGCCGAAGAACTCGGCACTGCGGACGCGGAACCCGGTCCACCATGGAACTGCGAGATGGTGGACCCTGAGCGTGGCCAACATCGACAAGGCGGCGAAAACGACCATCACCAGACCTATCCAGAGACTCTCGATCATGAGCAGCACCAAGATCCCGACCAGAAGGACGATGTTGCCGACGACATGGACGGCGAATTGCGAGAAGAAGTTCGACAGGGCGGTCACGTCCCCGTCGATCCTCTCGATCAGTTCGCCTGGAGTTCGCTGCTTGTGGAACGCGAGGTCGAGTCGGACGCAATGGTCGGCGAGATCGGCACGCAATTCGTTCGTCGCCGCCCACCCGATCCGCTGCCCGACCCAGGTGGCGGCCAAGCCAAGCGCCTGCTGAGCCATCGCCAAGACCATGAAGAGCACGGCGAGACCAACCAACCCGGAGGCATCGTCACCTGCAACCGCACCATCGATGATCTGCGCCATCAACTGAGGGTTGACCAACTGCAGGGCGATCCCGCCGGCGACGAGAAAGGCAAGCACGACGACCCCGGCCCGGTGTGGGCGGAGATAGTCGCGTAGCAGCTTCCAGTAGCGGCGAACCGGGATCATCGGAATCCTCGTGGGGAGCCGGAAGACGGTACTTCCGATCGGTCATGGGAGCGGTGTGATTGTTGACTCCGTTGACCGCTCTTTGATGAGGTCTTGACCTCGCGACCCCGAAGATGGCGCCTTGTCGACGAGGGGAATCATGGAAGCCAAACCACGACGTGCATTGACCCGTTCGCTCATCATTGGGGCCGTGACCGTCCCTGCCATCGCCCTGATGGCAGTGGCGCTGTCGGCACCGCCAGATGACCCGGCACCTGCCGCGAGCGAACCAGGAACCGGTGGCCGTTGCAGCCCCCGCCGGGGTGAAGACGGCGGCGGCGGCACCGCAGACCGTTGCCGCAGCAGCCAGCAGCCGCGACTACCGGCTCGCCTGTGGTGCGGATGGACAGGCCCTGGTCAAGCGTGCGAGGGCAGGCAATGCCAGCGAGATCGAAGAGGCGGCTCTCGCCGCTCTGCGCCCGATCTGCGAGGCGCGGGGGAAGCCGCTCCCCGGTTCTAACAGGCCCGTACCCGAGGTCGTCATCGAGACGGTGGCGGCGCCCGTTGTGGCAGCAGCCCCGGCCGTGTCTCAGGCACCTGCGGCCCCGGTGGTCGACTCGGACGATGACTCCGACGACGAATGGGACGACAGCGACTTTGACGCGAGGGACTTTGACGACAGCGATGACGACGAATGGGATGACGACGACCTTGACGACCGGGACGACGACGACCGGGATGACGACGACCGCGATGATGACGATGACTGATTCGGCCAAGTCAGACCCCGGTTTGGTGAGGCGACTGGTCGTTCCCTTCATGGTGACTGCGGCTTCGCTCGCGGTGCTGCTGTTCATCATGGGAGGTGCGGTAAAGCCCGCCACGTCCACCCCTCCTTCGACGGCGGGCTCCGCACCTCAAACGACAGTGGCCCAGCCGCCAGCGGCCGGCCAGCCACGCGTTTCCGGGCTGGACGCCGCCGTGCAGCGGGTGCTCGCGGACAGCGGGGCGAGCCAGGTCGTCGCGCCGGCTCAGCTACGGCGCATCCCCGACTCCGTCGTTGCGGTGCTCCGAGCCGAGCGGACCGCGCTGACGGTGGGCAAATGACCGACAGACCCAGGACTCGATCAGCCGCGGCCACCCGGCTCCACCCGGGCAGGGTCAGCCAGGATCATCGCCTGGGCTGCTGCTGCCGTCGCCGCCACCGCCGCCGGGATGGCACGTCTTGCCTCGGCCGACGAGCCAGCGCCCCAGCCCGAGCCGGTCGTCACAACGGTTACGACCTCCCTCGTCCAGGCGGCGCCCCTCCCCAAGGCACCGGCGAAGGGGCTGGTCGTCATCCGCCACGAGGAGCCGAAGACACCGACCGCAGAACGAGCGGACGGCGAGGAATCAGTCACCCCAGCGCCGGCACCGCCGGCACCGGCGCCCGTTCCCGCACCCGCCCCGACTCCCGCCCCGGCGCCGGCGCCCAGCACCCAGAGCTCGGGCTCATGACCTCGTTTCGGGCCATGGGGACCGACGTCTGGGTACACGGAGGCAGCGCTGACCAGGTCGCTGTCTGGTTCGAGCAGGTGGAGGACGTGTGCAGCCGGTTCCGCCAAGACAGCGAGCTGTCGCTCCTCAACCGCAGCCCTCGCCCGGGGTGGACGGCTGTCTCACCACTCCTCCACACCGTCCTCGCCGCGGCCGATGAAGCTCGCATCAGGACCAATGGGCTCGTCGAGCCGGCAATCGGCGCCGCAGTCGAGGCCTGGGGGTACGACTTCAGCTTCGAGCTTGTCACCGACACCGAGGCGAACCCCGGACCGGTGCCGGCCGGCTCGTGGACGCTGGGCGCCGCTTCTGTATGGAGGAGCGAGGGGACACGGCTGGACCTCGGCGGGGTGGCCAAGGGGTGGACCTGTGACCGTGCCGTGGAGAACGGTCTGGCGACCGTGGTCAACGCCGGTGGCGACCTCCGCTCCAACCATCCCGACCTGCGGGTAGAGGTCCTCCACCCCGACGGATCGGCCGCTGCGATGGTGAGGGTTGGGCGCGGGGCCCTCGCCACGAGCTCGACCACCCGGCGCCGCTGGCAGGCAGGGGACCGCGCCGCGAGCCATCTGGTCGACCCGAGAACCGGCGAGCCGGTCGAGTCACCCGTCCAGTCGGCCACTGCAATCGCCGCCACCGCGGTCGAGGCGGAGGCGGCCGCCAAGGCGATGCTCCTGTCCGGTGTCGACTCGCTCCAGTGGGCTGAGGAGCAGAGCTGGGTGCGTGCCGGTCTGGTTGTTTGGTGGGACGGATCGGTTTATGCCACCTCGGGGTTGGAGGTGGCGGCATGAACCCGATCTGGATGCTGGCGCGAGGCTCGGGGGTCGCCGCCTACCTGTTGCTATCGGCTGCGACCATCTGGGGGCTGCTGCTCGCCAGCAAGGTGCTCGACCGCTCGGCGTCGGCTCGCGATCTCACCTGGGTACACGAGTCGTTGTCGCTGGCTGCCGTGGCAGCGACTCTCGTCCACATGGTGAGTCTCTGGATGGAGGAGTTCATCGATTTCGACCTGCGCCACCTGTTGATCCCTGGTGCCTCGACCTTCCGCCCGGTCCCCGTCGCATTGGGCGTCGTGGCGTTCTGGGCACTGGCCGTGATCACACCATCGTTCTACCTGCGCCATCGGATCGGCCAGCGCGCCTGGCGCACCCTCCACTTCGCCACCTTTGGCTGCTTCCTGGCGGCCGCGCTCCACGGGATCACCGCCGGCACCGACACAGGGCACCCCGTGATGGTGGTCATGTACGCCACGACGCTGACCGCGGTGATCGGCCTGATCGTGCTCAGGGTGGTCAAGGCCGGGGGCCCGACTTCGCGCCGGGTGGTGCCGGCCGACACCTCGACCAGCGCAGAGGTCGCCGAAACGTCCCGAGTCCCGGCCGAGAACCGCATTCCACCCGAACTGCTCGAGAGAACCCGCGCCAGACCCTCCACGGCGCCCGTTGGGCCGGAAGGGGCCACCGATGCCGGCGAGCCGCCCGCCAAACCACGGATACCCCCAGAACTGCTCGAACGGTCGCCCGCCGGGGGGCCAATGAGCCGGCGCCTCCAACCGACACCAACGGGTCGAAGGACAGACCTCGCATCCCGCCAGAGCTGTTGGCTCGCTCGCGAGCGAAGTCCGCCGCCGACGGGTGATGGAATCGTGAGATGCTTGACTCGCCACGGTGGAACGACGATCCCTGGGATCCACCGGGCTCTCGGTCACCCCAATCGGACTCGGGCTGGCGGCGCTGGGCCGGCCCGCATACATAACACCCCACCGCACCGGCGACCTGGGGACGCATCGCACCGAAGACGCCATGAGCGAGCAGACCAACCGGATGCTCGACCTCGCCGCGGGACTCGGACTGGGGTACGTCGACGTGGCCCGCTCCTATGGGCTGGCCGAGCGGTTTCTGGCGGGATGGCTCGAGGACCATCCCCAGCGACCTCACAATCGGGTCCAAATGGGGGTATCGCTACGTCGGCGATTGGCAGATGGACGCCGCGGTCCACGAGGTGAAGGACCATTCGTTGACCGCCCTGCACGAGCAATGGGGGAGAGCCGGCGACTGCTCGGCGCCAGCCTGCGCCTCTACCAGATCCACTCGGCCACACTCGACACCGGCGTCCTCGAGGATCGCGGAAGTCCTCGCCGAACTCGTCCGGATCAACGAGGTGGAGGGGGTGGTCATGGGGCTCAGCACCAGCGGCCCCAGCCAAGCGGAGGCGGTGGAGCGGGCGTTGGCGGCCGAGGTGGATGGAGTCAACCCGTTCCGTCAGGTGCAGGCGACGTGGAACGTCCTCGAGACCTCGGCGGGGCCCGCCCTGCAAGCGGCGCACCAGGCAGGCTGGGGGGTGATGGTCAAGGAGGCGCTCGCCAATGGCAGGCTGGTCGGCGAGACGGCGCCACCCGAGATCGCCAATTTGGCCCGGAGATCACGGAGTGGGAGCGGATGCCGTGGCTATCGCCGCCGTCTTGACCCAGCCCTGGGTGGACATGGTGCTATCCGGTGCGGTGACCACCGGCCAACTCCGTTCCAACCTCGAGGCGGTCGGCGTGCGCCTCTCGCCTGCCGAGATCGAATCGTTGCAACCGCTGGCAATGAGCCCAGACGTCTATTGGGCGGCGCGATCCATGCTCGACTGGAGCTGAGGCCGTCCATGCTGATCAGGCTGCTCTCCCCCGACCGCCGAGTATGGTCATCGTCGGTGGGGGCATCGCCGGTGCATCGACCGCCTTCCATGCTGCCCAGTGCCGGGATCCACCCCGTGATCCTCGAGCGCCGCCCGGCGCCCGTGACCCACACCACCGCGGCCAGCACGGGAGCGTTCCGTCTCCAGTTCGACAACCGCGAGGAGATGGAGTCTGGTCCGCGAGACGGTGGCGTTGCTCGATGACTTCGCCGAGGTGACCGGCCAGCGGCGCTACGACCCCGATGGTGCGCCGCCAGGGCTATCTGTGGGCAACGACGTCGCCGGAGCGGATGGACGGGCAACGCCGGCTGGTCGAGCTACAGCACAGCTGGGGGCAGACGGACATCGAGTTGCTCGGGGGTGACGAGGTCCGTTCCCGCTTCCCCTTCGTCGGTCCCGATGTTCTCCAGGCGCGATTCCGTGGCGGTGACGGCTTCCTCGACCCGAGGCAATTGGCGCTGGGCTGATCGAGGGATCCGGTGCCGATGTGGTGGTGTCGTGCGAGGTGACCGGGTTCGGTGTGACCGGCGGAGGGATCACCACTGTGGAGACGTCGATGGGCACGCTTGTCGACGAAGACGGTGGTGATAGCCGCCGGCCCGTTCTCCGGTGTGGTGGCGGCGATGGCGGGAGTCGATCTGCCGCTCGAGGCGGTGATCAGGCACAAGGTCGTCGTCCCCGACCTGCCGGCAGTCCCGCAATGGGCACCGATGACGATCGACGACGACACCGGTGCCCATTGGCGTCCGGCACTGGCAGGCGCCTACCTGCTCCACACCGACCCCTCCACCCCACCCGGGCCCGCCGCTGGAAGACGTGCCACCCGACGCCGCCTTCGCCTTCCGGCTGCTCGACCCGTCGAGCCCGGTGTCCCTGGCCAAGGTTGCTCCTTTCTGGGCGGATGCCTGGCGCGATGGCTCGGTGTCGTGGATGGTCCAGTCCGGGCAGTACGACATGACACCGGACCACCGACCCCTTCTCGGCGAAACCGACTGTGGCCGGGCTGTGGACGAATTGCGGTTACAGCGGCCATGGGATCATGGGGGGTCCGGCGGGGAGCCGTCACCTGGTCGACCTCATCGCCGGCCGGATGGATGACAACCCTTTCCGGCTCGACCGGGACTTCGTGCCTCGATCCACCGACGTTCTTTAGTTCTCGATCTTGTTATATAACGAGTAGTCGATATACTGGCCTGGTGACAGACCAGTTCTCGGCGCTGGCGGACGCCACCCGCCGCCGCATGCTCGAGTTGCTTGCATCCGGTGACCGGACCGCGGGAAGCCTGGTGGCGGCGTTCCCGGGGCTGTCGCAGCCTGCGGTCTCCCGCCATCTTCGCGTCCTCCGCCAGGCCGGGCTGGTGAGCTACCGGCAGCGAGGCGCAGCGACGCATCTACTCGATGGATCGAGCCGGGCTGGCCGAGGTCGAGAGGTGGCTCGACAGAACAGCGCATGACTGGGACAAGCGGCTGGGGCGTCTGGCAGACGAGATCTCGATGCGACGACGGGGAGGACCGATGAGCGACTACGGGACATTCATCGAGCGTGATCCCGCACCACGCCACCATTCGGTTCGAACGGAGCTTCGATGCTGACATCGCCGAGACCTGGCGATGGCTCACCGAGGCGGATCGACTCGAGCGGTGGCTGGCAGCTACCAAGATCGACCTCCAGGTGGGGGGAACCGTGGAGCATCGATTCGACGAGACCGATGACGGGCTTGTCCACGGGCGGATCCAGCGGCTCGAGGCGCCCAACCTCATCGAGTACGAGTGGCGCTTCGCCGGCGAGCCCGACAGCGTGGTGCGTTTCGAACTGCGGTCCGAAGGCGACCGCACCGTCCTGACCCTCACCCACCGCCTGCTCGGCGTCGGCCAGGCTCCGGGCTACGGCGCCGGCTGGCACGCCTATCTCGACCTGCTCGGGGCTGTGATCGAGGGGAGATCCTTGGATTGGGACGAACGGTTCGGCGAGCTCCTCGGCGGCTACCAGACGACGTTCAACTCACCGTCACCTGCCACCACCGCAACCGGTACCCCTGATACGGAGGGCGCCTCCTCGGGGGAGACGACCACAACGGGGCAGACCACCCCATAGAGCTCGAAGGCAGCGATCGCCCCGACGGCGATGATGACGTCCCGCTCGGATGAGGACGATCGCCGCCGGACCGGTCCCAAGCCGAAGCGACTCGGCGAGGACGCTCGACGACGAGCTGGACCCTCGCCCGGCGGGGATGACCAATACCCGGCCGGTGATGGACTCGCCCAACTGGGGGTGATGGGGATCGATGATCCGCCCCTCGGTGGGGTCGATTCCACCCCAGAACGAGAGAGGCTCGTGGAGGGGAGGGCCGGGCCGGCTGGCCCTACCCGGAACGAGGACGCCACTGGCGGTCTCCTGTTGATCGACGAGGGCGAATTCCTCCCAACGGACCGGGCCGCCACCGGGCCGGAGTGGAGACTCCCGACGGACCTCCCCCGCTATCGCCGAGGCGACGCAGTCGCGACGCGAGCCGAACATCACCTCCACCCCGAGGTTGGCCGGGGCGTACCAGGCCCATTTGGCCGAGTCGGTCATCACCACCCTCGCCGCCGGGTCGAGGATCGGCGTGATGTAGGTGCAGGTGTCGCTGACCAACCGGACACCTGCGGCCTCGAGGGTCTCCACGTCTGATCGGGCAGCTGAGATGTCTCCGCGACCTGCGTTGACATAGGTGTCGACTCGCACCTTGCGGCCAACAAACATCCGCGGCGAGCTCGGCGAGCTCGGCCCTCGAAGCGTGAGGTGTGCCCAGGCACACCGCATCGAGCCGCCCTCCGCTCGTGGTTGAGAGCTCGGCGGCGGCGGCCGAGAGCAATGTTGGTCCGACGAGCACCTCGGACTCGGGCTCGAGGTCGCCGAGGGCGTCTTCGAGGGTGGGCGCCTCGGGGGTCGACCCCCACGGCGTGGAACATCGCCACCGAGCCCGCCGACGCCGCGGCGGCACCGAGCGCCTTCAACCGGTCCTCATCGGTGTCGGGGGGAAGACCGACCACCACGGGGACTCTCGACCCCGCCACCCGGCCGAGGAGATGGCCAAGTACCGGATAGAGGGCGTCATCGGCCAACCAGTCGTCGGGGACGCCATTCGAGGCGCACCACGAGACGTGCTCGCCGCCCGGCGTCGAGATGAAGCCCCGCGGCAGGTGCCCGACCGGTGATTGCGGCGCATATGTCGATGAAATCTCCGTAACGACCGGTGCGAGCCCCGAGGACACTGTTGGCGAAAACGATGGCGTTCGACTCGGCCCAGGCCACCTGGTCACCGAACGACGGACGCTCGATCAACTGATATGGGGAACAGGTCCACGTCGGACGGCAGCCCATCTCGACGTAGGCATCCATGAGCCTCCGGCCCTGCGCAGCCAATTCCGGATCCCCCCGAAAGCGCTCGGGATGGAGCAGGTCGAGCGTTGACACGTTGAGGGTGGTCGGCACGGCCACCCTGGCACCGGAACCGACGAGCCGTTGGGCGAAATCGAGACCCGCCTGGCCGTGGTAGAGGCACCCATCGACGTGCGCACCGCTGATGTCGAGCAACCGATCCGCACCAACGGCCTTGGCCGCCCCGACGACGAGTTCCATGGCGATTCGCGCCCCCTCACCGCGTTCACCGTCGAGCAGGGCGAGGTCGCCATCGTCGAGGTGGAGATCGGGTCGCACGCTGGGATTCTGGTCGGTCGGACCGTCTCGCCCGACGCCGCCGGTGTCAAATTTTTCGGCCGTCGGGTTCGCATACCTCCAAATTTCGGTATTCTCTCGGTCACGCCGAGCCCGGTCGGGTGCGATCGGGGCGGGGGACCCATTTCATGGGGCGAATCCCGGGTACACCGGGTAGGGCGCCTTCCGGCCCGAGCCCGTCAGCTAACCCCGTAGGCAGCAGGAAGGAGGCCAGTCCGCTGGCTCTCCGCGGACCGCCGGTCTGGGACCGGCCGACATGAGGGGGCGGAGGACATGCCGCACCGGAGAGCCGACATCAACGGGCAAGTGCGACGGCGCGTCTTGGTCGCCGATCGCGAGGGCGCCAACCTGCCCTACTCGAAAGGGTTGATGGCCGCTTCGATCATGGCCACGGGCATCCCGCCGGGCCGTGCTTTCGATTTGGCCGAGTTGATCGAGCACGACCTGCTCTTCCTGGGACAGGACTCGGTGGATGCCGACACGCTCTCGGGTATCGCCGGCAATGTCTTGCTCCGACATGAGGGCGACCACATTGCGCGCCGTTATCTTGCATGGAGAGCGGCGAAGCGATCGCCACGTCCCATCGTGGTCCTCATCGGCGGCGCCACAGGCGTGGGCAAGTCGACGGTCGCCACCAAGCTGGCAGCACGTTTGGGCATCACCAGGGTCATCCCCACCGACACGGTTCGCGAGGTGATGCGCACCTTCATGCCTGCCCTTCAGGCGCCGGAACTGCACTCGTCTTCGTTCGAGGTGGGCGGGGGGTCGGACCAACTGATCGATGGCTTCCTCCGCCAGAGCCGATCGGTAGCGACCGGGATCGACGGTCTGGTGGGCAGGATGATCGCCGAGCACAAGGACTCCATCGTCGAGGGGATCCACCTCGTACCGGGGATGCTCGACGAAGAGATGCTCCATCGCTTCCGCCTCGAAGCGGCGGTGGTGAAGGTCCTGCTCACCCTGAGAGATGCCTCGGTGCACAGGGCCCATTTCATTGGTCGCCTGGAGAGCGAGCATGGCCGTCGCCCGGAGCGCTACCTGCGAAATCTCGGTGACATCCGGAGGATCCAGGCCCACCTGGAGGATTTGGCCCTAGCCCACGGATTCTCGCTAGTGGACGCAGCCGACCTCGACGAGGCGATCCAACAGGTGCTCGATCTGGTGGTGGCAGAGGTCACCAGCATCACCGGGGAGAACCAGGTGGTCGTCGCCGGGTGACGCCCACCCGGGCCCTGATCCTCATCGACGGAGAGCACCATCCATCTGTGGTGCTCGACGGCCTGGCCGAGTTGGAGCGACGAGGCATGGTGCCCGTGGCCGCTTTGTTCCTGGGCGGATCTGAGAAGGCGGCAGGCCCCCCCGACCTGCTCATCCCGGTCCACACCGGCGATCCGATGCAGACCCTCGATGACCTGATCACACGCTACCGCCCCGAGATCGTTTTCGACATGAGCGACGAACCCGTGCTCGATCACCGGGCCCGCTTCGCCCTGCTCGGGGTGGCGCTCGCCGCCGGTGTCGCCTACGCCGGCGGGGGCTTCCGGTTCGACCCTCCCCCCACGCCCCGACTGACGGCAACCCCGTCGGTGGCGGTGGTGGGCACCGGGAAGCGAACGGGCAAGACGGCGGTATCGATCGCCCTGGCGCGCCACTGGTCGGGCGCAGGCAGAAAACCGGTCGTGGTCACGATGGGACGCGGCGGACCGGCGGCGCCAATGGTCCTCGACCCCACAGATCTCGGTGATGGCGTCGGAGCGCTCCGCTTATTGGCGAGCCGCGGGCTCCACGCCGCTTCTGACTATGTCGAGGACGCCATTTTTGCAGGGGTCCCCACCGTCGGGACGAGGCGTATCGGCGCCGGCCCCGCCGGGGTCACCGTCGCCGACACATTCGCCGCAGGGGTGGCCGCGGCGGAACTCCTCGACCCCGGACTGCTCATCTTCGAGGGAAGCGGGACCGCCCTCCCCCCGGCACACTCGGATGCGAGCGTCCTGGTGATGCGGTCCCGGCTCGATCCCGAATACATCAACGGCTACCTGGGGCCCTTCAGGTTGACGCTGGCCGACGCCGTGGTCGTGGTGAACGACGGCGGCCAGGCCGCAACGACCGTCCGCCGGGTATCGCCGGAGCGGCGATCTTCGAGTGCAGCTACCGGGTCGAACCGACGGTGCCGGTGGAAGGCCGACGGCTGATCGTGGCCACCACCGCCCCAGAAGTCGCCGGAAGAGAGTTGGCCGCCCAGTTGGGTGGCCTCGGTGCCGCGGCGGTCTACGTGGTCCACACCCTCTCCAGGCGCGATCGCCTTCTAGCCGACCTCGAAGCCACTCCCCCATGCGATCTGGTACTCACCGAGGTGAAGGCGGCCGCAGCCGATGTGGTGCTCCCCTGGGCGGATCGCAGCGGGATCGAAGTCGGGCTGCTGCACAACGTCGTAGAGATCGACGGCGGCATGAAGGCTCTGGCAGGGGTATTGGAGCGGCGGCTGGCCTCGCCTCGGGAGGCTCAGCCGAGCACGCGGTAGATCTTGCGGATCGGCTCGCGGCGGAGCATGCCCCGCACGCGTTCCTGGCTACCGACGAGTTCCGGGGAGTCGAGAGCGGCCTCCATGGCCTCCACCGATGTCCAGCGGGTGACCACCCCACCCTCGACCAGTCCGCTCACCCCGGCCTCCTCTGCGATCACCAGGTCGATCCCTAGGCAGTCGGGATGATCGCGAAAGGCGGGGACGACGTCCGCCTCGAAAAGGCTTACCACCTCCTCGACATCGTCGGGGGAGACCGCCGAGAGGAAGAAGCGGATGTAGCTCACCAGCCCCAACTCGACTTGGAGAACATGCCTGCCAGTTCGGGATTGCGATCGAGTACCCGTGTGTTTCGGTCATACCTGGCGGCGAGCTTCTCCCCGCTGCCCGGATACATGAGGGTCACCGAGATGGCCTCGGAGTCGACGGTGACGACGTTGTACGAAGGTCTGGTGTAACCGCGGAGGCGGAAGGAGGAGACCGTCCCGCTGTTGACCACCATGATCCCGTCGACCACCCAGATGTGGGGCACGTGTTTGTGGCCACACAGGACCAGATCCACCTCGCTCTCCTCGAGCACCGCCAGCACATCCCCGGCATCCCACACGGTGTTGCGCTCCCGCCCCGTCCCCGGGACAGGCACCAGGTGGTGATGGAGGGCGAATATGCGCAGATCCGAAGGAGTGGCGAACTGCTCGCGAATCCAGGGGTAGCGGACCCTTCCCACCTCCCCCTCGGCGAGGTCGGGCTTTGAGCTGTCCACGGCAACCAGCGTCACCCGCTCCGGCTCGATGCCCCGGGCGAGGTCGACGACCACGTCGTTTCCGGCGTCGCCCTTTCCGAAGTGGTCCTCGAAGTGGACATAGCCAACGTTCTTGGCATCGTGGTTGCCTGGGACGACCACGGTGAGCAGTTCGTCGACCAGGGGACGGAGCGCGTCGCGGGCCATCTGGAACTCGTTGGCGTAGCCCTCCTGGGTGAGGTCGCCGGCGACCACGACCATGTCGGGTTGGAGGGCAAGGATCTCCTCGACGGCGTGACGCAGCAGGTCGGGGTCGAAATACTGGGAGCCGCAGTGGATGTCGGACAACTGGGCGATGGTGAGCACGGCGGTGCCCGATCCTAACCCCGGCCACTGCTCGAGAGTGGCACCCGCCCAACGGGCGCCCGGCGGCACTCCGGTAGGATCGATACCAGACCGTGACCCGACCCAAGGGGACATCATGCGATCCAAGGCCGTTGCAGCTCTGACCGTGGTTCTCTTCTTGTTGACTGCGGTTCCGGCCTCGGCGCAGGTCACCCCGGAGGTGTGCGACCGCAGGCCGAACAACACGACGGAGAGGCTCCTCGAGTGCGTGACCGTCGAGGGAGTGCGCGAGCACCAGGCTGCGTTCCAGGAAATCGCAGACGCCAACGGCGGCACCCGAGTCGCCGGCTTCGCCGGCTACGACGAGTCGGCCAAATACGTCGCCACCCGCATGCGGCGCGCCGGCTACAAGGTCACCATCCAGGAGTTCGAGTTCGTTGCCTTCATACCCCTCGGGGCCCTCCACCCTCGAGCAGACGTCGCCGGAGCAGGTCACTTACGTCGAGGGAGTGGATTACCAACTGGCACAACAGACCGAGCCGGGCGACGTTGCCGGACCCGTTACCGCGGTCGATCTTCAACTCGGGCTGGGGAACACATCCACGAGCGGGTGCGAGACCGATGACTTCGCCGCTTTCCCTGCAGGGAACATCGCCCTGATCCAGCGGGGAACCTGCACCTTCGAGGTCAAGGCGGAGAACGCCGCCGCAGCAGGCGCAATTGGTGTCATCATCTTCAACCAGGGCAACACCGAGGAACGCACCGGTCTCTTCGGCGGCAACCTGACCGACGCCTACACGGGCGGGATCCCGGTGATGCTCATCCCGTATGACCTCGGCGTCGAGTTGTCGGAGACCGCCGGGCTCGAGATGCACATGGTCGCCGACGTATACCGCGCACCGGAAACGACATCGAACGTGCTGGCCGAGCGCGTCGTGGGAACCCTGAGAACGTGGTGATGGTCGGCGCACACCTCGACTCGGTCCCTGCCGGGCCTGGGATCAACGACAACGGGAGCGGCTCGGCGGTGCTGCTCGAGGTCGCGGAGCAGATGCGCCGGATCAATCCCCGGAACAAGGTGCGCTTCGCCTGGTGGGGTGCTGAGGAGTCAAACCTCCTCGGGTCGAACTACTACGTCGCAAACCTGGCTCCGGACCAGCTCTCTCGGATCGCCCTCTACCTGAACTTCGACATGGTGGGATCTCCCAACTACGTCCGTTTCATCTACGACGGCGACGGTTCCGCCTTCGGGCTTGCCGGACCACCGGGGTCGGAGGCCATCGAGGCCTTCTTCGAGGACTTCTACGCCGACCGCGGACTGGCCTCGGAGCCGACCGAGATCAGCTTCCGATCCGACTACGCCGCCTTCTTCAATGCTGAAGTTCCCTTTGGGGGGCTCTTCACCGGCGCCGAGGGCATCAAGACCGAGGAGCAAGCGCTGGTGTACGGCGGCATGGCAGGTGAGCAGTATGACCCCTGCTACCACGAGGTGTGCGACACCTTCGACAATGTGTCTCTCGAGGTGCTCGACCTCAACGCAGACGCCACCGCGGCAGCCGTTCTCGCCTACGCCCGGAGCACAACCCCAGTGAACGGCGGGTAGAGGATCCGCCTCCCAGGGGGGGAGGCGGATCCATGTCGAGCGGAGGGGGTGGTTTGAGCACCTTTGGGAGTTCGCCAGCCCCCCTACCCGCTGCTCCGCAGCAGGGCCCTTCCCCCCTGCGGGGGGACGGAATCGTGTGAGACGACTTCCGTCTTCCGTCTTCCGACTTACGTCTTCTGCTTAATCCACGTTCACCACGATCGAGTGGTAGCCGGTCGCTCCGTCGGGGGCCGGAGGGGCAACTTCGTCGGTTTGGGTGTCATCGTTGCCGTCGGTGGCCCGAACCATGATCGAGTGGGTCCCTGATGTCGCTTCCCATGGCATTCGCCACTGCCGCCATGTCGTGTCGACCAACTCGGCGGCGAGCTCGGCGGGCTGCCATTGCCCGCCGTCAACCCGCACCTCGACACCGCTGATCCCGCGGGTCGGCGCCCAGGCGACGCCGGCGATCGCCCTCTGCCCGGGACGGATGGTGGCGCCATCCACCGGAACGTCGATGCGCGACTGGGTCTTGATCGGCGCCTCCTTTGACCATCCCCGCGGTACCCAGTAGGCGTCAAACGCGTCCCAGGAGGTGAGCTCGACCTCGGTGAGCCACTTGGTGGCCGACACGTATCCATAAAGCCCGGCCACGATCAACCGGGCGGGGAACCCGTGCTCGAAGGGGAGCGGTTCGTCGTTCATCCCCACGGCAACCAGCGCGTCTCGCCCGTCGAGCGCCGCTTCGGTGGGGAAGCCGACGGTGAAGCCGTCAGCGGAACGGCCCACGATCTGGGTGGCGCCCGGCTGCAGCTCAGCGCGTTCGAGCAGCACCTGGAGCGGGACGCCCAGCCACTTCGCCGTTCCGATCAGGTTGCCGCCGACCACGTTGCTGACGCAGGCGATGGTGATGTGCCGCTCCACCATGGGCATCTCGATCAGTTCGGAGAAGTCGATCTCGAATGGCCGATTCACCATCCCGTTGAACCCGAGCCGCCACGTCGTCAGATCCACTCTCGGCACGGTGAGCGCGGTGTCGATCCGGTAGAAGTCGGGATTGGGTGTGACCAAAGGAGAGAGACCCTGGACCTGAAACGACGTCTGGGCCGGGGGTGGGGCGACGGTCTCGGTGGCCGCCGGCAGGACCACGTCCTCCCTGCCGGCGAGCATCTGCCGGGCCCGGTCGGCAAGCAGGCGTCCGCCGGCAGCAGCCAGCGCAGCCAGCGCCACGACCGAGCCGGCGGCGAGAATGAATGCCCGCCTTCCACTATCCGCCCCGAGGGCGGTGGTCGCGGTAGCCAGCCGCAACAGACCGGCAAGGACGGCCGTGCCTACCAGAGCGGCGACGATCGCCGTGATCCAGACGCCAAACAACGGGGCGTCCGGTAGCCGCATCGCAGCCAGCGCCCCTGCCACCCCGAAAACGGCAAAGGCGATGATCCCCCATCCCATCCAGCGAGCAGCCAACAACCCAACCACCGCACCGATGCCGGCGATGACGATTACCGACCCCACGAGGAGGGCCGTCTTGTCGTTGGTGCCGAAGACGGCGATGGCGGCGTCCTTCACCCCAGGCGGCACCGTGTCGATCACGAACGTGCCAACGGCATCGAGCAGCGATGGGACCTCGGTGAGCATCCCTGCCACCAATTCGGCGGCGCCAAGAGCGGCCAAAGCAGCCACCACGCCGGAGATGGCTTGGCGTCCGCGGTTCGACGTCACCGTCACAGGCTGGGCGACAAGTGTTTCGGTCGTGGCCATGGCAATACAAATCTACGGCCGGAGCAGGCCTACCGGGGCCGCCTGCACCCGAGTTTCGCCACGGTTCACATAGTCAGCAGCGTCCTAGAAACACCTCGGCACCCTCGGGCCATTCGCCCGAGTCGGGGACCTCTACGGCCGATGCCTTGAAACCCACTTCTTCCAGCAGCCGAAGCCAGGTGGCACGGGAGAAGACGCCCAGGAAGTGGCGATCCTGCTCGATCCGAACGCTGCCGTCACCGGCTCGGAGGAGGATGGCGAAGTCCATGACGCACTGCTGGTCGCGCGGATCCGGATCCCACGTCCATTCGAGGTACCTGAGTGCCCTCCCTTCGCCATCGCGCCCACCGTGGTCTGTGGATGGTCGGAGACTCTCCCTGGTCCAGTCGGGTACGAACAACGCAACGCCGCCGGGTGAGCAATGGGCGCGAGCGGTCTCCATCGTGGCTCGCAGGTCCTCCTCGGTGGTGAGGTACATGACGGCATCGTGAACGAAGACCGCATCGAAGAGCCTGCCGAGCCTTGCAGTCCTCATGTCGCCGACGACGTGCTCGCAATCCGGGTTCAGCGCCTCGCTCACCTCGATCATCGCCGGCGACAGATCCACCAGGGTCATATCGAAGTGCCGCCTCAGGTGGAAAGCGTTGTTGCCGCCGCCACTCCCCAACTCGAGCACCTTGCGCCTGCTCCGTGACCCGTCAGCGAGCAAAGTGGCGTAGAAGGACGCCTCCTCGAGGTAGTCATCGGGATGGCTGAACAATGGCCACCATTCGGCGAGCCGCTCGTAGAGCGCGGGGAGGGGTTGCACCGGTCCATCGACCATCCCCGAATCGTACGGGTGGGTCATAGGATTCCGCCATGGCCGAAGTCGACGCTGGTGCAGCCGTGCTCGGCGCCGACGGCAAGGCGCGCTGCTGGTGGGGAGCAAGTCCACCCGAGTACGTCGCCTACCACGACGATGAGTGGGGCCGCCCGGTCGGCGACGACCGTCGTCTGTTCGAGAAACTGAGCCTCGAAGGTTTCCAGGCGGGATTGTCCTGGCTCACCATCCTGCGGAAGAGGCCTGCCTTCCGCGCCGCCTTCGCCGAGTTCGACATCGCCACAGTCGCCAGTTTCGACGATGCCGACGTGTCCCGCCTGCTCGATGACAAGGGGATCGTCCGTCACCGCGGCAAGATCACCGCGGTCATCGGCAACGCCACCCTGGCGCTGAGGTTGATCGAGGAGGAGGGCTCGCTCGCCTCGTACGTGTGGGGCTACGCCCCGCCGGTGACCGAGACGACACCGAGCCTCCGCTCCACCTCGCCCGAGTCCACCGAGATGAGCCGGGATCTGAAACGGCGCGGCTGGTCGTTTGTCGGACCGACGACCGTATATGCGTTCATGCAGTCCATGGGGGTGGTAAACGATCATGTCGTCGGATGCTGGGCACGCGACGAGGCACAGGCCGCCCGAGCCAATTTCTTGTCATCGCTCTTGTCATCATTCCCAGGAACGGACCAAGCAACAAGCGTGTTGACCAAACCGGAACCGCCGAGAGGAGCGCCATGACCGACACCGAACGGACCGACCTGCCTGCCACCGAGGAGGAATGGCGGAGCAGGCTGACGCCGGAGCAGTACCAAGTTCTCCGCCAGGCGGGGACCGAAAGAGCCTTCACCGGCGTCTACTGGAACGAGAAGGAGCCCGGCATCTACCGCTGCATGGGGTGCGGGACACCTCTCTTCTCGTCGGACACCAAGTACGACTCGGGGACCGGATGGCCCAGCTTCTGGGAACCGGTATCGCCCACCGCTATCGAGACCCATGACGACTTCAGCACCGGTATGGCCCGTACCGAAGTCAGATGTGCCACCTGCCATGGCCACCTCGGCCACGTCTTCCCCGACGGCCCGCAACCGTCCGGATTGCGCTACTGCATGAACTCAGCCGCACTGGAGCTTGAGCGGAACTAGACGTCAGCCATCCGATTCCGTCCCCCCGCAGGGGGGAAGGGTCCCGCTGCGGAGCAGCGGGTAGGGGGCTGCCGAAGTCCCAACGGTGTTCGAGCCGCGGCTTTCGCACCTTGGGGAGTGAACCGTTCCCCCCTCCCCCGACGCCTGCGGCGTCGGGTACTCCCCCCGTCGGGGGAGAGAATGTTTGCTCCGTCCCCCCGAAGGGGGAAGGGTCCCGCTGCGCCAGCAGCGGGACGGGGGGGCTGGCGAACTTCCAACGCCGCTTGCACCGCGTCCCCGCCGGCTTCGTAGATAGCCTCGGTCGATGGGCCGGGTGATTGCCGTTGCCAACCAGAAAGGCGGGGTGGCCAAGACCACCACGGTGCATTCGCTAGGGGCGGCACTGGCGGAACGGGGGCGCCGGGTCTTGTTGGTGGACCTCGACCCCCAAGCGGGACTCACCTACTCCGCCGGGATAGACGCCGACCAGTTGCAGCAGTCACTCTTCGACGTGCTCATGGGTCGGGTGGAAGCCGGCGCCGTCCTGTGGGAGGCATCGGGGTGCGACATACTCCCCGCGGCCATCGATCTTGCCGGAGCCGAGGTCAATCTGGTGACACGCACTGGGCGGGAGCACACCCTGGCGCGGGCACTGGCGCCTCCTGCTCGATGACTACCAGTTTGTCCTGCTCGACTGTCCACCGTCGCTTGGGCTGCTCACGGTCAACGGGCTGACGGCCGCTGCCGAGGTACTCATACCGCTGCAGCCCGAGACGCTGAGCCACCGCGCGGTGGGGCAGTTGCTGGAGACGGTCGAGGAGGTGCGCACATTCACCAACCCGGGTCTGACCGTGCGCGGTGTCGTTGCGACCATGTACGACGGACGCACCAGGCTTGCCCGCCAGATCCTTGAACTCGTTGGCGAAACCTATCGGGTGACCCTGCTCGAGCCTCCCGTTCCCCGTTCCATCCGGGTGGCCGAATCCCCAGGTCGCGGGTTGTCTGTGTTGGAGCACGCTCCCCGATCTTCGGCGGCGGAGGCGTACCGGCAACTGGCCGCGGTCCTCGACGATGATGCAGATTCAGAGGAGCCGGCCGACTGACCTCAGGCGGCGAGCGGCGCCGCCTCGATCAACCGCATCAGTGGCTGCCGTTCCTCATCGTCGAGGACATCAGCGGCGGCTGCGGTGACCAGATCCACCACCAGGGTCGGACCGTCTACCTCGGTCACGGTCCCCCCGAGGCCCTCCAGCACGGCGAGCATCTGGTGGTTGTCGGTGAGCAAATGGGCTCTGAGCAGGTCGATCCCGTTGCAGTGCGCCGCCAGGGCGGTGGCGGACACCAGGAAACTCCCCAGACCCCTCCCTTGGAACTCGTCGACCACGGTGACCGCAAGCTCGGCGATGGTCGGCGTGCCGTCCAACCTGACGTACCGGGCAGTGGCCACCGGCCTTTCCATGGGTCCGAGAACGCCCCAGGCGAAGTGGTCGATCTGGTCCAACTGCGTGAAGTAGTCCAGTTGGCGATGGGTGAGCCTCGAGGTCGGCGTCATGAACCGCCGATAGCGAGACTCCTCGGAAAGCGAATCGAACCCGGCCGCGACCAAATGCCTGTCGGAAGGCCGCAGTGGGCGAACCGACACTTTGGTGCCGTCGTGCAAGGTGTGGATGTGGGTCTGATCGTCCATAGCAATGGGTAGTGCTTGCAATTGCAAGCATACTGCGTGCTGTGATGTATCGGCACGGCGGTAGCTAACCTTTCGCGAACCCATGCGACCGCTACGCCACCATCGAATGGTGCTGGTCAGCGGGGTGGCCGCCCTGTCGCTGGCTCTGACCGGTTGCCTCCCCGATGCCATGACCCCGCTCCCCGGCGACGTCGGGGAACAAGGTGGTGCCGCTGCCACCACGCCCACCGTGCCCGATACCCCTCTTCTCCAGGTCAAGGTGATCGACGATCGGGGCGACCCCGTGGCCAAGGCGAGAGTGCGGTTCGACGGGGCCACACCGATTATCACCGCCACCGACGGTCTGGTTTCTGTTCCCTGGCTCGGTGACCCGGTCGAGGTGGTCGCTGCGGCACGCGGGTTCACCCCGGCGACGCTCGTGGTGGACCAGAGGCGACCGGAACCGCTCGAACTGCCGATCGACCCGGTTGTACTGCGCGGACGGGTGACCACCGACGGTGGAACAGGGTTGCGGAGGCGCCGAGGTCACCTTGGGGGGCAGGTCCGTCGTCACCTCGGAGAACGGCCGGTTTGCCCTGCGTCGGGTAGTTCCCGGACAGGTGGTCTTTTCCAAGCCCGGTTGGGAGGCAGCGACCATCGAATGGGGTGGCAAGGCTGACCAGATCGAGATGAGCCTCGAGCCGTTCATAGCTCGGGGCCTCCACATAGGTGGTTGGGTCCCAGCGCAGGACCGCTGGGAATCGCTGCTCGACCTGGCCGACCGGACCGAGATCAACACCATGGTGTTAGACGTCAAGGACGAATCCGGGATGGTCTTCTACATGAGCGACGTCCCGGTGGCAAGGCGTATCGGCGCCCGTCGCACCGATTACGACGCCGCCGAAATGGCACAGGTCATGGAGGACCGTGACATCTACCTGGTCGGCCGGGTCGTGGCCTTCCAGGATCCTGTCGCCGCTCGAGCCATCCCCGACATGGCGGTGATGGATCGTGCCACCGACGAGCCCTTCACCAAGAACGGTCAGTGGTTCCTGGACCCCACCGATCGCGCCGCCCAGACAGTACGCCATCGACATCGCGGTGGAAGCATGCCGCGCCGGATTCGACGAGATCCAGTTCGACTATGTCAGATTCCCAGACGGCTACCCGGACTCGGCCCGTTTCGACGGACCGACCGGCGAAGAAGGGCGGGTCGAGGCGATCACCGGATTCCTCGAGACGGCACGCGACCGGCTCCACGCCGAGGGCTGCGCGGTGGGCGCCGACATCTTCGGTTTCATCGTTTCCATACCCGACGACGGCGGCATTGGTCAGAGACTCGAAGAGTTGACCAAGGCGGTGGATGTCATCTCGCCCATGGTCTATCCCAGCCACTACGGGACCGGGTGGTTTGGTCACGACTGCCCCAACGACTTCCCAGGCTCGGTCATGTCGGGGGCGCTGGACGACGCCTTGGACCGCCCTCTCGGCTCTGCTCAGATACGTCCCTGGATCCAGGACTTCGATTGGACGCCGTGCGGGTCGACCGAGTACGAGGTCGCGGAGCTCCGGGCCCAGATCGATGCCGCGGCTTCCAGGGACATGGGGTACATGGTGTGGAACGCCGCCTCCCTCTTCACCGAGGGGGCCTTCCAACCCGAGGGCTAGGCGCAGAGCCGCCCGTAGTCGTAGCCGCGTGCGTACAGAGCGCGATGAGCACGAGCGCGCCCAACAATCGAAATCGCAAATGAATCCTCCGAGAGATCCCCCTGGACGGGATGGTTCGACAGGTTTGGGGGACGCCTCGATGGGCCTCACGACCCATCGCGTGACGCCGCTGCTCGTTGCTGCCGTCCCCGTGCCGTCTAGCGTCAGTCCTGATGCCGCCGACGCACCAGGTCCTGAACCAACCTCCTCCCTTGGTGGACTACGACCTCTTCACCACCGACCCGTTCCTTGCCGGTGACCTGGAGGGGTCCGGCGCCGGCTCGTCCGACGCCGAGCTGACCGAGTTCGGGACGCTCGCCGGGTCCGCCAAGGTCTTCGGTTGGGGGTTCGAAGCCAACCGCTTCCCCCCGCGCTTGCGTACCCACGACGCATACGGGCACCGGATAGACGAAGTCGAGTACCACCCCTCTTGGCACAGCCTGCTCGACATGGCGGTGACCCATGGACTCCACTCGCTCCCCTGGGAAGACGCCAAGGCAGCCCCAGGTGCGCGCGTGCTGCGCTCACCTACATGAGCTCACAGGTCGAGGCGGGCCACTGGTGCCCCATCTCGATGACGGCATCGGCGGTCCCGGCGTTGCGGGTCCAGCCCGAGATCGCCGCCGAGTGGGAGCCGCGGGTGCTGAGCCGCATCTACGACTCCTCCAACCAGCCCGCCTCGAAGAAGACCGGTGTGCTGATCGGGATGGCGATGACCGAGAAGCAGGGCGGTTCCGACGTGCGGGCCAACCTGACCAGCGCCGTCCCGGTGGACGGCGGGGCGCCAGGTGGTGAGTACCTGCTCACCGGGCACAAGTGGTTCTGCTCGGCCCCGATGAGCGACGCCTTCCTGATGCTGGCGCAGGCCCCAGGCGGGCTGTCCTGTTTTCTCGTCCCCCGCTGGAATCCGGACGGTGAGACGGAACACCATCCACATCCAGCGGCTCAAGGACAAGTTGGGAAACCGTTCCAACGCCTCGAGCGAGATCGAGCTCGAGCGGCGCGTGGGCTCGCCTGATCGGTGAGGAGGGACGCGGCGTTCCCACCATCATCGAGATGGTCGCCGGCACCCGGCTCGACTGCGTGATCGGCTCGGCCGCGCTGATGCGACAGGCCGTGTCCCAGGCGGCGCACCACGCCGCCCATCGAACGGCATTCGGCCGGAGGCTGATCGATCAGCCTCTCATGGCGGCCGTGCTGGCCGATCTCGAAGTCGAGACCGAAGCGGCAGCAGCGCTGATGGTCCGGGTGGCGGCGAGCTTCGATACGTCACCGACCGATCCTGCGGAGGCTGCGCTGCGGCGCATCATCACCCCGGTCGCCAAATACTGGGTGACCAAGCGGGCGCCGCAGGTGGTCGGCGAGGCGCTGGAATGTCTCGGCGGCAACGGGTACGTCGAGGAGTCGATCATGCCGCGTCTCTATCGCGAGGCTCCGCTCAACTCGATCTGGGAGGGCTCGGGCAACGTCATCTGTCTCGACGTGCTGCGCGCCATGTCGCGCGACCCGGGGACGGTCGACGCCCTGCTCGACGAGGTGGCGGAGGGAGCAGGCGCCGACCGGCGTCTTGCCGCCGCCCATCGAGCGGCTCGTCGGAGCGATGTCGCAGCTTCACCCAGGCGAGCCGGACGCCCGACGCCTGGTCGAGCAGATGGCCCTTGCCATCCAGGGCTCCCTGCTGGTCAGGTGGGGCCGCCCCGAGGTGGCCGATGCCTTCTGCGCCTCGCGGCTCGACCCCGACCACGGGCTCGCGCTGGGCACCCTGCCTGCCGGGCTGGACCATCGGGCCATCGCCACCGCCGCGGTGCCGAGATCATGACCGACCCGCCGGTCCCCGCCGTCATCGTCGAACACCGACTCCCTCCCTCATGCTGCGCCTTGTCGCCGGCGCCGTCGCCCTCGGCCTCGAGCGGCTCACCGATTACGCCGTCGGAGTCGAGGCACGCCTCGCCATGGTCCCCGGAGACCCGGCGAGCGAAGAGACGCGGCGTGCCACAGCTCTGGCCGTCGGCGCAATCCTCTCGCTGCCCGACTACGCCAGGGCGGCGCTGGCGACCACCGATCGGGCGCGACGGTCGGTCGGACGATTCACCGGCCCGGTGACCTCGTTGCTCTCCGCGGTGTGGCCGGGATCGGCGGTGGCCGACCGCGTCGACCACCTCCGGCTCATGGTCCAGGAGGAGATCGAGCGGGTTGTCACTCTGGGACGGCTCGAGGCTCCCCGCGCCGAGCAGATGGCCGTCCAGGCCTTCGACGGGACGGTTGCCGGCCTCATGGACCACCTCGCCAACAGCGACGCGCTACGTGGGCTGGTCGCCGACGCCAGCGCCGGACTGACCAAGACCGCCGTCGACGAGGTCCGCGGATGGGGCTGTCGGTGCCGACGATCGAGCCGAGGCGCTGGTTCGGCGCATCCTGCGACGATCCCGCCGCTCCGACCCATCGGTCGCCACCGAGTGACCGCAGGGAGGACACCGATCGACGAACGGGTCGGAACCAGCGCCGGGTTCGCCAGCCGTGCGCTGGCGATCAGCATCGACACCGCCCTCCTGACCATCGGGATCGGTGCGTCCACCTGGGTGATCAGGAGCTTCGCCGACCTGCTCCTCGGCCCGCGCGCGCCGGGCCTCGACGCTCAAGTGTTCCTCTGGTTGTCGCCTCTGACCGTCCTCCTCTACTTCTCCATCTACGTCAGCATCACCGGGCGCACCCCAGGGAAGTGGTTGATGGGCTTGCAGGTGGTGTCCTCCAATGGAGCCGACGTTCGGCTGGGCAGGTCAGTGCTGCGCTTCCTCGGCTATATCGTGTCGCTTGTCCCGCTCGGCGCCGGTTTCTTGTGGGTGCTCGGTGACGACGAGCGGCGCGGCTGGCACGACCATATAGCCAGGACTCAGGTGATCTACCAACCGGGCAAGCTGCTCGGCCCTCGTCCTAGTCGGCGGTCGCCCGGCGTGACTTCATCGCCCCCGCCACCGTCACCCCCGTGATTATCGGCCCCGGCCCTTCAGGCCAGCGGTGGTTGGGTACTCCGGAGCTTCATCGATTTGATCCTCGGCAGCGGACCCGATTCAGCTGGACCCCTTGGTGCTCTTCTTCGTGGCTCCTGTGATTGCCGTTCTCTATTTCGCCCTCTCCACGACTTCACCGGCCGTACTCCCGGGAAGTGGCTCATGGGTCTCCGCGTGGTCAGGACGGGTGGCGGTGACATCACCCTGGGGAGGGCCATGCTTCGCTCGCTCGGTTACATCGTGTCACTCATCCCTCTGGGCGCCGGTTTCTTCTGGGTTCTCGTGGACGACGAGCGGATAGGGGTGGCATGACCACATTGCCGGCGACCAAGGTCCAGCACCAGCCGGCGAAAAGTGCTGACACACCACCCAGACGCCCTGATAGCGGCGCGGACCCGCTCGTGCCACGTCGTTAGGGTCCGGCTCGGTGCCCACCGACCTTCGATCTCATAGTCATCGGGTCGGGTCCAGCGGGCGAGGCGGCCGCCGAGCTGGCGGCGACTTTCGGGAGGAGCTGTCGCAGTCGTGGAGAGGTCGGCGCCGGGCGGGACGGTGACGACAACCGGTGGCGCCCCGACCAAGACTCTGCGCGAGGCGGCTCTCTACCTCACCGGGTTCCGCGACCGCGAGGTCTACGAGGTCGCGCTTGGAACGCCGCCCCAGGTCGCTATGGAGCGGATCGCCGACGGACCGAGGAGGTCTGCTCGCTAGCTCCAGAAGGTCACGGCCGCGGTCGATCAACGAGTGCGGGGTCGAGTTGGATCCAGGGGTCCGGCCAGGCTCACCGGCGACGGCTGCGTCGAGGTCGAAGCCGAGGGCGGACCGAGACGGCTCGAAGCTCCGGCGGTGGTGATCGCCACCGGCTCCCGACCCCACCACCCCGCCGGCATCCGCTTCGACGACCCCGGTGTCTGCGACTCCGACGAGGTACTGCGGATGCACCGCGTACCCGACCGCTTGCTCGTGGTCGGTGCCGGGCCAGTGGGTATCGAGTTCGCCACCGCCTTCGCCGCACTCGGTGTCGAGGTGACCGTCTCCGATCTGGTCGACAGGATCCTCACCGCGATGGACGGCGAGATTGGGGCTGCCATGCAGTCCGAGCTGGAGCGGATGGGGGTCGCCACAAGACTCGGGGTAGGAACCGACCGGGTGGACGGGGTGGACGACCATCTGGTCGCCACACTCGCCGACGGGTCGACCGTCGCCGCCGATGTGGTCCTCTTTGCGGCGGGCCGCGACCCGAACACCGGCGGTCTTGGGCTCGAAGAGGCAGGGGTGGAGACCGACCCGCGTGGGCGGATCGTGGTCGATGACCGGTTCCGCACCACCCCCTCCGGCGTCTACGCCGTCGGTGATGTCCTTGGGGCGACTGTGGCATCGGTCGCCGCCGAGCAGGGACGGGTCGCCGCCGCACCACGCCCTCGGGCTCGACTTCATCGAGACGGTCAGCCCGTTGTGGGTGTCGGCGGTGTACGGGACGCCCGAGGTGGCCGGAGCAGGTCTCACCGAGGAGGAGTGCCGGCAACGCGGCGTCGTCTACGAGGTTGGTCGGGCCGACCTCGCCGAACTCCTCAGGGGCGCCATCGCCGGGCGAGGTGGCATGCTCAAGCTGATAGTGCGGCGCTGGGACCGCCGACTCGTCGGGGTGCACTGCATAGGCGACATCGCCTCGGAGATCGTCGCCGCCGGAGCGATGGTCCTCGCCCTTCGTGGGACGGTGGAGATGTTCACCACCCTCACCCTCCCCACCCCGACCTATGCGTCGGCGTTCAAGGTCGCCGCATTCGATGCGATGCGCCGTCTCATGTCGGATCGCTGGCCGGGTCCCGGGTAGCTTCGCCACGGTGCGGGCGCTCGTCTGCCATCAGCTGACTGGACCGCAGGACCTCGTGATCGAGGAAGACTTCCCTGCGCCAGCCAGCGAACCGGGAACCGTCCGTATCGAGGTCAGCCACGCCGGGGTCAACTTCCCCGACCTCCTGATGACACACGGCCGGTATCAGTTCCGCCCCGAACTCCCCTTCGCACCCGGGCTCGAGGTGGCCGGGAGGGTGAGCCAGGTCGCCGACGACATCGCAGGTCTGTCGCCCGGCGACCGGGTGATGGCGGTAGTGGGTCACGGAGGGTGGGCCGAGGAAGTGGTGGCACCGGCGGCGATGACCTTTCCGGCGCCGGAGCACCTGGCCGATGCCGAGATCGCCGCCTTCCCCCTCGCCTTCGGCACCGCGGTCCATGCGCTCGTCGACCGGGCGGCGCTCCAACCCGGCGAGACGCTGTTGGTGACCGGCGCCTCCGGGGGTGTTGGGATGGCGGCCATCCAAGTGGGGCGGCTGTTGGATGCGCGGGTCGTGGCCGTCGTCAGCAGTGTGGAGAAGGCCGCACTCGCGGCGACGCTGGGCGCTGACGATGTCGTCGTGCTCGACAAGTGACCTGCGGCAACGGCTCCGCGAGATCAGTCCCGACGGATTCGACGTGGTGTTCGACCCAGTAGGCGGCGACCAGTTCGAGGTGCTGGCCCGTTCGCTTGCCTGGAAGGGGAGGCTGCTGGTGATCGGGTTCGCCTCGGGGGCGATTCCGGCGGTCCCCGCCAACCTCGCCTTGCTCAAGGGGGCGGCGGTGGTCGGGGTGTTCTGGGGCGGCTTCACGGCCCGAGAGCCCGATACGAAACCGGGAACTGTTCGACCGGCTCTTCGACTGGGTGCGCACCCGACAGCTGCGCCCGCACGTCTCGACCGTCCTCCCTTTGGAGCAGGGCTCCGATGCCCTCGCCGCCATGGCGGAGACGGCGTCTCCTGGGCAAGGCGGTGCTCGAGGTCCGCTGACGGTCACCAGCGAGGCGGGTCGAGCCGGACGCCGGCGGCCTCGGCGCCGTGCGGAACGAACGCGCCAGCGATGCCGCCGTCTCGTGGGCGTTGAGACCGCTCGGGTTGCCCAAGACGAACAGGTCGGCCCCGCCGAGTCGACTCGGGTCGGCGTCCCGCCACCGCCCGGGGCCGATTGAACCCGATCCGTAGGCAGTGACCCCGAGCACCGCGGCGACCTGCGGCCGCCACATCTCCAACCAGCCAATGACGCAGCCCCCTTGCCGCAGCTCGGCCGTCGATAGCTCGTCGGCGTCGCACCGTCGCCCGATTGACCAGGTTGGTGACCCCCACCCCCCGATCCAGGAGATGATTGACGGCCGTCGGTCGTCCAGCCCGGCGGCGGGATCCAGCAGCCGATCGGTGATCCCGGCCATGTACAGCGCCGGGTAGAAGCGGTTGCCCGGCCGGGCAAAAGTGCGTGTTGGTGGCGGCGGTCCACAACCCCGGGTTTATCCCGGCAAAGAGGAGCCGCACTCCCGGCCCGACGAGATCGTCCACCGGCTGATTCCCGGAATGCCTCTAGCTCGACCTGGTGAACCCCACCGGTGCCACCATAGGAGAGCTGCAACCGGGAGGGTGAGCCCGGTGTTCTTGCTGCATACCCCAGATGGCGGAGCGAGCATGACGGCTGTGATGGATACGGAGACGCGGGACTTCGAGATGATCAGCCTTCTGGTCGCAGGCATAGACGAAGCCTTTCCGGTCCTGGTTGGTGCCTTCGAGGACGGGTCTGTTCTCTGGGCTGCTGCGGATCGTGGGCAATCGCGCCGACGCCGAGGACCTCACCCAGGAGACATTCACCAGGGCATACCGCGCCCTCCGGGATTTCCAACCCGAACGGATCCGCGCCCTCCGTCTTCGAGGATGGCTGTGGACGATCGCCCTCAACCTCACCCGCAACCGGGCGCGGACGACGAGCCGCAGGCCACCGCCATTGGAGCTGACGCCTCCCCTCGAGCCGGCGATCTCAGACCCGGGACCGGAAGAGCTCGACCCTCGCCGCCGAGGCGGAGAGGGAGTGGCAGCGGCGGCTGTCGGCGATCCGGCCGGCACAGCGCAACGCGGTGGTGCTGCGCCATGTCGTCGGGCTCAGCTACGACGAGCTGGCGCTTGCCACCGGGCGGCCGGCGGGGACGATCAAGGCAGATGTGCACCGTGGGCTGGCGAAGCTGCGAGCCCTGCATCGACGAGGAGGAACGATGATGGACCCCGTGATCGAAGGTCTGCAAGCGATGCGCACCACTGCGCCGCCCTCGCTGCTGCCGCGGGTGTTGGCGGCGACAGGGCTGGCAGACGGGTATGTACGGGTTCCCGGTCCGTTGGGAGAGCTGTTCGTCGCCTTCAGCCCCGACGGCGTCTCCTGGATTGCGCCGGCCGGCGATGAAGCCGGCTTCGAGGCGGCGTTCCGCCACCACGTTGGTCGTGACATCGTGCCGGTGCCCACCTTCCCACCGAAATGGCAGCGTGCCCTCGACCGGGCGCTCCAAACGGGCCGGCTTGGGTTCGCTCCCGGTCGACCTCCGGAGCGTGTCCCCCTTCCAGGCCGAGGTGCTGCGGACGATCACCGCCATCCCGCCCGGCGAGGTCCGCCCTTACGCCTGGGTTGCCCGCCAGGTCGGGCGTCCCGGGGCGGTCCGCGGGCGGTGGGGACGGCAATGGCGAGGAACCCGGTTCCGGTGGTGGTCCCTTGCCACCGGGTCATCCGCTCCGACGGCACGGTGGGCAACTACGCCTACGGGCCCGAGATGAAGCGTGCCCTGCTCACGGCCGAGGGTCTCGACGTCGGCCGAGATGGAGGCCGAAGCCGTGGCCGGTCACCGCCTCACCGGGAGCGACACCACCCACATCTACTGCTACCCGAGCTGCCACCACGCCCGCCGTGTCACCGACAAGCACCGTGTCTGGTTCCACGACGCCGCCGAAGCAGCCGCAGCCGGCTACCGCCCCTGCAAGAGCTGCCTCCCACTGGAGGCGGCTGCGTGAGAAAGGGTTCGACGACAGACGGCAGCCCCCCTACCCGCTGCTCCGCAGCGGGTCCCTTCCCCCCTTCGGGGGACGGAGAAAATGGTCGCGGCGACGGGCCCACTTGTCAGCGCTTCCGTCCCCCGGGCTCCTACCGATGCGAGCTGGCTTCCGTCTTCCGCCTCTGATTCCCGGAAATATTACAAGGGTGCACTCAAGTTATAGTGTACGAACGCACTGAACATCGGAGGAGCAGGACAGACATGGCCAGGGCCGTAGGCATCGATCTTGGGACCACCAACAGCGTCATCGCCGTGCTGGAGGGTGGCGAGCCCACCATCATCCCCAACGCAGAGGGTTCGAGAGTCACCCCGTCGGTTGTCGCCTTCAAGGACGGCGAGGTTCTCGTGGGCGAGGTGGCCAAGCGTCAGGCGATCACCAACCCAGATCGGACCATCCGCTCGGTGAAGCGTCAGATGGGGACCGACTGGAAGGCCGAGGCGGACGGGAAGACGTACACCGCCCAGGAGATCTCCGCCCGCATCCTGCAAAAGTTGAAGAGGGACGCCGAGTCGTACCTCGGCGACACCGTGTCGGACGCCGTAATCACGGTCCCCGCCTACTTCAACGACGCCCAGCGCCAGGCGACCAAGGAAGCCGGCCAGATCGCCGGCCTCAACGTGCTGCGCATCATCAACGAGCCCACCGCCGCCGCGCTGGCCTACGGGCTGGACAAAGAGGCCACGGATCACACCATCCTCGTCTTCGACCTCGGGCGGAGGGACCTTCGACGTCTCGCTGCTCGAGATCGGCGAGGGCGTGTTCGAGGTGAAGGCCACCTCCGGCGACACCCATCTCGGGGGCGACGACTGGGACGACAAGGTGATCGAGTGGCTGGTCACCGGGTTCAAGAACGAGACCGGGGTCGACCTCGGCAAGGACCGGATGGCGCTGCAGCGGCTCAAGGAGGCTGCGGAGAAGGCCAAGATCGAACTGTCGTCGGTCCCCGAGACCGAGATCAACCTCCCCTTCATCACCGCTACCGCCGAAGGCCCGCTCCACCTGCAGCGCAAGCTGACCAGGTCGGAGTTCCAGAAGTTGACCGAGGACCTGCTCGAGCGGACCAAGTCGCCCTTCCACCAGGTGATCAAGGATGCCGGGGTAGACGTCTCCGACATCGACCACGTCGTCCTGGTCGGGCGGCTCCACCCGGATGCCCGCGGTGCAGGACCTGGTGCGCGAACTCACCGGCAAGGACCCCCACAAGGGCGTCAACCCCGACGAGGTGGTCGCCGCAGGCGCCGCCATCCAGGCGGGCGTGCTCAAGGGCGATGTCAAGGACATCCTGCTGCTCGACGTGACGCCGCTCACCCTCGGGATCGAGACCAAGGGTGGGGTCATGACCAAGATGATCGAGCGCAACACCACCATCCCCACCCGGCGCTCCGAGGTCTTCACCACCGCCGAGAACAACCAGCCTGAGGTGGAGATCCACGTCCTCCAGGGCGAGCGGTCGATGTCGGCGGACAACAAGAGCCTCGGCAAGTTCCGTCTGACCGGGATCCCGCCGGCGCCGATGGGGATCCCCCAGATCGAGGTGACCTTCGACATCGACGCCAACGGGATCGTCGCCGGTCAACGCCAAGGATCTCGGCACCGGCAAGGAGCAGGCGATGACCATCACCGGTGGCACCGCGCTTGCCAGCGATGATATCGACCGGATGGTGAAGGACGCCGAACAGTACGCCGACGAGGACCGGCAGCGGCGCGAGGCGGCGGAGACCCGCAACCAGGGCGACCAGTTGGTGCACCAGACCGAGAAGCTGCTCACCGAGCAGGCCGAGCAGCTCAGCGACGACGAGCGTACCCAGATCGAGTCCGCCCTCGGGGAGCTCCGCTCCACACTCGAGAACCAGTCGGCGGCGGCTGACGAGATCCGCTCCAAGATGGAGGCGGTGATCACCGCATCGCAGGCGCTGGCCCAGCGGATCTACCAGCAGGCGCGCCGAGCAGCAGGCGGGCGAGGAGTCGTCCGTCCGCCGACGACGAGGACATCGTCGAAGCCGAGATCGTCGATGAGGGCGAGGAGGAGCAGGCCTGATGGCCTGCTCCATCGGACTGCGGACGGCGAACGGCGGACGGCAGTGAGCGACGAATGACCGCGACCCGGAGCCCGAGGTCAGTCGAGGGCGAGGTTGTCGACGGCGGAGACGGTTCCCGAGACCGGAGCCTCTCGACCCGCACGCCCTCGGTCTCGAGCTCCCGGAAGACCCCGAGGAGGCGCGTCAGGTGATGTTGAGCGCTCTCAGCGAGAGTCGCGACGAGGCCACGCGCTGACCTCGACGACCTCCGCCGCGTCGCGGCCGACTTCGACAACTTCCGCAAGCGGGCACTGCGCGACCAGGGCGCCATCGTCGAGCGCGCCTCGGAGCGTGTAGTCCACTCGTTGCTCCCCGTTCTCGACAGCCTCGACGCGGCGATGGCGATCGAGCCGGAGACCGAGACCGAGCGCAAGATGCTCGACGGGGTCAAGGGGACCTTCAACCTTCTGCTCGACACCCTCGGCAAAGAGGGCCTGGTGCCGATCGAGGCGCTCGGCGATGGACTTCGACCCGACGGTCCACGAAGCGGTGGCGGCTCCAGGTGGTGGCGAGGGCGAACTGGTCGTGACCCAGGAACTGCGGCGCGGCTACATGCTGGGGAACCGGGTGCTTCGGCCCAGCACTGGTCGTGGTCGATCATGGATGAGCCCTCCGCGGGAACATAGGAGGATCACCCCACGGCAATGAACCGCGACTGGGTTGACAAGGACTTCTACAAGGTGCTGGGCGTCGGCCGGGATGCCGACCAGGACCAGATCAAGCGCGCCTATCGCAAGCTCGCCCAGAAGCACCACCCCGACGCCAACCCGGGGAACAAGGAGGCGGAGGAGCAAGTTCAAGGACATCTCCGAGGCGTACGCCACGCTCTCCGACCCCGAGCAGCGCAAGGAGTACGACGAAGTCCGCAAGCATGGTCGACAGCGGCGGGTTCCGCGGGTTCGGTGGTACCGGACAATACGGTGCCGGCCAACGGGTCCGTGTCGAGGACCTATCCGACCTCTTCGGCGGGATGGCGGGCTCGGCGATCTCTTCGGAGGGTCGAGGAGGCCGTACTTCCGCCCCGCAGCGGGGCGCGGACCTGACCACTGAGCTTCACCTCACCTTCGACGAGGCGGTGCGCGGGGTGGACACCGAGGTCACGGTTCATGGCGAGGCAACCTGCAGCCGGTGCCACGGGTCGGGCGCCGAACCGGGTACGCAGGTGACCGTTTGCCCTACTTGCCGTGGCTCGGGGACCGTCGCCCAGAACCAGGGAGTGTTCTCGTTCGCATCGCCGTGTCCGCAATGCCGCGGCTCGGGGATGTTGATCGAGCATGCTTGCGCCAAATGTCACGGCTCCGGAACCGAGGTCCGCGCCAGGAACGTGAAGGTGCGTGTGCCATCGGGCGTCAAGCCGGGGGGCACGATCAGGCTCAAGGGCAAGGGGGCCCCGGGTCGCAATGGCGGCCCGCCCGGAGACCTTCTCATCAAGACGCACGTGGCACATCACCCGGTATTCGGTCGGCGCGGCGACGACCTCACCGTGAAAGTGCCCATCACCTACTCGGAGGCGGTGCTGGGCGCAAAGGTCGAAGTCCCCACGCTCAACGGTTCGGTGACGCTCAAGGTGCCCCCGGGTACACCGGGGGGAAAGACGTTCCGGGTGAGGGGTAAGGGGATCGATCGCGGAAGGGGAAGCCGGGAGACCTCCTGGCCACGGTCGACGTCGTCGTACCCCAGAAGGTCAGCAGAGACGCCAAGAAGCTGCTCGAGGAGCTTCGTGCCTTCGAGCCTGAGAACCCGCGCGCCAACCTGAGGGTCTGACATGGCTCAGGAGGACGCAGAGGAGCGAGGCGGTCTTCGTCATCTCGGTGGCCGCCGAGTTGACCGGGGTGCACCCCCAGACTCTGCGGATCTACGAGCGTCGTGGGCTCATCGAGCCATACCGCACTCCGGGGGGCACCCGCCGCTATTCCCGCGCCGACCTGGAGCGGCTCGAGTTGATCCAGGCGCTGACCGAGGCAGGGCTCAACCTCGAGGGCGTGAAGCGGGTCATGAAGCTCGAAGCAGGAGATCGACAAACTTCGCCGGGACGTCGCCGAGATGAAGCCGCAAAGTCGAGGAGATGGCCGAGGAGGCCGAGCGGAGGGTGCGCGAGGTCCACCGCAGCTACCGTCGCGAGATCGTGCTGCACAGCAGGAGCCAGCCCGTGCGCGGCGAGACGACTGATCGCATGGCCGAATACGAAGGTCCGATACGGGTGCTCGACCCCAACGGGGTGCTGCTCGACGTCGGTGCCGGGACAACTGTCCTCGGTCGATGGCCACCCCGGGCATTGGGACGGCGAGCGTCGAGGTGAGCCGTGGTTCGAGCATCGTCGGGAAGGCCCTACAGGTCCTCATCGACACCGGCACCGCCCGCAGCGCCGCGGTGCTCGACCCAGACAACGAGATTTCGGCGACAGCGCCACCGTGCGCGTCGTCGGAGCCGGCCCCGCTCCGTTCTGACGCTAGGGCAGCGAGGCGAATGCCTGTCCTTCCGGCATGACCCGGTTCGTCGTCATCTCGTAGGGTGCCGGTGGCGAGATCCGGCCCACGAGCTCCGGGAGGAGTGGCATGAAGTACCTGGCCCTGATCGCAGGCGAGGAGTCTCAGGAGGAGGTCTCACCCGAGGTGTGGCAGCAGGTAATGGACGCCTACAACGCCTTCGGTGAGGCCGGGGCCGACGGCGGGCGTTCTCGCCGGCGGGGAGGCGCTCGAGCCGAGCAGCACCGCCACCACCGTCCGGGTGCGCGACGGCGAGACTCTTCTCACCGATGGCCCGTTCGCCGAAACCAAGGAAGTCATCGGCGGCTACTACGTCCTCGACTGCCCCGACCTCGACACCGCCGTCCACTGGGCGGCCCAGATTCCGGGTGCCAAGACCGGCTCCATCGAGGTGCGGCCCATCTTGGAGTTCGGTTGAGCCGATGAGCCTGGTGGCGGGTGAGCCACCGATCCCTGACCCGCAGCGAGCGGTGGCCGTCGCCTTCCGGGAGCAGTCCGGGAAGGTGGTGGCCACCCTCGCCCGGGTCTTTCGCAGCATCGACCTGGCAGAAGAGGCGGTCCAGGAAGCGTTCGAGACGGCAATCCGCATATGGCCGGAGCGGGGCATCCCCGAGAATCCGGCGGCATGGATCACGACTACGGCACGCAACAAGGCACTGGATCGGGTCAGGCGCGAGGCAAAGCGGTTCGATCTGGAGGCTTCGGCTCAGGGACCTGCTCTCGTGATCGATGACGATCCCGACTGCCGCCGAGGAGATCCCCGACGACCGGCTACGCCTCGTCTTCACCTGCTGCCACCCGGCGCTGAACGCCGAGGCGAGGGTGGCGCTCACCCTCCGGCTCCTCGGCGGGTTGTCCACCCCCGAGATCGCCCGCGCTTTCCTGGTCAACGAGGCGACGATGGCAAAGCGACTGGTCCGGGCGAAGCGCAAGATCGCCGCAGCCGGGATCCCGTATCAGGATCCCCGAGCGCCCACGAGCTGCCCGACCGGCTCGACGGCGTCCTGGCGACCCTCTATCTGGCATTCACTGCCGGCCACGTGGCTTCGACCGGGGACGATCTTCTGCGGCTCGATCTGTGCGAGGAAGCGATTCGGCTGACCCGTGTCCTCTGGGGCCTGATGCCCGACGAGCCGGAGGTGGGCGGTCTGCTCGCCCTGATGCTGCTCACCCACTCCCGGCGCGGCGCCCGCGTCGGGTGACGACGGCAGCCTCGTTCTCCTCGAAGAGCAGAGACGCCATCTGTGGGATCACACCATGATGGCGGAGGGATCGAGGTGCTCACCGGGGCACTGCGGCGGCGGATGTCCTGGCCAGTACCAGACCCAGGCGGCGATCGCGGCGGTACACGCCGATGCTGCGGATGCCGCCGACACCGATTGGGACCAGATCGTCGGGCTATACGACGCCCTGCTCGACATGCGGCCGGGTCCGGTGGTGGCGCTCAACCGGGCGGTGGCAGTGGCGATGCGCGATGGGCCGCAGCCGGCTTGGTCGAGGCCGACGAGGCACTGGCGGGTGGATCGCCTGGAGGAATATCCGTACCTCCATGCCACCCGAGGAGGACCTGCTATCTCGTCTCGGCCAGGTGGAGGCGGCCGCGGCCGCCTTCCGCCGCGCCCTGGAACTGTGCGCCAATCCCACGGAGAAGCGGTATCTGGAGTGGCGGCTCGCCGAGCTCGACCGCACATTAGGGCTGTTGAAAAGCGAACCGCTGATCCCATCAGCCGCCTTCCACCACCTCGAACATCCGCCAACTCTCCGGTACGCCACGCAGATTCGTGCTCACCGAGGTCGACGAACCGATGGCCCGACCCGGTTGCCGAGGTCACGGGTGGTACTCGACACCACTACCCGGTCGCCTGCCTCGGCGAGAAGACGCGAGGCGATGTGCACCGCCACTCCGCGGAGTTCACCGTCGGTCTCCTCCACCTCACCGGTGTGGATGGCCGCCCGCATTTCGAGACCATCGAGCCCGAGCCTCTTTCGGAGTGCCAGAGCGGCGTCGACGGCGGACGAGGGGATATCAAAGGTGACGAGAACGCCGTCGCCCGTGGTCGCCACCACCGTGCCGCCGTGCGCCGCCATGACAACCTCGGCGGACTGGTGGTGCTCGTCGAGCATCTTCCTCCAAGCGGCGTCGCCCAACCTGGCTGCGCGCTCTGTCGATGAGACGAGGTCGGTGAAGAGAATCGTGGTCAGCCGGCGCCTTGTCCTGGTCAGCTCACCGAGACGGCGCTTGGCTCGCTGAGCGGCAACCGCCCCTAGCCGGTCGAAGATGGCAACTGCTTCCCCCAGCAGCGCCGGGTCGGACGAATCGGCCATCGCATCGGCCGCCTCGTACGGCTGTCCGATCTCCTGCCATGCCCTCGCCGCCTCGGCGAATTTTCCCGCGATATGGAGACGGTATGGCTCAGCGATCCTCTTGAAGGTGACCGGAAGCCCAACCCGGTGTCGCCAGAGTGCGATCTCGCCCAACTCCCAGGATTCGGCATCGACGCGGTCAGCGATCTCGGACACCTCCACAACTGCATCGACGATGGCTTCGGGAGTCCCTTTGAGCCACGCAATTTCTGCTCGTATGCCCGCGAACGGTTGGATTCGCATCAGTTCTCCCGTGGCGAGCGCCATTCCCCAGATGCGCTGGATGATCGCCTCCGCCTCGTCGAACCGGCCGCGTCGCGCAGCGATCCGTCCGAGCACGGTGAGCGTCGGAAAGATCCCCTGGCCCGACGACTGATCGGCTTGGAGCACCGATCTGGCGTCGGATTCGGCCTGGTCCCAATCCCCATGATGCATCTTGTACAGCGCTCTGGTTGCGATGAGGTAATGCTCGAAGACCGCCTGCTGTGAGTCGTGGGTGAAAGTGATGCCTTCCTCGAGAACAGCCGATATGTCCCCGCGTCCTTGGCGGAGGTTGGACCAGGCGAGATTGGCGTAGGCCCTGGCGGCGTGGTCGTCATACCCCTCGCGCAAGGCGATGGCGAGGCTCTCCTCCATCAGAGGACGCCATTCCGACTCATCGGAAGAGGTGGCCAAGGTGGCAGCAATGTTGTTGAGGGCATGCGAGAGCGTGTCGGTGTCCCCCAACTCACGGGCCAGTGTCATCGCCTTCTCACCCCACTCCAGCGCCTCGTCTGTCCTGTAGGCGAGCATCGCCAACTGAGAGAGCACCGAGTAGGCCATCGCCAGATCCGGACCGGGTGGCCCTGACTCGAGAAGTGCAACCGATTCTGCGGCGGCCGCCGCGGTCTGTTCATGGTCGCCGAACGTCCAGTGAACCCGCGATTCGAGACGGAGGGCTCTCCCCAATGCCGCCTGATCTCCCGACTGGCGCCGAAGCATCACATGACGGGCGCTCGATGACAGTGCCACCGCAGCCTGTCCGATGACATAGGACTCGTAGGAGAGCCGTCCCAACAAGTCGGTCTGCTCCTCGACCGGGTACGACTCGAGACGGTCGACGGCTCGCGTCAGGTGGGCAAACGCCTCGACGTGCGCCCTGGCGGCCTCGGCCTTGCTGGCCGCCAATGGCGACCACTTGACCACACCAGCCCCGTAGCCGGCGTGCTCGGCATGGTGGACAAGCCGGGCGGCGTCGGCTCCCACACGCTCGAGCCCATCGAACACCTGCCGGTTGAGCGCCTCGCGACGAACGGCCGACAACTCGCCTTCGACGGCCCGTCTGGCCAGTTCATGGCGGAACCAGACCCACTCGGTATCGAAGCGGAGTATCCCGGCTGCCTCGACCTCGTCCAGGATGTCATCGGTAGCGGCGAGCAGTGACCTCTCCGCCCGGGAGGGGATCACAGACGCCAGATCCACGACTTGCCGGGCCTCGGGCGACAGGTTGGCAGTTCGCGCCAGGACGACGTCACGCACGCTTCCAGGAATGACGGCATCGCTGCCGGCTGCGATCAGTTCGGTGACAAAGAATGGGTTTCCACCGGTGAGGTGGCGGAGACGAGCCTGATCGAAGGCTTGATCGGCTGCCAGCTCGTCGACTCCCTGCTGTGTCAGCGGCCCCAACTCGATCCGCCGCACGACACGAGGGGGCAGGAGACCGATCGCCCTCTGCATGGGGTGCCCCACCGGCAGCGAGTCGATCCGTGCCGTCACGATGAGCAGGGCGGGGGCCCGATCGATCCGCTTCCCCACCCATTGCACCACCTCGGCCGTCGCTTGATCGGCCCAGTGGGCGTCCTCGACCACAGCAACCACGGGGGGCGACTGCTCCAACTCGGCGAGGAACGCGGCGCGCACCTCCACCGGGTCACCGGAATCGACCGCCGCCAACAGCGGCCCCCCATCTCCCTGCCGGGCGATGTCGTAGACCGGCCCGAGAGGACGTGGTGTCGTCAGGTCGTCACAGGCGCCCCATAACGATCGCACCTCCGGATGAGCGTCGAGGAAGCTCTCCACCAACGAGGTTTTTCCCATCCCCGCTTCGCCCAGCACCAGAGCCACCGACCCGCGACCCGAGGCCGATTCGACGAGGGCCTCATCGAGGATGGCGAGTTGTGAGTCTCTCTCCACCAATGGCACGGGTTCAAACCCTAGGGTCGGCGGAGGCGAACAAAGCACGGGGCTCAACGACCAGGGCGACTCCTCAACTCGTCGCGGATCTCGGTCAGCAGCACGACCTCATCCGACGCGCTCTCTGGTGTGACCGGATGCTCACTCTTGAACTTGTTGTACGCCTTGATGATCAGGAAGACCACGAACCCGACGGCGACGAAATTGATGATTGCGCTGAGCACCCGCCCAAAGGCGAAGGACCCGACCATCCACTGCCCCAGGTCGTCCAGCCCGGGGATCACCAGCGCAATCAATGGGTTGACCACACCCTCGACTATGGCGGTGACGATGGCCGTGAAGGCGATGCCCAATACGAACCCCACCGCAACGTCGATCACGTTGCCGCGATTGAGGAAGTTACGGAACTCCTGCAGCACCTGACATCCTCCCTTGGTCGACGGCCGACCTTAGGTGGGTGGTTGTCAGGCCCCCCGCAACTCCAACCGACGCGCCCTGCGCTCGTCGGCCGCCGCGGCTCGGCGTATCTGCTCGTCGGTCTCGGCCTCCAGTGGTGGTACCGGCATGGGTCTCCCCTCCTGATCCACGCCGACCATCGTGAAGAACGCCGTGGTCGTGAGTTCGCTCTGACCGGTGCTGACAACCTCCCGCCAGACCTCGACCTCGACCTCCATCGACGTCCTCCACACCCTGGTGAGTTCGGCAACGAGGTGGACGAGATCGCCGACGTGCACCGGGGCGAGGAAGGCGAGCGAGTCAACCGATGCGGTGACCACCGCCATGGCTGCATGTCGCACAGCCGCCAGCCCGGCGGCCGTGTCGGCCAGCCGCATGATCACACCGCCGTGGACGAACCCGCGGATGTTGACATCGCCCGGTTCCATCAGTTCGACCAGTTCGATTCTCGACACAGGCATCCTCAAACTTGATAGAATACGACTCAGGTTTTCTGCGTTGAACAGCAAGGCTCTGGGAATTGACCCTCGAGGACGCTACACGGGGATGACACACCGATGGATTTCGAGAAACTGACAACCAAGAGCCGCCAAGCGCTCATTGACTCCCGCCAGCTGGCGGTGGATGCGAACCATGCGGCCATCGAGCCAGCTCACATGGTCACCGCCTTACTGGGGCAGACCGATGGGCTGGTCTACCCGCTGCTTGCCCGCATGGGGATCCAGCCGGCCGAACTGAGGATGCAAGCGGAGCGTGTGCTCGACGGCCTCCCCAAGGTGTACGGGGCAAATGAGCCTGGACTCTCCCCTGGGTTGAACCGGGTGCTCGAAGCGGCCGACACTGCCCGCGCCGATCTCAAGGACGACTACGTCTCGGTGGAGCACCTTCTCTTGGCTTTGTCGGAGTCGGATGACCCCATCGGCGTGGAACTGCGTCGGCTTGGCATCGACCGGCAACGGCTATTGGAGGCGCTCGCCGCGGTGCGGGGCACACAGCGCGTCACCTCGCCCGACCCCGAGTCGACGTTCAACGCACTCGAGCAATACGGTCGCGATCTCACCGAGTTGGCCCGCCGTCAGAAGCTCGACCCGGTGATCGGACGCGATGAAGAGATCCGCCGTGTGATCCAGGTTCTCTCCCGGCGCACCAAGAACAACCCGGTGCTCATCGGCGAGCCGGGGGTCGGGAAGACAGCGATCGTCGAGGGGCTGGCCCGTCGAATCGCCGACGGCGACGTGCCTACCTCGCTGACCGACAAGCGGATCATCGCCCTCGACCTGGGTGCCATGGTCGCCGGGGCCAAGTACCGGGGCGAGTTCGAGGAACGGCTCAAGGCGGTGCTCGACGAGATACGCGCATCCGAAGGGAGCGTGATCACCTTCCTCGACGAGTTGCACACCGTCGTCGGGGCCGGTGCCGCCGAGGGCGCCATGGACGCATCCAACATGCTCAAGCCGATGCTCGCTCGGGGCGAGCTCCGCATGATCGGCGCCACCACTCTCGACGAATACCGCAAGCACATCGAGAAGGACGCCGCCCTCGAGCGCCGCTTTCAGCCGGTCTTGGTCGAACCGCCGTCGGTGGAGGACACCATCGGGATCCTGCGCGGGCTCAAGGAGCGCTACGAGGTCCACCACGGTGTCCGGATCACCGATGCCGCCCTGGTGGCGGCAGCGGTCCTCTCCGACCGCTACATCACCGCCCGGTTCCTCCCCGACAAGGCGATCGACCTCGTGGACGAGGCTGCCAGCCGGCTCCGGATCGAGATCGACTCGATGCCAGAGGAGATCGACGAGCTGAAGCGGCGCATCATCCAGCTCCAGATCGAGGAGGCCGCTCTGCAGAAGGAGTCCGACCGCCCCTCGATCGAGCGTTTGGAGTCGCTCCAGAAGGAACTGGCCGACCTCGAGGAGGAGGTCCAGCGGCTCGAGGCGCACTGGACGATGGAGAAGGAGGCGATCACCGCCATCCGCGCCACCAAGGAGCAGATCGAGCAATCGAAAGCCGAAGCGGAGCGCGCCGAGCGTGAGGGAGACCTGCAACGAGCTGCGGAGCTCCGCTATGGGCGGCTGCGCGACCTCGAACGGACCATGACCGAACAGGAGGCCCGCCTCGGCGAGCTGCAATCCGAGATGCGGATGCTCTCCGAGGAGGTCACAGAAGAAGACGTCGCCGAGGTGGTCAGCCGGTGGAGCGGGATCCCGGTGTCGCGCCTGATGGAGGGTGAGATCGAGAAGCTGATCCGCTTGGAGGAGCACCTCCACAACCGGGTCGTCGGACAAGACGACGCCGTCGGGTCCGTCTCCAACGCCATCCGCCGCAGCCGTGCCGGTCTCTCAGACCCGCACCGTCCCATCGGCTCTTTCATCTTCCTCGGACCCACGGGTGTCGGCAAGACCGAGCTGGCGCGGGCGCTCGCCGAGTTCCTCTTCGACGACGAGCGGGCCATGGTCCGCATCGACATGTCGGAGTACATGGAGAAGTACTCGGTGTCCAGATTGATCGGCGCCCCGCCCGGCTATGTCGGGTACGAGGAGGGTGGACAACTCACCGAGGCCGTCCGCCGCCGCCCCTACGCGGTGGTGCTGCTCGATGAGATAGAGAAGGCGCACCCCGACGTCTTCAACGTGCTCCTCCAGTTGATGGACGATGGCCGGCTCACCGACGGTCAGGGTCGCACGGTGAACTTCTCCAACGTCGTCGTGATCATGACCTCCAACCTTGGCTCCGAGTTCATCGACCCCGGACTCCCCGAGGAGGTCATCGAGGACCGGGTCTTGGGACGTGCGCGGGAGCACTTCCGACCTGAGTTCCTCAACCGGGTCGACGAGATGCTGGTCTTCCACCGGCTGAGCCCGGAGGACCTGAGGCAGATCGTGGACATCCAGCTTCGTCACCTGGCGCAGCGACTCGAGGTGCGCCGCATCACCCTCCACGTCTCCGACCAAGCCAAGGACTGGCTCGCAGAGCGCGGCTACGACCCCACGTATGGGGCGCGGCCGCTCAAGCGGGTCATCCAGACGCAGTTGGCCGACCCGCTGGCCATGTTGCTGCTCGAGGGGAAGATCTCGGAGGGCGACATCCTCAACGTGGGAGTGGCCGGCGACGAGTTGCTGCTGACCCCGGAGCCGATGGACCTCACCATCAGCGCCTGATCTCCAACTCAGGGTTGGAGTTGTCTCTGTGGCGCGCTTCGAACCCTGGGTTGCGGGGTTGTCGCTGGCAGAATGTGGCCATGGCCGATGTCACCTTCTCGCCGGAAGGACCGCCCGAGACTGTTCTCCCCGAGGTCGACCCGCAGGTCACGCTGGGTCTGTCGCAGGCGCTCTCGGGTGATGACCCGCGGCTGACCCTGGCGGCCGTGACCGCCGCCGAGCCCACCGTCTCGCTCAGCTGGGCAACACTCGGCGAGTTGGTCGAGAGCAGCGCCGCCACGGTTCCGCAACTGGTCGAGTCCTATGCCTATTTCCGCGTTGGATACCACCGCGGTCTCGACGCACTACGGGCCAACGGGTGGCGCGGATCCGGTTTTGTTCGATGGGAGCATCCATCGAACCGGGGGTTCCTCCGCTGCCTCGATGGGCTGCGGAGGGTGGCGGGGGCCATCGGAGAGAGCGGGGAAGCGCAGCGCTGCGCCGAGTTCCTCAACCAACTCGACCCAGGGTCCTACCCGGCGACCGCGTGACCGTCGCCGCTCAGGTCTCGGAGGTGACAACCCTCCCGCTGGCGAGCCTTCGCTGGCGCTGGACCGCAGTCAGCACTCCGAGAGCATTGACGGCCCAGTGGAGCAGGAAGGGGGCGAGGATGCCGCCGCTCCATACCCGGAGCAACCCAAATCCGAGCCCCGCCAATGTGGTGAGGACGAGTCCGCGCCACAAACCTGGCCACCCACCGGGGCTCCCCGGTGGCGACCCGTTGGCCCGAAGACCGCGGAGCACCGGGCCTACATGCCAGATGCCGAAGATGACGCTGCTCCCGATCACGGCTACCCATTGCGAGAAGGCCGACTCCAAGAGCGCAAATAGGATGCCGCGAAACGCGACTTCCTCGAGCAGTGCCGTTCCCAGCGGCACCCTGACCAGGGCGTGCCTCACCGCATCGGCATCGCTCAGCTCGGCGTAGCGCCGGTCCTCGAAGGTCTTCGCAACGGCCGGCACACGCTGCGACACGAAGAGCACCCCCGCCCCGGCGACCATGGTCACCGCTCCCCAGGCAAGCCCGGGAATCCATGAGTCCTCTCCCAACCCGAGCTGGGCGGCGGTGAGCAGGGGCCGCGCCAAGAGAAGCATCGAGCCGGCCACGGCGAGATTGAGGACGACATAGCTGCGGCTCCAGACCTTCTCCCACAAGGAGATATGAGCCACGTTGTTGTAGACGGCGAGGAACACGGCAGTGACGACGAGGACTGTCATTAGCTCAGCAGTGTCATACCCGCCCTGTCGAAGATCAACCTCGAGTGATTCCCGCCTTGCGAGAGCCGCCGCTACGAAGCGCGCTCCATCGAAGCTGGCAACACCGCCTCGGGTACCCTCGCCCGGTCGGGTGAGGAGGCTGATGGAGCACAAAGAGCGGGCAGAACAACGGTTCGGCGAGGTAGAGGCCGAACTGCGCGAATTGAGCCAATGGATGTACGACAACCCGGAGATCGCCTTCGAGGAGCACGAGTCCGCTGCCCGGCTCGCCCGGTTCCTCGATGGTCGGGGCATGGAGGTCGAGTTCCCCGCTTACGGTCTGGAGACGGCTTTTGTCGCCAGATCGGGTTCCACCGGGCCCGAAGTGGTGATCTGTGCCGAGTACGACGCCCTGCCCGCCGTCGGCCACGCCTGCGGGCACAACCTGATCGCCACCGCGGCGCTCGGTGCCGGGTTGGCGCTGGCGCCGCTCGCCGAAGACCTGGGTTGCCGAGTCACCGTCCTAGGTACCCCCGCCGAGGAGCAGTACGGGGGCAAAGTGGACCTCATCGGGGCGGGCGCCTTCTCCGATGCCGCCGCCGCCATGATGATCCACCCGGCACCATTCGACATAGTCGACCCGGCGATGTTCGCCGTCGCCCACCTCGACGTCCATTTCCGTGGCAAGGAGTCACACGCCTCCTTCGCCCCCCACCTCGGGGTGAACGCGCTCGACGCCTTTGTGCAGGCCTACGTCAACGTCGCCACCCTCCGTCAGCAACTCTTGTCCTCTGACAAGGTGCATTGCATCGTCACCCACGGCGGTGACGCCGCCAACGTCATCCCCTCATCGACAAGCTCGACCTGGTATGTGCGGGCCCCGGAACGCAAACGCCTCGATGAGGTAATGGCCAAGGTTCAGGCATGCTTCGAAGCGGCGGCGCTGGCGACGGGGTGCACCGTCGAGATCGAGCCCGTCGGCCATGCGTACGACAGCCTGCGGAGCAACCCTCTGCTGGTTGATCTCTACGCAGCCAACAGCGAGGAAATGGGACGCACCATGCTCCACGCCAGCGACTTCCCTCCCGAGGCGGCGGGGTCGACCGACATGGGAAACGTCTCCTGGGTGGTTCCCTCGATCCATCCCTTGCTGGGATTGGATTGCTTCCCGGCGGTAAACCATCAGCCCGAGTTTGCCGCCAAGACCGTGACCGAGTCCGGGGAGAGCGCGATCCGCGACGGCGCCCTTGCCATGGCATGGACCGTGATCGACCTGGCGGAGAAGGACCTGTGGGATGACCTCGATCAAGGTGTCGGCAAGACGAGGCACTGAAGGCCGCGGCCCCGGCTCGATTCCCTCCGCCACAGAGAAGGCTCTGCCTCACCCGATGAGGGGAGGCGCGAGCGGAGCGAGCGGAGGGGGTGACTCAATGCGGGCGCGGGACACGAATCACCCTCCCCCAACCCCCTCCCTCACCGGGAGGGGGCGCCGCGTCTTCCGTCTGCCGTCTTCCGCCTCTCTAGAGGATCTGACTGAGGAACAGCTTGGTGCGGTCCTCCTCGGGGTCCTCGAAGAAGTGCTCGGGGGTGCCGACCTCGACGATCTGGCCGTCGGCCATGAAGACGACACGATCGGCAACGGCGCGGGCGAATCCCATCTCGTGGGTGATCACGATCATGGTCATCCCAGATTGGGCCAATTCCTCCATCACCTCGAGCACCTCCCTGATCATCTCGGGGTCGAGCGCCGAGGTGGGCTCATCGAAGAGCATCACCTTGGGCTGCATGGCGAGGGCACGGGCGATGGCGACCCGCTGTTGCTGGCCGCCCGATAGCTGGCCGGGGAACTTGTGCGCCTGTTCGGGGATCTTGACCCGCTCCAGCATCCGATGTGCCAGGCCCTCGGCTTCCTTCTTGGGAAGGTGACGGACCTCATGGGGGGCGAGGGTGATGTTCTCCATCACGGTGAGGTGGGGGAAGAGGTTGAACTGCTGGAAGACCATCCCGGTCTCGCGCCGGACCTCTTGGATGTGTCGGATGTCGTCGGTCAACTCGATGCCATCGACGACGATCCGCCCGCGATCGTGCTTCTCAAGACGGTTTATGCAACGGACCAAGGTCGACTTACCCGACCCCGAGGGGCCGATCACGACCACCACCTCCTGACGACCGACCCGCATGTCGATCGAGTCGAGCGCCTGAAAATCGCCGAAGAACTTGCTGACGCCCTCCAACTCGATGATCGCCTCGCCCTTGGCCTGCGTGGCGTCGGATATCTCTGTCATCTCTCACCCACCCCGAGTCGCTTCTCCAGACGCCGCGCCTCACGCGACATTGTGTACGAGCCAGTCCAGAAGATGAGGGCGATGAAGGCCAAGGTGATCACGTCGAGACCACGTCCGAGAAAGTCCGGTTGGGTCGTCGCCAGCGTTGAGACACGCAGCACATCGGTGAGCCCGATGATCGTCACCAGCGATGTGTCCTTGAAGAGCGATATGAACTGGCCGACCATTGCGGGGATCACCGTCCGCAGAGCCTGGGGGAGGACAATTAGGCGCGTGGTCTTCCAGGCGGGGAGTCCGAGCGCCTGCGACGCCTCCACCTGCCCACGTCGTATGGACTGGAGTCCGCCCCGCACTATCTCGGCGATGTAGGCCGCCTCGAAGGCGGTGATGGCGATCAGGGCCCTGGTCACCTGCCCCGGCCGGAGGTTGACCGGGATGAGGAACCCGAGGGCGAATGCAGCCATGAAGAGCAGCGTGATCAGGGGAACGCCGCGGATGAACTCGATGTAACCCACGGCGATGGTCCGCACCACGGGCAAGGTGGATCGGCGGGCCAGCGCCAGCAGCACCCCAATCGGGAACGCGAAGAGGATCCCGGCCGCTGTGAGGAAGAGGTTCAGGTGGAGGCCGCCCCACTGCTCCCAACCCACACCGCCCCCGGAGAGCACCAGGTAGATCGCGACCAACAATCCGAGCGCGATCAACCAGGTCCAGCGACGGACGCCGGCGGGGAGCCGCAGCCCGACGGCGTAAGCGCCGACCCCGGCGGCGACGCACCCCACGGTGAGCAGCGCCGGGATCCAGGTACGGGTGAGCGCCAGCAGCACCCCGATAAGGACGATCACCGGCCAGAAGCGACGCACCCAGCCCTGCGGAGTTGTGGACCGAGGGGGAGGGAGCCCTGACTCGGCGGCTCGGCCCGTTGCCGTGGCTCGAGCGGCACCGGCCACGACACCGATCAGGACGGCGATGAGCCCGGTGGCGACCCAGGGACGCCATAGCTGGTCGCGGGGGAATCGCCCCATCAGGAACAGCAGGAGATTTACCCGGATGATCTCCCAGTCGGCCTCGAAGAAGACCCAACGAAGCAGAAGGACTGCGCCCGCCACGAGGGCCCCTCCGACCAGGAGGGTGAGCAGGGTGTTGTACCAGGTGGAGAACAGGTTGCGCTTGGCCCACTCCCTCGGTCGCAACCTGGTCGATGGCGCCTGGTGCTGCTCGGGGGGAGCAAGCTCGACGCTCATCGCTCCACCAATTGGAGCCTGCGGTTGACCACGTTGGCCACCAGCGAGATCACGATCGAGAAAGCGAGATAGGCCAGCATGAGAAGGAGGATGAGTTGGGGTGCCGGCTGCCCGTTCCCGATGGTCTGACGCACGATGCGTGTGATCTCCGCATATCCCACCGCCAAGGCGAGCGACGTGTTCTTCACGAAGTTGAGGAACTGGTTGATCATGGGTGGGACGGCGATACGAAAGGCTTGGGGAAGCACCACGAAGCGGAGTCGCTGGAACGGGCGGAGGGCGAGCGCCTCCGCCGCCTCGGTCTGGCCCTTGGCGACCGCCTGGATGCTCCCCCGCACGATCTCGGCGACATGGCTCGCCGTGTAGAGGACGAGAGCCACCATCACCGCCACGAACGAGCCGAGCGCGCTGAACCCCCCTGCGATGCGCCGCCCCTCGAGCGCTGGAAGCGAGATGGTGAACGGCCGATCGAGGATCAGGTAGCCGACCACGGCGAAGAGGAGAAACACGCCGCCCGCCCACAGAGCCCGGTGGTGTGGCTCGCCGGTCCGCTCCGAAACCCTGGTTCGCCACCACCAGATGAATCCCGCCACCACGAGACCGGTGCCGAGCAAACCGAGGAACACCGCAAGGTTGGCGCCGGCACTCAGTCCGGGAACCGCGATGAACAGGTTGCTCACCACGAACCATCCGAATGGCGTGTAGCCCTCGCGGATCGGGGGGAGTTGCAGGATCACCGCGTTGAAGGCGAAGAAGATGATCAGCAGCGGCGGAATGTTGCGCAGGACCTCGACATAGACCGCCGCCGCCTTGGCCACCAGCCAGTTCGTCGACAACCGGGCGATGCCGACGATCACGCCGATGATGATCAGCAGCGGTACTCCGATGACGGCCAGTGCCAGCGTGTTCTTCACACCGACCAGCAGGGTGCGCCTTATGGCAGCTCGGGAGCTGATTGGGCTGCCGGCGATGTCGACCCCCGAGGGCTGGTTGAGGAAGTCGAAGTCGGTCGAGATCCCCGCACGCCGCATGTTGTTGGTCAGGTTGAACCAGAGGACGTAGAAGATGAGGATCACCGCCCCCGCCGCCACGACCTGGGCGCCGACGCGCAGCACCCTGGTGTTGCGCCAGAACGGGATGCGGGCTGCTTGGCCCGGTGCGCTCATCGGGTTTGGTGGAGGGGAGCGGCCCTGCGGCCGCCCCCCTCAGCGATGATCACCGGTATGGAGGGGCGTAGAGCAGCCCTCCATCGGTCCAAAGTGCGTTGAACTCCCGCTCCAGCCCGAGGGGGCTGTTCGGCCCCACGTTGCGATCATAGATCTCGGCATAGTTGCCTACCGCCTCGATCATCGTCGCCTGCCAGCCGGGCTCGATTCCCAGACCGGGGTCGAATACCGCCAGCTCACCGGTTTCCGGGTCCTCGATCTCGAGTCCGAGGAAGCGTCGGATATTGGGGTCTTCGGTGTCGTCGAAGGTGGCGACGTTGGTGGAGTCGATCCCGAACTCCTCGGCCTGAATGGTGGTGAGCACCACCCAATCGACCACCTGCGCCCACTGGCTGTCGCCGTCGCGCACCACCGGGCCCAGCGGCTCCTTGGAGAAGATCTCGTCGAATATGACCAGCGAATCCGGTCCGCCCTCTTCATCGGGGAAGGTCGAGCGAACGCCGGCGAGCTGGCTCCGGTCGGACGTCCAACCGTCGCATTGGCCGGCGATAAAGGCCGCCTGTATCTGCTCGTTTTCCTCGAAGGTGATCGGCTCGTACGGAATGTCGCCCATCCGGTCGGAGAGGTTCCCTTCGGTGGTGGTTCCCGACAGCGTGCAGATGGCGGTGTCCGTCATGTCATCGATGGATTCGAACCCGCTGTCGGCCCTCACCATCATCCCCTGACCGTCATAGAAGGTCGTGGTCAGGAATGTCGATGTGAGCTCACCGTCGCGCCCCGCGGTGCGGGTCGTGTTACGGATGAGCACGTCGACTTCGCCCGACTGGAGAGCGGTGAACCGCTGCTCGGTGGTCAGAGGCCGGTACTCCACCGCCTCGGGGTCGCCGAGGACCGCAGCGGCGACCGCCCGGCAGAAGTCAATGTCGAACCCGGCGAAGTTGCCATCGGCGTCGACAAACCCGAATCCGGGCACGGCGTCGTTGACCCCGCAGATCAGGGTGCCCCGCTCCTGCACTGCGGCCAGCGTCTCGCCGGCCGGCGCAGCGGCGGCGGTCGTGCCTGTGTCACCGGCGACGGTCGTGCCGGTGCCTCCTGCGACGGTCGTACCGGTGCCACCTGCGGCCGTCGTGTCGGTGGCCCCACCCGTCGTATCAGGAGCAGCCGCAGTGCATGCCGCCATCACCACGGCGAAACAGACGAGAAGCAACATCCTTCGTTTCATCATTTGGCCCCTTCCTTGGGAGTCCTCGGCACTGTGAACATAACGGGCGCAGCGGGACGATGCCTTCGGTGAAGGCTCCGGTCAGCGGCCGTTGCGCAAAAGGCTGCGCACTTCGCGCACCGGATAGGACACGTTTCCGGCGAGTTCCACCGGCCCCACAGGGGCAGAACCGGTGTAGCCGGTGTAGGTGTATGTCCCCACCCAGCGGACCGATGTGTCGATCTGGTAGACGCCCTTGGTCTCGTACAGATGAGTCGCCGCCGCCTCGGCCTCCGACCCCGCCCCTGGCGAGGTCGACTCGTAGACCGAGCCCTCGGTGGCCCAGCGGAACCAGGTAGCCCATGCCGAAGCCGATACCTGATATGAGACTCCGCTACCCGGGTCGGTCACCGGAAACCCGATGGTCAGCTCGGGGTCGGGACCAAACGTTGAGTTCTGCTGGTACCAGATCCAGGTGTCCATCCCGGTTATCCCCCCGAATTCCGGCCCGGGGGCTGACACCGACCTCGGGATCCGGCAAAGCCTCGTAGAGAGCGGCCTCGACATCGGGCAACGGCGGGCCGTAGCAAACATGGGTGAACCACACCTCGAGGGCGGTGTCATAGACCGTCGGGTTGATCGGGCTGTTCTCCTCGAACTCGGGGTCACGCCCCGATCCGTCGCTGGTGAGCCGGTAGAAGCGGAGAACCCACCCGGTGGCATTGTCGATCCGCCATGCCTGGTAGTCGGTCTGGCCAGGATCGCAGTTGCCCGGCTGGAGGATCCACTCCCGGAACACCCACCGGTACGGAGGCGGCGGGGAACTGGTTGAGGGCTCGTTGTCCCTTGCGATGCGGGCGGCGATTCCGAGCCCCTGGCTGTTGAGCTCGCCTCGCACCTCGGGCGGTGGGACTGCGCCGAGGTCGGCGGAGGCAGGGGGAGCCAGCGCCATCCCCAGCGTCGCCATCAGCAGGACGACGGCGAGACGGCGACCAATCACCCTGCGTCTACCAGCTGTGCGATCCGCCATCGCCCGTCCTCACCTCTGCGCAACAGCACTGACAGATTCGACCTCACCGGGGGCTCGCGGCGCACCACGGCGCCGGTGGCATCGAGCACCTGATCCGCCGGCGACCTGGTCTCAACCGCCACGACCACCTCGGTCGGTGAGATCTCCTCCACCACCAGGAAGTCGGTCGTAACCGTAGGGGAATCGCCCGAATACCTCCACCCGTTCTCCTCCAACTCGGCCAGAACGTCGTCGTAGCCGCGGTAACAGGGGCACTCCGGATCGACCACCAATGGCAGTGACGACCGGTCAGGGGACACACTCAGCTGTGCGAGGAAATCGAGGATCCCATTCCAGGCAAGCTCGGGGTCGTCTTGTTTGTTACGAGGCTTTCCCGGTCCGGCCTCAGCCACGGTTGTCGACGGGGCCATCGTCGTGGTCGAAGCCGCAATCGTGGACGTCACCGGCACGGTGGTCGAGAGGGCCAAGGACGTCCCCGGAATCGTGCTGGCGGTAATGACAGAAGCGACCGTCGTGTCGGCACTGGTCGAAACCACCGTTGTGCCTTCCGATGTTGACGCGGCAAGCTGCGAGCAGCGCGCCCAAGGCGACGGCCAACAGAGTGCGCCAGGCTGCGGCGCGATCGTCCGTCATACGGTCGTTGTCAGAGGTTCCGGGTCAACTCGAGGATCCGCGTGCTGATCCCCTCGACATCGAGCCCGGCGGTGCGGAGGACCTCGTCGGCGGAGCCGGCGGGGAGAAAGCCGTCACCGATCCCCAGCATCCGCACCTTCCCCGCCATGCCGGGAGTGGACAGCGCCTCGAGCACCGCGGCTCCGAACCCGCCGCTGACGACATTGTCTTCGATGGTGAGCACCAATTCGTGGTCGCCCGCCCAATCGATCAGCCGCGCGTCGAGCGGCTTGACCCAGCGGGCGTTGACGACCCGGCACGAGATCCCGTTGCCCTCCAGTCCTATGGCCGCCTTGAGCGCGGGTTCCACCATCCGACCAACCGCAAGGACCAACACGTCGGTCCCGGGACGGACCTCGTCCCAGCGGCCCACCGGAAGCGCCGGGGCGGGAAGGCTGGGGAGGGCCGACCCGGCCGCCTTGGGGAAGCGGATGGCGATCGGGCCGGGATGGTCGATCGCCGTCTCGATCATCGAGCACAACTCGTCCGCGTCGGCAGGGGCGCCCACCACCATGTTGGGGACCATCCGAAGGAAGGTGAGATCGAAGACGCCGTGGTGCGACGGACCATCGGGCCCGGTCACACCCGACCGGTCCACCAGGAAGGTGACCGGCAGGTCGTGGAGCGCCACGTCGCTGATTATCTGATCGAGGGCCCGCTGGAGGAACGTCGAGTAGATCGCCACCACCGGGCGAAGCCCCCCCATGGCAAGACCGGCGGCGAGTGTGACCGAGTGCTGCTCGCAGATGCCGGTGTCGATCACCCGCTCGGGCATCTCGGTCTCCATGTCGTGGAGTCCGGTGCTCGACACCATCGCCGCCGAGATCGCCACGACATCGGGCCGCCGCCTCGCCGCATCGAGCAGCGCGGCCCCGGCCACATCGGTCAGCTTGCGCTCTTCCTTGAGCGGCCTGCCGGTGCCCACGTCGAAGGCACCAACGGAATGGAGGCGGTCGACCTCGTCGGCGATCGCAGGCGGGTAGCCGCGGCCTTTCTCGGTCTGCACCCTGATCACGACCGGTTCGTCGAGCCCCTTGGCCCTGACCAGCGTCTCCTCGAGCCGCTCGAGGTCGTGGCCGTCGACCGTGCCGGCGTACTTGATACCCATGGCATCGAAGACGGTGCTCGGTTCGACCAGTTGCTTGAGGCTCTCCTTGAGACGCCTCGCCAGCTCGTCGGCGGTGTCGCCCACAAGCGGCATGCTCCGCAGCACACGGCCGATGGTCCGCTTGACCCACTCGTAGCGCCGGTCGAGCCGGACGCCAGACAACGTTGCAGCCACCCCGCCCACCGTGGCCTGATATGACATCCCGTTGTCATTGAGCAGTATCACAAACCGACGGGGTCTCCGAACCGCGATGTGGCTCAGGGCCTCGTATGCCATGCCACCGGTCAGCGCGCCGTCCCCGATCACCGCCACCGTCCACCGCTCCTCTCCCCGATCCTCGGCGGCAATCGCCAGCCCGAGCGCATAGCTCAAGGCGGTGGAGGCGTGGCTGTTCTCGACATGATCGTGGGGGCTCTCGGCGCGCGACGGGTACCCGGAGACACCACCGAAGGTGCGCAGCGAGTCGAAGGTGTCGCGACGCCCGGTAATGAGCTTGTGGACATACGCCTGGTGACCGACGTCCCAGATGATCCGATCGTTGGGGCTGTCGAATACACGATGCAAAGCCAGCGTCAACTCGACGACCCCCAAATTGGGCGAGAGATGACCACCGGTGCGTGCCAGCGTCTCGATCAGCCGAACGCGGATCTCAGCGGCGAGGTCGACGAGTTGTTCCGAGGTCAGATCGCGCAGATCGGACGGGTTATCTACTCGGTCGAGGAGTGGCGTCATGGCTCGGGGTCCCATGTTGGCACGGCAAGAGAGGCTACTTGTCCGCCGTCCGCCGTCTGCCGTCTGCCGTCTGCCGTCTCGCTGCTAGAGAATCTTGGCGAAGAAGTTCTTGGTCCGTTCGTGTTGAGGGTTGGCGAACACCTCATCGGCGGGACCCTCCTCCACCACCTTGCCCTCATCCATGAAGACGAGGTGCGACCCGACCTGCCTGGCGAACCCCATCTCGTGGGTAACCACCACCATCGTCATCCCGGTGTTTGCCAGATCACGCATGACGTCGAGCACTTCCTTGATCATCTCCGGGTCGAGCGCCGACGTAGCCTCGTCGAAAAGCATCACTTTCGGGGTCATGGCCAGCGCCCGGGCGATGGCGACCCTCTGCTGCTGACCTCCGGACAGATGCGACGGCTTCTTCCCAGCCTGCTCCGGGATGCCGACCCTCTCCAAGATCGACCTGGCCCGTTCCTCGGCCTCCTGGCGCTGTCGCTTGAGCACCTTCCGCTGGGCCACGGTGATGTTGTCCAGAACCGAAAGATGCGGGAATAGGTTGAACTGCTGGAAGACCATCCCCACCTCGGCCCTGACCTGGTTGATGTCGGTGCCCGACGCCTCGAGATGAACGCCGTCGATGTAGACCTCACCGCTGGTGGGCACCTCGAGATGGTTCATGCACCGCAGAACGGTCGACTTCCCCGAGCCCGACGGCCCGACGATGACCATCACTTCCCCCGGTCGCACCGTGAGGTTCACCCCGGCAACGGCATGGACCTCGCCAAACCACTTGTGAAGGTCGCGCACCACCACCCGCTCGGTTGGGACGGCTTCAGACACGTTGGAGCCGCCGGCCATACCACTGCACCACGAGGGAAAGTATGAGCGTGAACAAGAGGTAGAGAAATGTCATGGCAAGGAACGTCTCCCGGAACTCGAAAGACGAGTTGGCATAGAGCCTCCCCATCTGGGTGATCTCGCGAACCCCGAGCACTGACAGCAGCGACGAGTCCTTGAGCATGGCAATGAAGTCGTTTCCCAACGCGGGCAGCACGTTGCGCACCGCCTGCGGCAGGACGATGACCCGCATCGCGGTCCGGTGCTTCATCCCCAACGAACGGGCCGCCTCCATCTGTCCGACCGGCACCGACTCGACACCTGCCCGGAACACCTCGGCTATGTAGGCGCCGTAGATGATGGTCAATGCAAGGATCGCCCTCCATTCCTGAGAGATCCGGTTGGCCAACCCGAGGGCGTCGCTCACCTCGGGAACGATCCATAGCGCCACCACAAAGATGAGCACCAATATCGGGACCCCTCGAACGAACTCGACATAGAGCGTCGCCAGGTTGCGGATGACCACGTTGCGCGAGATCCGCCCCAACCCGGTGAAGAGTCCCACCACAAGTGCCAGGGCGAAAGCGAGGATCGTCGACCGAAGGGTGACCGGTATCCCCTGTATCACCGCGTCCTTGGCACCGGCATACCTGGGGTCGAAGAAGACCAGGTAGCCAAGGAAGATGAGTATGCCCACCAGGGCGAAGAACCACCAAGGGGCGTCGACGAGCCGCCGGCTGAGCCCGGGAACGTCGATGGCGGCGTGCTCCAACTCAGGGTTGCGCTCAGACTCGGAAACCCGTCTGATGGACACGATCAGCTCCGGGGCGCCAGGCTGGCCCGGCGCCCCTTGCTGTTTCCGGGTGTGTTCAGCCGGTGAACCAGGTGGCGTTTATCTCCTCGAGAGTCCCGTCTTGACGCATCGACTCCAGTGCGGCGTTGACCGGATCGACCAGTTCGCTCCCCTTGGGGAAGATGAAACCGAGCTCGTCGGACACGAGCGATCCCTGCACCAGTTTGATCTTGTTGGCGTTCTGACCGATGTAGCCCTGGCCAGCGGTGTCGTCGATGATCACCGCATCGACATCACCGCCGATCAGTGCTTGGACGGCGAACCCGAACTGCTCGAAGGCCTGGACACGCTCCTGGCCGTACTCGGCGGTCGCCGTCTCCAGGTTGGTTGTCCCGGTCTGCGTGGCGACGATGTAGTCACCCGCCTTGAACTCCTCGAGCGTGGTGAAGCGGTCCTCATCGATGCGCACCATGAGGCGCTGCTCGACCGAAATGTAACCATCGGAGAAGTCGACCTGCTTCTTGCGGTCTTCGGTGATGGTGATCCCATCGGCAGCGACGTCGTACTGACCCTGTCCGACGGCGATGATCATCCCGTCCCAGGCCGTCTCCACGAACTCTGGTGTGCAGTTGAGCCTCGAGCAGATCTCGTTCCAGGCGTCGTAGTCCCACCCCACCGGCTCACCGCTGTCCTCGTCGATGTAGTTGAACGGCGGGTAGGCATTCTCCACCGCCACGGTCACAGCCTGGCCGCCAAGATCGGGCAGTGCTGCAGCCGACGCCGTGGTGTCGGTTGCTGCCTCGGTGGTCTCGGTCGCCATCGTCGTTTCCGCAGCCATGGTCGTGTCGGCCGCAGCCGTCGTATCGGCGGCCACCGTGGTCTCGGCGCCACCTGCGGCAGTGGTCTCGGCGCCGCCACCCGCAACGGTTGTAGCGGACGTACCGCCACCGCATGCCGCCAGCAACAACACCACCACCAGAAGGGCAGAAGTCGCCCATCGCTTCCTGATCATTTGCTTCCTCCGTTTTGGCCCCTTAGGGGGACCGGCATGGTACCGAGCGTCAAATGATCGGCCGCCGCCCAGCGGGCTCTTTTCTCCCGGCGAAGGGAGTACCTGCCCGGCTCTTCTCCGTCCCCTCGGCTGCCCCTTTACCCGCTGCTCCGCAGCGGGTCCCTTCCCCCCTGCGGGGGGACGGAGGAAGAGGAACCTCCAGGTAGGGACAAACGGAACACGCTGCCGCTGCCTAGTTCGCTCTCGGCTTCGATGCGGCCGCCGTGGCGGTGGGCGACGTGGCGGACGATGGCGAGGCCGAGACCGGTTCCACCGGTGTTGCGGGAGCGAGAGGCATCTACCCGGTAGAACCGCTCGAAGATCCTGGGCAGATCGCGGGTCGGTATGCCGATGCCGGTGTCCTCGACCACGAGCACCGCGCCTCCTTCGACGTTGTCGAGACGGACCGTGACCTTGCCGCCCCGATCGGTGTAGCCGATGGCGTTTTCCACCAGGTTCCTCACCGCCAGCACGAGGTCGCTCTGCTGACCCGACACCTCCACCGGGTGGAGGCTGCTCTCGAGCGTCACCCCGCGCTCCCCCGCCAACGGCGCGGCTCGGTCGAGTACCTCGGCAACCAGACCGGCAAGCTCGACCTTTTCTGGACTGATCTGCTCCGTCTCGAGCCGAGAGAGATCGAGAAGGTCACCGACGATCCGGCCGAGTCGGACCGCCGACTGCTCCGCACCAGCGGCGAGACGCTTGGCAGTCGCCGGGTCGCGGTCTATCGCCGTCTGGACGGTCTCCATTGCCGCCTGGATCGCTGCCACCGGGGTCTTCAACTCGTGCGATGCGTCGGCGACGAAGGAGTAGCGCATCGACTCGATTCGGCGCTGCTCGGTCACGTTCCGGATGGCGAGAACCACATCGCCATGCACATCCAACGGTACGGCGCTCACCTCGAAGACCTGCTCGGGGCGACCGTGCCGGATCTCGTCGGTCGCAGTCTCGCCCGATTCCCGTGCCGTGCGCACCAGCCCCTGTAGCGGGTGGGGGACCAACCGAGAGAGCGTCTCGGGAGTTGGGCCGATCAGGTCCGCTGCCGCCTTGTTGGCGTAGGCAACCGCGTCGTCCGGTTCGATGAGAACAACGCCGCTGTCCAGGGTGGCCAGCACCAGGTCCCGCCGCGCCCGCTCGTGGTCGGCCTCCTCCAACCGAGCCCCGAGTTGCTCCGCCATGTGGTTGAAGGCGGAACCCAACCGCCCCACCTCGACCACCCGGCTCGGCGGCACTCGCGTTGCGAGGTCGCCCTCGGCGATTCGGTCGACCGATACGGTGAGCTTCTCGATGGGTGCGGCGAGGCGACGCGCAACCAGCCACACCACCAAGAGCCCGACGGCGGCCACCGCCAGACCCACCAGGAACATCGCCAGCCGGGAGCGATCGAGCCGCTCCTGCACCTCCACGAGCGGGAGGGCGACCCTCACGATGAGGCCGTCGCGTGGCGGTATGGCGGTGTACAGGTATGCCTGCCCGGTCGTTTCGCTCTCCCGTTCCGCCGACCCGACTTCGCCCTGCATCGCCTCGCGCACCTCTTCGCGCGTGCTGTGATCCTCCAACGCGGCGGCATCTGCGTCCGAGTCGGCGAGGACGACGCCCTCGATATCGATGAAGGTGACCCTCATGCCGGTTTCCTCGCCCAGACGGCTCGCCATGCTGTGCAATCCGTCGGGCTCGGCAAGTGCGACGATGGTCGTCGCCTGCCTCTCCAGCGACTCGGTGAGCAACTGGCGGACCTGGTCGGCAAGCAAGCGGTCCACCCCCACACCCACACCCATCAGGACGATGAGAACGGTGAGGGCGTACCAGGTGACTAGACGTCGGCCCAGCGTCGAGGGTCGGCGCGCCCCGACGGCTTCAGGCATCGATCAGCTTGTACCCCAGACCGCGGACGGTGGTGATCAACGCCGGTCGGTGTGGATCGGATTCGAGCTTCTGACGGAGGCGTTTGATATGGACGTCCAGGGTCTTGGTGTCACCGAAGTAGTGCGGGCCCCACACTTCTTCAATGAGTATCTCGCGGGTGGCAAGCTTGTCCTTGCGGCGTATCAGCGCCTCGAGCAGCTCGAACTCCTTGGGCCGCAGCGGGACAAGGCTACCGGCAACCCGGACCTCGTGGCGGTCGATGTCCATCTCGACCATGGCGGCACGAAGGACCTCTCCTCCGTTGACTGCCCTGATGTCTGCCATGTCGTAGCGGCGCAGCGCCGCCCGCACCCGCGACACCAACTCTCGCAACGAGAAGGGTTTGGTCACGTAGTCGTCCGCTCCAAGCTCGAGTCCGGCGACCTTGTCTGCCTCGCTGTCCTTGGCGGTGAGCACGATGATCGGCACGTCGGAGATCGCCCTGATATGGCGACAGACATCCAGACCTGAGATCTCGGGGAGCATGAGGTCGAGCAACACCAGGTTCATCTGTCCCTTGCGGGCCTCTTCCAGCCCGGCCCGCCCGTTCTCGGCAATGACGACCTCGAACCCCTCCATCTCTAGGACATAACGGACCGAGTCGGCCAGTGCCGGTTCGTCCTCGACGATCAAGATCCTCGGTGGGCGATCAGTCGTGACCATTCCTGTTTGAGATGCCTTCCTCGATGAATTCCTGAAGCTGCCCTGTGGTCACGAATGCGACCTGCTCGCCGATGTCCACAGCTTGGTCGCCGATCCTTTCGAGCGCACGCGACACCATCATCATCCGCGTCGCCCACTCGAGCATTGCCGGATCTGACCCCGTGTCGACCACCTCCCGGTACATGTTGCGATTGAGCCTGTCGATTGGCTCGTCCATGGACGGAAGCAACCGAGCCTCGTCGGGATCGCGCCGCACGAACGCCTGCAGAGCGGTACGGATCATGGGGAGAACCTGGTCGCCCATCTCCCTGATCTGGCCGACTATCCGGTCGCTGCGTGGCAGCCCCGCCGTGGCCTTGGTGATTGTGGCGATGTTGACCGCCTGGTCACCCATTCGCTCCAGCGTTATCAGCATATGGAGGAGCGAGGAGAGCATCCGCAGGTCCGCACCCATCGGGCTCTGACGAGCGACTATCTCGATCCATTGACGATGGGCCTCGAGGTAGATCCGGTCAATCTCGTCGTCCATCGCCACCACGAGATTGGCTGCAGCGATGTCGTCGGCGACGAAGGCGTCGACCGCGGCTGCGACCGCCCTCTCCGCCCTGTCGCCGACGTCGAGCACCAGCTCCTCCAGGGCGGCCAGGTCTTCGTGGAACCGGGCCCTGGTGTCAGCCATCAGCCAAATCTCCCGGTGATGTAGTCCTCGGTCTCTGTCTTTGACGGGGAGGTGAATAGCTGATCGGTGTGGTCGAACTCGACGAGACGCCCGGTCCTGTCGCCTTGAGAGCCGACATCGACGCTGAAGAAGGCGGTCCGGTCGCTTACTCGGGCGGCCTGCTGCATGTTGTGAGTGACGATGATGATGGTGTAGTCCTTCTTGAGCTCGAGCATGAGCTCCTCGATCCTCAGTGTCGCGATCGGGTCGAGCGCAGAGCAGGGCTCGTCCATCAGCACCACATCGGGGTTCGTGGCGATGGCCCTTGCGATGCAGAGTCGCTGTTGCTGGCCACCGGAGAGCGCAAGCGCCGACTCTTGGAGCTTGTCCTTGACCTCGTCCCAGAGGGCCGCCCTGGTGAGGCTCTCTTCGATGAGCGCGTCGGCATCCCCCTTGAACCCGGCGATCTTGGGCCCAAACATGATGTTCTCGTAGATGGTCTTGGGGAAAGGGTTCGGCTTCTGAAAAACCATCCCCACGTGGCGCCGCACCTGAACGGCGTCGACACCCTCCCCGTAGAGATCGACACCGTGGTAGAGGATCTTGCCCTCGACGCGGGCGATCTCGATGAGGTCGTTCATCCGGTTGAAGCAACGGAGCACAGTCGACTTACCGCACCCGGACGGGCCGATGAGGGCGGTGATCTCGTTCTGGCGTATCGGCAGGTTCACCTCTTTCACCGCCAGGAAGTCCCCGTAGTAGACGTGCAGGTTTTGCACGTCGAGCATCACCGGCCGGTCATGACCGGCGTCGGCCGCGTGGAGAACCGCCGGTGCTGCGATGTGCGGGGCGGTGGCCGAGTGATCGAGTACCTCCTCGATCTGCGCCGGTTGGTGCGTCGTCATGGGTTCGGTTCCTCCGGGATCAGCTTTGTCGGGCATAGCGGTCTCTCAGGATGATGGCTACGGCGTTGATGATGAGCAGCAGGACGAGCAGCACGAGAATGCCAGCGGCGGTGAGGGCTTGGAAGTCTGGCTGGGGCTGGCGTGACCAGTTGAAGATGACAACTGGGAGAGCGGTGTACGGCTCGGCCGTGATCAGCTCCACGAAGCTGGCGCCCGCCGCCACCTGGAAGAAGTTGGTCACCAACGCCCCGGCCAGCAGCAGGGGCGCCGCCTCTCCAAAAGCGCGGGCGATGGTGAGCACCGACCCGGTGAGCACCGCCGGCATCGCCACCGGGAGCACATGGTGGCGGATCGTCTCCCACTTGGTGGCGCCGACCCCGAACGAAGCCTCGCGCAGTGCCTGGGGCACGGCGCGGAGCGCTTCCTGGGTGGTGATGATCATGATCGGTATGACCAGGACGGCCAGGGTCAGCCCACCGGCGATGACTGTTCGCCCGTTGGTAATCGAGGACATTGCCTGGACGAACACCGCCAGACCGAGCAACCCGTAGACGATTGATGGGACCCCGGCCAGGTTGCGGATGTTGGCCACCAACAGCCGGCTGAGGGCGCTGTCCTTGGCGTACTCCTCGAGGTAGATGGCTGCCCCCACCCCGAGCGGGAAGGCGACGACAATGACGATGCCGGTGAGCGCCAGCGACCCCATGATCCCCTGGAGAATTCCCGACTGCGACGGGTCGGGGGACAACGGTGAGGTGATGAAGCTGAGTCCGCGCTCGGCGAAGACCGGCCACGCCGTCCTGATCACATCGATCAACAGGACACCGCCAGGATCAGGAGCGAGGACAGAAGAGCGGCCAAGAGCAGGAGCTGGATGAGGACATCAACCCAGCTGAGCCTCCTGCCTTGAAGGCTGCGGCGCACCAACTCTGGCGTCAATTCGCGGCGCTCGGTGGTGATAGCCATCTCAGTACTTCTGCCTGAACCGACGGACGAGACGCTCGCTGAGGATGTTGAGCCCAAGCGTCATCAAGAAGAGCAACAACCCGACGAAGAAGAGGCTCTGAAACGCGGTCGAGTCGCCCGCCACCTGGTCGGAGCCTATGGCGAGCGAGGCCATCGCCGCCGTCATCGTGGTGCCTCCCTGGGTTATGTCGACGTTGAGGAGCGCCCCACCTGACGCTCCTGCAGCGATGGCGACCACCATCGTCTCGCCCAGCGCCCGGGCGAACCCGAGGATCACCGCCGCAACGATCCCCGAGAGCGCAGCAGGAAATATGACGCGGAGGCTGGTGTGCCAGCGTTTGGCGCCGAGCCCATAAGACGCCTCGCGCAACGACTGGGGGACCGCGCGCATGGCGTCTTCGGCGACCGATGCGACCAAAGGGATGATGAGGATGCCCACGGCGATCCCGGCTGCGCCATAGTTGAACACCTGGGTGTCCTCCCAAATGGCCTGCATGATGTTCGGAGTGATGAAGGAGAGGGCGAAGAACCCGAGCACCACGCTCGGGACCCCGGCCAGGATCTCGAGCGTCGGTTTGAGCGTCCTTCGCACCGCGGGGCGGGCGTACTCCGAGAGGTAGATGGCGGCGCCCAAGCCGAGGGGCAACGCCACGACGAGGGCAACCAGAGTGATCATCAACGATCCGACGAAGATCGTGGGGATGCTGAATCTGCCGCGCCTGGGAAACCACCCATCGGCCCACAGTTGGCTGAGGTCGATTGATCGCACGAACTCGACCGCATCGATCAACACCGAGAGCACGATGCCAACGCTCACCAGGATCGGAGAGCGCCGCGGCCAGGAAGAAGAGGGTTCGAACGATCGCCTCGCGCCTACGCCGGCGCGGGTTCCCCCTCAGCATCCTGGCCATGTCCCGTTCTGTGGTCACGTAGCTCCTCGTTGGATTGACCGGGCGGGCACGGCTACCCGCCCGGTCGATCCCGTTCTCAGCCTCCGGCTGCCGCCTTGGCGTCCTCCCAGGCGGTCCGTGTCGCTTCCAGTTCAGGGGTGTCGACGTACCCCGCCTCGGTGGTGGCGGTGATGCCCTCGTCGCTCAGATAGAAGTCGACGAAGGAAGACAGCTCGGGCCGGCTAGCAAGGTCGTTGGTCTTGACGTAGATGAACAGGGGACGTGAGATCGGGTAGCTGCCGTCTGCCACCGTCTCGATGCTCGGTGCCACACAACCCTCGCCGCCGTCGACCTCAATCGCCGTGACAGTGCCCTCGTTGGCGGTGAAGAAGGCGAACCCGACCCAACCGAGCGAGGTGTCGTTGCCGGCTACTCCCTCGATGATGACATTGTCGTTAGGCGACGCCTGGTAGTCGGCCCGGGTGAAGTAGTCGTTCTCGCCGTCACCGTCTAGATCCTCAGGGAGCCCGCTCTTCCTGGATCGGTTCGATGACGGTCTCCACGAAGAAGTCGTAGGTGCCCGACTCCTCACCCGGGGCCGTGATAACGAGAGGTGCCTCGGGGTAGGGAGCGTGCCCAGCGCCCAGTTCGGCAGCAGGTCGTTGGCGTCCGACCAGTTGGCGAAACCCTCTGATTCCGGCCCAACCAGCGCGTAGAGGTCGTTGAAGTCGAGGCAGGTGACCTCGGCGTTGTTGGGGCTGGTGATGACGGTCAGTCCGTCGAGCCCGATGAGCAGCTCGACGTACTCGACCCCGGCCTCCTCGCAAAGGGCGATCTCGTCCTCTTCGATCGCCCGCGAGGCGTCGGAGATGTCGATCTCGTTATTGCAGAAGCGGGCGAGCCCGTCGCCGGTCCCGGGACCCTCGACCGAGATGGCCACCTCGGGGTTATCAGCCCCCCAGTTCTGACCGACCAGCGCGGTGATGGGCTCGACCGTGGACGATCCGGAGACGACGACGCTCCCGGCTGCTCCGGACGCAGTCGTGGCGGACCCTCCGTCGGCGGCGCTGGTATCAGCCCCACCTCCAGCGGTCGTGGTGTCGCTGGTCCCGCCCCCGCATGCGGCGACCACCAGCGCCAAGAGGCTCACCATGACCACGATTCGGACCTGCTTGCCGAATATCATCGTTGCTCCCTTGCAGCTTCGATTTCTGGCCCGAAGGCCGCGGGTCGGCCCTACGCCCGACCGCCGGCCGGCAAGGTATCCACAGGTCTTGACCGCACCCTGGCTCGAAGATGAACGCAGGGTGAACGTTCCGACGGTTTCGCGGCCTGTGAAAGTGAACGCGGAGTGTCCGGAGAACGAGTCGGAAGATGGAAGACGGAAGACGGAAGGAGGAGGAGAGCCCAGCGGGCTTTATGGGGGGTGCTCGAGGGGACGGCTCCTGCCTACGCGTGCCGCCTATTCAGGCGTGGTGGCCGCGGGATTTCACTTCCGTCTTCCGCCTTCCGCCTTCCGTCTTCACTTGAGCCACTTCGATCGGTTGCGGACCCGGTCCCAGGCTGCGGTCCACTCGGCGCCGGTGCGCGCCGCGGTCGATCGCTCGAGACCGGCGAGCTCTCCGACCACAAAACTCAGGTCGGGGTCACCGGCGCGGAACTCGTCGCGGAGCCAGCGCTGACCGACGACGGCGTCCTGGTGGGACCCGAGCACCTCCTGCAGGTCGGCGGCGGCCGAGGCGAATGATGAGGCATCCTTGCCGGCCACAGGTTCCACCGCCTCGGCGGCGTAGCGCGCCCGTTTAGCCCTGAGACGGACATTGTGGAGTTGCTCGTCGGCGGGCGGGTCGTCGAGTTCCCTCACAGCGTTGCGCAGTTTGCGCCACCGCTTGGCCACCATCGGTCGGAGTGCCTCGACGGCGGGCTCGCCGGCGTTGTCGAGAAGCCTTGGATTCACTGCCCCCTCGACCATGCGGTCGAGAAGTGCCAGGTACTCCGGCTGTTCGAGGAAGTGAATGAGGCGTGCCCGGGCGACGTGTCTGTCACCGAGACGCTGTAGCACGATCTTGTCCACCATCGATGCGTCCTCGGCCGGTAGTTGGTCGCCCATCCTGGTTAGGCGTTCGATGAGGACATCGGCGTCGCGCACCTCGCCGAACATGTTGGCCAGCAGATCGAGATCGGCACGAAGAGCTTCGGACCACTCCTGGTCGAGCACCGGGCGGAAGCTCTGCAGATACGAGCGGAACCTGCGAACGGCGACCCTCGCCTGGTGGACGCCTTCTGGGTCCACCCCTTCGACCGCCATCGGCGCATGGAGGATGAACCGACGGACAGCCGACGAAAGCTCGGAAACGAGCAATTCCGCCGCGGTCGAATCGTCTCCCAACTCACAACGGGGACGTCTGACGGATCGACAGCTCTCGGTCCCAACACCCGAGCGAGACGCGTCTCGATGGCGTCTCCGATGTCTCCACGAAGTGCCGCCAGGAGTTTGTCGGCGCGTTCGCCGTCTGCGACAAACTGGACCTCGAGCTCGCGGAACCCCGAGGCAGGGCCTGCATCACGTCGCACGATCACGGCGTCCTCGTGCAGTTCGGCCAACAGACCACCCGCACCGTCGATGAGGCGGTAGGTGCGACGGCTGCTGCGGAGCGACGCCAAGGGCACGATCGGCGCACCGCGGGAAAACGAGCGGGTCAGGCTGAGGGCGTCGAGCGGTACGACATCGCCATCGCCACCGAGCAGGCGCCCGATTGCTCGTGGCCTGCCATCGGGGTCGGGAAGCTCGACAGCCCACCCCTCCCCCGCCCGGAATGTCAGGGTGGCCCCCCAGCGCGCCAGCCGCAGGTCGGTGGTGTCGTGATAGGTCGTCTCGAACAGCGAAGGCGGGGCGGGGGGCGCCACCACCCGGAGGCCGAGCGAGCCCAGGTCCGGGATCCTTTCCCCGCGCTCCAATGCGAAACGAAGCGTTCGCCTCGCCTCAGTCATCGCGGCTCGACGCCCTCTCTATCGCCAATTCCTGGAGCCGTCTGTGGGTCTCGATGCCCCTCCCCGTGGGAACTTTCACCCAGCTTCCGTTCGCCTTCAGTTCCCAAGCCAACTCGTCATCCTCACGAAGGACGTCGAGCACCTCTTCGAGCCGTGATTGCAGCGCCGGGTCCTCCACCGGTGTCAGCGCTTCGACTCTTCGGTCGAGGTTGCGGGGCATCATGTCGGCCGATCCGATGTAGTAGAGAGGCTGTTCGGCGCCGAAGCGGTAGATCCGTGAGTGCTCCAGATATCTGCCAACGATCGAGCGGACGGTGATGTTCGATGACATCCCCTCCACGCCGGGACGGAGACAACAGATCCCGCGCACAAACAGTTCTATCCGGGTTCCGCTCTCGGAGGCCTTGTACAGCGCCTCGATCATCTCGGCGTCCACCAGCGCGTTCATCTTCATCACGATGTGTCCGCCGGGGCGGGAGGTCTCGCGGTCGATCAGCGCCAGGATCCGCTGTCTCAACTCGACCGGGGCCACGAGCAGCTTTCGGTAGTGGCTCTGCTCGCTGTATCCGGTGAGGAAGTTGAAGAGATCGGAGAGGTCGGCGCCGATGTCGTCGTCCGTGGTGAACAGTCCGACATCCTCGTAGATGCGCGCGGTGGAGTCGTTGTAGTTGCCGGTGCCGATGTGGGCGTATCGCCTGATGACGCCCTCCTCCTCGCGCACCACGAGCGTGGTCTTGGTGTGGGTCTTCAGCCCGACCAGCCCGTACACGACGTGCACCCCCACCTCCTCCAAGGCGCGCGCCCACTCGATGTTCCGCTCTTCGTCGAAGCGCGCCTTGAGCTCGACGAGGACGGCGACCTGCTTGCCCTCGTTGGCGGCCTCGATGAGCGCCTCCATGATCGGGCTCCCGAGGACGTGCGGTAGAGGGTCTGCTTGATGGCGAGCACATCGGGGTCGGCTGCGGCTGCGGCCAGGAAAGCCTCGACCGAGGTGGAAAAGGAGTCGTATGGATGGTGTACGAGCAGATCGCCTTTGCTGATGGCAGACGAACACGTCCGGTGGCTCGCCATCGACCGTGGCCAGCCTGGGGTCGGTCACCCAGGTCGAAAGCCGGCCAGCTGAGGTCGGGTCGGGACGAGGGCGAGACAGCGAGAACAGACCAGCCATGTCCAGCGGCCCAGGCATCTGGTACACGTCCTCGGGACCGACTTTCATCTCGCGCATGCAGGAGTTCGAGGGCGTGGTCAGGGATCCCCGGCTCGACCTCGAGCCGCACCACCCGGCCGAAGCGCCGTCGTGTGAGCTCCGACTCGATGGCGGCGAGCAGGTCGTGGGCCTCCTCTTCCTCCACCTCGAAGTCGGCGTTGCGGGTTACCCGGAAGGGGTGATGGTCGACGATCTCCATCCCGGGAACAACGCGTCCAGATGCGCCGCGATCACCTGCTCGAGCGACACGAAACGCTCGCCGTCGGGCATTACCACGAACCGGGGGAGGATCGGGGCACCTTGACCCTGGCGAAGCGGGTCACCGCCGGTCCGCGGGTTGCGGACGAACACCGCCAGGTTGAGCGAGAGATTGGAGATGTAGGGGAAGGGGTGCGCCGGGTCCACGGCAAGCGGTGTCAGCCACCGGGAAGACGCGCTCGCGGAACTGCTCGTCGAGATACTTCCGATCGTCGTCGTCGAGACTGTCGTAAGAGGAGAAGGCGATCCCGGCTTCCTCAAGGCGGGAGCCACCGACTCGTGGAAGCAGCGGGATTGGCGGTCGGACAGACCTAGGACCCGTTGCCGGATGGCCTCCAGCTGATCGGTGGCGGACAACCCGTCCGCGGAAACAGTCCGCACACCCGCCGCTTGCTGTTCCAGGAGCCCCGCCACCCTCACCTGGAAGAACTCGTCCAAGTTCGACGAGTAGATGGCGAGGAACTTGGTTCGCTCCAGCAGGGGGGTCGCCGGATCCTCGGCGATCGCGAGGACCCGCTCGTTGAAGTCGAGCCAGGAGAGCTCACGATTGGTATACCGATCCGACACTGGCCCTCGGGCTGACGACGCAGCGAGGCTAGTAGGAATCACGCCCTCACGTCAGATCGGCCGATGCCTCGTGCCGGACCTCAATCCGGGAGCACCCGCACCTCGGCGGCGGGGAATCCCTTGGCCCACCAGTGGGCATAGCGGCTGTCGACCCTCGGGTCCCTGTCGGCGAGGAACGAAACGAGCGCCCGAGCCTCTTCGGCCAGCCCATCCCAATCCTCGTCATCGAGGCGGTGGAAGGCAGTCGCCTCGATGCCTCCCTCGACCGGGCGCCAGACACCGGCGACATAGCCGTCGATGAGCAGCGTGGGGAGGACGTCGCCATTGCGCTTGATGACCAGGGCGGTATTCGGGGGGGACGATGCGGCTGCGGTCGAAGTAGGCGAGGAGGGAGTTGTCCACATCGGGAGAAGCCGCGGGGGTGCACTGGTGTCCTCGGCTGGGAGGGGCCCCGGGCACATCGAACAGCTTGGCGCCTCCGGGACCTTCCACCTCGACGACCCGGCCGTCGAGCGTCTTCAGTGCCTGCTGCGTCACCGGCCGGCGCAGAATGGTGAACAGGGCGAAATCGGGCACCGAGGCGGGGCCGAACGCCTCCAGGTAGCGCAGCACCAACGACTGGGTGCGACTCCTCCGGTGACGCGTTCTTGGTCTTGGCAGAGAAGTACGAGGCCGCTGACCAAAAGACCATGGCCCGCCGGTCGGTGCGTGGTGCAGGGGGGCGAACCTGCGCAGCGCCCACCACACCCGTGGCTTGCGTTCGCCCACCAAGCCTTCGAGCAGGTCCTCGATCTCGACACCACGCCGCGGCTCGGCGGTGAATTCGACGAGCGGGGAAACGAGCGCGTCCGCATCGGGGATCGACAACCCGGTCGAGGTGAAGCGGGTGTCGTGGAGCACCGAGCCACGGAGGCTGGGAACCATCACGTTGTGAAAGCCCGGGTAGTCCTCCGCGCGACGGCGTGGAGCGTGAGGCGCAGCAACGATGCCTTGACCACGATGCGGTCGGCAAATGCCGTGTCGAGGTCTGCGGGGTCGAAGTCGGCGAGCCGGTTCCACAGGGCGAGGTACGGCGAGGCTGCGTGCTGTGCCTGCAGAGCGACGATGCGGCGGACCGCTTCGACCACGTCGATCGATTCCCGACGAAGCAGCATCTGGCGAGCAAGGGTGCGCCCGGTTCAACCCTCGGGCGGTGAGGCTCATCCCTTGACGCGCACCCGTCCTTCCAAACCTCGACGATGGCGGCGGACAGTGCCTCGAGATCGAGCGGGTCGCCATCCACCACCACCAGGTCGGCACGCTTCCCTGGTTGGAGAGTCCCGAACTCGCGGTCCGAGACCCATCAACTCGGCGGCGCTGTGGGTGGTGGCCACCAACACGTCGATCGGCAACATCCCCGCCCTGCTCCATCAAGCTCAGCTCCACGAGGTTGTCGCCGTGGGCATGACTCCCGTGTCCCGTGCCCATCGCCACTTTCACCCCGGCGGAAACCGCTCGGCTGAAGGAGTCGCGGTGGATCTCGATCACCTCGGTCGCCTTACGGACTGCGCTATCGGGCACCCGAGCACCCTGCTCCACCGCGGCGATCACACCATGCGGCGCCATCAGGGTCGGGACCAACCAGGTGCCCGCGCTCCACCATCAACTCGATCGCCTCGTCATCGAGATAGATGCCGTGCTCGATCGACCTGATCCCGGCGCGGATCGCGTTCTTGATCCCGAGGTCGCTTGAGCGTGCGCCATGACGAACCGTCCTGCGGCGTTTGCCTCTTCCATCAGCAGCATCGAGTTCGGCGGTGACAGATGGGCGTGGGTCGGCTCGTCGGAGGCGGAGAGGACTTCCCCGGAGGTGGCCACCTTGATCACGTCGGCGCCACAGCGGATCAACTCCCTGACCTTGCGGCGCACCTCGTCGGGCCCGTCGACCATGGTCTCGGGGCTTCCCGGCCATGCGGGGAACAGCGGTGCGGTGACCCCGGACGCGAGCCACGGGTCGCCGTGTCCTCCGGTCTGGCTGAGCATTCCGATCGACACCTGCATCCGTCGGGCCCGGAATCAGACCCTCATCCACCGCTTTGCGCAGCCCGGCATCGGCGCCGCCCACGTCGCGCGCCGTGGTGATCCCGGCGTCGAGCGTGGCCTCCAGATTGCGCGCCGCCTCGAAGAAGCGATACGAGAGGGGCGTTTGCAGCATCCCCACATATCGATGCCGCTGATCATGAAGTGGACATGCGTGTCGAAGAGACCGGGGATGATCGTCCGCCCCGAGCAGTCGACCTGCTCGTCGCCATCGAGACCGGAACCGATGTCCACCACGCGGCCGTCCTCGATGACCACGTCACCCGGCCCTGGAGGATGCCCGGTGCCGTCGAACACCGACCCTCCGCTGAAGACGATGCGGGTCACCGCGCCGACAATCCGTGGAGCAGGAATTCGGCCATGGCGCCGGTGGTCTCACCGGCCACAGCCCGCGGGTCGGGGGCGTCGACCAGGGCACACGCCGACGACATGATCAGGTCCTGGATAAACCGCCCCACCAACCGGGGCGGGAGCGCCCGGAAGCGGCCCTGCTCGACGCCGACCAGGTAGAGCCGGGCGATCTCGGCTCGACAGATCCCGGTGGGCGCCATTGATCCTCTCCTGGGTCGACTCGGAGAGCTTGGAAACGTCACGGTGGAGAACCAGGCCGAGAACCGGATCGCTGGCGACGAATCCCACGGTGGACTCGGCGAGCACGGTCAGCCGGCGCTCCACGGGGAGGTCGTCGGGGACCGAGGCGATGATTTCCTCCACGACCTGGGGGAGAGCCTCCTCGACCAGCGAGGCGAGCACGTCCTCCTTGTCGCGGAAGTACTGGTAGATCGTGGTACGCCCGATCCCTACGGCGGCGGCGATGTCACCCAGGGTGAGCATCTCGTATCCGACTTCAGCCAACAATTGGCGTGTGGCATCGATCAACTGATGCCGGGTCAGTTCCTTGTGCTCCTCGATGTTGGCGGCGCGTATCCGCGGCATGGCGCTCCAGGTTACGGTCCGGTTGTGTCCGAGGTCGCCGTCGCCGTCTCTCCCGGTAGAGCGAGGCGCCCCAGTGGGCACCCGCGCCAAACACGGTCAGGCATATGAGGGCTCCGGGCGGAACTCTTCCTTCCCGCCGCATCTCGTGGAGGAGGATGGGGAGCGTGGCGGCGGTGGTGTTGCCGTATCGGGAGATGTTGACCGGGACCATTTCGGGGTCCACTCCGATTGCCTTCCGGACCGCATCGACGATCCGGGCATTGGCCTGGTGGGCGAGGACGAGGTCGAGATCGGCGACATCGAGCCCGTGATCGGCGAGCACCACCCTGATCGCATCCGGCATCAGCTCGACCGCCTTGCGGAACAACTCGCGCCCGTCCATCACCGGTATGTGGAGCCCGGCTTCGAGTTGAGAGTGGTCCACCCAGGGCTGGTGGCGAAAGCCCACCCCGGGGACGTGGATCAACTCCAGCATGTCGCCATCGGTCCATAGGCGCGATCCGAGGTACCCGGACCCGGGATCGTCGTTCCGCCTGAGCACCACGGCACCCGCCCCGTCACCGAAGAGCACGCTCCACGACCTGTGCCGGGTGTTCTCGTCCCACTGGTCAGGTGTCGGTGGTTCGTCGGACAGGCCATACAGGTAGTCGCGGTTCTGCCACCAGGGGTGGTAGCCGGCGTGTACCTCGGCCCCGACCACGAGGACGGTTGCAGCCCGCCCCGACACGATGAGGGCGTCGGCCAGGTCGAGCCCGTAGAGGAATCCGGAGCACTGCGCCCGCAGGTCGTGTGCCGGGATCCGTCGCAGACCCATCGCCTTCTGGATCATCGGGGCGATCCCGGGTGCGAACAGGTCAGGGGTCATGGTGGCGGTGACAATCGCGTCTATCTCGTCGGCGACCAGACCGGCATCGTCGAGCGCCGCCAGCCCTGCCTGAGTTCCCAGTTGGGAGGCGCCCACGCCCGGATCGGCGAACCGGCGCTGCTCCACGCCGCTCCTCGATCGGATCCACTCGTCAGAGACGTCCATGACCCGGGACAGGTCGTCGTTGGTGACGATGCGATCGGGTAAGTGGACGCCGGTGCCGACGATGACGCTCCCCATCTGGCCTCAACCCCCTGTGCCGTCTTCGGCAAGCTCCAGATCGACCCGTCTCTGGTGTCTTTGACGGTTATCCCGAGTGCATCGAGTCGGTCGCGTATGGCGTCGGCTTCGCCCCAGCGATCGTTGGCGCGCGCCGCAGTCCGCGCTTCGAGCACAATCTCGACGAGCCCACCGACGAGTTCCCGGCGATCGCGTACCCCTTGTTGCGCCAATCCGAGCAAGCCGCACCAGCATTCCACGCAAGGCACGTTCGGCCCGCTCGCTCTCCGGGGACTGGTTGGTGTCGGCGGCCCAGTCCAGGATCAACTGATGCAGGCCCACCACCGAGTCGAGGGCAGCATCGAGGTCGCCGTCAAGGAGTGCCGGTTCGAACCGCTGCTCCAACTCGCGCCAGCCCGCGGCGAAGGGATCACCGCTCTCGGGGTCCGACGGTGCGAACTCGGCCAGGCCGTGCTCCGTTGTCGCGTCCACCGCCGATCCCAACTCGGACAGAGTCGCCTCGTCACCGGCACCCATCACCTCGGAGCCGGCATCGGTGAGGATGGTCACGGTCCCCAACCCGCTCACCGAAGCAACCGCCGCGTCGAGGTCGATGGTCAGGGCCGTGTGCTCGTCCACACCGATGATCGTCGACGACTCGGGGAGCAGCGAGCGCATCACCGCCAGCCGGCGAGCCCCCAGATAGCAGAAGCGGGTGTCGTGGTTCCCCCCTCGGCGTTGTCGAAATGGGGGATCACCGCCCCGTCGATCCCGGTCTGGCTGAGGAGATCGAGCCCTTCGAGCCAATGCGGGTCCTCGCCCACCTTGTAGATCTCGTACACAGGGACGGTCCACCGACCGAGCGTCAACGCCGCTGCGCTGGCGAACACCACGGCGCCGCCGAATGCGATGGTGTCGTCGAGGACCGCCGGGATGTCCGACCCCCGCCACCGACGCAGCGCATAGCTCGGGCTACCCGGGCCGGAGAAGACGTAGTTGGCGTGCCGTATGGTCTCGATGACGCTCGCCGTGCCCCCGGCTCACCTTCCTCGGGGAGCGTGGCCACCGAGATCGCCTGACTGAGACTCGACCGGAAGTGCTCGACGATCCGCCCGAGATGTCGGCGGCGTTCTCCTGAAAGCGGTATGGCGTGTCGAGTAGGACGGCAGGGACCGGAGCGTCAAAGCGCTCCAGCACGACGCGATGGGTCTTGACCATGGTCGGTGCGGTTCGCCCGAACCCATGATCACGAGTAGGCGTGCCGTCATCCGAAGAACCCGGATCCTCGGTGGCGTCGATGAGATCCGCTACCTCGACCGGATGCTGGGCATGGAGGTCGTGGTCACCTTGGAGGAGCACCACCCGAGACCGCGGTATGGCTCCCGCGTCTTGCTCGATCTTCTCCGCTCTGGCGGCTGAGTCGGGCCGGGACCGCAAGCCACGACGAAGAGCATGGGGACGAGAGCCCCGGAAAGCGGCGGCCCGGACGGTGGTCCCACAGTTGTTGGAGGATCTCGAGAATGACGGTCCAGCGGCAGCCGGCGTTCCGGGCCCGCCCTGGCCCACCTGGAGGTTCTCGAGGCTCCCGGCGATCCCGGTCTCCGGCCAGTCTGGGTGTCGGCGGCGAAGCCACTCTTCGGCATCCTCGAGGTTCATCCCGTCGAGCTCTCGGGGGGGTCAACGCCTCGAGCGCCAATTCCCAAGAGGCGAAGGATGAGGTCAGATCGATGAACCCTCCGTCCACCCCCGTGACCGAGGCGACCTCCCCGGGGTGCAGGTAGGCCAGTTCGAGCGCAACGTTGCCTCCCCACGACTGCCCCGCCACAAGCGGCGTATCCACGCCGCGCCGAACCATCACCGAGCGGAGATCCTCGACCAGCGTCCCGAAGTCGTAGCCGCGTACGGGTCTGTCCGAACGACCGTGACCCCTCTGGTCGACGGCCACGACCCGGTGGCCCTTCCCCGCCAGGCGCCGGCCGACGCCTTCCCAGACGAAGGCATTTGAGGCGAGCCCGTGGACGAGCGAACACCTCGCGGTGTTCGCCGTCGGGAAGCTGGGGAGCCCACTCGACGACGTGGAGGTGTGTCCCGTCACCGGTTCGCACCGTGTGGCTCGAGCCCATGGAATCCATCGGCCCTCAAGGGTAGGAGGGGAGACAGAGACGACATACGGCGGAGATCGCGCGGAGGCGCTTGCTCGGGCTATGCGATGAACGACATCGGTGCGAGAGGTTCAGGCCGCAAGAGTTGGAGAGGATTTTCGTTCTTCCGCCCTCCGTCGCCCGTTCTTCGTCTTCCGTCTTCCGCCTTCCGTCTTCCGTCTTCCGTCTTCCGTCTCAGTCGCCTGGCACGGGTACCGCATAGACCACCACGTTCGAGTCGTAGCGCCCGATCGACGTGTTGAAACCGCCTCCGCAGGTCACCAGCGTGAGCACCGGGCTCCCTCCCCGCGAGAAGATCGCCTCGACGGGTAGCTCGGTCTTCAAATAGGTGTTCCGCGCCTCGACGGTGAACTCGGCGGACGTGCCGTCCTCATAGTCCACGACGATGCGGTCACCCGGAACGAGGTCACCGAGCGACCAGAAGAGACCCTGGCCCGGGCCACTGAGGTCGACGTGTGCCGCCATCACCGAGGAACCTGGCTCGCCAGGGACAGGGCCGTGCCGATACCAACCGACTTCGCTCACATTCGGTGGCACGTCCATTTGACCGCTGGCTGGGTCGATACCCAGGGCGGCGACTGGTGCGTCCAACCCGATGGCCTCGATCCGTATCCGCACCGGTGCCGGGGGTGACGCCGTGTCGAGATCTTCGATCCCGGCGGGCCGGAAGTCGAGAAGCGCGGCCCTCGCCTCCTGCCGGCGCTGCCTGGCGCAAACGGCGCCTGCTCTCTGCCAGGCGCAGGTGGTCGGCCTCCGACTCCTCGGACTCGTCGACTTCGGGAAGCCGAAGCGAGCCTGCCGGCGCAGTCGTAATCGCCATCGGCTCTTGAACGGGCGCCTCCACCGCAGGCGTCGGTTGGAGGTTCGCCGACTCCCGGTCGGTGGCGCCGATTGCAGGCTCAGCCGACATCAACCGGTCTACCACCGCGGCATGGTCTCCCGCCGACGCCGCCGGCCTCTCGGCAAGCCAGATCAATGGCGCGCCAACCAACACACCGGCGCAGACAGCGGCGACCAACCCGAGGGCGATTCGAGACATCCCATCCAATGTACGGAGCAGAACGCCGATCGGGTTGGTCCCCAATCCCGTTTCAGCGCCGGCGTGCCAGGGCGATCGAGCCCGCCACACCGACCGCGGCCACTGCCATCAACAGACCCAACCACAACGGAAAGGCACCGGCAGCACCGCCATCGCCGGTGGGTGTTCCAGATGGTGACCCGTGCAGACCGGCGATGGTCTGAACTGCGACAGTGAACGGACCGTCCACCGTTCCGATGGCGTAGGCGATCAGCGCCTCACCCTCTGCTACCGGCACCGCATCTGTCGAGAACACCGGGTCACCGCCGCCCGCAGGCACGATGCTGACCGGATAGTCGGCAGCCGGAACGTCGAGTTGCGCCTCGTTGGGGTTTGTCAGACCCTCGGCGAGCGCGGTGTCGTCAGAGAGAATGTCGACGGCGGGGGCCGCCGCCGTATGGCGAAGAACAACCCTCCCGTTACCGGCGTCTATCGGCGACGTGTCGTTGACGAATACCGTGAGTGCAGGGTCACCGCCTTCTGTGAGGTGCGCCACGATCGAGGCGTTCGCACCGGCCGGGAGGGTCACCGTGTCGGCGAGCGCCGGCTCGTCGGCCTCTGGGTCGGCTCCACCCGCGAAGATCTCGATGTCGTAGTCAGCGGCTGGTAGTTCCAACGGATCGGTCACCGTCGCAAATGTGAATCCTTCGAGCGTCAGGTCTCCGTTGACATACACGTCAACTGGGAAGTCATCCTCGCCCGGGATCCCATGGACCACGGTGACGATCCCGGTCTCCTGAGCCAAGGCGGCCGATGCCGGCAGTATCGCAAGTACGAACGCCACGGCCAATGTTCTGATCCGCATTTCTTTCCCTTCTCTCGAGCACGTGCCTCACATACGGAGCGCATCTCGGTTGGGATGACTCTGCGGCCTTTGCGTTGCAAATATTTAGTGCTAAAACTCACTCATGACGACTCGACGCAGCCATACCCGGGCCGAGCCAGGTGATATGCGGCTTCGGTCCCAGCTCACGTCTCGCGACCACGAATCGCTCGCCGAGGCGTACAGACTCCACTCCGGCTCGGTTCACGGCCTGGCCCGCCGGCTCACCCACGACCACGCATTGGCCGACGACGTCGTCCAGGAAGTGTTCCTCCGGCTTTGGCGAAGCCCGGAGCGGTTCGACCCGTTCCGTGGAACCCTCCGCTCCTATCTCCTTTCGCACACCCATGGCCGAAGCGTCGATCTCATCCGATCCGAGGCGGCACATCGTTCACGCCAGGAGAGGGCTGGGCTGCAAAGTGTCAGTGTGTCGGCCGCCCCGGAGGAGGAGGTGTGTAAGTCGGTGGAGGCCGAGCGGCTCCGCGCTGCACTGATGCGCCTCGACCACAGAGAACGGCGCGCCATCGAACTGGCCTATTTCGACGGGCTCACCTACCGCCAGGTGGCGGATTTCCTCGGTGAGGCAGAGGGGACCGTGAAAAGCAGAATCCGATCGGGCATGAGGCGACTCAGGACGGCACTCGAGCGTGAGGGCATCGGCGCGCGGTGATGGCACCGGCCGAACCTGCACCAGGCTGCTATCAACCTGCTCGATGCGGGAGTGGCGCCGAACCGAGACCGGGCACCGATGACGAACCGCTTGTCTACGCCGATCGAACAAGACTCCGAGCGGCTCGCCCGGAGGGCGCGGACGATTTCCACCGTGGTGGTGCTGTTCATTGCGGTCAGCCTGTTGTCACCGGCGATTCTCGGGCTGACCGTGATAGCCGATCTGATCAGGGGGGTGGGAAGACACCGCTGGATGATCACCCGGCTCGCCGTGTTCGGTTGGGTGTTCCTCGCCTCCGAGACGATCGGGCTCATCGGGCTCGGTGCGGCCTGGTTGGTGGGTGGCGGTGGCCGGCGAACCGTCGATCTCACCTGGAAGCTTCAGAGGTGGTGGTCGTCCACCCTCTTCAAGTCGCTTCGCTCGGTGTTCCAGCTTCGATTCGTCGTTCAGGGTGACGAGCAGATCGCTCCGGGGCCGATCCTGTTGATGATGCGCCACGCCAGCATCGTCGACAACCTGCTGCCAGCCGGGCTCGTGAGCCTTCCTCATGGCATCCGGCTGCGCTACGTGCTCAAGAATGAGCTTCTCTGGGACCCTGTCCTCGACATCGGTGGTCAACGGCTCCCCAATGTCTTCGTGCGCCGCGAAGGCGCCGACTCGGTGAGCGAGATCGCCCAAATCCGACGTCTAGGGACTGGCCTGACCGAGCGTGACGGGGTGCTGATCTACCCCGAGGGGACCCGGTTCACGCCAAGGAAGCGCGACCAGGCGATCCGTCGGCTGGAGAGGACCGATCCCGCGTTGGCGGATGGGGCGAGGCGGCTCCGTCGACTGCTGCCGCCCCGGCCGGGTGGGCCACTGACGCTGCTCGAGTCGGGCGCAGACGTGGTGTTCTGCGCTCATCAGGGCCTAGAAGGACTGGCCCGGGTGAGCGACGTGCTGCGGGTCGGGTTGGTCGGGAAGACCATCCACGTCGGATTCCGCCGGGTCGAGGCGGATCAGATACCCGAGGACCGCAGCGGGCGCGTCGCCTGGCTGTTCGATCAATGGCAACAGGTCGACCATTGGATCGAATCGGTCCAGTCCGAGGTCGGATGATGGAGGGCCTCGGATCGGTGCTCATAGCCTCGGCGGTGGCGGTCGCAGTTGCGATGATCGCCACTTGGCTGGTGAGCCTCCCCATCCGCAATGCATCGATCGTCGACATCGTGTGGGGTCTCGGCTTTGTCATCGTGGCTTGGACGGCGTTCCTCGTCGCCGATGGTGCCGACCCGCGCCGCTGGCTGCTGACCGCGCTCACCACGGTCTGGGGGCTGAGGTTGTCCATCTACCTGGCGATGCGCAACCTCGGCAAGGAGGAGGACTATCGGTATCAGGAGATGAGGCGCCGCCATGGTGACCGCTTTGGCCTCGTCAGCCTGGGGATCGTCTTCGGTCTGCAGGGCGCGCTCATGTGGGTGGTCTCGCTCCCGGTACAGGCCGGCCAGGTCCCGACAACACCACCCAGGTTGACTTGGGTCGACTACGTCGGAGCGGGCGTCTGGCTGGTGGGACTGGTGTTCGAATCAGTCGGGGATTGGCAACTGGCCAGATTCAAGGCCGATCCGGCGAACAAGGGCAAGGTTATGGATCGTGGGCTTTGGCGGTACACCCGTCACCCCAACTACTTCGGTGACTTCATGGTCTGGTGGGGCCTCTACGTGATCGCCCTGGCCACCGGTGTCGCCTGGTGGACGGTCATAGGGCCCATCGTGATGTCCATCCTGCTCATCCGGGTCTCCGGCAAGGCAATGCTCGAGAAGACCATTGGGAAGCGGCGCCCCGGATACGACGACTACGTCAGTCGTACCAGCGGGTTCTTCCCGATGCCGCCAAGAAGAGAGGGCCGGTAAGGGGCCTGTCCGAGCGTCGCGGCCCCGGTGCGATGCTCACCGATTGGGGGCGGGCCGACCGTTCGTCCCCCGCTCCGCCAAGAGGACTTCGAGCAATTCGACGCCCTCAACGGCGGTTTCGGCCCATCCGTCCGCTCCCATGCCGGTGGCTTCTTCCTGGTTAGTTCCCCGGCCGCCGAGGATCACTGGAATGTCCGGCCCAGCGGCGCGCCGAGCCGTTCGAACGGCCGCTGCCAGATGCCTGCGGTTGTTGGACACCACCGCGCCAATACCCACCGCCCTGAGGCGATCGACCCGTCCGATGGCAGATGCCAGCGAGCCGAGTGGGACATCGCCCCCGAGATCGATCGGCTCGAACCCGGCGCCGAGTAGGACATCACCCGCCATGGCTATCCCGAGTCCATGCCTGTCGTGGGGTGGCATGGCCAGCACCACCGAACCACGGGTCCTCCCCCTGCGCGCAAAGCGAGGACCGAGCCGCCCTATCAGTCGGTGGGCGATGGCCGTGGCCAGATGTTCCTGCCCCGGGTCGATCTCGCCGGCAGCCCAGCGATCGCCGATCGACCTCAATGCCGGGCCGAGAGCCTCGGTGTAAACCTCCACAGGCTCGATGCCACCGGTGAGAGCAGCCTCGACTATCGCCCAGGCGCCCGACTGGTCGCCACCGAGAAGCCGCGCCTCCATCCGGCTCGCCCAGTCGGCGCGGCGGCGGGGTGATGTCTCCCCGCGACCGCGCTCGAGAAATCCGTCGAGGTCGCACCGGTCGACCTGCCACACCGACCCGACCTTGTTCGCCGGCAACTGCCCGAGCCGCACGTAGCGGTATGCCGTCATGTAGTGGACGCCAAGCGCCTGCGCCACTTCCACCAGGCCCAACACGTCACCGGACACTTAGCCAGGCTAGGAGGAGAGAGCATTGAGTGGTAATGGGGCGGCTGGTTGGGCCCACAGACGGCGAGAACGCGAAGACAGCCGGTTGCGCTCCCCGCCCGATGACCTAGATTTAGCGGGAATCGATAAGGGGGTCCCGCATGGAGAGCCGAGAGGACGGCCAGCAGATTGCCACGATCCTCCAATGGAGGGCGTTGGCATCGTGCGCCAGGTACACACCCGAGCTCTTCTTCCCGGCGGGAGAGACCGGACTGGCTGGAGCGCAGATTGCGATGGCCAAGCGAATCTGCATCGGCTGCCCGGTACGCCAGGAGTGCCTCGACTACGCCCTGGTCAGTAATCAGCGCTTTGGAATCTGGGGAGGGCTCACCGAAGAGGAGCGGCGTCCGGTCCGCCGCCGCTGGCTGATGCAGACCCGTCGTCTCGTCTCCTGAGCGCCTGCGGATCCAATCTTCCGATCCGTCGTCGTTGCGGTCCGCCCAGCCCGCTCAAATCCCTAGATTGCGGACTAAGGCCCGGAGGTAACGGTGATCGTCGATCAGGCGCTCTACGTCGACGGGAAACGCAGCGAGGAGCCGTTCATCCTCGAAGGTTCGCGCCACGCCTGCCGCGACCCGAACGTCTTCGCCTGGATCGGCCTCTATGAACCAACCGAGGAGGAGTTTGACGCAGTTGCCGCCGAGTTCGACCTACACGAACTCGCCGTCGAGGACGGACGGCTGGGTCACCAGCGACCAAAGCTCGAGGTGTACGACGACACCCTGCTCGTGGTCCTCAAGACGGCCCGCTATGTCGATCACGAAGAAGTGGTGGACTTCGGCGAGATCGCCCTCTACCTGAGCAAGCAGTTCGTGGTGGCAGTGCGGCATGGGCCGGCCACCGGTCTCGCGGGGGTAAGGAAGCGGATCGAGGACCGTCCTGACCTTCTCGCTCTTGGCCCCGGAGCCGTGCTCTACGGGATCCTCGACAAGGTGGTTGACGACTACCTACCGGTCATGGATGGGCTCGACAACGACATCCAGGAGGTCGAGAAGGAGGTCTTCTCGGCAGTCGGCGGCGGGGACAACCCTGCGGCGCGCATCTATTACCTGAAGCGGGAAGTGCTCGAGTTCGACAGGGCTGCCCATCCCCTGCTCGAGCCGCTCGATCAATTGGCCAAGGGCCGCTTCGAGCAGCTTCCAGAGTCGTTGAACTCCTACTTCCGCGACGTCGCCGACCATCTGACCCGTGTGGTGGAGCAGATAAACCAGTACCGCGACCTGCTGACGTCGATTCTCGAGGCCAACCTCACCCAGGTAGGCGTCCGTCAGAACAATGACATGCGGAAGATCACCGCCTGGGTGGCGATCGTCGCAGTGCCCACCATGCTCGCCGGCATCTGGGGTATGAACTTCGAATTCATGCCCGAGTTGAACTCACCATTCGGGTATCCGGCAGCGTTGCTCATCATGATCGGTTCGAGCTTGTTCATCTACCGGAGGCTCAAGAAGAGCGGCTGGCTCTAGCTGGTTGACGGCGACGCCCTCGGCTCAAGCCAAATCGTCGAGATATAGCGGGAGCATCTGCGCCCAAGTCGGCCAGTCGTGATCGTGCTCATGTCCCCAAAGATCCACGCGGTTGGGGATGCTCTTCGTCCCGAGGGCGTGGGCCATCTTCCATGTCTCACCCGGGTTCTCCCAGCGCCCCCTCCCCGTGGCGAGCACCACGAATCTCCGCCGGAGCTGATCGAGCTGTTCTCCCTCGAGACCGGGTAGGAAGTGAAGCGGCGACGAGTAGTAGACGTCGTCGCTCGAGGTTCCGTGGAGCCAGGCGGCGAGGTCGTACGACCCGCTCATCCCTATCGCCGCCCGGAACGTCCAAGGGTGCCGGCACAACGAGGCCACCGCGTTGAAGGCGCCGATGGAGGCGCCTGCCGCGATGATCTCGATGTTGCCGTCGGAACAGTCGGTGCGGATGGCGGGCACCAGCTCCTCGTGGATGAAACCGTCGAACTGGCCCTGGAGCCAGGCAGAGTGCCGCGGGTCGGCGCCCACCAGCCAGGAGCGCCCGGCGACGCTGTCGCAGGAATAGACCTTGATCCGCTTCCGCTCGATCAGACCCGAAAGGGCGCCGATGAGCCCCATCCGCTCGATCTCGCCGGCGTCACCGCCTGCGGTGGGGAAGACGAGGATCGGTGTGCCCCAAGACCCCCACCTGGCCACCGTGACATGCTGCCCCAGTCTGTCCGAAAACCACCCGGTGAACTCTCTCAGGCTTCACCCCGTGCGTGGTCATCACGCCACTGCTGGATGAGCCCCCAGAAATGGTCGGTGAACCGATCCCACTCGTGTTCGGGGAATAGGGCGACGACCTTGGAACGGACCGCCTCGCGCGCCTCGGGGCTGCTGAAGAAGTCGTGCGCCACCTCGTCCAGGTCGGCCAGGGTCGTGTCGCAAAACTCCTCGAAGCGCTCGGTCTCGAACCGATCCCTTGCTATGGCACCGTACCCGGCGAGGCACTCCCGGTAGGGGAGGCCTCGGTCTGCCAACTCGAAGTATGCGTCCCAATCGAGGTTGATCCTCATGGGCCTCTTGGTGATGGCGCAGAACAGCGCCCATCGCACCTTGGCCATGACCAGCCAGGGGAAGTGGTAGTGCAGCGAGGTCACCTGCGAGTCCGGGCAGGCGTTGGCGAAGTCGATCGGCACAAAGCTCCCGTTGGAGCGCAGCGCCTCGCACGAGTTGAAGTCCCAACCGAAGAAGCTGTTGATCGTTAGGGCCATGTCCTCGAGAAGCAAGGCCTCATCGGCATCTACGAACCCGAAGTCGATCGAGTACCGCTCGTGGAGCGGGGCGCCCGGGTCGTAGCGGATGATCCGGGTCTGCGGTCCCACCCCGAGGACCCGGACGAACACGTCCCAGGGCTCTGCGGCGCGCTGGAGGTGCATGACACGGCGGCCCGACTCCTCGTACGCCCTCTGCAACTGGTCGGCGTCGTCGATCCTGCTCACCCCCACCCAAGCGCCTCCGTCGTACGGTTTCATGTACATGGGGTAGCCGAGTTCCTTGCCAACCTGGCCGAGGTCGAACAACCGGGCGTAACGCTGCAGGGTTGGCTCCAGGTCACTGGTGGGCTCGTACTCCTTGGGTGGGACCATCCAGGTGTCGGGTACTGGCAGCCCGAGCCGCATCATCGCGACATACGAACTGTGTTTCTCCATCGCCTGGAGGGACCACGGGTTGTTGAAGACATAAAGTTCGTCCATGAGTACGGCCTTCTTGATCCACTCCCGGCTCGTCTGGTACCAGTGGGTGAGCCGGTCGAGCACGACGTCGTACCGCGTGTCCTGCCGTAGGTCGAACGGCTCGATGGTGACCCGCTCGACTTCTATCCGGTGCGTCTCGCCTTTGTAGGTGACGGCGCCGAGGCGATTGACGATCCCCTCGAAACAAGCCGGCCAGCAGAGATCCGCCCCCAACGACAGCCCGATGACCCTGGTCGCATCACCCATGACCGACAGGGTACGGGAGCGGACCGAACAGGTGAGCGGCTGGGCTACTCATATGTCAGCCAGAGCGGTCCGGGGAAGAGATAGGACAATCCCTGTCTCATCCTGTCGCGCCAATTCTCCCAGTTGTGCCCGTCGCGGGCTTCGGTGAAGAGGACCTGCATCTCCGCTTGCTGCAGCATCGGCACAAGCGACCGGTTCTCGTAGATCAGCGATTCATACACACCGCAGCTCACGTACACACGGTCCGCAGGTCGCCCCGGATCGGATCGGAACCGGTTCATCCAGGTGACCACTGGCTCGAACTCGGGGCCGCGCCGGGTCTGTCCGATATCGGTGAAGGCGAACGATCCTGACTGGAGCATTAGACGCCCCCAGGTATCGGGGTGCATCCATGCGGTCGATAGGGAGGCCACTGCGCCAAGGCTGGCGCCCATCAGACCTCGCCCCCCGGGCTCGTCGACCAGCGGGTACCGGTCTGCCAGCAAAGGCAGTACCTCCTGGGTGATGTGCCGGGCGTGGCGGGCGTCGCCGGCGTACTCCTTGAGCCGATTGCCAGGGTCGGTGAAGGCGACGATGAGCGGCGCCACCTCGAGCCGGGTGATCAGGTTGTCGAGCACATTCCTCAGCGACGAATAGCGCAGGTAGTCGGACCCGTCATGCACCACCAGGAGCGGGTACCTTCGCCCACGCCGAAATCGCGCCGGCAGGTAGACGTGGAGAGTCCTCCGACTCCTTAGCGCGGCGCTGTCGATTTCCAGGTCCTCGATCGAGCCAGGTCGAGACTCAGGGTCGTGGCCCGCCCATTCGGGGATCTGGTAGCCCTCGGTGGAGCAGACCGAGTTGGCACCGAAAGGATCGTGTGCCCGCCGGGGGTTGAGCGGGTCGAGGATGGTGTCGCGGTGACCATTGCGGGTGATCCCCAGCTTGTATTCGATGCGCGACCGGGCGGGGAGATCGATCGAGAGGTGCCACAGCGTCGTGCCGGGAACGCGATCGAATGGCTGGGTGCCGGGAAGCCCGTAGATCCAGTGGTCCAGGTCGACTTTGTCGGCCTCCCCCACAAACACGAAGGTGGTCAGCCCTTCACCCTGGATGGGGACGCGGTGCCGCTCCAGGAACCGCTGAAGTGCCGCCTCGCCCCGACGGGCCGCCGCCCGGAGCCGTCGCACCGTAGGGGTCATCATGACGTCTGCTCGATCGGCATCACCGATCCATCGGCAGTGAGACGCCGCCCCCCATTGTGGACGGTGACCCGATCCCCGTCGAGCACGACCCATTCGTCTTCATCGAGCGGGACCGCTACCGCCGGTACCATCCGCCGGGCAAGCACCGCGGTCCGCACCGGGTCGTCGAGCCGGAGCCGCCGCTTGGCGTGTGGAAACGGCTGCACCGACCGATATCTGGCGAGCCCATTCTCCAAGACCTCGGTGTTGGCGGCCCCCTGTGGAGGGTTGTCGTGATAGACGAAGACCCTCCGAGCCAAGGCCATGGCTCCAGCAGACCACGCAACCACCGAGCCGTCTCCCCATAGCCCAACCACATCGAACAGCCGGAGCCGGTTGAGGACCACCACGACGTGGCCCCCGGCGATGGCCAGCAACGACATGCCTCCCAAGAGCTCAGCCACCTCGGCCCGGTGGCGCGATACCGATGGTCGTTCGGCAAGACGGACCTCGTCGTCCCACGCCGCGTGGACCGCTTTCAACCTCTCGGCATGCTCGGTATCGAGGTCGGCCAGCTGGCGAAGGGCGGCCTCCCTCTCGGCATCGAGGTCGTCGCTCTCCCCCTGTCGCCCCATGAGCTGCCGTGCCGCCTCGAGTGTGTGCCGAAGTCGGACCCGGTGGAGCGACTGCAGCGCCCTGAGTCGGTCCTGCCGTCTCCGATGCGATTCGGCGAGTTCAGGGTCGTCGGCAAAGACCTCCTCGGCCCGGCGATACAACTCGAGGTTGACCACATCTGTGGCGAGGTGCTCCCGAAGCTCGGAATCGGCCGACTCGAGCTCCTGCCAGCCCGCCGTGACCAAGCCGACCGGCCCCTCCAGCCCAAGCCGTTGGGTCACCGGGCCCAGCGTCGGCCCGAGACGTTGCGGACCGAGCAGGACGGTGATGGGCACGGATGGGAGGGTATCGGCATGGCTTGGAGAGCCAAGGTCAAGTACCTATCCGTCCCCCGAAGGGGGGAAGACGGGCAGACGGCAGACGGCAGACGGGACGCATGGCGGAACACACGTCGAGAGGGTCAGCAAGAATGGGGGTGCTGGTCGAGCCGGCGTGTACGGCTCGACCAGCCAAAGGCTGCGCGGCCGAAGGCCGCACCGTTTAACTGCCCGGCGGCTTGCCGCCGGGCAAGACTGTGAACCGGACCAGCGGTGCGGTGGACACCCATGTGTCGAGGTCGGCGCGGGCGCGCTCGGGGTCGGTGCCCCAGCTCTCGGTGAGGACCCTGAAGAGGATGGCTCCCCGCTCATCGGGGTCGCGGATCGGCTCCGCCACGGCATCCAGGTCTGCGGTCACACCACGCTTGAGGTGAAGGGTGAAGCGGGGATCGGCCACCAGGTTCGCCAGCCAGTCGCGCTTGAACCCGGGCCGGCCGCTGATGAAGTGCTCCCCGTCGAAGGTGTGGAAGAAGATCTCCTTGCGGCGGGGTGCGCCGCTCTTTCTCCCCGTCGTCGTGATGTCCACGGGACCGCCGGCTGCCAACGCTTCCTCGATGTTGCTGTCCATGGATCCGGCAACGGCGTGGGTCGGGATCGTATTCCGCTGGGAGCCTCGCATGGCGGCCGACCACTACCATCGCCGCTCCACCGTCCCGGAGGGTCATGCCCGCCACCATCGTTCTCGGTGCCCAATGGGGTGACGAAGGGAAAGGGAAGGTGGTCGACGCCCTCGCCGAGACCGCCGACATGGTCGTCCGTTATCAGGGCGGCAACAACGCAGGGCACACCATCGTCGTCGGCGCCGAGCGGTTCGCCCTTTCGCAGATCCCGAGCGGTGTCATGTACCCGCACTGCACACCTGTGATCGCCTCGGGCTGTGTCGTCGACCCGAAGGTTCTCCTCGATGAGATCGACATGCTGACCGAGCGGGGAATCGACCCAGGCCGGCTGCGGGTGTCCGGCAACGCCCACCTGGTGATGCCCTATCACCGCAAGCTCGACGCGGTCATGGAGCGCTATCTGGGTAAGAACAAGATCGGGACCACCAAGAAGGGAATCGGTCCGGCGTATACCGACAAGGTGTCGCGCACCGGGATCCGCTTCCAGGATCTGTTCGACCCGAGCATCTTCCGTGACAAGCTGGAAACCGCGCTGATCGAGAAGAACAAGATCCTCTCCAGGGTCTACAACCAGCTTCCGATGGAGACGGCGCCCATAGCTACCGAGTACCTGGGGTACTCGGAGAGGTTGTTGCCCTTCGTCGCCGACACGTCGCTCCTCGTGTGGGAAACGATGAGTGAGGGAGGTGACGTCGTCTTCGAAGGCGCCCAAGCCACCCTGCTCGACATCGACCACGGGACTTATCCGTTCGTCACCTCCAGCAATCCCACGGCGGGTGGCGCTCTGACCGGCACCGGGATCGGCCCGACGGCGATCGACAGGGTCATCGGGGTGACCAAGGCATACATCTCGAGGGTGGGGACCGGCCCCTTCCCCACCGAGCTCGATGACGAGGTGGGTGATGCGATGGTCGAGCTCGGAGGTGAGTACGGGACGGTGACCGGTCGTCGCCGACGCTGCGGCTGGCTCGACCTGGTGGCGCTGCGCTATGCCGCTCGGATCAACGGGCTCACCGGGCTGTTCCTCACCAAGCTCGACATCCTTTCCCATTTCGAATCGATACGGGTTGCCGTCGCCTACACGTCGCTCGGTGAGCGATACACGGACTTCCCCCGGCAGCAACGCGTCCTCTACAACTGCGTGCCCGTGTACGAGGACCTCCCCGGCTGGTCGAGCGACATCAGCGGGGTGCGCACCTACGACGATCTCCCCAAGGAGGCGCGCCAGTACATCGATTTCATCGAGGAGCGCACCGGGGTCCCGGTGGAGTGGGTGTCGGTCGGCCCGGAGCGCCAGCAGATGATCTCGAGGACATGAAGGCGCTCCTCGTCGGTGGGGGCGGGCGGGAGCACGCACTGGCATGGTCGATGCGGCGTAGCGGGTCGTTGCGCGACTTGCTCCTCTTGCCGGGAAACCCCGGGATGTCGGCCCTTGGCCATCGAATCGAAGGCGTCGAGCCCACCGACGTCGGAGCAGTGGCGGCCGTCGCCGCTGCCCAGCGGGTGGATCTGGTGGCGATTGGCCCCGAGGCGCCGCTTGCCGCCGGGCTGACCGATGCTTTGACTTCCCGCGGCATCCCGGTGTTCGGGCCGACCAGGAGCGCGGCGAGGCTGGAATCATCGAAGTCGTTCGCCAAGGAGATCATGCGAAGGGCTGGGGTCCCCACCTCGACCGCTGCCGTCTTCAACGAAACGGCCGCAGCCCACGACCACCTCAGCAATGGCACCGGTCCTTTTGTCGTCAAGGCCGATGGGCTTGCCGCAGGCAAGGGCGTCCTCGTGACCGAGGACGTCGACGCAGCACATCGCTGGGTGGACCGGTGCTTCGGCGGCGACTTCGGCACCGCGGGGAGCGTCGTCCTCATCGAGGACTTTCTGGCGGGTCCCGAAGTCTCGATCTTTGCCTTGTGTGCCGGCGGCAAAGCGGTGACGCTGACGCCGGCGCGCGACTACAAGAGACTCCTCGACGCCGACCTGGGACCGAACACCGGAGGCATGGGTGCCTTCTCCCCGGTTGAGGATCTTCCCAGCGGGCTGGTCGAGGAGGTGCGTGACCAGGTGATCCTTCCCGTCCTGAGGGAGATGGGCGAGCAGGGCGACCAATACACGGGGTTCCTCTATGCGGGATTGGTCCTGACGGAGGACGGTCCCCAGGTGCTCGAGTTCAACTGTCGCCTCGGTGATCCCGAGGCGCAGGTGGTGCTTCCCCGGTTGCAGGACGATCTGGTCGGGGTGATGCTCGGCGCAATCGAGGGGAGCCTGCCCGAGACCCTGGGGTGGTCACACCGCGCTGCGGTCGACGTGGTGCTCGCCTCGGCCGGCTACCCCGACCACCCCCGCACCGGCGACCGCATAGGCGGGACCGATTCCGCTGCCGACCTCGAAGATGTGCTCCTCTTCCACGCCGCAACGGCAGGCGATGCCCGACGGCCGCTCACCGCAGGTGGCCGTGTACTCAACGTCGTCGGGCTGGGCGACGACACCGCTACCGCCCGCCGACGCGCCTATGAGGCGGTGGATCTGATCGGATTTCCCGGAATGCACTACCGAACCGACATCGGAGCACCGATCTCCCCTGTCTCCGAGACCGGTACCGTGCCCGCTCCAGATCAGAGGAGTGTGATCGCTTGACCTCTTCCGATGAGCCGAGGAGCGGCCGGGGCCGCGTGGCGATTCTGATGGGCTCGGGATCGGATCGGCCCGTGATGCAACGCGCTGCGGACACGCTGGAGCAATTCGGTGTGGACCACGAATTCAGAGTGCTCTCGGCCCACAAGACCCCGGACGAGGCGTTCGCCTTTGCCGCATCTGCCGCCGATGACGGGTTCAAGGTGATCATCGCCGGAGCCGGCAAGGCGGCGCACCTGGCAGGTGTGATGGCGGCCAAGTCCACCCTCCCCGTAATCGGGGTCCCACTGGCAGCGTCCCTCGATGGCCTGGACTCGTTGTTGGCGACCGTTCAGATGCCGACCGGCGTCCCGGTGGCGACGGTCGCCATAGACGGTGCGGTCAACGCCGCGCTGCTCGCCGTCTCCATCCTCGCCCTGTCGGACGACGATCTAGCTGCTTCGCTGGTCAAGTACCGGGTCGACCTGGCCGAGGCGACCCTGCGGGGTTGAGCGCCCGGGTCGGCTGTGGCCACCCGGCCCTACCCTGGCTCGGGTGAGGCTGCGACGGATGGCTCTGATCGCCCTCGTGTCGCTGGTGGCGTGCAACCCGGGCGACGCCGTCAACCCGTCCATATCGGCATCGATCACAACAACAGCCCCCACTGTCCCATCCACCACGGTTCCGGCGACGACCGCGGCGCCAACCACGGTCCCGCCCACTACCACCACCGCGCCCCCGCCCACCGCCTGTCAGGCATTGCTGGCCTTGCTCGATCGGGCCGAAAGGATGACTGGCATCCGCACCCGCCAACTCGCCCGCACACCCGAAGGGGTCGTGGCCCCGCTCACTCCGGAGGCGCGGCTTCTCAACAGGCTGGTCTCGGCCTATCGGACGCTCGGCGAGTCCACTGCGGGGCCGACGGCGCGAACCATCAGGTTCGCCAGGGTGGACCCGCTCGAGCGATCGGTGAGATGGCTGGTGACCACCGACGGTCGGTTGGATCCCGAGGCGTCGGATTCTGACCGCTACCTCCGGGCGACCTTGCCGGCGGTCAAGCTTGCAACCGTTCCGGTGCTCCCCCCCCGAGCACAGCCGCTGCTCCGGGCATGCCGCCGAGTAGAGGCCGATCCGGCGGCGACCGTGCTCAGTGCCGGGACCGAGTTCGGCGGACAGAGCCCGATCCCGGGAACCGCCGTCCTCAGGGAGATCGGCGAGGCGCTCGATGGATTTGTCGACCCGTCGGTCTTGGATGCCCTTCCCCGCCGCTGTCGCGATCTCGCCCCGGACCTTGAGGACGCCTACGCCTCGGCCATAGGACCGCCCCGCGTCTACGCCGAGGTGAGCGGGGAGGTCCTCGCCTGGGCTGGGTTCCTGTGTGAGTTCGGTCCGCCGGCAGACAACGAGAGTGCCACGGTCGCCCATGTTCGGCTGCTCTCCGCGCCGAACTGGTTCGCCAGGAACTTCTCCGGGTCGGAACGGTCCGATTCGCTCCCCGGAGCTTTGATCCGCACCACCGGAAGCCCGATCTGGCGTGACCGGCTCACCAGCGGCGAAACCTGGCTGGCGGCTGCGGCGCGCGACCCGGTGACCGGGGCGGTGGTGGCGGTCGCCGTCCCCAGACGCCTAGGGGGGCAAGCGCGGGATGCGGCGCTGGCCGAGGTGATCGAAGATCTCAGCAGCTAGGGCCCCTCAGGAAACGGCTCGAGATAGGTCGGTGCTCAGGTTGCCCTTCCGGCCAACCGCCACCGAACTCAACCCGAGCCACTTCGCCATCTCCCCCAGCTCTGTCGCCATGGCGTTGGCCACCAGTCGGCCATCGACCCCCTCCTCGCGGTACGCCGCTTTTGCCTGCAGCACCCCACCGGCTCGGTCTGCTTTGAGGTCGACCCGGGCGACGAGTTGGTCTCCGAGCAGGAAGGGAAGCACGTAATAGCCGAATCGACGCTGCGGCTCGGGAACGTAGATCTCGATCCGGTAGTGGAACCCAAAGAGACGCTCGGTGCGCGGTCGGAACCAGACGAGCGGGTCGAAGGGGACCAGCAGCGCCGAGGCATCCACTCGGCGCCGGAGCGGGATCTCTGGATGCAGGTAAGCGGGCTCGGTCCACCCTTCGACCGAAACCTCCCTGAGCACCCCTGAAGCTGCCAATGCGGCGAGATGGCCACGAGCGGGGGCGGTGGGGATGCGGTGGTAGTCGGCCAGATCTGCCACGGTGCCCACCCCGTGGGCGCGGGCGGCGATGAGCAGCAGCCTTCGGTGTGCCTCGTCCTTGGGGAGCGGCTCCTGGGTGAGGATGTCGGGTGGTATCACCCGCTCGGCGAGGTCGTAGCGACGGACGAAATTGACCCGGTCGGGCACCGACAACTGGCCGGTCATGAAGAGTGACTCAAGGGCCAGCTTGGTGTCGCTCCAGTCCCACCACGGCCCTCGCCCCCTCTCGGCACCGTCCAACTCGGCAGCGGTCATCGGCCCACGCTCCGCCACTTCCTCCAACACCGACTCCAAGAGGCCCGGTCTCTCCCGCTGCAGACGCCCCTGAGCGCGTTCCTCTCTGAATGCCTCCATTCGGTAGACGAACAATGGCCATTGCTCGACCGGGATCAGCGATGCGACGTGCCCCCAGTACTCGAACAACCGCCGGCGGCCGTAGGCATAGTCGTCGAGCAAACGCATCGGATAGGGGCCAAGCCGGGAAAAGAGGGGTATGTAGTGGGCGCGGGCGAGCACGTTGACCGAGTCGATCTGGAGAAGCCCCACTTTCCCCAGCACCCGCCGGAGATGACGGACATCGATCTTCTCGGGACGCGGATCGGCCAGGCCCTGGGCGGTGATTGCGATCCGACGCGCCTGCTGAAGGGTCAGCTTCATGGTGTCGGGACTCTATAGACCTCTTCGATTGCGGACATGCCGCTCCGCCGATCAGACCCGCCGCCTGTGCCAGGGGATCACAAGACGCTCCAGCAGCGTCACGAGCGCGACAAATCCGACGCCGAGCAAGGAAAGGAGGGCGATGATGGCAAAGACCTCGTCGGTGTCGAGCGCCCGCTGTTCGAGCAGGAGCAGGTAGCCCAGCCCGGCGCGAGCGCCGACCCACTCGCCGAACACAGCACCCAGCACGGCGAGGGCAGCCGCCACCTTGGCACCGGAGAAGACGAACGGGAGCGCTGCTGGGATACGCACCTCGCGGGTGATCGTCGTCTTGCCGGCACCGAAGCTGCGCATCAAGCGAACCAGGTCGTTGTCCACCGAGGCGAACCCGTCGGCGGTGGCCACCGCCACAGGGAAGAACGTGATCAGTGCGACCACCAACAACTTGGGGAGTATCGAGAACCCGAACCAGATGACCAGCACCGCGGCGATCGCCGGGATGGGAACTGTCTGACTCGCAACCAGCCACGGGTAAAGAGCGCGGCGCGCCAGTATCCACGACCCCACGAGCACCCCGATGAGGACGCCGAACGCCGCCCCCATGGCAAACCCCAGCACCATCTCGACGACGGTCACCGCCGCGTTCGTCAGCAGAATCCCCGGCTGACGAACCAGCGCGGCCCACACATCGAGCGGCGAGGGGATGATCCGAGGGTCGGCACCGGTGACGTCGGCGCCGATCTGCCAGACGATCAGGACCAGCAGAGCGAAACCGACCGGTGCCGCGATTGGAGCAAAGCGGCGATCACCCATCGCCTGCGGCTCCGAGATGGAGATGCTCCAGCGCCATCGCCTTGAGCAGAGCGAATTGTGGGGAGAGCACTGTCTCGTATGGCCGGGGTCGGGGCAGGTCGACGTCGAGTATCAGCGCAACCGAGGCGGGACGCTCGGTGAGGACGTATACCCGGTCGCCGAGTCGGATCGCCTCATCGATGTCGTGGGTCACGAAGAGAACAGCCGAATCGGTCTGGCGCCATACGTCGAGCAGCCACGACTGCATCCTGAGCCGGGTGAGGCTGTCGAGACTGCCAAACGGCTCGTCGAGCAGGAGCAGGTCGTTCCCCGCCAGGTAGGTGCGGGCCAGGGCGGCCCTTTGGCGCATCCCACCCGACAGCAGGCGCGGATACAGACCGGCGAAGTCCGCCAACCCGAACCGGGAGAGCGCCTCGAGGGCCTCAGACCTGGCTTGTTGGCGTGGGACACCCTTGGCGACCTTGCCCACCGCGACGTTGTCGCCAACCGTTTTCCACGGCATCAAGAGGTCCTTCTGCGGCATGTATCCGCATCGGCCGGCCCGCCCCCTGGAATCACCGTCGATGAGCACCTCCCCCGCGGTCGGGTCCTCCAACCCGGCCACGATGTCGAACATGGTCGACTTGCCGCATCCACTGGGGCCGAGGAGCGTGACGAACTGGCGCCTCTCAACGACGAGATCGACCCCGTCGAGGACCTCGATGGTCCCTCCCCCGGTGGGAAAGCTCTTGTGGAGTGAACGGACCTCGACCCGTGGTGTCACGGGAGGAGAGAGGGGTCGACGAGATCGTCAGGAACACTGTCGAGCACCCCAACGTCGGCTGCCCAATTCAGGTAGTCGTTGATACCTGCCTCGGTGATCTCGCCGTAGGCGCCATCGGTGCCGAGCAGGTGGGGTGCGATCTTGTCGAACTCGGCGCGGGCGAAGTCGGCGTCAACTCCTTCAGCAGAGGAGGTGAGGTGGACTATCGCAGCATCAGGATCGTCGATGGCGAACATATAACCGTGCCCCATCGCCCGGGAGAACCTCTCCAGCATCGGGCCGCGGCTTGCCACGGTCTCACCCGTGGCGAACACGACCAACTCGGGGTATGCCGGCGCCCCGTATTCATCTGGACGGAAGATGACCGGTTTCTCCCCTTCGAGCTCGAGAGCCACCGCCTCCGAGCTCCAGAACCCGAAGGCAGCATCCACCGAACCGGAGATGAGGTTGGGGACAGCATCGAATCCGATCGTGATCAATTGGGCGCTGTCGGGATCGGCGCCGGCCCCCTCCAGGATGACTCGTGTGATCGCCTCGTCGGATGGTGCGCCGGTGACCCCGATGGTGCCTCCCTCCAATTGGCTTGGGTCGTTGATCCCGATCGATTCGGTGCTCAGCAACGCCCCGAGCGGGACCTGCTCCAGCGCCATGAACGCCACGACATCCTCGCCATCGGAGCGGAGCTGAGCCACATCCGGAAGGGGAGCGATCCCAATGTCCGCACGGCCGGACAGCACGAGGCGCAGCGTGTCGGCGGCAGATGCCGGGGCCTGGATCTCGACCTCCAAGGCCTCATCGGCGAAGAAGCCCTCACCTTCGGCGGCGTAGATCCCGGCGTGGACACCTCCGGGGAGGAAGTCGAGGACCAATACGACCGGGTCTCCTGAGTCCGAAGAGGAGTTGCAGGCAATGACCGCCGCCCCCAGGAGGGATGCGGCCAACATCTTCCGTGCTCGCGAAGTCGAATTCATAGCGTCGGACCATCATCGTCAACCGGGGTCGCCCTTATCATCATCGGTCGTGATCCCCCGCTATTCGCTCCCCGAGATGAGCGCGATCTGGTCTGAGGAGCGGAAGCTCGCCCTGTGGACCGAGGTGGAGACCCTCGCCCTGGAGGCTTGGGTCCAGATGGGGGTAGCGCCGTCATCGGCACTCGATGCGCTGCACCGGGCGCCGCCCGTCGACCCGGCGGCCGTGGCGGAACGTGAGGAGGTCACCAACCATGACCTCGCTGCCTTCGTCGACGTGTTGAGCTCCTCGATGACCGAGGGCGGACCGTGGGTCCACCACGGGCTCACCTCCTCCGACGTGCTCGACACCGCCGGCGCCGTCCAGCTACGAGACGCAGGCAACCTCCTCCTGGGCAAGGTTGAGCGTCTCTTCGATGTGGTCAGAGCACGGGCGCTCGAGAACCGGGAGAGCTTGATGGTGGGGCGCACCCACGGGATCTGGGCGGAGCCGACCACGATGGGACTCAAGCTTGCCTCCTGGGCCTTCGAGTTGGCCCGCGACCACGCCCGGCTGGCGGCGGCGGTGAGGTCGGTCGCAGTGGGAAAAGTGAGCGGCGCAGTCGGCACCTACGCGCACCTCCCCCCCGAAGTGGAGCAACACGTCTGTAACGGGCTCGGCCTCAGCCCCGAACCGGCTGCTTCGCAGGTTGTCGCGCGGGATCGCTACGCCGAGTTCCTCTCCACCCTGGCGCTGGTTGGCGCCTCGCTGGAGCGTTTCGCCACCGAGGTCCGCCACCTGCAGCGCAGCGAGGTCGGCGAAGTGCGCGAGCCATTCCGCTCGGGTCAGAAGGGGTCATCGGCGATGCCGCACAAGCGGAACCCGATCGTCTCCGAGAGGATGGCGGGGTTGGCCAGGCTGCTCCGAGGGTACGCCCAGGTCGGTCTGGAGAACGTCGCCCTGTGGCACGAGCGCGACATCTCGCACTCGTCGGCGGAGCGGGTGGCGCTCCCCGACGCCTGCCTGGCTCTCGACTACGCCCTGTTCGCCTTCACCAACGTGGTGGAGCGGCTCGAGATAGATGTCGAGAGAATGGCGGCCAACCTCGATGCCACGAAGGGCCTCGTATTCAGCCAGTCGGTCCTATTGGCACTCGTCGCCGCCGGCTGGACCCGGCAAGACGCATATCGCCTGGTACAGCGGAATGCGATGCGCGCCTGGGACGAAGGACGTCCTCTCGCCAACCTGCTCGCCGAGGACCCCGAGATGGACCTCTCCGAATCGCAGCTCACCGCTTGCTTCCAACCAGAATCGATGCTGGAGCACTCAGCCGCGATCTTCGACCGCCTCGAGAAGCTGGGGCTCTGAGAGAGACGGCAGACGGAAGACGGCAGACGGCGGCCAATCCTTTCCGTCCCCCCGCAGGGGGGAAGGGCCCCGCTGCGGAGCAGCGGGTAGATGCTCCTATAGATGTCAAGTGCTGGGTTGGGGGTGGGTGAGGTGCTGGTAGACGGTGCCGGCGAGTGCTCGTTTCAGACAGCGGATCACCTCCTTTTTGGTTTTGCCTTCGGCGAGGCGCTTGGCCATGTAGTCCCGGGTGGGTTGGTGGTAGCGGAGCCGGACGATGACCGCCCGGTAGAGGGCGGCGTTGGCTCGGCGGTCCCCTCCCCGGTTGAGCCGGTGTCTCTCCTGGCGCCCGGTGGAGGCGTCTACGGGGGGAGGTGCCGCAGAGGGCGGCGAAAGACGCTCCGTTCCTCATCCGTTGGGGGTTGGAACCGGCGGTGACCAACAGGTCGGCGGCTATCTGGGTTCCGATCCCGGTCTCCTCCATCAGCCCGGCGGGTGCGGTCTCTTCGACCACGGGCTCGAGGTGGGTGTCGAGCTCGGTGATCTCTTCTGTGAGGGCGATCCAGCGTTTCGAAAGTGCCCGCAGCGCCAGCTTGGTCGCCTGGGTGGGGTCGGTGGGGTTCCCGGGGCGGTAGCGGGCGGCCCGGGCGGCCAGGGCGGCCGTGGTGAGATCCCGCAGCGAAGAGCGCAGTTCGTCGGGGGCGGTGACCACAAGCGCCTTGATCTGGTTGGCCACCATGCTGCGCTGTTTCATCGCACTGGTGCGGGCGATGCCGATCACCCGCAGCGACTCCACCACCCCGGTCCCGCCCCTGGGGGCACCGGACGCTTCGCCGTTGAGCACCGCCCGGGCGGCAGCCAGGGCGTCGGCGGGGTCGGACTTGCCGTGACGGCGGCGGTGCTGGCGGTTCCCTCGGTTCACCTCCCGCACCTCGACCCCCACCGCTTGGAGGTGGCGGGTCACACCAGCCCCGTAGGAGCCGGTCCCCTCCACCCCCACCGCCCCGACCGTCCCGAACGACTCCACCCAGGCGAGCAGCCGGCGGTAACCGGTGGTGGTGGTCTCGAAGCTGGCGGTACCCAACAGCGCACCCACCCCATCGAGCACCGCCACGGTGTGGGAGTCGCGGTGGGTGTCCACCCCGGCGGTGACAAACACCGGGGGATCTGGCATGGTTGACATCGCTGTCCCTTTCTTCTCGAACGGCAGGGACGGCACGCACCACCGCGACAGTGGACAGGCCAGGGACGGGGCCTCTGACCAGGCTCCTATCAGGTCACACCACCGGGGCGGTGAACGCCACCCGGGAGCCCGGGCAGCCGGTGGACAGATCTACCCAAAGGCACCAAGCCAGGGGGCGGTTGGGTCACACCAACGCCCGGGCACCCAGAACTCGATTATCCCTGGGGGGCTGCCGAACTCCCAACGGTGCTCGCCCGGCGCACATCGCACCTCTGGGAGCGAACCGTTCCCCCCTCCCCCGACGCCTTCGGCGCCGGGTACTCCCCCCGCCGGGGGGAGGGAATATTTGCTCACTACCCACCCACCAGCATCGCGGCGCCCCTCACGCCGCTGGAGTCGCCGTGGCGGTTTGGGACGAGTCTGGTGGTGACTTGATCGGAGAAGACGTACCGCCCCCAGAGACGTGGGACCGCGTCGTAGAGCACCGACACGTTGGACAACCCTCCACCGAGGACGACCACCTCGGGGTCGAGGACATTGATGACGGTCGCCAGCGAGCGGGCCAGTCGATCGATGTAGCGGTCGAGTGACGCAACCGCACCGGGATCTCCCTCGTCAGCCAGGCTGAGCAGCTCGGGCGGTTCCACCGAGACACCGGTGGCGCGCAGGTGATCGGCGGCCAGACCCGGCCCGGAGACCCACGTCTCGATGCAGCCCCTCTTCCCGCAGTAACAGGGCGGGCCAGGAAGCTCCCCAATCGTCGGCCAGGGGAGCGGGTTGTGCCCCCACTCGCCTGCGATGGCGTTGGGACCTTCGACCAGTCTGCCGCGCACCACCACGCCGCCACCAACCCCGGTGCCGATGATCACTCCGAATACCGAGGTGGCACCGGCAGCGGCGCCGTCGGTCGACTCGGAAAGGGCGAAGCAGTCTGCGTCGTTGCGCAGCACCACGGGGCGGCCGAGCCGTGCGTTGAGATCGAGGTGGAGCGGCTTTCCGATCAGAGCCGTTGAGTTGGCGTTCTTGACCACACCGGTCGACGGTGAGACCACGCCGGGGTGCCCGATCCCCACGGTTTCCAGCACCGGGCCCTTCTCGGAGGCGGCAGCATCCACTTGCACCACCACCTCGGCCACGGCTTCCACGATCGCCTCGTAAGAGCCCGACGGCGTCGCCGCCCGCAACCGCACCAGGGGGGTGTTGTCCTCGTCGAGGGCGACACCCTCGATCTTGGTGCCACCCATGTCGATCCCTAGCCGAGCCGCCACGGCCGCTCAACCTACCGAGCAGCGCTCACCGCGCTGCCGGTGGGTACACCTCGGCCAGAGCCGAGTTGAAGGTCTGTGACGGGAGAAGCACCGCCGCGCCCGCAGCCGTCCGGTAGTCGGCAAATGAGAGGGAGACTCGTTGAACGTCGTCCGGTTGCAGGGTGCGGTAATCCCAGGCGATGCCGAGCGCCTCGGTTATGGAGAACCCGGCGTCGAGCTTCACCGCCTCGGCGATCTCCTGGGTGACGTTGGTGAACGATCCGAGCGACGAGAACGAAGCCACCCTCCCCGCCACCTTGAAAAGCAGTTCCTGTTGCTTCTGCTGACGGGTGAAATCGTTCCCGGCGACGACCCGCCACTCACCGTCATGCTGCTCCTCGGTCGTCCTTGACCGGGCCCAGGCAAGGGCCAGCTCGCCGTCAGCCTGGTGGCAACCCGGCGAAATCTCGAAGTGGGCCTTCTCGTCTCGGGTGGGTGCATCGACACACAGCTCGACACCCCCGAGCGCGTCGATGATGCTGGCGAACCCGTCGAAATCGGCCCTGACGAGGTGATCGACTCCTACCCCGGTGAACTGCTGCACAGCCAGCGCCAAGAGCTCGCTACCGGTGGCATAACCGGGACAGCCGATGAGCGTCGAATTGATCCGGTCGTTGACCCCAGAGCATGGGTTTGTCATATAGAGATCACGTGGGATCGAGGCCAGGATGGGATCGGAACCGTCGCTCGGGACCAGACCGAGGATGATGGCGTCGGCCCTCTCCCCACTGAGGTCGCTGCCCACCAGCAGGTAGGCATCGAACATGGCGTCCGGCAGCGGCGGGCTCTCGGCGTGCTCGATCTGCTGAGGGACCAACTCAAATGGACGTTGCACTCCGGAGAGGACGTCGACCAGGTAGACCGCCTCGGCTGCTCGGGTGAGCTGTCGCTCGTAGGCACCGCTCACCGTCGGGAGCGGACCGGCGGTCGTGGCCACGTCGTCGGTTGCCGGCGGGCGAAGAGGCGCCGCCTCTGCCCCCTCGGTCCGGGTGGCAATTGCCTCTCCGGCGGCAGCCGGGTCGAACTGCTCTGTTTCGATGGTCTGGTAGGTCCGCCACACCTGGACCCCGACGACCACGGCGGCGATCACGATCAAAACGCCCACGCCAAGGAGGATTCTCTTCAACAGCCGACGACTAGGCGGTACCGGGGCGACGTGCAGGGGAGTCTCCAGAGCGGAACAGGGAATGCTAGATGGATGTGGTGAGACCGATAATCAGCCGGTACGGAACACGGTGCCGGTGAACGCGCCGCAAACCCGCCCGTCGCCACGACGCACCGTCACCCGGTAGGTCGCCAGCCGGTTCCCTACCGCCTCTTCAACCACGGTCGCCTCGAGCCTCTCGCCGGGCAATGAGGACGCGGTGACTGCGAGGTGGGTGTCAACCGCCACCGCCGGCCCGGCGATGTTGGAAGCGAGGCTGAGGGCGCAATCGGCCAGCGAGAACACCGCCCCGCCGTGCGTCGAGCCGGTGAAGTTGGCGAGATCGGACCTGACTTCCATGCTGAGAACGATCGAGGTGTCATCCACCGACACCAACTCGATGCCTAGGAGCGCGGCATAAGGATCGTTCTCTAGCAGGCTCTCGACCCGCATCGCCCTGTCCAATACGCCTGACTCGGTCATTCATCGAGGCTATCGCCGCCGAGCCGCCAGGTGGCGGAGCAGCCGTGTGCGCCCTCGCTACCATCGCAAGGCGTGGTGGCACTGCCTCATGTGGCGTCGGGAAAGGTACGGGAGATCTACCAGATCGACCGGGACCGATTGCTGTTCGTTGCGACCGACCGCGTATCCGCTTACGACGTCGTGCTCCCCGACCCCATCCCATCCAAGGGCGAGGTACTGACCAGCCTCTCCGTCTTCTGGTTCGACCTGCTCGACACGCCTCACCACATGCTGACCACAGACCTCGGCGGGCTCGAACTGACCGCGGAGGATCGCTCCGAGCTGACTGGACGCGCCATGGTCGTGCGGCAGGCCGACGTCGTCCCGCTGGAGTGCGTGGTGCGCGGCTACCTCTACGGATCGTCTTGGCGGGAGTACCGGGACGGTGGCGGGCCTACCACCGAACACCTCCCGCCGGGCTTGCAGATGGCGGACCGCTTGGACGAGCCGATCTTCACTCCGGCGACGAAGGCGGCCACTGGTCACGACGAGAACCTCACGGAGGAGGGGGCAAGACAGTTGGTCGGAGACGACCTCTACGTGGAGCTCCGGAGACGCTCGGTCGACATCTACCTCTCCGGCGCCGCATACGCCGCCGAGCGGGGTGTGATCCTCGCAGACACCAAGTTCGAGTTCGGCTTCACGCGCGGCGACTCCGCCGAGTTGATCCTGGTGGACGAGGTCCTCACCCCCGACTCTTCGAGGTACTGGCCGGCAGACTCCTGGTCGCCGGGGAACGACGTGCCTTCCTTCGACAAGCAACCGCTGCGCGACTGGCTCGATGCCTCCGGGTGGGACCACACTCCACCGGCGCCCGCTCTGCCACCCGAGGTGATCGCAGAGACATCGGAGCGGTACCTCGAGGCGTACCAGCGGATCACGGGCCGGCCACTCCACGGTCCGGGATCGTCTTGAAGGTCGAGGTGACAGTCACCCGCCGGGCGGACATCGCCGATCCGCAAGGCACCACCATCGCCCGCGCTCTCCACCAACTCGGATTCGACGAGGTCACGTCGGTGCGGGTCGACAAGCTGATCACCCTCGAATTCGGAGATGGCGATCGAGAGGCGCTGTCGGCACGTGTCGACGAAATGTGCCGTCGTCTCCTGGCCAACCCGGCGCTCGAGGACTTCACCGTCGAGGTCGTGGAGTGACCGCCCGGGTCGCTGTCGTGATCTTCCCGGGAACGAACTGCGAGCGCGACGTCCTCCGCACCATTCGGGCCGTGGGAGGAGATCCAGAGTTCGTCTGGCACGGCGACAGGGATCTGAGCGGCGCCGATGGAGTGATATTGCCCGGGGGATTCGCCCATGGCGACTATCTGCGCACCGGGGCGATAGCTCGCCTGTCCCCCGTCATGGCCGAGGTGGAGCGGCGTGCTGCCGAGGGCGCTCCTGTGCTCGGCATCTGCAACGGCTTCCAGGTGCTTTGTGAGGCTGGTCTCCTGCCGGGGGCGCTGATCGCCAATCGGGACCTGCGTTTCATCTGCCGGTTCGTGGAAGTAGAGGTCGCCGACAACACAACGATCCTCACATCGGCGCACCGGGTGGGCGACCGGCTCCGCATCCCGTTGAACTCTTACGAGGGAGCCTGGGTCGACCCGGACGGGTCGGGGCGCGTGGTCATCCGCTACACCAACGATCCCAACGGGTCGCAGCTCGCCGCAGCCGCCGTCGCCAATGAAGCGGGGAACGTCGTCGGGGTGATGCCGCACCCCGAGCGGGCGGTGCTCGACCGATCCGAGACCGGGGGGGTAAGGCTGCTCGAGAGCTTCCTCGGCGCCTGCGAGTCAGGTGCCATGCGGCGAGCTTCGTGACCGCCGGACCCGACACCGACCCCACACCGGCCCACCGTCTCCTCGGGTTGAGCGACGAGGAGATGGGGGACATCTCCACCCGGCTGGGGCGTCAACCATCAGCGGCCGAGCTCGCCATGTTCTCGGTGATGTGGTCGGAGCACTGCTCCTACAAGTCGTCGCGCGCCTACTTGGGTCGCCTCCCGTCCACGGCTCCATGGGTCGTCGTCGGTCCCGGCGAGAACGCCGGGGTGGTCGACCTGGGTGATGGATGGCTGGCTGCATTGCGGATCGAGAGCCACAACCATCCATCCTTCGTCGAGCCCCATCAGGGCGCCGCCACCGGGGTGGGCGGCATCCTGCGCGACGTGTTCACCATGGGAGCCCGACCCGTCGCTCTCTGGGACTCGATCCGGTTTGGTCCGCTCGACGACCCGCTCAACCGCTACCTGTTCACCGGAGTCGTGGGAGGGATCGCCTCTTACGGCAACGCGGTGGGCGTCCCAACGGTCGGCGGTGAGTTGGGTTTCGAAGAGTGCTATTCAGGCAACCCGCTGGTGAACGTGATGTGCCTCGGCGTCATGAGGCGCGATCAACTGGTGCTGGGGACCGCAGGAACCCCCGGGTCGGTGGCGGTCCTGCTCGGGGCATCCACCGGACGCGACGGGATCGGTGGAGCATCGGTGCTGGCATCGGCCGGCTTCGAGGAAGACAGCGGTTCGAAACGTCCCGCGGTCCAGGTGGGCGACCCGTTCGAGGAGAAGAAACTCATCGAGGCATGCCTCGAGCTGTATCGCCGCCGTCTCGTGGTTGGGGTACAGGACCTGGGGGCAGCCGGGCTCTCCTGTGCCGCCGCCGAGCCGGCGGCGCGGGCCGGTGTCGGGCTCGACCTCGACCTCGACCGGGTCCATGTCCGAGAGAGCGGGATGACTGCGGCCGAACTCCTCATGTCGGAATCGCAGGAGAGGATGATGGCCTTCGTCCTCCCCGAGCGGGTCCCCGAGGTCCTCGAGGTGGCGGGTCGTTGGGAAATCGAAGCCTCGGTGGTGGGCACGGTCCGATCGAGTGGCATGGTGAGGGTGAGTCACCGCGGCGAGGTCGTCGCCGAGGTACCCGCCGAATCTCTCGCCGCCGGCCCCCGATACATCCGACCCGCAGGTGAACCATGGTGGCTGGAGGACCGTTGGGGCAGCACCTACCGCTACCTTCGTCCACCCGATCCCGCTGAAGCGCTCCTTGCGCTGCTTGACGATCCTGCTCTTGGCGACCGCAGCTGGGTCTACGAGCAGTACGACCACATGCTCTACCTAGACACCGTTGTCGGCCCGGGTCATGGCGCAACGCTGTTGTCGCTGGGTGAGACCGGCAAGGGGATGGCGGTCTCGGTGGATGGGAACGGCAGGCTCTGCTCTCTCGACCCGCGCCGCGGGGCAGCACGATTGGTCTACGAAGCTGCGCTCAACGTCGCCATGGTGGGGGCGAGACCGCTTGCAGTGGTCGACAACCTCAACTTTGGCAACCCGGAGCGCTCCGAGGTGATGTGGCAGTTCATCGAGACCGTCGAGGGCATCGCCTCGGCTTGCGAAGCGCTGGCGATCCCTGTCATCGGCGGCAACGTCTCCTTCTACAACGAGACAGACGGGCAGGACATCGACCCGACCCCTGTGGTCGGGATGCTCGGAGTGGTCGACCCACTGCCCACCAACCCTCCCCGCCTCGACCTGGCCAATGAAGGCATGGAGCTTTGGCTTCTGGGCTCGCCTGCAGGACGGGGACTTGCCGGTAGCTGTTTGGAGAAGGTGCTGTTCGGCCACGTCGGAGGTAGGCCGACCGCTCCGGACCCGACCGCGGCCCGCGCTGCGGTGGCGCTGGCGAGACGGCTGGCAGACGCCGGGATTCGCCCCCGTGCTCCAGGATGTCTCTGATGGTGGGCTGGCGATGGCCATGGCCGAGATCTGCATCCGGTCATCGGTCGGCGCCTCCATCGGGTGCCCCGACTTCATGCGGCTCTTCAGCGAGGACCCCCACCGGTTTGTCGCCGCCATCTCCCCTGGTTACGGCGACGTCCTTGCCGCGGCGGCGGGCGAGATGGGTGTCGCCGCATCTCGCGTCGGGGGGTTCGGGGGCGATGCCATCGTCCTCCGGGTCGGCTCGACGACGTCCACCGTCCCCCTGGAGGCCGCTGCCGAGATCTGGAGACAAGCCATACCGCGGCGGCTCGCCGGCTGACATGAGCGGCCCGATCGGATGGCGGCTCGCCGGTTGGCCCCCCTCCTACACTGGCCAGCAGTGAACGCTTCGAACCCGACGATGGAACGGCCCGGCGAGGCCTGTGGGGTGTTCGCCGTATACGCCCCCAACCAGCGCGCCGCCCACCTCATCTACTTCGGGTTGTTCGCCCTCCAGCACCGCGGCCAGGAGTCGGCGGGGATGTCCGTCTCCGACGGGGAGACCGTCACTGTTCTCAAGGACCTCGGGCTGGTGGCCCAGGTCTTCGACGAGCGATCGTTGTCGGCGCTCGCCGGCCACCTCGGGATCGGGCACACCCGCTACTCGACGACCGGGTCGAACCTCTGGGAAAACTCGCAGCCTGCGTACCGCCAGGTCGGCAGCATCGGGGTGGCCCTGGGCCACAACGGCAACCTGACAAACACCGCCCGGCTGGCATCGATGAACCCCGACTGCCCGGGGACCACCGACTCCGAATTGATGCTCGATGCCATAGCCGCCGCCGTCGAGGACGAGCGCTCCGATGGCAGGGGCTTGGAGAGTGCCCTGTTTTCCACCCTTCCCAAGTTTGAGGGCGCCTTCTCATTGGTGGTGATGGACCAGGGCCGGATCATCGGGGTCCGCGACCCAAACGGGTTCCGCCCGCTTTGCCTGGGACGTCTTGCCGAGGACGGTTGGGTGATCGCCTCGGAGACCGCCGCCCTCGACCTGGTCGGCGCCAGCTATGTGCGCGACGTGGAGCCAGGCGAGATGGTGATCTTGGACGCCACCGGGATCCGGAGCCTGCGTCCCTTCGAGACTTGCGAGCCTCGCCTGTGCCTGTTCGAGTTCGTCTACTTCGCACGGCCCGATTCGCTGCTCTATGGCCAATCTGTCCAGGCTGCCCGTCAGCGGATGGGGCGGCGGCTGGCCGAGGAGGCGCCGGCGGATGCAGACATCGTGGTTCCCGTGCCCGAGTCGGGCATCCCGGCGGCGCAGGGCTTCGCCGCCCACAGCGGGATTCCATACACAGATGGTCTGGTCAAGAACCGGTATATCGGCAGGACGTTCATCGAACCTTCTCAGTTGCAGCGTGACCAGAGGCATCAAGCTCAAGCTCAACCCCATCCCGGCGACGCTCGCCGGAAAGCGGGTGGTTCTGGTGGACGATTCGATCGTCAGAGGGAGCACCACCCGACAACTCGTTGCCATGACCAGAGAGGCCGGAGCGGCCGAGGTCCACCTCAGGATCTCCTCACCTCCATACCGTTGGCCGTGCTTCTACGGGATGGACACCTCCGACCGCTCGCAACTGCTCGCGGCGCACATGTCGGTGGAGCAGATCGCCGACTACCTCGGATGCGACAGCCTCGCCTACCTGTCGCTCGATGAGCTGCTCGCAGCAACCGAGGTCGCCGAGGCCGGGTTCTGCACCGCTTGCCTCAGCGGTGAGTACCCCACCACAGTGGACCTCGATGCGGGCAAGTTCGTCCTGGAGCAAGCCCCCGCCTGATGACCTCCTACCGGGAGGCCGGCGTCGACCTCGTCGGGGCCGACCGCCACGTAGACGCCATCTCCGATCTGGTCACCGCCACTTGGGGCGCCAACGTGGTTGGAGGCTTCGGCGGGTTCGCCGGCGGCGTCGAACTTCCCCCCGGTTACCAAAACCCCGTGTTGATGCTGACCACCGACGGTGTCGGCACCAAGCTCGAACTGGCGCGCCGCACCGGTCGCTGGGACGGCGTGGGGCACGACCTGGTGGCCATGTGCGTCGACGACCTCGCCGCGCGTCGGCGCCACCCCGCTGGGGATGGTCGACTACATGGCTGTAGGCCGGCTCGACCCGGCGCGGGACCGCGCTGTTGTCGCTTCGGTGGCCGAGGGCTGCGCCCTAGCGAATGTGCCCCTGCTCGGTGGTGAGACCGCCGAGCACCCCGGTGTGATGCCTCCCGACCAGATAGATCTGGCTGGTGCTGCGCTCGGGGTGGTGGAGCGGGACGGTCGGATAGACGGATCATCCATCCGACCCGGTGACGTCGTCATCGGGGTCGCCAGCCCGAACCTGCGGAGCAATGGCTTCTCGCTGGTTCGGGCCATCATCGGCGAGCGCGACCTCGCCGAGCCATTCCCCGGCGGTGACCGCACGTGGGGCGAGGTTCTCGTGGAGCCGGCTGTCATCTACTCGGCGGCGGTGCTCGATGCGGTGAGGTCCGGGGGGGTCCACGGATTGGCCCACGTGACCGGTGGCGGCATCGCCGGCAACCTGGGCAGGGTGCTCCCCGTAGGTAACCGGGCGGTCATACATCAAGGCACCTGGGAGGTGCCCACGGTGTTTCACCTGCTGCAGCGAATGGGATCGATTCCCGACGACGAGATGCGGATGGCTTTCAACTTGGGTCTGGGCTTTCTGGCGGTTGTAGCTCCAACGGGCGTGGACCGGATCAGGGATTCCTTTGCTCAATCCGGCCACACGACCTGGGCGGTTGGAGAGATGACTCGAGGCGAGATCGGGGCGTCTCGATCAGCTAGAGAGCTCTTGTAGCGGACCGCTCAGACCGCCGTCTGCCGTCTGCCGTCTGCCGTCTTGGGTCCCGCCTTCCGTCTTCCGCCTTCCGTCTTCCGTCTCGGGTTGCGTCTCTTTCCCGCGTACCATGCCGGCCATGTCCGACGTCATATCTCGTCACCGTGCCGCCGTAGCCCCAGTTCTCTCCTTCGACACCGACATCGTGGTGGAACGCGCCGAGGGTCTCTGGGTGTACGACGATGCCGGCAACAAGTGGGCGGATTTCGCCTGCGGCACCGCGGTCACCAACTTGGGTCACAACCATCCGCAGGTGGTCACAGCCGCGATCGAGCAGATGGGGCGGATGGCCACTCCGGTTGCGTCTTCCACTACGAATCGATCGTCGAGGTCGCCGAGGGGCTGGCCAAAGTCACCCCACCGGGGATCGAGATGTTCGGCTTCGCCAACTCGGGGGCCGAGGCGGTGGAGGCGGCGGTCAAGCTGGCCCGCAAGACATCGGGGCGGCAGGCCGTCATCGCCTTCCGTGGCGGTTTCCACGGAAGGACGATGGGGTCGGTCTCGTACACGACGTCGAACGCCAAATATCGGGACGGGTATCACCCCGTGCTCGGCTCGGTGCTCGTCTCTCCGTTCCCACACCCCTATCGATGGGGGCTCGATGAGGAGCAGGCAACCGACCTTGCCCTCGACGAGTTGCAACGGATGTTCCGTCACGAGATCTCACCGGGCCATGTCGCCTGCTTTCTGATCGAGCCTGTCCAAGGGGAAGGGGGCTATTACCCGGCGCCCGAGCGCTTCCTCGGGGAGCTACGCCGAATCGCCGACGAGCAGGGGATCCTGCTGGTGTTCGACGAGGTGCAAACCGGGTTCGGACGTGTCGGAGGATGGACCGCTGCCGACCATTACGGGATCTCCCCCGACGTCATCGCCCTGGGCAAGGGCATCGCCAACGGCCTCCCGCTCTCCGCCTACGGCGCTTCGCGTGAGCGGATGGAATCGTGGCCGGTGGGCTCGCACGGGACCACGTTTGGCGGAAACCCCGTCGCATGCGCCGCCGCCGTTGCGGTGATGGAGGTCATGGAGGGACTGCTCCCCCATGCCGCCAGCCTGTCGGCACGGGCGTTCGAGCGGTTCCGCAAGGCCCAGGCCACTTATTCGACGATCGGCGACGTCCGCGGGTTGGGTCTCATGATCGGGGTCGAACTGGTCAAGGACAGAGAGACCCGAGATCCCGACCCGGCGGCAATGGATCAGGTCGCCAGGCACGGGTTGGCCAACGAGCTGATTCTGATCCCCTGCGGACCGGACGGGAACGTCATCAGGTTCATCCCACCCCTCGTCACCACGATCGACGAGCTCGACAGGGCGATCGACGTGATCGAGGAGGCGCTTGCCGACTACGAGCTCGGAATAGTCGACGACGCCGAGATCCACCTGCCCGAAGGGCGTGGCAGGACGGTCTGATCCGGGTGGGAACCGGGGGGGCCAGACATCTCGTCCAAGACCACATGAAACGACACGTCACCAGGCCTCGCCCTGATAGCAATGCTGCTCGCCGCCTGCGGGGCGACGGGCGGAGCAGCGACCACAGTGGCATCCACCACCGACACCTCCCCCACCGAGACCACTCTCCCCGCTGCCGAGGAAGCCGTCCTGGTCGTGGAGGACATCGGTGGCTTCGTCCCGATCGAGTTCGCCCTGGGCCGAGGACCCCGCTACGTCCTGACAAGTGACGGCCGGCTCATCTTCCAAGGCCCCATGATCGAGATCTTCCCCCAGCCGCTTTGGCCCAACTACCAGGTCCGCCAGCTGACCGAGGATGAGCTCGATGTGGTGATGGACGCCATCACCGCCACCGGGATCGACCAGATCACCGACGAGGTGGACGACAACTCGGCCAATATCATCGCCGACGCATCGACCACCGTGATCACCTACTACGACGACCAGGGCGAGCACCGGTATGAGGTCTATGCCCTCGACATCGGGGAAGGGCAGAGCGAACAGGTGCAGCGACTAGCCGGGCTGGTGCGGGTGCTCGACGGAGTGGCCACCGCCGAGGGCGATGTCACCGAAGCTCGAGCCGGAGCGATCCAGGTGATCGCTCAAGAGGCAGAGGCAACAGGAGACGAGTTCGAGCAGGTGGTCGAGTTCCCCATCGACGAGGACCCTGCGACGTGGGACGACCTCGCCGGTCAGCAGGGCATCAAGTGCGCCTCCTTCGAAGGAGAAGACGCCCAAGCGCTCGTCAGCAGCCTTCAGGGAAGCAAACCAGGCAACTCTGTTCGAGGCCGGGGACACGACCTGGCGGGTGTTCCCCCGCCCCCTCCTCCCCGGCGAAGAGGCGTGCGCGGTGCCGGCGTTCGCCGGCTGAGCCATACGTCCGGCTGCGGTTCAGCGGCCGGACCGGGGCCAGACGAACAAGCCGCGAACGGTCTCCCCGCTCGATTGCACCGGTGCCAGCCGGTGGCCGGGCTGACCGGTGCTCAGCGTGATGGTGGGAGCCGCCCAGGGTGGTTGGGGTCGTAGAGACTCAGGGTGAGCCGCCCATCGCCGAGGTCCTCGTACCCGGTGACCACGACCTGGTGGTTGGCACCCGGGTCGGAGGCGCCTGCAGTGCGGATGAGGCAGACAGATTCGGGTCGTCCTGCGTCGAGCGAGGCGAGCAGCGTGGGAAGCTCCAGCTTCTCGGTCAACGCACCGAGACTGTCCCGCCAGAACAACCACCACCGGTCGTGGTCGTGGAGGGCCTGCGCTCCTAGACAGCGAACCACCAGTTCGGTCCCGGCGAGCGAGTCGGCCTGTCGGGCGACAAGACGCTCGAACAGTTCGCTGCCGGGAACCGGTGGCTGGGGATCCTCTTCGGGCGTCTCGTCCGCATCGAACCGGTCGAGCGCCAGCCACGACATGCCCCCGCAGAGCCCGAACCCGTCCCAGAACCGTGTCCCTCCGAGGAGACCAAGCGCCTGTTGCACGATGGGGGACACCGATCCCGGTGACCTCGGCAAGCCGGCCGGTGCGTCCCAGTTGGGATAGCACCGCCGACCCCAGGAAGCGGTTGGTGAAACGGAACCCGTGCACTGCCGGTTCGAACCCGGTGACGACCTTCATGTTCTCCCGCCGATGCGGTGCCGAGGCTACGCCGGCCCGTTCCGTGGGCCCGAAGGGCTGCTCTGCAACGCTTGAACCCTGGGTTCCCCGAACACGAGCAACCCAGGGTTCGAGCCGCGCCTCTGCGACGCTTCGAACCCTGGGTTGCGTGGTTCTGTCAGCCGGGGTAGATCAGCCCATCACCTAGGGCACGGTGGAGGAAGGCGGCCATCTGGCCCCTGGTCACCGGGTCGTTCGGGCAGAACTGGGTGTCGGTGCACCCTTGGGTAACTCCCGCCTCGGCCAACTTCTCGATCTCGTCCTCGAAGGTCGAGCCGTTGTCGTCGGTGAAGCGGTCGCCCGCCGGGTTGTCGTCATAGCCCATGGCCCGCACCAGGAAGGCGGCCATCTGGCCCCGGGTCACCGAAGCGTCGGGGCAGAACAGGCCGTCGGCGCACCCGAGGGTGACACCGGCCTGCGCCAGGATCTCGATCTCGTCCTCGAAGGTCGAGCCGTTGTCGTCGCGGAAGGTGTCGCCACTCGTGTCGCCGGTCAGGTCGAGACCGCGCACCAGGAAGGCGGCCATCTGGCCCCTGGTCACGCTGCTCGACGGGCAGAAGTGGATGTCGTCGCAACCGAGCGTGATGCCCGTGTTGCGCAGCCACAGGATGTCGCTGTAGAAGGTGGTGCTGGCGATGTCGGAGAAGATGGGCTGAAGGTTCCCGTTCTTCCCGGTCTCAGCACCGTTGACCGTCACCTTGGTGGCGTCGGCCTCGCGGTAGAGCGGGGCGCTTGTGTACCAGTCGGCGAAGTAGGAGGCTGACCCGTCGGCGAACAACACCAGGTAGGTGCCGTCGTCGAGACCGCTCACCTTGTAGGCGCCGCTGCTCGAGGTCGTGGCACTCTTCACCAGACTGCCGGCGGAGTTGCCGGAGGCCTTGTAGACCTCGACCTTGGCCCCGGACACGGTGCCCCCGGTGATGCCGGTGACGGTGCCCGCAATCGAGCCCTTGCCACCCCACCGCCGCCGCCGCCGCCGTCGTCATCGTCCTTCTTCTGCATCGAAGCGTTGATGTTCTTCTGGACCTCGCCACGGCTGACTGTGACGTCGCTGGCGCTGGCGCGAACGGTCACGCCCTTGTACCACTCGGTCGTGTACCCGGACTTGGTGAAGCTGATGTCATAGGTACCGGCCTGGATGTTGTCCAGCGTGTACTTGCCATTGCCACTGGTCTTGATCGACTTGACCACGTCCTGGCCCTGGTAGGCACGAACCTTGACGCCGGAGAGGGAACCCCCACCCGACTGCTTGGTCACCTTGCCCTTGATGTCGCCGATTGGGGTGACCACGGGGTTGAACCCACCGGCAGGCCCGCCGGTGCTGAGGTCGACGGGGAGGGCACTGTCACGGCTGGTGGCGTTCTGCCACCACTCGGTCTTCCACCGCGCCTGACCGCTGGTGCAGTCCGAGATCCGCATCTCGTATTCCTGAGGGTCGAGACCCGTGATCACGAAGACACCGCTGCTGTTGGCGTTGTCGGAGTCGACAGCCGACCCGTTGACGTTGAAGACGGTGACACACGCACCCGGCGCGCGGCACCGGTCAATTCCTCGGTCACGGTGCCGGTGAGGGTGAAGCCCTCGCCCAGCTCGGCGTCGATCCGGTCACCTCGCCACCGGCGGTGACGTTGACGGTGTCGGCGGCCTGGCCGGTGAGCTTGTTGTTGTACCACTCGGGGCCGAAGTCAAAAGGCGCGGTGCAGTCGTGGAATCGAAGCACCACGGCACCGGCCGCAACCGTCGCCACGGTGTACGTCCCGTTCGTCCTGGTCTTGGCGAAACCCTTGAGGCGGAGCTGCTGGTCGTAGACGCTGACACAGATCTGAGCAACTCCATCACCATCGCTGTCGGTGACCGTCCCCTCGATCCGGCCACCCTTGGCCAGCACGAAGTCGATGCCGTTCACCGCCTGGCCGTCGCCAACGGTGATCACCGTCGCCGAGGCCTGGTTCTGGACGTTGTCGTAGTACTCGCTGACCCAGTCCTGCCCCGGGTCAGGCTCTAGGTTGAGGTCGCGAGCCCGAACCTTGTAGTCGCCAGGAGTGACGTTCACGATGGTGTAGTTGCCGGTTCCGTCCGTCACAGCCTCTCGACCGATGGCCTGCCGGATGTATTGGTCAGCTCCACGGTGATGTCGGCGAGGTTTCCGCCACCACTCCCTTGCACGTTGCCGCTAACCGTCCCAGTGGTCTGAGCAGTCGCGGGCGAAGCCCCGACAAGAACGGTGCTGAAAAGCAGGGACATCGCGAGGACAGCCCTAAAGACAGATTTCATGTGTGAACAACCCTCCAGCCCCCCTGGTTTACAAACGACCTTCAGTAATCGGCAGGCGGACGCCACGCCTTAACCGTCTCAAGGGTAGGTGCGCCAGGAAGTCCTCGGCTACTCCTCGGTCGGTGCGCTGGTTGCCGCGGCGGCGATCTCCTCGACGATGTCGGCGTTGGCGAGGGTGGTCACGTCTCCCAATTGACGGTGCTCGGAGATGTCCCGCAGCAGCCGCCGCATGATCTTGCCCGACCGGGTCTTGGGCAGGTCATTGGTGAAAACGATGCTGCGCGGCTTGGCGATTGGCCCGATGGTTTGAGCCACGTGGTCGCGCAACTCGTTCAGCAGGCCCTCGTCCCCCTCTACACCACCCCGCAGGGTGACGAAGGCGGCGATCGCCTGACCGGTCACGGCGTCCTTCCGCCCAACGACCGCGGCCTCGGCTACGGCGGGATGGGACACCAACGCCGATTCCACCTCGGTCGTCGAGATGTTGTGGCCGGATACGAGCATCACGTCGTCCACCCGCCCCAACAGCCAGAAGTATCCGTCGTCGTCGCGCTTGCAGCCATCACCGGGGAAATAGCGGCCGGAGTAGCGCGACCAGTAGGTCTGGACGTAGCGATCGGGATCGCCGTAGATGGTGCGCGCCATCGCCGGCCAGGGCCGGGTCAGCACGAGGTAGCCGCCACCGCCGAGCGGCACCGAGTTGCCATCCTCGTCCACCACATCCGCCTCGATCCCGGGGAAGGGCAGCGTGGCCGACCCCGGCTTGGTGGCCGTGATCCCGGGGAGAGGGGTGATCATGATCATCCCGGTCTCGGTCTGCCACCAGGTGTCTACCACCGGACAGCGGCCGCCCCCGATCACCTGGCGGTACCACATCCACGCCTCGGGGTTGATCGGCTCGCCGACCGATCCCAACAGCCGCAGGCTGGAGAGGTCGTGCTTCCCCGGGTACTGGTCACCCCACTTCATGAAGGAGCGGATGGCGGTGGGTGCCGTGTAGAGGATGGTGACCCGGTAATCCTCGATGATCTGCCAGAGACGGTCGAAGTCGGGGTGGTTGGGTGCTCCCTCGTAGATCACACCTGTGGCCCCGTTGCAGAGCGGGCCATAGACGATGTAGCTGTGACCGGTGACCCAGCCGATGTCGGCGGCGCACCAGTAGACGTCGTCGGGCTTGAGATCGAATACGTAGTGGTGGGTGGCGGCCACGCCGACCAGGTATCCACCCTGTGTATGGACTATCCCCTTGGGCTTGGCGGTCGTCCCCGACGTGTAGAGGATGTAGAGCATGTCCTCGGCGTCGAGCTCGGCCGGGTCGAACGTGTCCGGCTGATCGGCCACAACCTCGTCCCACCAGAGGTCACGGCCCTCCTTCATGGCGACCTCGGAGCCGACCCGCCGCAGCACCACGACGTGCTCTATCGATGGAGTCCTGGCCACGGCGACATCGGCGTTTGCTTTGAGCGGGACGATGTTTCCCCGCGCCAGGCGCCGTCCTGGGTGACCAGCACCTTGGCCTCGACCGTCGTCGATCCGGTCGGCCAGCGCGTCGGAGGAGAACCCGCCAAACACGACCGAGTGGGCGGCGCCGATCCGGGCACAGGCGAGCATCGCCACCGGCAGTTCGGGGACCATTCCCATATATATGGCCACCCGGTCGCCCCGCTCCACCCCGAGGGAGGTGAGGGCATTGGCAATGCGGCATACTTCGCGGTGCAGGTCCCGGTAGGAGATGTCCCGGGTGTCGCCAGGTTCGCCCACCCAGTGGTAGGCGACCTTGTCGCCCCGCTCCTCGAGGTGCCGATCGAGGCAGTTGTACGAGAGGTTGAGGGTTCCGTCGGTGAACCAGCGATAGAAGGGCGCTTCGGAGTCGTCGAGGGCCACCGTCGGCTCCTTGAACCAACTCACCCGCTCGAGGGCATTGCGTAGCCAGAAGGCGGCGAAGTCCTGCTCGGCCTCGTCGTGGATCCCCGGCTGGGCGTTGGCGTCGGCGGCGAACTCAGGAGGGGGGGGAAAGCTCCGCTCCTCGCGCAGCAGGTTCTCGATGGCCTGGGTCATGCTGGTCCTCCCGCTAGCCGACCAAAGTTAGACGGCAGCCACCAATTCCGTCCGCCCGTAGGGGAAGGGCCCCGCTGCGGAGCAGCGGGTAGGGCGGGCTGGCGATCCCCCACGGTGCTCAAATTTCCGTGCGCGAGATCATCCGCCGGTGGTTACCCGCTCAGGGATCTCTTCGGTCGCCTCCGGCGGAGTGGTTCGGCGCCGGAACAGAACGACGACCAGACCCAACACCGCCGCCACCTGGACCCAGTCCCCCATGCGTGTGTACAGAGTCGGGCCGGCATCGCGCATTTGCACCTCGCCCATCAGAAGCGCCTGCTCGTAGATGGGAGTCGCGCTCACCAACCTCGCCGCCATCGGTGATCAAGGTGGACTCGCCCGGTCACCGCGGCATGGACCACGTCGAGACCAAGCTCGGCGCCCCGCATCCGAGTCATGCCGATGAGTTGGTCCGAGGCCGGTGACACCTGGTAGCTGGCGTTGTTGGTGGCAACCACCAACAACTCGGCCCCGTTGCGGGCGACGTCGCGGGGAAACGGGCGAACGATCCCTCCCAGGAGACGACCGAGCCGAGCATCCCGAAATCGGTCGAGAACACCACGGGGTCCTCTCCCCTGATCATGTCCCTCGGCACCTGGCTCAGCTCTGGGATGAGCGGGGCAAGGAACGAACGCCACGGGACGTACTCACCGAAGGGCACCGGCTGTCTCTTGCGGTACTCGCCCACGATCTCACCCTCGCGGTCGAAAAGGACGTTGGCATTGATCCACTCGCGTGTCGCTGATTATCCGGTCGCCGCCGACCAGCAGGTACGCCCCAATGCGCGCCGCCTCGTCCCCGATGGCCTCTGCCACCTCAGGTACCAGGATCGGGTCGGCGTTGGTCGATCCGGTGGATCCCTCCGCCCATACGACGAGGTCGACCGACCCCTCTGGGATGGTGCGGGTCATCTCGAGGTGGAGCTGGTAGGTGCCGTACCGCTCGTCGGCGCAGTGGGTGCCCGGGCAAGGTGTGTTGCCCTGGACGATGGCTACCCGCAGCGGCTCCCCCTCCGCCATCCCCGGCCAGGCCCACCCGGCCAGGCCCAACCCGATCAACGCCGCGGCGGAGGCGGTGAGCGGACCAAACCGGCGGCTTTCCAGCGCTATCACGGCGCCCGCAGCAACCGCCAACAGGACGACCGACCACCCAGACGTACCGATCCACTGGGTGGCACCTCGGGTGGCGGCGTACTCCCCGACCGGGTATCCGAGCATTCCCCACGAGAGCCCGCCCACCGGAAAACGCTCCCGCACCAGTTCCATGAGAGCCCATCCCCCAACTGCTGCCACCCACCACCGCAGCGGCGACCAAGCCCTGGCCCGGGCGAGCAGGGCGCCGTAGACCGTGGTGAAGGCCGCCTGGCAGAGGAGCAGCGGAACGAGGGCGACGAACCCCAATGACCCGATCCACCAGATCAGCCCAAGGAAGAAGGCCAGACCGAAAGCGGCGCCGTAGAGGGCACCCATCCACCCCGACTTGGCCCGGCGCACCGCCCATAGGAATGGGATCGGGGGCGATCACTGCCAGAGCGCCGACCCCGAACGGTGGAAAAGCGATGATGAGGAGCAGCGCCGAGATCAGCGCAGCGAGCACGCCCATGTAGGCCCGGCATGGTACCGGTCGAGGAAGGTTCACTCCCCGACCTGCGATGACGGTGGTCCACCACCGTTGGGAGTTTGGTGCTCCCCCTACACAAGGATTCTCTCCCCCCGGACGGGGGGAGTACCCGACGCCGGAGGCGCCGGGGGAGGGGGGAACGACTCACTCCCGGAGGTGCGAATGCCGCAGGTCAATCACTGTTGGGCAGTTTCGGCAGCCCCCCACCCGCTGCTCCGCAGCGGGTTCCCTCCCCCCGTGGGGGGACGGAATTGGTTGGCTGCCGTACTGCCGTCCTGGTCGTTACCGTCCAGGCAATGGCTGAGTTGGACGATCTCGGCGTGGCGCGGCTCGCGGTGAGGGCGGGGGCCGACGTGGTTCGGGGTGCTTTTGGACTTTCCGACGCCGAGTTCAAAGGTGAGGTCGACCCGGTGACGGCGACCGACCGGGCGGCCGAAGCATCGATCCTCTCGGTGTTGGAGAGCTACCGACCCGACGACGGTGTGCTTGCCGAGGAAGCAGGTGGGACGGGTTGGACCGGCCGTCGGTGGCTGGTCGACCCGCTGGACGGCACGGTCAACTTCCTGCACCGCATCCCGCAGGTGGCCGTCTCCGTGGCCCTCTACGACGGCGACCGGCCGCTGGTCGGGGTGGTGGCCGACGTCTTCCACGACGACACCTATTGGGCCTCGGTGGGAGAGGGCGCATGGTCCACCTCGGGCGGGTTGAAGGTTGCCGAGGCACCGCTGTCGGATTCGCTGATCGGGACGGGGTTCCCCTATGACCGGCGCTCCCACGCCGGGGAGTACCTCCGAGCGCTCGAGGCCGTGCTCGAAGCCGGGCGCGACGTCCGCCGGATGGGAGCGGCGGCTCTCGACCTCGCTGCAGTTGCTGCCGGAAGATTCGGCGGTTTCTGGGAGTACGGCCTCGGACCATGGGACGTCGCCGCAGGCATCCTCCTCGTGCGAGAGGCCGGTGGAGTGGTGACCGATCACACCGGCGCTCCTGCCCGGCCCGGCGACTCGGCGATCGTGGCCGCCTCTCCGGAGGTGCATGCCGACCTCCTGTCACTGGTCGCAGCGCACCTCCCTGAGCAACTCCGATGAGGCGGCTCGTGGTGGCCGACCGGGTCCGCACCGCGGGCGGGTTGGTCGGGGACGCGGTCCTCATCGAGAACGGGAAGGTGGCCGCAGTCGGCGACGCGAGCACGTTGCGCGACGAAGGCACTGAGGAGGTGCGACATGCCGGGGTGATCATTCCCGGTCTGGTCGACGCCCATTTCCATCCCTTCGGGTTCGCCTTGGAGGAAACCGGCTTGAAGTTGGGAGCCACCCCGATTTCGATGAGTTGGCGGAGCACATCAAGGCGGCCGCCGCCGAATTGCCCCCGGGTGCCCCCGTCCTGGGACGTGGGCTCAACGACGAGACTCTGGCCGAGCGGCGACTGCCCACCCGGCACGACCTCGACAAGATGGCCCCGGGCCGGCCGGTGCTGCTCAACAGGGTGTGCGGTCATCTCGCCGTCGCCTCGACGGCGGCACTGGAAGCTGCCGGCATCTCGCCCACCACCATCGACCCGGTTGGTGGCTCCTTCGACCGCGGACGCTGCCGGGATGCCCACCGGCATCTTGCGCGAGACGGCTGTTGCGGTGGTCACCCAAGCCATCGGCGACCTGGTACCGGTGATCACTGCTGAACAGGTGCTGGACGCGCTCCGGCGGTTGCCGGCGCTGGGGCTCACCGGCATAGGCGCCATCGTCTCGGCGGGGACGGCGCTGTGGTGCGGTGCCGGTGACGAGGTTGCGACCCTGGTCGAGATGGCACCCGACCTTCCGGTGCGTCTCTCGGTTCTCGTCTCCGCCGACAGCCCCGAGGGTCTGGAGCGCGCTGCTGCCTCGGTCGATCGAGCGGGCGCCCGCCTCCGGTTCCTCGGGTCGAAGGACTTTGCCGACGGCAGCTTCGGCGCACACACCGCTGCCATGCGCACGCCATTCGCCGACGCACCCGATGAGACCGGAACCCTCCGAATCGATGCTCACACCGCGTCGCTCGCTCGACGTGCCATCGACATGGGGGCGAACGTCGCCATCCATGCCATCGGAGACCGGGCGGTGGCCCGGGTGCTCGACCTGTTCGAGGAGTTGATCGACACCGGAACCGACCCATCGCGACCTGCGAATGGAGCACGCTTCGGTCACCCTCCCCGAGGACATAGAGCGGTTCGCCGCACTGGGAGTGACTGCATCGGTACAGCCGGGGTTCCTTCCCTCCGAGACCGGTTGGCTGGAGCGCCGTCTTGGCCGGGACCGGCTGCGCTGGACCTATGCGTTCGCCTCGCTCGCCGCCGCCGGGGTCCCGCTGGCCGGCGGGTCGGACAGCCCTGTTGAGTCACCCGAGCCGCTGCGGGGGATGGCAGCGGCACGTCACCGGGCGGGGATCGTCCCGGAAGAGGGCCTGGGAGCCGAAGCGGCCCTGGCGCTCTTCACCGATGGTGCCGCACGGGCCTCAGGGCTCCCGGCTCCCCTACAGCCGGGTAGCCCTGCCGACCTGGTCGTCTTGGCGGCCGACCCGGTTGAGACCGAAGCCCATGCCGTGGAGCAGATCGAGGTCCTGGCGACCTACCTCGACGGCAACGAGGCTTGGCGGAATCCCGACCACGAGGTCACGGGACGATCCGGCCCTCCATCCCACCCGCCACAGTGATCACCTGACCCGAGACGTGGCCCGCCAGCCGATCGCTGGCCAGCCAGACAATGGCGGAGGCGACGTCTTCGGGCTCTCCCAGCTTCTTCAGGGACATGGTGGCGGTAACCCTCTCCACCAAGCTCGGGTCCGACCGGGCGTCGGCGATCATCGGCGTCACCGTCCACCCCGGGGCCACCGCGTTGACCCGCACCCCGTCGCCAAGTCGCGCCACCTCGTTCTTCACCGAGAGGAGGAGGCCGGTCATGATCGCTCCTTTGGCCGCCGCATAGTCGGAGTGACCGGCTTCGCCGAAGACTCCGGCGGTCGACCCCACCAGCACGACGCTTCCCCGGCTGGTGTTCGCGGCGTGACGGAGGAAGGCCGCCACCGTATTGAAGGTGACTGAGAGGTTGGCGGCGATCGTGGCCTCCCACCGTTGCGGGGAGATCTCCCAGATTGTCTCGTCCTGGGACGGCCAGACACCGGCGTTGGCCACGCACACATGGAGCCCGCCGAGCGCAGCCACCGCCTCGGCGATCAACAAGTCGGCCTCGGGCGGGCGACGAAGGTCGGCCCTCAGCGCCACCCCACCGACTTCACCGGCTAGCTCCTGCGCCCCGGATCGCGAGGTGTGGAAGTGCACCGCGACCCTGGCACCCTCGGCGGCAAAGGCACGCACCACCGCGGTGCCGATGCCGCCGGCGCCACCGGTGACGAGCACTCCCTTACCGGACAGATCCGTGTCCAAGAAACTATCCAAACGCCAGTTCGGGGTGCCCTATGGTCAGCATCATGAGCTTCACCTTCGCCAATACCCCCGAAGAGATCGACACCATCACCGAGCAGGCTATCCAGCGGGCCGACGCCATCGTCAGCGCCCTCATCGCCACGTCTCCCAGAACGACCGCGGCAACCCTGCTTCCGCTAGACGAGATCGGAGCCATCATCGGCGATTCGTTTGGGCGGGGGGGATTCATGGCGTTTGTCCACCCGGATCCGGCGGTGCGGGAGGCCGGCCGCGGGGCAGAGGAACGCCTCCAGAAATGGGCGGTGGACCTCGTCTTCCGTGATGATCTCTACCGGGCGGTCAAGGAGTACGCCGAGACCGACGAAGCCCAGGCACTCACCGGAGAGCCGGCGAGACTGCTCGACTTCACGTTGCGCGATCTGCGCAGGGCCGGTCACGAACTCGATCCGCAGGCCAGAGAGGAGGCGAAACGGATCGCCGCCCGCCTCGTGGAGCTATCCGTCGCCTTCGACAGGAACATCGCCGATTGGGAGGACCATCTGACCGTGTCGGCCGAGGGCCTCGATGGTCTTCCCGATGCCTACATCGCCCGTCTTCAGCCCGGCGAACTCGAAGGGACATACAAGGTCACGATGGCCTATCCCGACGTGATCCCCTTCCTCGAGAACGCCCGGCGACGGGATCTTCGCCAAGAGCTCGCCTTCAAGTTCAACACCCGGGCCGTCGAGGCCAACACCCCGTTGCTGGAGGAAGCGGTCGAGCTGCGCCGCCGCACCGCAGAGCTGTTCGGGCTTCCGTCGTGGGCCCATTACGCGATGGAAGAGCAGATGGCGAAGGAGCCCGATCAGGTCTCGGGCTTCTACGACAAGCTCATCCCTCCGTTGACCGAGAAGGGGCGTCTCGAGTTGGAGGTCATGGGCAAACTCCTCGAGCAGGACACCGGGGAAACGACGATCCAGCCGTGGGACTGGCGCTATTACGACACGCAGATCCGGCGCCGGGACTTCGGAGTCGACCCGATCGAGGTGGCCGCCTATTTCCCACTCCAGCAGGTACTCGATGGGATGCTCGAGTTGACCGGGGAAGTGTTCGGTATCGAGTTCCGCGAGCTCGACGACCAGCCGGTGTGGCACCCCGATGTCACGGCGCGGGCCATCGTCGACCGGGCCACCGGCGAAGAGATCGCCACTGTCTTCATGGATCTGTTCCCCCGCGAGGGGACCTACAGCCACGCCGCCGCCTTCACCCTGATCGGCGGAAGATTGGAGCCAGGCGGCAGCTACCGGCATCCGGTCTCGACCATCGTCGCCAACCTGACAAAGCCGACCCCTGAGCGAGCCTCGTTGCTGCAGCACGACGAGGTGGTCACGCTGTTCCACGAGTTCGGGCACATCCTCCACCAGACGCTGACCCGCGCCGAGATGGTGCGGTTCTCCGGGAGCAACACCGAGGGGGACTTCGTCGAGGCGCCATCCCAGATCATGGAGCATTGGTGCTGGAAGCCCGAGGTCCTGCAGCGGTTCGCCCGCCACCACGAGAGCGGCGAGCCCATCCCCGCCGACCTGGTGGATCGCCTCGTTTCGGCGCGCAACCTCGATATGGGGCTGATGACGCTTCGTCAGATCTCTCTCGGTGTCCTCGACCTCGGACTGCACGGTCCGTGGGTCGAACTCGATCTCGACGCCATCGCCCGGCGAGCGAGCGAGGTGACACTGATCCCCTTCCACGAGGGCACGTTCTTCCCGGCCAGCTTTGGGCACATGATGGCGGGGTACGACGCCGGCTACTACGGATACCTGTGGTCGGAGGTCTACGGCGACGACATGTTCAGCCGCTTCGACGAGGAGGGTGTCACCTCGAATCAGGTCGGAATGGCCTATCGCCGGGCCATCCTCGAGCCTGGCGGCAGTCGCGACGGAGCCGACTTGCTGCGCGACTTCTTGGGACGCGGACCCGACAACCGAGCCTTCCTCAAGAAGCGCGGTATCTGATCCTGCAGGGGTTTCCAATCAAGCCGTGATCGGCGGGAACCATCGGACCCGGAAGTGCGTACAAACGGTTGACGGCGACTAATCCGCCAGGGCCTCCGGCTCCGAACAACGGGTACGGGCAACCCAGCGGAATGGGCGACCCCCGTCAGACGTTGAATGGATGCCCGGGTCAGGAGGCCCGAAATGAGCACCGACACATTCAAAGGCGAGAAGATCCATAGCGGGAGGCGGCCCTCCCGCACCTATGCCAAGGGACGGGTCTGCGCCGTGAGCGGCTGTGAGACCAAGCTCTCGATGTACAACCGCCGCGAGCACTGCCATGTCCATGCCCCCGTGAGGTTCCCCCGGGTGAGAGGCCGCATCCTCCCTGGGAGCGCCTGACACAAATCGCGCCGGGATTCCCTTCCCTCCCCGGCGTCCGACGAGGCCCCGGACCCCCTCCCCGGGGCCTCGTCACGTGGTAGAGATGATCTTTTGGCGTCACCAAACGCGGTGTATCCCCGCTGAGTGACGCCAAAGAGTTTAAGGACCCCACCCCCGGTGGGGTGGGATGTGATACAATCTCCCTATGAAGCAACACCACAAGCAGACTTCGCTCAACCGGTTGAAGACCGTGCGCGGCCATCTCGATGGGGTCATAGCCATGGTCGAGGACGAGCGGTACTGCCCCGAGATCATGAAGCAGGTATCGGCGCTGCAAGCCTCGCTCGAGCGGGTGAACCGGGTGCTCCTCCAGAACCACCTCGAGACGTGCGTCAGCGAGGCGGTCGCCGAGGGGCGCACCGCGGAGATCGTGGACGAGCTCCTCGAGACCATGAAGTACACCGCGGCTGTTACCGGCCCCATCGAATCCGAGGTGACCCGATGACCCAGATCAACTTCTCGGTACCAGACATCTCTTGCGACCACTGCAAGCACTCCATAGAAGAGGCAGTCAGCGCGCTCGCCGGGGTCGAATCGGTCGAGGTCGGGATCGAATCGAAGGTGGTGGCCGTCGACTTTGACGACGCTGTCCGTATCGCCAGACCAGATCGTCACCGCCATCGAGGATCAGGGATACGAGGTGGCCGGTTGAACCAAACCGAACGTCCCGACCTCACCTTCGAAGTCGAGGGGATGACCTGCGCCTCGTGCGCAATGCGCGTCGAGCGCGTGCTCTCCCGCCAGCCCGAGGTCGACAACGCCGCGGTCAATTTCGCCACCGGAACCGCGGTGGTGAGCCTTTCCGACCCGGTGGAGCCAGAGAACCTTCGCCAGGCGGTGCAGCGAATCGGTTACGACCTCCATGTCGTGACGGATGACGACCCAGCCCACCACTCGGACGAACACGCCGGTCATGGATCTTCGTGGCGATCGTTCTGGTGGGCGGCCGCCATATCGGCGCCCTTGTTGGTGCTTGGCATGTTCGGACCGGATGCGACCTGGAGCAGGGTGCTCCAATGGGTGCTGGCCACGCCGGTGGTCCTCATCCTCGGCTGGCAATTCCACCGCAACGCGGTTTTGAGGCTCCGTTCGGGTGACGTGTCGATGGACACCTTGATCTCGGTCGGGACCCTCGCCGCCTATGGGTATTCGGTCTGGGCCGTAACCGCAGGCGAAGAGATCTACTTCGAGGTGGCAGCGGTCATCGTGACGCTCGTCCTCCTCGGCCGTGCCCTCGAAGCCCAGGCGCGGGGGCGCGCCTCGGCCGCGATAAGCAGGTTGTTCGAACTCGGTGCCAGCGAGGCTGTGGTACTCGATAACGGCGTCGAGACCGTGGTTCCCATCGAGCAGGTCCAGGTAGGCGATCTCATGGTCGTTCGGCCAGGAGGGAAGATCCCGACCGATGGTGAGGTGGTCGACGGGGAGTCCGCGGTGGATGAGAGCATGCTCACCGGCGAGTCGCTCCCGGTCGAGAAGTACCCGGCAGACGCCGTCTACGGCGCGACCATCAACCAAAACGGGCGTCTCCTGGTTCGTGCAACGGCGATCGGGGCCGGCACCGCGCTGGCCGGGATCGTCAGGGCCGTGGAGGAAGCGCAGAACTCAAAGGCACCCGTCCAGCACCTGGCCGACCGGGTTTCTGCTGTGTTCGTCCCCGTCGTGGTGCTGGTGGCCGCCCTCACCTTCGTCGGCTGGTTGCTGTCGGGGGCCGATGTGGCCACGGCGTTGCAGGCGGCAGTTGCCGTTCTCATCATCGCCTGCCCCTGCGCACTCGGTCTGGCGACCCCAACGGCGGTCATGGTGGGCAGTGGCCGGGGCGCCGAGTCGGGAATCCTCTTTCGCAGGGGAGAAGCCATCGAACAGTCGGCTCGGGTGACCGACGTCGCCTTCGACAAGACGGGGACGCTCACCACGGGCGTCATGACGCTCACCGAGGTCTTGGCGCTCGGTGACCGAGGCCAGTTTCTCCGGATGGTTGGCTCGGTCGAGGCTGCCAGCGAGCACCCCATCGGGCGCGCCGTTGCCCTGGGTGCCGAGGAATCCGGCACAGTCCTGACCGATGTGAACGGGTTCAATGCAATCGGGGGCCGGGGGGTCGTCGGGACCGTGGACGGGGTCGAGGTGGTGGTGGGTACCCCCAAGCTGCTCGCAGATCGCGGATTCTTTGTGCCCGGTGTCCTCACCGACCGGATGGCGGAGGTAGAGAGCCAGGGAGCGACTGCCTTCCTCGGGGGCTGGGACGGTGAGGCGAAGGGGATGATCGCTGTGGCAGACACACCGCGCCGAAGTGCCGCCGGCGCCATAGCCGCGCTGAGCCAACTGGGCCTGGGCACCGCTCTCATCACCGGAGACAACCAACGGACGGCCGAAGCCGTGGCGGCTCGCCTTGGGATCACCCGGGTCGAGGCAGAGGTGACACCGGAGGAGAAGGCCGCGGTCTTGAACCGCTTGCGTAGTGACCATGGGGCCGTCGCCTTTGTCGGCGACGGGATGAACGACGTGCCCGCTCTGGCCGCGGCCGATGTGGGGATCGCCATCGGCACCGGGACCGACGTCGCAATCGAAACTGCCGACGTCGTCCTGATGGCGGGCGACCCCGCCTTAGTAGCCACCGCCATCCGAGCTGGCGCGCCGAACCTTCGCCGTGATCCGACAAAACCTGTTCTGGGCGTTCGGCTACAACGTCGCCGCGATACCTCTTGCCGCCGCCGGGCTGCTCGACCCGATGATCGCCGCCGCCGCCATGGCTCTATCGAGCGTTTCGGTTGTCACCAACTCGCTGCGATTGCGGCGCTTCGAGCGCTGAGTTCAGATCGCCGGGGGAGGCTCGTCAGGCGGCGGCAACGGGCTGGGCGGGAGCTCGCTCGGCGGAGGCGGCGGGGGCGTTGAGGGCGGTGGCGGGGGACTCGATGCAACCACATCGGTCGGAGTGCACCGTGGGGGTGCCGCCGCTGAGCTGGACCAGCGTGGCGATGTTGTCGTTGATCCGGAACAAGGCCGAGACCACTTCCAGGTAGATCCGGAAGAGGATCACGTAGAGGAAAAACCCCACTACGGCGAAGATGATCCCCAACACGATCCCAAACCCGCCGCCTCGTGACGAAGTGATGAGCAACGCCAGCGCCCCAAGAGCGGCGAACACGATGAGGATCACGAATATGACGCGGATGATCTTCGGTGTGACGTACTCCCTGAAGGAGAAGTCGAAGAGCCCGCTAAAGAAGCTCTGAGATTCCACGGCCGTTCCTCCTCATATGGTGTCGGGGCCGTGGTGGAAGCTAGCGCCCGGCATGGCTGGGGGTCGGGATTACGGCTGTCGAAAGATCCCCTGTTCAGCCGCCATTGGTCGGTTTCCGCCGTCCAACAGATCGTGCTCGAGGGTGTGGATGAGGAGCCTCGTCGCCACGGAGTGCTCCCATCCTCGCTCGACGACCAAGTGCTGGTAGGCAGACGGATGGACCACGGTCCAGACCCAATCTGACGCCCGGTCAACATCCCAACCCTCGGTGAGCAGCCCGGCTTCGTCGAGTCGGGCCACCGCGATCCGGATGCCGTCCCACCAATCGTCCATTCGATCCCGGTGCGTCGGCGCCATCGGCTCCGCTGACCGCGGCCGCCTCCAGCGCTCGAGCCAGGGCGAGAACGGTCGGGACGTATCCGAACCACTCCTCGAGTGTCTGTCTGAAGCCATCCAACGGTGGGAGGTCCCTGGTGGCAGCAAGCCGTTTGGTGAACGAGGAAGGGGGAGGAGCATGATCTGGGTAAGCGCCCAACGGCCCATCGAGGCGGGAGGCAACCTTTACGGTCTCATCAAGGCTGCGGCCGACAACCATGGAGATCGGACCGCCCTTGTCGATGGCTCGACCGGAGCCGCCATGACCTACGGGGACATGGTTGCCAAGGCCGACCGCGTCGCCGCATGGCTGGTCGACGGTGGGCTTGCCCCCGACGACCGGGTTGGATTGTGGATGCCGAACGTTCCCGAGTTCGCGCTGTTCACCCTCGGCGCTCTCCAGGCAGGCGGGGTCATCACCAGCCTCAACCCGGCTGCCTCAGATCAGGAAGCGGCGGCACAGTTCGCCGACTCGAGCCCAGCGGTCATCCTGACCATCCCCGAGAAGGTGCCGGTCGCCCTTACGCTCGATGTCCCGCGTGTGGTCACCACGGGTGAAGCCCCCGGCGCCGTTCCGATCTCTGAAGTGCTGGCCAGCGACGCCCCGAGCACATCATCCGCCGCCGGACCCGGCGACCTGGCTTTTCTCCCCTATTCGAGCGGCACCACCGGGTTGCCGAAAGGGGTCATGCTGACCCACGGCAACCTCGTCGCCGTCTGCCGGCAACTCATGGGTGCGCTCGAGGTCGGTCCCGACGACGTGACGCTGGCCCTTGCTCCGTTCTTTCACATTCTCGGCTTCACCGCCGAGTTGACGCTTCCCCTCGCAGCCGGTGCCACGGTGGTGACCACGCCCGGATTCGATCCCATCGGGTTCCTCGATCTGCTGGAGCGCCATCGGGTGACCTATTTGGCGGTCCCGCCACCGGTCGGGTCGTTCCTGGCGCATCATCCAGCCGTCCCCGAACGCGACCCTCGGTGCACTCGAACTGGTGGCGGTTGGAGGTGCGGCGTTCCCGGCGGACACACACCGCGCTCTCGCCGACCGCCTCCCGTGGTGCGCCATCGGTCAAGGATGGGGTTTGACCGAGACCGGCGGGGCGGTGTGCGTGCCCCGACGGGGCGAGGGCACGACTCCCGGATCCGTTGGCTGTCTCCTCCCCGAAACCGAGCTTCGTGTCGTCGACCTCGAGAGCGGGGAGGACCTGGGCCCCGGCCACGACGGCGAGCTCTGGGTCCGAGGCCCACAGGTGATGGCGGGCTATCTCGGCCGTCCCGAAGCAACCGAGGAGATGATCGATCCAGCGGGCTGGCTCCGGACCGGCGATCTGGGCCATATCGGCCTGATGGGCGAGGTCGTCATCGTCGACCGTCTCAAGGACCTCATCAAGGTCGATGGCTTCCAGGTCGCGCCCGCCCAGTTGGAGTCGGTGCTTCTGAAGCACCCATCGGTGGAGGACGCCGCGGTGGTCGCTCGACCGGACGAGCGCCATGGTGAGCTGCCGGTGGCATTCGTGGTCATCCGCGACGATGCGGTCGCCGACGCCGAGGCAATCGCCCAGTGGGTGGCGGGGCAATTGGCGCCGTACAAGCGGCTCGCTGCTGTGCACCCGGTGGAGAGCCTGCCCCGCACCCCTTCGGGAAAGCTGCTGCGACGAACCTTGACCGAGCCGGCACTGGTCATGCCGTAGTAGCTGGGAAGCGTCGGGCTCACCGCGCTCAGGCCGTTTGACTCCTATCTACCGAGGCGCCGGGCTCTGGAGCGAGCCTGCCGAGTGGTCGTTCGACGATGGCCAGCGCCACCACTAGAAACGCGATGACGGCGAGCGCCGCCCAGGCGGGGATCCTGGTGAGGAAGGGTGCAGAGACGGCCAGCAGGCCGAGAACGACCCATCGCCACCTGGACACAGGGCACCTACCAAGCAATAGAGCCAGAGCCACCCCACCGACGAACAGCCCGACACCGACCACCAATGCGATGACGGCAGAGGTAGTGAGCGGATCGAGCGGATGGGCCACGGTCTCCTCGATGGCCACCGCGAAGCTGATGATCCCGGCGACGATTGGGAAGTGGCCGAACGAGTACACGTCGCGGGCGGTGCGTCCCACCCTGTCCGCCGACTGCCCGGCGAGGGACGCCTCGAGAGAACCCATGACCCATCCGAAGTACGTCCACCACAGCGCGCAGGTGGCGACCACGGCGATCAGTGTCACCCCTAGGAGGACCGCCGTGGGGGCTTGATCGCCTGCGGTGATCCCGGCGGCGATCAACGACTCACCGAGGGCGATGATGACGAACAGACCGTGCCTCTCAGCGAAGTGCCCGCTGTGGAGCCGCCACTCCCCTCGGCCCGCCCGCGCCGCGGCGAACACGTCGAGCAGCGCTGCGGTCCCGAGGGCGAGGAATCGAAATTCGGGGGGAATCATGATCGCCACCACAACCGCAACCAGGCCCAGGCTGGAAACCACCGTCCAGCGACGCACCGCCGACGACCACCCAGCGTCGTCCTCGACCAACAGCCACTGGAGCGCAATGCCCACGATGCGGACGATGAGGTATGCCAGCGGGAAGAGCCACCCGAACTCGGTCGCTACCTCGGGCAACGACATCGCCATGACGAACGCCAGTGCGGTAGCCACCAGCGTGGTCAGCCTGATGACCGGCCTGTCGGTGTCAGCTTCGTTCAGCGACCAGGTGAACTGCGTCCATGCCCACCACACAAGCCAGAAGAGGATGAGCGCTCGAATGACTCCGACGACGGTGAGGTCGTGTGCCAGCACCGAGGTGATTTGGGTGACAGCGAACACGAACACCAGGTCGAAAAAGAGCTCGACGAAGCCGGCGCCCTGGTCTGCTGCACTACGAAGAGAGCGGTTTGGCACACCGCGATGTTAAGGCTGCCGGATGTAGCGATCCGGGGGGCTGGCTCGGCTTCCTGCCGGGAGACCCGGGAGTGCAATCCGGAGCCATCCCCCCTTTGACACTGGGCCTTGGAGCCCGCCGACCGAACCTCAGCTGTGATCCTGTGCCAGCTGACCCAGAGCGAGCGCGCCGAGCAGCAGACCGAAGTCCCGCAGGGCAATGTCCCAGAATCCCCCTATGAGCAGGGTGATGATGATCACCGCCAACCATGCGGCAACGACATAGGCGAAGATCCGGGGGCGTAGCCATACTCCAATCCCGGCGGCGATCTCGATCACACCGACCACGCCCATCACGAGGCTGCCCGAAACGGAGTCGGTCACAAAGGTGGGCAGGTAGTCGACCCAGTCCACCATCAGATTGAAGAACTTGTCGAGCCCGAAGAGGATCGGCGCAATCGTGAACCCGAGACGAAGTATCTCAAAGGCCCGACGAGAGCCGGTCTGTTGGGAAGTAGTCGGAACCGACGTCGTGGTCACCATGACCTCCTCTATAGATGATCCCTCTCAGTTTTACACGGTGACCGACTGTATTGTCAATAGCAACTTGATTTAGAATTCAGAGATGTCAGCTCCGGACCTCGATGCGATCGCTTCTCTGGCGGAGCCCACCCGAGCCGCTCTCTACGACTACGTCGTCGCATCGGCAGCGCCTGTGGGAAGGGATGACGCGGCTTCGGCTTGCGGGATCTCCCGACAAACTGCGGCCTACCACCTCGACCGGCTGGCGGATGACGGTCTTCTCGATATCGAGTTCCGGCGGCTCACCGGGCTGAGCGGCCCGGGAGCGGGCCGGCCGGCAAAGCTATACCGACGATCGCCGCAGTCCTTCTCGATCACGGTGCCACCGCGCCGCTACGAGCTCGCTGCCAAGATCATGCTCGAGGCTCTCGCCACCGATAGTGCTGGCGCGCTCGCCAACACTGCGCACCGGGTGGGCGAGCACCTGGGGCGAGGGGGATTAACCGGAGCCCTCCAAGGAACCGGATACCAGCCGAAAGAGGAAGGCGAGGAGACCCGGTTCCGTAACTGCCCTTTCCATGATCTCAAGGAACAGGACCGCGAGACCATCTGCGGGATGAACCTGGCTCTGGTCGAGGGGATGGTGGATGGAGCCGGCGAGCGGGACCTGCGTCCCGTCCTCGCCCCGGAAGACGGCTATTGCTGCGTTCGGCTGCGCCACCGACTCAGCGACTGATCATCACCCACCCGCATCCCACCCCTTGTCCTCGTCACTGGTCGGAGCGCAAAACCACCGAGCCGGCAAGCACTATTGATGGCTCCATAGACCATCGACGTTCGGCAACTGCTCGAACCGCGTGAACGTCCCCGCCTCCGCGATCTCGGTCGCCGCCTGCAGGAACCCCTGCCACGCTGTCCTTGCCAGAGTGCCTCCCACGCTGATCCGCCTTACACCGAGACTCGCCGCTTCGGCGACTGTCGTGAAGGGCGCGTTGATCAGCAGGTTCACCGGTTTGGGCGCCACCGCCTCGACGATGGCAGCAACGTGATCGACACTGTCGATCCGCGGTGCATAGAGGCAGTCGGCGCCGGCTTCCGAGTACGCAAGGAGCCTGCGAATCGTGTCCTCGATGTCTGGGCGGCCAACCACAAATCCCTCTGACCGCCCGGTGAGGACGACGCCGGTGCCGCTCTCGTCGATCGCCTGTCGTGCGGCGCGGACACGCTCTACGGCCAGGTCGAAATCATGGAGCGGGTTCGTCTGGTCGCCAGTGGAGTCCTCGATCGAAAGACCAGCGATCCCCGTGCCCGCCGCGAGCTTCACGTTTGCATGGACCTGCTCGGGATCGACAGCGTGTCCGCCCTCGAAATCAGCGTTCACAGGTACCGCTACGGCATCTGCGACGATCCGCAGATGCTCGAGTACGTCATCGAGCTCGACGTGGCCGTCCGCGCGACCCAACGTCCAGGCAAACCCGGAACTTGTCGTTGCAAGGGCCTTGAAGCCCATCTGTTCCAAAGCCTTGGCGCTCCCAACATCCCACGGGTTCGGCATCACAAAGCAACCGGAGGCGTGCAAGCGACGGAACTGACCTATCCGATCCTCATTCGCGTTCATTGCATACCTCTCGGGACGGGGATCTTGAAACTACCCAACTTGCCCGCCGGTCTGACCTGCGTTCGATGACCAACCTGGCCGCAGCCACCTTGGAGGTCCACGGCCGTCCGCGGCACCTGCGGAGCCACCAAATAGGCGGTGGAGATGGCGGTGGACGCTGGATGGTCCAGATGGCTCAGTCTGGCGGGTCGGATCGGCCGGTTGACCCGGCGCTGTCGAGCCGCAGGATCAGGTCATCGATCTTCGCTTCGAGCGCGGTGAGGCGATCCTCCACGCTGGGCGTGGTCTCGGCGGGGGGAAGCCCGAGTACTTGCTCGACTTGGGCGACATAGGTAGCAGCCTGGCGACGCTTACTCCGAACCCGCAGTTCGAGCAACCCCACGAGCACCGCTCCGGTCCAGAGGGCGGTCGCGACGTTGGCCACGAGCGCCGAGAGCCGGCCCTCCGGAATCAGCCACCCCACTACCTGGAGCAGCACCGATCCAAGCAGCGTCGCCCATAGCGTCCCGCGAAGGATGCGGTCGGAGGAAGTCATATCCCGCACGTAGTCGATGTTGGAGCGCCACCAGGCCAGTTCCTCTGGACGGATCCACTTGCCTTCGGTCACCAACGAAACGTTACCGGTCCACCTGTCCCGGCCGAGTTGCCTAGACGAGGCCTCAGATGTCGTAGTCCGGGGACAGCGACTACGCATCAGGCGTAGCTTTGAGCTCGTCCCGACAGCCCAGTCCACCGGGGGATCAGCATGCCGAATCTCACGATCAGTATCTCGGATGAGCTGTACACGAGGATGGAACACGTGCGCGACCGGATAGACATCTCCCGAGTGTGTGAGAAGGCTCTGGCGAAGGAGATACACCGTCTGGACCGAAAGGTCACGGGGAAACCTGCTCATGACAGTTGGGGAAATGTCCTAGGCGGAGGCGGCGGGAGCGTCGGAGGGGGCGACTTCGGAGGGGGCGGAGGGGATGGAGGGGGCTTCTGAGATCGACGCGACCAACCAATGGCGGCGCACCGCCGGTATCCCCTGTTCGCAGAAGGTCACAGGCCCGTGACGGTTTCGGTTCGCTGATCGATCGATCGCGCCGACCCGAGTTGGCTAACGACGCCTCAGATGTCGTAGTACAGATAGAACTCGTGGGGGTGGGGGCGGAGACGGACGGCATCGATCTCCCGTTCGACCTTGTAGTCGATCCAGGTTTCGATCAGGTCATCGGTGAAGACACCGCCCTGGAGCAGGTAGTCGTGATCGGCGTCGAGTGCCGCCAGCGCCTCCTCGAGGCTCCCTGGGACCGAGGGCAGGTTGTCGAGTTCCTCGGGTGGCAGGTCGTAGATGTCCTTGTCCACCGGCTCCCGCGGCTCGACCTGACGCTGGATGCCGTCTAGGCCGGCCATGAGCATCGCCGAGAAGGCGAGGTAGGGGTTGCACGACGGGTCGGGACAGCGGAACTCGAGCCGCTTCGCCGCCGGCTTGTTCGAGTAGAGGGGGATCCGCACCGCCGCCGACCTGTTGCGCTGGCTGTAGACCAGGTTCACCGGCGCTTCGTAGCCGGGCACCAGCCGCCGGTATGAGTTCGTGGTGGGAGCGGCGAAGGCGAGGATCGATGGTGCGTGCTCCAGCAACCCACCGATGTACCAGCGAGCGATGTCTGAAAGCCCGGCGTAGCCGTTCTCGTCGAAGAACAGCGGTGTGTCCCCGTTCCAAAGGCTCTGGTGGGTGTGCATCCCCGACCCGTTGTCCTCGAAGATCGGCTTGGGCATGAAGGTGACCGTCTTGCCGTGGCGCCAGGCGACGCTCTTGGTGATGTACTTGTAGAGCGTCACGTTGTCCGCCTGCCGCAGCAACGTGTCATAACGAATGTCGATCTCCGCCTGCCCGGCCGTGCCCACCTCGTGGTGATGGACTTCGATGTTGATGCCAAGACTCTCCATCACCGACACCATCTCCGAACGGAGGTCCTGGAAGTGGTCGGTAGGGGGTACTGGGAAGTACCCCTCCTTGTAACGGGGCTTGTACCCGAGGTTCCCGCCGTCCTCATCCCGGCCCGAGTTCCAGGCGCCCTCTTCCGAGTCCAGGTAGTGGAACGACGAGTGCTGGTTCTGGGCAAACCGCGCCGAATCGAAGATGTAGAACTCGGCTTCAGGACCCCAGTAAGAAGTTTCTGCAATCCCCGTGCCCTGGAGGTGGACCTCGGCCTTGCGCGCCACGAACCGCGGATCGCGGCTGTATGGCTCGCCGGTCACCGGGTCGTGGACGAAGCAGTAGAGGATCAGCGTCTTGCGTGACCGAAAGGGGTCATCGACCGCGGTATCGGGGTCTGGAAGCAGCAGCATGTCGGATTCCTGGATGGCCTGGAACCCACGGATGGAGGAACCGTCGAACCCGAACCCGTCCTCGAAAGAGTCCTCACTCAGTTCGTGGGCGGGAACGGTGAAGTGCTGCACCTGTCCGGGGAGGTCGCAGAAACGCAGATCGATGTACTCATAACTCTCGTCCGCCACCGTTTTCAGGACGTCCGCGGCTGACTTGACCATTCCTCACTCCTCTCAAAACCTGGCTCGGGCCAAGGTTGTAGACCCGAGCGGTTTCGTGCCAGTTGCCCCAGTGTGAACACTGTGTTTCGCAGGCCTTCAAATGGAAAACTGGAGTGTTTAGGGGTTTACGGTTCCCCCGTCGATACAAGGGTCTACCGTGAACAACATGGACAAGCAAGCCGAGTATGTGATGCGAACCGTAGAGGAGCGGGGCATCCGCTTTGTTCGGCTGTGGTTCACCGACGTCCAGGGTTTTCTCAAGTCGGTCTCGATCAGCCCCGCTGAGCTCGAGGTGGCTTTCGACGAAGGGATGACCTTCGACGGGTCGGCTATAGACGGGTACGCCAGGATCCAAGAGGCCGACATGCTGGCGCGTCCCGATCCTTCCACCTTCCAGGTGCTCCCCTGGCGTCCCGAGCAGCAGGTTGCCCGGATGTACTGCGACATCGTGTCCCCCGACGGCCAGGCTTTTGAGGGGGACCCCCGGCATGTGTTGAAGCGCAACCTGGAGAGGGCGTCTCGTCTCGGTTACACGTTCTATGTCGCTCCCGAGTTGGAGTTCTTCTATTTCAAGGACTCCTCACCCGACCCCCAGGTGCTCGACCACGGCGGCTACTTCGATCAGACGCCGCTCGACGTCGCCCAGGAGTACCGGCGGCAGACGATCAACGCCCTCGAGCAGCTCGGCATACCGGTCGAGTACTCGCATCACGAGGTGGCGCCCAGCCAGCACGAGATCGACCTTCGTTACACCGATGCGCTCACGATGGCCGACAACGTGATGACCTACAGGTTGACGGTGAAGGAGATCGCCCTTGAGCATTCGATCTACGCCACGTTCATGCCCAAGCCGCTCGAGGCGCACGACGGGAGCGGGTTCCACATGCACCTGTCGCTCTTCGAAGGTGACCGGAACGCCTTCCACGAGCCAGGTTCGCCAAACGGGTTGTCAAAGGTCGGCGAGGGCTTCATCGCCGGACTTTTACGACACGCCCGCGAGCTCACCGCGGTGACCAACCAGTGGGTGAATTCCTACAAGCGGTTGGTGGCAGGCTTCGAGGCGCCGATCTACGTCTTTTGGGCCCGCAACAACCAATCAGCGTTGGTGCGGGTGCCCACCATCAAGAAGGGGAAGACATCGAGCACCCGCGTCGAGTACCGGGCACCCGATGCGGCATGCAACCCCTACCTGGCGTTCTCCGTGCTGCTCGCCGCCGGGCTGGCAGGGATCGAGAACAACTACGAACTCCCCCCCGAAGTAACGGGGAATGTCTTCGAGATGACGGCGAGCGAGCGGGCCGCGGCCGGGATCGAGCGCCTACCCGCCACGCTTTCGCACGCCATTGACGACATGGAACGGTCGGAATTGATGGCGGAGGCGCTCGGCGAGCATGTCTTCGGATGGTTTTTGCGGAACAAGCGGGCCGAGTGGGATCGCTTTCAGAGCCATGTCTCGCGGTTCGAGCTCGAGAACTACCTGCCAATCCTGTAATGGGTACTGGGTACTGGGTTCTGACTAATGGGTAGATCCCGATCCTGCGAGGAGCCGCCCGTGAGGACCTCATCGTCGGCAAGCCACGATGGTGGTGGTCCGTGAACATTGCGGTCTGGCCGGCCGAGCCCTCCCCCGGTCTGCTCAAAGCGATGGCCCTCGCCGGGTTCGAGCCAATGCCGATCGTCGACCTGGCCGACGCTGACCGGGACGCGGTCAGCGAATGGGAGGCGCTGGTGGTCGAACTCGACGACGATGCCCCGCTTCAGCTTCGAACCGTGCTCCGGATCAGTCAGGAGTTTGGGGTACCCGTGCTCATCGCCGCCGGACGAGACCACGCCATGTTGCTCGAGAACGTAGGTGCCGGCATCGATTTCGTGCTCAACCCCGCCGATCCGGTGGAGATCAGGCTCCGGCTGCGGCGCATCATCCGGTCCGAGCCAGCCGACCATGTCGTCCACTTTAAGGACCTGGTGCTCAACACCGCCACCTACCAGGCGACGGTGGCGGACCGGCCCGTCGACCTCACCTATATGGAGTACGAGTTGCTCCGCTTCTTCGTCGAGCACCAGGGCCGAGTGTGGAGCCGCGAGCAATTGCTTTCCAAGGTGTGGGGCTACGACTACTACGGCGGGGCGAGGACGGTCGACGTCCACGTGAGACGGTTGCGCTCCAAGCTGGGCGAGGAACGGGCCAGTTGGATCACGACCGTTCGATCTGTGGGTTATCGCTTCGGCTGACGCCAGACCCTGCGCCGATCCCGTTTTGGCGTCAACCGACGCGGCTCTACCCCTACAAGTGACGCCAAAAGTGGGTTAGCTCGAGAGCGTTACGACCATGCGGCGGATCTGCGGCCCGTCGGTTTCGATCCGCATCTCGCCGGCGACCCTGTCGGGCTCCGATGCCCAGCGGAAATCGGCCACGATCTCGCTCCCCTCTTGACGGACCGACTCGACTGCGATCCGGTCGTCGGGAGGCTGGTCGAAATATGCGGCAGCGATGGATTCGCGCCCGACGAAAGGCCCGAAGCGCTCACCCTCGAAGCGGAGCTCGGCGTCGGGAGCGAAGCGGACCAGCATCGGGCCGAAGTCGCCGGTCCGCACGCCGTGATTGAAATCCTCGACGTGACTCTCTATTAGCGTCATCAAGTCGCTCATGAGGACGAAGGCTACCTCTGGGCCGGCATTCACGCCCCGCCGCGCGGTCGGGGTCCGCAATTCAGCAGCGCCAACCAAGTCGCCCGGTCGCTACTAGTCCATCGTGACGGAAAGGCGCTCGTCGATGGCGTCGGCGAGGATGAAATGGGCAGTTGCGATCGCTTCGTAGAGGCGTATCCGGTGGGGAGGCGTGACCTCATCGCGGCTCCATTCGTCGAGACCCTCGGAGACCAACTTATGGGCGTAGATCTCCATGCCCTCATCGATTTGGTCATCCGCCACCCGGCCGGCGGTGGCCTCGACGTACACGGCCTGGCGATCGTTGGGGGTCGTCTGCGAGTCGTAGATCACAATGGCGACGTCGGGCCGGGCGGCGATGTTCCGCGAGTGCCTGGTGGTGGGTAACGAGACCCACAGAAAGCGCCGACCATCGGGACTTGCGAACCACACAGGCGTCGCCCATGGCGTCCCGGACTCGTCGGCCGTAGCCAGCGTCATGAAGCGGTTGGCGGCGATCACCGATCGCAGAATGCGCCGGCGATCCTCGCCGTCTCGATCGTATTCCAACCGGGTCAAGTCCCTACCCGAATCAGGATGTGGGTTAACGGAGAGGCGGGGCGCTGATCGCGCCCCGCCTCATCCGCCCCTCCATCCGCTCTCAGTCAGGCACCTCGACCGCCGTGATGTCGTTGGCGTCCAGCCCCAGGCTGGAGCCATCGAGCAGCAGGTCGGGCAAGAAGCTGCCGGCAGTGTCCGGTCCAAGTGAGGTCGGGACGAAGACGGAAACATCGTCGTCGGCGGCGGTCAGGCCAGGCACCGAGAGCGCACCCCGCGTGCTGAGGGCGATCGAGCCGGCTGCGTCCACCGCGGCCGCATCGACGTTCTCGCTGGAGCCGCTCAGACCGACATCGCTTCCATCGAAGTGGAATGCCCAGGTGCCCGACGGTGTCATCACCGAGCGACTCGGGCGTGAAGGCCAGCATGTCCTCGGGTCGGACCCGAATCCCGCTGACGGTCGCCTGCCCCTCGGTCGACACCAGGATGGTGCCGTCGGCCAGCACCTCGACGGCATCGACATCCTCACCGTTCCCGGTCAGGTCGACGTCGCTGCCATCGAACCAGAGGCTCCACACACCACCCTGATAGATGACGATGTCGGAGTCGTCCACCCCTCCGCTTATCCCCGGCACCGAGGTCGGGTTGCGGAAGGAGAACATCAAGGCGTCGTCGGTGTGGGCGAAGCCGTCGATGAGGGCGTTGCCGGGTAACCCGGCCTCGCTCCCGTCAAAGGCCAGCTCCACTCTGCCGTCGCTGTTCACCGCCACGATGTCCTGCCTTGTCACCGTCAGGTCACCGACGGTGCCGTTGTTCTCCAAGGCGATCCACGCCGTCACCTCCGGCTCGGCCTCGCCCTCGACGGTGAGGGTGACCGGCACAAGGAACTCGGGAGCGCCCGGATCGGTGGTGGTGATGATCAGCGTCGCCTCGTAGGTCCCTTGCTCGAGACCGGTGGCATCCACCGTCACCGTGACCGTGGTGCTGCTGTCACCAGGCACCTCGCCTTCAGTCGGATCGACCGACAGCCAAGGCACGTCCTCCCTGATGCTGGCGCACGTCTCCTCCGGAGTCGAGCGGAAGAACGTCCGATCCTGGTTCACGAAGTCGAGGTCGATGCCGCCGATCGACCACACCTCTCCACCGAAGATCTCCTCGGTGCAGGCGCCGGCATTGTTGGCCGTCACCGCCTTCGGCAGCGAATCGATCGCCGACCAACTCGCGCCGGGCCATCCGCTCACGTCGAGCCGCTCGACGACGTTGGTGGAGTCGAAGGGGCTACCGCCGTCGGCGTCACCACCGGCGGCGTAGATCGCCGCCCGCGTGGCCGATAGGGCCAGGTCGGCGCGGGCGCTCTCGAACACCGGTCCGGTCTCCCAGGTGTCGGTGCTCATGTCGTAGCGCTGGGTGGCATCGACATTGACATCGGGTGAGCCGTCGCCCCACCCACCTACGACGTAGACGTACTGGGCACTCTGGGCGTAGCCCGGGGTGGTCGCCGCGACCGGCATGGCCGCGCCCTCGCTCCAGCTGTCGGTGGCCGGGTCGTAGATGCTCACCTCGTCCGACGTCCCTCCGAAGAAGAAGTCGGGGTCGCCTCCGATCAGGTAGATCTTGCCGTCGAAGGCTCCCGCCGAAGCTCCCCAGACCGGTCGTGGAACCGGCGCCGCGGTGCTCCAACTGTCGTTGCCGATGTCGTACACGTAGTGCCGGTCGGTGCCGTCACCGCCGAGGACGTGGATCCGCCCGGCGTTGCACACCGCGGTCGGACCCTCACCGCCCTCGGGTATGGGTGCCAACTCGTTCCACGTGTTGCTGTCGGCGTCGTACCTCCACGAGTCGTCGGTGACGCTGCCCGTACCTTCCACACCGGCGAACACGTAGATGCTCGTGGTGTTGCCGTCGCACTGGGCATGGCCATAGCGCACCAGCCCACCGGGCAGGTCGGCGCCACCGAACCACGGTGGAGCATCGATCGCCGCCCTGTCGGGAGTGCCACGGCTGTCGATCGACCGCACCGAAAGCTCGCCTATCGCGGCGGGTGCCGAGAAGGTGGCGTCTGCGGTCGCCGCCGGCGGTTCCTGGCGTCCCAACGGGAACGGCGTCTCGTCGATGACGAACTGGAACTCCCCGGCCCCGGTGTTGGTCAGGGTGAGCTCGGCGCTATCGGTCCCGCCCTCGGGGACGGTGAACTCCAGGCTCTCCGGTGTGACGTCGGCGCATGGTGCGTCGAGCCGCAGGGTGAAGTCCAGCGTCGTGGTCTCACCGGCAGTCACCGTCACCTCGCCGGTTTGGGTGACATAGCCGTCGATGGTCACCGTGATCGGGTAGGTGCCCTCCTCGAGCCACCACTCGTACACGCCGTCACCATCGGTCTCCACCACGAAGTCACCGATCTGGACGGTTGCGCCCGCCAGGGGCGACCCCGGCTCGTCACAGCGCAACAACCCGAACACGGTCCCGGTCGCCTTGCCCCAGTTGTCCGGTGGGGTGACATTCATCGTCACCGGAACGGTGATCGACGGCGCACCAGATCCGGAGACGAGGAGGTCGGCCTGGTAGGCACCCGGTTGGTCGACCTCGGGCACCGAGGCGTCGACCGACACCGCCACTGTGGCGCTACCGCCGGGATCGACCGTGCCCTCTTCAGGATCGACGGTCAGCCACGGGACGTCCAAGGGAACGAACGTTGTGATGTACGTCACCAGGTTCCTGAGGACGATCCCGGCGTCTTGCCCGAAGAGCCATCCGAACTCCAGTGTGTGCCCGGTGGCGACCACCACCCCGGCCCCGAGCTGGTGCTCCATCAGCGTGGGCAAGGTCGACACCTGCAGCCCGGTTGTGATGACGTGAGCGGCCTCAGGCAGGTTCTCGAAGGTCGAATGACTCGCCGAGGTTCCCGCGATCGGGTCGGGGACGCCTGCGACGAGCGGGTGGTCGTTGTCCACCACATCGTTGCTGTCGTCGAACTGCGCCTCGACGATGTTTCCGCCGCCGGGGAGCACCCCGTTGCCGAACGAGCCGCCATTGAAGCCAAACGTGGCCGTGCCAACTATCACTAGTCCTCCACCCGTGGCGTAGTCCTCGAAGCGGGCGACGTTGGCGTTGTAGGCCGTGTAGAAGGCCTGCGGCTGGTCGTTGGAGATGATCACCGCGTGGTATTGCGACAGGTCGATAGTGCCCATCTCCGCCGAGTCGACGATATCGAAGGGGATCTGGGCGTTGGTCAGCTCCGTCTGCCAGCCGTTGCTTCCCCAAGGAAGCGCGTCCTGGAAGAGAAGGACCGGCCCCCCGACCTGCTGTGGCTCGACCTCGGTCGCCCGATACCCGGACGGTGCACGGTTGGAGTTGGCAGACGGCGCCTGCGGCGCGGGCCGCGCAGCCGATTCCCCGGCCAGGATGTCCCGGCCGAGATTACGTTCGCGGATCCGGAAGTCGAAGGCGCCGGCACCGGAGTTGCTGATGGTCAGGTCGCCGCCGTCGCTGCCACCGAACGGCACGGTGAACTCCAAGCTCTCCGGGGTGACGTCGGCGCAGGGTGCGTCGAGCCGCAGGGTGAAGTCCAGGGTCGTGGTATCACCCGCAGTCACCGTCACCTCACCGGTCTGGGTGACATAGCCATCGATGGTGACCGTGACCGGGTAGGTGCCCTCCTCGAGCCACCACTCGTACACGCCCTCACCATCGGTCTCCACCACGAAGTCACCGATCTGGACCGTTGCGCCCGCCAGGGGCGACCCCGGCTCGTCACAGCGCAACAACCCGAACACGGTCCCGGTCGCCTTGCCCCAGTTGTCCGGTGGGGTGACATTCATCGTCACCGGAACGGGCGGGACAGTCTGGGGGGTGTCCTCGCTGATCCGTAGCTCGGCCTGGTAGGCACCCGGTTGGTCGACCTCGGGTACCGAGGCGTCCAGTGTGACCGTCACGTCGACGCTCTCTTCGGGCTCGAGAGTCCCCGAAACCGGGTCCTCAGACAGCCACGGGACATCGACGCCGCCGAGGGCGCAGCCCTCGCCGGAGGTGGACCGGTAGAAGGTCCGACCATCGCTGGTGAAGCTCGGGTCGATCCCGCCCACCGACCAGATCTCGCCACCGGCCGCTGCGTCGGTGCAGGCTCCTGCGTTGTTGGCGGTCATCGCCTCAGGAAGCGAATCCACCTCTTCCCAGGTACCCGATGGCCACCCGCTGACGTCGAGACGCTCGACCACGGCCGAGGAATCGAATGGGCCACCACCGTCGGCATCGCCGCCGGCGGCATAGATGGCGGTATCGGTCGCCGACAGCGCCAGGTCGGCGCGGGCGCTCTCGAACGTCGGCCCGGTCTCCCAGGCATCGCCCGAGATGTCGTAGCGCTGGGTGACATCGACATTGCTCGCCGGTGCGTTATCGCCCCATCCACCGACGACATAAAGAAGCTCGCCTGCCTGGGCAAAGCCGGGCGTGCTGGCGGCCGCAGGCATCGGGGCTCCGGACGTCCAGGTGTCCGACGCCGTGTCGTAGATGTTCACCTCGTTGGAGGTGCCGCCGAAGAAGAAGTCGGAGTCGCCTCCGGCGAGCACGATCTTGCCGTCAGAGGCGGCGGCTGCCGCACCCCACACCGGCCGTGGGAGAGGAGCGGCGGCTGTCCACGTGTCGGTGGCGACGTCGTAGACGAAGTGCCGGTCGGTGCCGTCACCTCCCATCACGTGGATCTTCCCCTCGAGGCAGGCCGCGGTGGGGCCTTCGCCTCCGCCCTCGGGCACCGGGGCCAACTCGGTCCAGGTGTCGGTGTCGGCGTCATAGCGCCAGGAGGCGTCTGTGATGCTGAAGGTCCCGTCCACCCCTGCGAACACGTAGTAGCTGGTGGCGCCGTTGTCCTCGCACTGGGCGTGGGCGTAGCGGACCAACCCACCGGGCAGCGGGGATGACTCGAGCCACGGCGGGTCATCCGTCCCGCGAGTCGCTTGCCTGGCCGGGCTCGAGCGAGCGGACCGAGAGCTCACCAATTTCGGCGGGTGCAGAGAAGGTCCCGTCGAACCCGAGGATTTCACGGCCCCGGTCCCGCTCGGTGATCTCGAATTCGGCCGCTGCGGTCCCATCGTTGGTGATGGTCATGGTCAGGTCCGCGGTGTCCCCCATTGGGACCTCGGCCTCGAGCGCATCGGGATCGACGATCAGGTTGCCGGATCCCAACTGGAAGTCCTGCTCGACCACGGAGTCGGCCACCACTTCCACGGTCTCGGTCGACGGACCGTATTGCGCTTTATCGGCGGTGATGTCGGTGGGCCCGGTCAACGAGGAGAACAGGATGTAGAACCCGTCGTCCACCGCCGGGTCGTCGGGGGTTGCCTGGCTGATTGTGGTGTTCTCGGGCGCTTCGTCGACCGTCACCGATGCTCCGTCGAGAGGCTCACCGGTGATCAGGTCGTAGACGTTGCCCACGACTAGCCCGCCCTCGACCGGGGCGCACTCGGCATCGCCCACCATCACGTTGTCCACCTCCCACCACCAGGCCCAGAAGGCGTTGTAGTGGTGGAAGCGCACTTGGACATCGGGCTCACCAGCGGCTGCCGGGATATTGATCACCTCGAACGCCGGCCCGCGCAGGTCGGCGGTCCGCCGCCAGACGTTGGTCCACGTGGCACCGCCGTCGATGCTGATATCCACGTCGACCGTGTCGAACAGGGCGAGGTAATCGGTGTTGAAGGTGATGACTGGATCATCGGCGCCGGAGAGGTCGATGATCGGAGAGACCAACGACGTGTCCTGCTGGCCATCCGGTCCGTAGAAGTCGCTGTCCATCACGGCGAAGCCGCCTTCGCCACCGGTCAGGTTTCCGCGACCGCCTGGATCGTCGAACTGCCAAACCTGGCCGTTGTCGAGGTTGTCGACGACGGTCCAGCCTGGAGGAGTGGTAGGCTCGTCGAAGGTCTCGACGTCACCTGTGAACCCGATGAATTCGTATCCAGGTGCAACGCATGCCGCGGCATCGACCTCGAGGGCGAAGTCCTGGGTTGTGGAATCGGGCGGCACCGTTACCTCACGGCTCGCAATCACATAGCCAGGGCTGACCGCGGAGATGTTGAAGGTATACGCGGTCGACGTCACCAGCTCAACGCTGTACTGGCCTGTCAGCGGGTCCGTGAACACCGGGCCGCCGGGATAGCCGTCGATGTCGATTCGGGCGTAGAGGGGCCATCCGTGACCCGACCCGTCGGTGACGGTGCCGGTGACTACTGAGCTCAGGAGTGGGTCAAGGGCGAAGTCCAGTGTGGTTGTGGTGCCTGCCGTGATATCGGCCATGGCCGTCTCCACCGCATACCCGTAGGCGTTGACCGATACCTCGTATGTGCCGGCAATAAGAAGCACGGAGTAGAAGCCAATGTCGTCGGTGGTCACCGTGCGGTCGATCGGACCGGTGACCGTCACCACTGCTCCCGCAATCGGATCTCCTGTGGTGGCGTCGGTGACGGTTCCCTCGAGCGTTCCGGTGTCACCGCGGGGGGATTGCTCAACTGCAAGCAGGGCGTCGAGGATGCCCTCACCCCAGACGTTGTTGTCGGCGGGGGTGCCACCGCACTGCAAATCTTCGACGTCATGGGCCGTTTGGTCAAGCAACGCCCTGGTGGCATCGATGTCGCCGTTGAGTGACGGCGCGGCGGACCACATGAGGGCAACGGTGCCGGCCACGTGAGGCGAGGCCATGGAGGTGCCGCTGATGGCGCCGTATGCGTCGCCGGGGAAGCTGCTGCGGACGTTGACACCGGGGGCGGCGATGTTGGGCTTGATCTCGCCCTCGAAGGCCGATGGTCCGCGGCTGGAGAAGCCCGCGATGTTGTCGTTGATGTCAAAGGCGCCAGCCGAGTAGCTCTCGACGTAGTCACCGGGAGAGCCCGACGTGTCGCACGAGGAGCCGGCGTTGCCGTTGGAAAACTGGGGGAAGATGCCGGATGCGATCCAGGCGGTGACCATGTCCAGGTACCACGGATCGCCGGGGCCGCCACCCCATGAGTTGTTGACCACGTTGGGACGGAGGTCGGGGCGCGGGTTGGCACCGTTGAGGTCGGTCGGGGCCAAGACGAACTGCGCCGAGGAGAGGAGGGCGGTGTCGGAGCAGTTGTTGGTTTCGCAACCCTTGGCGGCGAGCCAGCGGGCTCCCGGGGCGACACCGATCTGATTGACGCCACCGTCGTCACCCACCATGGTGCCCATTGTGTGGGTGCCGTGACCGTTGTTGTCACATGGCTCAAGAGACGGGTCACCACAGATCTGCGATGGGTCGTGCCAGTTGTAGTTGTGGTCGAACGTCCCGTCGCCGTTGTTGCCGCGGTACTGATTGACCAGGGCCGGATGGTCGAATTGGACACCGCTGTCGATGTTCGCGACGACGATGCCTTCACCCCTCACCCCGAAGGTGTCCCAGACGTCGTTGGCGTTGATCCGGTCGATTCCCCACTCGATCGCGTTGATGGTGTCCTCGGCGGTTCCCGCGATCGGCTCCGGGACCTCGAACTTGAAGGGCGGGACGATGGCTTCGACCTTTGGGTCCTCAGCCATCACGTCCACGACGGCTTCGTCGCCGGTCACGCGGATCGCGTTGCTGACCCAGTAGGTGGTGTAGTCGGCGCCGAGGTCGTCGAGTTTGGCGACGACGCTGGCCTGGCTATCCCGGGCGTGCTCGACCAAGGCGTCGTAGACGAAGCGGCCCCGTTCCGCCCAATCTTGAATGCTGGCGGCGCCGCTCAGATCCGCTTTCGTGTTGAGGCGAACCCAGAACGTCGCCTCGCCTACGGCATCGATCCGCTCGGTTACCGCGGCATCGACCTTGTCGGCAGGTTCTGCAGGCGACTTCGGGGCGTCTTGCGCTCCCGCCGGGGCGACCAAGGCCACCAGGAGAACGAGAGTGTTGACGACGACGAGCCAAGCGCGGCGAACCCCGCGCGACGTTCCGACCATTGCCCTTCCCTCCTTCGCTGACGCGCAGCACCAAAAACGGGCAGTGGGGTTCGAAGCCCCCTTTGGACCCAATGTCAAGGTCTCGAGGCAACCTACCGAAAGAGCCTCGCGGCGCGTCGCCCAGACCGCGAAATTTCTCATCGGAATCCGAATAGCGTGATGCCGATGGAACCCTTCGTCCTCGCCGACCCGAAGATCGACCCAAGTGCCTTCGTCGCGCCGACTGCGACGATTCTCGGCGACGTCACCATCGGTCCCCGCGCCGTGGTCCTATTCGGGGCGGTGGTGCGGGCCGAGCCCGATCAGATCATGATCGGCGAAGAGACCAACCTCCAGGACCAGGTGGTGGTCCACTGTGACGAAGGGACCCCGTGCCACATCGGCCACCGGGTGACCGTTGGTCATGGGGCTGTCGTCCACGGCGCTCTGGTGGGAGACCATTGCCTGGTAGGGATCGGCGCCCGCCTCCTCAACAACTCGACGCTCGGTGAAGGCGCCTGGTTGGCGGCCGGATCGGTGCTCACCGAGGGATCGTCCATCCCGCCGTGGACCCTGGCGGTGGGAACCCCGGCCCGCCCACTACGCGAGCTTCGCCCCGAGGAGATCGAGAGGCAACGCCACGGCATCGAGTGGTACGTGGCGCTAGGCGTCAGCTATAAGAGGGTGTACGAAGACGGCTCGGCCGGCTGACAGAGACGGCAGACGGCAGACGGCAGACGGCAGTCCGAAGGCTCGATAACGCCGACCCCGCACCGATTGGCTCAGCCGGCGCTCGCCTTTGGGTCCTTGCCATAGCTGTGCTCGAACTGAATCCGGCCATTGCGGCCGTGGACGATGATCTGCCCCAAGCTGCTCTTCTTGGCCAGCGCCTTGGCCGCCGCAACCGCCTCCGCCTTGGTGGTGTGCGTACTGCTGGGCCGGGTGTTGGACTCGGCCTTGACCGTCCAGCCACCCGCCTCCGAGGTGGCGACGTGATACACCTTCCGAGCTGCCATGAACTCTGCCCCCGGGGACGACCGATACTGCTGGCGAATCTATCACCGGGACTTCAGCGTGTGCCTGGCGCCAAGATCTAGCGAGAGCACCGCTCGGTGATTCGCAGGATTGCGGTGGTTTCAGCCGAACTCGATGCCTTGGGCGAGAGGCAGTTCACCGCCCCAGTTGATGGTCGTGGTCTGGCGGCGCATGTACGCCTTCCACGAGTCCGAGCCTGCCTCGCGACCGCCACCCGTGTCCTTCTCACCCCCGAAGGCGCCACCGATCTCGGCGCCAGAGGTGCCGATGTTGACATTGGCGATCCCGCAGTCCGAGCCCACATGGGAGAGAAAGGTCTCGGCATGCCTCATCGACTCGGTGAAGATCGCCGAGGAGAGCCCCTGGGGCACACCGTTCTGGACCGCTATCGCCCGATCGAGGTCGTCGACGTCGATCACGTAGAGAATGGGTGCGAAGGTCTCTTCCTGAACGATGGGGGCGTCTGCCCCGATGCGGACGATCGTCGGCTCGACGAAGAAGCCCGGTCGATCCACACGGTTCCCGCCGGTGATGATCTCGCCCCCCTGGGCCTGGGCCACATCGAGTGCCGCCATCATTTCATCCACTGCCGACTGGTTGATGAGCGGACCCATCAGCGTCCCGGCTTGGAGGGGGTCCCCAATCGGGACCTGCTCGTACGACTTGACCAGGCGCGAGACGAGTTCGTCGGAGATGCCACCGTGGGCGATCAGCCGCCGCAGCGTGGTGCACCGCTGTCCGGCGGTGCCCACCGCAGCGAAGAGCACCGCCCGCTCGGCGAGGTCGAGGTCGGCGTCGTCCATCACGATCACGGCGTTGTTGCCGCCCAACTCGAGGATGGACTGGCCAAACCTCTGTGCCACCGCGACCGCAACCCGCTCCCCCATCGTGTTCGATCCGGTTGCGGACACGAGCGGGATGCGGCGGTCGTTGATCAGTGCCTCCCCGACGTCGGAGCCGCTGCCGACCACGAGGTTGAACACACCCTCGAACCCGCTCCCGTCCATCACCCGTCGGCAGATCTCGGTCACCGCGACCGCAGAGAGAGGTACCTCGCTCGACGGCTTCCAGATGCAGGTGTCGCCACACACTGCGGCGAGAAAGGCGTTCCACGACCAGACCGCCACCGGGAAGTTGAAGGCGCTGATGATCCCCACCGGACCGAGGGGGTGCCACTGCTCGTACATCCGGTGCCGCGGTCTCTCTGACGCCATGGTGAGCCCGTAGAGCTGACGAGACAACCCGACGGCGAAGTCGGCGATGTCGATCATCTCCTGAACTTCGCCCTCCCCCTCGGCTTGGATCTTTCCCATCTCCCATGAGACCAGGGCGCCAAGGGCTTCCTTGTGCTCCCTGAGCTCATCGGCGATGAGTCGCACATATTCGCCACGACGCGGGGCGGGCAAGTCCCGCCAGCGGTAGAACGTCTCAACCGAGCTGGCGACGACGGTTTCGTAATCGTCCGCTGAGCTCTTGACGACCTGACCCATCGGCTCGCCCGTGGTCGGGTCGAGGACCGTGAGGTCGCTCCCTCCCGTTTCCAGCCAGCGTCCGGCGAAGCCACCAGAGGCGCGGGACTCGATGCCGAGGCGCTCAAAGATCTCTTGTTTGGCGATCATGTCAGAACCGTACCGGACCCGATGTGGCCACGAGCCGAAGGGCAAATGGCACCCAGCGGTAGGGTCGCCGATGTCTGATTGGAGGCTTCGTGGTCGACTACATGAGACCGATCGAGTTCGGGGTGTTTCCCGTTCCCGAGGCAGCGTCGCTCGACGAGGTGCTCGATGCCTGCCGCGAGGCCGACCACCTCGGCTTGGACCTGATCGGGATCCAGGATCATCCCTACCAACGCCGGTTCCTCGACACGTTTTCCCTGCTTTCCTGGGTGGCGGCCGTCACCGAGAGGGTGAGGGTCTTCCCCGATGTCGCCTGCCTCCCGCTGCGGCCGCCCACGATGCTGGCCAAGGCCGGCGCAAGCATCGACCTCCTCAGCGATGGCCGGTTCGAGATGGGGCTGGGTGCCGGCTCCTTTTGGGATGCGATCGAGGCATACGGCGGGCCGCGACTCGAACCGGGTGAGGCCCGACGTGCCTTCGAGGAGGCCATCGAAGTGCTGTGGCACATCTGGTCGGACGAGCGGGGATCAGAATGGACGGCGAGCGCTATCGGCTCGACGGAGCGCACGGCGGGCCTGCGCCTGCGCACCGCATCGAGGTGTGGCTGGGTGTCCAGGGTCCCCGGATGCTCGAATTGCTCGGCAGGAAGGCGGATGGGTGGGTCCCATCATTCCCCAGGGTGTCGCTCGAGGACCTCGATCGAGGTCACGAGATCATCGATAGCGCTGCCGCCAAAGCGGGTCGCGACCCAGGGAAGATCCGCCGTCTTCTCAACGTCAACGGGACGATCACCGACGGTGCTACTGAGGGATTCCTCAACGGTCCATCTCGGCAGTGGATAGAGCAACTCACCGGCCTGGCGGTCGACCACGGCATCGACACATTCATCTTCTGGCCGGACGGCGCGCTCATCGACCAACTTCGTCGCTTTGCCGAGTTGACCGAGGAAGTGCGCCAATCGGTGGCAAGGGAGCGAGTCGGCGGCCGGTCGGCCACCAGCTAGTCAGCGCGCCGCCACCAACTCGATCTCGACCTTGTAGCCACCGGGGAGCGCCGCCACCTGCACGGTGGACCGCGCCGGGGGCGACGATCCGACCACCTCGCCGTAGACCTCGTTGACCGCGGCGAAGTCGGCCATGTCGGTGAGGAAGATCGTCGCCTTGACCACGTCAGCCCAACCCAACCCCGCATCCTCGAGTACCACATCGAGGTTGCTGAGGATCTGTTCGCGCCTGGGCGTCGGGGTCATCGCCGGCGGACTTGCCGGTTGCCGGGTCAGCGCCCACCTGCCCGGAGAAGAACACGAGGCCGGCGCCCTCGACCGCCGGTGAATACGAACCCATCGGTGTGGGTGCGTTCGGGGTGGGGACGACTCGACGCGGCATGAAACACCTCTTTCAGCGGGCTGATCCGAGGGTAGGGATGGAGGGTTGCAGGTGCTTGGCGAAGAAGTCGGTGATGGCCTGATAGCCCCTCACCTTGTTGGCGAATCGGGTGAGGTCATGCCCTTCGTCGTCGAACACCAGGTATTCGATGTCCTTGCCAGCTGCACGTAGTTCGGCGACGAGCTCATCCGACTCCGAACGCATGACACGTGGATCGTTGGCGCCTTGGATGACGAGCAGCGGACAGGCCAGCGACCCGAGGTGGGTGCGCGGGGAACGAGACTCAAGCTCTTCTCGCTCGGTGGCGGGATCCCCCAGGACCAGATGGAAGTACACCTGCCACGCCGCTGGAAGCCCCTCGATCCAGGTCGGCAGGTCGAAGGGGCCGAACATGTCGCAGGCGGCGGTCCAGATCTCGGGGTGGAGCCCGGCCAGCATCAGCGTCATGTATCCCCCATAGGAGCGCCCGGTCACCCCGATCCGAGTGACATCCAGTCTTGGGTCGGACCTGAGGTGGTCGACACCGGCGACGTGGTCGAGACGATCTTTGCCTCCCCAATCGCGGTCGACATGCTTGACGTATGCCATCCCGTAACCGGTGGACCCCCTGACATTGGGGACGAACACGGCGAATCCGTTCAGAGTCAGGTACTGGATCAACGGCATGGAGAACCAGGTGAAATCGGGCCTCTCCTGCCCTTGCGGGCCGCCGTGGACGTAGTGGACCACGGGCCGGGGACCCACATACCCGAGCCGGTCTGCTGGAAGGTAGAGCCGAGCCGACACCCTCAGTCCGTCGTGGCTGACGTATGAGCAGTCCTCTCCCGATGAGAAGAGGTCGGGATCGAATCCGAGGATCCGGTTCCTCGTAACGAGGGCGGTTCCTTCCTGGTCGATCACGGCCAACTGGGCAGGAGTGGTTGCCGACGAGAAGGAAACCGCGATCCGACCGGTCGAGTGGTCGTGGTGGTGGTGCCCGACAACTCCGGCAGCAAGCGGGTCATTTCCCCAGAGCACCCGGTGCAACTCGAGACGGGTGGCGGCTGGGTCCAGGTTCCCCTCGTAACCCCAGGAGACGCCGTCCACGTTGTATTGGACGATGAACAGTCCGTCCTCCGTCCGGTGGGCCTCGGCCCACTCACCGATCCCGGGGTGCACGGTCCCCACAATCTCGACCGGCTCGATCACATCGGGGCTGTCCAACGCCAACCGCCCGAGGCCGCCCAGATCGTCAAAAAGGGACGTCTCCATGACGACCGTTGTGTCGTCGGCGAACCAGGCTCCGTTGAACCCGGTCAACTCGACGTGCTGGCCGTCGGCTCGATCCTCCAACGGAGTCCCGTAGAGAAGACGCCGCTCCCCGACTTGGCGCTCCCAGATCCACAACGTGTCATCGCCGGTGGTGTAACCGTCCACGATCAGATAGCGCGACCGGTCATCGTCGTGCCCCACCACGAACGCCCCGTACCGGGACTTGGCCAGGAGCGTCGCCGTCTCGCCCGTGACGTCGATCTCGTAGGCTTCCTCCTCGGGTCGGCGCCTGGGGTCGACCCAGATGGTCCCGACACCCTCCGGTGAAAGCTCGATCAGCACCATCTGCTGGTTGGCGAACCGCTCGCCGAAGACCGGCTCGGGGTCGCCCCCGTCGATCGGGATACGGCAGAGCTGCAGGTTCTCGTCACCGTCCCGATCGACCATGACGAACAGCTGACCGAGATTGGGCGACGCGACGAACGACTCCCCACCTATCAGCTCGGGTGTGAGGAGGGCGATGTCAGGGGGAAGCAGAGGTTCGGGGACGCTGCCCCCGGCGTCCATGGCGTAGAGACTCAAACGCCCAGATAGATCCGAAATGAAGAACAGCCGGTCGCCGGCGATCTGTGGAGCCAAGAAGAGGCGGGCAGAAAGGAGATGATCGACCCGGATGGTTGCCGCGGCCGGCGCCACCGAGTCCGCCGTCACGACCGAGGGTGCCTCAGCTGAAGCTGTTCCCGCACCCGCAGGAGCGGCTGACATTCGGGTTGTTGATGGCGAAGCCGCCCTCCATCAACCCGTCCTTGTAGTCGAGAACCGAGCCGCGCAGCCGGTCGAGGCTCTGGGGATCGACCACGACCCGCACCCCGCCGTACTCCACGACCACGTCGTCGCTCTCGATCTCGGCGTCGAAGAACATCTCGTAGGAGAAGCCTGAGCAGCCACCGGGGCGGACAGCCATCCGGAGTGCCAGCGAACTGTCACCCTCGGCGGTGAGCAACTCGTTGATCTTGCTCACGGCGCCGTCGGTGAGCGTTACCGCCCGCTTCGGAGTTCGTGGCTTGATGTTGAGAACCTGGGTCATTTCGTGAGTGACTCCTGGGAAATGGCGCTACCCGTCATTATACGCCTCGGCGCCGACATCTATTCCCACGATCTGCATAGTGCAAATGGCTCATATCATGGGGTTCGTGACCACCGAGCACGATGTATACCAGGCGCTCCGCGGCGTCGTCGACCCCGAGTTGGGTGACGACATCGTCGAACTCGGCATGGTCACCGACGTGGAAATCACCGACGGGGTGGTCTCAATCGGGGTGGCGTTGACCATCGCCCAGTGTCCGATGCGAGGTCAGATCGAGCAGGACACGGCGCGCAAGGTGATGGCGCTCCCAGGGGTACGTGACGTCCTGGTGCGTACCACCGGCATGACGAGGAAACAGCGCTCCGAGCTCATGGCCACCGCCCGCCGCCGAGCTCGCGAGGACGCCGAGCCGACCCAGGTCTCCCCGACCACCCGCGTCATCGCAATCGGATCGGGGAAGGGCGGTGTGGGCAAGTCATCAGTCGGGGTCAACCTGGCGGTGGCTCTGGCCGACCGCGGCCTCCGGGTAGGGCTGATGGACGCCGATATCTGGGGATTCTCGGTCCCGAGGATGTTGGGGGTGACCGACCGCCTTGCCGCCGACGACACCTCGCGGCTGATCATCCCCGTGGAAGCCGCCGGGATAAAGGTGGTCTCCACCGGCCTCATCATCGAGTCGGAGGAGACGGCGCTCATGTGGCGTGGTCTGATGCTCTCCCGGGCCCTCGAGCAGTTCCTCAAGCAGGTGGCGTGGGGCGATCTCGACTACCTGGTGATCGACATGCCGCCGGGGACCGGTGACATCCAGATGGCTCTGGCCAGGATGGTTCCCCAGGCGGAGATGGTCGTCGTGACCACCCCGCAGAAGGCGGCTCAAAAGGTTGCGGTTCGGGTCGCGGACATGGCGCGCCGCTCCTATCTGCCCGTGGTCGGTGTCATCGAGAACATGGCCGGGTTCACCTGCGACCATGGTGAGACATACAACCTCTTCGGCGAGGGTGGTGGGCGCGATCTCGCAGAGTCACTCGGGGTCCCCCTGATCGCTTCGGTCCCGCTCGACCCGGCGGTGGTCAGCGGCGGCGACACCGGGTTGCCCGTGGTTCGGGCCGACCCCGACAATCCGGCGGCCCGTGCGTTCATCGCGGCGGCAGAGCGGTTGGTGGAACTGGTGCCTCCCGCCGAGGACGAGACCTGCACCGCCCGGATCGCCCGCCTTCTGGAAGGCCTAGAAACCCGAGAAGTCGCCGCCGCTACTTCTTAGGTATTGCCTCCCCCGGTGAGGGGGAGGCGCGAGCGAAGCGAGCGGAGGGGGTGATTCCGCACCGTTGGGAATTCGGTGCTCCCCCTACTGCTGCTCCGCAGCGGGGCCTTGCTTGCTTCCGTCTTCCGTCTTCCGTCTGCCGTCTTCCGTCTTCGGTGTTACCCACACAAGCTCGAAACCAGCCCGTAGGGGTCGACGTAGCCGCCTCCGCCGGGGCCGTAGGAGAAGTGGAGGTGCGGTCCGGATGAGTTGCCGGTGGACCCCACATAGCCGAGCAGGTCGCCGGCCGACAGTCGGACGCCCGAACCGATGCCGGAGGCGTACCCGTTGAGGTGGGCGTAGTAGTAGACGTTGCCTGAGTTGTCCCGGTAGTAGACCTGGTTGCCGCCCAGGCTGCTGTAGTCGGCACGCTCCACGTAGCCGTCGTAGATGGCGACGAGCGGGGTCCCGGTGGCGGCGATGATGTCGATCCCCGAGTGGTACCGACCACCACCCCTCGCCGCCCCCCATCCGTCGCCGTAGGTGTGTGGTCCCTGGACCGGGCAGTACCCGGAGCCGTTCCCAATCGTCGGTGGGCTCGAGGGCGGCTCGGTGGTCGGGGGCTCCGATGTCGGGGGGTCGGTGGTTGGGGGATCCTCCCCCGCTGTCCCCGAACCGCCGCCCCCATCGTCGCCATCATCATCCTGGGCTGCGGCCGCCCGTTGGCGCTCCTCTTCCTCGCGCCGGGCGCGCTCCTCGGCGGCGCGGCGCTGCTCTTCCTCGATCTGTGCCTGGAGGTCGGCTTGGACCTGCTCGTAGTCGTCCTGGGCGCCGACCAGTTCCACCTGTAACTCGGCCACGATCGTCTCGAGTTCCGCCTCGGCTTCTGCCTGCTCCTGCTTGGTCGCCTCCAGCTCGGCGGTCAACTCGATCTGGCGGGCCTGGGCGGCTTCCAGATCGCGGATCAGCTGATCGTCGCTGGCGCCGACATCCTCGAGGTACTCGAGCCCGGCTTCGAACTCGCCCGGGGAAGCGGTGAACGGGAGGAGCGAGGCGCTCGAACCGGCACTACCCATGTACAGCTCGAGGGCGTAGCGGTCGACGTCTTTCTTCAACTCTTCGAGCTGCGCCTCGTTGGCGTGGAGTGCCGCAGTCATCTGCACGACCTGCTCTTCGAGCAGGGCGCTTCTCGCCACGGCTTCCTCCCACTCGGCGCCCATCTCATCGAGGCGGGCTTGAGTCGAGATCATGCGCTCGCGGGCTGCCTCGACATCACCCTCGTCCAGCTGGGCGGGTGCGGGCCCGGCGACGAAAAGAGCGACCATCGCCAGTGCGACCACCCGCCATGGCCACCACGGTCGGCGCATGGCCAAGTCGAATGGGCGACGAACCTTCAATTGATCCCTCCTGGCGTTCGAGGAGCCTCAGCGCCTCAGCGAGGTGCTTCCGGGCGGTGCCGTCCTCACCGGCACAGCTCGGTTGCGAGTGGAGTGGGGTTTACCGCAGAACCGCCGCCGGGGTGAAATTCCCAGTGGAGGTGCGATGCCGTCCAAGCCGCGTTTCCGGTGTTGCCGACGTAGCCGAGCAACTCCCCCGCGGCCATGGGCACACCGGCGGCGACGCCTGCCGCGTAGCCGTCGAGGTGGGCGTAGTAGTAGATGTTCCCTGAGTTGTCCTGGTAGTACAGGGTGATGCCGCCCAGCGAACTGGTGCTGAAGCGGTAGATGGACCCGTCGTAGACCGCCACAACCGGGGTGCCGCTGGCGGCCATGATGTCGACACCCATGTGGTACCGGCCACCCGAGCGCGGGGCGCCCCAGGTGTCGGAGAAACTGTTGGGACCCTGTACAGGGCAATAACCGGCGCCATTGCCGACGGTGGGCGTTGGTGGGTCGTCGGGAGGATCCGTCACCGGAGGGTCGGTGGATGGCGGGTCAGTCGACGGCGGATCATCACCGCCCCCTGCCGGCACCGTGGTCGAGGTGGCGTCGCGCGCCGCCTGCTCACGTGCCCTCCGCTCTGCCTCCTCGCGGGCACGGCGCTCGGCCTCAATCTGAGCGGCGAGCTCCGCCTGAACCGTCTCGTAATCGTCCTGAGCGGTCCGCAATTGCCCGTCGATCTCGGAGACAAGACCCCCAAGCTCGTCGCGTAGCGCCGCCTGCTCGGCGCGCGCTTCGGCGAGCTCGGTGTTGAGGGTCGCAAGCTCGGCCTCCTGTGCCTGGAGACCGGTGAGCAATTCCTTTTCCGAGACCCCGAGCTCCTCGAGGTATCCCACCCCGGTCTCGAGCTCCTCCGGGGTGGCCGAGAGGCTCAGGATCGATGCGCCGGTGCTGGCCGCTCCCATGTAGATCTCGATGGCTCGGCGCTCGAGAAGCTGTCTCGAACGCTCGACGCGAGCCTCGGTGTCTTCGATGGCGGTGGACATCTGGGCGATGTCGCCCTCGAGGATGTTGTACCGGGTCAACGCCTCGTTGTAGCGGACAACGGCACCGTCGAGATCCCCCTGAAGCTCGGCGACCCGTTGCCTCGCGGCCTCCACGTCGTCCGGTGTCACTTGTGCGGCCGCAGGCGCCGCCAGCGCCCCTATCACCAGCAGTGCCGCGACCCAGCGCAGCGCTTTCATTGTTTGACTCCCGAGGGCGCCACCGCTCGGTCCCACCGATCGGCGGGGGTCGCGCCCAGCGTCACGATCCCTTCCTTGGCCAGCTTAAGCAAATGCGCCTCGACAGAAAAAGCCGCCAACGGGTGCAACTGGGGATCGACCTCGGCGTAAACCGCCTCGACCACAGCACCCACCGTAGAGGCGCCGTTGTCGACCGCGGCGGCAACCTGCCGCTCCCGCTCCAGCCGATGGGTCAGATAGCTCCGGATGACTGCGGTCGGATCCTCGATGGTTTCGCCGTGCCCGGGGTGGAGCCGGGCAAAAGTCATCGCCTCGAGCCGGCGCAACGAGGCCAGGTATGCACCCATGTCCTCCACCATGACGGTGGAGCCGCCCATGATGTGATCTCCTGTAAACAACACCTCTCCCCACCGGAAACAGAGGTGGTCTTCAGCGTGACCGGGTGTGTGCAGCACGGTCACCTCTTCCGACCCTAGCCATATCGTGTCTCCGTCTGCCAGTCGGATGTCTGGCGCGAAATCAGGCCCTGGCGCATGACCGTAGGCGGGGACTTCGAAGTCTGTCGCCAGCGGGTTGGCCATGGGTGCATGGTCGGGGTGGGTGTGAGTCACCAATACCCCGAGAGGGGTCAGACCCTCAACCGCCTCGTGGATGGCGGCACGGTGGCTGGAGATCACCGGTCCCGGGTCGACGATCAGGCAGACGTCCTTGTCGATCATGACCCAGGTGTTCGTCCCCGGACCCGTGTAGGGACTGGGGTTGGGAGCGAGGATGCGCTGCACTCTCATTCGCCTGCCCTCATCCCGCCGCCTCGTATCCCGGCTCGCCGGGGAGGATGAACCGCCAGCCATCACCATCGCGCACCGGGCGTGGGTGAATCGCCACCACCTCGCTCTCCCTGGTGTGTTCGATCAATGCCCGCGGCGTCCTCCCACGAGGCGAGCAATTCGAGGTGCTTGACCGTAGGGAGGATCATCGCCCACTCGTCCTCCGAGTGACGGATGAGGGCTTCGGCGGGGGTTGTCCAAGCGGCGTCGAGCATCTCGCTGGGATGGTGGCGTGCCTCGGTTGCGGGGTCGACCAGGGCGATGAAGAAGCGGGTGTCGAAGCGGAGCGGTGAGATGGACGGTGTCACCCAGTTGGAGAGGTAGGCGACATTGGACGTGCCGAGCACTACCCCTGCGTCCTTCAGTACCTGCCAGAAGCGACCTGGGTCCGGGTCATGGGTCGGGTCGAGCGATGCTGCGATTTCGGGATTGGCCCCGACCAGCACACCGGCCTCCTCGAAGGTCTCCCGGATGGCACACCGGATGGACGGCAGAAGGTCGGGCGGGTTCCCCTCCGGTACCACCGAGATTGCCGCTGCACCCCGGTCGGCCTCCTCCATTTTCCCGCCGGGGAACACCCACATCTCGGGGGCGAACGGAGCGGTGCCGCGGTGGACCATGAGGACCGAGTACCCGCTGGGCTCCGGCCGAAGCACGCACATGGTCGCCGCCGGGACCGGCCCGGGGACGGCTCGGGTGTCGGGCACCGAGCGAGCCTAACCAGGGGCATTACCCTCATCACATGGCGGTTCGCGGCCTCCCCGCGGTGGATTCTCTCGTGCGCCAACTCGACAGCCGTGGCCTGCCGAGACTGCTCGTGGTGGAATCCGCCCGAGCTGCGATCGACCAGGCACGTGCCGCGGTGCTCGCCGGAGATGACGGCGTCGACCCCGCCCAATTGGCGGAAGCGGACATCGAAGAACTAGCCCGGCTTCGCCCCCGCAACGTCATCAACGCCACCGGCGTGTTGCTGCACACCAATCTTGGTCGCGCTCCATTGGCGCTCGCCGCGGCGGAAGCAGCGCTGGAGCACGCCACGAGATACGGCAACCTGGAGTTCGACCTGGCGTCTGGAGACCGTGGTGGGCGCGGTGCCTATGTCGAGACGCTGTTGCGCCGGCTGACGGGGGCTCCCGCGGCCATGGTGGTCAACAACAACGCTGCCGCTCTCTTCCTCACCCTGATGGCGCTTGCCGGCGGGCGACAGGTAGCGGTGTCGCGCGGCGAGCTGATCGAGATTGGCGGCTCCTACCGGCTTCCCGATCTGATGAGTGCCACCGGGGCCGAGCTGCTCGAGGTGGGGACCACCAACCGCACCAGGGTGTCGGATTACAGCGCTGCGGAGGATGCCGCCTTGTTGCTCAAGGTCCACCCCTCCAACTATCGGATCGAGGGTTTCACAGAAGAGGCCACCATCCCCGAGTTGGTTGCGCTGGGCCGATCGTCCGGGATTCCGGTGGTGTTCGACGCCGGAAGCGGTCTGCTCGACGCTTCAACCCCATGGCTGAGCCATGGGCCGCCGCGTTGGTTGGGCGGGGAACCGGGGGTGAGACAGGCGCTCGAGACGGGGGCGGATCTGGTGCTCTTCTCGGGTGACAAGCTGCTGGGCGGCCCCCAAGCGGGAATCGTGGTCGGGCGCGAGGACCTGGTGGCACTACTACGGCGTCATCCGGCAGCGCGAGCGCTCCGCTGCGGCGGTCAGGTCTTGGCCGCCTTGGGTGCCACCCTCGAGCTCTATGCCGACGGACGCGCTGCCACCGACATCCCCTTCTGGAGAATGGCAACGATCGACCGAGACGAGATCTCACGTCGCGCCGAAGATGTCGTGAAGGCGGCCGGTGTCGAGGCGACGATCGCCCTCGACGCTTCGGCCGCTGGAGCCGGGTCGGCACCGAATGGGGGTATCCCGACCAAGTTGATCGTCGTGGAGCGACCAGGAGCGGATGTTGTCTGGCTGCGTCTGCTCGCTTCTGGTGGCGATCCGGTGGTGGCGAGGCGACATGCCGGTTCGACGCTCATCGACCTGCGCACAGTCGAGCCCGAGCGCGATGCCGAGGTGGCGCAGGCGCTCGCTGCCGCCTGCCGCGGCTAGCCGATGGCGGTGATCGGGACCGCCGGTCACGTTGACCACGGCAAGTCGACCCTGGTTCGAGCGTTGACCGGTCGCGATCCCGACCGTTTGGCCGAGGAGAAGATTCGAGGGCTGACCATCGACCTCGGGTTTGCCTGGACGATCCTCCCAGGGGGTGCGGAGGTGTCGTTCGTGGACGTGCCCGGTCACGAACGGTTCATCAAGAACATGCTCGCCGGGATCGAGTCGATCGATGTCGCCCTTTTCGTCGTCGCCGCCGACGAAGGGTGGATGCCGCAGTCCGAGGAGCACCTCGCCGTGCTCGATCTGCTTGGGGTGTCTGTCGGGGTAGTGGCTCTCACCAAGGTCGACCGAGTGCACGCCGACGTCGTCGAACTGGCGCGCATCGAGGTGGAGGACCGGCTCGTCGGGACAGCACTCGAGGGATCTCCCACCGTCGAGGTGGCCGCCCCTCTCGCGATGGGGGTGGGGCCCTTGGCCGAGGCGCTGGCGGATGCGGTCAGCAACCTCGGCCCCTCGCCCGACCGTCAACGCCCCCGACTCTGGGTCGACAGGGCCTTCACTATCGGCGGCGCCGGAACAGTCGTCACCGGGACGCTGCTCGACGGGGTGCTTGAGACCGATGACCGGCTCATCTTGTGGCCAGGTCGGATACCCGTCCGGGTCAGGGGTCTTCAGGTCCACGAGACACAGCAACCGAAGGCCATGCCCGGCTATCGGACGGCGGTCAACCTCACGGGGGTCAGACGGGAGCAGGTGAGCCGCGGCTCCATGCTGGGGCGAGAGGGCCACTGGATGCCGAGCCGCCGGTTTGTCACCATCCTGCGACGGGCCCGCTACCACGACAGCCTCGGCCCCCGGGGCGCCTACCAGGTGCACATCGGGTCGGAGGCGGTGCCGGCGAAGGTCAGATTGCTCGCGGGAGCCGAAGGAGCCGCTGTCGTATCGCTCGACAAGACGCTGCCGCTCACCGCCGGTGACAGGTTCATCCTCAGAGAGACCGGGAGAAGGCGGGTCGTCGGCGGCGGCATCGTCCTCGACCCGGCGCCTAAAGGCCGCGTCGACCCAGCGGCCGTGGCGCAGTTGGCCGAGGCAGTTGCCATCGGTCCGGACGCGGTCGCCGCGGTCATGCTCCGGATGCGCCGGCGGGAACATGTCGACGTGCTGGTGGCACAAAGCGGGGGCGGGAGGGTCCCCGACAAGAACGTCGCCGCTGGGATGGCACTGTCGGATGACGAAATCGAACGGCTCCGCACCGATGCGCTCCAGCGAGTGCAGGCTCACCACCGATCGAATCCGCTCCGACCGGGAATGCCCTCCGCCCAACTCGCCGTTGAGCTCGGGTTGAGTTTCGCCGAGCTCGATGGCGTGATCGCCTCCCACATCGATCTCGAGATGCGCGGCGCCGACGTCGCCATCATCGGCTTCACCTCGACGCTCGACTCGAGCCAGGAGTTGCGCTGGATGGAGGCGGCCAACGAGCTGAAGGAAGCCGGGCTCGCTGTGCCCACCGTCGCCGAGCTTGGTCTGCACCCTGAATTGCTCCACGCCATCGTCCGCTCCGAACGGGTGGTGTTGGTCAACGAAACCCTCGCCTATTTGCCCGAGCAGATCGAGGCGATCGAGGGGATGTTGCGTCAGATCGAAGGTGAGTTCACGGTGGCCCAGGCGCGCGATGCTCTCGGGCTCAGCCGGAAGTACGTCGTCCCATTGCTCGAATGGTTCGACGGCCGCGGGATCACCAAGCGGAGCGGCGACCTACGGACGTTCAGGTGACGGCTAAGCGGTGGCGACGGCGAATTCGTCGCGCCGTTCGATCTCGGTGAGGCCACCCCAGATCCCGAACGGCTCTCTGATCTCGTTGGCGTATTCCAAACAGTCGATCTTCACCGGACAGACGTCACAAATTGCCTTGGCTCGAAGCTCTCGACGTTCTCGGTCTTCCTTGCGCTCGAAGGTACTGGGAGGGAAGAAGAGGTGCGAGTGGTTGCCGCGGCACAGTGCCCGCACCTGCCAGTCGTTCGTAAGCGTCAAGGCAACTCCATTCCTAGCCCGACGGCGAGCGAACCTACCAGCGGCCTCGTAGCCAGACCAGGAAGTTTCTACCAGTTCGCTCAGGAATTTCCTACCCGATTCACCGCCCGACCGATCGGTCGGCGTCGTTTGGCTCCACCTCTAGGACCGTACCTCGGACCGCGGTCACTGTCACCTTGTCTCCGGCTGTGATGCCGGCAGCGCGGTGGGCGGTTGCCATCCAACGCGCTCCGTTCACTTCGACCTCGCCATCCGGACCCAAATTGGTGGTGGCCACACCGGCGCGTCCGATCAGGTGATCCCGCCCCACCGTCTGTGTGGAAAACCGCGCCCGCGCCACTGTGGGGAGTGCGGCGAAGTAGAAGAGGACGACCCCAAGCGTGGCGAGGGTCACCCCCCACCACGAGGGCGCCAGGTGAGGGGTCGCATCGGTGAGGAGCATCCCTCCACCGAGGAGCAACAGACCCCCGAGCAGGCTCCACCGCCCAAACCGACCGACCTGGAACTCGGCGGTGAGCAACCCGATTCCACCTAGCACCAACAGGACCCCCCACCACCGCACCGGCAGCGTCACCATCCCGTAGCCCCCGACCAGAAGGCAGAGCGCTGCAACCGCGGCGGCGACACCGGGGCCGGCGGCGTAGAACTCGAACGCGGCAACCGACAGCCCCACGGCGACCAGGAAGAAGGCCACCTCGGGGGCGAGCGACGCCCGCATAACTTGTTGCAGCGGGCCGGGTTGGTGGAAGCGGACCTCGGCCACCACCGTCTGCGCCGGTGATCCGTCCTCGTCGAGAAGGGGCTCACCGTCGGGACCGATCGCCGGGCCCAGCGTCTCCAGCGTGATCGTCTCGTCCCCGACGGACACTTCGGCGCCATCGAGCGTGGCGAGCAGGTTGGACAGCGCCGGTTCGACCACGTCGACCAGACCCGTCAACGGAGCCTCCACCACGACCTCGTCGCTGTTCGCGGGGCCGTCAGGTGCCGTTAGGTCGGTTCCGGTGACCAGCGGGCTGCGGTATCCGACCACGGCCCCGGGAGCAGCCGCACGGATCGGGGCCAAACGGAGCATCTCGGCGGCGGCTCCGTGCGCCACCGAGGGAGCCGGTCCCACCCACACCGCAACCGGGAGCGGCGGGTCGGCGACGAGTTGCAGCAGGGCGTCGATGTCGGAGGTGAGTACACCGGGGACGTTGAGTTGCAGCACCACCAACTGCGAGCCACGCTCGGCGGCTTCTTCGATCCCCGTAATCACGAAGTTCTCCGCCATGGCGTCGAGCGATCCCGAGACTTCGAGAACGTCCACCGGCGGGACTTCCTGTGCCTCGGCCGGCGGCGCCCCCACCGCGATTGCCGCAAGGAACAGGATTGCGGCCCAACGCATACCTCGATGGTAGGAGGGCATGACGGGGGAACCTGCCGCCCGGCACACCATCGGTACAGTGGCTCGGTGCCCACGTTGCTGCTCATCGCCGACGCGCCGTGGGTCCGCAATGAGGTGGCGGCTGCGCTGTCCGATTCGTCGATCGTTCTGCTCGACGAGACAGATCCCTACCTGGCGGTTCGAAGGGTCGGAGAGGATCAGCCCGACGCGGTCATCATCGACATGCAGGTCGGCTCGATGGGCGGAATGGCAATAGTGAGGGCGCTTCTCGACGCTGCGGGGATGGACGAGGTGCCGCGGACGCCAACCGTTCTCCTCCTCGATCGAAGCGCCGACGTCTTTCTCGCCGGGAGGGCGGGGGCCGGCGCCTTCCTGATCAAGCCGATCGTCGCCGAGGAGCTCCGATCTGCTCTGCGCGGGTTGACGAAGAAATCGCCGGATGACGAAGCGGTGAGCACTGCCGAGACAACTAGGTAGGGTCGGCCGATCACTAGAGCGGGAGGGGCGGAGATGCGCAAGTTCGTCGTAATCCTCGGTGCGCTGGCGATCCTGATGTCTGCGTTACCTGTCTCGGCGGCCCAAACCACTCCCGTATCGCCGATGACAGCTCCCCCGCAGCAAGGCCTTCGCTGGCGCCCCTGTTACGCCGAGTTCGGTCCCGACTTCGAGTGCGCCGTGGCCCGGGTCCCGCTGGACCACGACCGTCCCCGGGGAGACACCATCGGGATCGCCATGGTGAGGCTCCCCGCTTCAGACCCGGCACGACGCCTCGGCTCGTTGTTCGTCAACCCTGGTGGTCCGGGAGGATCGGGGGTGGACTTCGTTCTACAGGCGGGTCCGTTCCTCTACACCGACGAGGTGCGGTCGTCCTACGACTTGATCGGGTTCGATCCGCGCGGGATCAACCGAAGCAGACCACTGCTTTGCTTCCGTTCCTTCGATGAGGCGCTCAGCATGTTTTGGCCGTTCGCCTTCCCGTTCGAACCAGGCGAAGAAGAGATCGCCGAGCAACTCGATCGGGAACTGGCAACGGCCTGCGCCGAACGGGGCGGAGCTATCGACGATCACATGGCTACGGCCGACGTCGCCCGAGACCTCGACCTGCTTCGCCGCAAGGTCGGAGATCGCCAGCTCAACTTCGTCGGCTACTCGTATGGCTCATTCCTCGGGGTGACCTACGCCAGCCTCTTCCCCGACCGGGTGGGGCGGGTCGTCGTGGACGGCGTTCTCGACCCGATCGCCTGGACGACCGGCAGGGGTGACGAAGCCGCCACCCAACCGTTCTCAACGCGTCTGCGGAGCGATGCAGGGGCACAGGCCACGCTCGACGAGTTCTTCCGGCTGTGCGACGAGGCGGGTACGGAAGGTTGCGCTTTCGCCGGTGACTCGGCGGCACGTTTCGCCGCCATGGCCGATCTGCTCAAGCAGGGTCCGATCGAGATCATCGACCCGTTCACTGGCGAGCCGGTCCTCCTCCATTACTCCGACGCGATCGGAGAGACCCTCGGCGCCATGTACGACTCGGCCAGTTGGCCAGAGTTCGCACTCCTGTTGTCGCTGATCGAGCAACAAGCATCGCCGGCGGAGATCGGTGAGGCGTAGCGGCGGTGAAGGCGAAAGTGGGACTGGCCGCCGGGTCTTTCCCGGAGCCCCGCTACCCCAACTTCGTCGAAGGGTTCCCCAGCGTCTCCTGCTCGGACAGCGTCAACCCCGACGACCACGGCTACTGGTCGATCGCCGGCGCCGAGTCCGATGCCCAGTTCGGCTACTTCGGTCGGATCTGGACCTGGGTCTCCTCGATCATGCGCCGTCTGGCAGGGGTTCGACCAGGACCGCTACCTCGGCCCGTTCGATCGTCAGACTGCGAACCCGGTGCTCGTTGTTGGGACCCGATACGACCCGGCGACCCGTTACGAGGGCGCACTCATCGTCGACGACCTGCTCCCCAACTCGAGCCTGCTCACCGTCGAGGGTTGGGGGCACACCTCGCTCTTCCTGTCCGTCTGCGCCGACGAGGCGACCGCCGCTTACCTCCTTGAAGGGACCACCCCCGCTCCGGGCACGGTCTGCACCCAGGACTTCGACCCGTTCCCCGTGGTGGCCGCCCAACGGGCCGACGACACCCTGGCGCAACGCCAGGCGCTGCGACGCGAGGTGATGTCAGAGGTCGCCATCTTCCCGGTCGAGGTGAACCCGGGCAACGGTTCACCCGAGCAGGTAAGATCGCCGCTCCCGACGGGACGTGGCGCAGTTTGGCAGCGCGCAGCGTTCGGGACGCTGAGGTCGCCGGTTCGAATCCGGCCGTCCCGACCAGACAATTACGGATCTCATCCAACGATGGATCGCTCGGCAGAGCACTCCCTGCGGTCAGCCCCGCTCAGAATCGGCGACGCCCGGCAACGACAGGTAGACCGAACGGACCGCCATGATCCGGTTGATGTCGGCGATGACCCGGCTGTGGAACTCGGCCCGGTAGGTCTTGTCGGTGAGGGCTAGACCGGTGAAGTAGAGCCCGCACACCCCTCCGAGCAAGGCGGATGCGACCAGAAGCTCCGTAGACAGCGTGCGCGGTTCGCCGATGAAGGTGAGACTGATCAGTTCGTCGACCGGGGCGCCGACCCATGTTTCCTGGACCGAGACAGGGACCGCCAACATCCCCAGCAGGACGATGAACAACGTGACCATCACCGCTACGAAGAGCGACTGGACGAACTGGCTGACCAGCATCAGCACGATCACGTTGAGGCGCTCCAACCGCTGCAGTGGCCGGAGGTGCGCGGCGGGCACCGACTGAGCCGCCATCAGCCCTGCTGCCGGGGTGCCGGCCAGGAGTTCACGCCGGTCGGAAGACGGTCCCCGTTGTTCGATTTGGCGGATCTCCTCCCGGGCTTGGGTCACCACGAGCACTCCGCCGACGACCACCAGCAGAACCATGATCGCCAACAGATCGACCCCGCCGATCTCGTGTGATGCCTGCCAAAGTTCTGAGGCGAACAGCAGAAACACGACGAGGATGAGCAGCATCGGCAGGGTGCGGGCTACGAGCATGGCGATCTGTGGCACGTTCTCCCGCAAGTGGCGAAGGCTCCATATGGCCAATTCCAATACGCCCAGGCTGACAACGGCATAGATGATCCCGACGCCGATGAGGATGAAGCCAGGAGTGAACAGGCGGACCTCTCCAATGGTCACGAATCCAGGAAAGGCTCCCGGGTCGCCCGTGATCAACGAGGCCACTATCCCCGGCACCAGTCCGATTACGGCGATGTCGAGCAAGTCGAGACGGCTGACCGACCCGAACGGTGGGTGCTTCCGGATCCAGAGAAATCCGCCGATCAAGGTCCCGGTGAGGCCGAGGGCCAGGAGTATTGATCCGATGTTCGAGGCAAGCGGACCATCGGCGAGCTGGGTCCAGATCAAAACGGTGCCCACCACGATCCAGATCCCGATGAGAGGGAGTGCTCGGCGGTCGATCCGCTGCTCGGAGCTGTAGCCCTCAATGAGTTGCGGCACACCCCTCGCCGAGAACCAACGCTCTATCGATCGCCGAGCCCCGTCCGGGACGTCATCTCGACTGGACGCTGTCACCGACCGGGCAGGGTAGCGAGGCGCCTGGTAGCGGTCCCGTCTAGTTCGGACCCAGCGCATAACTTCCCCCTTCGTCCATTGACGCGGAGCGTGGTCCGCAGCTACGCTGAGTGGTCAGGGGTGGCTGAATTTTCGGGAGGGTCCACCGTCGGTGGACCCAAGCGGCGAGCCGGGTATTGCCCGGAGGAAGTGGGGGAGTCCCATGTTCAATTTTGACGGCAAATCGCCACGACACGGACCGTTGTCGAGAATCAGGCTGCTTCTTGGCATCTCGCTTGTCGTCGTTTTGGTGTCCGCCCTTGCATTGCCGTGGGCTGGTGCGGTTCCTCCAGGCAACAACGGCACGGTGAAGATCGACGGAGAGGAATTCGATGACCATCCGGACAACGAGCCACACGTCGGCTGTGTCTTCCAGGTCGACTTTTACGGTTATGACGAAGGCGACCTCACCGCCGACGTAACCTTCCGGGCCCATCCACCGACCGGCATCGCCGTGCTGCTCACCGACGTGGTATTCATCGGCGAGGACCCGGCGGGTGGCGGCACCGACCTTGATGCCAGCGCAACCTACGATCTGAGCGCCGCGTTGGCCGGCTTCGAGCCGCACCCCGTTCAGGGCTTCCACGTGAAGCTGACGATTAACGCTGAAGGCTCTCAAGGCGCCGATGTCAAGCACAAGGTGTTCTGGGTCACCTGTGAGCAGCCTCCACCGACGACGTCCACAAGCAGCACGACGTCCACAAGCAGTCACGACGATCTACGAGCAGCACGACGATCCACGAGCATGCCCGACAAGCCGGGCACGATCATCATCGAGAAGTACGCCGCGCCGTTCGGTGATCAGCCGTTCACTTTCGGGGGCGATCTCGGTTCATTCGTGATCGTGGACGACGAGCAAGGAACAGGGAACCCGGGTTCGCAACAAACGTTCTCCGGCCTGGACCCCGACAGTTACACGATCTTCGAGGAACCGTGGCGGGTTGGAACTGGTCAGGATCGATTGCCAGGTGACCGTGGGTAGCGCTAGCACGTTCACGGTCAATCTTCCGACGCGATCGGTGACCATCAATCTGGTCGCCGACGAGACGGTCTACTGCGACTTCCAGAACCGAAAGCCGCTTTAGCCCCAATTCGAGACACAACACTCGGCCGCTCCGCCTCGAGGTGGGCGGCCGAGTGACACTCATGTGAGCGGATAGGGCGATTGGATCCACCAGGGGAGGTCGGACGTCTCCAGCCGGACCACCCACTTCACCCACCAGAAACCGCGCCGGTCGGGCGCCACGATCCTCGCCGGGAAGCCATGGCCTGGTGACAGCGGTTTCCCGCCGACCTCGGTCACCAGCCACATCGAACCGAGGTCGGACATGGGGAAGCGTCTGGCGTAGCCGGTGGCCGACCAGGCGACCAGGCTGCGAGCAGTGCCGGGCACGACCAACCGGTCGAGACGCACCCCGCGCCACACCTGATTGCTGTACCAACCGCTGGTGCAATCGAGGATCGCGGTCACATCGTCCATCGGGAGCACAGCGAGATCATCGAGGGCGAGCAATCGCCCCCCGGAGGCATCCCCGACGGCCACGCTCCACGAGGCGGCATCGATATCGGGGGTCTGGTCGTCGAGCCAGGACGTAACCGGGAGACCGGCCGGTTCGAGCGAGGACCGCTCGTGCGATCCGGTGAATCGCCGATCGGCCCCCGGGAAGACGGGCCAGAGCGATGGCGCGGTCGGCGGCAAACCATGTCACTGCTGCGGCCGACACCAAACCGCCCATCCGGATGAGGTTGCGCCTTGTCAGGTCTTGACGGCGAGGCAGCGTCTTCCGAGCCAGCACATGCCAGATCGCCAGCGGGACCAGCACCAGGGCGGTGGCGACGTGCACCCAGAGCACGGTGAGCGATCCGATGCCATCTGGCCATCCGATCGAATGGAAGACCCCGGTGAGCAGCACGGTCGACGTGAGAAGAAGGAAGAGGAGCGAGAAGGTCCGTCCCCGGTTGCGCCGTACCAGTCCCTTGCGTACCACCAGCGATTTCCAGGGAGCGACGATCAGGATGGCCAATCCGATGACCCCGTGGACCACGGCCACCCATCCCAGGGCAGGGGTCCCCAGAGCTTGAGCGGTAAGCCCGGTGACGAGGGCTCCGCCAAGTAGGAGAAGCAGGGCGAGATTGGTGCGCCGGCCACCAAAACGGCGGCCGCCGTTGGCACTTTCCGTCATGACCCGTGCGACCAAGGATGGCACCCCGCAACCGATAGTTGCCCGCCCTGCCAGAGTGAGCGTCACCCAATCGAGGAGCCTCCATGGGCCGCTACGCCATCAAGACCCCACCGCAGAACGCCAACTGGGAGGACATGCTTGCCATCTGGCGTGAAGCGGATGGCATCGATTTGTTCGAGTCCGCCTGGAACTTCGACCACTTCTACCCGATCCACGGTGATCCCAACGGCCCGTGCATGGAAGCCTGGGTCACCCTCACCGCGCTGGCGCAGGCGACATCGAGGATCCGCATCGGGTGCATGGTCAACGGGATGCACTTCCGCCACCCGGCCATCACCGCCAACATGGCGGCATCGCTCGACATCGTCTCGGGCGGTCGGCTCTACCTCGGTCTCGGCGCCGGCTGGCAGGAGCAGGAGGCGAACTCCTATGGGCTCGACCTGGGGACGATGACGGAGCGGATGGACCGTTTCGACGAGGGCGTCGAGGTCATCGTCCGCCTCCTCACCCAGGAGACCACCGACTTCGATGGTGAGCACTACCGGCTTGCCGGGGCACGCTGCGAGCCAAAGCCGATCCAGCGGCCCCAACTACCCATTGCCATCGGCGGTGGAGGCGAGAAGCGCACCCTCAAGACCGTGGCGCGTTGGGCCCAGTGGTGGGACGGGCTCCAGGCCGAGCCCGAGGAATGGAAGCGCAAGCACGAGGTGCTGACCGATCACTGTGAGGCAATCGACCGTGACCCGGCCGAGATCACCTGCAGCGTCCACGTGGGTTACTCCCGCGGCGATGACCCGGGGGCGATCGCCGACGCCGCAGAGGAGCGGTTACAGGCCGGGGCGGACGTCGTGGTCTTCAGCATGCGGTCCCCTTACGACGTCTCGATGGTCGAGCCGCTCGCCAATGCGCTGTCCGAGTCGGTCGGAGCCTCCCGCTAAGAAAGACCGGCTTTACTGCAAGACGGTCAAAGGAGGACGATGGAGGTCGGGTTCATCGGGCTCGGTGACATGGGACAGGGGATCATCCCCCGTCTAATCGAGGCCGGGCACCGAGTGACCGGTTGGAACCGAACGATCGAGAAGGCGGCGCCGCTGCTGCAGATCGGCATGGAATGGGCCGACTCGGCGAGGAAGGTCGCAGAGCGCTCCGAGGCCGTCATCTCGATCGTGACCGACGCCGCCGCCGTGCGGGAGGTGGCGCTCGGCGATGCCGGGGTCATCGCCGGGCTGCGACCCGGATCGGTCTACCTCGACATGAGCACGATCGATCCAGGAGAGACCCGATCGATCGCCGACGCCTTCGCTGCAGTAGGCCTGACCATGCTCGATGCCCCCATCTCGGGCAGCCCGATCACACTGGCGGAGGGGAAGGCGTCGATCATGGTGGGAGGCGACCGGTCGGCATTCGACCGGGTGGAGCCCATGCTGCGGTCGATCGGTCCCAAGGTGAGCTACATCGGCGGCAGCGGCGCCGCAGCTCAGATGAAGGTGGCTATCAACCTCTGCCTGATCGTCGAGATGGTGGCCTTCTGTGAGGCGGTGGCGCTCGCCGAGAAGGGGGGCGTGCAACGGGAAGTGGCGGTCGACGCCATGCTGCAGAGCGTGGTCGCCTCACCGGTGATGGGATACCGGGGGCCGTTCATCCTCGACGGGGGGATGCCGGAGAAGCCGCTGGCCAGCGTCCTCCTCCAGCAGAAGGACATGCTGCTCGCCCTCGACCTGGGGAGGCGTCAGGGGGTTCCGGTCCCGTTGGCCGCCGCCGCCAACGAGATGCTCAACGCGTGTCACGGCCTCGGTTTGGATGAACGGGATTTCGTCACCGTCTTCGACGTCTACCGGACCATGGCTGGGATGCTGTGACCGCCAACTTCCGCACCAGCCGGCACGACGCTCCGGTGGTGGGTGGACTCACCTCAGCCGACGGATGGGTGGACATGCGGGTGCAGTTCCTCATCGACAAGGCGTCGGCCGGGTCGGATCACTTGCTGCTCGGGTGGACGGTGCTCCCCCCGGGCGCCCGTCACGATCGGCACCGGCATCCCAACGCCGACGAGTTCTTCGTGGTGCTCAGCGGCCGCGGTCAGGTCTACACGGATGAGGGTGTGGAACCGGCAGGCGAGGGAGACGTGATCTTCACCGAACGCGGCCACTGGCACGGGTTCGACAACACCGGCGACGAGGATGTCACCCTTGTCTGGGGATGGAGCGGTGCCGGTTCGCTCGAGGATGCCGGCTACGAGGTTGCCCCAACTTGACGCCTCAGCCCACCGATCCCCGCATAGCGCGGGGCATGAGCCGGCAGTTCGAGAATCGCCGGAGAGTGCTCGGATCGGGGGCGCGCCACATCGGCTGGAAGGCGGGGTTCGGCGCCCCGGCGGCGCTGCAACGGTTCGGTCTGACAGGACCGCTTGTCGGCTTCCTCACCGATGCCACCCTTGCCAAGACCGGTGCGAGCGTGTCCGTCGGTGGATGGACCAACCCGGTCGCCGAACCCGAGCTCGCGGTCCACATTGGGATCGAGGTGCCGCGAGGGGCGGGAGCGGATCGGGTCCGCCAGGCGATCGTCGCCATCGGACCGGCCATCGAACTGGCCGACATCGACCCACCGCCCGCCGACGTCGAGGAAGTCCTCGCCGGTGACATCTTCCACCGCGCCATGGTGCTGGGTGACCCCGACCCCGCTCTCGCCGGCGGGAACATCGATGGTCTCACCGGTGTGGTGATCCACGATGGCACCACCTTGCAGCCGATCACCGACCTGGAAACGCTGACCGGGCACCTGCTTCGACGTGATAGGACACATCGCCGACACCCTGGCCGAAGCCGGGGAGGCGCTGCGGGCGGGTGACGTGGTGATCACCGGTTCGACCATCCCGGCCCTCCCCATCGGGCCAGGCCAAACGGTCGAGTTTCGCTTGGGCGTACTTCGCCCGTCTCGGTCAGTCTCCACTGAGCCGGACGGCAGACGGCAGACGGCAGCCATGCATTCCCTCCCCCGACGGGGGGAGTACCCGACGCAGGAGGCGTCGGGGGAGGGGGAGAACGGTGCATGCCCAACGGTGCGATGACCGCGGGGCAATCACCGTTGGGAGTTCGGGATTCCCCCACCCGCTGCTCGCAGCGGCCACTTCCCCTCCGGGGGGACGGAGTCTAAGTACCAAGTACTAAGTACTCAGCTTCAGAACTCTCTCGGCGATCTGGACGGCGTTGAGGGCGGCGCCTTTGCGGAGGTTGTCGCCGGTAGCGAAGAGCGAAATCCCACCTTTGGCCATCGTGGGACGGACACGACCGACAAGTACGTCATCGGAGCCGACACTGTCGAGTGGGGTCGGGACCCGGTCCTCCCACAGGGAGACACCCGGCGCCGTACCCAATAGGCGCTTGGCCTCTTCCACACCGAGCGGCTGGGCGAACCTCATGGTGGCGGAGACGCTGTGACCGACCATCACCGGGACCCGGACGCAGGTCGGTTCGACCTCGAGGTCCTCGATCTCGAGGATCTTGCGGCTCTCGTTGACCAGCTTCCACTCCTCCTCGGTGTAGCCGGTCTCGTCGACAGTCCCGGCCAAGGGGAGGACGTTGTACCCGATCGGGCGGGAATACAGGTCCCCGCCCGGGTCGATCCAACCTCCATCGACCAGGGTGTCGCGGTCGCCGCCGAGTAGCTCGACCTGACGAGTCAGTTCTTCGATCCCGGTCCGCCCCGAGCCGGAGACCGACTGGTACGTGGACACCACCATCGAAGCCAGACCGGCGGCGCGATGCAGAGGTGCCGCCGCCATCATGAGGGTCATCGTGGTGCAGTTCGGGTTGGCCACGATCCCGGAATGCCCGGCAATGGCGTGGTCATTCACCTCGGCAACAACCAAGGGGACCGCCGGGTCCATCCGGAAAGCGGATGAGTTGTCGACCACGACCGCCCCGGCTGCGGCGAATGCCGGAGCGTGGTCGCGGCTTCTCGTGGCGCCGGCAGAGAACAGGGCGAGTTCGATCCCAGCCGGGTCTGCTGTCTCCAGATCCTCGATCTCTATCTCTCCCCATGCGGTCTCCAGCTTGCCGCCCGCCGAGCGGGCCGATGCGAGCAGCCTGAGCCCACCGACGGGGAAGTCGCGCTGGGCGAGGATCTCGAGGATCGTCCGCCCCACGGCGCCGGTGGCACCGACTACGGCGACATTGGTCAAGCTCCCACCTCTTCCAAGATGAGCGGCGGCTGGAACTCGTCGTGGAGCGTCCGCACCGCCTCGTCGATCTGGTCGGCACCGACGACGCACGAGATACGGATCGTCGACGTCGAAATCATCTGGATGTTGATGCCCTTGTTGGCCAAGGCGCGGAACACCCGTGCGGCGACGCCTGGGTGCGACTTCATCCCCGCCCCAACCAGCGACACCTTGGCCACGTTCTCGTCCACGTCGACGCCGGCCGCCCCCACCTCGGCAGCGACGGTGCTCGCCACCTCGCGGGCCACGGGGGCATGCTCCTTGGGGACGGTGAAGCTGATGTCGGTGGCGGAGTCACGTGACACGTTCTGCACGATCATGTCGACGTTGATGCTCCGCTCGGCCAGCGGCTCGAAGAGGGCCGCTGCGACGCCCGGCGTGTCGGGAACTCCCCGGACGGTGACCTTCGCCTCGGAAACGTCGTGGGCGATACCGCTGATGATGGCCTGCTCCATTGTGTGCTCCTTCACCCAGGTCCCCTCGGCGTCATGGAAGGACGACCGGACGTGGATCGGAATTTCGAAACGACGGCCGAACTCAACCGACCGTGCCATTAGGACCTTGGCTCCGCTGGCAGAAAGCTCCAGCATCTCCTCGAACGACACCTCGCGCAACAAACGAGCGGTGGGGACGATGCGCGGGTCGGCGCTGTAGACCCCGTCCACATCGGTGAAGACCTCACAGACGTCGGCACCATGCGCCGCGGCGAGAGCGACGGCCGTTGCATCGGAGCCGCCCCGGCCCAGAGTGGTGATCTCCTTCGTGTCGGGGTCGACCCCCTGGAAGCCGGCAACTATCACCACCCGACCGTTGTCGAGCGCCTCGCGCACCCGGTGACCCCTGATCTCCGTGATCTTGGCTGCGCCGTGGGAGGCGTCGGTGAGTATCCCCGCCTGGGAGCCGGTGAAGCTGACAGCTTCGACTCCTCGGTCCTGGATGGCGATCGCCAAGAGTGCCATCGAGATGCGCTCACCCGCAGTGAGCAGCATGTCGAGCTCGCGGGCCGGTGGGTTGGGCGAAACCCGTTGGGCAAGGTCGAGCAGTTCGTCGGTGGAGTCTCCCATTGCGGAGACCACGGCTATGACGTCGTTCCCGTCCTTGCGAGCGCGAGCCACCCGCTCTGCGACCACCAGGATTCGCTCCGGCGAGGCCACCGAGGTGCCTCCGAATTTCTGCACGACAAGCGGCATGGGCTGCCGCCGAGTGTAGGACCGGGTGGGTCGCCGATCTGATGGTCTTCCACGCCCCGACCCGCCGACGTGGCCGTTGGCCGTCCTACTCTCCCCGCCGCCATGACAGATCGTCGACAGCGGCAGCGGGAGTCCCGCGAGGAGCGAAGGCGCGAGGAGGAAAGGCGCAAGCGCATCCGCGCCGCATGGAAGCGCGCCGCCATATTCGGCAGCCTCGCCTTGGTCATCATCGGCGTCTTCTACCTGTTCAACGTTCTCTCAAAGCGAGAGGCCGAGCTTCCTGCCGGCTATCTCGCCTTTCGCCAGCTTCCCGTGGCATGCGGTGCCGTGGCGCCTCCCGAGATCACTCCGCAGTCGTTCCCCGACGGCCCCGAGGACCTCGGACTGTCGCCCGACGCGCCGATCACCGCCACGATGACCACGTCGTGCGGCGACATCGTGATCGAACTCGATCCCGCGCTCGCCCCCCTTGGGGTGAACTCCTTCGTGTTCCTCGCCAACGAAGGCTTCTACGACGGCACCGTGTTCCACCGGATCATCGAGACCTTCGTCGCCCAGGGCGGCGATCCCCAGGCCGACGGCGAGGGCGGGCGCCGGGTACACGCTCCCCAACGAGGCTCCTCCCGATGGCTTCGTCTATGAGCCAGGTGTGATGGCGCTGGCCAACGAGCTCGGGCCGGACACGACGGGGAGCCAGTTCTTCTTCGTCGTCGGGCCTGACGCACAATCGCTGGGCCCCAGATTCTCCGTGCTGGGCACTGTCGTGGAAGGAGACGACGTTCTGGAGCGGATCGCCGCCATCCCGGTGCAGCCGGCCTCCAGCGGAGAGCGCTCGCTCCCCCGCGAGGCGGTCTATGTGGAGAGCGTCCGGATCGAGTCATAGCCGCCAGGGGGCGTCGCACCCCGCAGGTACCCTGCCGGGCGATGAAAGTCGATCTCCACGTCCACAGCACGGCCTCCGACGGCACCGACGGTCCGGCCGACCTGGTCGCGGGCGCTGGCGCGAGCCGGGCTGGGGGCGATGGCCCTCACAGACCACGACACGCTCGAGGGCCTCGACGCGGCCACGGCCGCCGCCAACAGCCACGGGGTTCGACTCATTCCTGGTGTCGAGTTGTCCTGCCAGTGGGACGGTGGGGCGATGCACCTGGTGGTGCTGTTCCTCGAGTCGGCGGAAGGCCCGCTGCAAGACCGGCTCGCCGGGCTGCGGGCCGCCAGAGATGTGCGCAACGCCCGGATGGTCGAGCTGCCGCCGGTATGGGGATCGATATCACGCTCGATGAGGTAACGGAGGAAGCCGGTAGTGGGACGGTAGGACGGCCCCACCTGGCGGCGGTCATGATCCGCAAGAACGTTGTCCCCGACATCCCAACGGCCTTCGACCAATACCTCGCCGCCGGTCGTCCGGCATATGTCGGGCGCGAGCGACTCACGCCTGCCGAGGCGATAACGCTGGCCCGAGCCTCTGGTGGCGTCCCTGTATTGGCACATCCATTGACGCTGGGTAGGACCCTCGACAGGCGAACTCCGCACCACGTTCCGCGATCTCGCCGAGATGGGTCTGATCGGAGTAGAGGTGGAGTACGCCTCCTATGAACCCGTGGAACGCAAAAGGCTCCGCCGCATCGCATTGGACGTCGGTCTGCTCCCCAGCGGCGGCTCCGACTACCACGGCGCCTACAAGCCCGGCATCATGCTCGGTGTGGGCACAGGTGATCTGGCGGTTGCCGGGTCGATCCTCGACGACTTGGAGGCGGCCCGCCCGACAGTCCTCCCGACGAGATGACGTCGGAGGACGGCGGGGACCACCCACCAGACACCGAACGTTCCCAACCCTCTTCGCCGCGCACCCGCCGGCGCTTCGCAAGGACGATGGGTCGGGCAGCAGTGCTGGTCGGAACGGGGATCCTGATCTCCAGGTTGCTCGGCTTTCGTCCGCAACTCGGTGCTGTTGGGGCGTCCTCGGTCTGAGCGGCGAAGCCGACCTCTACAACGCCGCCTTTGTCATCCCCGACTACCTGTTCTTCTTGATGGCGGGCGGGTACCTGACGATCACATTTCTGCCCATCCTCAGCCGGCACATCGCAGCCGGTGACGAGGAGGGCGAGTGGCGTTCGTTCGTTGCGGTGTTCCGACCCGTGGCACTGGTCATGATCGGACTAACCGCGCTCGGCGATGATCTGGGCGCGGCCACTGGTGGAGTTCCTCTACCGCAGCTTTGATCCTTCCGACCTCGATCGCCTCACCGGTCTGGTGCGGATCGTGTTGCCGGCGCAGGTGTTCTTCGTGCTCGGCTCGTTGTTCATGGCGGTGCAGTACGCCCGGCAGCGATTCCTCGTCCCGACCCTGGCGCCGATCGTCTACAACCTGGCGATCATCGCCGGTGGTGCGGTGACCTGGGCGATGGGCAACCCGTCGCCCGAGGGTTTCGCCTGGGGTGCGCTCGTCGGGGCGATCGTCGGCAACTTCGCCCTCCAGTGGTGGGGGGCATCACGGGTCGGTCTCCGCTGGCCACGCCAAGTGGCGTGGCGCGCACCCCGCGCTCGGGGAGTACCTGCTGCTCGCCCTCCCCTTGATGCTCGGCCAGTCGGTGGCGGCCCTCGACGAGCAGTTCATCAGGGTGTTTGGCCAGCTCGCCGGGGTCGGTGGGATAACCGCCCTGGTCGCCGGGCGCCAATTGAGCATGGTCCCGGTAGGCGTGGTCGCCCAGGCCGCTGGGGTCGCCGCCTATCCCGTTCCTGGCCAGGCTCGCCGCCGAGGGCAGAGAGGACGAGTTGGAGGCCGAGGTGGGATCGGCGGTGAGCGCCACCATCACCGCAGCCATGCTCGCCGCCGCCGCGGTGTTCGGGCTCGCCCTGCCGGCGGTGCGGATCGCATACCAACGCGGCTCTTTTGGTCCCGAGGACACGCTCATCACGGCGGCGGTGGCGTCGGTGTTCGCCCTGAGCATCCCCGCCTGGGGGGCCCAGCAGGTCCTGGCCCGCGCCTTCTACGCCAAGAGGAGGATGTGGACCCCGGTGCTCATCGGGACCGCGGTTGCCATCATCGCCGTATCCCGCCTACTTCATTGCTCGGCGAGCGGTTCGGGCTGGAGGGGATCGCGGCCACCAGCACCGGCTCGATCGCCCTCTATCGCCATCCTGCTGGCGAGCCGGTTGGTTCATCGCCACCGGCCGGGGGCAGCTTCGGCGAGTCTGGCTGCGCTGGGGAGGGCGCTGCTCGCTGGGGTGCTGGCGGGCGGCGCCGGACTGGGGATCGTTGCCCTGTTCACGACGGGCGAGGCGTGCCGTCGGCGGGCCGTCCTTCCTTGCGCTCGTCCTCGGGGGCTTGGTGGTGGTCGGCGGTGTTCGCCGGGTGCTTGCTGGCACTGCGCTCGCCCGAGTTGGCGACCCTGCTGCGACGTCAACCGCCTCCGGACTCCGGCGGTGAGCCGGGCCGGCGTTGCTGGTCGATCGGCGGCTCCGGCCGGTCGGGCCGGGCAGAGGCCACCCAAGCGGGGAGCCGGGGCGCGGATGAGGGCACCGCTGCGGCTGCCTCTGCTTCCAGCTGGGCGATCACCGCGCCGATCACCGCTGCGGCGAAGGCGTCGGGCGCCGGCGAGATCGTCACGCGCTCAGCCATCGCCCAACTCCACCAGTTCGATCAGAGTCGCCGTTTGCCGTGCGAGGGGTGGACGAAGGCGATCTGCTTGCCGCCACCACCGCGGCCGCGGTCTGCCGGTCGACCAACTCGGCGTCCTCGCTCCTCGAGGTGGGCCAGGGCGGCGGCGACATCGGGGACGGCGAAGGCGATGTGGTGCAGACCCTCGCCACGCCGCTCGAGGAAACGGCCGACAGGAGTGTCGGGACCGAGCGGCTGCGAGCAGCTGGATGAAGGACCCGCCCACCGGGATCATCGCCTCCTCCACGCCCTGGTCGTCCACCACCTCCCGGTACAGCGGCTCGACCCGATAGAGCCGTCGATAGTCATCCAGCGACCCGTCGAGGTGATGGACCGCCACCGCCACGTGATCGAGGTTGAGAAGCTTCATCGGTCGATGGCGAGGTTAGAGCGATCGGCTCGGTACGATCGACTCAGGAGGTCGGGCCATGTCGAGCGTGATCGTCGGAGCGGCACGAACTCCGGTGGGCAAGTTCGGCGGAGCGCTGCAACCGCTGCGAGCCGTGGAGCTGGGGGGCATCGCCATCGGCGCCGCCGTGGATAGGTCGGGGGTCGGCGCCGACACAGATCGACGAGGTGATCTTCGGTCAGGTGCTTCAGGCGGGCGAAGGTCAGATCACCGCCCGCCAGGCGGCGGTGCAGGGGCGGACGTGCCGATGACCGTGCCGTCGATAACCGTGAACAAGGTCTGTCTCTCCGGTTTGGCGGCGATCGCCATGGCGGACCGCTCCGATCCGGCTCGGGGAAGCGTCCTTCGCCGTCGCCGGCGGCATGGAGTCGATGAGCAACGCCCCGTACCTGCAGCGTGACCTGCGCTGGGGCGCGCGGATGGGTGACGCGCGTCCTGGTCGACGTCATGCTGCACGACGGGCTGTGGTGCGCCTTCGACCAGTGCACCATGGGCGAGTCCTCCGATCGAAAGAACGAGGACCTCGGGCATCGGTCGGGCCGAGCAGGACGACTGGGCGGCGCAGAGCCACGCCCGCGCCGCCGACGACCTCGTCGTCGGGCGGCTTCGAGGACGAGATCGTCCCGGTGGAGGTTGCCGCAGCGCAAGGGCGCCCGCGGTGGTCGTGGCCGGGACGAAGGGATCCGTGCCGAAAGCGACGCCGGACTCGCTCGGTGCGCTCCGCCCCGCCTTTGCCGACGACGGGACCATCACCGCCGGCAACGCCTCGCAGATCTCCGACGGCGCCGCCGCGGTGGTGGTCGCCGACCGTGCTGCCGCCGAGGCGGCTGGGGCGACGATCCTCGCCGAGATCGTCGCCTACGGACAGATCGGCGGCTCCGACGCCACCCTCCACGAGCGTCCCGCCGAGGCCCTCCGCGTAGCGCTGAAGCGGGCCGGTCTCGAACCGGCGCGACCTCGACCTGGTCGAGATCAACGAGGCCTTCGCCGCGGTGGCGCTCTGGTCGGCGAGGATGCTCGACCTCGATCCGAGCCAGGGTCAACGCCCGAGGCGGTGCGGTGGCGCTGGGCCATCCCATCGGGGCGACCGGCGCCCGGCTCGATCGTGACGCTGATCCACGCCCTCCGCCAACCGGGCGGCGGGATCGGCGCCGCCACCCTGTGCGGCGGCGGCGGCCAGGGCGACGCCCTGATCATCAAGGTCGGTTGATGGCCGAGATCCCGGAGCGCGAACCTCGGCCTCGATCTGGTCCGGGTCACCGAGACCGCCGCCATGGCCGCGGCCCGCTGGGTGGGCCGGGGCGACAAGGACGCGGTCGGACCGGGCGGCGGTCGACGCGATGCGCGCCCACCTCGCCACGCTCGACATCGACGGGATCGTGGTCATCGGCGAGGGCGAGAAGGACAACGCCCCGATGCTCTACAACGGGGAGCGGGTGGGGAGGGGTCCGGGCCCGAGGTGGATGTCGCCGTCGACCCGGTCGACGGGACCCGTCTCACCGCCGAGGGCGGCCCCGGGGCGCTGGCGGTGCTCGTCGTTTCGGAGCGGGGCACCATGTACGCCCCCGGCAAGTTGGTCTACATGGACAAGATCGCGGTCGGCCCCGAGGCGGCCGGGACCATCGCCCTCGATGCCCCGGTCGACTACAACCTCCGCCAGGTGGCCAAGGCGCGGGGCAAGGACGTCAACGACCTGCAAGCGATCATCCTCGACCGACCGCGCAACCAGCACTACATCGACGCGGTCCGGTCGGCCGGTGCGCGCATCCGGCTGATCCGTGACGGCGACGTGTCCGGCGGCGATCGCAACCGCTCGAGAGGAGAGCAACGTCGACATCCTCTTCGGGATCGGCGGCTCGCCCGAGGCGGTGCTCGCCGCCGGCGGCGCATGGCCTGCCTGGGCGGCGAGATCCAGTGCCGGCTCTGGCCGCGCGACGAGCAGAACAGCGCTGGGCGATCGACAACGGGCTCGACCTCGACCAGGTGATGACGCACCCGCGAGCTGGTCGACTCGAACAACGTCTTCTTCGCCGCCACCGGTGTGACCACCGGCGAGTTCCTCGACGGGGTCGAGTACTTCGGTGATGGCGCCACCACCCACTCGGTGGTGATGCGATCCAAGACCGGCTCGATCCGCTCGATCATCGCCCGCCACGACTTCCGCAAGCTGCGGTCGATCAGCGCGGTGGCCCTCGACTGAGCGGAGCTATCGCTAACCCAGGGTTCGAAGCGCGCCTGTGTCAACCGGTCGAACCCAGGGTTCGTCGCATCCAGCAGGGACGGCCTAGAGCTCCTCGAGCCGGCCGACCAGCGCCCTTCCCAGGGTCAGCTCGTCGGCGTAGTCGAGGTCACCGCCCACCGGTAGTCCGCTGGCGAGCCGGGTGACCCGGACCCCGAGCGGCTTGAACTCACGGGCCAGGTACATGGCGGTGGTGTCTCCCTCGACGGTGGGGTTGGTGGCCACGATGAGCTCGGCTATCTCCTCGTCGGCCACCCGGCGCCTCAACTCGGCGATCTGCAGCTGCGCCGGGGCCGATCCCCTCGATGGGCGACAACGCGCCTCCCAGGACGTGGTAGCGGCCACGGAACTCCTGGGTCCGTTCCACCACGATGATGTCCTGGGCACGCTCGACCACGCACACCGACAGCGGGTCGCGCCGCGGAGTCGGTGACAGATCGAGCACTCCTCGGTGGAGGTGACGTTGAAGCACCGCTCGCAGAGCCGCGCCAGGTCGCGCATCTCGATGATCGCCTGCGGCGAGACGCCTGGCATCGGTGTCCTCGATGTTGAGGAGGTGGAAAGCGAGTCGCTGCGCCGACTTAGGTCCGACGCCCGGTAGGCGCGCCAGTTCATCTACGAGACGCTGGATGGGGCCGTCGAGCATCAGCCCAGCAGGCCACCAAGGTCGAGACCTCCGGTGAGACCGCCCAATTGCGACTGGGCAGCCTCATTGGCGGCGCGCAGCGCCTGGTTCACCGCGGCGACCACCAGGTCGCCGAGCAGCTCGGGGTCGTCGGGATCGATCACGCCGGGCAGCGAAGACGACCGACACCAGTTCGCCCGACCCGGTCACGAGGGCGGTGACCGCACCACCGCCCGCGGTGCCCTCGAACTCCTGCGTGGCCAGTTCCTCCTGGGCGGCCGCCATCTCCTCCTGCATCTTCTGCGCCTGCTGCATCAGCTTGCGCATGTCCTGCGGCCGCATGCCCATTTGGCCAGGGTATCACCGCTGGTGAGAAGCCACCGCCCCACCCTGATCACCGAGCCGGTCCCCGGTACGTCTCCTCGACGGGGCTCTCCGACGACCAACTCAGCCCCGAGGAACTCGGCGACGAGCCGCTCTGGGTCGTGTTCGGGCGCCTCGGCGAGGCTGTCCTTGTCGGGCACGAGTTCGTCCTCTTCTCGATGGCCACAGCATCCGCCAGCCGGAACGCGACCCGCACCGCACCTCCGACGAGGTCGGCCGCCTGCTCTCGACGACGTCCAACACCCGGGGATCGCTGCGCAGCTCGGAGAGATGGAAGTCGAGACCGGCGGGAAGGTGGAGGACGATGGTCGTGCCCTCCACCGCCGCCGGGAAGGCCTCGCGGAAGAACGCCCAGCGCCGTTGGGTGAGTTCATCGCGGACCGACGGCCAGCAGGACGGGCCACACCTCCTCGACTTTCTCGATGGTGAGACCATCCACCGGTGCGCGGGCCTCGGCTCGGGGAGGTTCTCGCTTCGGGTGGCGGTGGCAACGGTCTTCGGCGCTGGTTCGGGGCAGATCCTGCTGAGGTGCCGGCTCCCTCTCCACGGCTGCCGGCCGGGGAGTGGCCGGGGCGTCCGCCAGGTGCTTGACCCGTTGTTCGAGCCGGCCAAGGCGGGCTGCCAGCGAAGCGGGGTCGCCGACCACCTCGGGCCGGACCAACCGCAGCAGCGCAAGCTCGATCATGAGCCGCTCCTCCCGACCCTCCCTCAGCTTGATCAGCGAATCGCCCAGTTGATCGATCACCGCGGAGGACGTCCGAGGCGGCCACAAGCTTGGAAGCGGATTTCCACTCCTCGAGCACGTCGGAGGTTCGTCGGCGACTTCGGCCAGGTTGGGTGCGTAGTGCGCCAGGAAGACGCCGCGGAAGAAGGCGATGGTCTCGGAGACGAAGCGACGGAGGTCGACGCCCTCGGAGACCATCTCCGCCACCAACTCGAGTGCCGCCTTGGCATCCTGGTCAACCATGGCGTTGGCCAGCCGCATCGGAGCATCGGCCTCCGCCAACCCGATGGCCCGGCGCACCCCCTTGACGTCCACGGTGCCGCCCCCGAGAGCGGCGACCTGCTCGAGGAGGCTGAGAGCATCACGCGCCGACCCCCGAGCCTGACGGGCGATCAAACCCGATGCCGCAGAGTCGAGCTCGGTATCCCTCGTTCTCGGCCACCGACCCGAGGTGGCTGGTCAAGCGTCTCCGACCCAATAGCGTGGAAGTCGAAGCGCTGGGCCCGACTGCGGATGGTGTCGAGGAGCTTGTAGGGCTCGGTGGTGGCAAGGACGAAGTGAACGTGGCTCGGCGGCTCTTCCAGCGTCTTGAGCAGGGCGTTCCCTGCCGCCTTCGACAGCATGTGGGCCTCATCGAGGATGAACACCCGGCGCGCTCCCTCGCCGATGGCGACCGTGGAGACGCTCACCCTGATGTCGCGGATGTCGTCGACCGAGTTGTGCGAGGCAGCGTCGAGCTCGATCACGTCGAGCGAGGACCCCTCGTCGATCGCCGCGCAGGAGACGCACTCTGTTGCACGGGTGCGCCGTCTGGCCCGCGGTCGAGGCAATTGAGCGCCTTGGCCAGGATGCGGGCCGTGGTCGTCTTGCCGGTGCCCGGGGGCCAGCGAACAGGTAGGCGTGGGCCACCTTCCCCTCGCTGACCTCGCGTGCCAGCGTCTCGGTCACATGATGCTGGCCCACCACCTCGGCGAATCTGGCGGGCGGTACCTGCGATAGAGGGCTCGATACTCCACGACCCGATCGTAGAGCGGTGTATCTCATGATGGGCGGGCGCCTCTGTAGGCAGGTCACACGAGGAGAGCCGAGGAGAGCAATGCTGGTCTACGCCCCCACCACGACGCCTTCAAAGGTCCCGACGACGCTGCATCGTCGACTCGCCGCCGCCTCGCTGGAGCGGCATGGGATCCGCCCGCTGACTCGGCCATACGCTCAGGTGACCCCGTCGAACCCGGTGGCCACTGGCAGAGCATGGCTCGAACTCGAGGATGCATGGGATGACGAGACCGAACCCGGCGACCTCGGAGCAGTTTCCCCGAGCCGGGTAGAGGTCTGGCTCGAGGGTTTGAACCCTGGCAAGCCCTATCTGGTTGCCATCGATGTGGTCTGCCTGGTTGGCGCGACAAACGCCCGATTCGACGTATCGTCCAGCGCTTCAGTGACCCATGCCTTCGGGGTCGAACCGCTCGACCGCACCCTCATGGTGGTGGTCGCTCCGACCGACGACCTCGAGGTTGTCATCCTTCGGCCGCAACACCTCTCGCTCTGGTCGCTCACCTCGGTGACGGTCTCCGAGATGATCTGACCCGGATACGACTGAGCGGGGATGCCGAGCCCGAGGCCATGCCCGCCCCCTTGCCGTCATTCTCGTTTCACCCCACCCTTTGACCTGTCCAGATGCACATGTCGCCGGTCGGTTGGTTGGTGGGCCGGGTCGTCGACCATGACCCGTCCTTCCATGGCGACGATGCGGTGGGCATAGGCGTCGCTCAGTCGGTCCGCCGTGAGAACTTCACCAGGAGGGCCTTCGGCGACGACACGGCCGGCCAGCAGGATGACGTGGTCGGCCTGCGAGGCATCGCCGAGGTCGTGCGTGGTCATGATCACGGTCCGGCCGGCGGCGCGCTCCCGGCTCACCACACCGAGAATGATCTCCATCGACACCAGGTCGAGCCCGGTCAGCGGCTCGTCGAGCAGCAGGAGGTCTCGGTCCTGAGCGAGACCCTGCGCCACGAAGACCCGCTGGCGCTGCCCACCAGACAGATCTGCCAGTTGGCGGGTGGCGAGATCGGACAGCTCGGCCTGGCCCATCGCTGTCTCGACAGCGGTCCGGTCGGCTGCTCCGAAACGGCGCACCATCCCCAGCGAGGCGTAGCGGCCCATGGCGACCACCTCGCGGACAGTTACCGGCAGCGACTCGTTGACCCTGGTCGATTGCAGGACGTAGGCGATCCGAGATCTCGATTCGACAGGCGGCCGCCCCAACACGGTGAGGCTCCCCACATCTGGTGGGTGCAACCCGGAGATTGCGTTTAGCACTGTCGACTTGCCCGAGCCGTTGGGACCGATCAAAGCTGCCACCGTTCCCTGCTCGATGGTGAAGTCTGACGGCTGGAGCGCGGTGCGCGATCGGTAGCGCAGACCAACCGAACTGGCCTCGACAGCATTCACTTGACGAGGCACTTGGCACAGGTCCCTTCGATTTCCAGACCGTGGTCGACGACCACATAGCCGCGCTCCTGGCCCGCCGCCTCCGCCAGCACGGCAAGCGCCGTCTCGCTGGCCGCATCCAGTTCGAAATCCACCACCTGATTGCAGTCGATGCAGACCAGGTGGTGGTGGTGACCGGTGAGCCACTCGGCCAACTCGAAACGGGCAAGACCGGCGGCGTCATGGTGCTTCTGGAGCACGCCGGTGGCGTCGAGTACGGCGAGCGAGCGATAGAGCGACGAGAGCGGCACCGATGACCTAAGGCTGCGGTGCAGCTCGGAAGCGGCTTGGGGGCCCTTGGAGCGGTGGAGTGCCCGCACCACCTGGCGGCGACCCCGGGTGTAGCGGACGTCTTTCTCCCTCAGATGCCGCTCGACCTGTCTGTCGATGTCCGTCAGCGCTGTCAGACGGGTCAGACGGGTCACGTCATGCTCCTCGGTCGGTCCTGCTATCTTCGACAAAGGATAGTAGGAGTGATTCTCATTATACGCAAGGTATGAGAATCGGTTTCAAAACCGCTTTTCGGGTTGCCGCGCCGGCTCTCGTACCGCTCGTCGGCCTTTTTGCATTGGTTGCTTGCGCCACGGGCGGTTCTGTCACAGACTCGAGCGAGGGGGACCGGATCGAGATTCTGGCCACGACATCGATCATCGGAGACGTCGTTTCCAGCATGGTTGGCGACTCTGCCGCGGTCGAGGTGCTCCTTCCACTGGGCGTTGACCCGCACGATTTCGAGCCCTCTCCGCAACAAGTCGCATCGATAAACGACGCCGAGCTCGTGGTGACGAATGGCCTTGGCCTCGAGGAGGGACTGGCCGATGTGATCGAGGCGGCCGCGGCCGAGGGGACTCCCGTGCTTCGCCTGGCCGAAGGTGTCGATCCCCTCGCTGCTTCGGCGGACGACAGTTCCACCGGCGGCGATCCCCACTTCTGGCACGACCCCGACCGGATGGCTACGGCGATCGATCAAATCGTCGGTGAGCTTGCCGTGCTCGATGACACCGTCGATTGGGACGGACAGGCAGCCGACTACCGCGCCCAGGTCATCGCGGCCGGGGACGAGGCAGACGAGATCCTGTCCATCGTGCCCGCCGAGCGGCGGACACTGGTCACCAGCCACGATTCGCTCGACTACTTCGCCGATCGCTTCGGGTTCAAAGTTGCCGCCACCGTGATTCCCGGTGGGGACACTCTGGGAGAACCGAGCGGCCGGGAGATCGCGGAGTTGGTCGACACGATCGACGAGACCGGCGTCCCGGCGATCTTCACCGATTCGGCGAGCCCGACGACCCTCGCCGACACCGTCGCCGCCGAGGCGGGACGAGAAGTGGCTGTGGTGGACATCTTCACCGATTCGCTCGGCGAGCCGGGAAGCGGCGCCGAGACCTATCTGGAGATGGTTCTCACCAACGCCCGCCTGGTGGCGGAGGCGCTGGCAGCCTGATGGAGTGGCTCACGACCCCATTGTCCGAGCCCTTCATGCAGCGCGCCTTGCTCGGCGGAATCCTGGCTGCCGTGACCACCTCGGTGGTCGGCACGTGGGTTGTGATGCGCGGGTTGAGCTTTATGGGGGACGCTCTGGCCCACGGTGTCCTGCCTGGCATCGCTCTGGCCGTCGTAGTCGGTTTCGACGTGATGCTCGGGGCGGTCCTCTCGGCGCTGGTGATGATCGGAGGAATCAACCTGGTCCACCGACGATCGCGGCTCTCCGAAGATGCCGGGATCGGGCTCCTGTTCGTCGGGATGCTCGCCCTCGGGGTGATCATCATCTCCAGCGCCGGGTCGTACGTCGGTGAGCCTCAGCGGGATCCTCTTCGGCGACGCCCTCGGTGTGACCACCGGTGACCTGGTGCTCATCGCCACTGGGACCGTTGTGGCCCTGGTGGCATCGGTCGTGTTCTACCGGCCGTTTCTCGCCCTGGCCTTCAACGAGCAGAAGGCCGAGGTGCTCGGGCTCAAGCCGGCGGCGGCCAATGCGCTGCTCTTGGCACTGATCACGCTGGCGGTGGTCACTTCGTTCCGAACCGTCGGTTCGCTCCTCGTGTTCGGTCTCCTGGTCGCCCCCCCGGCGACAGCTGCCCTGGTCTCGAGACGGGTTCCAGTGATGATGGTGGTCGCCGCCGCCATCGGGATATTTGCTGTCCTCGTCGGTCTGCTCATCAGTTGGTATGCCGGGACCGCCGCCGGCGCCACGATGGCCGGGGTGGCGGTGGCCATCTTCTTCGTGGTCCTGGTCGGTCGCGACCTGTTGGCCGGTCTCGGTCGACGGTCGGTGCCGGCGGAGCAACCGTAGGCTTGGCGTGGTGCGGCTCGGGATCGACCTCGACGGAGTCGTCGCCGACTTCAACTCAGGCTGGGTCACCCGGTACAACGAGGAGTTCGGCACCGACATCCCACTCGACGCCATGAGGGCGTGGAACGGCATCCCGTCACTGACCCATTTCCGGGACATGAGCGAGTTCTGGCGTTGGGCCCGCGACCATGGAGGACACTCGATGTTCCGCCACCTCGAGACCTACCCGGGTGCGGTCGAGACGCTGTCGGATCTGCGTCGCAAGGGTCACGACGTGGTGATCCTCACCTCGAAGCCGAACTGGGCGGTGCACGACACCTTCGCCTGGATCGCCGACCACCGGATACCGACCAGGGAAGTCCACATCCTCGAGGAGAAATGGCGCGTTCCCTGCGACCTCTACCTTGACGATGCGCCCCATGTCGTGTGGCAATTGCACCGCAACCGCCCAGAGGCGACCGTGTGCCGCTTTGTCAGACCCTGGAACCGGCCGCTCGCAGGCACGGTCGACGTCCTCGGCTGGGAGGAGTTCGGCGAGGTGGTCGCGGGGTTGGCGGTCCGTTGAGGTCGGCTTTAGAACAAGCCGACCATCAACACGTCGAGTGCCCGCATGAATGGCACTTGCCGCAAGCCTCGGCGAACTCGAACGACGGCTGGCCGCAGACCGGGCAGACCTCGAGCACGCTCTGACCACGCTTGGGTGGTATCGGCTGGTGGTCTTCGGCAGGCCATCGCTCGACCATTTGGGGCTCGACCATTTGGGGCGCCGACCCTTCCACCGTGCCGAGATCGGTGCCCGACGGTATGCCCCGATTGAGCACCTGCCACGTCTTGGACCCATCGCGGTAGACGGTTATCCCTTTCAAACCGAGGTCGGCAGCCAGCAGGTAGACGGCCCGGACGTCATCGACGGTGGCGTCGTGGGGAAGGTTGATCGTTTTTGAGACGGCATTGTCAACGTGACGCTGGAATGCCGCCTGGTGGCGTACGTGCCATCCGGCGGTCAGGTCGTGAGCGGTCACGAACACCCGTTGCAGTTCCTCGGGAACTTCGCCGAGGCCGCGCACGCCCCCCTGCGACGCCACGGCGGTGGCCAGTTCATCGGACCAGACATCAGCCCGCTCGGCTGCGAGGCGAAAGGATGGATGGACCTCGGACAGCACCCGCCCGTCGAGGACCTTGCGGTGGTACACCAGTGCGAACAGAGGCTCGATCCCCGATGACGTGCCTGCGATGATCGATATGGTGCCGGTCGGTGCGATGGTGGTCCGCGTGGCATTCCGCATCGGCCTATCCCAGCCGGAGGGTCCGTAGACCGAAGCCTCCCAGTTGGCGAACGATCCCCGCTCGCCAGCAAGTTGCTCCGATGCGGCGTCGGCTCGCTCCCGTATGAAGCCCATCACCTCGGAGGCGAGATCGACCGCCTCATCCGAGTCGTATGCGATCTCCAGAGAGATGAGCAGGTCCGCCCAGCCCATGACACCGAGCCCGATCTTGCGATTCCCGTGCTTGTGGATGCGCTCGATCTCCTCGATCGGGTAGCGAGAGCGCTCCACGGCGTTGTCGAGGAACCTCACGGCCAACTCGACGGTCTCGCCAAGCCGCTCCCACTCGATCCCGTCGGTTCCCACAAAGTGGTCGAGGTTCACCGACCCGAGCACGCACGCTTCGAAGGGGAGAAGGGGTTGCTCGCCACAGTTGTGAACGCTGATCCCGTTGGCGTCGAACGATCGAGATGTGGCTACCTGGCAATCGAAGACGTCGTCAGTTCCCGAAGGCACGATCGACACGACTGTGTCGGTGAAGGTTTCCCGATTGAGCCTGCGTTTGTACGAGCTGAGGAGCGATGCCAACTTGGACTGCTTGGCGGCATCACCGAATCCCACCCGCTCGGCAAAACGGGTCAGGTTGGCTCCGCTTATGACGAGTTCGTGGTCGGCAAGGCACTCGTAGTCCCGAAGCCCTCCCCGACCATCGGGGAGACGGCGAACCCCTGCCGGGCGACGCTCTTTGTACACCGTGGACATCACGCCTAGTCGGTGCAACATCCGCTGGGCGCGTTCCAGCGAACCGAGGTCAGACGATGCGAGGCGTACCGAGACGCCCTTGCGTTGCGAGCCTTGCACCGACCCGTCGGCATCCATCCAACCGCGGAGAAATCCCCGAACGAACTCGGAAGACCCGCGCTCGATCTCGTCCGTGACCACCTTCGACCCTCTTCGCATTCCGTATGAACGTGCCAGTTCCGAGAGACCAGTCGACTTGAGGGCAACGTAGGGTGCGCGATGCTCGGCGGTTTGGAGGCCGCCTGCCCTCAATCCGACGGCGCGCTCCAACAACAGCCGCGTCTCCGATCGTCGCACCTCCCGATCAAGGCCCCAGAAGTGGAGACGCGCCCCGTCGCTCGAGAAGTAGCCGTCGCCGAGCAGCAGGCCGAGCACGTAGCCCTCTTCATCGGTCCCCGTGCCGCTCCACGAGAGCAACCCGTGATCGCTGACCATGATCCGGTCACCGGGCTTCAGCTCTCCAATGGACCGCCAGTCCCAGCTAGAGCGATACCGGGTCGAGGTTGTGACCAACCGCACCCGATGATCGGGAGTGGCACGCAGCCGCAGACCCCTCCGAGTCGTGAGGGTGACGACCTCACGGTGACCCGTAGGAAAGAAGCCGTTCGATGAATGGGATGATCCATCGGCGACTGCCTCGAACGGAAGGCCGATCAGGTTCCTTACCTGGCGGGCCCCGGCACTGGTCATAACCCATGTGTCCTCGGTGACACAAGGATTGGTTGCTTCGATCGGGCCGAGCGAAGGGGTGGGGTTGGTGCGAGGCTCGTTGATCCGGTCGAGGAAGATGATCCCGGGATCGCCCGTCGCCCATGCTGCCCGGCAGATCCGGTCGAGGACGTCGCCGGCATCGAGTGAGCCTGCCGTCTCACCGGTGCGCGGGCTGATCAGGTCGTACTCGGCGCCGGAAGCGGCCAGTTCCATCCATTCCTCGGTGACTCCGACCGAGATGTTGAAGTTGGTGATCCCGCCCGCTGTCTTGGCGGTGATGAACTCGAGGATGTCGGGGTGGGTGACGTCGAGAATCCCCATGTTGGCGCCGCGCCGGAACGACCCTTGCTTGATGTGCTCGGTCGCCGAGTCGTAGACCTCGAGGAACGACACGGGGCCAGACGAGACCCCCATCGTCGTCTTGACCACGTCGTTGCGGGGCCTGAGCCGGGAAAAAGAGAACCCGGTACCACCGCCCGACTGGTGGACCTTCGCCGCCAGCTTGAGCGTGTCAAAGATCGAGTCGAGCGAGTCGTCGATGGGGAGCACGAAACAGGCGGCGAGCTGCTCGAGGTCGCGTCCTGCGTTCATCAGAGTGGGCGAATTGGGGAGAAAGTCGAGCGACGCCATAGACCGGTAGAACCGCTCCGCCCAGAGCCCGGGGTCGCCCTCCCAGACGTCCTCGGCCGTCGCCACGTCGACTGCCACCCTCCGGAACAGGTCCTCGGGGGACTCAACCGGATCACCTGCCTCGTCGCGGAGCAGATAGCGGGTCTCGAGGACGGTCCGAGCGTTTGCGGTGAGGTTGAGCGCCTGTTTGGTCACCGCGGTCGATGGTAGGCAACGGCTCGATTGCCATCCGGAACCGCAACGCAGCCCGGCCCGTCCAAGCGAGAACACGTCGACCGAGGAGATGACGTGATGCACCGTAAAACGTTCCGACTGCGTTTTGTGATCGGATCGGCGATTGGCCTACTCGCCATCGGCGCCACCCCGGCCTTGGCCTGTGGCGGTCTCGTGGGTGAGAACGGGACCATCGAATTGCTGCGGACCACGACGCTCGCCGCCTACAGCGACGGGGTGGAGCGCTATGTGACCGCGTTCGAGTTCACCGGCCAGGGGAAGGAAGTGGGCTCGATCATCCCACTACCAGACGTACCTACCAAGGTGGAGCGGGGTGGCGACTGGACGCTGCAACGCCTGGCTCTCGAGGTCGCACCCGCGGCGCTTGCGACCGAGCAAACATTCGCCGCAGCCGCTGCCCAAGACGCAGAGGTCATCCTCGAGGTCGAGATCGATGCTCTCGATATCACGGTGCTGCGAGGCGGGGGTGACGAGGTCGGGGCCTGGGCAGCCGAGCACGGATTCTTTCTCAGCCCCGACGCCCCCGAGGTGCTCGACTTCTACGCCCGGCGTAGTCCGATATTCATGGCCGCCCGGTTCAACGCCGAGCGGGCTGCCGAGCTCGCCCAGGAGCCTGGTGACAGCACGCCGATCATGGCGACCATCCCCACCGATGATCCCTGGGTGCCCCTTCGGATCCTGGGCCTCGGCGCCGAGCCCGACGATCGAATAGAAGCCGATGTCTTCCTGCTCACCGAGGACGAACCCGATCTGCTCGCCGGTGGGACCGGACTCACGCTCGATCGCAGCGAGAAGGCAAACCGCCCGCTGCTCGACGATCTGCGCTCTGATACCGGGATGGAATGGCTGCCACGTCAGATGTGGCTCTCCTACCTGACTCTCGACGCTCCGGCCAGCGAGCTCGACTACGACCTCGCCGTGTCTGCGGTCCCCGGAGCCACCGCCGATTTCGCCGACACCGGCGTCCCTGGCCCAGAGTCGCTACCTGTCGGGACCGACCAGCCGCTACCCACCTGGCCGGTGTATGCCGGTGTGGGCGTCGGTTTCCTCACCCTTGTGGCCGGCAGGAATTGGACGCGGCGCCATCGTCTCGATCCGGGCGAAGCCAGCACATGAGCCGGCAGTGGCGGTTGATCGGGGTCTCGATAGCAGCGATGGCCGTGGTCACCGGAGCCGGATTCGCCTTCACCGGTAGCGCCGCCGCCGACGTGCAGCCGCTAGGGCCAGGTGACGTCACCATCCAGATCGATGTCAATCACTCCCGCTTTCGCCCCGACCGGCTCAGCATTGTCGAGGGAACCCGCGTGCGGTTTCTCGTGGTCAACGGCGACCCAATCCACCATGAGCTGATCACCGGGGGGCCGGAGGTCCACCTGCGGCATGCCAACGGCACCGAGAAGGAGCACCCTTCGATCCCGGGCGAGGTGTCGGTTGGCCCAAACGGCCGCGCCATAACCACATTCACCTTCAATGAGCCGGGCATCTTCGAGTTCGCCTGTCATCTCCCTGGCCACTATCAGTACGGGATGAAGGGCACCATCGAGGTGGTTCCGGCGAGTCGCTGACGCCGACCGCTGCCGGCTGTTGCCAAGAACGGCGCCCGGTGTCCCCGATACGATCGCCCCATGCCCGACCCATTCCTCCGTCTGACCCGCCAGACGCGCCAGGAACAGGAGCGCGCTCTGCTGGCGCCTGCTGCCACGCTCTCGGTGGAGAGTTCGGGTAGGGCGGTCGACGAAACCGACGATGCGTACCGCACCGCCTTCCAGCGGGACAGGGACCGGATCCTCCACTCCAAGGCATTTCGTCGGCTCAAGCACAAGACCCAGGTGTTCATCAACCCCGAGGACGACCACTTCGTGCACGCGGCTCACACACACGCTCCAGGTGACCCAAGTCGGCAGGGCGCTTGCGGCGGCCCTCGGGCTGAATGAGAACCTCACCGAGGCGGTCTGCCTCGGTCACGACGTTGGACACTCGCCCTTCGGCCATACCGGAGAGGAGGCGCTGACACCATACGTCGAGGGTGAGTGGCTCCATGCGCCACAGAGCGTGCGGGTGCTCGCCGTGCTCGAACCGCTGAACCTGAGCGCAGAAGTGCTCGACGGGATCGGCGCCCATTCATGGAGGATCGAGCCCCCGCCGCGTACTCCCGAAGGCCTCGTCTGCCGTTTCGCCGATCGCATCGCCTACCTCACCCACGATGTCGAGGACGCGGTACGCGCCGGTGTTATCACCGTGGCCGATCTCCCCGAGGCGGCAACCGCCACCTTTGGGGCGCCGGGGCGGGACTGGATCGACAGCATGATCACCGCGGTGATCGACGAGTCGCTGCGGTGCGGCCGGATCGCCATGGATCCCGCGGTGCTGGAGCCGATGCACGATCTCCGATCGTTCATGTTCGAGCGGGTGTATCTCCGCCCAGAGTCGGAACGGCAGCGGGTCGGGGCGGTTCATCTGATCAGGGATCTGGTCGACCACTTCATCGTTCGTCCCGATGAGATCCCGGACACCTACCGCCAGGACGATGCCGACGACGTGACCAGAGCCATCGATTACGTGGCGGGGATGACCGACCGGTTCGCCCTTCGCCTCCACGACGATCTGTTCCGGCCAGAAGGCATCGCCTAACTCTCGGCCGGGGTGGCGCTGATATCGGTAGTGGACCAGGTGACGGGTTGACCCCAGTGGTCGGCGTAGACGACCTCTTCGACCGGGCGTCGCCTCGCCATCCCCCACTTCCCCATGGGATAGCCCGCGGAGACGGCGGCGGCCAGCATCCAGCCCTTGTCCGAGGGGATCCCGAGCGCCTCAAAGGTGGCTGGCGCCTCGAATATCCCGAGGACGGTGGTGAGGCAGGTCCCGATACCAAGCCCTCGTCCGGCGAGCATCATGCTCCAAACGGCTGGGTAGATCGATGCACCGGTTGGGTCGTTCCGGCTTAGCGCCATGATCCATAGGGGCACGTCCTCGAAGTGCTCGGCCAGCCAGTTCGCCGACCGCATCACCCGCATGGTGGCCTCATCGCCGACCCGCGCCGCCTCCTCTACCCGGCCCCGATAGACGGTGGCGTTGAGTTGGTCCCACGCCCGCCGGTAGATCGGCCCGAGGGATCGGCGGGCGTCGAGGTCGCTGACCGTCATGAAACGCCAGTTCTGGTTGTTGCCCCCGGATGGCGCACGGATCGCCGCGTCCAACATCGCAGCCACGGCTTCGTCGGGTACGGGATCGGGAAGCACCCTCCGCATCGCCCGTGTCGTGTACAGCGCCTCGGTCAGTTCCACTCCGCCTCCTCGTCGGACACCGATTCCTACCATCGCCCCGGACCACTGTCAGGAGAAGAGATGACCGAGGGCATCACGCGGGGCGCCATCAAGGTGATCGAGGTAATCGGCGTATCCGAAACCAGTTGGGAGGACGCCGCCAAACAGGCGGTGGCCAAGGCGGCGGAGACCATCGACGGGATCACCGGCGTCGAGGTACTCCGCTGGACAGCGCGCATCTCGGAAGGCCGAATCGTCCAATACAGCGCCGACGTCAAACTCGCCTTCATCGTCCGTTAGGTAGTCGGCCGGAGCCCGCAGTCGCCGTCGAGTAGGCACGAGCCTTTGGGCACTGCTCCGCATCAGGTGCCCCTACCACCCGGGGAGCAGGCCCGGATTGGCTGCCGTCTGCCGTCTGCCGTCTGCCGTCTTCGGGGGTTTCACCGCAACAGAAGGAAGCGGCCCTCCACCGGGTCGTGGTCGGCCGAGTGGAGTGGTGTGGCGGGGTCGAGCCCGAGCGAGGCCGGCCAGGACGAGTTGATGTGGAGGATGTCGGCGGCGACGAAGCGAGCCAGCAGCGACGGGCTCACCAGCATGTGGTCGAGTACCTGGCTGTTCCCTTCGAAGACGAACGTCCACCTTTCCGCCGGCTTCTCGCGCAGCACGAGGTTGGAGAGTTGTGAGCCGCCCTCGATCCCCTCGACGATCGCAACCGGGTGATCGGCGCCCTCACCGGGCTCGGCGAAGGGGAAATCGTTCAGGTCACCGGCCACCATCAGGAGAGCTTGCGGGTCGGCATCGAACACCTCGTCGACATAGCGGCGCACCGCCCGTGCCTGGGCCTTGCGCTGCTCCTCGGTGACCCGAATAGCGGGTTGGTTCACCCCGAACAGAGGGTCGTCACCGCTTTTCGACTTGAAGTGGTTGCCGACGATGGTCACCTCCATGTCACCCACGCTGAAACGGCCCACCAGCGGCTCACGTCCCGGGCTGGCGCTCGAAGGACCGAAGGCCGCCTGGACATCGTCGCCTGATAGCTGGAATGCCTCTAAGAGGCCGACGCGGGAGGCGTCCCACAGGAAACCGACCTCGATGCCCCGCACGTCGCTTGTCTCGAAGGAGGTGGCCACGTAGTCGGTGCCGGCGGAGGCATTGACCCGGTCGCCCAACTCTTGGAGGATCGTGGTGTTCTCTACCTCCTCGACCACGAGGATCTCGGGCAGGCGCAGTTCGACCTCGATCGCAGACACGAGCTTGGCGAACTTGACCTCGAGTTGCTCGGGTGTTGGGGTGCTGTCGGTGTCGTCCTTCACCGGGTCGTCGACCAGGTCGAACAGGTTCTCCACGTTGAAGGTGGTGACGACGGTGTCGCCCGGGCCGCCACTCCGTCGAGACTGGGGTCCGGTGGGTATGGGACGGGCGTCGACATCGTGGTCCACCGGCTGGAGCTTGTAGGTGCCAAATGAGTAGTCGACCACCGCCTCGATCGATCGCACCCTGTCACCGGGACGGACCACGATCGGATCGTCGAGCGTGAAATCGTCGACCAGCACCCGCTCGGGGTTGTAGTCGACCTGGTCGCTGCCCAGAGACCTGATGAGGATCTGCTTGACCGCGGGTACGTACCCGGACCCGGGGCGGGCGTCGCTCTGGGTGAGGAACGCAAACTCACCGAAGTCGTTTGTGGGAGCGACAACGATCCCAGTGCGCGCCGCAACGAGCATTCCCTCGAGCGGCTCCCAGAATTCGATCCCCTCCGGTATCGACACGTCAGGTAGATCGGTCAACGGAACCGGCGCTGGGAGTGGGTTGCCGCTCGACTCGACCACGAGCGCCGAGGGGTTGGCCAGCCTGGTGAGAGGCAACGCGTTTCCAAACTGCTGCTCCTCGACCGTCGCGGTGACGGTCACCATGTCACCGGGGAGGGCACCGAGGGCACCACCCCTGGAGAGGAACACACCGTCCGAGGTCGCCGGGTCACCATCGCCCACCGGGTCTTGCAGCCAGACGTCATTCCCACCGGATGTGATCGCGGTGACGATTCCGGTGGTGGTGGCCACCTCCCCCGCAAACGGCGAACGGTCGTCGCCTCCTTGGATCTGTGGGATGGTCAACTCGATCGGCGAGCATCCGTCGAACCCGCCGCGGGGTCGGAGTGTTGTCCGGACCCAGATTGAAGTCGGAGATGACCCAGTCCTCGGGCGATTCCGTGTCGACACCGTCGTTCAACCGGCTTGCACCAGCCGGGAAGAAGGTGCCGTCTGGACCGACGAGAGGAGCATCGAAGAAGAACGAGTCATCAACCCCGCCATCGGTCAGGGCGATGGCGTCGAGCACCACCTCGGTACCGGTGACCAAGTCGCCGGAAATCGAGTCGGTCTCCACCAGCGCGATGGTGAGCGAGTTGTTCTCGAAGCTGTCGGTCCCGACGGCGTCGTCGGGTGTCACGCCGTACCGCACCGGCAAGCCACCGCAGTTACCGACCAGGTAGAAGCCGTTGTCACCCACGGTCTGGAACGGGAGGAAGTCGATGCGGCGGTCGATGGTCCCGGCAAGCCCGGAGTCCCCCTCGACGACGATCAGCGAGAGCCCCTCGAGACTGAGACCTGGGTCTCCATACAACTCGACGTACTCGGTGTCATCGGTCCCGGTGTGACTGGCTAGAACCTCGTTGATCAGGATCGGATCGCCTGTAGCCGCCGGGGCCAACGATGCCGGTAGCAGTGCGGCAACCACGGCAATCGCGGCCGTCGCCCAACCGAACCTCCGACGAACCCCCTTCGAAACCATGGGCCCTCCTCTGGCGCTCACATAGCGAAAGGTACCCCTGGGGTGTGACAACCGCAGCGGAGCCGGGCCGCCGTGATCTATCGAGTGGAAGCGCCGGTCAACCGGCGGCCAAAGCGGGTTCTTCCCCGGTCAGCGTCCCGAGTCGTGTCTCGGCGGAAGCAGCGAGTGCCAGGTGGGTGCGTCGCTCTTCCCCTTCGTGAGACAGAGCCGCCACCTCGGCGTGGAGCCGGGCCGCATCCCAGGTCAGCCCGCCGGCGTCGGCGTAGCCGGCGCCCCGCACGAAGTGACGCCGCGCCGTAGCGGTGCGGTTCCTCAGCAGCGCATATCTCCCCTTGAAGAGATGCACCCGCGCCCTGGCGAATGGGAGCAGCAACGCATACCGCCTCAGCCCGGAAATAGCGGACCGCAACTCGTCGAGCGCCCCGCTCTCTCCGCCTGCGGCGAGCGTCGCCCAGGAATCGCACCAGGCCGTGTACGAGGTGAGGTGAAGGAAGATCGGGGACGGCCGGAGCGCACCGGCGGCCTCTGCCAGCGCCGCTCGAGCCTCGTCGCTGCGTCCGGCGGCTACCAGGGCGCGCGCCCGGGTAGTGAGGTGGAGACCGAGGGCAATGCTGTCGGCCCGCTCCACCACCAAGGAAGCCGCGTCACTGGCACGGACCGCGCCGTCGATGTCGCCCGCGTCGATCAGTAGTGGTACGAGCAACGTCCTGGCCCATGTCTCGTGTTGCGGCTGGTCGCGCTGTGTCCATCGGCGGCGAGATCGTCCAGGTCGCGCCTCGCCAGGTCGAGCGGTCCAAAGATGGTTCGGGCGAAGCCGCGCACGGCGAGCGCCGCCCCATACGAGTCGGAGGCGATCCGTTCGGCGGCATCGACCGTTCTGTCGAGCAGCTCGATTACCTCGGCGCTGTGGTCGGCCTTCCCGGCGAGCAGATAGACGGCTTCGGAGAGGTCGGCCGCCACGTGAAAGGGGGTGGTGACGTCTCGCTCGATCTTGGCGGCGAGCGGTCCCGGCTGTCCATCGAACACCGGCCGTCTCGGATTGGCCCTGGCGAGGCCGAAATAGCGACGGGCGAGACGATGGAGACGAACGGTCCCAACCAGGTTCCCCAGACCGGCATAGGCGGGACCGGCCACCCCGGGGTCGCCTGCACGTTCGGCCAGGTTGATGGACCGCAGATTGGTCACCAGCCAGCGGGGCACATCGGCCTGGAAGTAGTGGACCTGTCCCAGAAGCGAGAGGATGAAAGCGGCCTGTCGCATGACGGCCACCCGGGGACCCGGCTTGGGCTGTCGCCAGAGCAGGTGTCCGATCTGGACGAACACTTCCTTGATGAACCGGGCGGTCCCCCGGACCCAACCCCCCGACACGCCGTGACCCAGCTTGACCAGGGCCGCCTGGTACTGCTCCACGGCCGGGTCGAGCCGGCCCTGTCCGGTCATGGCTTCCCCCAGCGACTGGTGGATGTAGGCGCAGCGGGTGGCGGAAAGGTCACCGCCCCGCGCATCGAGTTGGTCGGCTGTGACTAGGGCCGCGCCCAGAAAGGAAGCAGCATCGTCGAACGCACCTGTTTCGAGAGCGGCGGCTCCGGCCCCCTCGAGGTAATCGAGAGCTGATTCCAGGCTGCCGGCCGCCTCCCAGTGGTGGGCCAGCAGCGGATACTGCGTGGGGTCGGGGCCGGCTTGTTCGATCCTCGTCGCCACGTTCTCGTGAAGTCGGCGGCGCATCGCAAGGGACAACTGCTCGTATGCCGATTCCTGGACCACAGCGTGGCGAAAGGCGAACCCGGTCTCGGTGGGCCTGATCAGGTCGCGTCGAGCTTAAGTCGTCCAGCTGCTCGGCGATGAGACGTTCGTCGAGGTTCAGCGGATGGATCGCAGCGAGCAGGTCAGCATCGAAGCTGTCCCCCAGCACACTTGCCACCTTGACCGTGGTCTGTTCGATAGCGCTCAAACGGCTCAACCTGCTCGAAGTCAGACCATGGACGGTGTCGGGAAGATCGAGGTTTTCCAACCGCTCGCCGGGCACGGCAGTGGCGACCCTCCCATCCACCACCTCGACATAGCCCTGGTCGCGCAATGAGTAGACCAGTTCTTCGATGAAGAGCGGGTGCCCCTCCGCCTTTGCCTCGATGAGATCGGCCAGACCCTCCGGAAGCTCGATCACCCCGAACCGGTCACTCGCCAGCCGGCGCGCCGCCTCGGCCGGGATCCGCTCCAGACGCAGTAGATCGGTCTCCGGCGCGGCGACCAAGGTCTCGAGGGCCTCAGGCCTATCACCGACGGCGGGGCGGGTGGTGAGGAGCAGGGTGGCCTCCGGGAGCTCTTGGTGAACCTGGTTGAGCAGGTCCCAGGAGGCGGCATCGAGCCAGTGGCAGTCCTCCATCACTATGAGAAGAGGGGCCACGGCCAGTGGTCTGATCAATTCCACCACCGCGGTCGCTGTCCGCATACGGCGCCCTTCTGGGGTGAGCGCCACCGTCGCCGGCGTGCTGGGAACGTCGATCCCCAATACGGCGGCGAGCAACGAGGACAGGTCCGATCCACCCGGGATTCCTTCGAAACGCTGTTGTAGGACTCGGACCCGCTCCGACGGATCGACGATGGTGTCGAACCCCAGGGCCTCGCCGCACACGCTTCGCCAAGCCGAATATGGGGCGGCCTCCACCGGATGGCCCCCTCCGGCCAGAACAGTGAACCCAAGCGAGCGACTTGTGTCTATCGCTTCACCCGCGAGGCGCGTCTTGCCGATCCCCGCTTCACCCTCCAGAACGAGGATGGTCGGTTCGCCACGGGCGGCAGCACCCAAGCGACGGTGGATGATCCCCCGTTCCTCGTCCCGCCCGACGATCGGATCGGTGGCAGTTGCGCCGGACCGGACCGACCAGATGGGCCGGTATGCCTCTACCGGAGCGTCGTGCCCCTTCAAACGGATCGGGGTCAGTTGGGCGAAGTGAACCCGGCCTCTGGTGGCCCGCCTGGTGGCTCGGTCGCAGAGGACCTCGTTACCGGCGGCCTGCATCAGCCGGGCGGCCAAGTTGACGCTCGGCCCGACGACGGCGCAGCTCGGAATACGTCCGTCCCGTACAGACCTGTGAAGACCCGCCCAGTCGTGATACCGATCCCGTGGTCGAGGCGGATGTCGAGCAGTGCCCGATCGAGCACCTGACCCGCCTCCACGGCACGCAGCGCATCCTCCTCGTGGACCAAAGGCGGCAACCCGAACACACCAAGGAGGGTCAGCGCCTTGTCGTCGGCGAGAATCCCGGTGAGCGTCCCCTCGTATCGATCGAAGGTCTCCTGGGCGGTGCGGACCACCAGTTGCAGAGCGTTGCGATCCCTGGTGTCGGTCAGATCGAGGCCCCTCATGTTGAGAAAGAGCGAGGTGGTGGTGAGGTACTCGGTGTGCCACCCCGCCTCGTCCTCGCCAAGAAAGTCGCTGACGCCCGGAGGCAGGTAGGTCTCGACGGTGGACGACACATCCCCGTCGAGCCGCGGCGGTTGCATCACTGGGACATCAGAGTGCTCGACCGCCAACAGCCGGGACATGCCGGCGGCGGCGGGAACGAGGCGGCTCTGACTCAGCAACCGGGCCACCTCGCTGGTGACGGCGACATCTCCAGGATCCACTTCGACGACCGCGGCACCCATTGCGGCGACGGCCGGGCCGGCGACGAGGAACTGGCGCCGGCCTCGGAATCCCCCGAGGTCGAGCATGACCGCACGGCCTGCGCCTATCCCGATGCGGAAGCCAAGACTCCGCCGGGTGCCGCCACCCAGGCCGGCGATGGTGCCCTGGGCATCGAGGGCGCATCTGCCCGCGGCGATGGTCGCCTCCGCCAGCGAAGTCCCGGCCATCCACACCGCCACCAGAGAATCCCCGCCAAACCCGACCATGAGCCCACCATGCCGATCGACGGCTCCGATCAGACCGCGGAAATACCTGTTGAGTTCGGCGACGATCTGCTCGGTGCCCATGGATGGATCGGCTGCGAGCCGCTGTGTCAGCACAGAGAATCCAGAGACGTCCATCTGCATGGCGACGAGTTCGGTCTCCTCGGCGAACAGCCCTTCGGGTACTTCGGGCCGCGTCGCCAACCGGAGCCGCAACGGCCCCGGGAGAAAGCTGGCGAGAAGGTCGGCGGTCCCCGGCATGAACGTCCTCCCCCTTCGACGAGCCTACCGGGGACGGCTCTCGCACCTAGGTTCCCACCTGTGGTGCTTCCCTCGCCAGACCGGTTGGCCACCATCGCTCGCCAAGCAACCGCCACCTTCGCCGACGAGCTCCGGCCCAGGTCGCGGGCGATCTGGGATGCCATGCTTGCTCAGACGGGCCGAGGTGTCGAGGGGTGCACCCGATTACCTCCATCCTCTCGCCCAACCCATCGTTCTCGTTCCCCTGTGGGCGGCACAGGCCGCGGCCGGCATGGGGAATCTCGTGAAGGGTGAGCTTGTCGAGACGGCGGCAGCCGCCGGCGCGATCGGCTACTACGCCGTGCGACTACAGGACGACCTCATGGACGAGGGGATCGGTGATCCAGCCGCCATCGCCGTGCTCTCGTCGGCGGTGCTGGCGACAGCCCAATCGACACTTGGCTCGATGGGCCCCAGTGCCCGGTTCTGGGTTTGGCACCGCGACGTGATGCTCGGCTATGCCGAGGCGATGCAGTTCGAGGCAGAGATCCGGAACGATCCCGCTGCCTATGACGAAGCCGCCTTCGAGCGGGTTCTGGAGCAGGTCGCGCCCCCTCGCGGTTCCGGGGGTGGCGGTGCTCGATGCCGCCGGGGTCTGGTCGCTCCAACCTGACTTCGAACGGATGATGGTGTCGGCGACCGGAGCACTGCAGATCGTCAATGACCTGGACCAGGTCGCAGCGGACCTGGCGGTGGGCAACCACACCTGGGTGCACAACTTGCTCGGGTTGCACGCCGGTGCCCCGCTGACCAGGGGCAGGTTCATCGGCGGGATGGATCGGGTACTCGATGAGATGAGGGATCGTCTGTCCAAGGTGGCTGGGATGGCGGCCCACCTCGACGTGCCCGAGGCGGCCGGCTGGGCCGACATCACCGAGAGAGCGGCCACCGATCGCTTCGAGCGATTGCTTTCATCGCTGCTCCAGGGGCCCTCGGCAGGCACACCGGCGTAACCTCCCACGATCGTCGAGTGGAGGGGACATGGACGGGGACCCGGGATACGGCAATGGACCGGAGGATGACCCTGAGAACCTCGATGGGATTCCCGGATACCTCGTAGGGATTCCGAAGGAGGTCTTCGGCAGGGTGGTCACGTCGCCCGCCTTTCGTCGCGACCTGTTCGCCGAGGGCGCCGACCTCAGCGACGTCTTGAGAAGGGCACACATCGACATATCGCCCCACGGTCTGGAGCAGTTGGAGAAACTGATCGAACTGGAGCGCAAAGAGAATTCCCTGCACCTGCTCGACGGCGATCCTCCGATCGATATCGCCTGAGCGGTCGGCCGTCAACAGAGCGGCCGCCCGACGACCGCTGTTGATCTCCCTCCTGGACATGCCCGGCGGCGTAGCATCCGGCGATCGTCAAGTGGAGGGGACATGGACGAGGCACCTGACTTTCTCAATGAAGTCCCGGAGGCAGTTTTTGGCAAGGTGGTCAAGTGCGCTCGTTCCGCGAGGCCTTGTTCGCCCAAGACGCCGACGTCCGCCAAGTCCTCGACGAGGCCGGCATCTACATAAGCGAGGACGGCCTTCGGCAGTTGAACGACCTGATCGTTCACGAACACGAGCATCCGACGCTCGGGGTGCTCTACGGCGCCGAGATCGTCTGAGCGGTCGGCCGCCCGGAGAGCGGCCACCTTCTACGACCGGTGGTCGGAGACGTTTCTCCGACTGGCGGGTTCCAGCTTCCAGTCGGGGTTGATCCCGGCATCGCCCGGTGGACCCGAGGATCCCGACGCCTCAGCCGTGGCTTTGGCGCGTCAGGCCGGCGTCGGACCCGGAGACATCGTGCTCGACGCCGGTTGCGGTGTCGGTGGTCCCGCCATTGCGATAGCACGACATCTCGGGGCCATCGTCCACGGAGTCACCGTCTCCCCGGTACAGATCAGACTCGGTCGGGAACTGGTCAACCAGGCGGGGGTGGCCGGCCGGGTCCATCTCCATCTGGCCGACTTCCACCGACTCCCATTCAAGGACGACCGGTTTGACGCGGTGCTGGTGATGGAGGCCACGTGCTACAGCGATGACCTGCCGGGGCTGATCGCGGAGCTGGCGCGTGTGCTCCGGCCCGGCGGCACGCTGTATGTGAAGGACGTGTTCCAACGGACCGGCCCTCTCAGCGAGACCCAGCGACACGACCTCGACAGGTTCCATGTGATCTGGGCTTGTCACGCCAGCGCCACCATGCCAGCCCTCGAGGAGGCGATGTTGGCAGCCGGCCTCGATGTTTTGGCCAGCGCCGAGTTGGCCGACATCGGAACCGACCATTTCTACGCGGCCATGCTCGAAGCCGATCCGGTGGAAGGGCTACGTCTCAGCGAGATGGGGAGCCATTTCCTGCAGAAGGGTGACGTCCCCATCATGTGGGGCGAGGTGATCGGGCGGAAACCTCTTCAGGCGGGGGGAACGACGGCGACCGCGGTGATCTCGACCAGTTGACCGGTGTAACCGAGGAAGGGGACGCCTAGCAGCGTCGAGGTATGCGGTCCGACGCTGAGATCCGACGCCCTCACCTCCTCCCACACCTTGGCCAGGTCGGCTTGCTCGGCGGCGACCACGTAGACGGTGGTGGCCACGACCCGGTCCAGACTGGTGCCGGCGCCTTGCATCGCCTCGGCCAAGTTGGTGAGAACGGCCCTTGTTTGAGCCCTCAGATCGCCCGCTCCGACCAAAGAACCCGCCTGGTCGATGGGCACCGCCCCGGCGGCAAACACCAGTCGCTCACCGGCTTCGATAGTGACGGTGTGGGCATAGCCGGGCGGTGGGGCAAGACCAGGTTCGATGCGGTTCTTCATCGACCACGATCGTAGGGAACGCAGATCCTGACCGATCAACCACCGGCGTCGCGTGCCCGCGTCATAAGACTCACGGCATCATCTCGCCGCGTGACCTGGACGCTGCCCACGCCTACTCATCCGACCTCCTCCAAGCCCGCGAGCAGAACCCCAACCTGGCGTTCGCTCTGCCTCCCGAAGGCGCGTTGCGCTGGGTGGACAGCATGGTGGTGCCGGTGGACGCCCCCCGGCCCACAGAGCTCGTACGCCTTTCTCTCCTTCTGTCTCGAACCCGAGGTCGCTGCGGCCAACTCAGTGTTCATCAAGGCGGATACCGGCAACGCCGCGTCGATCGAGTTCGTCCCCGAGGAGATCCTCGACGACCCCGTGATCTACCCGCCCGAGTCGGTCCTCGAGTCTCTGGTATTCACCAGCGACCTCGGGCCAGACGAGGAGCTGGACGAGGCAGCTTGGGAGCGGGTGATCGAGGGCTGACGCTCGCGCCTCCCCCGGTGAGGGGAGGCGCGAGCCAAGCGAGCGGAGGGGGTGACGGCGCAGCGTTGGGAGTTCGCCAGCCCCCCTACCCGCTGCTGACGCAGCGGGTCCCTTCCCCCTCCGGGGGGACCGAAGGGGGATTTCCGTCTTCCGTCTTCCGTCTTCCGTCTTGCCTCTCAGAAGACCCGGTTGGAGATCTCCGCCGGGGCCAGCAACAGCTCCTTGAGCTCGTCGTCGACCTTGAGCAGCGTGAGCGATCCCCCTGCCATCTCGAGTGAGGTGCAGTACTCGTTCACATAGCTGCGGAAGACGTTGATGCCCTTCTCAGCGAGCTTGTTGTGGGCGATCCCGTAGAGCAGGTACAGCTCGCTGATTGGGGTCCCACCGAGCCCGTTGATCATCAGCGCCACCTCGTCGCCCGACTCGAACGGGAGGTCGGGCACAACCGCGTCCAAGAGGATGTCGACGATGTCATTCGCCGGGACCAGCTTGGTTCGCTCACGGCCTGGCTCACCATGGATGCCGATCCCGATCTCCATCTCGTCATCGGCGATCTCGAACAGTGGGGTGCCCCTAACCGGTGGGGTGCAAGAGCTGAGCGCGATGCCCATCGTCCTCACCTGGGCGATCACCTTCTCGCCGATCCGCACCAGTTCGTCCAACTCGGCACCGTTCTCCGAGGCGGCACCGACCGCCTTTATGACGAAGAAGTTGCCCGCCACTCCGCGACGGCCCACGGTCCAGGTCGAGTCCTTGACCGCGACGTCGTCGTTGACGAGGAGTGCTTCGACCTTCATCCCGTCGGCCTCGCACATCTCCTTGGCCATCTCCCACGCAGTGCGATCGCCGGTGTAGTTGTTGACGAGATGAAGGATGCCCTTTGGTGAGTACAACAGCTTGGAGGTCTCGTAGACGAACTCGACCGGCGGCCCGGCAAAGACATCTCCGGGACATGCCCCATCGAGCATGCCAGGACCCACGATCATCGTGTGAGCCGGCTCGTGGCCGGAACCAGAGCCTTGGATCACGGTGACCTTGTCGTCCTTGGGGATGTCGGCTCGATAGATCAGGTTGTACTTCGGCTCGTACTTGAGCGTCCCACCACTTGCGAGTTGGATCCCGGCCAACATCTCGGGGACGAACTGACGGGGGTCGTTGACGAACTTCTTCACGCCTGAGTCTCCTCTTCTTGGTACTTCTCTCGCCATGCCTTGGCGATGTCCTGGAGGATCACCCCTATTGCGGTAGCTCCGGCGTCAACCGAATCACGGCTGCGCTCGCCCGTGTAGGCGGCACGGCCCCGCTTGGCGATCATTCCCAGGGTGCCTTCGGCAGCCTTCACCGCCACGTCGGCGGCCTCCTGCAAGGCGGCGACCCCCTCATCGCTCACCCCGCCGCCGAAGCTGGCCTCCAGACTGTCGACCGCCGGCACCAGCGAATCGAGCAGCGTCTTGTCTCCCACGGATGCGTCGCCCCGAGTCATGATCCCCTCGATGGCGGCGCGCAGGATCTCGATCAACTCGTCGGATGAGAGCTCCGTCTTGTCTCCGGCTGCGGCGGCCGCCCGGAGAAAGGCCGTTCCCCAGATGGGGCCACTCACTCCACCCACCTTGCTCGAGATGACAAAGCCGACCTTCTTCAGCAGCGACCCGACGCTGGAACGATCGAAGGTGTCGTATTCGGCGCTGACGACCTCAAAGCCGTTCCTCAGCGAGTAGCCGAAGTCACCGTCTCCCGCCACGGCGTCGAGTTGGGCGAAATAGTCGGCGTTGTCGACGATCGTTGTCGCCATCGTCGTGAGGACGAGATCGACATCGTCGAGCGCGGGTCTTGCCATGCATACCTCCTCCATAGCCTGTATGTCGTGCATCGGGTCAGGACGCCAAACAGCGCTCCAGATCCAGCAGGGTCACGTAGTCGCCGGGTCGGGCGGCGCTGCGGTTGGCGATGACACGCGTCCGCTCACCCCCCGGATCGCCCAGCGACGAGACGACCAGAATCGCTTCGCTGTTGTCCTCCTCCTCCGTATAACCATTGACTGTCATCACGCACCGCAGCCCGGCGGCGGTGGCGGCCAACAGACCGTTCCGGGAGTCCTCGATCACGAGGGCCTCGTCGGCGGTCACCCCCAGCCTCCGCAGCGCGAGCAGGTAGATGTCGGGGGCCGGCTTCTTCCTCTCGACGACGTCGCCGGCCAGTACGACGTCGAAGCGGTCCGCTCGTTCCTCCCCCACCGACTGGCGGAGAATCGCTATCACCGACGGCTCCGCCGAGGTCGAGGCGACGGCGAGCTTCCAACCGGCGTCCTGCGCCTCGGATATCAGACGATTGACACCGGGCCGCGGCGGGAGCCGGCCCGAAGCCACCATGTCGGTGTAGATGGCGGTCTTCACCTTGTGCCATTCGGCCAACTCGGCGGCCTGCCCCTCGGCGTCGGCCGGCAACCCGTTGGCGGCTGCGAACTCGGGGGTCAGCTCGGTCGCCATCCTCTCCTTCCCACCGGCGACCTGGAGCTTCTCGCCGTAAACCTCCTCCGACCATTCGATGGGGAGGCCGAGCCGCTGGAAGGTCTCGTTGAAGGCGACACGGTGCCCGTCGCGCTCGGTGTCGGCGAGGACGCCATCGCAGTCGAGGATGAGGGCACTCACCAGGCCTTTCCCTCGCTCCCGAACAGGCGGATGTGCTCTTTTGCCATCTCCATGACCGCGTCGCGTTGCACTGCGAACTGCGAGGGCGGGTCGTACTTTCCGGGGTTCTCGGTCATGAAGTCGTAGCCGGACTGCATGTACCGGATCTTGAGCGCCGTCGAAATGTTCACCTTGGCGCAACCCCGGGCGATGAGGTCCTCGAACTGCTCGGGTGACATCCCCGTCCCCCCGTGGAGTGCCACCGGGACACCGGTGGCTTCGACGATCTCGGTGACGCGCTGGCTGTCGAGCTTGGGCGCGCTCTGGTACATCCCGTGGGCGTTGCCGATCGCAGGGGCGAAGACGTCCACGCCGGTCGAGGTGATGAAGTCCACAGCCGTCTCCAGCGACTGCTCCGATTCAACCTGGGCGTCGCCGATGTCCTCCACCCTTTTGAACCCCTCGATCTCGCCTTCGACCAACGCCCCGTAGGCCCTGGCCTCCGCCACCACTTCGGTCGATTGCCGTTTGTTCTCATCGACGCTCAGCGACGAGCCGTCGAAGAGGACCGAGTCCCAGCCCTTCTCGAGACAGAGGGAGATGACGTCTCGCTCGGGGCAGTGGTCGAGGTGGAGAGAGACCGGCACCTCCACCGCCGCGGCCATGGCACGCCACATCCCCACCAAGGCATCGGCGCCGACCGACTTCACGGTCTTGACCGAGGTCTGGACGATCAACGGGGAGCGCAACTCCGCGGCGGCCGCCAGTACTGCCTCCATGGTGAGGTCGTTGACCACGTTGATGGCGGCGACTCCGTACCGCTCCGAAAAGGCTCGCTCGATGATCTCGCCAGTGGGGACCGCAGGCATCAGGCACCTCCTTTCGACGCCATATCGAGGATCGCCCGGGCGTTCCTCTCGTCGACGATGAGGACGTTGATGATCCCGGCGTTGAGCACGCCGAGGATCGACAGCGGCTTTTCGTCCCCGGAGACGACTGCCACCACCGTCTCGATCTGTCGCAGTTCGTCGATGGAAAGGCCGATGAGCCGGCGGCTGTGGGGAGACTCGATGTGCTCTCCGTGGATGCCTACGTAGTTGCCCAGGACGTCGCCCACTGCGCCGTGAGCGCGCAGACGGGCCATCTCCTCGATGGTCAAGCAGCCGCTGCGCACCATGGTGCACGCGTCGTCAGTGCCCCCGATGCCGACCAGAGCCACGTCAGCGCCGGCTGCCATCTCGAGGGTCTGGGTTACAGCTTCGTGCTGGAGCAGTGCCCGCCGCAGCGCCGGGCTCTCCAGGTAGGCCGGTGCGTACAGGCTCTGGGCCCGCCCTCCACAGCGCTCCGCCAGCGCCTGGCTGATCTCGTTCGGATTGGTGGGGACGTCCACTCGCGAGGACCCACCCATCGCACTGGCGAAAACGCAATCGATGGTCGCCGCGGGGTGGAAGTAGCGGGGGATGGCACCGGTGTCACGACCGTGGCTGACAGCCACGACATCACCGTCGTGCAAGGCTCGCTCCAGGTACCTGGCGGCGTTGCGGGCGACCGCTCCCCTCTGCGACTCCGGATCGGGTTGGTCGGAGCTGACGACCGCCTCCGCGAGCTGGAAGGTTTCGGCCAGCCGGCTCTCCAGATCGAGGTCCAGCCCCGGTGGGACGTCGATGTGTATCTCGACGACGCCGGCGGATCGGGCCCGGTCGAGCAGCCTTTGCACCTTCGGCCGGGACAACCCGAACTCACTGGCAATCTCGCCTTGCGTCCTGCGATCGATGAATGACCGGTGCGCAATGCGGGCCAACAGCTCGTGTTCGTCACGGCTGAGTTCTGCAAGCATCGGACTCCAATGAGCATTTGCTCAGATCAGGGCAATTGCTCAGACCATAACCCGGCGGCAAGGAGGAGGTCGCCCAGAACGGGGTCCCTCATATCGGGTCCACAACGGAATCTGCCATCAACCAAGGCGTGTAGTCGTGCTGTTCATTCCCTCCCATCGAACCCCCCAATGCTGCGGACAAAGCGCGCCACAGTGACCGATTGGGATCAACCATGTGTAGCCTCACTGAACAGTGAACAACTCGCTTCGGCGGTGGGGATGGCTCGGCATGACACCGGGGGGTGGGATAGGCACACATCGGCCATGACGGCTGACGTCGCGGAATGTGACACGTGACCAGGACGCTCATCAAGGGCGGTTGTGTCCTGAGCATGAGTCAGGCCACCGGCAACCACCTCGAAGCCGACGTCCTCATCGACGGTGACACCATCACCGAGATCGGCCCTTCGCTGCGGGCGCGTGATGCCACGGTGGTCGAAGCCGGCGACACCATCGTGATGCCCGGGTTCGTCGACACCCATCGCCATGTATGGGAATCGCTGTTCAGGGGTCTCGGGGACATATCCGGGTTCACCGAATCTTCCGGCAGTTATGCCCTCCACTACTCGGCCGACGACCTGTATGCCGCGACCCTGATCGGCTTGCTCGGGGCATCCGAAGCGGGAATCACCACCGTCGTCGATTGGTGTGACGTCAACACCGATGACTCCCACACCGATGCCGCCCTCCAGGCACATGCCGACTCCGGGCTCAGGACCGTCTTCGCCTACGGCGGTGCCGAATCGAGCGGAGATCGATGGGGACGCGGGTTGCGGCGGTTGGCGGGCACCCCGACCGTCTCCAACACCTCCCTGGCCGCCGGGCTTCCAGAGTCGAGCGGCGACTCGGCGGGTTGGACCTTGGCCCGCGAACTCGGGCTGCGCATCCACACCCATTCCGGGACGTCCGGCCCTGGGGCAGGATCCGGGTTGGCGGAGCGGAACCTGCTCGGGGCCGATGTCACCCTGGTCCACGGCTCCCATCTCGACGACGATGACCTCGACGCCGTCGCTTCGGCAAAGGCGGCGGTGGTGCTCACACCGTGCAGCGAACTGGCGCGCGGTGCCCCGACCTTGTCGGTCCAGAGGCTGATCGACCGCGGCATCCGGCCCGGGCTCGGGATCGACACGGAGCGGATCGCGCCCGGCGACCTCTTCGCCCAGATTCGAGCGACGATTTCGCTCCAGCACGCCACCTACTTCGACTCGAAGCTGGCGGGAAAGGCCGGCCTCCCCAAACTGCTGACCACCCGTGAGGTGATCCGCTACGCCACGATCGACGGCGCCCATGCCGTCGGCCTCGGGGCCGAGACCGGCTCGCTCGAGGTGGGAAAACAAGCCGACATCGTGATGCTCCGCACCGACCGACCCAACATCTTCCCGATCAACGACCCCATCGGCGCCGTGGTCTGGGGTATGGACACATCGAACGTCGACTGGGTGTTCGTCGCCGGAACCCCGGTGGTACGGGAGGGCGCCCTCGACGCCGACCTCGACCGCGTCCGCAAACTGGCGGCGACGGCGCGCCAGCAGGTGGCGGGGGCATCGGGTCTGCTGGTGGGGTCGGGATGACCGCTTCCCGTACCCCGTCCGCCGCGATCACCTCATTCGTCGTCGGCTCGCGCTACATGCCGGTCTACTTGGCGCTGATCCTCCTCGTGATCGTGGCGTCGATCTGGGCACCCGCCACGCTGTCCAGCGCCGGGCTGGATGCCATCGCTCCGATGGGGACCTTCCTCGCCATCACCGCCCTCGGCCAGATGCTTGTGATCATGACCGGCGGGATCGACCTCAGCGTCCCCGGCACCTTTCTGCTCGGTGGGCTGTTGATGGTCGGGGTCGGTCAGCAATCCGATGAGCGGATCTGGATCGCCTACCTCACCGCCATCGGCGCAGCGGCGGTGATCGGCCTCTTCAACGGGATCCTCATCGGCGGCCTCAAGCTCAACCCGCTGATTGTCACCCTGGCGGTCGGCCAGATCGTCATCGGGGTCGCCAGCCGCTACTACAGCACCGTCGCCATCCAGAAACCTGTACCGCCTGGACTCTCCGACTGGGCCAACAGCAGTTTCCTCGGGGTGACCCGGATCTTCTGGGTCGGCGTCGCCCTGACCGTCCTCCTCGTCATCATCTTCAGGTTCACCGCGGTAGGCCGCAGGTTCCAGGTGGTCGGCGCCAACCCGGTGGCCTCGACAGTGATGGGGCTCAGGGTCAACGTCACCCAGATCCTCACCTACGTCGTGGCCGCCATCCTCTACGCCTCGGCCGGCGTCCTCTTGGCGGGGTTCCTCCGGGCGCCCGGAGTGACCGTCGGCGCCCCTTACCTGCTCGGCCCGATAGCCGCCGTCGTCATCGGCGGCGCTTCGCTGACCGGCGGTCTAGCCAGCCCGATCTCGACTTTTGCCGCGGCGTTCTTCCTGGCCGGCCTCAACCAGATGATGCGGGTTTTGAGCCTTCCCACCGCCCTCCAGTTCGTGGTGTTCGGGCTGGTGATCGTGGGTGGGATGCTGGTTTCCGGGGACCGAATCATCAAGGGGGTGGAAAGGGTTCTGCGCGACCGCTCGAAAACCAGAAGGCGTAGCGAGGACACCCTGGTCGCAGGTGGTGAGCCGTGAGATGAGTCACCAGAGGGGGAGAACGGACCGACACACATGATTGGAGGAGGAATATGAGAAGCAGGGTTTTGCCCCTGATCGCCGTCCTGGCATTTGTCCTGGCGGCGTGTACCGGCGACGTGGCCGGTACCACGGTCGCCGAGGAGCCGGCGGCGACGACTGCGGCGGCTGTTGACACCACGGCGGCGGCGGTCGAGACAACCGTGGCCACGGAGACCACGGCTGCGGCAGTCGAGACGACCGTGGCGACCGAGACGACGGCCTCCGCAGCGGACGATCTCTCCGCATACGGTGAGAGCACCGATGCCGATCCGGCGTTGGTCGAAAAGGCCCTCGGCCCGGTCGAACTGACCGATCCGATCGTCCTGGCTTCGATAGCCCGGGCGGAGCAGGATCTGGACGAGGCCACCATCACCACCGCCATCGAGTGTTACAACTCGACCGTTGGTGGCGGTGAGTGCGAGACCGGCACCGGTGGCGAGGTGGTCATGGGTTACGCCGACGGTGGCGGGCTCAACGTCTGGCGCCAGGTGACCCGCATGGAGGCCATCCTCCAGGCGCTCACCTACGAGGACATCGGGACCATCGTCTTCCGTGATGCCCAGTGGGTCCACGGATCCGGCGGTCCCCATCGGTGACATCAACTTCATGGTGGAGCGAGGGGTCGACTTCATCATCGGCTACCCCGACTGGGGCATTGCCCTCGGCGACTCCATCAAGGCCGCCGAGGCGGCAGGCATCCCGTACATGTCCTACTCAGCAGGATGGGTCGGTCTTCCCGAACAGGATGGATCGCTCATCCCCGGCGAGGACTACCTGGGGGTGGTTGGTGAGGACCTCTGTTCCCTGGGAGAGAGCTTCGCCGGTGTGATCAACGAGGGAGTCGGCGAGGGCACGATCGGCGTCCTCGGTGGGACACCGGGCAATGCGCTGTCGCTGGGGTGGCAGCAGTGCCACATCCCCGCATTGGGCCAGGGGATCGACGTCATCAACCCGCCGGCCGATGAGAACTCGACCACCGGTGACACGTATTGGGCCAACGACATCGCCCGCGACGTCGTCAGAGGCTGGCTGTCCACCAACCCGGACATGGCCGGTTTCAGCTACGAGTACGCCGATGGCCTGTTCACCGCGTTGGACGGAGTTCCGATCGAAAACATGACGATCGCGGTGCGGACCGACGAGCAGACCCTGTTCTGCGACTGGGCCGAGCGCAACAACCCGAACTACAACATCTGGTTCTCCGCCGGTGGCAACTTCCAGTCGCGCACCGCGGTGACCGCCCAGATGATGAACCTGGCAGGTGCCGAGATCCCGGGCGAGATCGTGGTGCCCCACGTGATGCGTCAGGTGACCCAGGACGACTGTGACCCGGATCGGGTCACGCCGACCGTTTCGGGAACGTCGCTCGTCCCCGACGAGGTGCTCGCCCTGATGTACCCGGAAGGATGAGTTGAGCCCAGGCGATCCAGGAGGGGAGCCGACCCCGGACATCGTCCTCGAACTGAGCGGGGTATCCCGCCAGTTCGGGGCGGTCCGGGCGCTGACCGATGTCAGCTTCGACTGCCGCGCCGGCGAGGTGCATGCCCTCGTCGGCGAGAACGGCTCGGGTAAGTCGACTCTCCTCGGGATCGCCAGCGGGTTCGTCGAGCCCGACTCGGGGACCGTCCGCATCGGGAGCAAGCGTCTCCGGACCGACTCGCCGGCATTGGCACGCCAACTCGGCCTCGCAATGGCCTACCAGGACACTTCGCTGATCCTGGCCCAGCCGGTCAAGAACAATCTCTACCTGGCGGCCCCACCCGACCAGCGGCCGCCGTACTGGAGGAGGAAGAAGTGGGCGCGCCGGCTCCTGGGGGAGTTCGACCTGGATCTCGAGCTCTTCCCGGATGCGCCCGCGGGGTTTCTCACGCTCGCCCAGAGACAACTCTTCGAGGTGGCCAAGGCGCTCGTCTCCAACCCGAAGGTGCTGCTCCTCGACGAGCCCACCACCGCCCTCGGGCCCGACGAGGTCGAGGCGCTCCACCGCACTGTCGCCGCCTGCCGGCGGCGCGGCATGGGTGTGGTGTACGTAAGCCACCGTCTCCCCGAGGTTCTCGAGATCGCCGACCGGATCACCGTCCTTCGCGACGGCAGGGCCAGGGGGACGTTCGATGCCAGGGAGACGAGCGAGCACGCCCTGGTCGACCTGATCGTCGGGCGACCCTTCGAGGCTGCGTTTCCCGCGCCGTCACCCCGATCTGATGAGCGTCGTGAGGTACTCGTCGTAGACGGGCTCCAGGGTCAGGCTTTCGGCCCGGTCAGCTTCACATTGGAGTGCGGCGAGGTGGTCGGGATCGCCGGAGCCGAGGGCAACGGGCAATCCCAACTCTTCGACTGCCTGGCCGGGAGGACGCCACCCCGGGCGGGAAGGGTGGTTTGCGACGACCACGAGCTCAGCTTGATCTCGACCCACCAGGCGGTGCGGGCGGGGGTCATGCTCCTGCCGGGGGATCGCAAGCACGAGGCGCTGATGCCGGTGCTCGGTGTTCGGGTCAACTCGACCATCCAGTCGCTGCGCCGCTTCACCACGTTTGGGTTCCTCCGGAGGCGTTCTGAGCGCCTGGCGGTGAGGGACCTTGTCGCCCGGCTCGAGGTCCGCACACCGTCGCTGGAGCAGCCGGTCGAGTTCCTCTCGGGGGGCAACCAACAGAAGGTCTCGGTCTCGCGGACCTTCCTCAGGAAACCCGTGGTCATCCTCGCCTACGAGCCCACTCAGGGTGTCGACGTCGGTTCCCGATTCGACATCTACCGCGCCCTTCGCGCCCGAACCGACAGCGGGGCCGCACTCCTGGTCAAGTCGAGCGACCCCCTCGAGCTGGCCGGGTTGTGCGACCGGGTGCTCGTGATGTCGCGCGGGACGATCATCGAGGAGATCCCGGGCGATGAGCTCAACGAGCTGCGCATCGTCGAGGCCATCGTGCGAGGTCCCGGCCTCTCGCGCGCCGGCCGCTCGCCGCTCGGTGTGGCCATGCCCAAAGCGGCAACACCACCCGCCTCATGACAGGTCCATCGTTGACGGTCGACTCGGCGAGACAGGCGGTCCGCAAGGTTCTGCGCAATGCCCGCGACGTCAACAAGTGGCGCAAAATCGTCAAGGTCCGGCTGTGGATGCCGGTGGCGCTCCAGGTGCTGCTGATCATCGCCGTGGTCTGGTACACGAGCTACGCGTTTTCCCGGGTTCGTCAACACGACGAACATCGCCAACATCCTCCTGCTCGCCATCCCGTTGGCGGTGGCGGCGATGGCGCAGACCCATGCCCTCCTGGTCGGCTACCTCGACCTCTCGGTCGGGTCGATGATCAGCCTGGGCGTGGTGATCGCCTCCTTCCTCATACCGACCGGTGCGAGCGGCACCCAGATCCTGATCGGCAGCGGTGCGGTGCTGCTCGCCGGCCTGCTGGTCGGTTTGGTCAACGCCGGCCTGGTCCGTGGCGTGAAGATCCCCTCGATCATCGCCACCCTCGCCACGCTCAGCATCCTCGATGGGATCTCGCTCACCCTTCGACCGGCGCCGGGCGGCGCCATCGACCCCGGATTTCTCGCCATGCTCCGTGGAGGCATCGGTCCGGTGCCTCTGGCGTTCATCGCCGTCGTGGTCGGGGCCGGGCTCCTCGATGTCTGGCTGCACTCGAGTGGGTCGGGACTCCAGCTTCGGTCGGTCGGGTTCGACGAGCGATCGGCCAAGCGCGGTGGCGTCCGCACCAACTGGATCAGGGTCCGGGCGCTGATCTTCTCGGCCTTGTTCGCCGCCTTCGCCGCCTTCTTCGTGATGGCCCGCTCCGGCGTGGGAAACGCCCAGATCGGGAGCAGTTACACCTTGAACAGCATCGCCGCTGCGGTGCTCGGCGGGGCGGCGTTGTCCGGGGGCCGGGCCACGTTCATCGGTGGAGTGGTCGCGGCCCTCCTTCTCGCCCTCATCCTCACGGTCGTCCCGTTCCTCGGGCTCAGCGCCGACTACGGGCTCCTGATCATCGGCGTCCTCGTCCTCATCGGGATCGTGCTCTTCCAGGTGGGGGACATCAAGGAGCTGGTGAAACGCAACTACCGGCGGGCCCGGCGCATTGTCATCGGGAGCGAGCCACCGCAGGAGACCACCCTCCCCAATCTCTACCCGGCGGGGACCGATTTCAGGGTGGTGCCGACGGGGAGGAAGTTGATCAAGGGCGGGATCGTGCTCTCGCTCGACGGAAGGTCGGTGACTTCGCCGAAGCCGACGTTCTCATCGAACACGACCGGATAGCCGCGGTCGGGCCCGGTTTGGCAGTCGACGGCGCCGAGGTGATCGACGCCTCCGGGATGATCGTCCTCCCCGGGTTCGTCGACACCCATCGCCACATCTGGGAGGGCATCCTCCGCAACATCGGCACCGATGTGCCCCTGGAGGGCCGGACGAGCTACATCTCGTTCGTCCTCCACAAGCTGGCGCCGGCATTCCGACCCGAGGACGCCTACGTCGGAGATCTGGTGAGCGCCCTCGGGGCCATCGACGCCGGGATCACCACTCTCCTCGACTGGTCACATATCCAGGCATCACCGGCCCACACCGACGCCGTGGTCCAGGCTCTCAAGGACTCGGGGATGCGTGCGGTGTTCGCATACGGGTTCCCCTGGTGGGGCAAATGGGAGGAGCGCCAGCCGAGCTGGTTCGTCCGCGCCGCCACCGAGCACTTCTCCACCAAGGACCAGAGACTGACGCTTGCCCTCGCCGCACCTGGCCCGGAGTTCACCGACTTCGAGGTGTCGCGCGACCACTGGAAGCTGGCGCGGGAGACGGCGGCACGTATCACCGCTCATGTCGGTGTCGGAACCTATGGCCAGGACGCCAAGGTCCAGGAGATGGGTGCTGCCGGGCTCCTCGGCCCCGATACCACCTACATCCACTGCACGACCCTCAACGACACGGAGATCCAGATGATCGTCGACACCGGCGGCACCGTGTCCCTGGCCTCGCCGGTGGAGATGATGATGGGACACGGCATGCCGCCGATTCAGAAGTTCCTCGACCGCGGTCTCCGCCCCAGTCTCAGCGTGGACGTCGAGACCAACGTCCCTGCCGACATGTTCAACCAGATGCGCTCGGTGCTCACTCTGCAGCGGGCCCTGGCATCGGCCCAGGGCAAGCCGCCCATCTCGATGCGTGAGGTCCTCGAGTACGCCACGGTGGAAGGGGCTCGAGCCAACGGGTTGGAAGACAAGGTGGGGAGCCTTACCCCGGGAAAGCAGGCGGATGTCATCATGTTGCGGACCGATCGGATGAACGTCACCCCGCTCAACGATCCCACCACCGCCGTGGTGGTCGGGATGGACACCGGGAACGTGGACACCGTGCTCATCGCAGGGCAGGTGATGAAGCGCCACGGCAAGCTCCTCCACGTCGATTGGGAAGCGGTCAAGCGGGCGGTGGTCGAGTCACGCGACTATGTCGTCAAGAAGTCCGGGTTCAACCTCCCCAAGATCTGACTTTACGTCAGTAGCGAGACAGCACCCGACCAGGAGATCGTGGTCTCCCCTCCCATCGACGGGCCGCCAGACCTCGCCTTCGAGACCTTCACCGACGCGGGCCACCTCGACCGTGGACCGAACGGGTTCACCGTGACGACACACATCTTCGATTTTCGGCCGGGTGGCGCATGGGAAATCACGAGGCATGGACCATGTCTTGACCACATCGAATCGCGTCCAATATGCTGGATCCATGTCCAACAATGCGGAACATCGCACTGGTGGAGTGCGGAGCGGGCCGCTATCGGACCTGCGGGTCCTCGAACTGGGGACATTGATCGCCGGCCCCTTTGCCGGTCGCCTGTTCGCGGACTTCGGTGCCGAGGTCATCAAGGTCGAGCACCCGGACCGCGGAGACCCTCTGCGCAGTTGGGGGATGACCTGGGACGGTACCAATTCGTTGTGGCACCTCGTCCAATCGCGTGGGAAATACTCCGTCACCGCCGACCTCAATGAGGCGAAGGATCAGGCGTTCGTTCGACAGCTGGCGATCGAAAGCGACATCCTCATAGAGAACTTCCGCCCTGGCAGGCTGGAGAAATGGAATCTGGATCCCCAGGATCTTTCGGAGGCCAATCCGGGGCTGATCGTGGTTCGGATCTCGGGCTATGGGCAAACAGGTCCACTGAAAAACCAGCCGGCATTCGGCACCATTGCTGAAGCCGCCAGTGGGCTGCGGCTGATCACCGGGGACCCCGATCGACCCCCGATGCGGGTCGGACTCAGCCTCGGCGATTCCATCGCTTCGCTGCATGCCGTGATCGGCGCCTTCATAGCACTCCACGAACGCCAGAGGTCTGGTCGCGGCCAGGTCGTGGACGTGGCACTGACCGAGTCGGTCTTTGCCATGATGGAGGGAATCCTTGCCCGAATATGCCTTCCACGGCGCGGTGCGCCAAAGAACCGGAAACATCGCTCACAACTCGGCGCCAACCAATGCTTATCCCTGTGCCGACGGGAAGATGGTGTGCATCGCCGCCAACACCCCGGGGCCGTTTCGAACACTGTTCCGGATCCTGGGTAGAGATGATCACGCTGACGACCCATCTCTGGAGACCAACGAGGCCCGAGTGGCGCGCGCTGAAGAGCTCGACGCGGTGATCGCTGCTTGGACGAAAACCCGGACGGTCGACGAGGTCGTCAGATCCTCCGCGATCAGGAGGTACCGGTCAGCCCCATCAACAGCATCGCTGACATCGTCTCCGATCCGCAGTTTCGGGCGCGCGGCGTCATCGTGGAGGTCGAAGACGAGCGGCTCGATCGACCGCTGCTGGTGCCAGGGGTGGTGCCGAAGCTCTCGCGGACCCCGGGTACGGTGCCTGCGCTTGCGACAGCAGCTGGGAGAGGCGACTGAGGAGATGCAAGCCCGCATCGCGCCGCGTGAGCGGCGGAGACCCAGATACCAGGTCGGTCGAGCGTGGGATCGGTTGAGACATTTCGCGGGCCGGTCAACTCCGACCGACTCGGCATGACACTGATCCACGAGCACATCTTCGTTCGCAACCCCGAGCTCGAATTGAACCTCCCCGACGGCGAGTGGGATCCACCCGCTGCGATCGAGACGGCTGTCGAGGGCCTCACCACCTCTACGAGGAGGGCGTCCGCACGGTGGTCGATCTGACCGTTCCGGGGCTGGGCCGGGACGTGTGGCTGGTCGCCCGGGTAGCGGAGCGGGTCCAAGTCAATCTCATCGCCGCCACCGGCTGGTACACCCCCAACGTGTTGCCTACGTACTTCCGGTTCCACGGTCCCGGCGGGGATCGACCGCCCGGACCCACTCGTAGAGCTCTTCGTCCGAGACATCCGCGACGGTATCTCTGGTAGCAACGTGCGAGCCGGCATGCTCAAGGTGGTGGCCGACGAAGAGGGCTTCACCCCCGATGTCGCTCGAGTCATTTCAGCAGCAGCTGTCGCCCACCAGGAGACCGGCGTGACGATCTCGACGCACTCACATCCGGCGTCACGGAATGGACTCGAGAGCAGGCATTCCTGAGCGAGCGCGGAGTATCCGCCGAGCACGTCGTCATCGGCCACTCCGGTGACAGCGAGGACCTCGATTACCTGCGTGCGCTGATGGACAACGGATCCACGATCGGCATGGACCGGTTCGGCATGGAGCATGTCCTCGCCGATGAACGGAGAGTTCGAACCGTGGTGATGCTCCTCGAACTCGGCTACGCCGATCGCATGGTGCTCTCCCAGGACGCTGCCTTCTACAGCCACGTCACGCCGCCATCGTGGCGCGCCGCGTCAGCGCCGCACTGGCAGATGGACACGGTCTCCAAGCGGATAATCCCGATGCTGCGAGACGCCGGGGTGTCCTCGGACGAGCTCACCCAGATGCTCGTGGCAAATCCCCGACGTTTGCTGGAGAGGGTGACATGAGGGCGGCACTGCTCCTCGAGCCGGGGAAAGTGGCGATCGATGACGTCCCCGACCTGGAGGCCGGACCAAGGGAGGTGAGGATCAAGGTGAGTGGCGTCGGCTTGTGCGGCTCGGACATGAGCGTCTTCAACGGCCGATGGAAAGCGCCAACCTATCCATGGATCATGGGTCACGAGGCCTTCGGTGTCATCGACGCGGTCGGGCCGGATGTCTCACCCGAGCGCATTGGTCAGATGGTTGTGGTCGAACCGAACGTTGCGTGCTTCGCCTGCGATCAATGCAGCCGCGGTTGGACCTCGGCCTGTGCCGCCAGGCAATCGGTCGGCATGAATCGCCCCGGTGCCCTCGCAGAGCAGTTGGTTGTCCCCAACTCGTTCGCTTGGACGGCCCCCGACGTCCGCTTCACGGATCTCGTTGGCGTGGAGCCGACGGCCGTGGCCGTGGCGGCGCTCCGCCGTTTGGGGACGGAACAGCCCGACGCCGCTTTGGTGGTCGGGTCCGGGGCCCAGGGCCTGACGATGTCACTCGTTCTCCTGGAGCGCGGGGTTGTCGTGTACGCCGACGACGTCAACCAGGCCCGCGTTGCCCTGGCGGCCGAACTGGGCGCTCTCCCGGCAGCCACCGACGGCACTCAGCGTTTCCCGCTAGTCGTCGACACGGTGGGGTCGCCGTCATCGATGACTGTCGCTCTCGACCGCGTCGAGGTCGGCGGCACATTGCTCTGCCTGGGACTCGACAGCGAATCCGTTGGAGCTCAGCGCTCAGACCATGGTCCGCCGCCAGTTGACTCTGCGCGGCTCGCTGACCTACGACCATCCCGGCGACTTCGAGACTGCCATCGCCATGATCGCCGAAGGCAGGCTCGCCCCGGGCCGGATCGTCACCGACGAATACCCCTTGGACGAGACCCAGCTCGCATTCGAACAAAGCGGATCAGCACGCGGCAAGACCTGGATCCGTGTCGCGGCCTAGCCGAAGCCAGTTGCGCCACCGGAAACTGTCCCGTATGATAGTTTGCTGTCCAACTATGTGGAACACGGCTGTCCCGCCGGTTTCCAAGGTGACGTAGAGGGAGGACGAAATGAGCAAGCGACCGCGCATCCTCGCCCTTTTGCCGACGGTGCTTCTCGTACTCGCGGCGTGCGGCGACGGTGCGGCGACCACGACCGAAGCAGGAACCACCGACACCACGGGGGCCGAGTCTGCGACCACCGCCGCAGCGGGGCAGGGGGAGGGGGAGCTCGTCCTCGCCCACAGCTACCAGGACGGGCAGCCCCAGGTCGACTGTGGCGCCAACGTCATCAAAGAGATGACCGAGGCCGCCGACGTCGGGCTCACGATAGAGATCTTCGGTGACAGCCAGCTCGGTGGTGACGCCGACCGCATCGAGTCGGTCATCTCGGGCGACATCGACATCGACATCCAGGGCGCGTCCGCTCTCAGCACAGTGTATGAGCCGATGAGCGTGGTCGACGGAGCCTTCGTCTTCGACGACAGTGACCATCTTTACCAGTTCTTCACCAGCGATGCCTCAGACGAGCTGACTCAGGGCTTCGAAGAAGCGACAGGTGTTCACATCCTGGGCGCATGGAACACGGGGGCCCGACAGTTCACGGCCAACGTGCCCATCCGTGCGCCTGAGGACCTCCAGGGATTGCGGATGCGCTTTCCTCCGTCGCCTCAGTACCTTCTCAACGCCGAGGCCATGGGCGCCGAACCGGTCGAAGTTGACTTCGAGGAGCTGTATCTGTCCCTCCAAAATGGCACGGTCGACGGCCAGGAGAACCCGATCGTCAACATCGACGCGGAAAATTTCGACGAGGTCCAGGACGTCATCAGCATGTCGAGTCACCAACTCAGCTCCAACCTCGTGGTGATCAACGCCGAGACCTGGGGCGGGCTCAGCGCCGACCAGCAGGCCGCGCTCGAAGCTGCGGTCGGAGAGGCCATGGTCCAGGAGCCGGATTGCGCCGCCACCTCGGAGGAGGAGATCCTCGCCGGCTGGCGCGACGACGGCGCCATGGAGATCGTCGAAGACGTCGACCGCGATGCGTTCCGCGAGAAGGCCGAGCCCTTCTTGCGTGACGCTTGGTCGGAGGAGCAGATCGCAGTCCTAGATGCGATCCAATCCACGGCCGGGGGATAGAGCTAGTCGATGGGGCCCAGGCCTTTCCCGGGCCCCATCTCACCATCGAAGCAGCCTATGGTCGTGAGCGCGCCGGCGGCAGTGGCCCCCGGAGGATGACCTTCTGATGGACCGATACGACGTCCCGCCCACCGATGACGCCGACCCGGCTCACGAACACCCGGCTGCCGAGCTCCATGCACTGGAGATCGAGGAGCCCGCTGCCGAGCCGCCACTCTTGCCCGCCCGGGAGCCGATGCGCACGATCTTCCGGGCCCTTGGCTTGCTGGAGCAGATTGTCGGGGGGCTGCTCCTGTTGCTGATTCTCGTCCTGGTCCTGGCCCAGGTCGCCCAGCGCTATCTGGCGTGGGCAGCACCGTGGACCGGTGAGCTGGCTCGCCTCTCGATGGTATGGGTCACATTTCTCCTCGCCGGCTACTTGATGGCTTACGCGCCTCGCCACATCACAATTCAGATCATCGATTACGTGGCCAAGGGCCGCTGGCTGGCCGTTGTCAAGCTGTTCGTCAACTTCGTCATTCTTGCCACCTGCCTCTTTCTGATATACGGCAGCTACATCCTGGTAACCACCGGCGTCGATCAGGTCACGCCGGCCGGAGGGTTGTCGTTGCGCTTCGTCAACGCTGTGCCCCTTGTCGGGCTCGTGTTGGTCGTAGTGCGTGTCGTCCTGGCCATCGTGATCAGGGACGTCCCCGCCCTACGGGGTCGCGGCGGGGATGCGGCATGAGCGTGACCTTGCTGATCATCGCGATGATCGTGCTCTTCCTATTGCGTGTCCCGATGGCATTTGCGATCTTCGCCCCTTCGGTCGTCTACTTCCTGGTCGAGGGCTATACACCGCACCTGGCGGTCCGGCTCGTCATGCAGGGGATCGACAGTTGGCCGCTCCTCGCCGTGCCACTGTTCATCCTGGTGGGAATCGTGGCCACACGGACGGAGATCGCCGATCGGCTCTACGACGCCGCCGTCCTCTTCCTCGGGCCGCTGCGGGCCGGTCTTGCCTACGTGAACATCGCCGTCAGCCTTGGATTCTCCTGGATGAGCGGCGCCGCGCTGGCAGATGCCGCGGGGATCGGTTCCATCGAGGTCACCCACATGCGCAAGAAGGGCTACCCGGCAGAGTTCTCGGTAGGGCTCAGCGCCAGCTCCGCCCTCATCAGCCCGATCATGCCACCCAGCATCCCGGCGGTCGTGTTTGCATCCGTCGCCGCGGTATCTACAGGGGCGCTCTTCGTGGCTGCGGTGATTCCGGCGCTCCTCATGACCTTGGCCCTTGCGGCTTTGGTCTATTTATGGGCAAGGCACAGGCCCGAGCTCGTCGGTGATCCGTATGACTGGAGTGCAGTGCGCCGAGCATTCGTGCGCGCCCTCCCTCCGATGGTCGCTCCCGTGATCATCCTGGAGGAATCCTCGGTGGGTTCTTCACTCCCACTGAGGCCGCTGGGGTCGGGGCCCTCTACATGCTCTTGCTGGCGCTCTCCTACCGGACGTTGACCCTGAAGGACGTGGCCACCATCTTCCGCGATACCGCGGTCATAACTGCACAGATCATGCTCATCATCGGAGCGTCCGCGCTCCTGAGCTGGATCCTGGCACGAGAGCAGGTTCCGCAGAAGGTTGCCGAGGGACTCATTGACCTAACCGACAACCCCTTCGTCTTCCTGCTCATCGTCAACGCCTTGCTGCTCTTCCTCGGAATGCTGCTCGAGCCGACGTCAGCACTCATCATTGTCACACCGATCTTGCTGCCAGTTGCCATCGCGTTCGGCGTCAGCCCGGTGCAACTCGGGTCGATCATTATTTTCAACCTGATGATCGGGCTCCTAACGCCTCCGATGGGGGGAGTGGTCTTCGTCCTGAGCTCAGTCACCGGAATCCCGCTCGAGCGCGTTTTCAAGGGCGCGGCCTACTTCCTGCCACCCCTGGTGATCGTTCTGCTACTCATCACCTACATTCCCGCCATCACCCTCTGGCTCCCCGAAACGATCGGACTGTTGGGGGGGAACCCCTGACATGTCCGTCCTCCAGAAGGCAAGCGAGCTCATCGACTGTCTCGGCCAGGTGGGTGAACCGGTAACGCTCGGTTACGTGCGATCGGCCTTAGATATGCCCAAGTCGTCGACCCACCGGCTCCTCAACGACCTCGCCGCCCTGGGCATCGTTCGTCGCACCGACGGTGGTCTCTACTCGCTTGGCCCGCGCCTGCTCTATTGGGGAGAGGCCGCCGCCGACACATTCGACCTTCGACTGGTGGCCGAACAACCGATGCGCAATTTGCGCGACGAATTGGGTGAGAGCGTCCACCTCTATGTCCGAGAGCACGACACACGGATCTGCATCGCGGCCGTCGAGGGACGGCACGTGCTCCGGCCATTCATCCAGTTGGGCCGGCCACTACCTCTTCGAGTCGGCGCGGCTGGCAAGCTGCTGCTGGCTTTTGCCGATCGTCAAGTCCAGGAGCTAGAGCTCGATAGGGCAAGAGCGGACGCTCCCAGCATGCCCAATGCCCCGGGCACCAAGCTGGACGAGCAGCTCGAGCAGATTGGCGCCGAAAGATGGGCGACGTCGGTGGGCGAGCGTGAGGAAGGTGTCTCGGCCGCCGCCACAGCGATTGCCGATGCCAGGGACCGCGTTGTGGCCGCCCTGTGCGTCTCGGCGCCAACCACGCGTCTTGACGGGGGACGGCTCGCCAAGCTGCGACAGCCCCTCGAGGAATGCGCCGCCGAGATCGGCGCCCTCCTCAAGAGCGGTTGAAAATGCTCATTGACACCCCTCCGTTTCGGAGACTACCGTTCCTCATGTTGGATTATCGGCCCAATATATGGAACGACCCTTACTGTGCGACCCGCTCGTGGTGACGCAAGGACCTGGCTCGGGTGCTCATCAGGGGTCACCGACCGGGCAGGCACACAGAGCGCAACCGTGGTCGACAGCCATCACGGCCACGACCGACGAGCGTGTTTTCGTCCGTGGCGTTGCCCTCGATGAAGCGATAGGCCGAGAGCCATTTCCGGCGGTGCTGCTGAGGCTTTGGCGTGGCGACTCTCCGACGCAGGAGGAGGCGGATCTGCTGGGTGCTTGCCTGGTCGCATCCATCGATCACGGCCCGCTCTCGCCCTCGGCCCTGGTCACACGCACGATTGCCTCGACCCGGGCCACCCCAATGAGCGGGTTGGCCGGTGGCATTCTCGCATTCAGCGAGTTTCACGGCGCGGTAGTCAGCCGGGCAATGCGCATCATGGTCACCGCCCCGGCCGATGGAGATCTGGAACCCTGGGCGAATCGAGTGTTCGAGTCCGAGCGTGCCGCCGGCCGGCGCCTTCCCGGTATCGGGCACCGCTGGCATAGCCGCGACCTCCGCGCCGAGCGGCTATTGCAGGTGGCTGCCCAACTATCCGACGGAAGGCATGAAGCCGCAGTGAGAGTCCTGGCTGCACGGGTTAGCCAGCACTCAGGCAACCCGGTGCCGGTCAACATCGACGGCGCCCTGGCGGTCGCGCTCACCGCGCTTCGTCTCGCCCCGGCGTACGGCGACTTTCTATTCGCCATCTCGAGGAGCTTCGGTCTGGCGGCTCATTACGTCGAGGAGCAGGATCGCGAACTGCCGATGCGCACCATTGACCCGACCGCAGCGGAGTACGACGGGATCGCAGTGCGAGGTTTCGACTCACGAGAGGCCGAAACTGAAGATGACATCCAACAAAGAGGACTGACATGAGGACGGTCGCCGAACAGTTGGTCGACTACTTACGAGACCGCGGGGTGAGTCACATCTTCGGCCTTTGTGGCCATACCAACATCGCTGTGCTCGCTGCACTCGAGGGCAGCCCCATCGAGTTTGTCAACGTCCGACACGAACAAGTAGCCAGCCATGCGGCAGACGCCTACGCGCGTGTCACGGGCAGAGCCAGCGTCCTGCTCACCCACCTCAGCCCAGGACTCACCAACGCCGCCACCGGGGTGGCAAACGCCGCCCTCGACTGCATCCCCATGGTCGTGATATCCGGGGACGTCCCTTCGTTCTACTTCGGCAAGCACCCGCACCAGGAAGTGAACCTGCATTCCGACGGTGCGCAATACGAGATCTACCGCCCCTTCGTGAAGCGGGCCTGGAGAGTCGAGACGCCGGCGCTGTTCCCCGAGACGATCGAGAAGGCCTTCGCACTCGCAGAGTCGGGCCAGCAGGGCCCCGTCTTGGTCGATGTCCCGATGAACGTCTTCTCTGAGAGAGTCGATTCGGCGCTCTTCGAGAGACTGAAGGGGAACGATCGCAGTATCCGGCGACCCTCGCTGGACAGTGAGACCGCTGTCGCCATCGTCGAGGCTGTTGCCAGGGCCGAAAGGCCGGTGCTCTACGTGGGTGGTGGCGTCCTTTTGTCCCGGGCGAGTGCCGAGCTGCAGGCGTTTGTCGATCACATGGGGGTGCCGGTTGCCCACAGTCTCATGGGCAAAGGCGCACTGTCTGACGACCATCCGCTCGTCCTCGGCATGACCGGGTTCTGGGGAACCTCGTTGGTCAACCAGAAGACACTCGGAGCGGACGTGATATTGGCGATTGGAACACGGTTCAAGGAGGCAGACAGCAGCTCGTGGTATCGGAGCTATACCTTCGATATTCCGCCGACGCGGCTGTTTCACATCGATATCGATCCGAGCGAGATCGGGCGCAACTTCCCCACTGAGATTGGTGCGGTGGCCGATGCCAAAGCTGCACTCCGAATCCTCGTGGACGTCGCCCGAGAGATCTACCCGGACGGTTTCGGCTCGTCGAAACTCGCAGGCGAAATCGCCGAGTTCAGGACCGAATTCGTCGAGTCGATCAAGCCGATGGCAACCAGCGACGCCTGGCCGATGATGCCCGAGCGCATCCTCGCCGATTGCCGAACCGCCCTTCCCGATGACGCATACCTCGTGACCGATGTGGGTTGGAACAAGAACGGAGTGGGACAGCAGTTCCCCATCCGTGAGCCAGGCACGTTCTTGACGCCAGGAGGATTCGCCACCATGGGATTCGGCCCGCCGGGAGCCATTGGCGCAAAGCTGGCCGCTCCCGATCGCACCGTGGTCTGCCTGGTTGGCGACGGCGGGTTTGGGCAGAACCCCGCGATGCTCTCGACAGCGGTAGAGCTGAATCTCGACATCGTGTGGGTCGTGATGAACAACAACGCCTACGGCACCATCGCCGGGCTGGAGAAGGCCCACTTCGACACCGTCTATGGCACGACGTTCCCGGGCAAACCGGGAGAGTCCCTACCCGACTACGCAGCCATCGCCAAGGCCTACGGCGCTGATGGTTTCCGAGTCGAGGCGGCGGATCAGTTCCTCCCCCTCCTCCAGAAAGCCCTGGAAATCGAGGGCCCGGTCGTGATCGACGTCCCGATGAAGAACAACCCGACCCCGACCACGGGCCACTGGAACATCCTCGATATCTACTCCCCCGACTCCGACGCCTCGCATGAGGCCACCGATTGAGAGAGCCCTGACGATGGCCCGTGACACAACCCCCGTAGAGAAGGAACTGGCCGGGCAGATGCTCGAGCGCGCCCGTGCAGCCATGGCCCAGGTCGCCGACTACGACCAGGCCCGCGTCGACCGGTTGGCGCAGGCTCTGGGCTGGGCCCTCAGCAACGAATCCACTTTCACGCGTCTCGCCGAGATGGGAGTCGATGAGAGTGGAATCGGCGATCGCGTAGGACGACCGAACAAGAGGTTCAAGCTCCATGGGATCCTGCGGGACGCTCTGCGTCAGCCCAGCATCGGCATCATCGAAGAGGATCGCGAGCGCGGGCTGGTGAAGTACGCCAAGCCAGCCGGTGTGATCGCATCACTGGTGCCGATGACCAACCCGGTATTGACTCCGCCCGGGACTGCGATCAATTCGATCAAGGCTCGCGATGCGGTCATCTTCTCGCCACACCCTCGGACCAAGAAGACCTCGAACGAGGTGGTCCGGATCATGAGAGAGGTGCTGGAGCGCGAGGGAGCGCCGGCCGACCTGCTGCAGTGCGTCGAGGAGCCTTCGATCCCCATCGCCCAGGAGTTGATGGCGATCTGCGACATGACTCTCGCCACCGGGGGGCCCGCCATGGTGAGAGCGGCGTACAGCTCGGGCAAACCCGCATATGGCGTCGGAGCCGGCAACTCCACGATCGTGATCGACGAGACAGCCGACATCGAAGATGCGGCGCGCAACACGAGGATGTCGAAAACGTCCGATTTCGGATCGGGTTGTTCGGCCGACGGCAACGTCTCTGATCGACGATCGCATCTATGACGACCTGGTGGCGTGCCTCCAGGCCGAAGGCGGATACGTCGTCAACGCAGGAGAGAAGGCAAAACTCGAAGAGGTGTTGTGGGACGAGAACGGCGCCCGCACCATGGCGACGATCGCCCAGTCGGCTCCCAGGCTCGCAGAACTCGCCGGGTTCGGGGTTCCTCCCGAGACGACGTTCCTCATCGTCGATCAGAAGAGCATCGGTAAAGAGCACAAGTTCTCGGGCGAGAAGCTGACCACGGTGCTCGCGGTTTACCGCTACCACGGTTTCGACGAGGCGCTCGAGATGGTCGAGAGGATCTACCAGGTGGGGGGGGCCGGGCACTCCTGTGGCATCTACTCCTTCGACGATGACCACATCGATGCACTGGCCCGGGTCGCCCCCGTCAGTCGCATGATGGTCCGCCAACCCCAGTCGAAAGCCAATGCAGGCTCGTTCACCAACGGCATGCCGATGACGTCGAGCCTCGGTTGTGGCATCTGGGGCGGCAACATCACCAATGAGAACATCGGTCTCAAGCATTTTCTGAACCTGACCTGGGTCAGCAGGCCGATTCCCGAGGACCGCCCGACGGAGCAGGAGCTCTTCGGGGAGTTCTACGGAACGCCCACACCGTGACCGGAGACGCGCCTCACCAATTCTCCCTGGCGTACCTGGCGGTTCTTGGAACGTCGCCTCGCCGAATGATCGAGATCGCTGCCGAGACCGGGTACGACTTCGTCAGCTTGCGTCTGGCACCAGTCACCGAAGACGAGGTCAGGTTCCCATTCACCACCGACCCGTCATTCGTCGCCGACGTCGTGAGGGCACTCGACGAGCACGGCCTTTCGGTGCTGGACGTCGAGCTGATCAGGACCGATCCGGGAACGAAGGTCGAGGATTGGCGCCGATTCGTCGAGGTTGCCGACGAGCTGGGAGCTCGCCACGTCATCACCCAGGTCCCGGAGCCCGACACTGCCAAGGCCGTGGAGATCTTCCAGGAAGTCTGTGACCTCGGCGCCGGGACCGATATCACGTTCGACCTCGAGTTCATCCCGTGGACGGCCGACAACGATCTGGCCACGGCCGTGGAGATCGTGACGAATGCCGGCTCGACCAATGGTGCGGTCCTGGTCGACACACTCCACTTCGCCCGATCGGGATCGTCGCTCACGCAGCTCGCCGACCTCCCAGGGGATCTCTTCAACTTCATCCAGCTCTGCGACGCCGCCGATCCTTGGTCTGTCAGCGAGGAGGATTTCATCAGGATCGCTCGTTCAGATCGGGAACCACCGGGACAGGGCGAGATCGACCTGGCGCCGATCGTGGAAGCGATGCCTCCCCTGCCTTATGCTCTGGAGGTGCCCAACGACGCGAGACGCGAGGAACTCGGGCGTGGAGGGTTTCGCCAGGCTCGTTCGGGAACAAGCCGAGAGCTTTCTCAGCGGCATCGTGCCCGGACGGGCGACCGCAGGTCAGAGATGACCCGCATCCTCGTGATCAACGGACCGAACCTGAATCTCCTGGGGCTACGTGAGCCGGAGGTATATGGGCGCGAAACTCTCGCCGACATCGTCAGCGAGCTCCGCTCATTCGCCGCGGATCGGGATGTCGAGCTGAGCGATTTCCAGTCCAACTCCGAAGGCGAGCTCGTCAGCGCCATCCACAACGCCCGAGAATCCATCGACGGGATCATTCTCAATGCGGGCGCCTACACCCACTACAGCATCGCAATCCGGGACGCGATAGCCGGAGTAACCCTCCCGGTGGTCGAAACCCACCTTTCCAACATCCACGCCAGGGAGCCATTTCGGAGCGAGTCGGTGCTGGCACCGGTGTGCGTGGGTGTCGTGGCCGGCTTTGGTCGTCACAGCTATTTCGTGGCGTTGGAGGCCCTCCTGCGCCATCTCCTCCCAAAATCGACCTGACCCGGAGCCAGAGATCGGTCAAGGTCGGCAGCCTGATCGGGTCGTCGTTCAGATGCCCGGAGTGGTCGGTCCCGAACCTGTTGCCGCGATCTCAGTCGGACTACTCGATTCACGCAGGCTCTCGAGCAGGTCGAGGATCTCAGAGTCATCGACATCGTCCGAGATGAAGGGTTCGCCCACATCCCTCAGCAGAACGAACCTCGGGCGTGAGTGCCGTCTCTTCTTGTCGTGCCTCATACCTTCGAGGATGTCGCGGGGTTGTAGCGCCGCTGGAATTCTCCCGCTCAGACCGATGTGACTGACAACCGCCTCAACGCGATCGACGAGGTCGCCGCTGGCAGCGCCCTTCCTGTGCGACAACGTGGCCGCAGCAACCAATCCGATGGCGACAGCCTCGCCGTGGTTTATCGCTCCATGCGAGGCGTACTCGATGCCGTACCCGAAGGTGTGGCCGAGGTTGAGATACGTCCTCTGGCCCTTCTCCTCGAAAGGATCACTTTGGACGATCGCAATCTTGACCTGGATGGCTTGAGCGACGAGAGACTGGAGATCGGCGAGCATGCCCGGGAGCAGGCTGCCAGTCCTCTCCCATGAGGTGGACTCGATCCGACCCAATAGGGAACTACTCGCGATCAAACCGTGCTTGACGACCTCAGCCAAGCCAGATGCGAAATCCCTCGCAGGAACCGTCTGCAAAGTCCCGATGTCGGCCAAGACCGCTTTGGGTTGCTTGTAGAGCCCGATCAGGTTCTTCCCCTGAGGAACGTCGAGTCCGACCTTGCCCCCAACGCTCGTGTCGACCATGGCGATCAGATTCGTAGGGCAATGGACGAGGTCCAATCCCCGCAAATATGTCGCTGCGGCGAAGCCGGCAATATCGCCGATGGTGCCCGTACCGAGGGAGACGGCCGTGGCCGACTTGTCGATTCCGGCCTCGAACAGATGCTGGTAGACGGTCGCCACGGAGTCGAGAGTCTTCTGCGATCGACCAGCCGGGAGAGTTATCGCCAAATCGACTTCGCCCAGGCTGGGGATGTACATGTCCCCGACAACTTCGTCGGTGATCACGACGATCGGTCCCTGAATGGAAGCCAGTTGGCGGATGAATGGGAGGATGCCGGCTCCGACCGTGTAGGGATAGCCTCCGGTCGGGCTCGAGATGTCATACGTGCTGTGACTCGACCACAACTGAGCAACCTCGTCGGCAATCGCACCGGGACCGGCGTGATCGGTGACAAGCTGGGGGAATCGTCCGTATTCGCCTTGTCTTTCGGATAACAACTCGATGATGCGTTCCCTGGGGTCTTCGACCTGGAGGAGCGGGCGATCCCGACGTGTCTCATCGTTCATCACCCGGTGATGAATCTCCTCCGGCGTCGCGACGAGACAAAAGATCCGTCCGTTCTTACTGAGTGCTTTGAAGTTCTCGGGATCGAGGATCATCCGGCCGCCAGTTGCGATAACCAGACCTGTCTTCGCTCCCAACTCGAGGGCCAATTCCCTTTCGATCGCGCGGAACTCACCCTCCCCGCGTTCAGAGAAGATGCGCGAGATCGGCCCGTGGCGTGATTCGATCATCTCGTCGGTGTCAACGAACTCCATCCCGAGCTTGTGCGCGAGCTGATAGCCGACCGTGGTCTTCCCCGTCCCCATGAAACCCGTGAGGACGAGATTGTGCTCTGGATGCATCGCCTACAAGGTAATTGGAAAGCTCGGATCTGCGGCAATCGAAATGCGAGTATTCCCCTCATCGGAATCCTCGCCAGATCTGCTCCGTTTGACGGTCGGCTGGGGCATCGCCGAGGGTGGATGAGCGAACTCTCGCATCGGTGGCACAGATCGCCGCCATCAGGAGCGGAGAAGCATCGAGCAAGGAAGGCGACGAACCGGGTGACTCATTTCAGCCATTCGGACAAGTCACTGGGTCGGTGACAATTGATGCCTCCAATCATCCGTAGTGCGACCGACGACGACTGGCCCGCCATCTGGCCGTTCTTCGAAGCCATCGTGCGTGAAGGGGAGACCTACGCCTACCCGACCGACCTCACGTCCGAGACGGGCCGGACCTTGTGGATGGAGCCTCCGCCGGGACAGACGGTGGTTCTCGAAGATCGGGGGACGATTGACGGGTCAGCCAAGATGGGACCCAACCGGCCCGGCCCGGGAGACCACATCGGAACCGCCAGTTTCATGGTGGCGTCGGAAGCACGAGGCCGCGGCGTCGGACGATTGCTGGGTGAGTATGCCATCGCCTGGCACCGTGACCAGGGATATCACGGGATCCAGTTCAACGCCGTTGTCGAGCCCAACACCGCGGCGGTCAAGCTCTGGGAGAGTCTCGGGTTCCAAATCGTCGGCACCGTGCCCGAGTCGTTCCGTTCACCGAGCCGCGGTCTGGTCAGCCTTCACATCATGTACCTGCCGTTGCGGTGACAGCCGAATCGATCTGTCCCGGCTGCCTTGCACGGCTCCCCGAGTCCGGCGGTCCCACCCACCGCTACATCGGTGCCTCACCGGCGTGTTGGGACCTGTACGGAAGACTGCTCGCCGGTGAGCCTCCAATGCCGCTTTCCCCTTGGTCGCCATTGATGGTGGACGCTTACGCCGCCCAGCATCCCGGTGGCGATTCTCCGCAGGCCACCCAATCGGTGGCGGCACATCTCGTGGCGCTCAATGCTGTCCTCATCGATGGCCGGCCCGTCGCCGACGCCATCGCAGTCCGCGTCGCCGCTGTGGAAGCGGGTCGTGCCGCCGGCGGTTACCCGAAACTCAAACCCGTTCCTCCGGAGTGGGATCTCACCGTCGCCGACCTCGTCGAGGCCGCCTCCTCGCAACGGGTTCCGCCGTTGCGCGACTATGTCTGGGAAGTAAGGCAGCGCTGGGCGGATCTTCACGGAAGAACGATCCAAGAATGGTTCGAAGCTGCCACCCGCCGGCTAGACAAAGGTGAACGGGGCCTCTGACCTCAATTGAAACTGGATGGAGTTCGGGCGCTCAGACTGCGACGGAGACCCGTGACTGAGCCGTCTCAGACGTTCGAGAAAGTCCTCCGGCATGTAGAACCAGTGCCCCTCGTCGCAGATGATCGAAACGTGAACAACCGGGCCCTGCGTCGATACCATTGTTTCCGACACGCTGGCCTCGGCAGTGCGGCTGCACCCTGGTTGCGGGCAGCGATAGCTGACTCTCATTGGCGGGTTTCCCCCTCTTTCCTCGCAGGCGACCCCGATGGCCGCCGCCTCGACACTGCAGAATGTCACCATTGGGAACAGAATGTTTGGAGAAGCCGTGGAGAAGCCGTGGAGATCTCCACACATGCCGCATAGGACCAGACAGGCGTGAGTCCACCGGCCTACCGATTCGAGGACTTCGAGCTCGACCTCGACCGGTTCCAGCTGCGCCGCGGCAATCAAACCGTCAACGCCGAGCCACAGGTGCTGGAGGTGTTGGCGTATCTGGTGATCAACCGCGGCCGCCTCGTTCCCAAGGATGAGCTGCTCGACAACATCTGGGGCGACCGTTTCGTCAGCGAGTCGGCCCTGACCAGCAGGGTAAAGGCGGCCAGGCGGGCGATCGGCGACGACGGCCGCACCCAGCGCCTGATTCGTACCGTGCACCGCCGCGGCTACAGATTCGTCGGCGACGTCGTGGAGGTCGGCGCCCCGTCCAAATCTGTCACACAAGAGATCCGCTACGTCACATCGCCTGACGGGGTTCGGGTCGCCTTCGCCGTAGCCGGCGAGGGCCCTCCTCTGGTCAAGGCAGCAAATTGGCTGACCCACCTCGACCTCGAATGGTGGAGTCCGGTTTGGTCGCACTGGCTCCACCAGTTCGCAGAACGATTCCAATTGATCCGCTATGACGAGCGCGGGTGCGGCCTCTCCGATTGGGATGTTGAGGAGTTCACCTTCGATGCCTGGGTCGATGACCTCGAGTTGGTGGTGGACTCGGTGGGCATCGACCGCTTTCCCCTTCTTGGCATCTCCCAGGGTGGTGCGGTGGCCGTCGCCTACGCGGTCAGGCACCCTGAAAGGGTCACCAAGCTCATCCTCGCCGGTGCCTATGCCCGCGGACGTCTCGCACGAGCCGAGACCCCTGAGGAGCGGGACGATGCGGCGGTGAACCTCGAAGTGGCGCCGCGTGGGATGGCGCCGGGAAGACGAGAGCTTCCGTCAGGTGTTCGCCAGCCAGTTTCTTCCCGATGGGAGCACAGAGCTATGGCACGCGTTCAATGAACTGCAGCGAGCCACCACTTCGGTGGACAATGTGGTGAAGTTCCTCGAGGTATTCGCCCAGATCAATGTTCTCGACGTGGCTCCCCAGGTGAGTTGCCCCACCCTCATCCTCCATTCGCGAGGCGACCTCCGCGTCCCGGTCTCTCAAGCGATCGAGTTGGCCGCAACCATCCCAAACAGCAAGCTTGTCATGCTCGACAGCCGCAATCACATCCTTACCGAGGACGAACCGGCATGGCAGACATCCATCGACGAGATCGACCGCTTTCTGGTCCGGGAACTGACCGCAGAGAGAACAGCTTCAACAGCACGACCGGAGGGACTCGAACCCCCAACCTCCTGATCCGTAGTCAGACCCTCCATCCGTTTGAGCTACCTGAAGGGACCTTCCCTCGGCCGGATTGCCGAGCATCGAGGGCTGACAACCACTCACACATCTGTGCGGTTCGGACTCGACAATGGAGGCACGCTCGTGACCATCACGTCAACGCCCTCGCGACGAAGAGCATCCAGCTCAGCGCGATCCGCCTCGTCGTCCGTGACGAGTACGTCGATCGCGTCGACACTGATCGTCTGCCACATGGTGTCTCGCCCGATCTTCGTGTAGTCGGCGAGCACGATGCGCTGCTCGCCGGCCTTGGCTAGCGCACGGTCCGATGAGGCCACGATCACTTCAGGGGTGGTCAAGCCGCGGCTTCGAGACACACCGTTACCCGACATGAACACCTTGTTGACCCGCAGAGAACGGAGGCTCTCCTCCGTCAGCGGGCCGACCAGCGCCCGGATCGAGCGCCGCAAGGAACCGGCCGTGGCCACGATCTGGATGTCTGAGACATTCATCATGGCGTCGATGACGAGCAGCGAATTGGTGACCACTGTGAGATCGGGTACCAGCATGATCTGCTGCGCGAGCTCCAAGGTGGAAGTTCCCGGTCCGAGGATTATCGAATCCCCAGGCTCGATCAGGGAGGCTGCTGCGGTGGCGATCGCCACTTTCTGCTCGTGGGCTTCTGCCGTCTTCTCGAGAAAGCTCAACTCTCTGGCCAGCGAATCACGAATAGATGCGCCGCCTCGAGTTCTGACGAGCAACCCTTCATCGGCCATTCTCTTCAGATCCCGTCGCACGGTCAGCTCGGAGACGCCGAGTTCATCAGCCAGCGAAGGGATGGAGACAACGCCCGCTGTCCTCGTTCTCGAGAGAATCAGTCTTCGTCTCTCAGCCGGGATCATTCAATCATTGTATACCAATTCTGATCGTTTCTGAACACGGATGCGATTCCGCACCTATGGCCACGCCCCTTCAAGCCGATCCTGATGTTCTGTCGGATAGGCGTCAATCCGAGCCCGCACTGAAGTGTCTCACCGGTTGACGGTATTGATCAGACTTGATACCGTAACGATCGTAGTTGGTAACTCTCGTTCGATTTTGGACGAACGTGAGTTGCCCCGCGGCGCACCGGAGGAGGGCTATCCATGCGACAGGATCGAAACGTGGCGAAGACCGTGGTGCTGGTAGTGATGTTCGCCCTGCTCGTTGCCGCCTGCGGCACTACGGCGGGCGACACCACCGTCTCGGGGGCGACGGATACAACGTCGGCGAGCACCGAGGCCACGGAAGCGACGGCGGCCCCGACCACCGACCGCCGCTGCCGGGAGCGACACCACCGCCGCCGGCGGAACCGACACCACTGCTGGTGGAGGTCTGGAGACCGACGAGGCCGCACAACAGGTTGACCGGACAGAGGGCGACACCTGCGTGTTCGGCGACTACAACGGCGGTGTTGAGCACGTCGACCTCCTCAGTGGTCTGGTCGGCTTCGCCCAGTCAGAACGGGAAGCCAACCCGTTCCGGATCGCGGAGACCGAGTCCATCGTGTCCGAGGCTGAACGGCTCGGTGTCGAACTGATAACCACCAACGCCGAGTCAGACTTGAACAAGGAGATCTCGGACATTCAGAGCATGGTGGATCAGGGCGCTGATGCCCTCATCATCTCGCCGTTGAACTCCGAGGGTCTTGACCCGGCACTCACCTATGCCCAAGAGGCCGGTGTCCCGATCATGACGATCGATCGTCGCTTGACGACGAAGACAGCATGCACCGACTACATCGGTTGGATCGGTTCCGACTTCGTCGAGCAAGGTCGACGAGCCGCCGATGCGATGATGAATGTCACCGGCGATGAAGGGAATGTCGCCATTCTCCTCGGCGCACCTGGTGTGAATGTCACCACCGACCGCAACAACGGGTTCCTCGAGCAGCTCGAGTCGGCGAACTCGAACCTCGAGATCGTCGCCCAACAGGCGGCCAACTACGAGCGGGCCATGGGGCAGACAGTGACCGAGCAGCTCATCACGAGCAACCCGGAGATCACCGCGATCTACGCCCACAATGACGAGATGGCGCTGGGAGCCGTCGCCGCCCTTCAGGCCGCCGGATATGCCCCCGGTGATGTCGCCATCATCACGATCGATGGCACACAGGGTGCGGTCCAAGGAATCATCGATGGTTGGATCTCTGGTGTGATCGAGTCGAACCCCCGGTTCGGACCGCTCGCCTTCCGTGCTCTCGACCTCTTCTACAACGGAGAGGGAGTGCCCGAGGTGACGATCATCTCTGACAAGGAGTACACCCCCGAGAACGCCGAGGCCGAACTGCCCAACGCGTACTAACCATCCCCTAAGCGCGCGAAACTCTCCCTGGCCCTTCCACGAAGACGAGGGTGGTAACTCCCGTGGCCCCTGGCGAACCGACGCTCCAAGCGATCAACCTCACCAAGCGGTTCCCGGGGGTCACCGCCCTCGATTCGGTTTCCCTCGACATCCAACCCGGCACCGTTCATGCATTGGTCGGTGAGAACGGCGCTGGGAAGTCGACGCTGATCAAGCTGATCAACGGGGTCTACCGAGCAGATGAGGGCGAGTTGCGCCTGGAGGGTGAGCCCGTTGCCTTTGCCGGGCCTCGTCAGGCGTGGGAAGCCGGCATCAGCACGACGTTTCAGGAGATCAACCTCGAGCCCTTCATGAGCATCGCTCAGAATCTCCTGCTTGGTCGGGAGCCAACGCGGCGGTTTGGGCTGGTCGATGTCAAGAAAATGAATGCAGACGCTGCTCGGCTCCTTCGTCGATATGGCATCGCCGTCGACGAGCGGCGCCCTCTCGGCTCGGTCGGCGTCGCCGTGCAGCAGATGATTTCCATCGTCCGGGCGGTGTCCACTGACGCGAAGGTCGTGATCCTCGACGAACCCACTTCGTCACTGGAGCCCAACGAGGTCGAGCAGCTGTTTCGGGTGATCCGAATCCTTCGAGACGACGGCGTGGCCCTTCTATACGTGAGTCACGACCTGGACGAGATATTCGAGCTCTGCGATCAGGTGACCGCCCTGCGTGATGGTCGGCTGGTCCACACAGGACCGGTCCCAGACATCACCCGTCTGGAACTGGTTGCCACCATGTTGGGGCGAGACGTTCAGGACGTTCGCTCTTCGGGCAAGACCGCTTTCAACCTCGATGGCCGCCGCATCGGCGCCGAGCCAGTGCTGGTAGCCAACGGGTTGACTCGGCAACGCGTCCTGACCGACGTTTCCCTGGATGTGCGCGCCGGAGAGGTTGTTGGACTGGCGGGTCTCCTCGGGTCGGGCCGTAGTGAAACTGTTCAAGGGATATTCGGATTGTTGCGGCTCGACGACGGTGACATAAGAGTGAAGGAATCGACACTCAAGCGTGGCTCCCCCGCCGCGGCCATGTCCAAGGGTGTCGGCCTGCTCCCAGAAGACCGAAAGGCTGAAGGCATCGTTCCGACCATGTCGGTCAAGGACAACATCACCTTGGCGGCAGGCCGATCAGTTGCCAGATGGGGGTTCGTGTCGAATTCCAAGGCGGAAGCGATCGTTCGCAAGTACGTCGACCGACTACAGATCAAGGTGACCGACCTGGATCAAAGCGTTGACGAGCTTTCCGGGGGCAACCAGCAGAAGGTCCTGCTCGCAAGACTTCTCAGCAACGATCCTGAGGTCGTCCTGCTCGACGAACCGACGCGAGGAATAGATGTCGGGGCAAAAGCAGAGATCCAGGGGTTGATCGATGAGCTGGCCATCGACGGTCTGGCCGTAATCCTCATCTCCTCGGAGCTGGAAGATGTCATCGAGGGCTCGAACCGAATATTCGTGCTCAAGGAAGGAGTGGTCGTCGGCGAGTTGGATGGTGATGCCATCAGCGAGACTCGGTGATGGACCTCATCGCGCATGCCGACACGGAAACTCGGCAACAGTCATCGTGACCGCCGTCACCAGCTCAGCGCCCTCGATCACGTCGGAGAGGGTCTGGAAATTCGTCCGTGAGAAGGGTGTTTATCTTGCCCTAGCCGTCGTCGTCATTTTCAATCTCATAGCGACTCCGAACTTCGCATCTTTGCGAAACCTCCAGCTCCAGCTGGTTCAGGTGGCCCCTGTTGTGATAGTCGCTTTGGGCATGGCGTTGGTGATCGGCACAGCCGGCATCGATCTCTCGGTGGGCGCAGTCATGGCGCTTGCCGCTGCGATGGTCGCCATCTTCGTGGATCAGAGTCCATGGCTTGCGATAGCCATGGCGCTCGTCGTCGGGGTGGTCGCCGGGCTCCTCAATCGGTCTCTGGTGGCGTTCCTAGGCATTCAGCCCATCATCGCCACTCTCGGCCTGTTTGTGGCCGGGCGCGGCATTGCTCTCGCGTTCACCAGCGGACGACTGGTCGAGATTTTCGATCCGACGTTGGCCGCCGTCGGGCAGAACAGGCTCTGGGGAGTACCGATCGGTCGCTCATCGCCGGAACCCTGGCTCTGGCTACGGCAGTGGCGGTCAGGCAAACGTGTTTCGGAAGAAATGTGATCGCCATTGGCGGGAATCCTCGGGCGGCCCTCGGCGCCGGTCTACCGATTCGTCGAGTGCTGCTCGCCGTCTATGTGATCTGTGCTGTCTACGCAGCAGTCGCTGGAATGTTGGTCACAGCCCGATCGGCCGCCGCAGACCCGAGCTTCGTTGGACTATTGATCGAGCTCAGTGCGATAACGGCAGTCGTGGTTGGCGGGACTCCGCTGAGAGGCGGCAAAGTCAGGATCCTCGGCACCGTCGCCGGCGCGCTCCTGATGCAGTTGGTCTTCTCTACCCTCATCCGGCACGACCTTTCCGATTCGGACGCGAGAATGGTCCAGGCGGCGATCATCATCGCCGCGGTGTACTTCCAGCGCGACAGGTGCTCGATGAGCGGCTCGACCTCTCTCGACCTCCCGCCCCGCCCCCGCAGGAAGGCGATGTGGAGCAGGAGGGCCTGGTCCCAGTCACGCTGGCATATCTCAGACGCACCCCCGCCATCCCCGTACTCATCGTGGTGGTCACAGTTGGCGCGATTGCCTTCGGCACCACGTTTCTGAGCCCCCGGAACTTCGCCAGCATGGCTGTTGCCAGCTCGTTCCTCCTGATCATCGCGGTCGGTATGACTTTTGTGATCATCAGCGGCGGGATCGACCTCTCGGTGGGCTCGATGCTGGCACTGGGCGCGGTGCTGATGGCGTACTCGTCGAGGTGGGGCTCCGGCCCGGCGATCCTCATCCCCCTTGCGGTTTGTACCGCGATCGGTCTGATCCAGGGGCTCCTGATCGGCAAGGGCCGTATGCCGCCCTTCATCGTCACCCTTGCCGGCCTGCTCTTCGCCCGCGGGCTCGCATTCAAGGTTTCCGACAACGGCAATACGACTCATTTGATCCCGGAGGGTGAATGGGTGGTGGCCCTCGGGCAATCCAACTTTCTCGGCGTCGGCATGCCCGCCTGGATCGCTCTGGCGGTCCTCCTGTTGGGGATGGTGTTGCTCAATCGGACCCGTTTCGGCTACTCCACCTACGCCATCGGCGGATCCCAGGAAGCGGCCCTCCTCATGGGAGTTCGAGTGGTCCGGGTCAAAATCGTCCTTTACACGTTGATGGGCTTCCTCTGCGGTGTGGCCGGGCTCCTTGTTGCCGCCCGGTCGTCATCGGGTCTCTCCACCATCGGTGCCGGACTCGAGTTGGAGGCGATAGCCGCCGTTGTCATCGGGGGACGCGCTCACCGGAGGGTCCGGTGGGCTGACAGGGACACTGGCAGGTGTGCTCCTGCTCGGCGTGATCGAGATCTCATCAACCAGGTCGGAACTCTCAGCTACTACCACCAGCTGGTCGTCAGCGGAACGTTCCTCATCATCGTTGTTTCGGCGCAAGCCTGTTCGCCAAACGCGAGCTCCGCAGAGCAGGAAAGGTCACCTAGCACTGTGGACACGCACCCCATAGCCAAGAGTTCGATCACCATGGCCGACGGTCGCGCCCTGATCTACTTCGACGACCGGGTCGCCGGTGGCCATCCCGAAGTCGACACGCGCCATCTCGAGCCATCCTCCACTGATTCCGAATTGCGCTTCGATCCCCTGCAGGAGGAATGGGTGATAGTGGCGTCGCACCGTCAAGCAAGGACCATCTCCCACCTCTTGACGAATGCCCGCTCTGTCTGAGCACCCGCGGCCACGCCAGCGAGATCCCTGCTTCCGACTACGACGTGGTCGTTTTCGAGAACCGCTTTCCGTCATTGACCCCATTACCAAAGACCACAAGTCACAGCGGTCTCCTTCGTGTCGCCGGCGGTGTGGGCCAGTGTGAGGTCATCTGTTTCAGCAGCGACCACGAGACCTCGTTCTCATACCTATCGGATGAGCGCCTGGGCACGATCGCTGATTCGATCGTTGATCGGACGCAGGAGCTCTCACATTTGCCCGGGATCGAATACGTGCTGATCTTCGAGAATCGGGGTCGGACGTCGGAGTGACGCTCCACCATCCTCACGGGCAGATGACGCCTATCCCTTCATCCCGCCGAAGCCGAAACGGGCTCGCCAAGCTGCCGGCTCGCTTTCGAGTCGACCACGACAGGTGTCTCTTTTGTGCGGTGTACGCCGAAATCGAGGATGGCCGTCGCCTCGTTGCCGAGACGGCCAACTTCGTCGCCTATGTGCCCTCAGCGGCACGGTGGCCATACGATACCCATATTCAGCCACGAACACATGTTGCCGACCTCGTTGACCTGACCAGAGACGAACGTTGCGAGTTGCTTCGTCTCCAAGCAGATGTCATTGCGGCATTCGATAGGCTCTTCGATGAAC
>CAVWWM010000010.1:0-179861 GCA_963758695.1 uncultured Actinomycetes bacterium
GCTCGGCGCTCAGCGCGCCGGCGGCGACGGCGCGCGCCGCGTCGCTGGCCGACAGGAGCTCGGGCCGGGAGACATCCATCGGGGTCAAACTGCCCTGCGCTAGCGTCCGTAGAGGGCGTTGGGCAGCCACATGGCGATGCCGGGAAGATGTACAGATCAGCATCGTCACCAGCACCACGTAGACGAACGGCATGCAGCCGCTGAAGATCTGCGTCAGCAGCACCGAGGGCGGACTGACGCCCTTCAGGTAGTAGGCCGACATCGCCATCGGCGGCGACAGGAACGCGGTCTGCAGGTTCAGCGCGACGAGCACGCCGAACAGGATCGGGTCGATGCCGAAGTGCGACAGCATCGGCAGGAAGATGGGCACGAAGATGATGATGATCTCGGTCCATTCCAGCGGCCAGCCGAGCAGGAAGATGATGACCTGCGACAGCAGCAGGAAGGTGATCGCGTTCAGGTTCATGCCGAGCACGAACTCCTTGATCAGCGCGTTGCCGCCCAGGTAGGCGAAGATCGACGCGAAGGTCGCCGAGCCGACGAACAGCCAGCACACCATGGCCGAGGTGCGCGCGGTCAGGAACACCGATTCGCGCAGCGCCTGCCAGGTCAGCGAGCGGTAGGCCGCGGCCAGCAGCGCCGCGCCGAAGCGCGCCGACGGCGGCGGCTTCGGTCGGCGTGGCGATGCCGAACATGATGGCGCCCAGTACCGACAGGATCAGCAACGCCAGCGGCACGAAGGACTTGAACAGGATCAGCAGCACTTCGCGAAAGGCACGTTGCCTTCGTCCTTGGGCAGCGGCGGCGCGCGCTCGCGGCTTGAGGATCGCGACCACGATCACGTAGACGATGTACATGCCGGCGAGGAAGAAGCCCGGCACAAACGCGGCGGCGTACAGCTTGACGACTGAAAGGCCGGCCATCGCGCCATACACGATCAGCATGATCGACGGCGGAATCAGGATGCCGAGGCAGCCGCCGGCGCAGATCACGCCCGAGGCCAGGCGGGAGTCGTAGCCGGCCTTGATCATCTGCGGGAAGGCCAGCAGGCCCATCAGCGTCACCACCGCGCCGACGATGCCGGTGGCGGTGGCGAACAGCGCGCAGGTCGCCAGCGTGGCGACCGCCAGCGAGCCCGGGACGAGCTTCAGCGCGATCTGCAGGCTCTTGAACAGGTTGTCCAGGATGTTCGCGCGCTCGACCAGGTAGCCCATCAGCAGGAACAGCGGGATCGACACCAGCGCGTCGTTGTTGAGCACCGTGAAGGTGTTCTGCGTCAGCAGGTAGAACACGCGGTTGTCGAAGAACGCCTGGCCGGCCTGGAAGTAGGCGTAGTAGCCGAAGCCCACGCCGAGCGCCATCAGCGTGAAGGCGACCGGAAAGCCGATGCAGATGGTGAAGACCAGGATGCCGAGCATCACCAGCGCGACTGCGGGGTCGCTCATGCGCGCCGCTCCTCGTGGACCGGCGCGGCGCCTTGGCAGCGTGCTTGCTTCAGGATCTGGGTTTCGAGTTCCTCGACGTCGTGCAGCCGCGCTGGCCACTGCCTTCGCGCAGGCAGACGCACGCAGCGCAGCACTTCGGCGAAGCCCTGCAGCGCGATCAGCCCGGCGCCGAACGGAATCATCATCTTCAGCGGCCAGATCGGCACGCCGGCCGGGCTGTTGACGCTGACCTCGCGGAGGCGCATCGACTCGAATCCGTAGGCGCCGCCGGCGATGACGAGCGCCAGGATGCCGGGAAAGAAGAACAGCACGTACAGCACGAGCTCGACGATGGCCTGCGTGCGCGTCCGGCCACATGCGGTAGAACATGTCGGCGCGCACATGGCCGCCGCGCGACAGCGTGTAGGCGCCGGCCATGTAGAACACCGCGCCATACATCAGGTAGCTCATGTCGAACGCCCAGCTGGTCGGGTCGTTGAGCGCGTAGCGCACGAAGACTTCGTAGCAGGTGCCGAGCGTCAGAATGATGATGCACCAGGCGAACGCGTGGCCGACGCGTCTTGCTGAGCTGGTCGATCGTGTAGATGAGTCGCTGCACTGAGGGAGTCCCGCTGGCGTGAGAATGAAAAGGGGCGGTCCGCAGGCCGCCCCGGTGTCAGCTGTCGCCCGTGGCGCGATCAGGCCGTCGGCAGCTTGGTCTTGAACACGTGCTCGTAGCCGAGCGTGTAGTCGGCCTCGTTGATGAACATGTAGTAGGCGACGCGCTTGGCCCAGGCGCGCTGCGAATCGACCACCTTCTTGAAGAACGGGTCCTCGTCGGACAGCCTCTTGGTGAGCACGTCCCAGGCCTTGAGCTGCTCGGCGAAAACGGATTTCGGCGTGCGGATCACGTTGACCTTGTGCTTGCTGATCAGTTCCTGCAGGTCGCGCGAGTAGTTGTCCATCGCCGTCCACCAGTTCGACGAGCTGGCGGCCTCGGCGGCATACTGCAGGATCGCCTGCAGGTCCTTCGGGATGGTGGCCCACTTCTTCTTGTTGATGGCGATCTCGAAGAACTCCATCGCCTGGTGGTAGCTGCCCATCATGTAGTTCTTGATCACGTCCTGCGCGCCGAAGCGCATGTCCGAGGTCGGGTTGTTGAACTCGAACGCGTCGATCACGCCCTTTTCCAGCGCCGGGATGATTTCGCCGCCGGGCAGCTGCGTGACCTTGGCGCCCATCTCCTGGAACAGGTCGGCCGCCAGGCCGACGGTGCGGTACTTCAGGCCTTTCAGCTCCTCGGCGTCGGTGATCGGCTTCTTGAACCAGCCCAGCGGCTGCGTCGGCATCGGCATGACGAAAAAGCCGACCACGTCGAGGTTGATCTTCTGCAGCAGCTCGTTGTAAGCGCGAGGCCGCCGCCGCGATAGATCCAGGCCAGCGTCTGGTGCGCGTCGCAGCCGTTGATCGGGCCAGAGCCGAACAGCGACGCGACTTTGCTCTTGCCGTACCAGTACACGGGCACGCCGTGGCAGGCGTCGAGTACGCCCTTGCTGGTCGCATCCATCACCTCGAACGGCTTCACTACGGCACCGGCCACCAGATAGTCGATGCGCAGGCGGCCGCCGGCCATCTCGTTGACGCGCTTCACGTACTCCTCGGCCATCTCGTTGAAGATGTCCTTGGCGCCCCAGGCGCCCTGCATCTTCAGCACGATGGGCGACTGCGCCACGGAGATCATCGGCGCGGTCATCGCGGCGGCGCCGGCGGCGGCCGCGCCGGTCAGGAACTTGCGGCGAGCCGAACCCGTCGCGGTTGCTAGGTTGCAGTCTTGTCCATCACTTTGTCTCCTGCTTTGCAATATCACGCGGCCAGCCGATCGAGAGTTCACGGTGTCGCCGGTCCTGAAAGACGCGCACAGCCCGCTCCCGCGACGCCCTGCGCAGCCATTCTCGATCGAACATAGCAAGCCACTCGGGACTTCGCGACGGTGGTAACCCGCACGGGCGGGATGGCCTTTCGCAAGGGGGGGGTCGCACGCGCGAGTCGTGCTGGGTTAACCTTGATAGTTTTTTTAAAAAAAAAAAAAAAAAAAAAAAAAAAAAAAAAAATCAGAAAGCGCTGACGAAAGTACCTGCTCCGCACGCCGCGCCCAACCCTCGACCGGGGCGCGGCGAGAATCAGAGCCGGGCCCTTCCATCCGGCTCGTCGAACCCATCTCCAGGCGGCGGCGATCGACGTGGCCTTCGATCCTCGTTTCGTCGCGCATGAACCTCCTCTCCACGGTCCTCCTGGCCCTGGCCATGTCCACCGATGCCTTCGCCGCGGCCGTGGGTCAAGGGCGCGGCGCTGCACCGCCCGCACTGGCGCGAGGCGGTCCGCGCCGGCCTGATCTTCGGCTGCATCGAGGCGACCACGCCGATCGTCGGTGGGCCCTGGGCTCGCTGGCCGCGAGCTACGTCGAGGCCTGGGACCACTGGATCGCCTTCGGTCTGCTCGGGGCGCGCTCGGCGCGAAGATGATCTGGGAAGGCCTGCAGGCGGCCGACGAGCCGATCGAGGAGCGGCCGACTCGGCACCCGTTCTGGATGCTGGCCCTCACCGGCTTCGCGACCAGCATCGACGCAATGGCGATCGGCGTCGGCCTCGCCTTTCTCGACGTCCCGAGGCGGGGGGTGGCGGCGGCGATCGGCCTGGACGACCTTCCTCCTGGTGACGGTGGGCGTGCTGCTCGGTCGCGCGATCGGCGCGGCCATCGGCAAGCGGGCCGAGATTCTCGGCGGCGTCTTCCTGATCGGCATCGGCGTGGCGATCCTGGTCGAGCATCTCGGCCTGATCTGACGGCCGCCCTACACTCGCAAGGACGATGAGCTCGATGACGAACAACTCGCCGCTGGCCGGGCGCAAGGTCGGCCTGATCGGCCTGGGCGCCGGGCTCCCGGCATGGCCGGCTCGCTGCGCCGCGCCGGCGCCGAGCTGCGCGTCTTGCTGACGTGCGCGCGAAGGCGTCGCCTCAGGCCTTCGCCACCCAGGGCAGGACCGCTTGCGCCTACGCCGGCCGAGCTTGCGACGGGCGAGCGAGGTCGTGATCTCTCGTCGTTGTCAATGCGGCGCAGACCGAGTCGGTGCTGTTCGGCGACGGCAGCCCCAACCAAGGCGTCGCCGCCGCGATGCCCCCGGGCAGCGTCTTCGTAATGTGCTCGACCGTCGATCCCAACGTCTCGATCGCTCTTCGAACGCCGGCTCGAGGCCCTCGGCCTGCTGTATGTCGATGCGCCGATCTCCGGCGGCGCCGCCAAGGCCGCGTCCCGGCCAGATGACGGTCAGGGCGCCGGCTCCGCGACACCGCCTGGGCGAAGGCCGATCAGGCTTGCCTGGAACGCGATGGCGGCTCAAGGTCTACCGCCTCGGCGACCGCGCCGGCAACGGCAGCAAGGTAAAGATCATCAACCAGCTGCTCGCCGGGGTGCACATCGCCGCTGCCGCCGAGGCGATGGCGCTCGGCCTGCGCGAGGGCGTCGACGCTGCCGCGCTTTACGACGTCATCACCCACAGCGCCGGCAACAGCTGGATGTTCGAGAACCGGATGGCGCACGTGCTGGCCAACGACTACACGCCGCTCTCGGCAGTGGACATCTTCGTCAAGGACCTCGGGCTGGTGCTCGACACCGCCCGCGCGACCAAGTTTCCCCTGCCCCTGGCCAGCACCGCGCACCAGATGTTCATGCAGGCCTCGACCGCCAAGCTTTCTCAAGGAAGACGATGCCGCGGTGATCAAGATCTTCCCCTATTCGGCAACCTGCGGGCACCAAGAAATGGAGTTCGAGCGCCGCCGGGCCGCCCCAAGGCGCGAGCGCCCCCGCGGGGGCAGGGGGCCGCGGCGCAAGCCGCAAGCGTGGGGACACCGATACGGAGGCTGGGCTGCATTGCCGACGACTTCACCGGCGCCACCGACCTGGCCAACAACCTGGTGCGCGCGGGCATGCGCGTGGTGCAGCTCATCGGCGTGCCGAGCCGGCGCCGCCGGTCGACCGGTGTCGACGCGGTCGTCGTGGCCCTCAAGTCGCGGACCATTGCCCGGCGAGGCCGTGGCCCAGTCGCTGCGGCCCTGCGCTGGCTCAAGGCCGGGGCGCGACCCAGATCGACTTCAAGGTCTGCTCGACCTTCGACTCGACGCCGCGCGGCAACATCGGGCCGGTGCGCGAAGCGTTGTGGAAGCGCTCGGCGCCGCTTCATGATCGTGACGCCGGCGTTCCCCGAGAACGGCCGCACGATGTACAAGGGGCACCTGTTCGTGGGCGAGGTGCCGCTCCCGAAAAGGGCATGCGTAACCATCCGCTGACGCCGATGACCGACGCGAACCTGGTGCGGGTGCTGCAGGCGCAGCTGGCAACGACGCGCGGTCCGGACGCTTCGCCACGGCGCGTCGGCCTGTTGACCATCGGACAGTCGGCGCCTCGGGCGCGGCGATAGTCGAGCGCTTCAAGGCTCTGGAGCAAGGCGGCGTGACGATCGCGATCGCCGATGCGCCTCGTAGGCCCCCCGGATCTCCTCGAAGGCAGCGAAAAACAACCCGGAGATCTCCTCATCGAGTGCCGAGATCACCGGCGTAATTACCCCGGCTCCGTTCCAGGTCATCCACCTGCGAACCGAGGAACTGGTGCCGCTCGGAAAGCTCGGCGTGCTCCTCGACAGCCAATGGGTTGACCGGACCGAGACGGCGCCGCAATGCCTCGAGCGCGGTGAGCCGCTCCCCCGGGTCCGTGTCGGCCGGGAGCGTGGGCTTGGCCGCCGCCAGCGCCTGGTCCTCGTTGGCATCGGCATCGCGCCGCAACGCCTCGGCCACACCCTCGAGCCGGACCGCCAATTCGGCCGTCTCCACCGCCAGGCGCGCTGCGAAGTCGCGGTTGGCATCGATCACATCCCGCGCGTCGCCGTGGCGTCGCCGTTCCTCGCGGAGGCGACCCACCACCTCTGCCAGCGCAGACCTCCCCTCGGCCTGTCTCGTCCGCAAGTCGCTGATGTGATGGCGGACAGAATCGAGCCCGCGCCGAGCGGAGTTCTCGATCCCCTCGAGACGACCGATCTCGAGTGGATCGTCCGGAGCGGCGAGCATGGCGGAGAGCTCCTCCCGAACCTGTACCAGCCTCAGCTCGATCTGGCTGCGGCGCTCCTCGACCGCCCCCCGGGCAGCGGAAGCGGCGCCCTTGACGCGCTGCCCGTCGGCCCGGCGAACCGAAGCCTCCCGCCTCAGCTCGGCAAGATCCTCCCATGCGGCCACCCGGTCGGCTTCTTCGCCTTCGAGTGCATCGAGTCGACTGCGGTGTGACGCGATCTGTCTCTGCCGATCCTCCTCCTCGGTGGCCATGCCGGCGAGCCGCTGCTCGAGACGATCTCTCTCATCCGACCGGACCGCCCGGGCGTGCTCCAGTCGCTGCGAAGCCTGAGTCGCACCGGCCAGCCGGGTCTCGACCCCTTCGAGCGCCTCGAGTGCGGTCCGCTCATCGTTTCTGGCCAACTCGAAATCGCGGCGCGCCGAAGTGTGCAGACTCTCCGCTCTGGCCAATTCCACATCGGCTTCCGTCGCGGCTGCGGATGCCGCGGCGAGGACCGCCGGCGACGCGCCTTCGGGGAGAGCCAGGTCCACCCCGGCCGCGGTGATCAGGTCGCCGGCAAGGGTCACCGCCCGCAGTTCGGGGTTCTCGGTCACGAGAGACCATCCCTGCGACCACGTCCCCACCAGCATGACGTCGCCTAGGACGGCGCGGGCAAGTGCCTGATCGGCAGTCGGGCCGAGGCGGCTGGTGAGCGGCGTGGCGCCGGTCGGGGTGGTCACCGGGGACCGTGCCATCGGAGCGACGATCGCCAAGCCGCCGAGAGCGGCGGCGACGAGATCGTCCACCACAGCATCGACACTTCCGGCTTCGCCGACGGCGACTGCGTCGGCCCATCGCCCCAGCGCAGCACCCACCGCTGCCGCCATTGGCGGGGGCACATCGAGCCGCTCCAGCAGCGGGCCGGTCACCTCGGGGCGGTTGATTGCCCGTGCCCTTGCCTGGGGATCGGCCTGCCCTTCGACCACCGCCAGCAGAGCCTCGACACGTGCCGCCGCACCGGCAGCCGCCACCCTGGACTCGGCCAGCCGCTGCTCTGCCGCCTCCCATGTGTCCTGGTCGAGCCGGCTTCTCGCCCGCGCCTCCTCATACGAGGCTTGTGCCCGACCGGCTTCGACGTCGGCCGAGCGGACCTCTTCGCCCAACTCGGCCAACTCCTGGTCGATCGAGACGACCTGGGCGGCGATCACCTCCAAGCGGCGTCCGATGTCCTCGATCTCGCGCTTGTCGCGGTCGGAGGCCGCAATCAGCGCCCGGAGGTCTCCTCGCACAACTGCTGCGGCGCCCTCGGCGGGCAGATCGCGCTGCTCGGCGAGCGAGCGTTCCTCGGCTTCCAGCGCGACCAGCGCATCCTCGGCTCGCGCCTCATCAGCGCGCGCTTCATCGAGTTCGGCGGTTGAAACCTCCAACGACGCGGGCAAGCTCGGCCGCCTCCATCTCGAGGTCGGCCAGTCGCTCGCCGGCGGTCTCGAGCCTGACAACCAGCGCCCGCTTCCGCTCCTGGGCGACCTGGGCCACCCTCCGCAACCGCTCGACGGCAGTTTCCAGCCGGGCGGCAGAAGCGGTATCGACCTCCACCGACGCCCGCAGGTCGGCCTCGGTGGCACCGAGCCCTTCGATCTCAGCGGCGGCAGCGTTGAGTTCGCCCTCGGCATCGGCCACCAGGACCTCCGCCCGCACTTGCTCCTCACTGCACTCGCGCCGTCGGTTGGAGAGGCGGCGCAGATCCTCGCCACCCATCCATAGCCTCAGCGCCTTGATCTCGGCGGCCACCTCCTCGTGACGCCCGGCGGCCTCGGCCTGACGACGCAGCGGGCGGAGTCGTTTCTCGATCTCCCCGACCAGGTCGGAGAGCCTCACCAGATCGGACTCGGTCCGCTCCAGCCGTCGCAGCGAGCGCTCCTTGCGCAGCTTGTGCTTGAGGACTCCGGCCGCCTCCTCGATGATCGCCCGGTGCTCCTCGGGGCCGGCGTTGAGGATCGAGTCCACTTGACCCTGCCCGATGATGACGTGCTGGGTTCGTCCAACAGAAGCGTCGGCAAGGAGTTCCTGGATGTCGAGCAACCTGCAGTCGACGCCGTTTATCTCGTAGTCGCTTGCCCCGTCGCGGTAGAGGCGGCGGGTGATGGCGACCTCGTCGAGGTCGAGCGGCAACTGGCGTGAGGCGTTGTCAAAGGTCAGCGTCACTTCGGCCCGTCCCAACGAGGGGCGGGTGGCGGTCCCGGCGAAGATGACGTCGTCCATCCGTTGTGTTCGGAGGGCGGACGGAGCCTGGGTCCCCATCACCCATGCGATGGCGTCGACCAGGTTCGATTTTCCGGTGCCGTTGGGACCGACAACGACAGTGACGCCCGGCCGGAACTCGAGCCGGGTGCGGTCGGCGAACGATTTGAACCCGACCAGGCGGAGCGATCGCAGGTACATGGGGAATGACACCGATGTGATTCGAGCCGTGAGGCTATCAGAGCGAGGACCATCGGCCGGGTTCCCCGGTGGCGGGAAGCTGACGGCTTTGGTTGAGTTGTAGACAACGTGCAACTTCCGGTGATGCCCCCGGTGAAGCCGATGCTGGCCAAATCGCAGCCGGCGATCCCCGAGGGAATGTCATACGAGCCCAAGTTCGACGGGTTCCGATGCATCGCTTTCCGGGATCGTGACGAGATCGAGTTGGGGAGCCGCAACGAGCGACCCCTGACCCGCTACTTCCCCGAGGTGGCGGACGCCTTGCTCCAACAGTTCCCCGAGCGATGCGTCGTCGATGGTGAGATCGTCGTAGCGCTCGATGGTGAGCTCGATTTCTGGTCGTTGCAGCAGCGGATCCACCCGGCGGCGTCGCGGGTGCAGATGCTGTCGCGGAAGACGCCGGCATGGTTCATTGCATTCGACCTGCTGGCGCTCGATGAGGTTTCGTTCATGGAATCTCCCTTCTCCGAGCGGCGTCGAGCCCTGGAGACGGCGTTCCGAGGTGTGACCCCTCCCGTGTACGTGGCGCCGATCACCGACGACATCGATCTGGCCGGACGCTGGTTCGAGCGATTCGAGGGCGCCGGACTCGATGGGATAGTGGCCAAGCCCCACGATCTTCGCTACGTGCCGAACAAGCGGCTCTGGGTCAAGGTGAAGCACGAGAGGACGGCCGACTGCGTGGTGGCCGGGTTCAGGTGGTACCGGAGGGATCGCGTCGTTGGCTCGCTGCTCCTCGGTCTCTACGACGAGGACGGTGACCTCCATCCGATCGGTGTGATCGGGGCGTTCAGCGCCCTCCGCCGCCGCCAACTGCTCGACGAGATCGCTCCCTACCGCGTGGCCGAGGGCGAATCGCACCCTTGGACGGCCAACCCCGAGTGGCAGCAGGGCGCCGGACAACCAGGATCACGCTGGAACTCGGACAAGGACCTCTCCTTCGAGCCGTTGCGCCCTGTCCTGGTGGTGGAGATCGCCTACGACTGGATGGAGGGTGACCGGCTCCGCCATACCGGTCAGTTCCGCCGCTGGCGGCCCGATCGTGATCCGGAGTCGTGCACGTTCGAGCAACTCGATCGGCCACAGCGCTTCGATGTGGGCGATGTGTTGTCGCCCCCAACGGGTGAGCCATGACCACCGACACCCTCCCCTCGGCCGGCCGGGTCCAGTTCACCTATCTGTTGCTCACCCTGCTTTCGACCCTCGCCGCCTCGTTCATCTGGGGAATCAACACCCTGTTCCTGCTTGATGCCGGGCTGAGCAACACGGCGGCGTTCGCCGCCAATGCCTTCTTCGCTGTTGGCCAACTGCTCTTCGAAGTCCCCACAGGGGTGGTGGCCGATGTGTGGGGGCGACGGGTCTCGTTCCTGTTGGGCTGCGCCACATTGCTGGTTTCCACGCTGCTCTACCTCTACATGTGGGATATCCAGGCTGGGATGTGGGGATGGGCCATCGCCTCGATCCTCCTCGGTCTCGGGTTTACGTTCTTCTCCGGGGCGGTCGAGGCGTGGTTGGTCGACGCTTTGGACGCCACGGGCTTTACCGGCCGCCTCGAATCTGTGTTCGGGCGAGCCCAGGCGGTTGGCGGCGCGGCAACCCTGATCGGATCGGTGGCTGGGGGGTTCATAGCCCAGGAGACCAACCTCGGGGTGCCCTACATCCTGCGGGCCGTGGTCCTCGCCATCACCTTCGCGGTGGCGTTTTTCCTGATGCGCGACGTGGGATTCACCCCACAGCGCGGTGAGAGGATTTCAAACGAGGTGCGTCGCGTTCTCAGGGAGTCGATCGACAGTGGGCTGCGCAACCCACCTGTGCGCTGGCTGATGCTCACCTCACCATTTACTGCCGGTGTCGCCTTCTACGCCTTCTATGCGTTCCAGCCCTACCTCCTCGAGTTGTACGGCGACGAGGGCGCCTTCGGGATCGCCGGGCTCGCCGCAGCCATATTCGCTTCCGCCCAGATCGTCGGTGGCCTCGCCGCGCCTTGGGTACGAGGGTTGTTCGGCCGACGCAGCACCGGGTTGATCATCGCCTCGGTGGTTGGCGTTGCATCGCTCCTGGTCGTCGGGTTGACCAGCAACTTCTGGGTTGCGGTCACGATCTTGGTGTTGTGGAGCCTGGTCTTCTCAGCCACCCTCCCGCTGCGGCGGACATTCCTCAACGGGATGATCCCGTCGACCCAACGGGCAACCGTCCTCTCCTTTGACGCCCTGCTTGGATCAGGCGGGTCGGCCGTGCTCCAACCGATCCTCGGTCGGGTGGCCGACGTGTCTGGCTACGCCGCCTCCTACCTGGTCAGCTCAGTCGTGGCCGCCGCCGAACTCCCCTTCCTCTGGCTCGCCCGCCGCGAGCGGGACCCGGCAGACGTGATCGACGAAAGCCCCGTGCAGTAACGCCCGCAATGGCTCGGTCATGTCGCCACTCCCTCAACGGTCGCCACCGAAGCAACCTCGGTGCGGATACCCATCAAGAGCCGGCCAAGATGATTCTGACCGATGCCATCGACCTTGCCCCAGAAGGTGTCGCCCCACCAGTTCCCTTCGATCAGTTCTGCCGATCCCGTCGCCGCCAGCATCTCGGCGAGCCCCGTCCTGGGCCTGAACTTGGCACGGAGAATGCGCTCCATGATCCCGAGCCTGAGGTCATCCCAGCCGGGCCTCAGCGTCACTCGATTGCCCAAGACCCTGGCGCCCCATGGCGTGGGTAGCAGTCGTATCCGTTCGGCATCGTCTGGGTCGAGCGCCTTCGCCGCTTGGTAGGCGTGCTCTGCCGTCGGGTACCGGCGACCCTCGAACGTGAATGGACCACGGCTGAAGTTGGAGAGGGGTCCGAACTCCCCCTCGAAACGACCGACGCGGGATGGCGTCGGAGAGGGCTCGACCGCCACCTCCGGGGACGTGCCGCCGGCGAGGACGAAAAGTCCATCCGCGATGTCCCGGATCCCGTCGGCGTACTCGAGGGAAGCGAGCCAGCGGGTCGGCAGCCGCGACTCTCCGACATATGCACCGGCGAGGTTGCCGGCCATGGCTGCAACCGTGTCGGCGTCGTAACCCATGTTGGCCGCGGTCACGATCACACGCTCAGAGTCTTCCGGCGTCCGCAGGAAGCACCAGATCGCAGCGGGGAGCGATTCGAGCACGAATGCCCCGTTATGGGTCATGGCGAATAGGCGGTCGGGCGGCCAGTCGAGGTTGCTCGCCACGAAGAGGATCCGATCCACCAGACGCACCGGTTGCTCCGATGCGCCGGGCTTGCGCTCGGGATGACCGGGATCGTCGATGTGGCCGAGCAGGATCGAGAGTTCGCTCATCAGCTCGGTCACATCGAGCGTTCCAAAGGGGGTGTTCGCCAGGCGGGCCACCAGGAACGATTGTGCGACTGCGGAGGCGACCGCCATGGCGTCGTGATGGGTGATCACTGTGCTCAGCGCGGCGTCATGGACCAGCATCGCGGTATCGGTCGGGTTCGCCAGCCCCATCGGGGCCGCCCTCATGGCGGCACCGTTGCCGGCCGATGCAACGCCGGACTCGTACCACGGAAGGCCGCGTCGGAGGTTCTGGCACGCGGCAACACACGTGTGGCCCCGACCGCGGCCCACGAGCTCCCAAGCCTCGAACCTCGTCGAGAGATCCTCGGGAACAAGACGCCCGTTCTCGAGATAGCTCTCCGCGATGCAGAGGGTCATCTCGGTGTCATCGGTGAAGGTCCCTTCGGGACCGCCTATCCAATGCCGATGATGGATGAAGTCGCGGACCTCTTCGCGGAAGATCGACCGGAGCCTCTCGAGCGACTTGCCCTCCATGGGCCGCCCCAGGGCATCCCCGATGGCGCCTCCGAGCAGGCACCCGCGGTAGTCGTCTGGCGTCGCCCTGAGCGAGTCCGGCAACAGTGTCGGGATCGATGGCTTGACCCACCACCGCTCCAAGTCCATGTTCGCTGACCAGTCCATCGATTTCCATCCTCGTTTGTGTCCCTATGACTATAACATCGGTTCTTGTCAATGAGACCTTTACCCGCAAGACTCTGTGAGATGAGAGCCAGCGCGCCACCGGGCTACGACCCCGATGCCTTCCCTCGAGTTGCCGTGACCGTGGACCTCGTGATCCTCGCCTTCAACGAAGGCTTCGAGGTTCTGCTCGTCGCACGTGGCGCCGACCCCTTCGCCGGCTCTTGGGCTCTACCCGGGGGATTCATCAAGCCAGACGAGTCCCTGGAGGAAGCCGCCAGGCGGGAACTCGCCGAGGAGACCGGGGTCACGGCACCTTCGGCTTTGACGCAGCTCGGTGCCTATGGGGACCCCGACCGCGATCCCCGCATGCGCGTCGTGACCGTCGCCTTCACAGCCGTGATCCACGGTGATGTCGCGCCAGTGGGAGGCAGCGATGCCGCTTCTGCGTCTTTCGTGCCGCTCAGCGATCTGGTCGGACGCGGGGCGAGAACACCTCTCGCGTTCGATCACAGGATCATCCTCGGCGACGCACGTCAGCGGCTCATCAGTGACCTCGAGACCACTCCCCTCGCAGTGGCATTCCTGGATCGGCGGTTCACGATCTCGGAACTGCGGTCGGTGTACGAGGCGGCGATCGGACGCCCTCTCGAGCCTGCCAACTTTCGCCGGAAGGTCCTCTCGATAGAGGGTTTCATCAAGCCGACCGGACTCCATGCCACTCCTGATGTCGAGGGCGGCAGGCCGGCCGAATTGTTCGAGCATGGGCGCGCCAGCGTCTTGTCGTCGCCACTCCGGCTCACGCCGCCGTAGAGACGTCGAAGCCGACCCCTTTACGCCGTGACAGCTTGGTCAGCTGACTCGGAGCTCCCTGCTGAGGATGGCCTCGGTCTGATCCGCTCGGAGGGCAGCCAGTTTCTCGTTGTACTGCCCTGCTGCAATTGGCGCGTAGATGGCTACGCCAATCATTGCCAAGAGCCACGCGACTCCATCGGTCGCGGCACCGGCGAGGAGCGTCCCGAGGATGATGAAGATCACCTTCCCAGGGGTGGTTACGTAGAAGAGCCCGAGCGGTCCGAAGAAGAACCCGAGAACGAACGCTGCGAGCTTCGACTTGGGGCGGCTGTGGATGGTCGGTTCGATCATGTTTAGTCACCTCCTATTGATGCGGACAACGACGTCCGAGATTTCGATGCAATGCATCATCTCTGGAGGGGGTGACAAAACCACCGGAACGGCTGCCTAGATGGCACGAAATGAGCCGATCGACCTACAAACAGAGCCAGGTGTGTTGATTCCCCGCGTCACCCGCATTCAGGCGGGTCGGGTCCGGTGGTGTAGGTGTGTCCGAGGGGACTCGTCCAGGTGGTGGTGCCGTCTGGTCCTGGTTGCAGTTTCCATCCGGCGTCTTTGAGCCGGTGGTCGTGGCGGCACAACGGGTTGAGATGACCGACCAGGGTCGGTCCCCCCTGGGAGTGGTCGACCCGGTGGTCTATGTCGGAACGGACTGCCGGCATGCGGCACCCGGGGAACACACAACTCGGGGAACGGGCTTGCACAAACCGTCGTTGCGCAGCGTTGGGTCTCCGTTTGGTGGTCCCATCCCACAGGACCGCTCCGCTGTCGGGGTGGGTGACCGCCACCCGCCACTCCGAACCCTGTTGGGTGGCGGCCACCCGACGGGCGACGTCGGCGACCACCGGCCCATACCCCGGGATCTCCCCCGGATGCTCTGCCATCTGGGTGAGGGTGGCCAGGTCGACCCGCAGGTCGATCACCCCTCTCCGCCCCGAACCGTCCCCACAGTCCACCAGGTCCAACAACACGTCGGCTCGTACCTGGTCCAAGCTGCGGGGGTCGTCGGCTCCTTTGGCGGCTTGGGCGAGGTGGTCGAGGCGGTCGAGGGCGGCGTTGGCCCGCTCGGGGGGAAGCGACCAGGCGGTCAGGTTGGCGGTCCCATCAGCATTAGCCGACACCTCCACCCGCCGACCCTCGATTCCCTTCTCGTAACGTTCCTGGGCGGCGGTGGGATGGACGGAGAGGACCAGGCGGCGCACCCGCGCCGCCAACTGACCGGTCGTCTGCGAAGAAGCCCGCTCCAACACCTGGGAGACCACCTGTTGGGCTTCCCCGTCAGGCAGGGTGGCCAGCTCATCGCAGACAACGCGGGCTCGGGGGAGGTCGACCAACCCGCGACGGAGAGCAGCAGCCAGCTTCGGGAGCCTTCTCAAATCCAGGGCCAGTTCCAGCAGCAACCGTGCCGCCCGCCGGGTGAGAGCGAGACGCAGCGCGGATCTCGTCGGCGGCGAACTCCCCGTCATCGTCGGAAACCAGACCCGCTCGCCTCGCGTGGTGGCGTCGGCCACCCGGGCCACCGCATCCAACAACCCGGCTTGATGAAACGCCACCATCCGGGCCTGAGCGGCCATCACCACCACCAAATCAAACCCAGAAACACCATCCAAATCGATCCCGGCCAACACCTTGGCCAGCTCAGGGCCGGGGGGCACCCCCTCCAGACCGTTAGGCAGCAGCGAAGGTGGCGGTGGTGGCCACATATCGGCGACGGCTTCCCCAGCAAACATGACAACTCCATAGTTCACGGTGGGGAAGTGAGCCACACGATATCAACCGGGTGTGACAAACGACGAACACATGTTCGATTCCAATGCGTAGCCGAGGGCTAGGGTCGCTGCTTGATCCCCTGCTCGAGAAGGCTGACCACCTCGGCGATCCGATCGACCCGTAGTTCAGGTCGTCGCTTCGTCGAATCGATCCAACGCAGATAGGCATTCCGATAGAACTGCGCCAACGAATCGAAGAACGCGCCGGCTTCTGGCGCCTCGTCGAGGGCCACCTGGATGTCTGAGGCCAACCCCGGTCTCTGTGGCCCCTCAGGGGAAAGCTCCACCTCGACGAGGTCACCGGGGCCGATCCCACAGTCGCGCCGCCACGCCGGACCGAGCGCGACACCCCGACCTTCTTCGAGCGGTTCGACCACTCCCCGATACCCCATTCCACCGATCGTCCCCGCAACATGGTGTCTTGGCTTGTTGCCCCACACCTCGTCCGGATCGAATGGCACGGGCACCATCACCCGTCCTTTGCTATCAGTGGCCACCTCTGCGGAGTACGACCTGACAGTCATTGGATCGGGCATAGGGCGCGAGGTCACGGGGCGCTATTGCGTAGAACCGATCTGACTTCGGGCACCGGGTAGGAGATCACTTCCGAGAGCACCGCCTCCCCCACCATCGGCTCGACGTCGGACCAAACGGCACCATCCCACCACCGGAATTCGCCGACCCATGAGACTTGAACGCCGAAGGGGTAGCCCTCGGCCAACCCGGCGTCGTCGTGGCTGGTCTCGTAGGTGTGACGGGCAGGCGGATCTGCCTCCGAGCCGGCCGCCCCAGGTGCTTCCTCGAACCGGTAAGCCACCGAACCCCCGATCGCGCCGTCACCGAAATCCCACTTGTAGGTGGTGATCCACGCCCACGCCTCCACCCCGATCGAGAGACCGGTCAGCTCGTCGGTCACCTCGAACCCGAAGGGTTGAATCTGGGTGTCACCTTCGTACCAAGCCCAAGTCTCCAACCCGGTGAGACCTCTCACATGGGGGCTCTTCGCCAGCTCCGCTTCAGGGATCAGCTCGGCAACACGACCCCATACATCAGCCGCCCAGGTCTCGGATACACAGGTGTCATCGTGGACGAAACCATCCAAGCCAAACGTCGCGCCCGGGAGGACCACCAGGGACGAGGATCACTCGGTCCGGAGAACCTGGAAAGTGTGAGATGCTGACTGGTTGACCCGCCCAAGCACCGTCCAACCAGTACAGGACACGTATAGCGAGGGGTCGCGCAGCACCACTCTCAGGGCAATCAGAGACCAGGTCCCATCCCCCCCAGTTCATGCTTCCCAACTCGTTCCTCGTAAGCCGCCCCGACGAGTCCTCGCCGTCATCACGCTTTGTGTCACGACAAACTGGATCGGCCAGGATCTAACGAGCAGATACCCGGCGCGTCGGCAGCCGACGATGGCGTGACCCAAAAAACAAGGATTGATACTGCGACAGCCCAGCACAGCAAGATGCGCCCAAAAGTCATGGCGCGAACCTCCATCCATTCCCATACGAGCCAACGCCCATCGGGCACCTTGCGAAAGTCGACTTCGAATGCCTGTTCGCCTCCAGCCCGGAAGCGTCGTCGATAAGTTCGCCCTTCTGGTCGTATACCTGAGCGCCCTCAGATGTTGTCGAGACAAGGATGAGGAGGCGGTCATCGTCGAGTTCATCGCTCTCGCTCAAGCGGCCGAGGCGCAGAAGACGGCCAAAGCCCGCGTTGGCCACCGTTAGTCCCTCCCTTTCCACCCTGTGGAGGCCTTTCTTCCGAGCTTCAAATCCGCGGGCCGTCGGGGTGGTAGACCTCGCTCAGGGTACTTCGGGTCGGTGGTGGGGTTTTCGCCCAGCCAGTCCTCGAACCTAGTTGTACTGGCGGAAGATCCGTTCCCACTCTTCGATCACGAAGGTGTCGGAACGGGGACGCATGTTCACCCTGGGGGGACCTGCCTCGACCGTCACGGTTGTCGCGGGCGGCACCGTCGTCGTTGGAGCCGCCGTCGTGGACGGGACGACTGTCGTGGTAGCCGGCTCGACTGTCGTCGAGGAGGCATCCGTGGTGGAAGGCAGGACCGTCGACGTCGACGTCGCCGGGTCTGAACAGGCCACGGCCAGAGCCACCAACAGCATGAGGAAGCACCGTCTCACCTTACGAACGACCGTATCACTCGACGTTGTTCGCCGCTACGGGGCCGTACGCCAAGTTTTCCCGAACCGAACCGACGAGAACTCTCCTGGCGGCTGAAACGTCATCTGAGTGTGTTCAGGTATTGGCCGCTCCTCGCCATGCTCGGGTTGCTCGCGGCGTGCAGCAGCACTCCCCCACCGGTGGCGGCACCGCCTCTGAGCACAACGACAACCGTTGCTCGAGGTACATCAACCTCCACGCAGCCGAGCACCACTACCACCACCGTCGCGCCACCAACGACACGTCCAAGACCAACGACCACGACGACCTCCGAGTTCGCAGCCCCCGATTGGCTGGGAACGAGGGTTCTCGAGATCGGTCCAAGCGGGTACGGCGAGCCTCAGCCGACCCCGCCGGAGCTCGTCGATCGGCGGATCGCCACAAAGGACCTGCTCGATCCACCCAAGGGCGACCGGTTCGTCGGCACCGTCGAGCCGGTGCCGGCGCGCGTTGCCCGCCGCTCCACCTGGAAGGAGGCGTGCCCGGTCCCGTTAGACGATATGCGCTACCTAACCGTCTCTTTCTGGGGGTTCGACGAGCGGTTCCACACCGGTGAGTTGATCGTCCATGAGTCGGCCGCTGAGGACATGGTCGACGTTTTTCGGAAGCTTCATGCGATCAGATTCCCGATCGAACAGATGAGGGTCGTCAGCCTTTCCGACTTCGACCGTCCCAACACAGGTGACAACAACGAGACGAGCTCGTTCGAGTGCCGGGTTGCTACCGGCTCCACCGGGTGGTCCATGCACGCCTATGGGCTGGCGATCGATGTCAACACCTTCCACAACCCATACGTTAAGGGCGACCTGGTTCTCCCGGAGCTAGCAACGGCGTACGCAGACAGGAGCGACGTACGGCCGGGGATGATCCTCCCCGGGGATCAGGTTGTGGAGGCGTTCGCCGCCATGGGATGGGAATGGGGCGGCGAGTGGAACACCCTCAAGGACTACATGCATTTCTCCAGCAACGGTCGGTAGGCCAGGGTGTCCTCTGCGGTAGCTGCCGTAGTTGACACCACTGTGGTTGCGGGCGCCACGGTGGTTTCCGGAGTGGTTTCCGCTGCAGTGGTCGTCTCAGACACTTCTTCTGGTGCCGTCGTGTCTGTTGGGCCGACCGTGGTGGCCGATTCAGGGGACGTCGTATCGGATTGTCCTACCGTGGTTTCGGTTCCTGTATCGGTCTCGCCACCGCCGCTCACGATTAGCCAGACAACCAACCCAACGGCAATCACCGCAAGAACGATGAACCAGGGCCGGTTCCAAAGCCGTGGCTCCGGTGAGGGTGTCGTAGGTTCCATTCCGGGTTCAGTCATCGGACCCTCCTTTGATGCCTGACCAATCCTGGTCGAGACTACGCAATCGCACTGCGCTGACCCAGCCAGTCGGAAATCCACCGGCCGGCGGCCACGGTCCGCGTCACACTGACCGCTATGGGTTCGAACATGTGGGACCGAGACATCGCAGAGATCTACGACGAAACTTCTGCCGCGGAGTTCGCGCCCTCGGTCCTCGATCCAATCGTTGATTTCCTGGCCGACCTGGCGCGGGGCGGGCCCGCACTCGAGTTCGCAATCGGGACGGGTCGAGTGGCCCTTCCGCTGAGCGAACGGGGCATCCCCGTCCAAGGGATCGAGTTGTCGCCGCACATGGTCGAGCAACTACTCGCCAAGCCGGGCGCCGAGAAGGTTCCGGTGACCGTCGGCGACATGACGTCAACTCGGGTCCCGGGCACGTTCAGGCTCGTCTACCTGGTGGCGAACACGATCATGAATGTCACCACACAGGACGAGCAGATCGCTGTGTTCGCCAACGCAGCCGCCCACTTGGAGCCGGGCGGGTGCTTCGTGGTCGAGGTGGGCGTCCCTACGGCCCGGCAAGGAACCGAGCGTCTTCGCCCTCGAGCCCGATCATGTCGGGGTCGATACCTACGACGACCTAGTCGGGCAGATCTTGTCGTCGCACCACTGGATCGAGGAGAGTGGCCATATGGTTCGTCACTCCGCTCCGTACCGCTACGTCTGGCCGTCCGAGCTCGATCTGATGGCGAGGCTGGCCGGTCTCCGTCTGCGGGAGCGTTGGGCGGGATGGGACCGTGCGCCGTTCACCTCGGACAGCCTCACCCAGGTCGTCGTCTACGAGATGCCTTGATCGTCAACCGGACGCCATCTCGGCGAGTTTGAGGACGGTTCGCCAGTTGCGGGCGGTCCCGGTGAGCCCAGAGGGGTCCTTGGCCATGGCGGCGGCAAGCGGGCTCCGACCGAACCCGTCGGGGGTGTTGAGGTAGAGCTCCTTGCCAACCGACTTCACCTCGTCGGAGCCGGTGGCTGAGTCCGCCAGCTTCTTCACCGCGTTGGGGTTGGCCGCCTTCTCGAGGAAGACGACGTGGAGCAGACGCGGATCGCTGGGCTCGGGGAAGGGGTTGGACGCGATCACCGCATCGAGTTGCTTTGCGCTGCGGAGCAGCACCGGGACCGCGAACCCGAATCGATCCTCGATGAGCTTTTCCATCTCGATGCGCAGCCCCGTGGCCGACTTCCCACTGTCGAACACGAGATTGCCGCTCTGGATGTAGGTGGCCACCTCGTCGAACCCGGCGTCTGCCAACGCTTCGCGGAGCGCAGGCATCGCCACCTTGCGCCGACCGGCAAGGTTGATCCCCCGCAGCAGGGCGATGTAGGTGGTCACCATCACCAACCCTGTCCGATGATTCGCCTCCTCGGGCACAGTCGTACGCTCTCAACGTAGACGAAAGGGTGATTCGGAATGGCAAAACTGATCTACTCGACGTTCACAACATTGGATGGCTACATCGAGGACGAGACCGGCAAGTTCGACTGGTCGGAGCCCGACGAAAAGGTCCACCTCTTCGTCAACGAACTCATAGGCAGCACGGGGACCCATCTGTACGGCCGTCGTCTCTACGAAGTCATGTCAGTGTGGGAGACCATGGACACGACTCCGGGGCAGCCGCCCTATATCGTCGACTTCGCCCGCATCTGGAAGGCCGCGGAGAAGATCGTCTACTCGACCACGCTCGAAACGACCTCAACCGCCAACACCAGGATCGAGCGGGAGTTCGACCCCGAGGCGGTGCGCCAGATCAAACAAAGCGCGTCCTCGGACGTCCTCGTCGGTGGCGCCGCGCTCGCCGCCGACGCACTCAGAGGCGGGCTTGTCGACGAGATCCACCTTTTCGTGGGACCCATTCTGGTGGGAGGGGGCAAGAAGGCCCTTCCAGACCGGTTCCGACAGAGACTCGAACTTGCAGACGAGCATCGCTTCAGTAACGGGACGGTCTACCTCCGCTACCGCACGGTCTAACCACGGATCTCGAACGATGAGAGGTTCGCATCGGGGTCAACAGGTTCCACCGCTACTGATCGCACCAACGCACCGGGCGGGCCGGATGCAAGCCATGCGGTCAACTCGTCCACTGCGGCGTCCTCACCCTGCGCCATGACGTCCACCGACCCGTCCCAGCGGTTGCACACCCAACCGGTGACCCCGAGTCGGTGAGCGGTTCGGCCAGTGGCCATACGGAACCCAACCCCCTGCACCTGACCGGAGACAACGGCTCTAACGGCCTTCACCGCTGGCAGACCGGGCACCAATGGGTGGAGCGGCTGCGCAGCACCGCCCTCTCGATCGGGGTGCCGCAACGATGGCAGGGCTCACCCGCCCTGCCGTAGACGGCGAGGCGATCGAGGTGCTCGCCGGCTCTGCCGTCGGGGAGGAGGTAGGCGAGGTCTCCGAGACTGGTACCCCCGTCGGCGAGCGCAGCCGCCACCACAGGAGGGATCGCCTCGACCAACCGGGCGATCTCCTCTTCGTCGAGCGTGCCGCCGGGTCGATGGGGCCTGATCCCGGCGCGGAACAGCGCCTCGTCCGCATAGATGTTCCCCAACCCGGCGACGATTCGCTGGTCGAGCAACAACGGTTTTATCGAAGCGGTCCGACCCTCCAGCCGGGCACTCAGCTCGGCCGCGGTGAGCGGCTGCTCCCAAGCGTCGGCCCCGAGCAGCCGTAGTGGCGAGCCTTCTATCTCATCGTCGGTATAGACGGCGCTGAAACCAAAGGTGCGGGGATCCACCAAACGCAGCTCGATCCCGGTGTCGAAGCCGACCACGAGATGGGTGTGCGGGGCACGCTCGGCTTCCGGCGGATCGAGCGAGACCCGTCCCGACATCCCCAGGTGGATGACCCAAGTGAAATCGCCAACCTCGATCATGAGGAACTTGCCCTTCCGCCCCACCCGTTCGACCCTCCGCCCCACCAACCGGTCGACCAAATCGGCCGGGTTTGGCTGGCGGCGCGCCGTCCGGGGGTGTCCCACCTCCACCGAGGTGATGGTCGCTCCTTCGATGCCCTCGGTGAGATGACGGCGGACCGTCTCCACTTCGGGGAGCTCAGGCACGTCTCTCCGCGGTGCTCATTCCTCACCCTGGAGGGCTTCCAGGGCGCGACGGGCAGCCTCCTGTTCGGCCTCTTTCTTGGAGCGACCCTCACCGACGCCCATCACGCGGCCCTCGGCGCGGAGCCGGGCCTGGAAGCTGCGGCGGTGGTCGGGGCCCTCACCCTCGACCAGGTAAACCGGTCGCGAGCCGCGGAGTGCCAGCACCTCCTGCACCCGTGTCTTGTAGTCGCGCCGGCCAGGCTCGGAAGACCTGTCGTCGACCCGATCGGCCCACCGGGCCACGATGAAGCGACGGGCCGCCTCGATGCCCCCATCCAGGTAGAGCGCGGCGAGAATCGCCTCCATGGTGTCGGCCAGGATCGACCCCTTCTGACGCCCACCAGAGGCGTCCTCACCCCGGCCCAACAACAGGTGCTCGCCGAGGCCGATCACCGCCGCAACTTCGGCAAGTTCGTCGCGGTTGACGGTGGCGGCGCGCACCTTGGCCATCTCACCTTCGACGAGGTGGCGGTAGCGGGAGAAGAGCAGGTCGCTCACCACGAGGGACAGGACGGCGTCGCCGAGGAACTCGAGCCGCTCGTTGGACGCCTCCTCGGGGTGCTCGGAGGTATAGGAGCGGTGGACCAATGCGCGGTGCAACAACTCGGGATCGTGGAACTGGTGACCGAGCAATGCCTCGAGGGGGTGCCCCCCGGTCGGGGAGAGGCTTGTCACCGGGCTGCTAGGCGGCTGGCCACCCGTCCGACAAGGTCCTGCTCGGCACCGGTGCGAGCCAGCGCCAAGGCGTTGAAGATCGCCGTACCTTTGGAAGAGCCGTGGGCGATCACCGCGACCCCTTTGAGTCCGACGAGGTGAGCGCCGCCGGTTGACTCAGAGTCCGTCAGGTGACGCACACGACTAAGAGCGGGAAGCACCGCCTCCAGGTGGGTCTGCTCAACAGTGGCCAGCGCCTCCATTGCCAGACCGATCACCCAGTAAGCGGCCCCCTCGGCGGTCTTGAGCAAGACGTTTCCGGTGAACCCGTCGGTGACGATCACATCCGCCTTACCCGCCGCCAGGTCGCGGCCCTCGATGTTGCCCACGAAGTTGATGGGAGCGGTTTCGAGCATCGCAAAGGCCGCCTTCTCCAGGTACCGCCCCTTGGCTTCCTCCTCACCGATGTTGAGCAGCCCGACTCTTGGGTTCTCCAGCCCAACATAGACTTCGGAAACCACTGAGCCCATCACTCCGAACTGGGCGAGATGGTCGGGCTTGGCCTCGGTATTGGCTCCCGTGTCGAGAACGACCGTGGCGTTACCCGGAGTGGGGAAGATGGTGGCGAGAGCGGCCCGTTGCACCCCCCTGGCCCGCCCGATGACGACAGATGCCGCCGCCATGGCTGCGCCGGTTGAGCCGGCCGAGACAAAGCCGGCCGCCTCACCTTGACGAACGAGGCGGGCACACCGCACCACGGATGCGTCGGGTTTCTCACGAACTCCCTTGCCCGCGTCATCCCCCATCCCGATGACCTCGGAGGCATGGACCACGGGGATGGTGGCGCCGTGCTCGGCGAGGAGGTCCTTGCAGGTGACTTCGTCGCCCACGAGGACGATGTCCATGCCCTCAGCGGCGGCGGCGACAGCACCGGCGACGATTTCTTTCGGAGCGTTGTCGCCCCCCATGGCGTCGAGAGCGATGCGCGCCATCAGCTAGCCGATCGAGGCACCTGATCAGGCCTCGGTTTTGACGACCTCACGGCCGCGATAGCTGCCGCAGTTCCGGCAGGCGCGGTGGGGCTGCTTGGGGGCATGGCACTGAGGGCAGGTGGAGAGACGGGGCTTGTGGAGTTTCCACTCGGCCTTCCGCCGCCGGGTGCGCATTCGCGACATCTTCTTCTTGGGCACCGCCATTGGTGCGTGCTCCCTCGACTAGTCGGCCGGTGAACCAGGACTCAATGGTCCAATCAGCTGCCCGAGCGCTGAGAACGGCGACGTCGGATCGGGAGGCGATTCGTCGTCATGACCCGAGCAGGGCTCCATATTCAAGTCGGTTCCGCACACGGGGCAAAGTCCCGCACAGTCGGGCCGGCACAGCGGGGTCATCGGCAGTGTCAGCGCCACCTCGTCGTGAACCACATCGGAGAGGTCGATCGACCCGTCGGGCTGGATCGGGCTGACCTCCTCGTCGAGTCGATCGGCGAAAATGTGGACGAACCGGGCGGGCAGGGTCTCGTTCCATTCGGTGAGGCAGCGGTTGCAAGTGAGCTGGATGGGGACCGCCACATCGACCGTGGCGACGACGCCGTCGACCATGGCCTCGAGGACACCGGTCACGGTGACAGGGCCGTTCACCCGGGCGGCCTGCAGTGTCAACATCGACATCCGCCTCGGCCGAGATGTCGCGCCGGGCGCCACCCGGTGGAGCAGATCGCCAACCGGGAAGTGGAGGGAGGAGTTGGCCTGCACGCTCACTCCGGTACTTCGTCGACCTGCCTCGCCTCGTACAACTCGGCACGGGCGTCGCGCAACTGGTTGACCACCCCGGTGAACACCGAGTCGAGGCGGACGAACCAGCGGTCGATCTCATCCTCGGCTTCGAGCCTGATCCGGCTCCCCTCGGCTTCCGCCTGGCGGATCAGGGCGTTTGCCTCTTCCACGGCCTCGGCCATGATGCGCGATTGGGAGACCAGCTCGGTCGCCCTCGCTCTTGCCTTGTCCATGACGTCGCGCGCCTTTTCGTTGGTTCGGCCGATGAAGGCCTCGCGCTCGCGCACCATCCACCTCGCCGCCCGCATCTCGTCGGGCAAGTCCTGGCGAAGTCGCTCGAGATTGGCGAGGAACTGCTCGCGATCCACCAGCACGTTGCTCGACAACGGGACCGTCCGGGCCTCGCGCAGGGCGACGACCATCTCGTCCACGAGTTCCTGTAGTTCGCCGACCGAGGCGATGGGCTCGCGCTCCTCCTCGGGACCCTCGGCGATGATGTCTTCGTCAACCATTGGCCAGCTTCTCTTTGAGGGCCTTGGAAACCACCCGGGGAACGAGGTCATCGATGGCCCCGCCGAGCCGGGCGACCTCGCGCACCAACGATGACGAGAGATACCCGTACTCGGGGTTGGTGGCGATGAACACGGTGTCGAACTCCTCGAGGCGGAAGTTCATCTGAGCCATCTGCAGCTCGTAGTCGAAATCGCTCATGGCTCGCAGTCCCTTGACGATCACGTCGGCGCCCCGATCCCGGGCGAACTGCACCAGGAGCCCTTCGAATGAGGCTACCTCCACTCCGGGTGTATCAGCGAGCACCTCCTCGAGGAGGATCACGCGCTCCTCGGTGGTGAACAGCGCCGACTTCGACGGATTGCGGACCACGGCGACGACCACACGGTCGAAGATGCTGGCGGCGCGCTGGATCACGTCGATGTGCCCGTGGGTGGGTGGGTCGAAGCTCCCGGGGCAGAGGGCACTGGTCACGACGAGGTCCCCGGTCGGGCCGCCCTCGTGGCAGCGGATGAGATGCTCACCTCGTCTCCTTCAGGAACCGGAGGACCCGGCTGTCGCCTATGCGTCGATCATCGTCCATATGGAGGGATTGTGGGATGACCGGCAGGTCTCCCCCCACTCGGCGGTGGAGGATCACCACCCCGTCCCGGTCCAACTTGAGGTCCACCAGACCGATGACCTGCTCGACCGAAGCTAGCGAGAGGGCATAGGGAGGGTCAACGAAGATCATGTCGTAGGTGTCCGGCGTTCTTTCGAGGAAACGCACCACATCGTCGGCGACGATCTCCCCGCCCAGCCCGGTGCTCTCCACATTCCGCCGGAGCACACCGAGGGCCTCCCGTCCCCGCTCGACGAACTCGGCCGACGCCGCGCCCCGGCTGAGCGCCTCGAGCCCGAACGCCCCAGAACCCGCGTAGAGGTCGAGCACCCGGGCGCCTACCACCCGGTCGCCCAGAGAGGAGAAGATCGACTCCTTGGCCCGGTCGGTGATGGGCCGTGTGTCCGAAGTCCGGGGCGCCTCGAGCCGCCTCCCTTTGGCCGACCCGGCGATGATCCTCATGGGAGAGACGGAAGACGGAAGACGGAAGACGGAAAGTCGCCCTCCGTCCCCCCGTAGGTGGGAAGGCCCCGCTGCGCCGGCAGCGGGTAGGGGGGCTCCCGGACCTCTGGCGTACGCGAAATCCAGAAGCAGTCCTGAAGGCTGCCTTCACGACTTGAAGAGCCATTGGACGTCTTCGCCGAGGAAGGCGGTCACTTCGGCCTTGAGCTCGGGGTTGTCGTCGAGCTGGGGATCGGCGCCTACCAGCCGGAAGGCCTCGCGCCGCGCCGTGACCAGGAGGTCGGCGTCGCGCAGGATGTCGGCGAGCCGCAGATCCGGCAGACCCGACTGACGGGCGCCGAAAACGGTCCCCTGGCCACGGATCTTCAGGTCCTCCTCGGCGAGCACGAAACCGTCGGTGCTGGCCACCATGGCCGCCACCCTCTGCTCGCCCTCCTCGGTGGTGGGCTCGGCCATCAGCACACAGGTGGAGGGGAACCCGGCCCGGCCGACCCTGCCTCGGAGTTGGTGGAGCTGGCTCAAACCGAAACGGTCGGCATCCTCGATCACCATCACGGTGGCGTTGGGGAGGTCGATCCCGACCTCGATCACGGTGGTGGCCACGAGCACATCGATCTCGCCTGCTCTCATCGCCCGCATCACCGATTCCTTCTCGACCGACGGCAACTGCCCGTGGATCAACCCGACCCGCAGCCCGGTGAGCACCCGTTGCAGCCGCTCGGAACTCGGTGGTGGCAGAGGCAGCCTCGACCTTGGGGCTGTCCTCGACAAGCGGACAGACCACAAAAGCCTGGTGGCCCTCGGCAACGTGTTGGCGGATCAGCTGCTGGACGCGGGCCCAATCTGGCGATCCCATGCCGACGTGGACGGTCGTCACCACGGCACGGCCCGGCGGCATGGCATCGAGCAGGGTGACATCCAGATCGCCGTAGAGGGTCATCGCCAGCGTCCGCGGGATGGGGGTCGCCGTCATGATGAGCAGGTCGGGGTCGACGTCCCCCGCCTTCTCCTTGAGGTCGACCCTCTGGTGGACGCCGAAGCGGTGCTGCTCGTCGACCACCGCCACACCGAGCCGGTGGAAGTGCACTCCCTCCTGGATGAGCGCATGGGTCCCGATCACCAGGTCCACATCGCCGGCGGCGATCATCTCGAGCAGGTCCCGGCGGCGTACCCCGCCGCGCGGCCGGCTGGTCACCTCGGCGCTTGAGCCGGTGAGCAGTGCCACCACCACCGGTCGAGCAGAGCGCTCGTCGGAAGACCCGGCGAACAGCGAGTCCATGCCGAGACGGCTTTCTTCGCCCTCGACGTCGGGAGCCATTCCCGCCAGATCGAGCAAACAGTGATGCTGAGGAAGTGCTGCCCGGCGAGCACCTCGGTTGGTGCCATCACCGCCCCCTGGTAGCCGCCCTCCACCCCTGCTAACAGGCTGGCCACGGCGACCACCGTCTTCCCCGATCCAACCTCGCCCTGGAGCAGCCGGTGCATCGGGTCGGCCGATGCCAGGTCGATCTCGATCTCCTCCAGCGCTCGGACCTGGGCCGACGTGAGCCGGAAGGGAAGGTGGTCGACGAAGTGCCGGGCGAGCGTCCGCCCGGCGTCGTGGACGATCCCCTTGCTCGTCTCGCGCCGATGGCGCTGCTGCGCCGCCAGCGCCACCTCGAGCCGGAACAACTCGTCGAAGGCGAGCCGGCGCCGGCTCGCCGCCACCTGGTCGAGCGTCTCGGGGAAGTGGATGCCCCCGATAGCGGTGTCACGCTCCATCAGCCCCAACTCGGCGAGGACTACCTCGGGGACCGGGTCGGAGACAGGCCTCGCCACCGCCAGGGCCTCGAATATGGCGCGCCGCAGGTGGCCGGAGCTCACCTCCTGGACCGTGGGGTGGATGGGGACGATGCGCCCGGTCACCAGGCTCTCCTTGCCACCGAGCAGTGTCGACGACGGGGCTCTTCATCTGCGGTCGCCCCCCGAACCACTCGATCTTCCCCGACAGCGCCACCTCGGCACCCGGCTGTAGCTGGCGTTCACGGAAGGCCTGGTTGAACCAGGTGGCCTTCAGGCGTCCGCGTGCCGTCGGTGAAGACCGCGTCGACCATGACCAGGTTGCGCCTCGGGCGGCGCTTCGACACAGAAATGACCTCGGCGAGGACCGTCACCTCGGTGTCGCGGGGAAGGTCGGCGATCCGGACGCTGTTGCTTCGGTCGATGTAGCGGCGCGGGACGTGGAGGATGAGGTCCGCCACCGTGTCGATCCCCCCCTTGCGCAACAACTGGGCGCGCTTCTCTGTCACCGTGGGGACACGGTCCACCTCGACAGTCCGCGAGGTAGGCGAGAGCCCTGCCTGGGCCGTCGAAGGGTGGGTCCGGCATCGGCCGACACTGTACGATGCGGCCCTGACGACGGGTGCTATCCTTCCCGACCCACCCCCACGAGGTCTGTCCACCCATGTCCTACCGCTGTGAAGTCTGCGGCAAGCAGCCTGGTTACGGGAACATCGTCAGCTTCTCGCACAAGCGGGCCAACCGCCGCTGGCTGCCCAACATCCAGCGGGTCCGGGTCCGTCACGGCTCCAACACCAGGCGAGCCCGGGTGTGCACCTCGTGCCTCAAGGCGGGCAAGGTCGAGAAGGCCTGACCAGATGCAGGGCGTGGTCAAGGTCTACGACCCCAACACCGGCGCCGGCATCGTCGTACTCGACAGCGACCGCTCCGAGGTCTACCTCCGCCCCGGCTCGTTGCAGGGGAGCATCTTCCGCACCCTCCGCCAGGGGCAGCGCATCGTCTTCGAGGTCGAAGACGAGGAGGACCGCCGCTTCGTCACCGGCGTCCGCATCGGCTCCGACGGGTACTGACCGTCCCCGACGGTCATCCCCCGGTCTGAGCTTCGACGAAACGCTGGGTGTTGATCTCGAAGAGATCGAGGATCTCGGGAGTCACATCCACCTCGGGAGTCACATCCACGTCGGCCCACATGACGGCGGCATCAGCCGGATAGTTGGCTTCGACCCATCTGAAGAAGCGCTCGAATACCAGAGGCGACCACCGACTCGCGAAGGAATCCTGCTTATCGTCGATCGCTGTAATTCCGTCTTCCCCGACCTCCATGACGTATGTCCCAGGCACCGGCTCGACACCGAGTGCGTCTGACCAGGCATTGCGCCCAGAAACCATGCACTCGATGTCGCCTTCGGGGGTCTCGAGGCACTGATCGAGCGCCCAGCGGAACCCGACCGCCTCATACCAGTCGAACTGACCCGGGAGCGTGAATGCTCGACCAAACGTGTTCGCTCTTCCCGACTCGGCACCCGGAGCCAACAGGGCGAGTGCTGTGTCCCGATCGCCATTGGCCATGGCGGTCCAGAAGGCGGTGGCGCGGTCTATCGGCGTCGCCGGAATCAGGGGTCCTCGACTCGCGATGAATACCCCCAAACCAATGGCGAGCGTCACCGCGGCGGGGCGGCTGCCACCAACAGTCCGGGGTCTCGGATTCCCACGACGAGCATCCTCGCTCGATTCCGGCGTCTTCACCTCAGTCATCTCCCTGCTCCTCTCGGATTGCTCTCTGAGGGAATCGATATCCACCGGCTCGACGGGGTCGAGCAGATCCAGCGAGGGCACTGGATTGGCCCTGGCGAACAAGGCGGCGACCTGGTCGTCGGTGATCACGATCCACCTCCTTTCCGAGCAGCGGGGGGTTGGCCATCTCCTGTCAGTCTGCGGTACTCCTCGGCGAGGTTGCGGCGGGCCCGGTAGGCGCGGTCGCTTGACCGCTCCGACCTCGATCCCAAGGATCAGGGCCACGTCATTGTGCGAGAGCTCCTCCCATAGGGTTAGGCGAAGGATCTCCTGATCGATCGGCCTCAGCCGAGCGCGCGGCGGCGAGCACGTCGCTGTGCTCCTCGTTCGTCACCGCGATGACCTCGGGTGGTGGAACGTCGATCCCACCGATACCTCGAAGGCGTTCGACCAATTTCCGGCTACGCGATCGGTGCCGCCACTGGTGGGACAGGACGTGATACGCCACCCTGTATAGCCAAGGCAAGATCGCATCTCCCTCGGGTATTTGATCGAGCCTCCTCCAAGCGACGAGGAAAGTCTCGGCGACAGCGTCCGGCACCTGCGATCCATCTAGTGCGGCGGGCACAGTACGCGCCGATCGGCGAGGCATAACGACGGTAGATCTCGACGAACCTCGCCTCGATTTCTGAGGTCGTCTGCCTTGGTCGGGTGCCTGCCCTCATCACATTCCTTGTTCCCGGCCGGCCAAGGAGGTCACCGGATTAAACGGTGACTTCTCGGCGGCTGCGGGCACTTCTCTGATTGAGCAACGGGGGTTGCCGACAGGGGTGCCGCGTCCAGAGGCGCGGCACCCTTTCAAGCTACAGAACTGACTCTGGCCTCAACACCCTTCCCACTGTGTTCTGGTCAGCGCCCTCCTGAGGCGGGCTATACGGATGAGCCAGAACCGGGGAGGAGAGAGCTACGGGACGACCGCCGACATGATGGGCCGATGACCGACCCCGCACGCCACCTAGTAGCACCGAGACTACGGACATCGGCATGGACTGCGTTTCGCCGGTCTGTGACGCGTACGCCGACCGCGTTGTCGCCCTTCACCGGGACGATCGAGTCGGTGACGACCATGCTTGGCGAGGGGCACATCCCCCGTGCGGGATGGAGCGTCTCGAGCTGGCGACCAAGATGGACTGAGCCGCCCCCCTCCGAGCCGGCGATGGTCTCGCCCCCCCAGGCACGATCGGCTCGGTAGAGTCGCCGCCAAGCTGCAAGTGAAGGAGGGCGCGTGGTCCAGGCGTACGTCTTGATCCAGACCGAGGTCGGCAAGGCCGCCATGGTCGCCGACGAGGTCCGCCGCATCGCCGGCGTCGAGGCCGCCGACGACGTCACAGGTCCATATGACGTGATCGTCAAGGCAACCGCAGACGACGTTGATCAACTGGGCAAGCTGGTGGTTGCCAAGATCCAGGCGGTCGAGGGGATCACCCGCACCCTGACCTGTCCCATCGTCCATCTCTGACCGACTCAGCCGCCCAGCTTCTGGGCGATGCTGGAGGCGCTGCGCAGGGCGCTGCCATCGGCCCCTGTGATGACGAATCTACGAACCGGATCGCGCCGCGCCTCTTCCACCATGTCGAGCAGCAACCGGTCGCGTGGGACCGGAGGATCTACCCACAGGTAGTGGGCCAGGCTCCCCGGGATGGTGTTGACCTCGTTGAGCCAGACCTCGCCATCGCGGTGGAGGAAGTCGATCCGGGCGATCGACCGGAGCCCGAGCAGATCGGTGATCCGACGCGCGATGTCGTGCACCCGCTCCTCCACCGGTGCCGCCAGCCCTGATCCGCCACCCGGGTTGGCCTGGCCGCCCCAGTCGAGATACTTCTCCGAGTAGGTGTAGATGGCGTCGCCGCTCCGCTCGGGGCGCGGATCGCCGAAAGCTGCAACTCGGGGAAGGTACGCACCCCGATCTCCAGATCGCCTCCGCCCTCCAGAAACGGCTCGATCACCGCGCCGCCCGCCAGATGTGGCGACACCTTGAGCAGGGCCACGGGCGGCGTCGAGGTCGGCGACCACCTCCACACCGATCGACGACCCGCCGAAGCGGGGCTTGACGATGAATGGCGGGGTGAAGTCGGGTGACGTGGCCGGGGTGAGGTGAAGCCGGGGAAGCACCGGCATCCCGCAGAATCGGCAGCACGGCGGCAAAGGCGAGCTTGTCCATCCCCAGCGAGGCGCCCACCATTCCCGGCCCAGTGGCCCGCAGCCCGGCGAGTTCGAACACGCCCTGGAGGGTGCCGTCCTCGCCGGGACCGCCATGACAGCAGTTGACCACGACATCGACGTCGAGCGGGCGGCGCCGGCCCACGAACCCGCCTCCGGGCGCAGCCACCAACTGCACGTCCCGTGCCTTGCGGGGTACTCCCTCGACGAAGTCGGATGCCTCGAGTGCCGGGTCGACACCGTGCCAGGACCCCGACTTCGCCCAGTAGAGCGCCTCGACCGGCACTCCAGCTTCGGAGAGCGTCCGCGCCGCCTGGAGCCCGGTGAGGATCGAGATGTCGTGCTCGGGCGACGGGCCTCCGAAGACCACAGCAACGCTCATCGATCCGAGGCTCCGGATCGTGGCTGCCGTATGCTGTCTGCGGTCTGCCGTCTCATGGATAGTGGTCGGGGAGGTCGTTCTCGTAGAGGACGGCGTCGCCGTCCCCGAGATTGGAGCGGGCCCATTCCACCGCCTCGTCTCGGGTGGCCAGGGCGACCACATTGGCGGCGGATCCCTCGGCACCCCTCAGCAGCGCATCCCGGTTGGTGTGCCCCACCACGACCAGGTCCGTCGCGATCCCCACCGCAGCCCGGGCGAACGCCTCGTTCTCGGCTCTGCTGGGTGTCGCCCAACTCGACCATCCCGGGTGTCACCACCACCTTCCGCCCACCGTTATCCCCCAGGCCGGCCAGCGTCTCGAGGGCGGCGGCGGCACCGGCCGGGTTGGCGTTGTAGGTGTCGTCCACGATCGAGATCCCTCCGGAGGTGTCCGCCACGGTACGACGGTGATCGGGACCGGCCAGCCGGGACGCTGCCGCTCCGATCTCCTCGGGCGACATCCCAGCGGCGAGCGCCGCACCGATCGCACAAGCCAGGTTCCCGGTGAAGAGCGAGGCGGGGTCCACGGTGGCGACCCGGTTGCCATCGATGCAGACGGCGCCGTCGGGTCGCACCGACCACATCGGCGCCGCTGTCGGACGCCGAGCAGCGCACCACCCGGCCGCGGAACGCGCCGCAAGCGCGGCGAGACGCGGGTCGTCGACGTTGAGGACCGCGACATCGGCGGTACCGAGGATCTCCTGCTTCGCCCTGGTGGTCGCCTCCAACGAGCCGAACCGCTCGAGGTGGACCGGTCCGATGGCGGTGATCACCGAAACGCTTGGGCCGCACCCAACTCGACCAGGTCAGCGATCTCGCCGGGCCCGTAGGTGCCCATCTCCGCGACGAACACCTCGACGCCCGGTGAAAGCTGCTCGTTGATCGCCCTGGCCAGCCCCATGGCGTTGTTGAAGCTGGCGGGCGTGGCGACGGTGTTGAACCGGGTGGAGAGGAGCGAGCGGAGGTACTCCTTGGTCGTCGTCTTCCCGTACGAGCCGGTTATGGCGACAACCAGCGGCGCCACCGACCGCAACCGAGCCTCCGCCTGGTCGACGAACCGCCGGCCGAGACGGCGCTCCAGCGGCGCCAGCAGCCACAGCGCCAGGTCAAGGAGCAGCGGGAGGAGCATCGCCACGAGCGAACCCACCGCGACGGCCGCTTCGACCCCCAGCGGCAGGGCGGCGGCGGTGACTCCGACGGCGAGAAGGGCGGTGAGCACGGCGAGACGGCGCAGCCGGGACGTCCAGCGCAACGGGGAGGTCCGGCCGCGCAACCCGAGTCCCACCGGGCCGATCGCACCGGCCAGCATGGCGCCGATACCCGTGGCCGGCCACCAGAAGGCGGCGATCCCCGCTGCCATCCCGATGACGAAGAGGACGGGGTTGACCGGTGGCACCCGCCACCAGCGGATGGCGAACCGCACGCACGGATCCGGGGAGGTAGTGCTCGCGCTGGGCGACCCGCAGCCAGCGTACCGCCGAGAGCGCTACGGCCACGGCCGCAGGTACCAGCAGCCAGCCAATCACGGGTGGACCCCGGCCAGCGCCGAGCGCAGCACGTCCGGGTCGGTGGTGGGCAACTGGTGGCCGGCGCCGGGCACCACCACCAGGTTCACGTCGATACCTCGCGCTTCCAGCATGGCAGCGGCGCTCCGGGCGATGGCCACCGGCACCTCGGTGTCGTCCTCGCCCCACAGCAGCCGAACCGGACAGGTCAAAGCGGCCAACTCCGCCTCGTAGCTCTCGCCGACCGTCTCGACCAGGACCGAGCGCATGATCCCGTCGGCCGCCCGGTAGTCGGCCGACCCGAAGCGGTTGCGGGCCCGGTCGAGGCGCTGCTCGGAGACGATCCCGGCGCGCCGCAGCGCCCGCACCAGCCGATACCGCCACGGCACCGATCGGCGCGGGGAGATCCGGAGGAGGGGGGTGCCGACGAGGACGAGACCGCCGATCCGGTCACCGTGGGTGGCGGCCATGCACACAGCCACCCTTCCCCCGAAGGAGTGGCCGACAAGGGTCACCGGTGCCCTCGATCTCGCTCAGCACGGGCGACAGCGAGGCGGCATAGGCGCGTGCCCCGCCCGACTCCGCCGGGGGCGGAGAGGCGCCGAACCCGGGAAGATCGAGGGCGATGGCATCCAACCCGGCGAGGGCGGCGGCGAAATCGGCCCGGCTCCTCCCCCATCCGTGGAGTGCCAGGATCCCGGGGACGCCGTCACCGAGGCGATCCCCGAACACGGTGCCGTCGCAGAAGGCCTTGAGTGCCATGCGACCCCGAAGGGTACCTCCAAGGCTCGCTTCGCTCGCTGTTATGCGTTTCGGGTATGGGTTTTGGGTCGTGGGTGGTTGGCTGCCGCTTACTCGGTCGGTGTCGCCGCAGCCACGGCGTGGAAGCCGCCATCCACATGGACCACCTCACCGGTGGTCATCCCTGCCCAGTCGGAGAGGAGGACGCAGACCATGCGTGCCACCGGCGCTGGGATCGGCCGAGGTCCCAACCGAGCGGCGCCCGCTCTCCCCAGACCTGCTCGAAGAGGGCGAAGCCGGGGATCGACTTGGCCGCCACCGTGCTCAGCGGGCCGGCGGATACGGCGTTGACGCGGATCCCGTCGGCACCCAGGTCGCGGGCGAGGTATCGGGTAACCGAGACGAGCGCCGCCTTGGCCACCCCCATCCAGTCGTATGCGGGCCAGGCCTGGCGGTTGTCGAAGTCGAGCGTCACCAGCGCCCCTCCCCCGGCCTTCCGCAGCAACGGGAGCAGTCCAACGGCGAGCGTCTTGTAGGAGAAAGCCGAGGTGACGAACGCCGTCTGGGCGCTTTCCGATGGGGTGGTGAGGAAGTTGCCGCCCGAGCGCGTCATCGGGTGCGAAGGCGATGGCGTGGAGGGCGCCGTCCACCGCTCCCCAGCGCGACTCGAGATCTTCGGCCACCCGCTCCATGTCGGACGTGTCGTTGATGTCGAGGGGGAGGACGTCGGCCGGCCTGGGAAGACGCTGCCACCGCCCTCTCGGTGAGCCGCATGCCGCGGCCGAAGCCGGTGGCGACGATCTCGGCGCCCTCCTCCTGGGCGATCCGGGCGGCGTGCCATGCGATCGAGTCGTCGGTCAGGATCCCCGTGACGAGTAGGCGCTTCCCCTCGAGCAGCACGGTCCCTCCTCGCAGTCGGACGGTGCCCCGATGCTACGGGGCAGCGACGTCGAGACCGAGCTCAACCGGCAAACGTCTGGATCGCCCTCAGGCCGAGGCCCATGACGAACAGGAGCAGGAGCCCGTACCCGAGGGCGGGACGGGTGCGGATCTGAGCGCGGTAGGCATAGGCGACGGCGAACGTGGCGGCGATGACCACCCCGTAGAAGGTGTGCAGCCCCACCGGCCGGGCACCCTGCGCATAGAGCACCAGCCCGCTCGCAACCTGGATCAGCGCGGCTGCGATCGCCAGCCCGACTCGCCCATGAAAAGGCGGAGGCGGTGGTGCGCTTGATGATCGCCAGAGCGATCCCCCACAAACCCACCAGCCCGGTCACGGCCACCGCCACCCAGGCGGAGGTGGCATGGAACCCGCTCAGGTGACCTCGACCAGCTCGCCGCTCAGCAGGTCGAGTACGAATTCCTTGTCGGAATGGGCGTCGGCTATCCATTCCGCCAAGGGGAGCCCTCGGCGCGCACCACCCACCATGCGAAATCGCGCCGGCCGCTCCTTCGGAACTCGGCCCGGGCACTTGCGCGCTGCTTCCGCTGCCGCAACCGGAGTCTCGAAGGCGCCGAGGACGCGTGGCCGGGCAACTGCCGGGGTGCCCCCCACACGGCCCCACACCTCGACGAACTCCACCGCTTCATACATCAGGCTCTCGTGGCGAGTGTATCCCCGCCCGAGCCTGATCCATGGCGGGCGCCGGAGTCAATCGGACTGATCCTCCAGCAGATCGGAGAACTGGTCGCGCACCACCTTCTTGTCGAACTTGCCTGTCGCCGGTCTTGGGTATCTGCTCGACGAGCAGCACCTTGTCGGGTAGCCACCACTTGGCGACCCGCTCAGCGAGGAACTCGATCAGCTCATCCTCTTCCGCCTCGGCGCCCGGTCTGAGGACGGCCAGCGCTACCGGTCGTTCCTGCCAACGGGGGTGCTTGAGCCCGACGACGGCGGCCTCGGCGACCGCCGGGTGGCCCATCAGAGTGTTCTCCAACTCCACCGACGAGATCCACTCGCCGCCCGACTTGATCAGGTCCTTGGCACGGTCGGTGATCTTGATGTACCCGTCGGGTGTGATCTTGCAGACGTCCCCGGTCCTCATCCAACCGTCGGCAAAGGTCTGGGCGCTGCGCGGGTCGTGGAGGTACTCGGCCGCCACCCACGGACCGCGGATCAGCAACTCTCCGAACGCCTCACCGTCCTGGGGAAGCTCATCGCCCATCTCGTCGACGATCTTCACCTGGAGACCCGGCAGCGGCCGCCCCGCGGTCTCCAGCCGGTCGAGTTGCTGCTCGAAGTCCCATTCCTCCATCTCCGGCGTCAACGCCGGCCATCGAGGCGACCGGGTTGGTCTCGGTCATGCCCCACCCCTGGAGCACCCTGATGCCCCGGTTGCGCCAGTACCAATCGATCATCGCTCTGGGGACCGCCGACCCACCGCAGAGGAATCCCTGGATGCTCGACACATCCGCCTCGGGGTGATCGGCGAGGTACTGGGCGATCCCCAGCCATACCGTCGGCACACCGGCCGAGAAGGTGACCCTCTCTCCTTCGATGAGGTCGACGATGCCCTTGGGGGACAGATCTGGCCCCGGGTAGGTGATCTTGGCGCCAGCGGTGGTGGCACTGAATGGGTAGCCCCAGGCGGCGGCATGGAACATGGGAACGACCGGTAGCACGTTGTCGGCTGGGCCGATGTGAAAGTTGGCAAGCCCCGAGATGGTGTGGAGATACGTGGAGCGCTGGGTGTAGGCGACGCCCTTGGGGTTGCCGGTGGTCCCCGACGTGTAGCAGTACATCATCGGGCTTCGCTCGTCGAGCACCGGCCAGGCGCCATGCGGCTCGACTCCGTCGATCAACTCCTCGTAGGCGATCGCATTGGGCAGGCCAGAGGCGTCATCGCCCATGACGACGAATTGCTCGACCGTCTCCAACTGCGAGGAGATCGGCTCGACCAGTCCCACGAGGTCGGGGTCAACGAAAAGAACCCGGTCTCCGGCGTGGTTGACGATGTAGACGATCTGATCGGCGAAGAGCCGGATGTTGATCGTGTGACAGATCCGCCCGGTGTTGGCGGTGCTCCAGTAGAGCTCGTGGTGACGCTGGTTGTTCCATGCGAAGGTCCCCACCGGCTCACCGACCCCGACGCCTAGGCGCTCGCCGAGAGCCGTCGCAAGCCTGCGCACTCTCTGGTCGGTCTCGCCGTAGCTGCTCCGCCTGATGCTCCGGTCGGCCTCGACCGAGACGATCTCGCGCTCGGGGTAGAGACGCACCGCCCTCTCATAGAGCGTCGAGAGCAACAGCGGGAAGTCATCCATCATGTGCGGCATTCGTCTCTCCCTGGCCTCGGATCGCCGATGCTATTCCGCGCGCTCTCGCCAAGACCGGCCAAACGCGGGAGAACCCCGAGTGAGCATCGGCGCGAACGCCGCCACCCTCTCGGGGCTCCCGGTCCCGCCCGCCTCCGACCGGGCGAACCCGGCCATCTGGCTGGCGGTGCGGTCTTTCGACCGCTGTCGCCTCCGGGGTGAGCCTTCGGCGACCGGGGAAACATAGACGGGACCGGCACCTCACCCGGCTCGAAGCCAGGGGCGCTTTTCGCGACTCAACCGGGATTTTCGCGGTCGGTGTGCATGGGGTGGCCGTTCTCCAGATAAGACGGGGAATCTCCCGTGCCGACGGCGAGCGCAGCCTCCATCCTCTTCCGTAGGTCGGGCTCGACCATGTCGAGCGCCTCGGCGGCGGCGAGAAAGGCGTGGCCCTTCAACTCGATGCGGGGTATCCGGATCCGGGAGATCTCATCGGGTGCCAGGACGCCACCATCGAAGATCATCATCACCGCCTCGCTCCTGGTGCCTATCGCGGCGATGTAGTCGACACAGAGCAAGCGGCCCGGCGCACGGCGAAGCCCGACCTCTTCGTCGACCTCGCGTTCCAGAGCGCGGCGGGGTGACTCGTTGCGCCCGATCATCCCCCCAGGAATGCTCCACCCGCGCCGATACGTCGGGTTGACGATCAGCAGCCGGCCGTCGCCGTCGTGGAGCAGCGAGCCGACGGCCATCCTTTTGCCGGGGAATGGTCTGGCAACGCGCCTGACCAGGTCGATCATGGGCATGTGGGGGAGTTTCGCACCTGCGATGCCTCGAGAAGAAGCGGGTACCCGGCGATGCACCCCGACAGATGCCATCCGACAAATGAGAAGCCCCGAGGGAGCTCGTAGCCGAAGCTACCAACCCTCTCGGGGCTCTCCGCCGATCGTCACTCCGACCCGAAGGTCGTTCTTCCGACCGATCTTCCGGCTGACCCTCTCAGGTCCTCCGTTTCCTCCGGGGGTTGCCCCCCAGCGGCAAGCGGAAATGTAGGGCACCCCCATGGCCACGTCAACCTCCAGGCCATGTTTGGTTTCGCGATCTGTCACCTTTTTTCGCGCTCCGCTCTGGGGGCCCTGAGTGTCGAGAATCCCAGGCGTGTCATTCCCATGTCGTAGAGTGCCCGCCATGGGGCTTGAGACACTCTCACCGAGCCGAGCGAGCGATTTCAAGGTATGTCCGCAGCTCTTCAAGTTCCGCGCCATAGACCGGCTCCCCGAGCCGACCACCGTTTGGCAGGCACGCGGGACCACCGCTCATCTCGCCCTGCAGCGGTTGTACGACCTGCCATCCGACGAGCGGAGCCCGGAGGCGCTTTTCGACCTGTTCCGGGCGGCGTGGACCGAGCTGCGCACCGACGACGAGTTCGCCGGGCTATTCGCATCGCTCGAGGAGGAGCGTGCCTGGGGCATGCAGAGCCTGACCGTCCTCGCCAACTACTTCGGGCTCGAGGACCCGAGCGCTCTGCAACCGCTCGACCGGGAGCTCGACATGATCGAGGACCTCGACGGAATGACCATCCGCGGGATCCTCGACCGGATCGACGAGCTACCAGACGGCAGCCTGGTGATCACCGACTACAAGTCGGGCAAGGCACCGCCGGAGATCTTCGCCCTGCCGGCGTTCTTCGCCATGAAGATCTACGCCGTCCTCATCAGACGACGGCTGGGAAAGACTCCAACGGAGCTGCGGCTTCTCTACCTATCCGGTCCCACCATGTACCGGCTACGAATCGACGACCGCCAACTCGACGCCATGGAGCGGCAACTCCGGGCGCTGTGGCAGGCGATCGACCGAGCCATCGACCGCGAGCAGTTCCCGCCCCGCCCCGGGCGGCTGTGCGATTGGTGCTCGTTCCGCTCGATGTGCCCGGCGTGGGAGGTCGTCGAGGTGGCCGAGCCCGCCCTGCCGCTGGTGGTCAACGGGTAGGACAAGGTGGACGGCGGTCGATTCTCGGTTCTTGCGTGGTGAGTCGAAGCACCAGTCACGGCGGACGGCCCTGGTCAGGCGGCTTGGACTGCTCCGGTCGTCGGCTCCAGTGCCAACTCGATCACCATTCCGACCTCGTCTACCGGGTGGAAGGTCATCTCGGCCCGGACCGTCTCGGGGACGTCGTCGAGGTCATATTCGTTGCGGAGCGGGAAGATCACCTCACGGATACCGCCCCGATGGGCCGCCAGCACCTTCTGCTTGAGGCCACCGATCGGTAGTACCCGGCCCTGGAGCGTGATCTCGCCGGTCATGGCCACGTCGTGGCGCACCCGCCTACCGGTGAGGAGGCTGACCAGTGCGGTGGTCATGGCAATCCCCGCCGACGGGCCGTCCTTGGGAACGGCTCCAGCCGGAACGTGGAGGTGGAATCGCCTCTCCAGCGCGGCGGGGTCGATCCCCAGATCGATGGCGTGCGAACGCACGTAGGAGAGGGCGATCTGCGCCGACTCCTTCATGACGTCGCCCAGTTGTCCGGTGATTGCCAGACCGGGTTCGCCATCCATCACCTGTGCCTCGACGAACAGGATGTCGCCACCGGTCCCTGTCACGGCGAGGCCCGTGACCACGCCGGGAGCCTCGGTGCGGTCGGCGGCTTCCTCCCGATACACGGTGGGCCGGCCGACCAGGTCCTTGAGGTCGTCGCGGTCGACCACGACGGGGATGTCTTGGCCGGCAGCGACCTTGGTGGCCACCTTGCGGACGAGCTTCCCCAGGACCCTCTCAAGACCGCGCACCCCGGCTTCACGGGTGTATCCGTCGATGAGGGCATCGAGCGCCCCGCCGGTCACTTCGATCTCGTCAGGACGGAGCCCGGAAGAATCGATCTGGCGTCCCAGCAAGTGACGCCGGGCGATCTCGACCTTCTCGACGTCGGTGTAACCGTCGATCCGAATCACTTCTGTCCGGTCGAGCAGCGGCGCCGGGATCGTCTCGAGCACATTGGCGGTGCCGATGAAGAGGACATCGGAGAGGTCCAGATCAACCTCTAGATAGTGATCGCGGAATGTGTGGTTCTGCGCCGGGTCGAGCACCTCGAGCAAAGCCGACGAGGGGTCGCCCCTCCAGTCGGCACCGACCTTGTCCATCTCATCGAGCAGGAAGACCGGATTCATCGTGCCCGCCTCGACCAGGGCTCGCGCGATACGGCCGGGTCGAGCGCCGACATAGGTGCGCCGGTGGCCGCGGATCTCTGCCTCGTCGCGCACTCCACCGAGGGCGACCCTCACAAACGAACGCCCCATGGCCTTCGCCACCGACTCGCCGAGCGAGGTCTTCCCGACCCCAGGCGGCCCGGCGAGAAGGAGGATGGCACCGGTGCGCCTGCCCTCCTCGGGCTGCACCCCGCGCTCCTGGCGGAGCTTGCGGACCGCCAGGTGCTCGAGGATGCGCTCCTTGACATCCTCCAGACCGGTGTGGTCGGCGTCGAGCACGCCCTTGGCGTCTTCGAGCTCGAGGTGGTCATCCGAGGTCTGGCCCCAGGGAAGGTCGAACATGGTGTCGAGCCAGGTGCGAATCCAGCTGTGCTCGGGGCTTTGCTCGCCGACCCGCTCCAACCGGTCGATCTCCCGGGCTACCGCCTCCTTGACCTTTTCCGGGAGGTCGGTCTCCTCGAGCTTCGTCCGGTATTCACCAGCGACGTCGCCGTCGTCTTCGCCGAGCTCCTTCCGAATGGCGGCCATCTGCTGGCGCAGCACATACTCCCGCTGGCCTTTGTCGAGCCGTTCCGCTGCGTCCTCGCGCACCTTCTCGCGGAGGCTGAGCTCGCCGAGGACCGCCCCCATCCAGTCGAGCAGCATCGTGAGCCGCCGCTCGACCGAAAGGGTCTCCAACAGCTCGACCTTCTGGCCAAGAGTCAGGTCGGGCGAGTACGCGGCGAGGTCGGCTAGCTCACCTGGATCGTCCACCGCCAGCAACCGCTCGGCCAGGGCGGCAACCCCGCGGTGTTCGAGTATGGCGCCGATGACGGCGCGGTACTCGGCGGCCAGCGCTGCGATCTGCTCCGGGTCCTCGACGAGAGGCTCGTCGAGGATCTCGATTTCCACCAAGAGGGCGTCGGCGTCGCCGATCTGCCCGGCCCCGACCCTGGCGCGGGCCAGACCCCTGACCAGGGCGCCACGCACCGAACCGGTGTTCTCGACCTGCTCGAGAGTCGCAACGGTGCCGACCTTGGCGTACTCGCCATCGATCCGAGGCACCAGCAGGACCCGCCCGGACCCGTCCTGAGCAGCGGCGACAGCGCGTCGAGCCTCCGAGGACTCGAGGGCAATGGTCACGACCATCCCCGGGAATACGACCCCGTTGCGCAGAGGCAGAACAGGCAGCGTCAGCGTCGCCGAATTCGACATGAGTGTCCTTCCATCAGATTTGCAGCTTGCAAGTTACTAATGAAAGCGCACTACCCGAGACAGGTATTCCCGAGAGCGGAAGACGGAAGACGGAAGACGGAAGTCGGAAGTGAGAACGACCAGGCAGTTCCACATTTGTGTCCGCCGTCTGCCGTCTGCCGTCGCGTCGCCGTCTAGGTCGCTGCGAAGCAGCGACCGTTTGTCACACCCTCCCGATATGTTGTTCCTATGAGCACCGAACGCACGAACACCGAAAACTTGTTCGCTTCGCAAGGTTTGGAGGCCACCGAGATCTTCTCGGGTGATGCCACGGCGTGCCCGCATTGCGCGGCGGGTGACACTGCGCTCGCCGCCTGAACAGCCAGACGCTGCCGGCCCTCCTACCTACGCTTGATCCCGTGGCCGAGACTGCGAGAGAGTGGCGGGTCGGCCCGAGCGATTGGCCGCAGGCGGTGGCCGATGTCGAGGGCCCTCAGTTGGTGGTCGCCGGGCCGGGGACCGGGAAGACCGAGTTCCTCGTCCGCCGTGCCCTCCATCTCATACGAAGCGAGATCGCTTCGCCCGACCAGGTCCTAGTGCTCACCTTCTCGCGGCGCGCCGCCGCCGAGTTGGGCCGCCGCATCGTAGGGGGCCTGGACCGGTCGCATCCGGGCGCAGCCGCCTCGACGTTCCATTCGTTCAGTTACCGCCTTCTCGAAACCTACGCCCCCACAACGCTCGGCTGGTCCGATATGCCCACCCTCCTGACCGGGCCCGAGCAGGTGGCCCTGGTTGGCGAGCTGTTGCGAGGTGAAAGCCCCGATGGATGGCCGCCGGCGCTGCGCGGCCTCCTCAGCACCCGGACCTTCGCCGAAGAGGTCACCGATTTCCTGCTCCGCTCCCGCGAGTTCCTCTTGGACGAGGCTGCACTCTCCGCGAGGTGCGCCGCCAACGAGGACTGGTCGGCACTCCCCTCGTTCGACAAGAAATACCGGAACGAACTGATCGGCCGTGGCCGGATCGACTACGGCACCCTGCTCGAGGCGGCGGTCGAGATCCTCCAGCGACCAGAGGTAAACACCGCGCTGGCCGAGCAGGACCGATATGTGCTCGTTGACGAGTACCAGGACACGACCACAGTCCAGGCGAGGATGCTGCAACTCCTCACCGCCGTTCACCGCCGGCTCACCGCAGCAGCCGATCCCTACCAGTCGGTTTACAGCTTCCGCGGCGCCGAACTCCAGAACGTGGCTCGGTTCACCACCGACTTCCGAGACAGCGAGGGGCGGCCCGCCAAAAGGCTGGTGCTCACCACGTCGTTCAGGGTGCCGGCGGAGATACTGGTTGCTGCCGAGCGGATCACCGCAGGCGGCGAGTTGCCCGGTGCGGCGGGGCCGGTGACCCCGGCGCCGCATGCCGGGAGGGTTGAGGCGTATCTCTTCGCCCAGCAATCCGAAGAGGCCGAATGGATTGCGCGTGAGGTGAACCGTCTCCACCTCATGGAGCGGATGCCGTTCGCCGCCATGGCGGTTCTGGTTAGGACGAAGAGGCGCTTCCTCCCCGAGTTGTCGCGCGCCCTCGATCGGATTGGCATCCCCCACGATCCGCCCGATGCCCGCCTGGTCGATCAGGCGGCGGTGCGTGTCGTCTTCGATTGCGCCCTCGCCGCCCGCCACCAGAGGTCGTCCGCGCCTGGCCACGCCGCCGAAGCAGACCGTGCGATGCGACGACTTCTCCTCGGCCCTCTTTTCACGCTCCCTCTGGGGGTGGAACGCGAGTTGTTGCGGGAACGGGTCCGATCGGGTCTCCCGTGGAGCGATGTCCTCAGGGCGAACCTGCCCGCCGGGGGCGCCCTGGCTGAACTCCTGGACGACCACTCCTGGCTCGACATGCAGGCGGCCGAGGGCTTCTGGCACCTCTGGACCACCCTCCCCCAATTCGCCACAGCGGTGAAAGACCCCGCCCGACGCGAGGAGAGGTCGGCCTGGGCGGCGTTCGCCCAGGCGCTGGAGCGGCAGGCGGATCGAGACCCCAAGCTCACCTTCTCCGCATATCTGGACCTCGCCGAGCAGGATGACTTCGAGGCGACGCCGCTTCTGAGCTATCGGCCCCATGGTGAGGACAGGCTCACCTTGACCACCCTTCATCAAGCGAAGGGACTCGAGTTCGACGTGGTGTTCCTCGCCGATGCGGTCGAGGGGGTCTTTCCGGACATGAGGCGCAGCCGGTCCCTACTCAGGCCCCATCTGCTCTCACCCGATCGCTCGGATGATCCCGCCGACGTGGTGCGGTTCCGGCTCCAAGAGGAGATGAGGCTGGCCTATACCGCCATGACCAGGGCGCGAACCCGTGTGGTGTGGACAGCGACCAGGGCTGGAATCGACGAGGGCGAGCGGCGTCCCAGTCGTTTCCTCATCGCTGCCGGCGACCTCGATGACACCGATGCGGCGCTCTCACCTCCCCAACTCGGCCCGCTCACGGTTGCCGAGCACGAGGCCGTGCTCAGACGTCTTGTGCTCGATCCATCACAGCCTGCATCGTCCCGTCTCGCGGCCGCTTCGGTGCTGGCCTCGGAGCCGCATTCCGGGATGCGGCCCGCCAGCGAGTTCGCCTTCGTCCGTCGTCCCGGGCCAGATACGGGACTGGTCCCGGAGGATCTCAGGCTCTCGCCCTCGCAGGCGGACTCCTACAGGCAGTGCCCCAGGAGATACGCCTTCGAGCGCCGGCTCGGAGTGGGCAACGAGTCGTCGATCTACGCCGCATTCGGCACGCTGATCCATCTGGTACTCGAGCGGACCGAAGAAGCGGCATTGGAGGCGGGTCTCGCGCACGGGACCGTGGAGAGAGCGATGGAGGAACTCGATCTCGCCTGGCCCGACGTGGAGGGGGACTTCGGTGCCGAAGCTTTCGCCGAGGCATGGAGGCGGAGGGCCGAGGTGCTGATCGAGTCGATGTACGCCAACTGGATCCGGCCGGGTGACTCGGTCGTCGCCAACGAGCGCTCGGTGGCACTGCGGATGGACGGAATCGATTGGATGGGGAGGATCGACCGGGTCGAGGCCATCGGACCGGGACGGCTGAGGCTGGTCGACTACAAGACTTCAAAGTCTGCGCCGACCTATGGGGATGCCGCCGAGGCACTGCAGCTTGGCTTCTACCTGTTGGCGGCGCAGTCCGACCCGGCGATTTCCGCACTTGGCGAGCCGGTGGAAGCCGAGTTCTGGTATCCGGCAATTGACTCCCCGAAGAAGATCCGGCCATTCAATCCAGACAAGCTGGAATCAGTCGGTGCGCTGCTGACCGAGGCCGCCGACGGGATCAAATCTGAGAATTGGGGATACCGCGCCGGCCCCCATTGCCGGACTTGCCGGGTGAGGGTGGTTTGCCCGGCATGGCCCGAAGGTCGGGAGGCCTACGCCCGATGACGAAGGAGTACTCCTTCACCCCGAGCACCGAGCAGGCGGCGGTGATCAACCGGCCCATGGAACCGCTGAGGGTCGATGCCGGAGCAGGGACAGGCAAGACAGCAACGCTCGCCGGCAGGATCGTGCACCTGGTCGAGAGGGGCGAGGTCGAGCCAGAACAGGTGCTCGGCATCACCTTCACCAACAAGGCGGCGGGCGAGTTGGCGGATCGCATCCGGACCGCCCTGGGAGATGCCGTCGGTCCGGGCCGCGAGGTCGAGGTGCACACCTATCACGGCTTTGCCGCCCGTCTTCTCGAGCAATACGGAGCGCTGGTGGGCGTGGAGAGCGATGCGCGGATCGTCACCCCCACATTTGCTCGTCAGTTGATGGAGGACGCCCTGGCCGGTGGCAGCTACCGGTTGCTCGACCTGACCAACCGTGCCTACACCGTGAACAAGCTCGCCAGGCTGGCCGGCCAGCTCGGCGACAATCTCCTCACCCCCACCATGGCGATCAAGGTCGTTCCTGTCGAGACCGACGACATTTGGGACGAGCGGCGCGAGTTGCTGGAGACGCTGGAGCGGTACTGGAGCGAGAAGACCCGGATGCGAGTGGTCGATTACGCCGACCTGATCGAGAGGGCGGCGAAGCTGGTCGAGGAGCATCCGGAAATCGCCAAGCGGGTGGCGGACCGCTACCGGGTCGTACTGCTCGACGAGTACCAGGACACCAACCCGGCGCAGCGGGAGATGCTCCGGGGGTTGTTCGCCGGCGGGTACTCGGTGACGGCGGTCGGTGACCCAGACCAGACGATCTACGAGTGGCGGGGGGCATCCCTGGAGAATTTCGCCGGGTTCCCCGGGCACTTCCCACTCCGGGGCGGCGGCGAGGCGGCGACGCTTCCCCTCACTCTCAACCGCCGCTCGGGGAGCGCCATCCTCGATCTGGCCAACGACGTCAGAGACAAGATCGACGAGCGCGCTCGGAAGCCGCTCCAGCCGGTGCCGGGGACCCCGCCCGGCGAGATAACCGTGAGTTGGTCGACCAACGCCATCGACGAGGCGGAGAAGATCGCAACCATCATGAGATCGCTCCACGACGATGGGATTGCCTGGCGGGATATGGCGGTGCTCTTCCGTAAGAACAAGGACATCGCGATCGTCCACGACGCCCTCGAGGAGCATGGGATCCCAGTCGAGGTGGCCAACCTGGGCGGACTGCTCGGCATCCCCGAGGTGGCCGATGTCCACGCCTGGCTACGCATCCTCGGTGACCCCGACGAGAGCCCCTCCTTGATGAGGATTCTCACGGGTAGCCGCTTCCGGCTGGGATTGGGAGACATCGCCCCGTTGGCGCGGTGGGTCCGGGCGCATCGGCCGACTCGCTCATCCGAGGGCGAGCCCGAGGGACCGCTCCCCCCCGCCGGGTTGCTCGAGGCGGTGGATCATCTCGAAGAGATCCAAGGTCTGCGCTCGGGCGCCATCGAGTCGCTCGGACAGTTCAGAGACCTGTTCCGGGACCTGATCCGGGCCGCTCAGGGTGAGAGCCTGGTCGAGTTGACGCGTCAGATCCTCGACAAGACCGGCGCCTGGCAGGAGGTCGAGGCGATGACAGACGCCCACAGGCTCTCGGCGCGGCTCAACCTCTACCGGTTCCTCGACCTCGCCGAGGAGTGGTCGCCGCTCGAGGGCCGTCCCTCGCTTCAGGCATTCCTCGACCACCTCACCTTGATGCTGGAGAACCAGACAGAGGAACTCGACACCGCCCGGCTCAGCGGCGAGGACGCAGTGGCGCTGCTCACCGTCCACCGGGCCAAGGGACTCGAGTGGCCGGCCGTGTTCATCCCGGCGCTCTACGAGCGCAACTTCCCCAGCACGTCGGGGGGCTTCGACGACCCATACAAGTTCGCCTCGCTGCTCCCCTATCAGTTGCTGCTCGACTCCTCTTCGCTCCCCCCCATCACCCCCGACATGGCCGAGAGAGACCGCTCCAACCTGCTCCGGATCAGGCACGCGGCACAGGAATGGCGCGTCGCATATGTCGCCGTGACCAGGGCCAAACAACGTCTCCACATGAGCGGCGCCCACTGGTATGGGTCCCCCGAGCCGACTAAGAACTCGGTTAAACCGAGCCCGCTTTTTCTCCTGGGGTGCTCCCACGCCGGCGAAGACGTCACCGAACTGGTCGGATCGCCGCCAGACAGACCTCCGCTGCTCAGATATGACAAAGCCGTCGATGGCGCTCCCGACCCGGTGTTCCCAAATGGCTGGAACGACGGCTTGCGCGCCGTGATCGACGACAACCGATGGGCGGCAGACCGCGCCGCCGAGTTGGGCGTCACCGCAGCCTTCGACCACGACCTCGAGGAGTTCCAACAACGTCTCTTCCGGATCCCAGAGCCTGCCGTATCCGATGGACCACCCGGTCCGTCGCAGATGAGCGTCTCGTCGCTCGTCACCTATGCCGAATGCCCGCTCCGCTACTACTGGTCGGCTGTCGACCGGCTCCCCCGGCGGCCGTCTGCGGCAGCGCGACGAGGAGTCGATGTCCACCGGCGGATCGAACTCCACAACATGGGAGCGGTACCGCTCGACGATCGCGAGATCGACAACTACGACATCACCCCGGCCGACCTGGAGACCGGCGATCGGGCAACCGACCCATACGAGTCCTTCCGCTCGTCGCGCTTCGCCACGGCTCGTCCCCTGCTGGTCGAGGCGCCCTTCGATCTCAGACTGGACGATGGGACCATCGTCCGCGGCCGGATCGACGCGGTGTACGGCGACGCCACCGCATGGGAGGTGGTGGATTTCAAGTCGGGCCGGCCCCGTTCGGACCCCGCCCGCCGCGTCCAACTCCAGGCGTACGCGGTGGCGGTTCGCGACGAGGCTGTGGCACTCAGGCCCCCGAGCTCGCTTGCGGTGACCTTCGCCTATCTGGGCGACGGCCTTACGGAGGTGACCGAGCAGGCCGACGACGAATGGGTGACCGAGGCGCGCCAGCGGATCGACCTGATCACAAAGGGCATCGCCGAGGAGGTTTTCGATCCGATCCCTTCGGAGGCATGCGCCCATTGCGACTTTCTGACGTTTTGCGCCACGGGACAGGCCTTCATGGCGGAAACCAGATGATCCTCGTGGCGGCTGCTCTCGCTGGAGCACTTGCCGGGTCCGCCCCGTCCATCGCCGTCCACCTGACGCACCGCCAGCAGGCCGGAGCACCCGACCGATCGATCCGGCCGATGCTGTGGGCGGCGCTCGAGGTCGCCGGGGGCATGGTCGCCGCTTTCGCCGGACGGCTGGTGGCGGACGACATCGGTGGCTTGGTGGCGGGTGCCGCTGCGGTGCTGGCCGACATCATGGTCCCGTCGCTCTGGCCGAGAGAAGACGACCCCCGCGCCTCCGCCGGTCCCGGCGGGGGGCTGGGGATGGCGGGTGGTGCGCTCGTGGTGTTGTGGCCGGTGGGCGCTCTGGTGTGGGCGGCGGCGCTCACCCTGACCTACCGGATTACCCACAGCCTGTCGCGGGCGGTTGTGACGAGCGCCCTGGTGTTGCTGGCGGTGGTGGCGGCTTGGGGCTGGTTCGGCTTGGCCAACTTCTGGGGCGTCGAGCCCGGTCCGGGGTTGATGCTGGCGGTGCTCACGATGACGATGCTGCTCGGCTTCAGGTTTCTGCGCGACCCGCGCACCGGTGAGCCCGGAGAAGGTGCCTCCGACCCCATGGGTTGGTCAACACCCGAATAGCTCCTCGCCGGCCACAAGTCACTGAATTCGGCCGTCGCCGACCTCGATCACCAGCGTCACCGGGCCCTCGTTGACCAAGCGGACCCTCATAGTGGCGCCGAATAGGCCGCTCGAGGCGGGAATACCTCTCCGGTGGAGACCTTCGACGACGGACTCCACGATCCCCCGGGCCTTCGCCGGTGGGGCGGCGGCGGCGAAGGACGGGCGCCTGCCTTTTCGCACCGTTCCCAACAGCGTGAACTGACTCACCACCAGGACCGATCCACCGGTGTCGAGCAGCGACAGGTTCATCAGTCCCTGCTCGTCGGACATGACCCTCAGGTTGGCCACCTTTTCCGCCAAGGCCTCGGCGTCGGCTTCGCCGTCTCCATGACCCACTGCGACGAGCACCAACAAGCCGGCGCCTATTTCGGCGACAGTCGCGCCATCGACCTCGACCGCCGCTTCCGAGACGCGCTGGACCACCACCCGCATCGTGTGATGTTGCCACCCCGGACCCACGCCCCCGTCCCGGCCGCCGCCGACGACCGGGGCATACACTCATTGCATGGTCGCCACCACCGGCAGGGCACTCGAGGGTTCCGTGCCCGAGCCGGGTTGGCCGGCGGAGGTGACCGATATCACGGTTTGCCTGCTCGACGCCTCGTCCGAGTTCGAACATCGGCTGCTCGAGGCCTGGATCGATCGACATCGCCCCAACGGGTCCCATGTCGAGGTGATCGACGTCCCTTCGTCACGCCGCCGGCGGTTCCGGCGGATCGATCCTCGACTCGAGGCCCGGCTCAATCGGGATGACGACCCATGGCTGCTTCCTCTGCGCATCGCCTGGCTGCCGCCCCTCCGGCGCGGGAAGCGCACTTCCAACATGATCGACGCACTGAAGTTGGGCGACCCAAGAGATCCGGATTTCCTCAGGCAACGCGTCATCTATGCGCAGCACCCGGACAGGTGCGTGGTCGTCGTCGCCGAACCGGCCACTGCAGGGCGGATCCGCGCCGACCATGCCGAGGCGGTGGAGCCCGAGCACCTCGACCGCTTCGTGGTCAGGCGCGCCATGCTGGCATTGGAGCGAGCCGAGCGCCGGCTCCGCGGCAACCGGTACAAGGTCCCAAAGTTCGTGATGGAGGACATCACGAGTCGTGGCTCGTTCCGCGACGAGTTGGTCCGGCTTGCGCCAATGGCGGGGATCGCACCGGAGCGGGCGATCGGACGCGGCGCCCGGTACCTCAGGGAGATCGCCGCCTCGCACAGCCCCTTCCTCATCGACATCATCGCCAACGCAATCCACTGGCTGTACCGGCAGGGCTACGGACGAATCGACTACGACACCGAGCAATTCCGCCAGCTATACCGGTTGGGAGAAGAGCACCCGCTGGTGTTCCTTCCCTCGCACAAATCCCAGCTCGATCGGCTTTCGCTCCAGTACTCCCTGTGGGAGAACGACCTGCCACCGAACCACACGGCCGGCGGGATCAACATGAACTTCTTCCCGATCGGACCGCTCGTCCGCCGGACCGGTGTGTTCTTCATCCGCCGCAGCTTCAAGGACAACGCCATCTACAAATGGGTCCTGCAGAGCTATCTCGACTACCTGGTCGAGAAGCGGTTCTCCATCGAGTTCTACATCGAGGGGGGCAGATCTCGATCGGGCAAGCTGCTTCCTCCTCGTTTCGGGCTTCTCGCCTATCTCGTCGACTCATGGCGCCGGGGCAAGAGCGAGGACATCTACCTGATCCCGACGTCGATCGCCTACGACCAGATCCAGGACGTCGGCTCCTATGCGGCTGAGCAACGCGGAGGGGAGAAGAGGGCCGAGAGCCTCGGTTGGGCGCTCGGCGCCATGCGACAGCTTCGAAGGCGCTACGGCGACATCTACATCAGGTTTGGCGAACCGGTCTCCGTCTCCAAGGAGCTAGCGGGGGCCGAGGAGACCGCCGAGCGTGACATCGACCTGCAGAAGCTGGCCTTCGAGGTGATGGTCCGCATCAACCGGGTGACCCCAATAACCGCCGCTTCGCTGGTAACCACGACGCTGCTGGCGCTCCAGGACCGAGCGGCAACGCTGGGTGAGATCACCGCCGAACTCGGCGAGTTGGTGGCCGACGTGGAACAGCGCTCTCTGCCGACCGCGGGCAGCATGCGACTAGGGGAACCGGACGAAGTCCGCAAGGTGCTCGAACTGCTGGCGGAGCACGACCTGGTGACGAGCTTCGCAGGGGGGACGGAGCCGCTCTATCTGATCACCCCCGAACAGCACATCGCAGCCGCCTTCTACCGCAACACGATCATTCACCACTTCGTTAATGGGGCGATAGCCGAAGTAGCCCTTTTGGGTGCAGACGAAGCCGCGCCGCCATCCGGTTTCTGGGACGACGCACTCGAACTGCGTGACCTACTCAAGTTCGAGTTCTTCTTTCCGCCCAAGGAGTCGTTTCTCGAGGAAATCCGCCAGGAAGTCGAGCGCCAGGTGCCCGGGTGGGAGCGCGGTTCGGAGACGGAGCACCGGTCATCGCCACGGTCGATCGGATGGCTCCCCTCAGGGCGCACTGGGTGCTCCGGCCATTCCTCGAGGCCTATCAGGTCGTCGCCGACGTCCTCGTGCGATACGACGCCCAGCCTGCGACCGACGAGAAGCACTTGCTCCAAGAGAGCCTGACGCTGGGCAAGCAGTATCGGATGCAACGCCGTATCGCCGCCGAAGAGTCGGTCTCACAACTGCTGTTTGGCAACGGGCTCAAGCTGGCGGCAAATCGGGGGTTGACCGAGGCAGCGCCCGACGTCGCCGACAAGAGGCTGGACTTCGCCCGCCAACTCGCCGAAGCACTGGACAGGGTGGACAAGATCGCGGCGTTGGCGGCGGGAAGACGCACCCGGGCATCCGGCCCGCCCCGAACCTGGTCCCCTCGGCTGGAAACGAATCCAAGTCCCGCTGATTAGGGTCGGCGTCAATGCTCGACCAGGAACTGATCACGCTTGCCCAGGACAAGAACTTCGCCGTACTGAGCACCCTTATGCCGGACGGACATCCCGCGACTCAAGTGATGTGGGTAGACGCCGACGAGGATTCCATCCTGATCAACACCCAAGTTGACCGGCAGAAATGGCGCAACGTCCAGCGTGAACCGAGGGTGACGGTGACCATCTGGGACCGCACCGACCCGTATCACTTCGCTGAGGTGCGGGGCAAGGTGACCGGCATCATTGAGGGGCAAGAGGCAAGGGATCACATCGATCACCTTTCGATGAAGTATCACGGTCACGAGTACCGCAACCCGGTCACGGCTCCCCGGGTGGTGCTTCGCGTCAGCCCCGACAAGGTGATCTGGCACTGAAACGGGCTCACGCCCAACACTGCGTCAGGTAGTAGCCCTTCGACCCCCGTCTGGAACCACACATCCTGCCCGAGGCGGCGTGGCTAGCGTCAGGCCGGGAAGCGCCCCACAAGGGGGCGCCGCTACGGAGGGAGATGCCATGGCCTCGCGTGATAATTCGGCGCGCCGCATTCCGCTGCGCACCGCGATGCTGCTTGTCGCGGTGAGCGTGTTGGTTGCAGTGCCAACCGCGGTGCTCGCCGCCCATGTGTTCGACGACGTGCCCGACAGCAACACCTTCCACGACGACATCGCCTGGCTGGCCGACAACGAGGTCACGCTGGGTTGTGTCCCCGACGGGAGCCTCTACTGCCCGAGCGAGGCGGTCACCCGACAGCAGATGGCCGGCTTCATGCGCCGACTCTCGGCGACATCCGGAGTGACCGGATTCCAGGTGGAGGACTTCGGCAGCGAGGTCGACATAACGTCGGACACGTTGGTCGAGTTGGGCGCAGTCACCGTCGACGCCAAGGGGCCCTCGGACGTGGTACTCACCGCCCATGCGTACCTGGAGAAGCCCGCCAGCGCCATCGAGCGATACCGGGTGATCATCGCCCGCGACGGGTGCGACGGCGAGGTTGTCGGCGCGACATTCCACCGCCCACCTGATACCACAGCGACCGGTTTCACCGCTTTCACCATCTCACTCACCGGCTTTGATTCAGGGGTGTCTGGGAGCGTGAACTACGTCTTCTGCGCTGCCCAGTACGACGCCGGTCCCGACGTGTCTATCAACCAACGAGGCCTCATCGCCACCTGGGCACCGCAGCCCTGATCGACCAGGCTTGACCCCCTTGGGCCGCCCGGCCGGGCCGGCGGGTGGGACCGGGTCCGGACGGGCGGCCGATCAGGGGGCCTTTATCAGCTGGCTGGGTCAGCCGGGCGGGCCGGCTGACCGAGTTCAGCCGAGTTGGCCGCGCACTGCCCCACCGGGGAACGGTGTTGTATGCACGTTGACGTAATACCCGGCCGGGTTGGCGATGATCGCTCCGATCAGCGCCGGGTCAACGCCGCTGACGCATCCCGACAGCATCCCCATGAAGTCCACCACAACCGATCCGTTGACCCCGGCTGGCGCCTGGTGGATGTGCGCCAGGATCACGTCATCGATGTTCGACACCTGGATGATGAAGCAGACCTGACCGCGTCCCTGGTGGAGGAAAACGCGAGCGGTTCCGGTGCCGTCGGGGTCACCAGACGGGACCTCGTTGGCACCGGAGAGCGCCACGGTGAAGCTTCGCTCCCCGATGGTTGGTGGGCTGGCAGTCGCGGGAGCGGCGAGCACTCCCACCAGCAAAAGGGCGGCTAACCCAGCTCGGACTACACGGCGCATGGAGGCCTCCTTCCCTCCCCCGACCATCTAGTACGCAGAACACCTACAGGCGGTTCTCGATCAATGGGTCAGGGTCGCCCGCAGCCGCCAGGTGGCCAGGCCGAGAAGAACCACGGCGAAGCCGAGGAGCACGCCCAGCTCGGGGAGGATGTCGACGATGGTGCCGTTGTTGCGCACCAGTTCCGCGAAGGCGTCGAGTCCCCAGGCATGAGGGGTGAAATGGGCGACCGTCTGCAGCGTCGGCGAAAAGAGCTCCAAAGGGAGCATGCAACCACCGAGGGCAGCCAGACCGAGTCCGAGCATCACCCCGACGCCTCCTGCCTGTTGGTCGTTGCGTAACACAGCCCCCATCAGCAAGCCGGCACCCGCCCCCACCAGGGCAAATGCCACCACGACGGCGAGCGCACCGACCGGGTCGCCCCAGTTCACCTGGAAGAGCAGCAGGGTTGCCACGACGATGTAGGCGCCCTGGACGAACACCACGGCGAATCTGCCCAATGCTTCTCCCGCCACCACCTGACTCATCGGGGTCGGCGTTGACAGCATCCGGGTGGCGACTCCCAACCGGCGCGTCTGGATGATCGCTGCCGAGCCGGTGAGACCTGTGAGGAACATGAACAGCAACAGTTGCGACGAAGCGCCGAGATCGAACTGGCCAAGGGTTGTTGGGAAGAGGGCGTCACCGGTGGTTGTGGTCGTCACCTCCAAACCGGGGAGCGATGACGCCATCGCCTGCGCCTGGCCAACCATCTGGTCGAAGTCGCTCCCAGTCTCGGCGGCAGCAAATGCGGCCGCGGTCACCACCGTATTCTGATCAGATGCTGCCGCAGCCACCAGCGCCTGGAGTTGCGGCTGACCATCGGGGCGGCTGGTGAAGAGGAGCTCTACTGGCTGGCCGCTGCGGAGGTCGGCGTCGTAGCCGGCGGGGACGACCAGCCCAGCATCGACCTGGCCCCGCTCAACCGCATCCACCATGTCCTCCTCGGTGTCGTAGTGGACCACCTCGACCTCCTCGGCGAGTGCGGCCACCAACTGGTCGCCCAGTTCACCGGCATCGTTGGCGTGTACCCCGAGGGCGGGGGCGAATCCTCCCCCGCCGAATGCCAGCCCGATGACGAGCACGATGGCGAGGGGAAAGATGAAGACGAAGAACAGATTGCCCCGCTCCCTGATGAACCGGCGCAGGTTTACGCCGGCAACCGAAAGCGCCTTCACAGCGACACCTTGCGGTAGAGCGTCACAGCCCCGATCGACCCGGTGACCAGAGCGAATATCAGGATGGCACCCACGGCGGGTAACACCGCGGCGGCGCCTTCCGCCACGTTGTCACCGAGACCGCGGATGAACCAGGCATTCGGGGTTAGCAGCGACAGGTCGGCGAGGATGCCGCGCCTGGCGAACTGGAAGAACGACCCGCCGAGCAGTCCGAGAACGACGGCCACGATCCCCTGGAGCGCGCCGGCCTGTTCGACGGTCTTGGCGAAACCGGCGACCAAAGACATGATCCCGACCGCGGCGAGCGACAAGGCAACCATGAGCAGGAAGGCGCCTAGCGGGTCGCCCCAATCAGCACCCAGGAGCAGGGTCGTCGCTACTCCGAGAACAACGAGGCTGGACAGGCCGAAAATGAAGCTGGTGAGCGCCTTCCCTCCGACGATCGAGAACCGCGAGATCGGTGCAGCGAGCAGCCTGGCCATGGTGCCCTCTTCCTTCTCCTGGAGCAGACCCGTCACACCGAACGAGACGGTGAAGAAGAGAAAGAACGACGCCATACCAGCGGCTAGATAGGTTGCCTGGTCGAGTTGGCGGGTCTCGGCTGACGCCTCACCGATGGTGATCGTCGGCGGCTGCTGCGCCGCCTCGGCGGCTATTTGACCCAGCTGGTCCTGGCTGACACCACCCCCCGACGCCACGAGAGCTACGGAAAGCTGTGTCGTCTCGATTCGCGCCGCCAACGCCTCGCCGATTGCGGCGGCGACCGCGGTTGTGGTGGGGGCATCCACGTTGCCGACAACCTCGATTTGCGCCGGCGAACCCTCCTGGGCAGCAGCAGTGAGACCTTCGGGGAGCAGGTAGAAGGCGTCGAGATCACCATCATCGACGCGCTGACGTGCCACCGACTCCTCGAGCCCGGTAGATACCTCCATCCCCAATTCCTCGCCGGCCGCCTGGATCCCGGTGACGATCTGCTCGCCGACGACACCGCCATCGAGGTCGACCACCCCGACGGTCGCCGAGAACTGGCCGGCGATGGTGTTGCCGAAGATGAGGTCGAATATGAAGGCGAGCACCAGCGGTGCGATGAGGCCGAGGATGATGGCGGAGCGGTCTCTGATCCGCTGTCGCAGGTCCTTCCAGGCGATATCGAAGGTCGCCCTCATCGATCAGTCCCGAAGCGCCTTGCCGGTGAGGTGGAGGAAGACCGCCTCGAGGTCTGGCTCCTCGATCTCGACACCCCTCACCGTGACCCCGGTACCGGTGACAGCTTCGAGGAGCGCGGGCAAGAGCGTGGTGGCCTCCACCGCCACCACCTGGATGTCACCTTCGCCCGACGACACCGCTTCGACGCCTTCGAGGGCGCCGGCAGCCTTGACCGCGTCCTCGAGCCTGCCTTCGGCAACCAGCCGGACGCGGTCTCTCTCGCCGACGATCGACACCAGCTCACGCCTCGTCCCCTCGGCCTTGACTTGGCCCTGGTCGATGATCGCGACACGGTCGCAGAGGCGCTCCGCCTCCTCCATGTAGTGGGTCGTGTAGAGCACGGCCATGCCCTCCCGGCTGAGCTGTTCGACGCTCTCCAATATGGCGTTGCGCGACTGCGGGTCGACCCCGACAGTCGGCTCGTCGAGGATGAGAAGCTGTGGCTGGTGGAGCAGCCCGATGCCGATGTTGAGCCGGCGCTTCATCCCGCCGCTGTACTCCGCCGTCTTGTCCCCCTTCCGATCGGTCAGCCCGATGACTTCGAGCACCTCGGAGACGCGACGTTCCAACTCGGGCCTACCCATGCCATACAGGCGTCCGAAGAAGACGAGGTTCTCCGCCCCGGTCAGGTCGGGGTAGATCGCTACCTCCTGTGGGACCAGACCGATAGCGGCCTTGGCGCGTACGCTCCGGGTCGTCATCGCTTCCCCGGCGACAACCACCTCACCGGCATCACGTTCGAGTAGCCCGGCGATCATCGAAATGGTGGTGGTCTTGCCTGCTCCGTTCGGCCCGAGCAACCCATATGTCTCTCCGGCGTGGATTGTCAGGTCCACCCCATCCACAGCCACGAGGTCGGCGAACCGCTTGCGCAGCCCTCGCGCCTCAAGCACGACTTCGGGCATCGATGACACTCCTTGAACCACGGGGGATCGGGTCATGACTCTTGCACATCGCCGCCCCCCCGATGAAGCTTGAACCGGAGGCACAGCTGCGTTTCATCGACCGTGTTGACGCGGGTAGGCGGCTCGGCGCCGCTTTGACCCATATCGCCGACGAGCATCCCGTGGTGCTCGGCCTCCCCAGGGGTGGCGTGGTCGTCGCTGCCGAGGTCGCGAGGGCGCTCGACGCCCCGCTCGACGTGATCGTGGTCAGAAAGCTCGGGGTGCCAGGTCATGAGGAACTGGCCATGGGAGCCCTGGCCGAGGGCGGCGCCATGGTGGTCAACGAGGATCTCGTCCGCCGCCTCGGCATCAGCAAGGCAGACCTCGATGCAGTCCGCCGCCGCGAGGAAGCGGAGATGGCAAGGCGGCGCACCGCCTTCCGTGGAGACCGCCCAGCCGTCGACCTCACCGATCGGACTGTGATCGTGGTGGACGACGGTATCGCCACCGGATCGACGGCACGCGCCGCCCTCGAGGACGTTCGCCAACGACGCGCCTCGCGGATCGTGCTCGCCGTCCCCGTCGGCGCCGCCGAATCGCTGGCCTCGATGGACAGGGCCGCAGACGAGGTCGTCTCGCTCCTCCGCCCAATGGAGTTGTGGGCCGTCGGGCAGTGGTACCACGACTTTTCGCAGACGAGCGACGACGAGGTGGTAACCCTCCTCTCGTCCGCCTGACCGTGATTTGGCAGTCGGTGAGTTGTCAGGGTGTGGTTATCCGCCCCTCGCCGCCTTCGGGGTAGTCGGAGGCGGTGATCATTCCGCCGAGGCCCTCCTGGATGTAGTTGGAGAGCGCCTGCTGGTAGCTGGCACCGACGATGACGAACTCCTCACCGGCCAGCGGATAGAAGTCGCCGCCCCTCGCCAGGAAGTCGATGGTGGAGACCACGAGCGGGTCGCCGGCCACGACCTCTCCTCCCTCGACGATGGGTGTTCCGTCGTCGAGCGTGGCGCTCACCACACGAGACCCCGGGTCGACGATGTTCCCCTCGTCATCGAAGGTCATCGGAGGGAGCGCTGGGTCGTATACGAAGCTGAAGCCCGAGATCTGGGCGAAGCGCCCGTCGGCGCCGGGGCTTCCATCAGCGGGAACCTGGGACACGGCGTTCTCCAGCACCAACTTGAACTGCTCGCGTGTCCACAGAAGGCAGCACTGCCACGAAGTTGGGGAACGGGAGGATGCTGAAGGTGTCGAGCTCGGAGATCGGCCCGGCCGGAATGACGCTGTTGTTGCGGATCCCCCCGCCATTCTGCAGGGCGACATCGGGTAGCGGCGCTCCGAACTCCTCGGCCAGCTGCTCGGCCTGCCACTTGAGCGAGTCGGCGACCAGGTTCCCCAAGTTGGTTTCCTGGCTGCGAACCCCCGGGCTGCGTTGCCCGTCGAGATCCACCTCGGAGGTCCCTATCACTGTCTCCGCAAGTCCGGCAACGAACGCCGCCACCGGGTCGACGACCGCCGCCTGGACCTCGGGATCGGGAGCGACCGCGTCGGGGTTGCTGCCACCGGCCACCCGAACCGGGCCGCTCGCCTCCTCGTTGACCGAGACCAGCTTCCCTCCTCGGTCGAAGGTCGCCACCAGCCGTCCTACGTAGCGGTAGTCACCCTGGCCTGTGACCAGCGGGACCGATCTCCCTATCGCGTCCTCGACGTACAAGGGGTACGGCCCGATGGGCACGTCACCTGGCACGAGGAGGTCGTCGTCGTCGGCAAGCACCTCGCTGCCGCCACCGGCAACCCAGAGATCGACACCACGCAGCAGCGGAGCGAGCGCGAAGTCGTTGTCCAGACCCTGGAGGTGAGGGGCGAAGATGATTATCTTCGCCCCTCGGTTCATCACCCTGTCGATCTCGGCTTGCACCGTGGTGACGAGGTCTGGATCGAGCACGACATCACGCGGGCTCGAGATGAATGGAAGGTCGGGCGTGGTGGCGGCGACGATACCGATCCTCCGGCCACGTTCCTCCACGATGGTGCTGCGAACGATCGTCCCCTGATCGGCGAGCGCGTCGAGGCGAGGCTCGGCGCTGACATCGAGGTTGGCGCTGATGAATGGCGGTGAGTCGGCGCCGAAGCTCTCTATGAAGTTGGCCAGCACGTCTGGCCCAAAGTCGAACTCGTGGTTTCCGATGGTCATGGCATCAAGCCCGATGAGGTCGAGCGCAAGGGCGTCGTAATAGGGGACACCCTTTTCGAGGCTGGCCTGGAACTCGGGCCCGGCGAGGAAGTTGTCACCGGCGCTGAGCATCACCATGCCGCGGTTCTTTCGCCCGGAGAGCGCCTCTTGCTTGAGTTGGTCGGCAACGGTGGCGAACCTGGCCACGCCCCCGAAGTCCTCGAGTCCGGTGCCGGCGTTGATCAGCTGGGATTCCGCGTCGTTGAAGTGGAGCAACGTGAGGGTGAAGTTCTGTTGTTGGGGCGGCGGCTGCTCCTGGGCGCCGACGGGAACGGCAGATGCCGCAAGTGCGGCCAGCGCAGCCATCAAGATCACCAATCGCCAACCGGCGAGGGATCGTCTCAGCATGGGTGACTCCTCCATGGCACGGGTCTGCCGAGAGTACCGCGCTCACAGAAAACGGGGTGATGCCGAGGGGGTGAACCCTCGCCCACCGTTGGCAAAGAAGATCAGGCGGGGATCACAGAGGCGAGCCGAACAGGGTCCCAGGTGGCCGGCTCCGAACAACAGAACCACGACTCGGTTAGCCGGGGAGCGGTAGACGGAAGCGGGGGCATCGGTCCGAACCGACGTCCGAGCGCCGACCCGAGCGTGGATCGGATCCCCTCCATCGTTTCGATCGGCTCGGCGTCGTCGCCGGCAGCCCTGTCCACCAGACCGGCCAGTTCGCGCTGCAACATATCCAGTTCGGGGTCGTCCGACACCCAGCGATAGCCGAGGTCGTCGGGGTGATAGCCGCGCAAGTGCCTCTCTATGCCGGGAAGGCCGAGTACCAGGCTCCCGTCGGGGATGAGCAGTCTGATCGTCAGTTGGATCGGGTCGATTGCTCCCCACAGCAGGTTGTCGTCGAGGAACTCGATGAGCGATGCCAGCGAGGCACGATCGGTCCAGGGCGTGAATGGGAGCCAGGACGGCCGCACCGCAATTCCCGCACCCGACAGGATCCGGCAGGCCTCGGCCATGTCGGCGATGGTGTGGCCTTTGTCGAGGCGTGTCAGCGTGCCGTCGTCGACGCACTCGAACGCCGAAACCACGAAGAGCACCCCGAGCTCTCGGAACTCGGACCACAGCTCGCGTCTGGGCGAGCACGTGCTCGACCTTGACGGTGATGTCCCAGGTGAGGTCTGGGAACGCCGCGTGTGACTGGTGGAGAACGCGACGGGCATGGGCAGGCCCGTTGAGGAAGTCTGGGTCGCCGAGTGTGATGTGGCGCGCTCCGAGCCCCACGAGTTGCGCCACGTCCTCGAGTACCACCTCGGGCTGGACGACGCGGAACCTCCCGTCGTACACGACCGGAATGGGGCAGTGAGCGCACCGGTGTCTGCAACCGTGGCTTGCCTCGACATACCCGGCGAGACGCATCTCCCCGTCGACCGCCAATCGGGCGTACCGATCGAGTGGCGGTAGCAGCGAACGGTCGGGACGCTGGAACGACCCGTTGGCGATGTCGCGTACGACTGCCTCCGGAGGGCGATGTCCGTCCCCGAGTTCGGCCGCCCAGGCGAGGAGGCCCGGTTGGTACTCGCCGACGAGGGCGCGGTCGGCCAGTTCCCCGACCGTCCGATCGCTCCCCACCGCGGCGTACAACCCGTAGAAGGCGATCGACACCTCGTGGCGGTCGGCGCGCGACTCTCCGGGCGACCGGAACGGCGAGCCTCATGGCGGTATGCATCGGAACCGAGAACGCGATCCCGTCGGCCCACCGAGCAGCCTCGTCGTCGAACTCATCCACCGAAAGGTCGAGACAGCGAACCTCATGACCCGCCGCCTTCAGCGCCGCCGCCGGCGAAGCCAGGTGGAGCGGTTGATGACCCAGTTCGTATGTGGAGACAAGGAGCAGGCGCGCCACGTGGGGACGGTACAAGAGAAGACGGAAGACGGAAGACGAGCCTCCACCGGTGAGGGGGTCCGGCGCGAGCGCAGCGAGCGGACGAGGTGACAACGCACCGTTGGGAGTTCGGTAGCCCCCCTACCCGCTGCTGCGCAGCGGGACCCTTCCCCCTGCGGGGGGACGGATTCGGATTGGCTGCCGTCTGCCGTCGGCCGTCGGCCGTCTGCCGTCCGCCGTTACCGAGCGATCAGCACCACCAGATCACCGTCAGCCACCGAGGGCATGGCGAAATCGAAACGGTCGATGTCGAGGCAGAGCTCTAGATCGTCCGGGTCGGCCCACGCAGCGGAAGACAACCGGCGAGCTCCCTGCCCGTCGGCTGCTCTCCGCCGCGCAAGAACTGGGTCGGCATCGTTGCCGGCGAGCAAGGAGGAGATCAGGTCGGCGCACGCCTCGTCCTCGTCTGCGGGGGCGACACCGTTCCAGCCCGATGCAACCAGCGTCACTTCCCCAGCACCGGCCATAGACGCCGCGGTGGCCGAGGCCACGGTCAACGACCCGGCCAGCACCGGGTCTGCCCCGGCGTGGCGGGCCGCCAGCAGAGAGCGCGTCCCGGCGCTGGTTCGCAGCACGAGGATCCGTCCGTCGAGACGGCCGAGTCGCAGCACCTCGGCGGGTGAATTCCCCAGATCGAAGCCGTCGGGGCGGGCACCTCCCACCTCGCCTGCGAGCAGCGAGTTGCTGAGCGTGCCGGCGAGGGTGCGAGCTTCGTCGACATCGGCGGCGAGCACCACCCGGTCGGCTCCGGCTTCCAGAGCGAAGGCGGCTGTGGTGAAGGCGCGGAAGACATCGATCACCACCGTCGCACCCCGAGCCGTAGCCGCGCCATCGAGGTATCGGAGGCGGCGGATCCGATTCATGCGGCAGGCGAGTCTATGGGCGGTCTCCCAACCTTCAGGGGGTCAGGGCTAGCCTGCCCGGCCCATGGCCGCGCCGAGCTTGGGACCGAGCGGTCTCACCGAGGCCGAGGCCGCGGCGAGGCTGGGACGCCGCGGACGGGCCGTCCCCCGAACTGGCCGGTCATACGCCTCGATCATCTGGGCCAACACCTTCAACCTCCCCAATGTCGTGCTCGGGGTCCTCGGCGTGGTGACCCTCGCCGTCGGCGAGGCGGCCGACGCCCTCTTCCTGGGCATTGTCGTGCTCAACGCCGTGCTCGGGTCGGTCCAGGAGATCAGGGCCAAGCACGCCTTGGAGAGGCTCTCCGCTCTGATCCGGCCCTTTGCCCGAGTCGTGCGATCGGGGGTAGAACGCGAGGTTGCCGCCGCTGAGGTGGTTGTGGGTGACCTGGTCCATCTTCAACCCGGAGACCAGGTGGTGGCCGACGGCACGGTGCTATCCGAGGATCATCTCGAACTCGATGAGTCGGTGCTCACCGGCGAATCGGAACCGGTGAGACGGGCATCTGGCGAGGAGGTGCGGTCAGGATCGTTCGTCGTCGATGGGAGCGCGCTGGCCACCGTGACCGCAGTCGGGACCGAGAGCTACGCCGAACAGGTGGCCGGGACGGCCCGGGCTTTCCGCCACCCTGCATCCCCCTTCCAGCAGGGGCTGGGACGGTTGATCCTCGCTCTCCTCGGTGTCGCCATACCGGCGGCGCTTGTTCTCATGGTCGCTTTGTGGATCAGGGATGTCCCCGTTCCCCGATGCCCTGCAGGCAGTGGTGGCCGCGATGGCCGGGATGGTCCCCGAAGGACTGGTGCTCCTGACGTCCGTGGCCTATGTGACCGGAGCACTCAAGATGTCCCGCCGCGGGGTCCTGACCCAGCAACTGAACACGCTCGAGTCACTGGCGTCGGCGGACACGCTTTGCCTCGACAAGACGGGAACGCTCACCGAGGGGCGTCTCAGGCTGGTGACACTGGTCCCTGCGCAGGGAACCGACGAATCGGAACTGGGGGCTCTCCTCGGTCGCTACGCCGCATCGTCCTCGCTGCGCAACGCCACGCTGGAGGCGATCGCCACCGCACTCCCCCAACCGGCCTCGCTCACCGAGGGCCAGATCCCGTTCTCGTCGCGATGGAAATGGAGCGCCATCCGCCAAGACGGCGCCACAACGGTGATCGGTGCACCGGAGCTATTCCCGCTGGCCGCCCTGGAGGAGGAGGCAACAAGAGAGAGCGCCAATGGTCGCCGGGTGCTGGCGGTGGCGGGGTCGGCCGCCTCGCTCGACGGAATCGACCCACTGGCAGGGATGCCTCCTGATCTCATCCCGCTCGGGCTTGCGGTCTTCGGCGAGGAACTGCGGGGCGACGCCGATCAGACCGTCCGATTCTTCACCGAGCAGGACGTGGAGTTGAAGGTTATCTCGGGTGACGCCCCGGCGACGGTGGCGGCGATCGCCTCCGACGTCGGCATCCCCATCTCGGCGCCTCCTCTCGATGGTCGAACCCTCCCCATCGACGACGCAGAGATGATCTCGCTGATGGAGCGCACCTCGGTCGTGGGAAGGATCACGCCCGATGGGAAGAGGCGGGTGGTCGAGGGGCTGCGCAGTGCCGGCCGCTACGTGGGGATGGTTGGCGACGGTGTCAACGACGTTCCTGCACTCAAGGCGTCGCAGGTGGCGATCGCCCAGGGGAGCGGTGCCCAGATGGCGCGCACCGTGGCCGACATGGTGCTGGTCAACGGGGAGTTCTCAGCCGTCCCCCGGTTGGTCGGCGAGGGCAGGCAGATCCTGCGCAACCTGCAGCGGGTGTCGAAGCTCTACGCCACCAAATGCCTCTTCACCGCCCTCCTCACCCTCACCGTCGGACTGGCGCCACTCGCCTTCCCGCTCCTCCCCCGTCAACTGACCCTGGCCAACCTCTTCACCACGGGGATCTCTGCCACGGTGTTGGCGCTGGCGCCGAGCAGAGGACCTTGGAAGATGGACGACTACCTGCGGCAGGTGGCCGGGTTCGCCGTAAGAGCGGCAGTGGCGCTCGCCCTCGGGGTTGGGGGGGCATACGTCACCGCCACCGCCATCGGGTACCCGATCGCTGCGGCTCGATCGGTGGCGACCACCGCACTGGTTGCTGGGTTCCTGCTCATCGTCTGGGTGCTCGAGGCGCAGGAGCGGCGCCGGGCACTCTGGGTGGGCCTCTTCTGCCTGACGCTCCTGCTGGCCTACCTGGCAGTTACCGCCATCCCCCTGGCGCAACAGTTCTTCCAACTCGACCCGAGCCCGGCAGGGCTGATGCTCGGGCTTGGTGGGATGGTGATCACCGGGATCGCCCTCGCCATCCTCGGCATCCGGCCGAGACTGCGACACGAGCCGGAGGCCGCCACCGGCTGACCCCGATGTTGCTGCCAACCCTGGGTTGGGAGTGCTGCAGGGGCGCGGTTCGAACCCTGGGTTCGTGGGTTCAGTCCGGCTGCCAGGGGCGGCCGAATTGGTCGGAGTGGGCGAAATCTGAAAGCGGCTTGCGCCCACCGCCGGCAAACGGTCGGGTTCCCTCAGCCGGATGGCCGATGGCGATGGCCCAACGCACCCGGTGACCGCTGGGGAGACCGAGAACCTGTGCCGCCTTGGCGTCGTCGTGCAGTGTGACCGGGCAGGTCCCCAGCCCCCGGCCGGAAGCAGCCAGCATGAGGTTCTGGGCGAGCCTCCCCTGGTCGAAATCATTGCCGCCCGGGAGGCGAACCAGCGCAACGGCGACCGGTGCGGCGACAAGCGGCGCGGCGTACCGGCCGGCGCCGGCGAGTTCCTTCTTCCTCTCGGGGTCGTCGACAACTACGACGGCCCACGCCTGATCGTTCTTCGAGCTACCCGTCCACCGCCCCGCCTCGAGCACCGCAGCCAGGTCCTCGGCACTCACCCGATCGGGGAGGAAAGACCGGACCACCCGGAGGCGGCGTATCTGCTCCACGAAATTTTCGGATCCCGCCATCGGCGTCACCTTTCGTCGGGTTTGTCGGCGTCTGCTGCCGCCTCGTCGGCCAGCACCCGGAGGACTCCATCGACCCATCTGCGGACCCGCGGCACGATGAGGTAGTCCGAGTGCACCTGCACCACGGGGAATGGCTGTCCCGCATGGTGCCACCAACGCCACGGGTCGGCGACCAGGTCATCGCCGTCGAGAGATGAGGCGTCCAACTCGTCCTCGCCGGTGAATATGGCGTCGGCTATCGGATCGGTCTCGCGGTAGAAGTTGCGCCAGACCGGTCGCTCCCCACCTGCGCCCATCGCGGTCGAGCAGCGAGGTGGCCCACCCCGGGTCGAACGCGATGGTGAAGTAGGGGCGGTAGAAGGTCGCCAGCGGGCTCCCGTGGGTGACGAGCACGCAACGACTGACCACGGGCTCCTCCAACGCAGTGAGCGTCGCCGCAGCCAGCACCGAGCCCTGGCTGTGCCCGGCGAGCAGCACCCGACGCCCCGCCGTTGTGGCGGCGCGCACCCGCTGTGCCAGCTCGGGGACTGCCCGGTCGGCGTATGTGGGCGGGGCCCACGGGTGGAATCGACGCGGCCAGAAGGTCGCCACGTCCCAGAGCGTCCCGATCCGCCGGCGAAGCCGCTCGTCGCTGTAGGCGCGACGCACCAACAACATGGCGCCGAGGGGGAGCGTCGTCACCACCCAACGCGATGCTGTGGCGAGCCACGACCAACTCTCCGGGACCGGCTGGTCGGCCCATTGCACGAGCGGCACCTGATGGCGGAGGAGCCAGCCAACCCCTGTGAGCAACCCGAGCACGACGAGCCCGGCGAGGGCGGTCACCACCAGATCGGCCGACCGAGCGGCTGCCGCCACGGCCCTGGACCTTCGAACCGCCGCCTCCATCCGCTCCGCCGGCTCGCCATCGACCATCTCCACGTCCTCACCCACTGGTGGTGGCTCACCGTCGCGTCCAACCGGCCTGGCACGCTGCTCACCGACCAGTCGCACCCACAGCGCCACCACCGCAGCCACCGTGAGGACCACCGCCGAAGCAAGCCCAACGGCGAGCCACTGGCCGCCGGGCGGCGTGCCGACCACGATCACAGGTCCCTTGGTGCGGATGCTCGCCGAGACCGCCTCGAGCACCTCGGAGCCGACCCCGATGGCGGTCAACTCCTCGATGACCACCCTCTCGGGAAGGGTCAATCCGTCGGAAGCGAGAAGAGCCTGCTCTATCTGTTCCGATGTGACTCTGTCGACGCCGGCTTCCTCCACCTCCTGCGCCAGCTCGCGCGGCGATCGGTCGCGGTCGAGCCAATCCGAAACCAACCCGGTCAAACCGGAGAGCGAACCGGCGAGCGTTGCCAGCCCGAGGACCGAGACCACGGCGGGACCCATCCAGCGGAACCCGATTCCCGGGACCGAGTCGTGCTCGGCGAGCAGCAGACCCATGGCGGAGCCCAACATGGCAACCGCCACACCGAGGTAGGCGAGTTCGCCTGTGGCGACGGTGAGGACGGCTCCTGGGGCCAGCAGACCGACGACCACCCACACCAATTGACCGGCACGTTCGCCCGAACTGCGCCAGAGGAATGCCACCAGCCCGGCCGCCGCCAACCCGGCGAGAAGGCGGAGCGAAGGTAAGACGGCGAGCACGAGACCCGCCACGGTGATCGACACCGCCGTCCAATTGATTCGTCGCCCCCGTGGCCTCATGACCACCTGGACCACGGCGACGACACCGATGATTGCGGCGGTGAGGGCGAGCACCGCCATCGGTGCCCGTCCGAAACCAGGAGCCGGTCCCCGCTCGTTGACGCCAGGGGAGATCCAGGCGAGCACGGCCGCCGCCACTAGGAGCCCAGCGGGCAGCCACCAGACCAGCCTCTTGATCCACGGGTCCAGGGAGCGGTCATCCTCGGGACCGGGGCTTGCCCTCCAAGCGAGGAGGCACGCTGCCGCCGCCACGCTCATCGTCCCGACCACCACCACACCTGCGGCGACCGCGCCGATCACAGAGCCGGCGGCCCACCCGAACACCGCCCATCCGAGGAGCAGGGCGAGCATCCCCAGCGAGGCTCCCGCATGGAGAAGCGCCATGTCGCCGCTGAGCGTCGGCCGGTACCAGAAGGACAGTTGCTTGGGGGTGGCATCCTCGCCCGGCTCGACATCGACCATGTCGCTCAGGGCGTACGCCTCGAATTCCCTCCGGCTTCTCCGACCCAGCATCGCCAGCAGGACGAGCACCCCGAGCGGGGCGAGCAGCCCGATGACCATTCGCCTCCCCGGCGACGAAGCGAGCAAGTCGTTGTCGAAAAGCGCCAGCCACCATCGATCCTGCCGACAGGCCGCCGAGCCCCCGCACTGGTAGGCGATGAGGTCGATGCCGATGACGGCGGCCCAGAGCACGTAGAGCAGCGACAGGCCCATCCCGGCCACCCGCAGCAGCCGGGTCTGTAGCCCAACGAGCCGCTGGTGGTGTGGTCGCTCCGCCAGCCACCCGGCGACGTTCACCAAGGCGAATGGAAGGACCAGCAGCCAGAGCGCCTGCGAGGCGCCCCGCGAGGTGAGACCGCCCCAGACGTACGCCTCGGTGGTGACGGCACCATCCACGTGGCGCGGGCGGTAGAAACCGGCGATGTGATCGCCCGCCACCCGTTCCACGTCGGCGGTGCCGAGCAGGTCGGAAGGAGTCGATCCACCCACCCCATGTACCAGGATGCGGGTCACCCCCGGGTTCGGCGGGCGGAATCCGGTGGGTTCGTCCACGGTAAGCCAAGCTAGACGAGCCCGTTGCGCCCGTTACCCTGACCTGGAGGCTCGGGAGTGGACCGCACCATCCTGGTGATCGAGGATGACCCGTCGATCCGGGAACTGACCCAACTCGGGCTGTCCGCAGCCGGCTTCGAGGTGGTCACCGCGTCCGACGGTTGGTCCGGTTTGGGGCGCTTCCGCGACGACCGGCCCGATCTGGTCGTTCTTGATCTGATGCTTCCCGGAATGGACGGGCTCGAGGTGTGCCGCCAGATCAGGATGGTCTCGGTTGTGCCCATCGTGATGCTCACCGCTTTGGCCGAGAGCAGCAACGTCGTGGCGGGGCTCGAGGCAGGCGCCGACGACTACGTGACCAAGCCGTTCGAGCTTCCCGTGCTGGTGGCGCGGGTGAGGGCGGCACTGCGCCGTGTCCAGCTCACCATGGAGGAGCTCACCCTGGGCCCGGTGCGCGTCGATCTCGCCGGCCACACGGTTCACCGCAACGGCGATGAGGTCTCGCTGACCGCGACCGAGTTCCGGCTCCTCTGTGTCCTCGCCTCGGCGCCGGGAAGGGTCCTCACCAGACAAGTGCTGCTCGACCAGGTTTGGGGGTACGACTACCTGGGCGACTCGCGGATGGTCGACGTGGCGGTGCAGCGTCTCCGGGCGAAGATCGAGAGTGACCCGGCCAGCCCCGAGCTCATCCAGACGGTGCGGGGCGTCGGCTACCGGGCAGCCCGTTGACCCGCCTCGGCTTCCGCTCCCGCCTGGTCTTCACCGTCCTGGCGATGGTGATCCTGGTGACGGTCGCCCTCGGGGTCGCCTCCTGGGTGTTGGTGCGCGGCTCGCTCCGCTCGGATCTGGTCGACTCGGCGACGGAACAGGCCGCCTTCGTCGTCGGGGTTCTCGCCCCGGAGCGGTTCGACGACGATCCAACCGCAGAGGAGATCGCGGCCAGCCCCTTCCTGGCCGATGTTCGGCTCGGACCTGACGATGGTCTGCTCGTCGACCTTGAGGGAAGCGGCGACTTCTCGTCTGGCTTCGCCTTTACCGGTCCCCCGCCCCCCGACCTGGCGGCGCTCGTCGCCGAGGGTCAACTCGCATACGAGTGGGTCGACATCGGTGGGAACCCCTACCTCGCCGTCGGAGGCAGTTTCCCCGGGGGGCCGCCCATCTACCTGTATTACTCGGCGGCGTCGATCGAGGACACTCTCGGCGACCTGTTGACGGCCGAGGTGATCGCCGGCGTGGTGGTCGTGGCCATCGCCGGCATAGGTGTCGGGTCGCTGGCGCGTCGCGTGCTCACCCCGGTTGGAGCGGCCGCCGATGCCGCCACCCGTATCGCATCGGGTGACCTGTCGGCCCGGCTCGACGAGGGATCGGAGGACGAATTGGGGAGGATGGTGGCCGCCTTCAACCAGATGGCCGGCTCGCTCGAAGAGAGCATGGGGCGGCTGCAACGTTCCGGCGATGCGCAGCGCCGATTCGTCGCCGACGTCTCCCACGAGCTGCGCACCCCGCTGACCGCGCTGGTCAACGAGACGGCGATGCTCGCCGATCACGCAGACGATCTACCACCGGGAGATCGGAGGCTGGTGGAGCTCCTCGATGCAGACGTGGCGCGCATGCGCCTGCTGGTTGACGATCTGCTCGAGATCTCCCGCATCGACGCCGCCGACTCGGGGGCCCTACAGCACGAAACCCCCACCATCGACCTTCGCAGCCTGGTTACGGGGGTGGTGGAGGCCCGGTCTCCCGGCGCAGTAGTGATGCAACCATCGGCGGCCGGTGCCGGTGTCGGTCGATGCCGTCACTTTCGACCGCATCCTGGGCAACCTGCTCGACAACGCGGCACGTCACGGAATTGGGACGGTGGAGGTGGGTTTGTCGTCGTCGGATGGAGTCGCCCGCCTAACCGTTGCCGACAACGGCCCGGGCGTGCCTACCGACCAGTTGGAGCGGATCTTCGAGCGTTTTGCCAAGCTCGACCCATCGCGCTCGGGGTCGGGCACCGGGCTGGGACTCTCGATCGCCCGGGATCACGCCCGTCGCCTCGGCGGTGAGGTCACCGCGAGGCCACGCCCCGGAGGCGGCCTTGTGGTCGAGGTGATCCTCCCTGTTTCCGGATCGTTACCCGACGGCGATGTGGCGGTGACAAACGGCCCTCACGATGGTGGGGAAGCCCGAGAGGAGTAGCCATGCGAAGGATCGGCGCCCTGTTGATGCTGGCGGCTGTCGCCGCCTGCGGGAACGGAGCATCGCCGGTGGCGACCATCACCAGTCCCACCACCACCGAAGTGAGATCACCTACGACCACCGTGACCGCCGAGCCGACAACGACCGCAACCGGCTCACCTTCGACCACGGTCCCGAGCGCGACGACATCACCCCCGACGACTGTCGGCTCCACGACCATCGGGGTCACCGTCTTCTTCCTCTCCAACCAGGGAGGCAACCAGGCCCGTCAGGGACCGTTCCTCATCCCGGTGCACCGCACCGTGGCCGAGACCTCGGGCGTGGCGCGGGCAGCCATCGAGGAACTGCTCGGAGGCCCAGAACGAGACGAAGCAGCCGCCGGGATCGACACCGCAGTACCCGAGACGACCCTGTTGCTCGGGGTGAGCGTCGCCGACGGGGTGGCGACCGTCGATCTGACCCGGGACTTCGAGTCCGGCGGTGGGAGCACGTCGATGTTCGCCCGGCTCGCCCAGTTGGTCTACACGGTGACGCAGTTCCCCACGGTGGATGCCGTCGAGTTGCTGCTCGACAACCAACCGGTCGAGGTGTTCTCCGGCGAGGGGATCGTGATCGAAGGCCCTCTCACCCGGGACGCCTTTCTCGACTACTTGCCCCAGATCATGGTGGAGGCGCCGGGGTGGGGAGGAGTGCTCGGCAACCCGGGGAGGATCGCCGGGACCGCAGCGGTCTTCGAGGCCGTGTTCCAGGTGCGGCTCAGCGACGCCAGCGGCGAGGTCGTCTATGAGGACTTCGCCATGACGAGCGAGGGCCAGGGGTGGGGCACCTTCGACACCACCATCGATTACACCGTCGACGAACCCCAGACAGGAACGCTGCGGGTTTGGGCGGATTCGCCAGAGGACGGCAGCGAAACTGGGGTCAGCGAACTTCCGGTCGAGATGGTGCCCGCCGGCTGACGCTCAGAGGGCGGGGCGCACCATCGCCGTGTCCATCGACACGATGAAGCTCGCCGGATCGGGGTCGAGAGCCTGCCGCTCCGGGCTGTGGTAGTAGCGCTCGACCGCCTCGTCCCAATCACCGTCGCCGTGGTAGGTGGTGAGCCAGACGAAACGGTCCTCCCCGTCCACTACCCAGGCACCCTCGATGATGAAGCCGTAGGCGGAGCGTGCCGCCACCACCTCGCGGAACGACTCGATGAACTCATCCATCCGTCCCGGTTCGATTTGGTACATCCGCAATTGGGTCCGAGCGGCATCCGCCATGTTGAATCTCCTCTTTGCTTCGATTGTGCCCGCCTCAGCGCCGGCGGCGCCGCAAAAGGCGGTCGACCGTGGCCTCGTCCGTGGTGGCCGGCGGTTCGGGCGGCGGCTCCGGCGGAGGAGGTGGAGGTGGCTTGACCCCAGATGTTGCACTACCACGCACCGGCACCGCGCGGTCGGTGGTCAAGACCAGACGGCGCAGCGCCACGTCCAGACCGAACAACGCCAGCGCTGCCACAGCCAACCACGGCCAGGTGTCGACCTGCGCCCTGCCACCGGCAGGTGCGCGATCGAAACTACTGGTGGGCGCCGGGTCGACCCTGCCACCCGTGGCCTCGGCCACCGTCGTGGCCAACGCGGGGTCGGGGTCGCGGAAAGCGAACTCCTCTTCATAGCTGGAGACCGCACCCGAGCTACCCATCACCCGACCCCCCTCCGCACTCTCCACCGCGACCGATACCCAATAGGCCCCAGGGCCGCGCAGCGGCAGCGAGCCGCTGAACGTGGTGGCGTCGGTGCGACGAAGGGCGAGCAGGGCGGTCTCGCCGTCGGGGAGCCTGACACGTGCGGTGCCGGCGGCGTCGAGGGGGACATCGCCGGCATCGAACGAAACCTGGAGCCGCCCACCGCTCGCCGTCACCTCGGGCGGGGTATCGAGCCCGGCGGGGAGCACCTGACGCAGCACATCTCCCCAGAAGGCCGACGTAGCCGTCCCACTCCACCCAGGCCGATGACCACCTGCTGGTGGCATCGGAGGTCCAAGCCGTCACCCTCCCCAACCCCCTCTGCCAGGTGCTGAGCAAGGGGTCGGCCGGGCCGACTTCGAGGGCGGTGGAGGCCGTCGCCTTGGCCTTGGTGAGCACGTACCCGAAGAGCGCCGGGGCGTGGGTGAGACCATCGGTGACCGGTGAAGGCGCCGCCAGAGCCGGGAGGAACTCCCCCTCGGATGCCAGAGATCGCGCCACCGTGAGCGTCTCCTCCACGAAAACCTCGGGTACCGCCTCGAGGTCGGTCCCCGGGTAGTAGCGGCCCCCACCAACCTCGGAAATGCGTTCCAGCGTGTTCCCCGCCCCCTCACCGGTCCCGAGCACGGAGAGAGTTATCCCGGCGTCGGCGATCTCGCGGGCGATCGGAAGCAAACCCGCCTCGTTTGGATCCCAGCCGTCGGTGAAGAGGACGATGTGGCGCAGCCCGACGGGTGCATCGCGCAACTCCTCGAGCGCCGCGGTCAGCCCATTGGCCAACTCGGTGTCACCCTGGGGACTCAGTGTGGCAAGAGCCGCTTCCACCTCGGTCGCATCGGGCCTTGGCCCGACGGGAAGCACCCAGCGCGTCCCCGAGCTCACCGCCACCACGCCAACCCGGTCCTCCGAGCTGAGTGCCTCGATGGCGAGTTGGGCTCCGGCACGTGAGATGTCCGTCTTGTTGACGCCACCCTCGACAAAGGTCTCGTCCCGGCAGTGGCACGCAGCCATCGAGCCCGAGGTATCGATGACGAGCACCTCGGTGAGCGGCTGGCGCCTGATCAGGTCGTCGGGGTTGCTCTGGACCGGGAGCAGGTCCTCCAGCGGGGAGTCCTGGTATTGGCCAAGGCCATACGCCTGATCTCCACCGACGACGACCAGCCCGCGCCCGAGGTCTTCGACGAACCCCCGCAGCGTCTCAGACACCTCGGCGGATGGAGCGGGCACGTTGACCAACACCGCGGCGTCGTAGCGGAGCAGGGTCTCGGCCCCGGGAATTCCCCCGAGGACATCGGCTTCCAGATTCCCCGCCTCGAGCGCATCGGCCAGCTCGGCGCCTTCCCCGGCCCTGCCCTCCACCACCGCCACCCGTGCCGGGCCAAGCACTCTGGTGAGCCCGACGGCCCGGTCGTTCTCCGACCTCGTGTCGAACCCGGCGATGATCTCGGCGCCCACGGTCATGAACCCCGGCTGGTCCGCCGGGACCTCCACCTCGATCTCGTTGCGCCCCGGCTGTAGCTCGACCGCCAGGCGCTGCTGTTCGCCCCCGGCATCCACCACCAGCTCGGCGGGACCAGCCTCGGTTGACCTGACCGACACGGTCACCGGTACCTGGTCACCGCGCCTCGCCGTGGCCGGTGCCTTGACACCGTCGAGCACGGCATCGGCCGATGTGTCGCCCCCGACCGGCACCACGTCCACCGCGATCCCCTCGGCGGCGAGCTCGTCGGCGACCGCTCCGACGTCCCCTGTGGTGGGGACGAGGTCGGAGAGAACCACGACCCGTCGGGAACCCTCGGTCGGCAGCAGCGTCGCCGCGGCACGCAGGGCGGTAGCCATATCGGTGGCACTGTCGTCGACCTCGGTGCGGATCGGCCCGGGTTGTCGTCCCGCTGCCAGCGGGGTGTCCACCTTCGCCTCCGCACCGAACACCATGACACCTGACCGGTCCTCCGGCCGCGCCTGCTCGAGGGCATCGGCGATATAGGCCTCCTGCTCCTCGATGGCCCCCTGCCCGATCGACGCCGACCGGTCTACGAGAAAGAGCGTGGCGTGGGTGTCCACCGGCCGCGCCCACACCGGCTGCGCCAATGCGGCCACCAGCAGCGCAACCATCCCAACCCGGGCGGCCACGGCCCAGCGGTGCTGACGGGCTGGGACCGACCTGCTCCCACGACGGGCGGCGACCAGCACCGCGAGCACCACCAGAGGCAGCGCCAAGAGCCACCAGGGCGAGCGGAGGGTCATCGTTCCCCCTGCCCCGCGCCGGCCATCGCATCATCCGGCGACCCGACCTCCCGGCCCGGCACCGTGGCTCGGCGGCCGGCGCCGGAGTCGGCGATGTCCCAGCAACCACTCAGCCAGGGCGAGGAGCAAGAGCGCGCCGATGACCCAGGGTGCCCATTCGCGCACCAAGGAACCGGACGACACATCGGTACCGGGGGCTTGCACCGTGGCGATCTCGCGTGTTGCCCCCTCCGACTCCCCCGCTGCAAAACGCCGCACGACCACAGGTCCCGGCGCCTCGGAGCCGTCAGCCCGCAGGTAAGTGACCCGGTAGACACCGGGAAGGTCGGTGTCGATGAAGAGATCGACCGTGCTGCCGATGTCCCGGGACTCCCCGTCGGGGAGGAGCACGCGGCTGGTTCCTCCGGGCGGAGGGACGAGCGTGATGGGAACACCCGCCGTGTCCACCGCGGTGTCCCCACCCACCCCCGTGCCAGACAGCCATTCGAGCAGTCGGGTTCCGAGGATCGGGTAAGCGACCTGGACCGGGAGGTTGGAGTGGGCGACATCGAAGGTGAAGTAGACGACGCGCCGCCCACCGACCTCGCCGAGCAGGACGAGCGGCACGTCGCCAGCCCGGACCAGAGGCAACCAGCGCGGGGCATCCACCACCTGCGCCTCCCCCACGACCGTTTCGCTCAGGTCCACCCCGTCGAGCAAAGGATCACCGGGTCGCTGCCAGGTCACGGCCAGGTTCTGAGCCAGCTCGACAACCTCGATCCCTTCGGGAGGCTCGGCGGTTCTGATCACCCAAGCCGGACGGTCGAGCGAGGTCAGTTCCCCACCGTCGACGAGCAACAGATCGGCGTTCTCATCACCATCCGACGGACGGAATCCGGGGGCGGCATCGACGAGAGCCTCGGTGAAGAAGGTCGGAGCGCCGGCGATCTCTACCACCTGCTCAGGTGCAGCTCCGATCACGAGCGCCGCGGAGTCATCTGCCGGCAGAGCGTCGCTCGCCTGGACAAGGCGGGCGGTCACCACGTCCCCCGGTCCCGCCTCGAGAGGCACTGTGACCCGCCCCCTCTCCATCGGTGCCAGCTCGAACTCGCTGTTACCGATGGGGAGCCCGTCGACCTCTAGCTGCACGGTGGCGTTGCGTGCCTGCTCCGAGACGTTTGAGACCTCGAGGAAGGCACGCGGGATCCCGGCGGTGGACGACTCGGTGGAGAAGGCCGTGATCGCCATGTTGTCGCCCACGTCGTCGAACACGACGTGCTCTGCACCGACCACCGGCTCCTCCAGGGTCGAGTCCGCCGGTCCGCCGTCGCTGAAGATGAGGAGCCGCTGTCGGGCGATCCGGCGTCTCCAGCCCGCGGGCCAGCCGGAGCGCACTCTCCAGGTCCTCGACACCACCCCCGGCTTCGAGTGACCCGAGAGCCTCTTCCACAGCCTCTCGATCCTGAGAGAAAGCCACCAGTACCCGCGGAGTCGGTCCGGCCTCGACCACGGAGACGAGGTTGGCTTCGGAGATGTCGGCGGCCAGCCCCGTTGCCTCCTCGACCGCTCGATCCAATCGTCCGGCCATTGCCATCGAGCCCGATGTGTCCACCACGAAGACGGTGTGAGGGCCGAGAACGGTCTCCTGGAGGAAGAAGGGCCGTGCCAGGAGCAGCGTGAACAGCGCCAAGACGGCCAACTGGGCGAGCAACAGAGGCGTCGGGCGGAGCCGTTGCCAGGGCACGGCCGACGACACCGGGTTGCCCACCTGATCCCAGAGATAGACGCTCGACACCGGCGTCCGCTGGCGACGGCTCCTCAGCATGTAGAGCGCCACGAGCGGGATGGCCAGGGCCGCCAAAGCGAGCGCACCGGGAACGAGGAATCTCACCGCAACACCCCGGCGCCAGCCAGCTCACGCAGAGCCGTCTCCTCGGCCCCGGAGATCGCCGGGACCATGAGGTGGTCCATCCCGGAGCGGCGGGCACGCCCCGCCACCGCGGCGAGGAACTCGTCGAGCCGTCGCTGGTACCCGTCGAGCGCCTCGACCGACGCCGAGAAGGGCAGACGCACCCCGGTCTCACCGTCCACCAGGTCGAGATCTCCCACCAAGGCCGGATCGAGCTCGCCCTCACCGAGCACCTGGAGCACCAGTCCCCCGCCGGTGGCACCGAGCTGGTCGATGGCCGCCTCCCATCCCGGGTCGAGAAGATCGGAGACGAGCACTGTCAGAGCACGTGCCGAGCCGGGGCTACCGGAGCGGATCGCAGCGTCCTCGAGTGCGGCGGCGCCCCCCGGCTCCAGCCCTTCGAGCCAGCGCTCGACCTGGGGCCACGACGAGAGATGACGGCCGAGCGGGCCGGTCACCGATCGGGCACCGCCCGCTCCGGCGAGAGCAACCGGTTGCACCCGGTCGCCCCCGGCCAACGCCAGGTAGCCGATCATGGCGGCGAGACGGCGCGCCGTGTCGAACTTCTCCTCGTACGCCATCGATGCCGAGGCGTCGAGGACGAGCCGCAGCGTCAGCTCCTCCTCCGCCTGGTAGCGCCGGACCAGAATCACCCCGAGGCGCGCCCACAACTGGTGGTCTATCCGCCGGAAGTCGTCACCCGGGGAGTATTCCCTGTAGTCGGCGAAGTCGAGGCTCTCCCCGAGCCGCATTGAGGAGTGCCTGCCCGACCACATTCCCCGGATGCGACGACGCGAGACCAGTGCAAGTCGCTCGAGCCTGGCCCTCAGTGCCGGCTCGAGCAGCACCTGAGCATCCCGGTGGAGAGCAGACGTGGGATCACGAGACGGGTCCGGGTGAGGGGTGGGCTTCCGCCACGTCGGCGATGAGGTCATCGGCGGTAACACCGTCGGCGACCGCCTCATATCCGAGGACGAGGCGGTGCCTGAGCGCCGGTGGCGCCAGGGCGACCAGGTCTTCGGCGGCAAGGTTGGGGCGGCCTTCGGTGAGGGCGCGGGCCTTTCCGCCGAGCACGAGCGCTTGGGCGCCCCGCGGGCTGGCGCCGATGGCGGACGTAGCGGCGTACCCGTTCCGGGGCCAGTTCGCTCCCTGGATGGGTGGCGGCCACCAGGGTGGCGGCGAACTCGAGCAGGTGCGATGCGGCCGGCAGGTCGCGCACCACCTCACCCATCTCGAGCAAGGTCGGTCCGTCGGCGGCCGGCGTGGGCGGTGGCGTCGTGGCCGGTGGTCGTGCGGCGGAGTATCTCGACCATGTCCGCCGTGCCCGGGAAGGGCACCAGCGCCTTGAACAGGAAGCGGTCGAGCTGGGCCTCGGGGAGCGGGTAGGTGCCCTCCATCTCGATCGGGTTCTGGGTCGCCATCACAAGGAACGGCCGGGGCAGCTTGTGGGTCTCGCCGCCGAGGGTGATCCGTCGCTCCTGCATGGCCTCGAGCAGCGCCGACTGGGTCTTCGGGGTGGCGCGGTTGACCTCGTCGGCCAGCACCAGGTTGGCGAAGATCGGCCCGTCGTGGAACTCGAACCGGTTGCTCGTGGAGCACCTTGGTGCCCAGGATGTCGGCCGGCATCAGGTCGGGGGTGAACTGGACCCGGCCGAAGGACACGTCGAGCGCCTGACCCAGCGTGGTGAGGAGCCGGGTCTTGCCCAGCCCGGGCACGCCCTCCAGCAGGACGTGGCCCTCGCAGAGCACGGCGAACAGCACCGAGGTGACCAACTCGTCCTGTCCGACGATGACCTTTCCCACCTCGTGCGTGATCCCGTCGAGGGTTTCGGCGAACCGTTCCGGCGTCATCTGCGAGACGCTCATTCGCCGGGCTCCAACTCGGTGAAGTAGGTCCGCACCAGGTCGCGCGAGGCCGGCGGAACCGTGAGCCGGTCGAATGCTTCGAGCGCTGCGCTCTGGTACTCGGCGAATCGCTCGGTGTATGGCGCCAGCGGCACATTCCTCAGCCCTTCACCCTCGACCCGTCCCCTCAACTCGCCCGGATCGAGACCTTCGAGACGCACCCGCACCTCTTCGCCCTCCTCGAAGCCAACAGGGTCGAAGACGCTCACCCGGTCGGGCTCCTGGGCGGGGTCCTGGTCCCCGGTGCCACCCTGAACGGTGCCGTCGCCGCTGGCGGGATCGGGGGTCCCCGGGACCTGTGACCCCCCGGCACCCTGCCCGCCGCCCCCGCCGCCGGCACCCTGACCCTGACCTTGCCCCTGGTCCCTGGCCTTGCCCCTGCCCTTGGCCTTGTCCCTGGCCTTGGCCCTGGCCCTGGCCTTGCCCTTGACCCTGACCCTGCCCTGGCCCTGGCCTTCGCCCTGGCCTCTCTCCCTCGCCCTCTCCTTGTCCTTCGCCCTCCGCCTCACCGGTTCGCTGACTGTCCAACCGCTCCTGTGCGTCGCGCACCGCCGAGCGCGCCTGGGACTGCGGCTTCTGCCTCTGCAGCCTCCGACGTCGCCCTGTCCAGCTCGTCGGCGGCATGGCTCAGCGACTGTTCGCCCCCGGCTCCACCCCGTTGCAAATCGTCAGCCGCCCCTTCCAACGCCTCGGCCAGGTCGCCATCGATCCCTTGGAAGTCCTCGGCACGTTGCGCCAACTCGTCGGCTGCGGTCTCCAACTCGGCGGGGGTCATCTCGCCCGCCCGCGGAGGCGAGGTCGCGAAGTTGGTCGGCCGCCGACTCGCCCTCCCCCAGCGGCTCCTGCTGCAGGCGGCGTTCCATCCCGGCGAGCGCCGTTCGCCTCGCAAGCTCGGCGGGGTCGGATTGGGCGGCGAGCCTCTCCCGTGCCTCGCCGAGGCGGGCCAGCGCCTCATCGATGTCGTGCTGACTCACGCAGCCGGCGAGCAGTGTCCTCCAGTTGGCGCGCACCTCCTCGGGGAGGTCCGCCGCTTCCGCTTCGAGACGCTGTGCCTCCCGCTCGATCGCCTCGGACTGCCGATTTCTTTCCTGCAGCGCGGCGTCCGCCGGCGAAGGGATGAGTGCCAGGGTGAGAGCGGCGGCGACCCCGAGCGCGGCCAGCCAAGGCAAAGCCCCGCCGGTGATCACCGGACCGAGCGCCGTCGGATCCCGTCGCTCGGCCCATGCTGCTGCCGCGGTGACCTGGCGCCTTTCGGGCTCGCTCAGGTCGGGCCGGTCGACCAGCTCGAGGGCGGTGGAAACCCGGTCGTAGCCACCGAGGCGGCGGTCCGCCTCGAGAGCGGCCCGACCAAGCGAGGGGCGGCGTATCAGGGTCACCAATGCCACGACCACAAGCGCCGCCGCCAGGGTGAGAAGCGCAGCCGCCTCGGCCCAGGGAAGGATCACCATGCGACCAACGGCGAACACAGCAGCCGCCGCCACTGCGACCACCGCCACAGTGGTCAGCAGGCGCACCCACAAGGCGGCCAAGGTGAGCCGGCGACGAGCCACCGCCAGCAGGGATCTGATCGACTCAGGCAGCGGCATGCGTCACCTTGCCAGCCCTTTTCGATCCGTCCGGTGCTTTTACCCGCCTGGTTGCTGCGAACAGCGCCAGCAGCGAAATAAACCCGTAGATGGCCGCGGTACGGACCCACACCGGACCCCTCCTCGGGCGGAGCGGGGGAAGCTCGACTGCGTCCACTTCGTCCGGTCGGTCGTCGCCGAAGACAACCACATCCGGGGGAGCCACTCCGCCGCCGGCACTCTGGTCGGTGAACGGCGAGAGCCCGGCGCGAAGCGAGAGCAGAGCGTTGGGCGGCGAGAAGACAGCGACCTCGTTCATGACATCGGCCTCGATCGGCTCCTCCACCGCAGAGACCATTCCGATATACGGGTTGATCCACGAGGCGTAGATCTCACGCCCTCCCACCGGGAAGAAGACATCCTGGGAGGGGCGGAAGGCGATGATCTCCGCAGCCATGACACCCAGGCTGAGAAATGCGATGAGGGCCGTCAGCGCGTATGCCCCCGCCACTGCGCCGCGGGTGCTGCGCGCCCTGGCCGATACCCAGAGCGAGATGCAGCCGAGGGTGAGGGCGGTCAACAGGATCATTCCCAGCCCGGCAACCGCCTCGCGGCAGCGATACACCACCGAAGAGGCTGGGCAGGGCGACGATCGGGGCGACCGCCACCAGAAGCAGCAGCACGTAGGACATCGACGACATGAGCTTTCCACGCACCACCTGGCCGGCGCTCAACTGGCTGACCTGGAGAAGGGGGAGGGTAAGCCGCTCGCGCTCCCCGACGATGCTCAGCGCCACCCCTCCGGGCACGACCATGACCACGCCGGTCATGAGCAGCACCAAAAGAGATTCGAACATGAACCTGCCCATGGTGGCCGCGGCGACGAAGGTGCCGCCCGGTGCCAAAGATGTTCTGGGCGACGAGCCGGGACAGTTGGTAGACGAGGTAGCCGAGCAGACCGACGGCGAGGATCCACAGGGTGAAGAGGACCGCCGAACGGGGCCGCCGGAACCTCTCGGTGAGCTCGCGGCGGGCGACCGGATTCATGCCGGCTCCGCCTCGGTCTTGGCATCGTCGGTGATCCGGAGGAAGAGTTCCTCGAGGCCGGCGGACTCGACCCGCCACTCGGCAACGGCGATCCCTGCCTCGACCATCTCGCGCAACAGCGCAGCCGATAGCGTCCCATCGCCGCCCATGGTGAAGCGGATCATTCCCTGCTCTACCGACAGGTCGCCGACCTCTGGGTGCTCCCTCATCAGACCGTCGGCGCGATCCACCTCGGAATCGGGGATGCGGGCCGTGACCCGTCTGCTACCCACCAGGGCGGCTCGGATGTCGTCGATCGAGCCCTGGGAGATCACCTTGCCCTTGTCGACCACCGCCAGGTGGCTGCAAATCCCCTCCAGTTCGGAGAGGATGTGCGAGGAGATCACAACGGTCTTCCCCATGCGAGCCATCTCGGCGATGAGTTGACGGAGTTGAACCCTGGCCCGCGGGTCGAGCCCGGATGCGGGCTCGTCGAGGATCAGCACCTGTGGGTCGTGGACCAGTGCCCGTGCCAGCGAGAGACGCTGCTTCATGCCCCGGGACAGGGTGTTGACGTCGGCGTCGGCCTTGTCCTCCAGATCGACCAGTGAGAGCAGGTCGGTGACGAGGGCGGCTCTGGCTTCGGGGCGCACCCCGTGAGCGGCAGCGAAGAAGTCGAGGTACTCGGTCGAATCCAGGCTCTCGTACACGCCGAAGACGTCCGGCATCCAGCCGATCAACCGCCGAACCGACTTCGGATCGACCTCGGGATCGACTCCGCCGACCCGCACCGACCCACCGTCCCGGGCGAGGAGGCTCGACATGAGCAGCATGGCCGTGGTCTTCCCGGCCCCGTTAGGGCCGACGAGTCCCATCACCGCCCCGTCGGGCACCGCCAGGTCGGCGCCGTCGAGCGCCCTCACCTGGCCATATCTCTTTTCGACGCCTTCCAACTCGATGATCATGCCCCCGCCACCTCCCAGCTGAGGAGATGCTCGTACGGCAGGAAAGGCCCGCTGAGACGGCTCAGCCTGGCCATCACCTCGCCGCCAGGTGAGAGCAGTCCGTCGGCCACGTCGTCGCCGCGCTCGGGTCGAACCCACTCGCCTCGATCCCAATCCCACAAGTCGACGGCTTCCAGACCGCCGTCGAGGCGGAGACGACCCACGCCATCCGGGACCTGGTAGCGCAGCGCCAAGGTCCCCCCCTCGACAAATAGGATCCCATCGGTCCGGCTGACGAAACCGGCGTCGTCAACGTCGATCACCTCGGGCAGGGCCGTCCCCAACCCTGCGGTCTCGGCGTCGTCGAGGAACAGCGGGAGGAGAAGCAGCGATGGCCCCGAGGCTGCGATCGTCCGCTGGTCCACCTGCATCTCCGGTGCGAAGTCCTCGGTGAACCCGAACACGTAGAACCCGGCGAAGACCTCAGGGGCGAAAGCTCGCCCCCGACGACGCCAGCGGGTAGACCCGGTCCCACATCGTTGGGTCCTGGCCCGGGATGGCGAGCACCGCATCGGCGAGGGGGTTGCCTCCAAATCCCGACACTTCGGGTATCGCCAGTTCGATCACCTCTTCCTCGCCGGGTTCGAGGGGATCGCCTGCCGGGGTCGCCCACCCCGGGCCTCCTGCTCCCCACGACCAGAAGGTCATCGGGGAGTCGTTGCGCACCCGGACGGTGAGCATCCCAGCAGCGGTTTCAAGCTCCACCGCAGGCATCGCCACCTGCTCGCTCCACCTGGAATCGACTGCAGCCACCCCGAGCCTGGGGAAGTCGAAAGCGAGGCTGTGACCGTCCCCTTTGCCCTGGACGAGTGACCCGGACGGGCCGAACCAAACCTCCTCGGGCAGCGATGCACCGAGCCAGCCATCTGGGAGGGTCATGACACGCTCGCCTTCGCTCCCCGATGCGAGCATGACCACCGATCCACCGCTGGCGGTCTCGGCGTCGGCGACGACCACCGAAGCGTGACGGACCACCTCCTCCGAGACCCTGCTCCTACCGGCGAGCCAGAAGCCGGCAACGGCGAGCACGCTGATGACCGGGACCGTGACCCAGGCCAGCTCGGGGCGCCCCATGCGACGGAGGATCAAGAGGTTGACCGGCCCGACGATGACCGCATAACCCAAGATGGCCACAAGCAGCCATGAAATGTCGGGCACCAGCGCCTCGGAGGTGGCCATCGCGGCGGGAAGAAGGTTTGTGGCGGGCTGTGCGAACTGATCGCGGCCCAGCCCGGCGGTGGGGACGTCGCGCAGCAAACCTGCCCAGGTGGGCGCATCCAGACCGGCGATGCTCTCCACCGAGATGATCTCGCCGCGCCCGGATCTCTGCAAAGAGGAATCACCGAGCGGCGAGACCGTGTCGGCCTCGACCTCGAGAGCGGAGAGATCGCGGTCCTGGCCGATTACCCGGCCTCCCCGACGGACCCAAGAAACCACCCCTGACCGTTCTTCGGAACCGAGAGCCGCGAGATCGCCCGGGCCGGCTATCAGATACCCGAGTGGTCCGGGGTCGGCGAGGTCGGCGGCAGCGACCTCGATTGGGATGACAGGCCTCCCCAGAGGGGTGGAACGCACCGAGCCGAGGACCGCCGCCGTCTCCGGAGCGCCGAGCAACCCAACGAGCAACTCGTCATCGGGAGTGGACACCTGCACGTCCTCGGAGACGATCTGGTCGCCACCGTCGGCAACGAGCGAGATGCTGACGCGGCCTCCATCCGAAGGGGGCATGTAGATCTCGTAGACCTTCGTTCCATCGCCGGGAACCTCCACCGGGACCTGCCGGGTGAGCCCGTCCAACTCCACCACGATCTCGCCAACCAGCAGCGCCGGAGACGTCACCTCGACCACCACCCTCACCGGCCTGTCCGGATGGACGTAGCCGGAGACGCCCGCCGTTGCGGTGACCGTGGCCGCTTCGGCAGGCGGCTCCCCTTGAGTGAACAGGGCGGCGAGGAGCAAGGGCGCAGCGAGTAGGCGCACGTCGATCAGACGCCTGCCGAAGCCCGGTGGTTCCGCTCGCCTGCGGAGCAAACACCCGGCCCTGCGCCGAGGCGTGGAGGCCGGCTTTGCGGCCGGGTCATCCTCATGCGGGCCGAGCTTCTCGGACGGCTTCGATTGCCTCGCCGGCGACCAGGATCCCAACCACGTCGTCCCCTTCGACGACCAGAAAGACCCGGTTCCCGGAAAACTCCTTCTCGAGAACGCTCTCGAGGTCCTGGTCGGGCCCGATCATGTCGTCGGGACCCATCCGACGCATCACAGCCGCTACGGGTGTGGATTCCATCACTTGCTGGGGGAGGCGCCGAGCTGACGCCAGACTGACCACGCCAACCGCCCGCCCCCACGGGTCTACCACCGGGTGAAGATCGCCGGCCGACTCATCGGCCAGAGCGAGCAGCCCTTCGACGGGTAGCGCCGGCGAAGCCGACCAAGACCGGGGTTCCATGGCGACCCGGACGCTCGTACCGCGTCCCCGCCTCGCTCCGGCCGCCGGGCTCTCTGCCACCGAGGCCGCCTGCCACAGGAAAATGCCGATGAACACGAGCCACAACCCGGTCAAGCCCTGGGCCGCCCACATCCAGGCACCTGCCGCCACCAGAAGTGCCGCCACCACCCTGCCTGAGATCGCTGCAACCCTGGTTGCCTTCCGCAGGCTCCCGGTCCACCGCCACACCACCGCCCGCAGCACCCGGCCGCCGTCCATGGGAAAACCGGGGAGCAGGTTGAACAAGCCCAATCCCACGTTCACAGACCCCAGCCAATCGAGGATCGACACCGCCAGGCGTGGCCCGGGCACAACCGCTGCTGCACCGAGGAATACGAGACCGATCACCACCGAGGAGAGAGGCCCGACCACGGTCACCAAAAGCTCCTCGCGTGCCGTCCGAGGCTCCTCCTCCAACTGGGAAACCCCACCGAAAACGAACAACCGGATCGAGCTGACTCCGAGACCGAGCCTTCGGGCCATCGCGGAGTGACTCGCCTCATGGATGACGACCCCGACGAAGAAGAGGAGGGATGCCAGGACGGCTGCACCCCACAGGGCGGCCGACGACGATGTGGGATTGGTCCGCTCGAATGTGGCTCTGAGACTGAGGGTGATGAGGCCCGCGATCACGAACCACGACGGTGACAAGACCACCGGGATGCCAAAGACGCGAAATACGCCGGTTTGTGTCATCCGCGTCCCGCCACGGTAACGCCGCGCCGGCGCTCTCAGGCTCCGAACCGCCTGGACCCGATGGTGCGTACAGCAGCGTGCTGCTCAAGGGAGGAACGACCAATGCGCACCATCCGGACCGTCATCATCGCCGCCCTGGCCCTGACCATGGCAGCTTGTGGTGGGGCCACCACCGATACCACTGCCGATGCCGGTGCCCAGGAGGCCACCACCATCGCCGCCGATACAACGGCGGCGGCGGACACCACGGCTGCAGCCGATACCACCGCGGCGCCTGACACCACCATGGCCGCCGAGACCACGGCAACCTCGACCGAGGACACAACGGACGACTCGACGGATGACTCGGCGGGGCAGCCATGGAGATCGCGACTACGGAGAGCGACCTCGGAACCATCCTGGTCGATGCAGAGGGCCGGACGCTCTACGCGTTCCTAAACGACGCCGATGGCGAGCCCACCTGCGCCGGCGACTGCGCCGAGTCCTGGCCGGCTTTCACAGGAACCGCATCGGCCGGCGAGGGTGTGGACGATTCGCTGATCAGCACCGTGGACGCGCTCGAAGGCGGGACGCAGGTGAAGTACGGCGACTGGCCGCTCTACTACTTCGCCGGGGACGAGGCGGCCGGGGACGTCAACGGCCAGGGTCTCGGTGAGGTTTGGTACGTGATCGGCCCGGACGGCGAGCCGATCCAGGGCTAACCAGCGGCCCGGGTCACTTCTTGGCGGACTCGTAGTAGGGATCGTCGCCGGAGGCGTGGTCGGTTACGTCGACCACGCCTACCAACTCGGGGATCGCTTCGAGCAGGATGCGCTCGATCCCGTGCCTGAGGGTGACCTGGGCCATCCCGCAGCCCTGGCAGCCCCCCATCATCCGCAGGTAGACGGTGTCGTCCTCCACCGAGACCAGTTCGGCCGCCCCGCCGTGGGCAGCGATCGCCGGGTTCACCTGGAGTTCGAGAACCTGACGCACCTGCTCGACGAGCGGACCGCTCAACTCACCGGTCGGGACCGATCCCATGGTCGGGCTCCCCGGTCGGTTCGGGTTGTCGATGGTCAGACCGGGCGCGGCGGGGTCGGCGGACATCGCCAGGGTGGCGCCTTGGAGCTTTGTGGTGTCGCCCGCAGGGATCACCACTGCCAGCCCGTCGTGACGTTCGATGATGTCGTCGGTACGGGCATCGCTCAGTGGGATGAAAGACAGCTCGTATGCGAAGGCGGGCCACTTGATGCCGCTGACCTCGATCGCCAGCGCCAACTCCCCGTCTTCGTCCCCCTCGTCGGTCATCACCTCGCGGACAAAGGCGATCGCCTCGTCGGTGAGGGTGAGGATGGTCTCGTCGGCCATTGGGGATGATGCTAACCCCCGGGGGGCACATTGCGATGAGAGGGGGCCGTCACCACAGCACCCGCGGCGGACCATCATGGCGAGGTGCCGACCGCTCTCCTCGTCCTCCCCACCACCGCCTACCGGGTGAGCGACTACCTCGATGCCGCCGCAGCTCTCGGTGTGGACGTGGCAGTCGCCTCCGAGGAGGACCAGGCGCTCGCCGACCAGATGGGCGAGCGCTTCCTCCGCATCGACCTCCACCGCCCGGAATGGTCAGCCGACCGAATCGTCGAGCGCTCACAGAGCCAGGCGATCGACGCAATCGTCCCGGTGGACGACCAGGGTGTCCTGGTGGCGGCGCTGGCCGCCAGGCGGCTCGGGCTGGCGCACAATCCGCCCCATGCGGTGGCGCTGACACGAAACAAGGCGGGGATGCGACGCGCCATGAAGCTCCGGGGTGTGCCGCAGCCCGACTTCAGGGTGGTGGAAGGCGGTGACGACCCGGCCGTCCTGGCCGGGGAGATCGGCCTCCCCGTGGTCATCAAGCCGCTCTCGCTCAACGCCAGCCGAGGTGTAATCCGGGTCGACGAGCCGTCGGCCGTGACGGCTACCGCCGAACGGGTGCGCCGGATAGTCGCCGTGGCCGGTGGCAACCCCCAGGAGCCCATCTTGGTCGAGGAGTACGTCCCCGGCCAGGAAGTGGCGGTAGAGGGGTTGCTGCGCCGCGGCGAGATGGAATCGCTCGCCGTGTTCGACAAGCCAGACCCCCTCGTTGGCCCCTACTTCGAGGAGACCATCTTCGTAACGCCCTCGCGGCTCCACCCCGAGATGGTCGATGAGGTGCTGGCGGTGACCCGGATGGCTGTGAGCGCCCTCGGTCTGCTCGAGGGACCCATCCACGCCGAACTCCGCGTCGACGGCAGCACTGTGCGTCTCGTCGAGGTCGCCTCCCGGCCGATCGGCGGTCTCTGTGCCCGCTCGCTCCGCTTCGGGATGATGGGAACGACGCTCGAGACCGTCTTGTTGCGCCACGCCCTCGATCTCCCCGCTGCCGGAGTGCGACGCTCGTTGCAGGCCTCAGGTGTGTTGATGATCAGGATCCCGCGAGCGGGGCGGTTGATGGGTGTCGAAGGCGTGGACGAGGCTCTCGGGGTCGATGGGGTCACCGGCGTCGAGTTGTCGGTGTCAGCCGGCACCTACTTGATGCCGGTGCCAGAGGGGGGCCGGTATCTGGGCTTTGTGTTCGCCTCGGCCGAGCGCCCCGACGAGGTCGAGGCGGCGCTGCGGTCCGCCGATGACCTGATCTCTGTCCGGATCGAGGGCTGACAATTTTGGCCCGTGGGGGGGACGACCCCCCTACACCCCCCCGCCGGCCCGCAGTGCGCTCGCTGCACCTGGGGAAGGGGAGAGCGCGTCGCTTGACCTCTCGATCGGTTGGCCCGTGGGGGGGACGACCCCCCCTACACCCCCGCCGGCCCGCGGTGCGCTCGCTGCCACTGGGAAGGCGGGAGCGCGTCGCTTGACCCTCGATTGGCTCGTGGGGGGGACGACCCCCAAGACCCCCGCCGGCCCGCAGTGCTCTCTCGCTGCACCTGGGAAGGCGGGAGCACGTCGTTTGACTCTCAATCGACCGGCGTCTCCAGGGCCGGGTTATCGCCGCGGGCCCCACCTTCGGAACACCGTACGACGCTGTCCGGGTGCGGAGCGGTCCGAGGTCCACGGGGCGTAAGGCGCCATGGTCAATTCGGCCAGCGAGAGAAGCACCGTGTCGTAGTTGACCCGCCACCCGGCGAATGCCGCCCAGGCTGCGTCACGATCGTTGCGCATCGGGACGCCGGCTGCGGCCAAGGTTTCAATCGCCTCGTCGAACTCGGCCCGCGTGATGCTCACCGGGTCGGTTGGCGACGGATCGGGGTCGAAGACGATCCCAAAGAAGGCGGCCACATGGCGGAGGGCGATGTAGCCGGCGCGCAGGCAGATGTCGGCGGAGGGATCGTGTGGGATGTCGAGCGCGGCGTTGATCAGCGCGGCCGTGTCGAGCACCGCACCCCCGGCGGTGATCCACGAACGATCGGGTTGGGGAGAGCGGAAGAAGACAAGCGGGGGGTATGAGGTATGGGTCTCGTCCACCTCGGCGAACCAGCGCTCCCAGTCATCCCATAGTGCCGAGTAGGAGTCGGCCCACCCGATGCGGTGGAACCTGATGAGCAACCCCACCGCCGAGGGCGGGCTGCCCGCCCTGACCTCGAGCAACGCCACCTCCCTCTCCCGGCGGCTGAAGGCGTTGTACATCGTGGGCAGATAGCTGATGAGCAAGGCGACGATCCCAAGCCCTGCAGTCGCCTCGGCGAAGACGAGCACGTGGTCCCAGAAGGACTCGGCACGGACGAACCCCAGGGTCAGCAGCGAGGATCCGCTCAACGAGAAGGCCTCGAACCCTGTCCTCCCACCGAGCGACCAGAACATGAGGGTGAAGCCCATGGCAACGGTGAACGCCCAGGCAAAGGGGAGCAGGACGAGACTGACCGGGGCGTAGAGGGCCATGACCCGGTCGCGGGCGACATACGTCGCGCCGCTCCGATGCGAGCAGACGGAAGAGCCTCCCGGTGGTGAAGAACACCGCTCTGGTGAGCAGGTTGACGTCGCCGCGGGGGAGAACGACGGTCCGCACCGCGGCCAGAAAACCCCAACCGGCGACCAGGAGGCCGCTGATGAAGGTCACAACTCGCAGGGCGGTCATCACGGGGCCGGGACGCTACTCGGGATAGCAGGCGGCTCCCTGCCAGGATGGACGGATGGACATGCCGCGCTCCTCCGGGGTCCTCCTCCATGTCACCAGCCTCCCCGGACCCGACGGGATCGGTGACCTTGGACAGGCGGCATTCGATTGGGTGGACAGGCTGGCCGCCACCGGCTGCCACTACTGGCAGATACTGCCCCTCGGGCCGACAGGCTACGGCGATTCGCCCTACCAGTGCTTCTCTGCGTTCGCCGGCAACAGCTACCTGGTCGCATCACAGCTACTGCTGGAGGAGGGACTCCTGGTGGCGTCGGACCTGGGCGACCGCCCCTCGTTCTCCCCCCACCACATCGACTACGGCCGCGTCATCCCATGGAAGCTCGATCTGCTCGATCGTGCTTTCGACCGCTTCACACCTGACGATTCGTACCTGGAGTTCCGCCGGACCGAGGCGGCGTGGCTCGACGACTTCGCCCTCTTCATGGCGCTCAAGGATCAGTACGGCGGCCGTCCCTGGGTGGACTGGCCCGCACCGTTCCGCGACCGGCACCCAGGGCAATTGGAGCGGGCGCTCGACGCCTATCGCCAGGAGGTCGAGCGTCACGCCTTCCGCCAATGGCTTTTCCACCGGCAGTGGGAGGAGGTCCGGTGGCACGCCCACCAGCAGGGACTGGAGGTGATCGGCGACATCCCGATCTTCGTCGCCCACGACTCGGCCGACGTTTGGGCCAACCGTGACCTTTTTTTCCTCGATGACGAGGGGCGGCCCACCGTGGTGGCCGGTGTCCCTCCGGACTACTTCTCCCCGACCGGTCAGCTATGGGGCAACCCCCTCTACGACTGGGATCGGCACCGGATCACCGGGTACGAGTGGTGGCTGGGAAGGCTGCGTTCGGTGCTCTCGCTTGTCGATGTGGTCCGGCTGGACCACTTCCGCGGCTTCGCCGGCTACTGGGAGATCCCCGCCGACGCCGAAACCGCCATCGCCGGTCGCTGGGTCCCCGGACCGGGTGCAGACTTCCTCCAGCACGTCCGGGCGGTGATGGGTGACCTGCCCATCATTGCCGAGGACCTCGGGGAGATAACGCCCGATGTCCACGAGCTACGCGACCGCTTCGAGCTTCCCGGGATGGCCATCCTCCAGTTCGCCTTCGACAGCGATCTGACCAATCCATTCCTCCCCCACAACCTCCGCGAGCGGAGCGTCGTCTACACCGGAACCCACGACAACGACACCACCTGGGGATGGTGGGCGACGGCGCCCGAGCACGAGCGGCGGCTGGCCATGGACTACCTGGGATCGGATGGGACCGACATCGCGTGGGACCTGGTCCGCGCCGGTTGGCGCTCGCCGGCGGCGACGGCGGCGGCTCCGTTGCAGGACATCCTCGATCTGGGGACGGAAGCACGGATGAACTTCCCAAGCCGGCCGGGAGGCAACTGGCGGTGGAGGGTAGGGGTGCCCACTCTGTCAGACGCCCTCGGGGATCGACTGGCAGCGCTCAACGCCGAGACCGGGCGCCTCGTCGTGGCCGGCTAGGCAGCGAGGGCACGTCTGGGCGGCCACCTCTCGGGCGGCCACGTCTTGGGCTGCCACCTCTTGGTCAGCCATTGGAACGATCGAGGTGCTCGCTGACCGCGGGCTCGTCGACGAGATTCAGACGAGGCGGTCATCACCTTGGTCAGGCCTCGGCCACCAATTGATCGGCCACGTCGGGGACAGCCCGGTACAGATCGCGCGGCGGCCGCTGATAGTCGCCACCAGGGGGTCGCGACGGGAGCTCGAGCGGTGCCGTGTGCACATCCGAGTACGGGATCTGGGCGAGGAGGTGAGAGATGCAGTTGAGCCGCGCCCGTCGCTTGTCGTCGGCCTCCACGGTGTACCACGGCGCCTCTGGGATGTCGGTGTGGACGAACATCTCGTCCTTCGCCCGCGAGTACTCGACCCATCGGGTACGCGACTCGAGGTCCATCGGGGACAGCTTCCAACGCCTCATTGGATCCTTCATCCTCGAGGCGAAGCGGCGCTCCTGCTCCTCGTCGCTCACCGAGAACCAGTACTTGATCAGCCGTATCCCGTCCTCGATCAGCATCCGCTCGAAGACGGGGCATTGGTGGAGGAAGCGGCGGTACTCGTCCGGCGAGCAGAACCCCATCACCCGCTCCACTCCCGCCCGGTTGTACCAACTGCGATCGAAAAGGGCTATCTCACCGGCGGCGGGGAGGTGGGAGACGTACCGCTGGAAGTACCACTGGGAGCGTTCCCGCTCGGTGGGGGCGGGTAGAGCGATGATGCGCGCCACCCGCGGGTTGAGATACTCGGCGATCCTCTTGATGACACCACCCTTGCCGGCAGCATCTCTGCCCTCGAACACCACCACGACACGCTCACCCTCTTGGCGCACCCATTCCTTGAGCTTGACCAGTTCGGCCTGGAGGTCGAGGAGTGCACGCTCGTAGGCCTTCTTGGGGAGCTTTGTGTGGTGGACGTGCTTGGAGCTTGCATCGTCTTTGGCCATATTGTGGCCAGGCTAGGTGAACCGCCAGATTTGGCTCGGAGGATGTGCCCGCGCCGTTACGTAGCATCCGAGATGTGCCGCGGCGACTCCTCGGACTCTGCACCGTCCTGCTCCTGGCCATGGCCTGCTCAGGCTCGGGTTCGAGCGGGACCACGACGGCCGAGACCGAAACCCAGTCTACCGCGACTGGCAGCGCCACCACCATCGGCACCGCCACCACGGCCGCCGGCACGGCGACCACTGCTGGAGCGGCGAGTGGGGAAGCCGACGGTGGTCTCGTGATCCTCGACGGGTCGGGCAACGTGGCCGTGCTGGCACCCGACGGGAGCGGGTCCAACCAGATCACCGACGACGCCGGTCCCGATCAGGTCTATCTCCAACCCACTTGGTCGCCAGACGGCCACCGGGTCGTGGTGACGTCCCTCGCGCCCGAGGGCTCCGCCGTCCTGGTGGCGTCAATCGATGGCGAAGTAACTCCGACGACCACCGAGTTCGCCCCCTTTTATTACCAGTGGAGCCCGGCGGGCGACAGGGTCGCCTTCCTGGGGACGCCCGAGCAGGGAGGCATTGCCCTGGGGATGCTCGACACCGCGGCGGGGACGGTGGAGACGATCGACGCCGGCCAGCCCTACTACTTGCATTGGTCGTCCGACGGTTCCCGATTGGCTGTCCATGTCGGCTCCGACCGGCTCGACCTGATCGATCCTGTCACCGGGGATCTCACTCCGTTGGGGCAGACACCGGGCGCGTTCCAGGCTCCAGAATGGCACCCTGATGGGTCCCGTTTGGTGGCGGTCCTCCGTGCCGAGGCCGGTGGGGTCAACGCGGTGTACAACTCGGCGCTGGCGCAGGGGTCCAGCCAGCAGCTTGCGGTGATCGAGGTCGAGTCGGGTGAGGTAGAGGAGGTGGCAACCATCGAGGGTGCGGTCTCCTCGCAGATGTCGCCGGGCGGCGACCGCATCGCCTACAACGTCGCCGGGCCCAATGGAGGTGAGGTCTGGGTGACCGATCTCTCTGGGGGACGGCCCGAGCGGGTCGCCCGGGGCACGGTGGTGGCGCTCCAGTGGAGCCCCGGCGGCGACCGCCTCCTCATGCTGCGACTGGCCCCTGACAACGTGGCTCCGGTGGTCCCCCTCGTTTGGGACGGGAGCGAGCGCACCGAGTTCCCCGGCTTCACCCCGACACGGGCCTTCCTCAGCGAGTACCTCCCCTTCTGGGAGCAGTACAGCCGCGGGCTGACGCTGTGGTCCCCAGATGGACAGGCGTTTGCCTACCCGGCTGCCGGTCCGGACGGCGACCGGATCATCGTCCAGCAGGTGGGTGCTTCCGAGCCCGTGGACTTCGGGGCGGGTACCGTGGTCGCCTGGTCACCCTGATCGCCGCGACCGGGTCTGCGTCGGTGTGAGAGACGGCAACGTGGCCGACAACAACGGCGAGCCAGACGCCGAAGGCACCGCCCTCCCGGTGAGGATCCGCCCTCTAGTGGATTTTCTCCACACCGAGGCGGCAGGCGGTGTCGTCCTCCTCGCCGCCACGGTGGTGGCGCTGGTCTTGGCCAACTCGCCGTGGAGCGAGGCGTACCAGTCGTTCTGGCACACCTCATTCTCCATCGAAGCAGGGCCATTCAGCCTGACCCTCGACCTGCAGGAGTTGGTCAACGACGGGCTGATGGCGGTGTTCTTCTTCGTGGTTGGGCTGGAGATCAAGCGCGAACTGGTCGAGGGAGAATTACGTGGAGCCGCGTCGGGCGGCGCTGCCGGCCATCGCCGCCGTCGGGGGGATGGTGGTTCCCGCCGCCGTCTATCTGCTGATCAACGCCGGAGGCCCGGGCGAGCAAGGTTGGGGAATCCCTATGGCGACCGACATCGCCATGGCGGTAGGGGTGCTGAGCTTGCTCGGCAGCCGGGTGCGCCCGTCCCTCAAGCTGTTCGTCCTGGCACTGGCGATCGTCGACGACATCGGCGCCATCCTCGTCATAGCCCTCTTCTACAGCGGTGGCATCCGAATCGCACCACTCCTCGGAGCAGCCGGGATGGTCGCCGTGGTGTTGGTGATGAGATCGATCGGGGTGCAGGCCATACCCGCCTATGTCGTTGCTGGCGGAGTTCTCTGGCTGTTTCTCCACGAGGCCGGGATCCACGCACCATTGCCGGGGTGATACTCGGGCTGCTGGCGCCGACCCGGCCGGCACGGCAAAGCGACATGATCGACGAGTCCGAGCTCACCGACCTGTCGAGCCCTCAGGCGGCCAGGCAGACGGCGGCGGCAGCCCGTCAGTCCGTTTCGGTGGTCGAGTGGCTCGAACACGGGCTGCACCCGTGGACCAGCTTCTTGATCCTGCCTCTCTTCGCCCTGGCAAACGCAGGCGTCCCACTGAACGCCGATGCCCTCACGATCGCCGTCGGGTCCCCGATCACCATCGGAGTGGTGATCGGGTTGGTCGTCGGGAAGACCGTTGGGATCACGGCTTTCGCCTGGCTGGCGGTGAGAACCCGGGCAGGCGAACTGCCCGACGGCGCCACGTGGCCATCGATCATGGGTGTGGCGGCAATCGCCGGAATCGGGTTCACCGTTGCCATCTTCATCGCCGGGCTCGCCTTCGAGGATCTCGGGCTGCAGGACCTGGGAAAGATCGGCATCCTGGCGGGCTCGCTACTCGCAGCCGTGATCGGGGTGCTCATACTCCGTTTGAGCGGGCCGGCACGGACAGGACCGCCTCCCGGGAGCTGATTCTCAGTTTGCCGTCATCCCGGCGACCGACTCGAGCGCCGCACCCAGCGGCACCGCCAGGCGGTCGATGCCCGCCCACGGGTCTCCGTCGGAGATCCTCGGTGCAATGGTGCCGAGCCGCCACCGATCGGGTCTGCTCCTACCTATCTCGTCCCAGGTGAGCGGTACCGCCACGGGAGCACGCGGCTTGGGGCGGATCGACCACGGGCAGACCGCCGACTGGGCGTACCGGTTTCGGAGCCAGTCGATGAAGACCCTGCCCTCTCGCTTGGCAATGCGGAACTCTGTCGTCAGTCGGTCGGGGTGCCGTGCCACCAGCGCGGCAGAGATCGCCCTGGCGGTTTCGCCGACCTGCTCGATGGTGGCTTCGGGGACGAGCGGCACAACGACGTGATACCCCTTCGACCCCGTGGTCATCGGGAGTCCCACGAGCCGCAGTTCTTCGAGGATGGCGCCGACCTGCCGCGCTGCCCAGCGAGCCGCCACAACGTCCCCTTCGGGGGGGTCGAGGTCAAAGATCATCCGGTCGGGTCGGTCGAGCGTCGGCACTCTGCTGGTCCAGACGTGGAAAGTCAGCGTCCCCTGGTTGGCCAGATAGGCCAGGCCCTCGCCATCGCCGACCACGGGGTGCTCGACGGTCCCGCCCTCCTTGAGGACCACAACCCGCCCGATCGACTCGGGGAAATAGTCGGCGGCATGCTTCTGAAAGAAACCCTGCTGGCCGATGCCGCTGGGGTACCGCTCGAGGGTGAGAGGCCGGCCCATGGCGTGCGGCACCATGATCGGGGCCACGGTCTCGTAGTACCCGACCACCTTGCCCTTGGTGATCCCGTCGTCGGGAAACAGCACCTTGTCGGGGTTGCTCACCTCCATGGGCCGATTCTGCCTAGTGGTGGCCGTTTACGACGGATCGATATGGACCCGGCGCCCCCTCCGTTCCATTTCCTCTACGAGCGCCGTTTCGCTGAACGCGGCGAGGTCGATCGACCAGGGCCGCTCCGCCGGAGGTGGCGCGCCCACGACTAGCCGGGCGACCGGGTCGCGCAGGGTGCGCGCCCATGCCCGCCCCTTGGCGCCTGTCTCGAAGCTGAGTGTGCCGTCCGAGTTGGCGCGGTAAACCCGCGCCTCCACCTGAGGGTTGGCGCGCGATCCGCGCTCTCCGTACACGAGGAGGACCGACCCAGCGGGGACGTCCTGGATGCCACCCGTGGCGACGAAGCTTCCCTCGTAGGCCCACCCCGAATCGAGTGAGCCGTCGACATTCGTCACCACTTTGGCCCAGTTCTTGTGGCGCTCGTCGCCGATCAGCGGAATCTCGACCGGGACGAGAACGTCTTCGTCCATACCCCCGACTGTAAGGGCCGGGAATAGCGGACGGCAGATGTCCGCGGGGTGTGGCAACCTCGGTGCGGTGGACGCGGGATCGATCACATACGACCTGGCCGGACGGGGGCTCCTCATCGGGACCTGCAGTTGGACCGACCCGACGCTCACCGGCAACACGTCGTTCTATCCGCGCAAGGAGATGACCGCCGAGGAGCGGCTCCGCCACTACGCGGGTCACTTCCCTATCGCCGAGGTCGACTCCACCTATTACGCACCGCCCAGCGAGATGACCGCCGGGCTGTGGGTGGATCGGACACCGGATGGTTTCACCTTCGACATCAAGGCCTTCCGGCTGATGACCCAGCACCCGACTCCTCTGTCCTCGCTGTGGAAGGACTTCCGAGAGAAGCTCCCCGACGAGGCGAAGGAGAAGAAGAACGTCTACGTGCGTGACCTTCCCCGTGAGCTCCAGGCCGAGGCGTTCTCCCGTTTTGCCGAGGCGCTCATGCCGCTGCACTCCTCGGGGAAACTCGGTCTGATCCTCTTCCAACTGCCGCCATATGTGTATCCCAACCGAGGGAGCTTCGGCTACATGAAGTGGGCGGCGGCACAGCTCCCCGACTATCGGATCGCCGTCGAGTTTCGCCAGGCGCAAGTGGATGGACGACGAGCACCGCGAGGAGACCCTGTCTTTCCTCGACCGACACGGCATGACCTATGTCGCCGTCGACGAGCCGCAGGGATTCAAGAGCTCGATCCCGCCGATAGCCGCCGCCACCACCGATGTTGGCGAGGTCAGGTTCCACGGTCGCAACACCGAGACTTGGGAGAAGAAAGGGATCTCTGCGGCCGAGCGGTTCAAGTACGACTACGAGCGTCCCGAGATGGAGGAGTGGGTCCCCCGTATCGAAGCCCTCCAAGAGCGGGCCAAGGAGACCCACCTCCTCATGAACAACTGCTACTCCGACTACGGCATCCGTTCAGCCCAACTCCTGGCGGGTCTGTTGGGCTGAGAGAAGACGGGGACGGCGGACGGCAACACGACTCCGTCCCCCCGCAGGGGGGAAGGGTCCGCTGCGGAGCAGCGGGTAGGGGGGCTACCGAACTCCCAACCGTGCTCGACACTCGGCTCTCGCACCTTTGGGAGGGAACCAGCCCCCCTCCCCCGACGCCTCCGGCGCCGGGTACTCCCCCCGCCGGGGGGAGCGAATCAAGGCCGGTGGCAGCCCCCACGTCGCTACGGTCGACGGCCATGGCAAAACGACTCACCCCAGAGGCGCTGTGGGCCATCCCACGGGTCGGGGCACCGGTGGCGTCCAAGGACGGTTCCTTCCTGGTGGTCCCGGTGACCACCGCCGACATCGAGGCGAACAAGACGACCACCCGGCTGTGGCGGGTACCGACAGGCGAAGGCGAACCCGAGCCGATCACGTCGGCGGATACGAGCGCCTCGGGGCCGGCGATCAGCCCGGACGGTGCTCATCTTGCGTTCCTCCGGAAGGACGATGCGGGCGATAACCAGGTTTGGGTGCTGCCACTGCATGGTGGTGAGGCACGCAGGATCACCGGTATGCCGCTCGGCGTCCTCGGGGCGAAGTGGCTACCCGACGGATCCGGTCTCGTTGTGCTCGCCGACGTATATCGGGAAGCGCTCACCCTCGATGCGGCCCGCGAGCGTCGCAGCTCGTTGGACGAAGACCCTGTCAAGGCGCACGTCACCGAGGATCGCACCTATCGGTTCTGGGACGTATGGCTCACCGAGGGCAAAGTGCCTCATCTCTTCCGCGTGCCGGTGGATGGCGGCGAAGCCGTCGATTTGATCCCCGACTCGAAGAGGTGGTGGCAATTCCCCTCCACCGATAACCCGATGGCGGACTTCGACATCGCCCCCGATGGCTCCGAGATCGCCTTTGCCGCCGACATTTCGGAGCCTCCCCATTTCGAGCCGCGCTGGGCGGTATTCACGGTGCCGGTGGAAGGTGGCGAGGTGCGATGCCTCACCCCAAACCACACCGGGCACGACAGGCAGCCCCGCTACTCCCCCGACGGCGCCCACCTCGTCTTGGGTATGCAACGCATCCTCCAGTTCTATGCAGACCGGGTGAGACTCGTTGCCATCGAGCGCTCCACCGGCGCTGAGACCGTCCTCACCGAGGACTGGGACGCCTCGGCCGCAGCGTGGGAGTTCGAGTCCAATGGCAGCTTGGTGATAGTTGCTGAGGATTCGGGGCGCCAAAGCCTCTACCGGATGGGTGTCGAGGTGGGAGATCCAGTCCTTTTAGTCGAGAGTGGAACGCTTTCCGACCCTGCTCCGGTCGCCGAGAACGAGGGCTATGTCCAGCACCAGAGTCTCTCCGAGCCACCCGAGGTCGCGTTCTACCGAGACGGAGAATTGCGTCGGGTGACCTCGTTCACCGTCGAGGCACTCGAGGGAATCGAGTTGGGGCCGGTCGAAGAGTTGGAGGTGACTGGGTCAGGAGAGGCCCCGATCCAGGTCTATCTGGTCAGGCCGCCGGGAGAGTTCACCGGCCCCTTGCCTCTGGTCCATCTGGTCCATGGAGGGCCTCACGGGACGTTCGGCGACGCGTGGCACAACAGGTGGAATGCCCATGCATTCGCCGCGCCGGGCCGGGCAGTAGCGCTGGTCAACTTCCACGGCTCGACCGGGTTCGGTGAGGCGTTCACCACCTCGATACACGGCGCCTGGGGAGAGCACCCCACGGCCGACGTCCTCGCCGTCACCGACCACCTGATCGAGCGGGGGGTGGCGGATCCCGACCGCATGGCGTTGGCCGGCGGTTCTTACGGCGGGTACCTCACCTGCTGGATCACCGCCAACACCGACCGCTTCACCTGCGCTGTGGCACACGCGGCCGTGACTGACCTTCCGGCCATGTATGCCTCGGACTGGACCACCGACACCAATCTCGCCTTCGGGGCGCTGCCCTGGGACGACCTGGATCGGGTCAACCTATGGAGTCCGTTCGCCCAGGTGACAAAGATCCAGACCCCGACTCTCGTGGTCCACGGTGAACTCGATCTGCGCGTACCTGTGACCCAGGGGCTCGCCTGGTACGGGATGCTCAAGGCCAGAGGAGTCGAGGCCCGACTGGTCCACTACCCCGACGAGAACCACTGGATCCTCCAGCCACGCAACTCGCTCCACTGGTATGGAGAGGTTCTCGGATGGCTGGAAAGACACCTGGGGTCGGCGATACCCTCAAGTTGAACTCTAGGTCGAGCCCTCGGAGGCGAATGACAAAATCGTCTTAGCCTCTACTTGAAGGTAAGACGGCTGCCAACCCGGGGTTGGCAGCTACCTCCCCGGTACTCTCCAACCCTGGGTTGACGGGAAAGCACCTAGCTGGCGGGCATCACCGCCAGTAGCGTCCCGGTCCGAAGCCGCACCGAGGCGACGGGCAGGAGGAACTCGTTGCTCACTCCCCAAGTGGACCCGGGTTCGATGGTGGCGTCGTCCAACTCCCAGCGCAGCCCCTCGGTGGTTACTCCCTCGGCGGCGCCGTGGAAAGGAATGAGGGAGACCAACCCGCCGACCGAGCCGTGGAGCCGGTTTGCACTGTGTATGACCATCGATCTCGCCCCAGCGACAAGCCACTCGATCTCGATCCCGGCATGCGCCGGGGCCGTCAACAGGTGGGCGTTGCCCAGCGTGTGATCGAGTCGGCCCCCGCGTCCGCCAACCACTACGACGCGGTCGGCTTCGGCGCGGTGAGCCGCTCCCAAGGCGAGTTCGAGGTCCGTGGAGTCCTTGTCTTGGGGATGGCGCTCGACCGCCGCCCCGGGCATCGATGCCAACGCTTCGGGCGACACCGAGTCGAAGTCGCCAATCACCAGATCTACCTTCAACCCAAGGTCGAGGGCGAGATCCAGTCCCGAGTCGGCGGCAATGACCAAGGCCGACGCGGGCAGATCTTCGATCACATCGGCCGGAACGGGGTCGCCGCCGGCGAATATCACCACGGTTACGCCGCCCTCGGTGGTCATGGACCAGAGGCCGCCAGCCGCCGGGCGTAGTGGAGAACCCAGCTTTCGGATGGTGCATCCAGCCGGTGGGAGCGTGCCGCTTCCATCAGCATCGTGACCAGCCGCGGTCGGTCGAGCCAGCCACCCATCTCACTCCGCAGCGCCTCCAAGGCGTGATCGGTGTACCACAGAGCCCATTCCGGGTCGTCGTCTCCAACTGCGGCGGCGTGTGCCCGCTTGGTATCGGAGAGGATCCGCGCGATCCGCTCCTCGGCGGGAACTGGTGGGGGTGAGGTCCCATAGACCTCGGGATTGGCGCAGGCCGGCATCCTCTCCCCGGCCAGACCGGCCAGGAGATTCTCCATTGCAAGCTCGCTCATCCGGGCACGGGTGGTCACGGAGGCACTGCCGATGTGGGGGACGATCACGCAGTTGGACATCTCGAGCAGCGGGTCGCCCGGGTCGATCGGCTCTGGGTCGGTCACATCGAGCCCGGCGGCGGCGATGACGCCGGAAGCGAGGGCCTCGGCCAGGGCCACCTGGTCGACCAGACCGCCGCGTGCCACATTGACCAGCACCGCACTCGGCTTCATCGAGCGGAGTGCCTCCCGGTTGATGATGTGCCGGGTTGCCTCGGTCAACGGGGCGGTGAGCACCACGTGGTCGGCGATCGAGAGCAGGTCGCCGAGTGGCAGTCGACGTGCACCCAACTCCAGGTCGGCTTCGGGACGGGGGTTCGGGCCGGCGTAAACGACCTCCATGCCGAATCCGACGGCGCGACGGCCGACCGCCCGGCCGATGCGCCCCATACCCACCACTCCGAGCACGGTGTGGTGCAGGTCATTGCCAAGCAGAAGGTTCGGCGCCCAGCGCTGCCATTCCCCTGCCGCCACCATCCGGGCGCCCTCAACGAGACGGCGGCCCGCAGCGAGAAGCAGACCGATGGCGGTGTCGGCGGTGGTGTCGGTGAGGACATCTGGGGTGTAGCCCACCGGTATGTCGCGCCTCGTGCAGGCGGCGAGATCGATGTTGTCCAAACCAACGGCAACCTGGGAGATGACCCGTAGCCGCGGGGCCCTGTCGATGAACGAGGCGTCGATCGGATCGGAGAGCATCGAGAGCAGACCGTCGACCGCCGTAACCGAAGCCCGGACGCGTTCCGCCGGCATGGGGCCGTCGCCCTCCCACACCTCGACAACGGCCACCTGTTCCAATGGCCGGAGCGAAACGCCCCATGGCCTTCTCGTGACCAGCACGACCGGTGGCGCAACCATCGTCACCCCCCGGCGAGAGGATCGTTGCTCAGGCGGTTGCTACCCCGCCGACCTCAGACACCTGCTTCTGGGCGCTCCTCACCGAGAACGACGTGGCGATGATCACGATCCCCCAGATGATGAGCCAGATGCCGAGGACCCAAACGAGGGTCAAGAGCGATATCCCGGGCCAGATGAATACGACGGCACCCGCGATCACGCTGAGCACCCCTCCGAAGATCGCCCAGCCACGGGCCGGCGTCGAGTGGTCGGCGATTGCGTCGACCGTGCGAATTATCCCGGAGACGACCCAGTAGATCCCAAGCAAAATGGCAAGGGCGCCAGCGGTAGCAAGGAGATTACGTAGGACCCAAAGGCCGACGATGATTGAAAGTACGCCGAGCAGCGCAGCCATGACCCTCATCCCGCCTGATTCCCCGTGGCGGAACACCGCCACGATCTCAAAGATGCCCGCCACCAGCAGTTGCACCCCGAACAGGATGGCGATGGTCGCAATCGTCGCTTCCGGCCAGACGAGCACCATGATTCCGAGGATCAGGGTGAGGGTGCCGTAGAAGAGGACCCATCCCCAACTCCTGGCCAGGCCCTCCAAGGTGGCGGTGTCAGAACTGTATGTCATCTGCTCGTCCTCCCTCGAGTCAGGCGCATGCTACGACGTCAACCTGGCGGAGGGTGGTCACGCTCAGCTGCGGGGAACGTCCTTCCAGGGCAGATCCTTGTCGGCCCGGGGCTCACCAGGGAGCCCGAGGACCCGCTCGCCGAGGATGTTCCGCATGATCTCGGAGGTCCCGCCCTCGATCGAGTTCGCCCTCGCCCTGAGGAAGTTGCGCTGCGGGTGGGCGGTTCCAATCCCCGCTCGCTCGGGTCGCTCAAATGTGTACCCGTTCGGATAGAGGAGCCCATCGGCGCCTAGCAGCGAGACGGTGAACTCGGTGATCCGCTTGTTGAGTTCTGCCCAGTGGAGCTTCGACGTCGAGCCCTCCGGCCCGGGTGTCCCCCGCCGCCGGTTTTCGGTGGCCCGGAGATTGGTCAGCCGGAGCACCTCGGCCTCGATCCACAGAGCCGTCAGGTCGTCGCGGCGCGCCGCGTCGGTGTGGCCCTTCTCCTTCCAGGCGGCGACAGCGGCGGAAATCGCCCCCGAGCCCCGTGGCTGGACCACGGAGCCGATGGCGACCCGTTCGTTCATGAGGGTGGTCATCGACACCCGCCAGCCCTCGCCTACCTCCCCCAACCGGTATGTGTCGGGCACTCGTGCCTCGGAGAAGAAGACCTCGTTGAACTCGGCCTCGCCCGTGATCTGGTTGAGGCCGCGCACCTCGACCCCTGGCTGATCCATGTCGATCACGAAATAGGTCAACCCGCGATGCTTGGGAACATCGGGATCGGTCCTGGCGACTATCAACCCCCACCGGGCGGCGTGCGCCAGCGTCGTCCACACCTTCTGTCCATTGATCAACCATTCGTCGCCGTCGCGCACGGCGCGGGTCGCCAACGCCGCCACATCCGAGCCGGCTCCCGGCTCGGAGAACAGCTGGCACCAGATCTCCTCTGCTGTGAAGAGCGGACGGAGCCAGCGGCGTCTCTGCTCCTCGGACCCGTGCGCCAGGACGGTCGGCGCTCCCATTCCGTGACCGATGACGTTGCGGATCACGTTGTCGGATGGCGCCCCGGCGGCGGCCAGCCTCTCCATCACCGTCTGCTGGTACCGGGGGCTCACCCCCAGTCCGCCGTCACCCTGCGGAAATGACACCCAAGCAAGACCGAGGTCGAACTGCGCTCCCCAGAAGTCCGCCGCGGCGGTGGTAGCCGGGTCGTGCGTCTCGAGGAGTTCGTCGAGTCGCGCCGCGATCAGTGTCTTCTCGTCGGTCGCACTGGTGGTCGTCGTCATGATGGGTTGAGACAGGCTACCGGCTCTCGACGTGTCATCCCGGCCCGCGTCGACCATGATTTCCGCCGATGGCGACCAAAGGTTTGCACATACACCAAGCGGAACCGATCCAGGCGGAGGGGAAGTCCGAGGCGGTTCCCATCACTCCTGTCGAGAGGATGTTCCGGAGGGACAACCTGCCCCCGCCGCCCATTTCGGAGAACTGGGAACTGGTGCTGGAGGGTGTTGCCAAACCGGCGAAGTTCACCCTCCCGGAATTGGTCGAGACCCTGCAGCCGGCGGAGGTGACCGCGGTGCTGCAATGCGCCGGCAATGGGAGAGGGTTGCTCGCCGGACCGCCGCCGGGGACTCCCTGGGGGACAGGGGCCGCGGCAAACGTACGATGGAGCGGCGTCCGCGTTGCCGATCTGGTGGCGCTCGCCGGTGGCCCAGAGGACGGCACCTCCTATCTCACCGCACTAGGGGCAGACGGGAAAGCCGGGGACCCGGAGAGGGTGGAACGATCGGTTCCGCTCCGGGTCGGGCTGGAACGGGGTCTGCTCGCCTTGGGGCTCAACGGCGAACCACTCTCCCGCTCCCATGGCGGCCCCGTCCGTCTGGTCATCCCGGGGTACTTCGCGGTCAACAGCGTCAAGTGGGTCGTGAGACTGGCCCTCACCGCCGATGAGTCCGACGCTTCCATCCAGACCGTGCGCTACCGCCTCACTCCGCCCGGGTCGACCTCGGGGCCGGACGACCCTTCGTGCTGGGAGATGCCGGTCAAATCGTGGGTGACGAGTCCGGAGCAAGGTGCGGTCGCGTCGGGAGTGCTCGAGGTTGAGGGGGTCGCCTTCTCCGGGGCAGGCCCGGTCGCAGCGGTCGATGTCTCCGGCGACGGGGGGAAGACGTGGCGCCCCACGGCGCTCGGTCCGTCGGACGGCCCGGCGGCATGGAGCACCTTCAAAGCGACGATCGAGGTGGGCCCGTCCGGTGGGCTCATCGCCAGCCGTGCCCGCGATGCCGCCGGCAACGAACAGCCGGCGAGGTCGGTCCCCGACATCAACGGGTATGCCCCCAACGGGTGGCTCGACCATGCGGTGCAGGTGGCGGGGGGCTAAACCAACGGCTCACCCGGTAAGAGTGACCTTCCCGTTGCTTATGACCGGTTTGCCCCTTTCGACGGTCATCGCCGTCACCAGCATGTGGTCACCCTCGTCCCAGATGCTGGTGACCAAGGTCTCACCGGGGTAGGCGACACCCGAGAACCGCGCCCGGTACCCGGCCACCCTGCTCACGTCGCCGTCGAGGGCCTCGTCCACCACCGCTTTGCACACCACCCCGAACGAGCAGAGGCCGTGGAGGATGGGCCGTTCGAACCCCGCCATCGCGGCGAACCCCGGGTCGGCGTGGAGAGGGTTCTTGTCGCCGGATAACCGGTAGAGGAGCGCCTGCTGGGGCAGGGTCGGCGAGGTCACGACCACATCGGGGTCGCGGGAAGGTGCAGCGGAAAAGGAAGGCGGGCCGGGCTCCCCTCCGAACCCACCCTCACCGCGTAGGAAAAGCGAGGCCCGATTGGAGAACAACGCCTTCCCCGAACCGTCGGTGGTCACCACCTCGACGACCGCCAGGGCCGCCTTCCCCTTGTCCCAAAGCTCCACGACCCGTCCCCGATGGACCGCCGATGCCGCGGTCGGCAAGGGACTGTGCAGCACGATCTCGTGCTCGCCGTGGAGCAGCAGTGCAGGGTTGAACTCGAGCCCGTCCACTCCCCCGATGCCGGCCAGTGCGGGGAAGGTCGGGACCGTGGCGAAACTGGGGAGGACCGCCAGATCGCCCTCATACGTATACCGAAGCTCGGCCGGGTCGGTTGGGGGAACGCCGGCACCGACACCGAGGTGATAGAGGATTACGTCGTCCTGATCCCATCGACCCTCGATCACCGGTAGCTCGGCACCGAGCGCTCGCTCCGGATCGACCGGCATCTCAGCCGTCCTGCATCGCCGCCATCACCAGGCGGATTTCGTCGTTGCTGCTCAGCGGGATCTCGTATGTGGAGAGATCGCGCACCTCTTCGATGTGCTCGGCCAATTCCTCGACGGTGGGCACCACCTTCTGCCCGGCGAACCAACCTGGGTTGGTGCCCACGAAGATTCTCCCGTAACGGCCGCCCCCGGCTGTGAAGATCTCGTGCGTGTGTGGATTGGCCTCCGAGGCGAGGTAGACCACCATCGGAGTCACCTGCTCAGGGTCGAGGAACTCCGCCATGGGACCGAGCAGATCCTCGGTCATCCTCGTCCGGGCAACCGGGGCGATCACGTTGCTTCGGATCCCGTACTTGGCACCTTCGATGGCGAGCACATTGCTCAATCCGACCAGGCCCATCTTGGCGGCGCCGTAGTTCGCCTGCCCGAAGTTGCCAAAGATCCCGGCGTTGGAGGCGGCGAACACCAGTCGCCCGTATCCCCGCTCCTTCATCGCCCTGAACGCCGGCATCGCGACGTGGAATCCCCCGCGCAGATGGACGGCGAGCACGCCCTCGACCTCATCGAGCGTCATGTTGGAGAAGCTGCGATCGCGCAAAATCCCGGCGTTGCTGACGAGGACGTCCACCGTCCCAAATGTGTCCATGGCGGTGGCGACGATGGCCTCGCCTGCCTCGGCGCTTGCCACCGAGTCGTAGCTAGCCACCGCCTCGCCCCCTGCCGCTTCGATCTCGGCGACCACGTCGTCGGCAGCCCTGGCTCCCGATCCGGTGCCGTCCATCGCCCCGCCAAGGTCGTTGACGACGAGGCGCGCCCCGCGCCGCGCCAACTCGAGGGCATACGACCGGCCCAGCCCGCCACCTGCCCCGGTCACGATGGCCACCCGGCCGTCAAAGGTTATGTCGGACATCGCCTAGGGCCTCCTGCGGTGCGGAACGAGGGTCGGCACCTTAGATCTGGGTGGTAGGTGGTGGTGGTACGTAAATCGTGACGAGCCGGGACCATGTGTCACTACCACTTACCACTCTCATCCGTAGGTTGGGCGCCCGGCGGCTCGAGCAGCCGCATTGCGGCTCAGCCGGCCGCCCCGGATCGGCGGAGGTTACCGATCTCGTCTTCCGAGTATCCAAGCTCGGCGAGCACGGCATCGGTGTCTGCGCCCGGTGTGGGCGGCGGTGTGGGCAAAGACGTCGGTGTTGCGGAGAAGCGGGGTGCCGGAGCGGGTTGGACCACCCCGTCGACCTCGATGAAGGTTCCCCGAGCCACGTTGTGCGGATGCGCGGGCGCCTCGGCGAGCGAGAGCACCCCAGCGGCGCAGGCGTCGGTGCCTTCCAGTTCAACGGCCCATTCAGCTCGCGTGCGGGTGGAGATCACCTCGGTGAGACGCCGGCGCAACTCGGGCCACCCATCGGTGTCGTACTGGGCGGGCAGCGTCGCGGGATCGAGGCCGAGACGCTCCACGAGCACGGCGAAGAACTTCGGCTCGAGAGCCCCGAGGGCAAGCGATTCGCCGTCCGCAGTTGAGTAGGTGTCGTAGAACGGAGCGGCGCCATCGAGGAGGTTCGCCTCCCTCTCCGGCACCCACCACCCCCCGGCGAGACCACCGTGGAAGAGCGCTGTGAGTTGGGCGACTCCGTCGATCATGGCTGCATCGACCACCTGCCCCCGACCCGAGACCCGCGCCTCGTAAAGCGCGGCCACGACCCCGAGGGCGAGAAGCATCCCACCGCCCCCATAGTCAGCCACCAGGTTCAGCGGGGGAACCGGCCGCTGGCCCGACCGACCGATCGGGTGGAGGGCTCCCGCCACCGCCAGATAGTTGATGTCGTGCCCCGCCGAGACCGCCAGCGGCCCCTCTTGACCCCACCCGGTGATCCGGCCGTAGACGAGGCGCGGGTTGCGTGCCAGGCACTCCCCCGGCCCGAGTCCGATGCGCTCCATCACCCCGGGTCGAAAGCCCTCGATCAACCCTTCGGCGGTCTCCACCAACCGGAGCACCACCCCGACTGCGTCGGCGTGCTGAAGGTCGAGCGCCACCGAACGACGCCCCCGCGTCGTGACCCGGTCGTCGAGCACTCCTTCGGCGGCACCGGGCCTCTCCACCCGCACGACCTCGGCACCAAGACCGGATAGCACCATCCCACAGAACGGTCCCGGCCCGATTCCGGCCATCTCGATGACTCTCACACCTGACAGCGGTCCCATCCGCAGGTTGCTAGCACGGTCCGTAGGCTCGGGGGCGTGGACCAGCAGCCGATTGTTTGGACGCTGCCCGAGGCGGAGGCTCGCGACACGGTCACCGGGCGCTTCATGGTGGAGCACGGCATCGACGGCTACCAGCACCTCTTGGAGCGCTCGATTTCCGATCCGGAATGGTTCTGGGACGCCGTGGTCGAGTTTCTCGACGTTCCGTTCGCCACGCCGTACACCAAGGTTCGGGACAACTCCCGAGGCGTGCCCTGGACCACCTGGTTCACCGGCGGGACATGCAACCTCTCGACCGCCTGCGTGGACCGATGGGCCAGAGAGCAGCCGGATGCCTCCGCAATCCTGGCGGCCCGCGAAGGAGCCGAGATCCGCCGAGTCACCTTTGCCGAACTACTCGACCAGGTGGAGAGAGCCGCTGGTGCCTTCGCAGCGCTCGGTGTGGGAAGGGGCGACGCCGTCGGCTGCTACCTACCCATGTCCGTCGAGGCGGTGGTCACGCTCCTCGCATCATCCCGGATCGGAGCGATCTTCATCCCGATCTTCTCCGGGTACGGCGCCGAAGCCGTTGCCGCCAGGCTGATCGACCCGTCCCCTGCGCTCCTGGTGACCGCCAACGGGTACATGCGTCGGGGTCACCTGGTCGAGATGAAAGAGACTGCCGACGAAGCCCTGGTATCGGCTGGAGGGGTACCCGCCTTGCTCGTGGTCTCCCACACCGACCGAACGGACACGCCGATGACCGAGGGTCGCGACCATCGATGGGACGAGGCGATGGAAGCGGCCGATCCTCTCGATGCCGTCCAGGTGGACTCGGAGCACCCGGTGATGCTGGCCTACACGTCGGGGACCACCGGGAAGCCGAAGGGAGCCATCCACGTCCATGGCGGGCTCACCGTCAAGCTTGCCCTCGAGGGCGCCTTCCACTTCGACGTCCAGCGGGGGGACGCCCTGATGTGGGCGACCGATATGGGATGGATCATGGGGCCGTGGTCGGTTGTGTCGGCTCTGGCCAACGGTGCTGCGGTGGGTGTCTTCGATGGCGCGCCCGACTACCCCGACGCCGGACGGTTGTGGCGGCTGGCCGGCGAGCTGGGGCTGACCCATCTCGGGATATCCCCGACATTGGTAAGGGCTTTGATGGCCCACGGCGACGAATCCGCCAGCGGACACGATCTGGGACGTCTTCGTGTCTTTGGTTCGACGGGTGAGCCGTGGAACCCCGACCCGTGGTGGTGGTTGTTCCGCACCGTGGGCGGTGAGCGCATCCCCATCGTCAATATCTCGGGCGGCACCGAGGTCGGAGCGGTGATCCTCGGCGTCAACCTCCATCAGGGCTTGAAGCCGACCTCGCTGGGTGGCCCATCGCCGGGGATGGCGGCAGAGGTATACGACGCCTCGGGCACAGCGGTGAGGGGCGCCGTCGGAGAACTGGTGATTGAGGACTCATGGCCGGCGATGACGCGCGGGTTCTGGAAGGACCCCGAGCGGTACCTGGCCACCTACTGGAACCGCTGGGACGATGTGTGGGCGCACGGCGACTGGGCATCGGTGGATGAGGACGGCTTCTGGTTCCTCCACGGGCGGTCCGACGACACGCTCAACATCGCCGGCAAGCGGATCGGGCCGGCCGAGGTGGAATCGGCCGCGGTTGCGGTCCCCGAGATCGTGATGGCTGCCGCCGTGGGGATCCCCGACTCGGTCAAGGGTGAGGTGGTTGTCGTCTACGCCGTCCCCCGTCCCGATGCACAACCCGACGAGGAACTGGCCGGCCGGGTTTCCGACCGGATCGCTGCCACCCTGGGCAAGGCGTTCCGCCCCGCGGCGGTCCGGTTCGTCTCCGACCTCCCCCGCACCCGCTCAGCCAAGATCATGCGGCGTGTGGTCAAGGCGCTCGTGGTCGGCTCCGACCCCGGCGACCTCACCAGCCTGGAGAACCCTGAGTCGCTCGAGGAGATCAGAGGAAGCTCCGTCCCCCCGTAGGGGAAGGCTCCGCTGCCTTTCCGATCCGTCCCCCCGCAGGGGGGAAGGGCCCCGCTGCGGAGCAGCGGGTAGGGGGGGAGCACCGAACTCCCAAAGGTGCTCGACAGGCGGCTTTCGCACCGTTGGGAGTGAACCAGCCCCCCTCCCCCGACGCCTCCGGCGTCGGGTACTCCCCCCTACGGGGGGAGAGAGAATCCTTGCTGCTGATCGCCCTCACGCATCCTCGGAGGCAGGAGCAGGGCGCAAGACGACTTCGGTGATGGCTCGGCGTTGGACGCGGGAGACGGTGAGCTCCCAGTCCCCCACGCGGACCCGGTCGCCGGGGCGGTCCGGCAATCGGCCGAGGCGATCGAGGATCAGCCCGGCGACCGAGGTGTATTCACCGTCGGGTAGCTCGACGCCGACGTCGCCCAGATCGTGCACTGGGAAATCGCCGGCCAGGACCACCGTCCCATCGCGTTCGCGGCGGACGGCGCGCACGTCGCGGTCGCCCTCGTCGTAGATCTCGCCTACCACCTCCTCGACGAGATCTTCGATGGTGACGATCCCTTCCACCGAGCCGTGCTCGGAGATGACCATCGCCATCTGGTGACGCTCGGTCTGCATCACCCGCATCGCCATGAGGACCCGCAGGGACTCGGGGAAGAAGGGCACCTCGCGGGCGACGTCGCGCAGGTTGATCTCGTCACCCACCCCGAGCAGGTCGTGGATCCGGACGACGCCGACCGTCCGGTCGAGGTCCCCGTCCTCCGCCACCGGCGCCCTGGTGTGCCCGCTCTGGGCGAGCAGTTCGAGGGCTCCAGCCGGCGTGAGCCCGGCATCGAGGGAGAAAACCGCGCCGCGCGGCCGCAGCACCTGGCGGAGCCGGCGATGCTCCAACTCGAGAGCGCCGATGACCACGGTGCGTTGTTCGACGGAGAAGGTGCCGTGGGCAAGGACCATGTCGCGCAACTCGTCGGTGGAAACATCCTCGGCCCGGCGGCGCGGATCGCCACCCAACAGCCGGACCACGAGGTCGGTTGACGCCCCGAGCAAACCCACCACCGGCTTCATCGCCACCGACATCCAATAGAGCGGCGGTCCGCAGACAATGGCCCACCGCTCCGCCCATTGCAGCCCGAGCCGCTTCGGCGCCAGCTCACCGAGGACGAGGGTGAGGTAGGAGAGGATGAGCGTTACCAGCACCACCGCTACCGGGCGGGCTGCCCTGCCCAGGAAAGACAGTGGCTCGATCAGCGGTTCCGCCAGCGCGACGGCGGCGGTTGCCGAGGCTAGAAAGCCTGCAAGGGTGATCCCGATCTGAATGGTGGCGAGAAACCGATTCGGGTCGCGCGCCAGTTCGGCGACCCGCCTGCCCGACCTCGATCCGGATTCCATCCGGCGCAGTTGGCTCTCACGCAGAGTTATCAGCGCTATCTCCGTCCCGGCAAATACCGCATTCACCAGAACGAGCGCCAGCACCAGCACCAGTTCGGGGAGGTATTCGCTCATTCGCTGCGGGAGGTGCCCATCAGACCGGCGGCGCCGGGTCGTACTGGATGGCCCGCCTCACCTCTATGGCCCGCTCCTTGGAATGGAGCCGGGCGACGAGGTGGAGCGCCATGTCGATACCGGCCGAGACCCCCGCGGCGGTGATCACATCGCCGGTGTCGACGAAGCGGTCGTCGGGCCGGATTTCGATGGTCGGATCGATTGCGGCCAGCTCAAAGAGAGATCCCCAGTAGGTCGTCGCCGGCCTCTCCTTGAGCAACCCGGCGTCGGCCAGCACGAGCGATCCGGTGCAGACGCTGGTCATCAGTGCCCCGTTCGAGGCGAGTCCCCTTACCCAGGCCCGGATCTCGGGGTCTCCGAGCTGGGGCCTCGTCCCCCTCCCCCCCGGGTAGACCAGGACATCCAGCGGAGGCACCGAAGCCCAATCGTGGTCGGGAAGGACCCGGAGCCCCTTGGCACACGTGATCATGCCGGGCGAGCGTGCGACGCTGACCACTTCGACCTCGTCGTCCGGCCACGAAAGCGCCCACATCCGGAGGACCTCCCACGGGCCCACCCAATCGAGTTCTTCCGCACCCTCGAAGACGAAGATGCCGATACGCACGAGAGCAGTCTCCATGTCTCCCGAAGAAGACGACTGTAGGCAGGATCCAGCGATGACCAACGCCTCTGTGTCCTTCGACCGGGCCGCCGAGTACTACGACCGCACCCGGGCCCTGCCTCCTGAATTGGCGGCGCGCCAGACCGAGATGCTCGCCGAGGCGCTCGCCGGCCGCAGCCGGGTGCTGGAGATCGGGGTCGGTACGGGCAGGATCGCCCTGCCGCTCTGGCAAAGCGGCGTTCCCGTCGTGGGGCTCGACCTGTCTGCTCCGATGCTGCATCGGCTCCGACTCAACGCGATGGGCTCCGGCATCCCGCTCGTGATGGGCGACGCCACCGCGCTCCCGTTTGGCAACGAGTCGCTGGAGGCGGTGATCGCAGCGCATGTGCTCCATCTCATCCCGGAGTGGCGTGGTGCGGTCGGTGAGACATACCGCGCCCTCCGTAGCGGCGGCATCTTCCTGCAAACCAGAGGCACCGCTCCGGGGAAGGGCTCTGAGGTGTCGAAGGTGTTCTTCAAAGCGGCAGGCAACCCCGACTGGCCCCCGGGAGCAACCCGGAACGAAGAGGTCGACCGTGCCGCCGCCGAGATGGGGTTCGACATCGAGGAACGCGACGAACTGACGGCTCCCACCCGGATCGATCTTTACGAGGTGGTCGACCAACTCGAGCAGGGGTTCTTCTCGGCCTGTTGGGGGCTCGATGGCGAACGGCGCGCCGCTGCCGCCGAGACAGCCCGAGCCTGGCTGCAGACACAACACGGTGGGCCGCCGGCACTCATCGACGACAGCATCGTGCTGCGTTGGAGGCTGTACCGGAAGCGCTGACTCAGCGCTCGATTGGCGCCCGCACCGCGTTGCCCCACTCGGTCCAGGAACCGTCGTAGTTCTTCACCTTGGGGTAACCGAGCAGTTGGGTGAGCACGAACCACGTATGGCTGGAACGCTCCCCGATCCGGCAGTAGGCGATCACGTCGTCGCCGGAGCTGAGTCCGATCTCGCCCTCGTAGATCGATCTGAGCTCGTCGGCGTTCTTGAATGAACCATCCTCGTTGGCTGCCCGCTTCCAGGGGACGCTGCGTGCCCCGGGGATGTGGCCGCCGCGGAGGGCCCCCTCCTGCGGGTAGGCGGGCATGTGGAGCAACTCGCCGCGGAACTCCTCGGGTGAGCGCACATCCACCAGCGGTTTGCCCGCCTCGGAATGGGCGAGGACCTCATCACGGAACGCTCTTATCTTCGAGTCATCGCGCTTGGGGGTGGGGTAATCGCTCGGCTCGCGGTCGGGCTTGTCGGTTGTGAGCGGCCGGTCCTCCTCGGCCCACTTCTGCCTGCCCCCGTCCAGCAGCCTGGTGTCGTCGTGCCCGAACAGAGCGAAGACCCAGAGGGCGTATGCCGCCCACCAGTTGAAGTTGTCGCCGTAGAAGACAACGGTCTGTCCCGGCTTGATCCCCGAGCGGGACAGCAAAGCGGCGAAGCCCTCCGGATCGACGTAGTCGCGTATCAGCCGCGTCGTTCAGGTCGGCATGCCAGTCGATCTTGACCGCCCCCGGTATGTGGCCGGTGTCATATAGGAGCACGTCCTCGTCGGATTCGACGATGACGATGTCGGGGTCATCGAGATGCTCGGCAAGCCAGTCGGTGGAGACCAGCTTCTCGGGGTGGGCGTAACCCTGAAACTTCGAGGCGTCGTCGAGCGGTGCGGGCATGAGTCCTCCTCACGGGTGAAACGCGGGCATGCGGCGGACAGGTGGTGGACCGGTCTGCTAGCGACTACATCGGAGCGGTCTAAGCACCATCCCCATAGTGCAATCAAGCAACCTTACACTCCGGCTTGATGAGCGTGCCCCCAGCCCTGAAGCGGATTGTGGACATGTTCGCCACTGCGCCCAAGGAGCTCAGGTTGGAGGCTCTTCTCGACTACTCCAGGCGGCTCCCTGCTCTCCCTCCCGGAATGGACAGCACCGAGATGGAACAGGTGGTCGAGTGTGCCACTCCCTTCTTCCTGGCCACCGAGGTGGACGACGCGGGGAATGTCCACATCTGGTTTGACTCACCGAAGGAGTCACCCACCGTGCGTGGCTATGCCGCCATTCTCGCCGAGGGATTGTCTGGGACCACAGTGGAGGAGATCACCGCCCTGCCCGCCGACTTCTACATGGCGATGGGGCTCCAGGACGTTCTCACGCCGCAGCGTCTCCGGGGCATGGACGCCATCGTGTCGCGGCTCAAGCGGCAGGTGCTGGAGCACGCTGCCGCCTGAACCGGTCGTTGGCGGTCAGTCCTCGATCGTGCTCGATGTCGACGATGAGCTCGAAGAGCTCGAAGACGACGAGCTGGATGACGAGGAACTCGACGATGACGACGAGCTCGAGGATGAGCTCGACGAAATGACGAGCTGGTCGATGATGTCGAGCTGGTGCTCGGCGGGTTGATCGGGTCGAGACCCAGGGCGCGTCCGAGGAACGCCGCCATCTGGTCGCGGCGCACGGGGTCGTCGGGGCAGAACAGGGTTCCGGCCTCGTTGCACCCGAGTGTCACTCCAGCTTCGGCGATGGCGTTGATGTTGCCCTCGTGGACACCGGAGACATCGTCGAAACGATCGTCGCTCACCGGCGAGAGCTCCATCGCCCGGGCGAGGAACGACGCCATCTGCGCTCGGCTCACCGGGTCGTTGGGACGGAAAGTGCCGTCCTCGAACCCGGCAGCGATGCCGGCGGCGGCCACCCGGTTGATGGCATCCTCGTGGGTGCTCCCATCGTCATCGTCGAAGGCATCGGTGCCGGTGGCCGGCAAAGCGAAGCCACGATCGATGAACGACGCCATCTGACCTCTCGTCACCGTTGCGGCCGGGCAGTAGAGCGTGCCCTCGGGGTTGCACCCCAGGGTGATCCCCTCGGCGGCGATCGCCTCGATGAACCCCTCGTGCACGTTCCCATCGTCATCGGTGAACCTTCCCGACGACTGTGCCCCCGCCGCGGTCGCAATCAGCATGCTGGTGAGCAAGGCGACCGTCACGGCCGCCATCACTCCTCGCGACCTTCGTCGGATCATGGATACCTCCTCCTGTCGCTTGTCGTGTTGCCACGGTCGCGCCTGGAGGGGAGCAATGTCTCAACACATGGTCAACGACTCGTCAAGGCGCCCGGATCGCGACGACGCGCCCCTTGCGGGGCGCGCCATCACCTAGTCCGAATGCGTTGTGCTCAGTTCCCCCAGCCGAGCGAGCGGGCCAGGAACGAGGCCATCTGGCCCCTGATCACCGGGTCCCGCGGGCAGTACTCGGTCGCAGTGCACCCCTGGGTGATCCCCGCCTCGTAGATGGCGGCGATGTTGTCCTCGTGGGTGTTCCCCGCGATGTCGGTGAACGGCGTGGTACCGCCGCTCAATCCGAACGCACGGGCCAGGAACGATGCCATCTGGTCGCGGGTGAGGGGCACGTTCGGGCAGAACATCGTTCCGTCCTCGCAGCCGATCGTGATCCCTGCTGCAGCGATGGCACCGATGGCATCCTCGTGCTCGTTGCCTGCGATGTCGGTGAACCCGGGGTCCTCGCCCGCCGGCAGATTGAGCGCCCGTTGGATGAACGATGCCATCTGACCTCTGGTCACGGTCTCACTGGGGCAGAAGAGCGATGGATCGGCGTCGTCGCAACCGAGCGTGATGTCGGCCGCGGCGATGATGTCGATGTTGCCCTCATGGACCGAACCGTCATCATCGGTGAACCGATCCTCCACCCCGTTTGGCAGCGTCGTGATCTGACCCCTGATCTCTCCGCTCGGGTTGGCCACGGTGTGGACGTTGACGTAGCTGCCCTCCGACCGCATCGCCCGCACCAACGCCCCGATGGAGCCATCGAATCCGGCATCAGGGTCCGCCGCCACATCGGCGGCAGCGATTGTCCCCTCGGCGAGCAGCCCGTTGCGGGTCTCGCCGCTGGTCGCATCGAGTGGGGCGAAGTCCACCAACATCGCCACGATCGGACCGTTCGCCCCGGCGGGCGCCACGTGGATGTGACCCATCGTTATGTCTTCCAGGTACCAGGCGATCACCTTGAAGGTGACTTCAGTCCCGTCCTCGCTGACTTCGAAGGTGGTGACACCGGCGGCACCGGTGTCGACAGGTGGCACCTCCTCGTCACCGCTCATGACCGCCCACAACTGGGTGTCCGGAGCAAGACCCTCGATGGTCTGGACGAGCAGGGCGAACGTGTCGGCGGCCGGGTCGCCCACGGCATGGACCAGATAGGAGACACCTGCCTCCAGAGTCACGTCAACGGGTCCGGCAAGCACATCTGCGCTACCGCCCTCGTTGACCGTCACCGTGTAATCGCCTGCGGGCAGATCGAGTTGGTCTTCGTCGGGGTTGGCGAGGCCTTCGATGATCGGGCTACCACCGGCCAGAACGTCCACCGGCCCCGTCGCTGCGGTATGCCGCACCGCGAGGCGGGCATCGCCTTCGGCAAGGGTGGAGACATCGTTGGCGTACACCGTCAGAGCGGGTTCACCGACGTCGGTGAGGTGGGCGACGATGGTTGCGTTGTCGCCTTCGGCGAGCGCAGCCTCCCCGGTGACGACTGGCGGGTCGACCGCCGGATCGTCACCCGCCTCGAACACCTCGATCGTGTGGTCGCCCACGGGGAGAACGAGTGGGTCCGTGATGGTCTCGAATTGCACATCCTCGAGCGTGAGCTCGTCGTTGACGTACACGTCGACGGTGGCTCCGGGGATACCGTGAACCACGGTGACCGTGCCGAATTCGTCTGGCTGTGCCAGTGCTGGCGAGGCGACCGTCAATGACGCCACTAGGGCGACGGCCACCAAAACAGCGAGTCTGCGCATGGGGTTCCTCCTTGATCGCTGGCTCGCGCCCGGCTACCGCTAAGCCGAGCCCAGCGACCCTAGGCAGGGTGTGGGGCTTAAGAGAGATCGGGCGCTCGATTACCGAGGCCCCATACGCGCTGCGGCGTCGAGGCGAACCACTTCGCCGTTGAGCATCGGGTTCTCCACCATCGCCACAACCAGCCGGGCGAAGTCGTCGGGGCGACCGAGGCGCTTGGGGAATACGTGGACCTCGGCGAGCGACGCTTTCAAATCGTCGGGTGCACCGGCCAGCATCGGAGTGTCCATGATTCCTGGCGCGATGGTCAACACCCGAATTCCGTGGCTGGCCAAATCGCGGGCGAGGGGCAGGGTCATACCGACGATCCCCCCCTTGGACGCTGAATAGGCAGCCTGACCGATCTGCCCTTCGTAGGCGGCGATCGATGCGACGTTGATGACCACCCCGCGCTCCCCGTCGTCGTTCGGTTCGTTGCGGCTCATGAACGACGCCGCCCACCGGATTACGTCGAAAGTTCCGATGAGGTTTACGCCGATAACAAAGGTGAAGAGATCGAGAGGAAAGAGCGTGCCATCGCGGGTGAGTATTCGGTGCGCCGGCCCCACGCCGGCTGCGTTGAGGCAGATGTCGATATGCCCCAGTTGAGCAACGGCATCGGCCACCGCCGCCTCCACGTCCTCGGGATGCCTCACATCCACGGGAACGAACACGGCATCCCTCAGTTCCCCGGCGAGGGCGTCCCCGTTCGACGAGGGCAGGTCGAGCAGAGCTACGGCCGCCCCCTTCTCCACGAGTGCGCGGGCCGCTCCCAGTCCGAGTCCCCCGGCGCCGCCGGTGATCAGCGCCACCTTCCCTTCGATGTCCATCGAACCTCCCGGTCGCGCCTGTGAAGGTAATAGCCGTATCACCGGCGCCGTCCGCTCCTCGGCCTTCATGTGCTACCGACTCAAAGCCTGGATCTGCTGGAATGTCGCCCCGTGTCTGAGGCGATGAGCGAAGATCGACGCCCCATCGGTGTGTTCGATTCCGGATTGGGCGGCCTTTCGGTGCTTGCCGCCATGCGCGCCGCCCTACCCGCCGAGCGATTCCTGTACGTGGCCGACCAGGCAAACGCGCCGTACGGCGATCAAAGCCCCGATGAAATAGCCGTGCGGGCGGAGAAGATCACGGCGTGGCTCATCGAGCGGGGAGTCAAGATGATCGTCATCGCCTGCAACACGGCGTCGGCCGAGGCGCTCGACCTGCTCAGGACGCGTCACCCCGAGATTCCATTCGTCGGCATGGAGCCTGCCGTCAAGCCGGCGGCGGCCCAGTCCCACAGCAAGGTCATCGGTGTCCTCGCCACGACCGGCACCCTCAACGCCCACCGCTTCGCCTCGTTGGTGGTCAGGCACGCTGCCGGGGTGAAGGTGGTGGAACGCGCCTGTCCCGGGCTGGCCGACATGGTCGAGAGGGGGGAATGCGACGGACCCGAAGCGGAGAGGCTGGTGAGGAGGTTTGTCGAGCCAGTGCTCGCTGCCGGCGCCGATACCCTCGTACTCGGGTGCACCCACTACACATTCCTCGCCCCTGTGGTCGCCCACGTCGCCGGGCCCAGCGTGAAGGTGATCGATCCTCGCGATGCGGTGGCGGCGCAGGCCACGCGGGTGGTCCAAGCCATAGGGACCGCACCGGCGACTGACGTGGGTGATGCCGAGTACTTCACCACCGCCGACCCGCACTTGCTGAGCTTCGCCCTTTCGCGCCTGGTGGGCCAGGTCAGCGCCGAGCACGCCGCCTGCTGACGATCATCCGGCCGCTTGGCGCTCCCGGATGTAGGCGATCAAACGAGCGACCTGATCGTCGCTGAGTTCAGAGAAAGATGGCATCCGCCCCTTGCCCCTCGAGATGGTGACCTCGTAATAGCCATCGGGCTGTCCTGCGGCTTCCGATCCCGCACCCAGATGTGGGCCAACCCCTCCCTCGAGGTTGTCGCCGTGACAGCTCGAGCAGAGCTCGGCGTATAGCTCGGCACCGGGGGCATCGGCTGCGACCTCGCGACATGCACCCAGCACGACCGCGGCAAGAAGGAGAGCGAGGATCGGGCGCATCGGAGGTGGGCATCGTAGGTGCCGGTCTACGATGCACCGAGGAGGCACATGAGCCAGGAATCGGGAATCATCGTCTCCGGGGTGGGCACCGCGGCCGGCACGCCGAACATCGCCATCATCGATTGTGGAGTCGAAGTTCACGCCGGATCGGCAGACCGGGCCACATCGCAGGCGGCGGATGCGGCTCATCGCGTTCTGAGCGCCTTACGTGAGGCTGGAATCGGCGAAGCCGCGGTGCGCACCTCGTCCCACACCGTCGAGCCGCAGATGGACCACAGGGGCGACCGGCCCGTCGTCACCGGCTACCGGGTTTCCACCGTCTTCACTGCTCGTCTCGACGACACCGAGCGAGTGGGCGAGATCATCGCCGCAGTGACCGCTGCGGGAGGTGAGCAGAGCGTGATCCATGGCTTGCGGTTCACGCTGTCAGACGACAGCGCTCTGCTCGAGACGGCACGCGCCGACGCTTGGGCCGATGCGCTAACTCGGGCTGAACAATTGGCGAGCCTGTCAGGAGTGGCATTGGGCGCGGTGGAGTCGATCACCGAAGCGCATGGCGACGGGCCGATGCCCAGACAACGGATGGTCATGGCGGCCGAGGTAGCCGGACCTCCGATCATGCGCGGCGAGACGACTGTGACCGTTTCCCTCCGCGTCCGGTTCTCGTTGGGCTGAGGATTTCCATAAGCTCCGTGCCTATGTCGGGCAAACATCAGACCCGGGCTGTTCAAGATGAGGCACGATCTCGTGCCGGTAGGTGTGACTGGGCACCATCTAGGTTTCGACCATGACCGCCCTTCCAACCGGGACCGTGACCTTCCTCTTCAGCGATATTGAAGGCTCGACCAGGATCGTCCAGGAGTTGGGCGCCCGTTATCCCGAGGTCCTCGCCACACACGGTGACTTGATCCAGGGGGCGGTGGTGAGCGCAGGCGGGACCAAGGTGTCTACCAGCGGGGACGGCGTCTTCGCCGTCTTTCCCGAAGCGGGTCACGCCATCGAGGCCGCCGCCGAGACACAGCGACGGATTGCCGCCGAGCCGTGGCCCGAGAGGGGCGCCGTTCGAGTGAGAATCGGACTTCACACCGGTGAGGGATTACTCGGCGGCGACAATTACGTTGGGTTGGACGTCCACCGAGCCGCTCGGATCACCGCCGCCGGCCACGGCGGGCAGGTGCTCGTGTCGGCGTCCACCCGGGCTTTGGTGGGCGAGTTGCGTGTGCCGGACCTCGAGTTGCGCGACCTCGGCGAGCACCGGCTCAAGGACCTCAAGCGCCCCGAGCATCTTTTCCAGTTGGTGGGAGGTGGGCTCCGGACCAACTTCCCTCCTCTACGGACCGACGGCGGCGTTCCCACGGACCTCCCGCTTCTGCTCACCAGTTTCGTGGGCCGACCCGAGGTGGACCAGGTGGCGGGGGCACTCGAGGGCACCAGGTTGCTGACCCTCACCGGCCCCGGAGGCACCGGGAAAACGAGGCTGTCGGTGCAGACCGCATTTGCGGTCAAGGATCGATTCCCCGACGGCGTGGTCTTCGTCGATCTCGCCTCGCTATCCGAGCCGGAATTGATCCCTTCGGCGCTGGCAACCGCGCTGTCGCTCGAGCAGTTACCGGGCTCGCCGACGGAGAAGGTGGAAGCGCACCTTCGTGCGCGGCGGATGCTTCTCGTCCTCGACAACTTCGAGCAATTGCTCGACGGAGCGGGTTACGTCGCATCGCTGCTGCAGATCGCACCCAACTCGAGCATCCTGGTGACATCACGGCCGCTTTGCGCGTTTCCGGCGAACGGGAGTTTCCCGTTCCCCACCTCGAACTGCCCGAACCGACCCGTCATTATCTGCCGGAGGAGGCGGCGGAACTGGCCTCCATCGCGCTCTTCGCCGACCGCGCCTCGGCTTCACGGCCCGACTTCCGCATCACGCCCGAAAACGTTGACACGGTCGTAGAGATCGTCAACAGGCTCGATGGGCTTCCCCTGGCGATCGAGCTGGCAGCATCGCGGGTGAAGCTGCTGCCTCCAGAGGCCATCGCTCAACGGCTACGCGACGGGTCGGGGTTCGGCCTGCTCGAAGCAGGTCGGCGTGACCTCCCAGCCCGCCAGCAGACGCTGCGTGCCGCCATCGGGTGGAGCTATCAGCTCCTCGAGGAGCACGAGCAGGTGGTCTACCAGCGGCTGTCGGTCTTCATGGGCGGCGCCGGGCTCGACCAGATCGAGTCGGTTTGCGGTGGGCCTGATGCTGATGTGCTCGGCGCACTAGGCGTGCTCGTCGAGCACAGCCTGGTCCGAGCGGAGGGAATTGGCGCCGAGCCGCGCTACCGCATGCTCGAGACGATTCGCCAATTCGCCGCCGAACAGCTTGCCGCCAGTGGAGAAGAAGCCGAAGTCCGCACCCGGCATGCGCTCACATTCCTCGACCTGGCCGAGCAGGCGGCCCCACACTTCATCTCATGGGACCAGAAGCGATGGCTCGACCGTCTCGAACTCGACCACGACAACCTGAGAGCGGCATTGACTTGGGCGGTGGATCAAGGTGAGGCAAACCTGGCCATGAAGCTCGCCTTCACGATGTGGCGTTTCTGGCAGGTCCGGGGTCACCTGATCGAAGCCGAAGACCGGTTCCGCCGGGTGCTCGCCGTCCCGGACGGGGATCCGCTCATAAGGGCGAAGGCGCTCGAAGGAGCAGGTGGGATCGCATGGTGGCGAGGACAGACCGACGATTCCGAACGTGCCTATCGGGAGAGTCTGGAGTTGGTCGAGGCTCATGGCGACCTGGGCGCGATCGCCAACGCCCGCTACAACCTGGCGCTCACAGTCACATTCAGCGCGGGGTCCGAAAAGTCCATCGAGATGCTGCATCGGGCCTGCGAAGAGGCACGGGAGGCGGGTGAGGAACGTCTCGTCGCCTGGACGACTTGGGGGCTGGCCGATGCGAGCGTGTTCTCCGACAAGCCAGGTGACACGACGCGCTACGCCCAAGAAGCGCTGGAGCTGTTTCGCAAGTTGGACGATCCCTTCGGGATCGGTTGGTCGGGCTTCATGGCCGCTTTCGGCGCCATCGGCTCTGGTCTCATTGACCAGGCCCGGCCGCTGCTGCGCGACGGCCTAAAACTGTTCGCCGGCTTCTCGGACATCTCCACGCTCACCTTGCACCTCAACGCCCTTGGAATGACCGAGGTGCAGGCGGGCGGGCCCAGAGAGCTACCCGACTGCTGGCCGCCGCCCGCCGGCTACGCGACGTCAGCGGTACCGGGATGCTCGACCTCAACGAGGTGATGCTGGCCGAATTCACATCGATGCCTGGTCTCGATGTGGCACGGGCGCTACTCACGGACGAAGCCCACTCCGCCGCATTGGCGGAAGGAATGGCGATGACCCAGGAGGAGGCCATCTCCTACGCCCTGAGCGACGAGGACTGATAGGGACACAACCGCAACACCACGTTCATGACATGGAACCTGCTCCACCTCTCCCGCATGATCGGGGATCGAGGAGGCATCCCGGCGCACGGCAACCAGCGCACCGCATGGGATGCCGGGGGCCGTTTCGACTACCCCAATCCGGAGCACCGCTGACCCGGGAACCTGCTCGGCCCGAAAGACGTGAAAAGACCTGGACCGGCGTGAACCCTTCCTAGCGCGCACTCCTCTTACCATGGCCATCGCATGAAAACCCGAACCTGGCTCATCCTCCTCGCCGCCATCCCGGTGGTGCTGGCCGCCGCCCTGATCGGGGCATGGGTGATGGACCGCAACTCCCACGAGGGCGAGGTGGCCCGCAACGTCGTGCTCGATGGTGAGGCCGTCGGTGGGTTCGACGATGCCGGGGTCGAAGCCACGGTGGCGTCGCTATCGCAGCGCTACGACGGCCAACCGGCCGAGTTGCAGTCCGATGCCGATGCAGTGGTGGCGAGCAACGGCGATCTCGGGTTCTCGGTCGACCAGGAGGCAACCATCGCCGCGGTCATGGCCGCAGGTCGTTCCGACTCTCTCCCCCGTGAATTCATCACCTGGGCTCGGTCCTTCATCCTCCCCCACGAGGTCGAGCCCACTTACAACTTCGATCCCGAAGTTGCCCGGGAAACGCTCGCCGAGCACCCCGCCGCCCAGCACACCGATCCAATTGAGCCCGATCTCGTTTACCGCAACGAGAACTTGCGCCTCGTCCCCGCGGTGCCCGGAGCAACATTCGACCTCGACGCCGCGGTGGAGTCGCTGCAGGCGGCGGACCCGGCTGTCCCGGTGTCGGTCGACGCCACGTGGACCGAGATACCCACCGTTGTCTCCAACCAGGAAGTGAGGGAGGCAGCGACCAAGGTGCGCCGGGCGACCGCAGACGGGCTGCAGTTGCAGATCGGATCTCAGTCGCGCTGGGTAAGCCCCGAGGTCGCCAGGAGCTGGGTCCGGCCCCGCATCGATGACGACGTGACTCTCCGCGTCGATCGCAGTGCGATCGACGAACATCTGAGGAAGATCTGGCGGGGTGTCCGCATCGGCGGCACGAGACCCGAGCTCACAATCTCCGATGGGCAGGTCCAGGTGGTCCGCAGGGGGACGGTGCCGCAGGTTTGCTGCGCTCCCCAGGCGACCCGGCTCACCTCCGAGGCAGTCCTTGGCAAGGGCTCGGCGACTATCGAGCTACCACTGCGGCCGAGCAACGATCCCGAACTCATCGCCACAGCCCGCGGGCGGAACGTCAAGGAGATGGTTGCCCAGTTCACCACCTCCCACTCCTGTTGCGAAGCGAGAGTGACCAACATCCACCGCATCGCCGACCTGGTTCGCGGGAGCGTCGTATACCCGGGAGAGTCGCTTTCGCTCAACCAGACGGTGGGGCAGCGGACCGAGGTGAACGGATTCGTCTCGGCTGGGATGGTCTTCTACGGGCATCTGGTCGACGCGGTGGGCGGTGGTGTCTCCCAGTTCGCCACCACCCTCTTCAACGCCTCGTACCTCGCCGGGCTCGACTTTCTCGAGTACCAGTCCCACTCGCTCTACTTCCCCCGCTATCCGTACGGCCGGGAGGCAACGCTTTCCTGGCCATCGCCCGACCTGATCGTCGAGAACAACACCGATTACCCCATTCTGGTGTGGCCCGTCTACAGCGACACTTCGGTCACGGTCCAGCTCTGGTCGACCAAGAACGTCAACGTCGTCGAAACCGCCATAGAGGAGACGGCTCTCCGGGAGTGCACCAGGGTCGAGCGGTTCCGCACCCGGACGTTCAGCGACGGTCACAAGGAAAAGGACTCGGTGTTCGCCGTCTACCGCCCCGACGAGGGTCTGGATTGCGACGGACAGGAGGTCGAGCCACCTCCGGGCGTACTGCCCTAGGAGGAGTACTCAGTACTGGGCACCGGGCCGAGTTCACGGGTCAAAGCCTCGGCCAGCGGCGCGAGAGCCGCCGGGTCGAAAGGGGAACGCAGCGCCACGATCACATGGTGGGCCCCAGCCGCGGCGAAGGCGGCCGCTTCGGCTGCAGTGGCAGCCGGATCGGATTCGGCGAACAACTGGACCGAGACTTCGATGTCACCCACCGGGCGGCCGATTTCCTCGCACCTTTCTGCAAGCACACCGACAAGCCGGCGGAACTCTTCGGGTTCACCCCTCGGGTAGTTCCACTGGTCCGCCCAGCGGGCCGCAGCGCCGAGGGTGCGCCGCTCCCCCTTTCCGCCGACGACGAGCGGGGGTCTTGGCCGCTGCACGGGTTTGGGCTCGCATCTCGCTTCGGTGAGTCGGTAGTGGGTTCCAGAGAAGTTGGCGACGGGTTGGGTAAGGAGGAGGTGGACCACCTCGAGAGCCTCATCGAATCGGTCGAACCGCTCCCGCAAGGGCGGCAGGTCGATGCCGTACGCCTCGTGCTCTTCCTCATGCCACCCGGCTCCAAGACCAAGCTCGAGCCGCCCGTCCGAAATTACGTCGACGGTCGCCGCCATCTTGGCAAGCACCGCAGGATGGCGGTACGTGTTCCCGGTGACCATCACCCCGAGCCGCAAGCGCCGGGTCACCGCCGCCATGGCGGCCAGGATCGACCAACCCTCCAGGCACGGCCCGGCCGGGTCGCCGGCAATGGGCACGAAGTGGTCGAAGGTCCATGCCGCGTCGAAGACCTCTATCTGATCCGCCTCGACCCACACGTCCCGCATCGCTTCCCATGTGGTGTGCATCGGCGAGGTCTTGATCGAGCAGCGCATGTCCCGGAGCGTACCGATGCGACCGTGCTCGGCCTCGTGGGGCCGGGATCAGATCTTGGCGATCGACAGCCAGATGACCACCGCGATGCAAACCCAGGCCACCGCGGTGAGGGCCAGTGACCACGCAACCGGTCGGCGATGGGGCGTCTCATCGACCGGGGCACCGGGTGACCAGCTCATCACGATCGGGATCATCAGGCGGGTACCAAAAGTGAGCGCCACCGCAACCGCCACCAGTATCAGCTTGATCGAAAGCCAGGTGGCCGCGATCGGTCCACCATCGGCACCGAGCGAGATGACGGCGGTGACCGCCAGGGCAACCGTCACCACCACCCGCAGCCAGACGTCGGCGGTTCGGGTGAGGCGCGCCGTCCGCACCTGCCAGGCGTGCCTATCTGCATCTTGGCGGCGGTGATCCACCCAGAATCGGAACAGGACCGCCAACAGCCATACCCCTCCGAGCAGGACGCTGCCCCCCAGGATCAGCAGTTCCGAAGCCGCGGTGAAACCCCATCGCCCCAGGTAGGTCAGAGTGATCCCCAACGTCAGCAGGAGGATCGACGCCGAGCGGGGGCCGAGGTCGAGGTCCTCCCACAGACCGACCATCTCGGCCCTGGCAGAAGGTGGGCGGCCACCGTCGACGGCACGGCGGAGCACCACCGCGGCGGCGATATCGGTGCCCAGCCAGAGAGCGACGGCGACGATGTGCAGCGTCTCGAGCAGGTTGTAGTCGAGCAGACGAGTCACTGGCCCTCCAGCGAGCAGGGTACCGGTAGGGGCATGCAGCCAGGCGGAACACGGATGGCGGTCTCAGTTCCCTCCGCGAGAACCGGTGGGCCGAGGCGTAGGCTTCAATTCAGGTAGTCGGCGATTCAGCCGATGAATTCTCAGTGTTTACTCAGGCGCCGTTCACACATCCTTCATGTTGCGGCGTCATGCTGTCGTCGTCGAATGTGAGGAGCGAATGGTCGACATATTGAGAGGTCGGATCACACCGAGCGGACGGCGCCCGTCGGCCGTGCTCGGCAAAGCCCGCATCTGCGCGCATTCCGATTGCACTACGAAGCTCTCGATGTACAACCGGGGCAAGACGTGCCACGTCCACGCCCCCACCCGGTACCCGCGGGTTCGAGGGTCGGTCCTCCCCGCTTGATCAATCGTGCTCGGCAAGATGGCGGAATTCGTCCGGGACGAGCTTTTCGTCCTGGTCGAGGAGCAGCGATGCTCTTCCCGCTGCCGTCTTCCCGAATCGCTCTCTGACCCGGTCGAGCGCCTCCTCGGCCGCCAGACGGGTGGCTCCGGCCGGGGTGCCCGGGCGGACCGGGTCGTCGCCCTCGACCGGTAGCTCGAGTTGGAGGGGCGCCAAGACGGAGAGACGGCTGACCGAGATCGCCACCAGGGTCACCGGGGCATCGCTCGCCACCAACCCGTCGGCGAGGAGGGCCATCCCCACCCGGTGAAGTGCGCTGCTGGTCGCCACCGGGGCCGTCAGCGTCTGGGCCCGGGTCACCGAGCGTTCTTGGCGAAATCGCACCCGGACCGTGATGGTTCGCCCCGCCCGATCCTTGGCGCGTAACCGCCTCGCAACGCGCTCGGCGATACCGAGGAGAACATGACTGAGCCTTTCCGGGTCGTGTGTACCGCGTATCGCCGACTGTGACCCGATCGACCCCGCCGCACCGACCTGAACCACCGACCTCGGGTCTCGGTTCCAGGAGAGCGCGTGAAGGTGCCTCCCGGCCCCCGGCCCCAGCCAGCTCACCAGCGCCGCCTCGGGAACCTTGGCCAGGTCACCAACGGTGAGGATCCCCCTTTCGGCCAGCCGGGCGCCGAGCACCTCCCCGACACCCCACACCCGGGTGACCGGGAGCGGGTGGAGAAACTCGAGTTCCTCGCCGGCGGGCACGACGACGAGCCCGTCGGGTTTGGCCACGGCCGATGCGATCTTGGCGAGGAACTTGGTGGTTGCGATACCGACCGAGAAGGCCAGCCCGGTCTCCCGACGGACGCGTTCTCTCAACTCCCGGGCGATCGTCACCGGTTCACCGAGGAGCCGCCTCGCCCCGGCAACCTGGAGAAATGCTTCGTCGATCGAGATCTGCTCGATTGCCGGCGTGTATTCCCTGCAGAGGTCGAACACCCGACGGGACATGTCGAGGTAGTCGGAGAAGGAGCCCCCGACGACCACTGCCCACGGGCACAGCTCCAGTCCGCGCCAGGTCGGCATCGGGGCGGATATCCCGAACTTCCTCGCCTCGTAACTTGCGGCGAGGACGACTCCCCCACCGACGAGCACCGGCTTCCCCGCCAGCTCGGGATGGAGCACCTGCTCGACCGACGCGTAAAAGGCGTCGAGGTCGCAGTGGAGGATCGTGGCGCCCACCCCCACAGCTTGCCACCGGCCAGCGACATCCATCCCAGGACGCCCAACTCGGCACTAGCCTCATTGGCGCTTATAGCGGGAGGCGGACGGGCGTGGACAGCACGCCGTGGGCGAGTGATGCCGAGGTGATCGTGGCCTCTTGGCACGATCCGGTGCGGTTCGAGGTGGTGTTCAGCCGCCACTTCGGGACCGTCTACCGGTTCCTTGCCGGGCGGGCTCCGCGCGACGAGGCCGCCGACCTGGCCGCAGAGGTCTTTGTCCGTGCGTTCGCCCGACGGCGCAGGTATCGGCCCGATAGGCCGTCGGCACTGCCCTGGCTTCTCGGGATGGCGGTCAATGTCCTGCGCGAATGGACCAGACGCTTGGCGCGCGCCGACCGGGCGCACCGCCGCAGTTCGTCAGACTTCCAAGCCGACCTCGACACCGGCGATCCCGAGGCGAGGATGGACGCCGGCGAATCCGCCCCGGCGCTGCGGCGGGCGCTGGCCGGGCTCAGCCTCGACGAGTACAACGTCCTCGTCCTTGCTGCACTACATCAACTGACATATCCGGAGATCGCCGACGCCCTCGGCATCCCGCTTGGGACGGTACGCTCGCGCCTGGCTCGGGCTCGCCGTCGGGCGAGAGAACTGATTGGGCCTGATCGACGAATCTACATGGACGGCTGACGGGGGCGACCCATCGTGGATGACTTGAACGGGCTGGGCGACGACTTCGAACAAGTGTCGCCGGACCCGGCCGACGAGGCATCGGCAAGGGCTCGGCTCAGGGGGGCGATCAAGAGGGAGAGGCGACACCCGGCAAGCGGTGCCTGGGTTGCCCTCGCAGCGATGGTCGTGGTCCTGGCCGCCATCGGTGCAGTGGCTCTTCGGCCTCTCCCCGTCGAACCTCCGGTCGCATCTCTACTCCAGGTGGCCGATGCGGTCGACGCTTTGCCGACTACCCCCTTGGAAGGAAACGGCTACTACCTGACCCGCTCCGAGAGGCTGGTGCTCACCACGGTCCAGGCCGAAGAGCCCGTGGTCAGCTTCCTCCAGCCGTCACAGCGCGAGGTATGGGTGGCTGCGGACGGCACCACCAGGGTCCGGACCACATACGGGACCCCACGCTTCCTCACCGCCGAGGACCGGACAGCATTCGAGTTGTCGGGCCTTGCGCCCAACCACGCTTCGGGTGACACCGTCGTCCAGGTATACGGGCCGGCGGAGTATGTCGCAGATCCTGAAGTGTGGCCGTCCGATGCTCCCCACCTTCAGCAGGCGCTGCTGGAGCGACTAGGCCCGGCCGACCAGCAACCGCACGCCTTGCGGCTTTTGCAGAGCGCCGTCGAGTTGATTCGGGAAAACGGCGCCGACCCGTCGCTGCGAGCCGCGGTGTTGCGGGTCATCGCCGGGGTGCCAGGGATACAGGTGAGTGGTACCGCCGAGCTTGTGACCGTTGTCTTCGACGGCGCTCTCCCCGAGCGCACCGAGCGCCGCGTGCTACACATTTGACGCCACCACAGGGCACTTGGTGAGCGAATCGGTGACCGTCGTGAGCGGCGAGCATCCACGGCGCACGGTGTTCAGCTCTCGCTACGAGCCCCCCGTACAGGTCAGCGGAGACCTCGGCCGCTCCTGATCGGGCGAGAACCGCCCACCCCCTTTCGGCCAACACTTGATGAGGGGGCGTTGGTGCGCCTTCTCGCCAAATTGGAAGGAGCATCCATGAAGCGACTGATGTTGGCTCTGGGCTTGGCGGGGATTCTCGTTCTTGGCGTCGCATGCACGTCCGATGGCGGCGACGACGGAACGGCAACCACGGTGAGCACGGAGACCACAGCAGGCGGCTGACCTCCAACGGCCGCTTCCCGGTCGTGACGGCCCGGTCCGCGCCGGGCCGTCACGCACGTCCGGGCTACCTTTGCGGTTATGGCAAAGCAGTACGAGGTGACAGCTTCCACCCGGTTTGTCAACCGCCTCACCAGCGGGATGGCCAAGCTGGGGGTCGGGCGCATCGAGGTACTCACCACCACCGGGCGGACCAGCGGCGAACCACGCCAGGTTCCGGTTAGCCCGATCACAATGGGCGACCAGGAGTACCTGGTCTCTCCGTACGGCAGCGTCGGCTGGGTCCACAACGCCCGTGCCAAGCCAGAAGCGATGCTGAGGCTGGGATCCAGCGCACGGCCCGTACGACTCGAGGAGGTAGACGCCGGCGAGGCGGCACCCATCATCGCCGCCTACTACGCCCGCGAGAACCACGCCCGCGAGTACATGGAAGCCCCCGACAACCCGACCGTTGACTACTTCCGCGACACAGCACACCGCTTCCCGGTTTTCAGAATTTCCCCCCGCTGAGTCTTCGCTTCTCTCCCTCGCACCTTCGGGGGTGAACCATTCCCCCCTCCCCCGACGCCTCCGGCGTCGGGTACTCCCCCCGCCGGGGGGAGAGAGTCGTTGGGGAGGCCCCCGCCGCACATTTCTATCTGTCCCCCCGAAGGGGGGAAGGGACCCGGTGCGAAGCAACGGGTAGGGGGGAGCACGAAGCTCCCAAAGGTGCCTGCCACCCGCGGCTCTCGCACCTTTGGGAGTGAACCGTTCCCCCCTCCCCCGACGCCTCCGGCGTCGGGTACTCCCCCCGTCGGGGGGAGAGAGTCGTTGAGGAGGCCCCCGCCGCACATTTCTATCTGTCCCCCCGAAGGGGGGAAGGGACCCGGTGCGAAGCAACGGGTAGGCGGGAAAACCAAGCTCCCAACGGCTAGACACGCGGCTCTCGCACCCTTGGGGAGTGAACCGTTCCCCCTCCCCCCGCCGGGGGGAGAGAATCGGTTCGTGCCGGGGGGGAATTCTTTGCACCGAACCACATCGCGCAACCCTTGTCATGTCGTCGTGGGACATGCACATTGGGGAGCGTGTCGAGGCCCTCGCACGAACCAGTGGCGGCTCAACGGGCCCGCCAGTTGCGGCAAGCCGCCACGTTGGAGGAACGCCGTCTTTGGATACAACTCCGGCGTGACGCGCTCGGGCGCACGCTTTCGGCGGCAAGCTCCGATCGGCCCGTACATCGTCGACTTCGTCTGCCATGCCGCCCGACTGGTGGTCGAGGTAGACGGTGAGTGGCATGCCTGGAGTTATCAGGATGTCGAACGTATGCGATACCTGCGGTCACGTGGATACCGCGTTCTCCGCTTCACGAATCGCGAACGTCGTGATCGAATTGGAGAGTGTGGTCGCCATCATCGCCCTACACCTCGAGGATCTCGCCCTCGGAACGTGAGCCGCGGAGGGCGAGCCGTCAGACCGAGAATCTGACCACGATCACGTCACGATCCAGCACCGGGTAGTCGCGGCCTTCGACTCGGATTTTGCCTGTGCGCTTTGCCTCGTCCCATCCGCCGGCGGCCATGACGTCGTCGAGCGAGGAGACCTCGACCCTGATGAAGCCGCGTTCCAGGTCGCTGTGGATCCGGCCCGCCGCCTCCTGGGCGGTGGCTCCGCTGCGCACCGTCCAGGCATGGGCCTCTTTTGGTCCGAGTGTGTAAAAGGTGATCAGGTCGAGAGACCTGTAGGCAGCTTGTCCAACAGTCGAGAGGGCACCGCTGCCCAGACCAAGTCCCTCGAGCAACTCGGCCCGATCCTCCGGTTCGAGTTGGGATGCCTCCGCCTCGATCGGCGCCGACAGTGCCACCACGGTGTCATGCTCCGGCACCACGGCAGTAACTGCATCGGCCAATTCGGTGGGGTCGCCATGGTCTTCGGCGACGTTCACCACCCACACCATCGGCCTCAGGGTCAGCGGTGCGAGATCGCGGAAGACCGCCAGCTCAACCGGCTCCCAGCGGACCGACCGCAGTGGCGTCCCCCCGCTGAGCAGATCGGAGGCGCGGTCGACAATCTCCGCCTCGGAACGCTTCGACGGGTCGGAGCTCGCCTCCTTGCCGACCCGCTCACCCCGCCTTGCCACTACCTCGTGGTCGGCGATGGTCAACTCGAGGATGAGCTCCTCTGCTTGGGCAACCGGGTCGGTTCCCGATTCGTCTGCCGGTACGGCCGGCTCTTCGAAGGCGCGTAGCACTGCGGACAACGCATCGACCTCGCGGAGCCGGCCCAGGTATTGGCTGCCGAGCCCCCCTCCTTTGCCCATCGCAGGCAGGTCGATCAGGTCGAGAGTGGAACCCACCAGCTTGGCGGAGCCTTCGATCCGGGCAGCCTCTTCCAAGTCGGGGTCGGCGATCCTGGCGACGCCGACATTGGGAGAGGTCGTCGAGAACGGGTGAGGTGCGGTCGGAGCGTCGAGACCGGTCAGGGCGTTGAAAAGCGTCGTCTTGCCGGTGTTGGCGAATCCGACTATCCCGATGCGCGGCATGTCAGCGTCCGCTCGCCCGGCGGAGCGAGCGGTAGAGAAGGTGTTGGTCGCCCAACCGGCGACGAAGTGCCCGCTCCAGGCCACCAATGGGGTACAGGTTCTGGGGAGCGCTGGGGATCCTTGTGTGCTGACGAGGCGAACCGGGGCAGTGTCACCGTGACCAAGTCGGCCCACTGCGCCGCCTCCCCCACCGGGAGATCGGCCGAGGCCTCGCATCGGACGACGCCGGCCAAGCCGTATCCACTGCTCCCTGGGAGCCGGAAATACCACGAGTACCGACTCCAGACGGTCGTGGTCACGAAAAGCGGGGTGCGCTCGCCTGCAGCAAGGTCGCCGAGTACGGGGCGGAGCGCCGGGGGGAGATACATCACCCGGTGCGTCTTCACCAGCCCGACCGCACCGGGGACGTGGGCGCGGCCAGTGAGGGGACCATCGACCACGACGAGGTCTGCCGGGCCGAGGCCGACCGTGATCTCACGCTCGAGCTCGCCCATCCGCTGCTGCACTCCCAGCCACAGCTCCTCGGGCGTCTCGCCCGAAACGGCGCGTACCCCGTATGCAGCGATGGTGGTGACAACGTCCTCGGTTCCGGGCGCCGACGAGAAGAGCCCACGCTCGACACGGAGCCGCCTCGATATTGGCTAGTCCCCCCGCAGCATCTCACCGCACCGGCGGCGTAGGTGGCGCAGACACCGAGCACCGGAAGGTCACCGGGGCGGTCGATCCAGATGTTGGCGTCGACCCGGCGCACTCCGTCGACGAAGAGGACATCCGCTGCGACATCCACCACGGGGCGAAGTGGCCGCCACGCTCGGGCCGCCACCTCCACGTCCACGTTGGGCGCCGCCGATGGCTCCTCGAGCGCCGCATCCACCGGCGCGCCGTACTCGGGGGTCCACTGCTCGATGGTGAACCTCATACATCCACCCGGGTGATGGTGGCCCCGCCAGCGCCGGTGGCGACTTCGAACCTGACCGGCGCCTGTTCCGCCAGCGCAGCGACGTGGGTGACGAAACCGACCGTCTTGCCGGTCGCCCCGATGTCGGCGATGACCGCGGCCACCACTTCGAGTGTCTCGGCATCGAGGGTCCCGAATCCCTCATCGAGGAAGATGGATTCGAGCCGGTTCTGGTCGGACGCCGCCAACTCGACGATGTGATCGGCCAGCGAGAGCGCCAGAGCCAGCGAGACGAGGAAGGTCTCTCCACCGGAGAGGGTGCGCACGCTGCGCCGCTCGCCGGCGGCGAAGTGGTCGACCACTTCGAAACCGAGCGAAGCATCGACGGTCAGCGAGTAGCGGCCGCGGGCAAGTTCCACGAGTCTGCGGTTGGCTCCATCGGCCAGCAGTCGCATCGCCTCCTCGAGCAACCAGCGCTCGAAGTGATCGGCCCGGAGTTGGCGGCCGACCTCGCGGGCGACAACTGCTTCCTCCAGCTTGTCGGCGCGCTCAGACTGAAGGTGGGACACCTCGCTGAGCGCCTCGGAGATCCGGTCGCGCTCGGCCACGGCAGCCGCTTTCGCCCCCGCCACCGCTATCCCGGGACGGACGCTGCCCACCTCCACCCCGGCGGCCTTGCAGCGTTCGAGGACATCGGCGGCAAGCTCGTCCAGTTCGATGCGGAGCACGGCCAGCGCCTCGTCCGCCTCGTCTGCCTCGCGCACCAGCACCGGCTTGCGCGCCTCCGCCCAGGAGAGGAGTTGCTCCCATTGCCCGGGGACGTCTTCGAAGTCCAGCACCGGCGGGTCGATCTCGGCAAGCGATCGCCACGCACCCTGCAGCTCGTTGCGTGCCTTGCGCTCTTTGGATGTGTGCAGGTCACGGCGGGTTGTGGCCGCATCGACCGCGGCCGTGGCATCGGCGTTGGCTTGCCGGCAGTTCCGCAGCTCTTCCTCGGCTGCGGTGATCGCCGCCAGCGATGCATCCACCTCGTGGGGTGGTGGAGCCTCCGTCAGTTCGCCGGCAAGCGACACCTGGCGGAGGTGGAGCGACCGGTTGTCGGCCTCGGCGGCGGCGTGGCTGAGCGCCGCCCTCCTCGCACGGTCGGCGGTCTGGTCTCTCTCTTGCTTCGCCTGCTCCAGCTCGGGGGGTGGCGGCTCCTCGGAGAGCTCATCGATACGGCGATGGCAGACCGGGCAATCCTCGCCGATGGCAAGCCCGGAGCGGAGATGAGCGGCGGCATGCGCCCGCTGGGCCTCCTCGAGCACGCGGGACGTCTTCTCGGCAGACGTCGCCGTTGCCACCGCTTCGGTTTCTGCCTCCTCCAGTACCAGAACAGCCTTCTCGAGAAGTTGCTCCAGCTCGGAGAGCTCGACTCGCCGCTCGCGCCACCGCTCCAAGATCCCCCGAGCAGGGAGTGCGGTAAAGGCCGCCTCCGCCTTCTCCAGACGACCGACCGCAATTTGCTGCTCGGATCGGGCCGCCTCGAGTTGGGCGCTCGCCTCGGCGAGGTGCTGGGCGAGTTCATCCAAACCGGGGGGTGCTGACAGCGTGGCGAGCATTCCCGCCCGCCGGCGCCTGTCGGCGGCGGTTCTCTCGGCTTCTGCGCGGCTACCGGTCAGGTCCTCGAGCGTCTTGGTGGACTTCTCGACCGTCACGGCCAGTTCCTCCAGCAATGTGACCCGCGCCGCCGCCAGCTCGAGGTGCTCTGGTTCCACGTCGCCGATCCGGGTGAGCCGGGCATCGATCTCCCCAACCCGAGCCTCCGCCACCTCCTTGCGCACTGTGGCCAGGCGACCCACCTTCTCGTAGATCCCGAGATCGAGCAGCGCCACAAGCAGGTCTTGGCGGTCGCCGGGCTTGTCGTGCAGGAAGCGGGCAAACTCGCCTTGGGGAAGCAGCACACAACGACAGAACTGGTCGAAGCTGAGCCCGAGACGGTCTTCGATTTCGGCGGTCACATCGGAGGCTCCCGAGGCGATCACCTCGTCGCCCATCTCAAGGCGCGCCTCGGCAGTACTCGCTCTCCCCGTCTTGGGATCGCGCCGAACCACCCGCGCCACGCGGTAAGTGGCGTCGGCCACGGTGAAATCGAGACCCACTCTCGCCTCGAGGAGACCTTGAGTCACCACCGCGGTGACCGCCTGTTTCCCGTGCCGCGGGACCGCGCCGTAGAGGGAGAAGAGGATGGCATCGAGCACCGATGTCTTCCCGGCACCGGTCGGCCCGGTGAGGGCGAACAACTCTGCGCCTTCGAAATCGACCACGGTTCGCTCGGCGAAGGCGCTGAATCCCACCATCTCCAGCCGTTGGGGTCGCATCAGACCCTGTCCGGCTCGTGGACCTCGGACAAGAGCTCGTCAAAGAGCCGGAGAAGGCGAGCGTCATCGATCTTTCGCTGCTCGAGATATTCGGCGAAGAGGTCGCCCGGGGTTCGACCGATGCGGCTCGGTCCCGCAGTGTTCACCTCGACCCCGGCCGACGGGCTGACCAGGACATCGATCGTCCCCGGGATCAGGTGGCGCACCTCATCGGCGAGACCGGCCCGGCTCGGCTCGTCGAGCACGACCTGGATCCAGGCATCTTCGAAGGAGGCTGCCTGTTCCGCCACCTGGTCGAGTGTTCCCACCAGCCTGACCAGTCTTCGGCCCGAGACCAACGGAACCCGTTCGACTTTTGCAGGGAGCCCCGGCTCGACGTCCACCACGAGCAGACCCTTGATGTCCTGTGTCTCACCAAAATCGAGTTGCAACGGAGAGCCCGAGTACCACAAAGGCGCAGGCCCGGGGACCCGCTGCATCCGGTGGAGGTGACCAAGTGCCACGTACGAGAGATGGCCCGGGAAGGCAAGAGCGGGGACCGAGTAATCGAAGATGGTATGCGCCGAACGCTCACCGCCACCGAGAAGGCCACCGTGCACCATCACATGCCCGACCACGAGGTTGACGGTGTCGGTGGTGAATCCATCGCAGAGCAGGTCGATCACCGATGCCATCCGCTCGGCATATTCGCCACCGTGACCGGCAGCCGCCTTCGTCATGAGGTCGTCGATCCGGACGATCGCCCGCTGCGAGACAAAAGGAACCAACGCCACCCGTGCCGGCAACCCGGGTATCTCGATCACCCCGCCCGACTCGGGTCGTTCGAGCACGGCACCAACCGAGACTCTGCCCAATTCGAGCAACGGCGCCACGGCCTGAAGACGGCTGGGGTGGTCGTGATTGCCTGCGATCAAGACCACAGGCGCCACCTCGGCCAGGTCGAGAAGGGCCCGGTAGACGATCCTCTCCGCCTCCGGCGGCGGTGTGGCGGCGTCGAACACATCCCCGGCGACCAGGACGAGGTCCACTTCCCGGTCGGCGGCCACCCGGGCGATCTCGGCGAGCACCATTTGATGCTCGCCTGCCCGGGAACGCCCTCGGATGGTGCGGCCGACATGCCAGTCGGAGGTGTGGAGAACACGCACTTGCCCGGCGATCGTACCGGCGAGCCTCACCGCGGCCAGCGATCAGGTGCCACCAGCCAAGGCCTCCGAGATTAGTTCTTACCTTATCTCCGCCTTGTATAAGGAAGAGGCTTGAACCTACGGTGCGCCGAGATTCCGTTGGAGGGCCCTTTTACGCATCTAGAGCACACCGTCGAGTGCGGTTCAGGCCCGTGAACCCCGCGGGGCCGGTGCTGCTTTTCACCGATCTCGATGGCACCTTGCTCGACCAAGCGACCTACCGGCCCGGGCCGGCCGCGGCGGCGGTGAGATCGCTGATCGACCAAGGAGTAGCGGTGGTCATGGCGACGTCCAAGACGGCTGCGGAGACCCATCATCACGCCGCCGACCTGGGGATCCCCCACCGGGCGATCGTCGAGAATGGGGGCGCCATCATCTGGGACGGCGTCGAGGTTGCCAGCTTCGGGATGGCCTACCACGAGGTCCGAGAGCGTCTCGCCTCGGCCGCCGTGGAGGCGGCCGTATCTGTTCGCGGCTACGGGGACGTCAGCGACGACGAACTGTCCCGTCGCACCGGGCTCTCATCGGCCGCGGCGGAACGGGCCAGGCAGAGGTGTTGGTCGGAGACCTTCACGATGGAGCCGGCCGACGATGCTTCCCAGGAGCGGCTGGAAGCTGCGCTCAGCGCCCGCCGAATGCGATTGACGAGGGGCGGGCGGTTCCACACCACCCATGGCGACCACGACAAGGTGAGCGGCGTTCCGCTGGCCGTCGAACTGAGCGGCAGCGCCAAGCGTCTCACCTTTGGCGTGGGTGACGCCGGGAACGACCTCGGTTTCCTTGGGATGGTGTCGCACCCGATGGTGGTGCGACGCCCCGATGGGACCTGGCTCGACGCTCCAGGAGCGGTGCCGCTTGCCGGCATCGGCCCCGACGGTTTCGTCCTCGCGGCTAGGCGCCTCCTCGAGATCGCCGGCCGCGCCGTGGAAAAGGGCGGAGACCGGGCTACCCGGTGAGCCCGGCGAAGGGATCTGCGATGGGTGTCCGGGTCGGCGACGGACCGGCCTCGGCGGCGCGGGTCGCCCAGGCAGGGAATGGGAACTCGACGCAGCAGGGGCACCGGCAGCTCAGGCTGGTTGACGCAGCATGGTCCCCGGCTTGAGGATGGTGGCCCGCTGTCGCTGCGACTGCGGGAGGAACCCGTACTCCTCGCGGCCCGCCTCGGCGGCGTCGAGCCGGCCCACCACCCGGATAGACGAGTTGGCGATGATGCGCCGCTCGACTTCGCTCGCAGTCTGCTGGGCCCCGACGAGGATGACCCCGAGAGAGCGACCTCGTTCGGCGACATCGAGCAGGACCTCGTCGATAGGGCTCGAACCTTCGCGGGGCGTACTTGTTGAGCTCGTCTAGCACCAGGAACAGCAGTTCGGCCGACTGGCCCGAGCTCTCCTTGTCCTCGAAGGCGCGCCGCACCGTGACGCCCACCACGAAACGCTTGGCCCGATCGTGGAGGTTGTGGAGGTCCACAACGGTCACCTGGTGACCCTCGAGCTCGACCCGGTTCTGTGCCGGGTTGGGTATGTCGGCCCGGATCAGCCGCTCGACGTGGCGGACCGCAGCCCTGGAGGCGGCGGACGAATGCGTTGACGGTCCCCATGCCGATGGCCGGGCCGGCCCAGTCGAAACCGGGTGGCGTCGTCCTGGACCAGCCGGGTCGACCAGGTCGGCGAGTTGGCTGAAGGTGCGAAGCGTCTCGCCCTCGATGCGGACGCCGCCGTCGCCCGTCGGCTCGGCGCGCCGCAATTGCGCCATCACGTTGTAGATGACCATCGTGTACTGGGCCCTGTCGTCTTCGGCGTCGGCGAAGAGGAAGGGGAGCAGGTCGTCACGGCAGAAGTCGTGCAGGGTCCAGAAGAAGGAGGTGACCCCGGTGTGGCGCGACGCAACGTCGGGCGCAGCCGGTGGGGTCGTCGTGGCGCGGCGGTGCATAGACGCCACCGAGCGGAATGGCTCTGCGGGCAGCCCGAGCAAGGCGTACCGGGCTCGCTGCTCCTCGTCGAGCTTGGTATTGGGGTGATCGAGGAACAGGAGGTCTTCTCCCTTGACGTTGAAGACGAGGGCCTTGGTGTTGACCGCCCTGGCCCCAGCACCGCGCGAGGTGAACAGGGAGTGGAGAAGGAAGGTGGCGTAGGTCGTCTTGGTGGCGACGCCCGAGATCCCGGAGATGTTGACGTGGGCACCCCGCCTGCCATCGAGGAACTCGAGGTTGAGCGTAGAGCGGTTCCCCGCCGCGTGACAGCCCGATGGGGAGCTGCTCTTCCATCTGGTCGAAGAACAGGGCCTGGTCCCTCTCGGCGCCGCGGCCACCCGCACCGACTGGCCGGGGCGGGGAGGCACGAAGATCTCGGGCTCGAACCGGGTGGTCGATATCTGGGCGGCCTCGGCGACCTCGGCGGGGAGCACGCCGTCCTCGATGAGGAACACGTCGGAGTCGAAACGGGCACCCTCGTGCCGTGCCCTGCACCTGCCCCACCGTGCCAAAGATGCGGACGGTGCGTCCGTCGGGGAGATCCCGCTCGAGGGCGACAACGTCGTCCAACTGCAGATAGCGGCCCGGGGTCACGCCCACCCAGAACTCGAGCGGGGTGGCGTCCTCGGTGCCGATGACCCGTCCGACGTCGTCGTCGGGTTGCAATTGCTCCATCGAGGGAGGGTATCAACCGAGCCCGGCGGTTCCCTGCCGGCCTTCTAGCCTCGGGATCAACGTGGAAGGGAAGGGAAACGTGGGCTGGCTCGTGATGCTGGCGTTGGCCGGTGGGTTGGCAGTGACGCTCCAGGCTCAGTTCATGGGTGTCATGACCGACCGGATCGGGGCAGTCGAAAGCATCTTCATCACATATGGGACGGGTGGCGTTGCCATCGGATTGGTGATGCTGGCCATCAGGGGGGGCAACCTCGCCGCCTGGTCTTCGGTCCCCTGGTACGTCCTAACAGCAGGCTTGCTCGGACTGCTGATCGTCGGCGCCATCGGGTACACCGTCCCTCGACTCGGACTGGTCGCCGCTCTGAGCCTGTTCATCCTCGCCCAATTCGCCATGGCCGCTGTCGTCGACCATTTCGGTCTGTTCGGTGCCGAGGTGCGGCCGTTTGACCTGAGCCGAGCGGTTGGTCTCGCCGCGGTCCTCATCGGGTCGTGGCTCGTGCTTCGATGAGCCTCAGGGGACGGGGACGATGCGCAGCACCGCTGAATCGGTGGTGACGTAGGCCTCACCGTCTCCCCCCACGCCCATACCCAGCACCGGACCGACCGCACCGGCACTCTCGGTCCAATCCCGATGCTCGGTCGCTTCGCCGCCCTCGACCCGGAAGCTGCGGAGCCAGCCACCGCAGTAGTCGGAGTAGAGATAGTGGCCGGTGAGCTCGGGGATGGCCGAGCCGCGGTAGACCACCCCGCCCGTGATCGAGCAGGTTCCGGCATCCCCGTGCGCCACCTCCACAACCGGCATGGTGAGGCCGTCGGCGTCGCAACCGGTCGGCGGCTCGTAGCAGTGGAGCCCCTCGGTGATCGACCATCCATAGTTGAGACCGGGGTCGCTCGCCGGAGCGACATCGATCTCCTCGAAGGTGCTCTGACCGACATCGCCGATGTAGATGAGCCCGTCGTCGAACCAGAACCGCCAAGGGTTTCGCAGCCCCATCGCCCAGGTCTCGGGGGCACCACCGCCATCGGCGAAAGGGTTGTCCGATGGGATGGTGTACCCGTCGCCTCCGGAGACGTCGAGGCGAAGGATCTTCGCCAACAGCGAGTCCGGGTTCTGACCGTTCCCGAACGGGTCGCCTCCTCCCCCACCGTCGCCGAGGGCGAGATACAACATGCCGTCGGGGCCGAATAGGAGCATCCCCCCGTTGTGGTTGGAGGCGGGCTGTGATGCGGTGAGCAATACCCCGACAGCTTCAGGCTCCGCCACGTCGGGATCGTCCGATACGCGGTACTCGGCGAGGACGGTGTCGCCGGAGGTGTCGCTGTAGTGAACGAAGAAGCGTCCGTTGTCGGCGTACCCCGGGTGGAACGCCATTCCCAACAGGCCCTGCTCTCTCGAATTGCGAATCAAAGAGGAGATGTCGAGGTACGGGGTATCAGCGATCCCTTCGGCGTCCATGATCCAAATCCGGCCGTCCTTGGTGACCACGAAGCTGCGCTCATCGCCCGGCGCGGAAGTGACCAAGATCGGCTCGGCGAGACCGGACGCCACCTCTTCATACGCCAACCCGGAGAGTGATGCCTGCCCCATGGTCTGATCGGTCGCAGATGCGCAAGCAGCCAGAAGCAGCGATAGAAGCAGGGCGCAGCGGATCGCCCGAAGGGTCATTCCCTCCGAGGGTATTAGCGGTCGCCCTCTACGTGGAAGACCGTCGCCGGATGGCCGGTTTAGCCTGACCGCCTCTGGGGAGTGGAACGACGGACGGCTTGAGCCCGATGCGCAACGACCCCGATCGGGCGCCGCCGATTCCTGTACATAGGCCCCTCGGTGCCCGCCGACTGTGATGCGTACGTCCTCAAGCTGATCCTCCATGACTGGCAGGATGAAGAGGCGATCGAGATCCTCGAGGTCTGCCGGGCCGCGATGGCATCGGATGCGCGGCTGCTCGTGATCGAGCGGATCCTCGCTCCCCCGAATCAGGGTGCCGAGGGGAAGTTCTCTGACCTCAACATGCTCGTGATGGCCGGCGGGCGAGAGCGAACGGAAGACGACCTCGCCTCGCTCTTGGCGCGTGCTGGTCTCCGACTTGCCCGGACCGTGCAGACCGCCGGGAGCCTCTCCGTTATCGAGGCCGTTCGATCGGATGCTTGACCGAGTTTCGCGCTCGCTACTCATGCACGCCTGAACAGGGTTTTCATCCCGATGCTCGGTCACCCTCTGACTGGAAGGCTTGCGCCGGATGGCCGGTTTAGCCTGACCGCCTCATGGGGAGTGGAACGACGGACGGCTCCGGCGCGATGCGCAACGACCGCCGGACCATCTTCGGCTGGGCGATGTACGACTTTGCGAATTCGGCGTACACGACCACGACACTGGCGGTCGTCCTGCCCGCCCTCTTCGCCTCCGAGATCGTCCCGATGGGCGGGGTGAGCGTTTTCGGGCGAAACCTCGACGCCGAGTCGCTCTTCAGCCTGCTGGTCTCGGTCACTGCTCTCGTCGCCTTCGTGCTCTCCCCGGTGCTCGGTGCCATCGGCGACTTCAGTGCCTCCAAGAGGAGATTCCTCCAGATCTTCGCCTACGCCGGGGCCCTTCTCTCCCTCCTTTTCTTCTTCATGCGCTCTGGCGACGTTGCGCTCACCATGGTCCTCTTCCTGGTGGTGGAGACGTGTTGGGCGATTGCCGCCGTCTTCTACGACAGCTTTCTCCCCCACATCTCGACCACCGACACCATTGACAGGGTTTCATCACGCGGATTCGCCTTCGGGTACCTCGGCGGGGGCATCCAGTTCGCCCTCTCCTTGGCCCTGATCCAACTGGCCCCGTCGATCGGAATCGACGACGGCCTAGCCGCCCGGCTGGCCATGGTCATGGCCGGGTTGTGGTGGCTGGGCTTTGGGATCTTTGCCATCGCCCGTCTCAGGGAGCCGACTGCTCCCGATTCGACCAGCGCGTCAAAAGGCATTCCCGAGTACGTTCGACTGGGCTTCTCCCGAACCTGGCAGACGGCGAGGAGGCTCGGCCGCTTCCCCCACCTGCTGCTCTTTCTCGTCGCCTTCTTCGCCTACAACGACGGCGTACAGACCGTCATTGCCATCTCCTCCGTCTACGCCACCGAGACCCTGGGGCTCGCCGTCGGTCAGGTGGCGATCGCATTCCTCGTGGTCCAGGTGGTCGCCTTTGCGGGGGCGCTCCTCTTCGGTCGGCTCGCAGCCTGGATCGGTGTGAAGCGGTCCATCCTCCTCTCCTTGGTGATCTGGACCGGTCTGGCCGTGTACGGCTACCGGCTGCCCGACGCCGACTTTGTCGCTTTCCTGACACTTGCCGGGTCGGTGGGCCTTGTCCTTGGAGGCACCCAGGCCCTCAGCCGGAGCCTCTACGGATCGATGATCCCCGAAGAGGCCTCAGCGGAGTTCTACGGCTTCTACTCGGTCTTCTCCAGGTTCTCTTCTATCTGGGGACCGCTCACATTCGGGGTGGTCAACGCCATCACAGGCTCGTCGCGCACCGCTGTGCTGTCGTTGGTCGTTCTGTTCGTCATCGGGTTCGTGCTTCTCGCCTTGGTCAACGTCGAGAAGGCCAGGGCGTCCAAGGAGCGGTGGGCGTTCGTCGGTGACGATGTCGAGGCAACTCAGGCCTGAACCACGGTCCCTTCCTTACAATGCAACCATGACAGATCGCACCGACGACACCGTGGGTGACGAGCTACCTCCGTTGCCGCCGCAAGAGGAGATCGTCGCCGAGCCCACTCCGCCGACGTCGCAGCTCATTGTCGAGAAGACACCAATGGGGACGGGGCCGCGTTGGGGTCTGATAATCGGGATCATTCTGGCGATACCGCTCATCGTGTTCCTCGCCCAGAACACCCAGTCGGTGGAGATCAACTTCATCAACTGGAGTGCACAGGTCCCACTCGTCTCGGTGCTGGCCGCGACCGTGGTGCTCACCGTCATCATCACCGAAACGATCGGTCTCTTCGTCCGGCGCAGACGCCGCAAGGTGCTGGCCGAACGCGCCGAGTTGAGGCGTCTCCGCTCCTCGTCTGGCTGAATCGACGGTGAACCGACTCGTCGTCATCGGGGGGACGCGGCGGGTCTGTCTGCGGCGAGCCAAGCCCGGCGCCGGCGTCCCGAAGAAGACCTCGAGATAATCGCCTTCGAGCGCTCCCATTACGCCTCGTACTCGGCATGTGGCGAGCCCTACTTCGTCGGTGGTTACGTGAAGAGTCTCGACGACCTCATCGCACGCACGCCCGAGGAGCACACCAAACGCGGCATCGATGTGCGGACTCGACGCGATGTCACGGGCATAGACCTCGACAAGCGCCAGGTCACCGTGTACGACATCGACGGAGCCGGGTCGAGCCACGTCGGGTTTGATCTGCTCATGGTCGCAACCGGGGCTCGCCCCGCCGATGGCGGGATCGAGGGCATGGAACTCGAGGGCGTCCATTCCCTCCGCGTGCTCGAAGACGCCGAGCGGCTGCGCAAGGCCGTCGGCGCCAATGGGGTGAAGCAGGCGGTGGTGGTCGGCGCCGGGTACATCGGTTTGGAAATGGCGGAGGTGCTGCAACGGCTCGATGTGGCCGTAACGGTGGTGACCTCGGCATGGGTGATGGAGAAGACTCTCGACCCCGACATCGGCGAGTTGATCGCCCGGAAGATGCAGGGCATGGGGATCGAGGTGATCACCGACACCAGGGTCAAGCGCATGGAGGGACAGAACGGTCATGTGGCTCGGGTCGGTTGCGACGGTCTCGACCTGCCGGCCGACCTGGTGGTGGTCGGGCTGGGGACCGTCCCCGATGTCGCCCTTGCCGAGGAGGCCGGGATCCCTCTCGGACCAACCGGGGCGATCTCGGTCGACGACGGGCAGCGAACCGAGGTGGACGGGGTCTGGTCGGGCGGCGACTGCGCTGAGGCGTTGCACCGGGTCAGCGGGCGCCCGGTCAACATCCATCTCGGCACGGTCGCCAACAAGCAGGGCCGGGTGGCTGGGATCAACATCGGTGGTGGCGATGTGAGATTCCCCGGTGTGCTCGGCACGGCGATCACCAGGGTGAACGAACTGGAGATTGCGCGCACCGGGTTGACCGAGCGCCAGGCGGCCGACGGCGGGCTCGACGCCGTCTCCGCCACCGCCGAGGGAACCACCACAGCCGGATACTGGCCCGAGGCTGCCGAGATGAAGATCAAGGTCGTAGTCGAGCGGGGGTCCGGCCGCCTGCTCGGAGCCCAGATAGTCGGCGGCCCCGGTGCCGGGAAGCGGGTGGACGTCTTCGCCACCGCCCTGTGGAACCAGATGACGGCCGACGACCTCGCCTGGACCGACCTCGCCTACGCCCCGCCCTTCTCCGGGGTATGGGACCTGATCCACATCGCTGCTCGCGCCGGAGCCGAGGCCGCCGCTGGCTGATCGCGGCTTGAGTGCCGCGCCTATCACCCCGGATCATCCGGCTCGTCGCATCCGCCGCCATCCTCTTGTCTGCGTGTGGCTCATCGACCGATGGAACTCCCGCCGAATCGGCGGCGGTGCTCCACGTGTTCGACGGGGACAGCTTGCTGGCCATGGTCGATGGTGCCGAGGAAGAGGTGAGGCTCATCGGGATCAACGCACCGGAGCGCGGAGAGTGCCTCGCCGAGGATGCCCGGGCGGCACTGGTGGAACTCGCCGGCGAGGCGGTGGACCTGGAGCAGGACGCCGAAGATCGTGATCAGTACGGCCGGCTGCTGCGGTACGCCCGAACCGGCGACGTCCTGGTCAACGCCGAACTGGCCGGACGAGGGCTGGTGTTGGCGGGCGATTTTCCTCCCAATGTGGCGCATCAGGATGCAATCGATGCCGCCGCCGAGGAGGCGCGCTCTCAGCATCGGGGCATATGGAGCGAAAGGCCCTGTGGTGGCGAAGCCACCGGAGTTGTGATCGACCGCGTCATCCCCGATCCGCCCGGGCCCGACGAGGGCAACGAACGGGTGGTGATCTCCAATGGCGGTGCCGCCGAAATGGACATCGGTGGCTGGACGATCCGTGACGGTTCCTCTGTGCACAGATTCGTATTCCCCCCAGGAACGGTCCTCCCCTCAGGATCGTCCATCGAGGTCGTCACGGGTTGTGAGCGGCCACCCGCAGGCGCCATCTGCTGGGAGGGAGAGTCGGCGGTTTGGGACAACAGAGGCGATGTTGCCTTTCTGCTCGACGATCGAGGACGGCAGGTGCATAGCCTCCACACCGAGGAGTAGCGTTGACCAGACCGACAACTGGAGGGCTCAATTGGGTTTCATGGATACCTTGAAGAAGTGGTTCGGAGAGGCCGCAGAGCAAACCTCCGAGCTGGCCGACAAGGCGGGTGACGTCGCAAGCGACACCTGGGACAAGACCAAGGACGTCGCCGGAGACGCCTGGGACAAGACCAAGGAGACGGCGGACAAGGCCACAGATCAGGTCAAAGAATGGACAGGCGCGGCAGGCGATGAGGCTGAAGATGCCGCCGACAACGTCAAGGACGCAGCCAGTGATGCCGCCGACAACGTCAAGGACACGGCCGGTGATGCCGCCGACAACGTCAAGGACACGGCCGGTGATGCCGCCGACAATGTCAAGGACGCCGCCAACGACGCCGTGGACAACGTCCAAGACGCTGCCGACACGGCAGCCGACACGGCGCGTGACGCTGCCGACAACGTGCAGAACGCCGCCGAGGACGTAGCCGAGAACGCCGGCGATGCTGCCCAGAGCGGAGCGGATACCGTCGCCGAGAAGGCCGACGATCTGCGCGACAACCTGGACGACAACCGGCCCTGACCGGCCGCCGGTATGGCTATCAGATTTGAAGGAGCAGTTCGACGCGCCCCGTCGTAGTGCGGGTCGTTACACCATGACCGGGACCACACCCGTCGCCGGACGGAAGCGCCGGAGGTCTAGCGCGGATAGATGGACCAGGGGGTGGGCCACCACTACCACCAGGGTGCCTGCCAGCACGGCTCGATTGACCGCTTCTCCGATCCTCTCCGCAGTCCAGATGCGGTGACCGGACACGGCTACCGCCGGCGCCAGCAACACCTCCGCCCCTTCCGGCGGGGCGCGGCGCACGGCGAGCGGCAGGTAGCTGAGCCCCCGCTCCACCGCGACCTGGTCGGTGACCAACTCCGCCTCGGAGTCGCCGAGTTGGACGGCGGCCTCGAGCACCGCGAGTGTGAACGTGCCGATCGACATCACCCCGATTTGTTGGCGGCTCGCCACCGATAGCCCGATCCGTGCGCACCACTCGGTGTCGTCGAGGGCCTGGCGCAGGTCGGCCAGACGGGCGCGCGCCGTGTGCGCGTCGGGATGGTCTGCGGCGTCGCTGACACGGAGGATCATCGGTTGATCGGCGTGGACCGAACGGAGACGGCTTACCTCGGGGGGAGCGGCCGATAGCCACATCGCCGGATCCACCGACTCGAGATTGTCGATGACCTGTCTGGCCACGCCGAGCGGATCGACCCATTGGGAGGGCAAAACCGGCGGGACGCCGGCTCCGAGGCTCATCTGGCCCCGTCGGTCGTTGCGCTCACGTAACGAGGTGGCCGGACACCGACCCAGACTATCGCTGGGTGGGCGGCACCCCCAGCACGCCGATAGGCTCAACTCCTCAACGCCGCGCTTCGAGGAGGATCTGTGTTCGAGCCCTACCGCAACGAGCCGTATTCCGATTTCTCCCTCTCCGACAACGCTGCGTCCTATCGGGAGGCTCTTGCCGCGGTGCGGGCTCGCCTCGGCGAACACCACCGGTTGGTGATCGCCGGTGAGCGGGTCGACACCGCAGACCGCATCGAGAGCGTCAACCCATGTCGCCCGGAGGAGGTTGTCGGGACCACCGCCTCGGCAACGTCCGAGGATGCCCTCGCTGCTCTCGAGGCCGCCTGGCAGGCATTCGACTCGTGGTCACGGCTGCCGGCGGAAGCCCGGGGGCGTGCCGTCGCCCGACTGGCAGCCGCCCTCCGCCGGCGCAAGCTCGAGCTTTCAGCTTGGGAGACGTTCGAGGCGGCGAAGAACTGGTCCGAGGCGGAGGCGGACGTTGCGGAGGCCGTCGACTTCTGCGAGTACTACGCCCATCAGGCGATCGTCATGGCAGAACCGCTCCCGGTGGTGCCCTATCCCGGTGAGGACAACCATTCGCACCTCGTCCCCATCGGCGCCGGAGTGGTGATACCGCCGTGGAATTTCCCGCTTGCCATCTTGGCGGGAATGGCCGTCGGGCCGGTGGCTGCAGGGAACACCGTGGTGGTCAAGCCTGCATCGGCCACGCCGGTGATCGGCGCAGTGTTCATGGAGGCCGTGGAAGAGGCGGGGATCCCCCCAGGGGTGATCAACTTCGTCCCCGGGCCGGGAGGAGAGATCGGTGACACCCTGGTCGATCACCCCACGACGAGGTTCGTCAACTTCACCGGGTCACGCGAGGTCGGGGTCAGGATCGCCGGGCGGGCAGCCGCAGTACATCCCGGGCAGCGCTGGCTCAAGCGCGCCTACATGGAAATGGGTGGGAAAGACGCCCAGATCGTCGACGAAACCGCCGACCTCGCCGCGGCGAGCGCAGCCGCCGTCACGGGTGCGTTCGGCTTCCAGGGTCAGAAATGCTCTGCCTGCTCCCGGCTCATCCTGGTCGATGACATCCACGACGAAGTCCTCGACCGCGTTGTCGAGCTGACTGCGAAGCTGGAGGTGGGACCCGCCGAGGAGAACGTGGCGGTGAATGCGGTCATCACCGCCGCACAACATCGCTCGGTTCTCGACGAGATCGAGAAGGGCCGGGGCGAGGCAGATCTGGTCCAAGGAGGGGAACCGATCGAGCGCGATGGCGGCTACTACATCCAGCCGACCATTTTTGCAGGTGTCGATCCCGACGCTCGGCTGGCTCAGCACGAGATCTTCGGTCCGGTCCTGTCGGTGATACGTGCGGCCGACTTCGAACAGGCGCTCGAGATCGCCAACGGGACCGAATACGGGCTGACGGGTGGAGTTTTCTCTCGTGACCGCGAGAGGCTGGAACGGGCCCGCCGCGACTTCCGGGTGGGCAATCTCTACCTCAACCGCAAGATCACCGGAGCCCTCGTCGGGGTCCAACCCTTTGGCGGGTTCGACATGTCGGGGTCGAACGCCAAGGCGGGAGGACCCGACTACCTGCGACTTTTCCTCGAGATGAAGTCGGTGGCTGAGCGCCTCTGACAAGGCTCTAACCTCTGCTCGCCCCCGGCATCTAGGACGAGCAATGGGCCGAATCTCGCAGCGAGTCGCCGCAATCGAGGAATCGGCGACTCTGGCGATAAGTGCCAGGGCCGCGGCGCTTCGGGCGGAGGGACGACCCGTGATCGGGTTCGGTGCGGGCGAGCCCGACTTTCCCACCCCTGCACACATCGTCGAAGCAGCGCAGCGGGCCTGCGCCGAACCCCGCTTCCACAAGTACACCGCCACCGCCGGCCTCCCCGAATTGCGCGCCGCCATCGCCGAGCGGTCGACCGAGTCCGGTTTCGCCGTCGAACCGTCGCAAGTGGTTGTGACCAACGGTGGCAAGCAGGCTGTGTTCCAGACGCTGGCCACCCTGATCGATCCCGGCGACGAGGTGCTGGTCACGGCGCCCTACTGGGTGACCTACCCCGAAGCGGTCGCCTTGGCGGGAGGCGCCACAGTTCCCGTAGCCACCTCCGCCGACTCGGGCTATCTGGCCACCGTCGACCAGTTGGAGAGGGCGACCACGCCCCGCACCAAGCTCCTGATCTTCGTCTCTCCCTCCAACCCGACAGGTGCTGTCTATCCGCCCGATCAGGTGGCGGCCATCGGGGCGTGGGCGGCGGAGCGCGGCCTATGGGTGCTGACCGACGAGATCTATTCGCGGCTCGTCTACGGGGATGCAACCTTCACATCGATCCCAGTGGCCGCACCCGAGCAGCGCGAGCGCACCGTGGTCGTGACCGGTGTCGCCAAGTCATACGCCATGACCGGGTGGAGGGTCGGCTGGATCATCGCCCCCAATGACGTGGCTGCGGCCGCAGCCAACATGCAGTCCCACCTCACCTCGAACGTGGCCAACGTCGCCCAAGCTGCTGCTCTGGCGGCGCTCACCGGGCCGCAGGAGGAGGTCGAGGCGATGCGGCTTGCGTTTGACCGGCGTCGCCGTACCGCCCATGCCATGCTCACCAAGGTTCCCGACATCGAGTGCCCCGAGCCGATGGGTGCCTTCTATCTGTTCCCCTCGGTGGCCGGGGTCCTCGCCCGCGGGGTTGGCGGGAGGCACCCTGCCACGTCGCTCGAGTTGTGCGCCCTGCTCCTGGACCAGGCGGAGGTGGCGGTGGTGCCGGGGGAGGCTTTCGGTGCCCCGGCTTCATTCCGCCTCTCATACGCCCTCGGAGACGCCGACCTGGAAGAGGGGCTGAGCCGTCTCGTCTCCACCCTCTCGGAGGTTTAGATGGCGCGGGGAGAGCTGCGATGACCGGAGGATCCAAGGCGAAGGCCATGCTCCTGGTCGAGCCGCGCCACATGAGCGCTACCAGCCTCCCCGTCCCCGACGTCGATCGCGGTGGGTGGCTCGCCATCGAGGCGACCGGGCTCAGCGGTCTGGACGTCCAGGCATGGCTTGGCGCCAACGACCTCCGCTACCCGCTGATCCCCGGTCACGAGGTGGTGGGTCGCGTCGCCAGCGCCGGGACCGATGTGGGTCTGCCGGTGGGGTCCAGAGTGGTTGTCGAAAGCTCGATCCGTTGTGGCGCATGCCGCCGGTGCACCAACGGCCTGGCCAGCTGCAACCTGCGCCGTCCGGTCAACGCATATGGCCGGTTGCCATCCACCGAGCCTCCCGCCCTATGGGGTGGTCTGGCCGAGTACCTCTACCTGGACCCGGCTGCCCGCCTCCACCTGGTCAGCGACGACATCCCGGCCGTGGTCGCCACGTTCGCTCATCCGCTTGCGTCCGGCTTCACATGGGCAGTGGAGGCTCCCGAGTTGCAGCCAGGCGAGAACGTCCTGGTGATGGGGCCGGGACCGCGCGGTCTCTCCGCGCTCATTGCCGCCCGGTCCGCCGGTGCGGGATGGGTCGGTGTCACCGGCCTCGCCCACGATGGCGACCGGCTCGACCTGGCACGGTCGCTCGGCGCCGACATGACGGCCTCGGTCGAGCACGGTGACATCGCCAGTTCGGTGGCCAACAGCCTCGGGACTCGTCCCGACGTCGTCATCGACGTCACTTCGAGCGACCCCGAGGCGATCTACATGGGTCTGGACCTGGTGCGGGCGGGAGGACGCGTCGTCCTTGCCTCCACCAAGGGGGCGAACACGGTCACCCAACTCTTCTCCGACATCGTGGTGCTCAAGGAACTCACTCTCAAGGGGGTGTTCGGCGCCACTTCGGCGGGGTACCACTGGGCCACCCGACAGCTCGAGGTAGACGCCCGCCTCGACCAACTCGTGTCACACGAGTTCCCACTCGACGAGGCGGACCGGGCCATTCAGGCCGCTGGCGGTCTCCTCGGCCGTGAGGAGCTCATCTCGGTCGCGGTCACCTTCTGATCGCTCGGGTGGCCGTAGCCCCTCCACCTAACCTGCACGCGTGAGCAGCGTCGATTCCTGGGTTCCTGACCGGCGCAGCGTCGCCGGATGGGTCACGTACGACCTCGCCAACACCGTCTTCGCACTCGGCATCCAGGGTCTGTATTTCGCAACGTGGGTCACCGTGGTCCAGGGGTATCCCGACGGTGCCCTGGCCCTGGCGACGGCGGCTGCGATGCTGGTAGTTGTCTTCGCCGGACCCCTCATCGGTGCCCGCACCGACCATGCACCCAAGAGGAAGCCGACACTGGTGGCGACCACCGTGGCCGCGGTCGCCGCCACCGCCCTCCTCGGCATCGGTTCGCCGGTGTTGTCGCTGGCGGTGTACGCCGTCGCCCTCATCGCCTTCAACCTGGGATCGGTGGTGTACGACGCCCTGCTCCCCGACGTGAGCACGCCAGAGAATCGGGGCTGGATCTCCGGGCTCGGCGTTTCGGTCGGCTACGCCGGTTCGGCTCTGGCGGTGGGGGTCGGATCGCTCCTCCTCGACCGGATCGGCTACCCGGGTCTCTTCCGCACCTTGGCGCTCATGTTCCTGGTCTTCAGCCTCCCATGCTTCCTGTGGCTCCGAGAACGGCCGCGCCCACGACCTGCCGGGCCTGCGCCGTCGTGGCGGAAGGTGATCTCCAACCTCGTCGTCTCGTGGCGCACCGCATCGCAGCATCCCGGTGTGGTGCGATTCCTGGTGGGACGGTTCTTCTACACCGATGCGATCAACACGCTCATCGGCGGCTTCCTGGTGGTGTTCGCCCAGAAGGAGATCGGGTTCGACGCCGGACAGGTCCAAGCGCTCACCGTCATCGGGATCGCCAGCGCCATCGTCGGTGGTCTGATCGCCGGACGCCTGGTGGACCGAATCGGACCCAGGGTCATCCTCCATGTGGTGCTCACGGTGTGGATCGCCACGATGGTCGTCGGCATCGCCGCCGCCGCGTCCGACATGGAGGACTTGGGGTGGGCCGTCGGGGTCGCCGGCGGCCTTGCCCTTGGCGCCACCTGGGCGGCCGACCGGGCATACATGGCCCGCCTCACCCCCCCGCATCTATACGGCGAGTTCTATGGCCTGTATGGAACAGTCGGCCGGTTTGCCACGATCCTCGGACCGCTGATGTGGGCATTGGTGGTGGATGTCCTTGGGCTGGGGCGGCTCGCTGCGCTTGGCCTGCTTGCGGTGAACGTGTTGGTGGCAAGGATCATCCTCCAGGGTGTTCCCCGGCTTCCCGCCACGGCCGGGACACCATCCGCCACGGTGGGACAGAGCGGGTGAGGCTCGCCATCCTCGCCAACCCGGCGGCGTCGGGATTCAGTGGGGACGCCCTGAGGCGGGTGACCGGGATCCTCCGCACCCAGTACGAGGTCGAGCAGTTGTGGCCGTCGGCGGCGGGAGGAATCGAGGCGACGGTATGCGAGGCAATCGACAACGGCGTCGATGTCGTGGCGGCGATGGGCGGAGACGGTGTCGTTCACCACGCCGCGGCAGCCATGGTGGGGACCAGCGCGACGATGGCTGTCATCCCGGTGGGGACCACCAACGTCCTGGCGCGGATACTCGGCATCCCCGACGACCCAGTCGGAGCGGCCGAGGCGCTCCGCTCGAACCCACGGCGAGTCGATCTCGCAGTGGCCAGCCTTGAGGGCAGCGGAGCGCTCGGCAAGGTGGACACGATCGCCACCTTCTCTGCCGGCATCGGTCTCGACGCCGACATCGTCCGACAGGCTGAAGCCGAGCCTTACCGAAAATACCGGCTTGGAGGCCTGCACTATCTGCGCACCACTCTCCGCACCGCGCTTGGCTCGTACGTGGGCCGGCCCGCATCTCTCCGCGTCGACGACGGCGAGCGCCGCGCCGATGGGGTCGCCGTCCTCGTCCAGGTCCACGAGCCCTACACCTACCTCGGGCCGTTCCCGCTGAGGATCGCACGACGCTCCCCCGCCTCGCTGGCGGTGCTCGTACTCGAGGAGCTCGCTGCGGCAAGGATCGCCGAGATCCTGGCCAACGTGCTGGCGGGGAGACGTCTCGATGGAGTGGCCGGAGTGACGGTTTGGACCGGCGTCGATCGGCTCAACATCTCGGCCGAGCCGGCCATGGCGGCGCAATGCGACGGCGAATCGCTCGGCTTGGTCGATCGGGTCGAGATCGGCTATTGCGATCGGGCGCTGAAGATCCTCGTCCCGGCCTGATTCAGGGCAACTCGGGTGCGACTGGCCCACTAGCGGCCAATTCCGACACCTCGCCGGGGGAGAGCACACCCAGTTCGGTGATCACACCGGTGACCGCCTTCAGCGGCACCACCTCAGAGACGCCCATGCGCCCCTGCAGCCTCGCCGCATCGTCGAACAGCGCCGCCGGGAGCACTTTCCTGGTCGATGCGACCAGGTAGATCGGGACTCCACCGCGGCGAGCCCGCGCTCGCCAGGTCACGTGTGCCAACCTTGTTGATCGCCGATCCCGGGCCAAGCGCCTCCGCCCCGGCGAGAACCAGGTCCATCCCGCCGATGACTTCGGCAGCGGTCTCGTCGCCGAGCAGTTCCACCTGATAGCCGGCCGATGCGAGCTCGGAAGCCATCTCGGCCCCCTCGCCGGTGGGGAGCGCCTCGGTGCACGAGACTGTGAACCACCTCCCCCGGCTGCGAGCCTCGTCGAGGACGGCGCGCACCGAGGTCGAGTGGGCGTGTACCAGCACGGTCCCGGCGTCGGAGATGAGATCCGCCCCGACCTTGGCAAGCCGATCGCTGGCATCGGCCATGTGCTCGACGTACTCATCGAGCGCCGCGATCAGGCCGTCGATGCCATCCCCCGCCCGCAGGTACACAAGGTTGCGCAGATTGGCGATGGGGGCCATTCCCTGTCGGCGTTTATTGAGCAGATCGACACCATCGAGCACAGCCTCCGGGTAGGCCTCGGGTGCCAGCGCCGCCACCGTCTGCGCCAGTTCTCTGAGGGCACGCGCCGCATCGACCCCCACGGCGGCAGCGCTTTCCATCGGGTCGTCCGCCACCCGGACGATCCGGCGCCATGCGACCCACTCACGCCACTCGGTCAAGAACGTTCCCGCGGTCGGCACCCCCGCCGCTGGCGGGGGGAATCAGGGTACCGCTTGAACGCAAGACGAAAGGACGGCAGAAGGACGAGGGAGACGGAAGTCGGGCTACCACCTCCCACCGTCTCCGCTCTGCCACAATCGGGGAGCGATGGGGACCACCGACCCGGCGGCCGGATTAGGCCCCGCTCTCCACGATCTCGCCTCGAGGCTGGATGGTGTCAGCTTCGACCTCCCCACGCCCACCCAGGCAGACGACAGGTCGGCGCGCGCCGACGTGCTTTGGTCGATCCGCGAGTACCTGTTGCCCCGTCTCGCCGACTGGGAAGCGCCGATCCTCGCGGTGGTGGTCGGATCCACCGGCAGTGGCAAGTCGACGATCGTCAACTCGCTCGCCGGCCGGGCGGTCAGCGCGGTCGGGGTGCTGCGGCCCACCACTACGGCGCCGGTGGTCTGGTGCCACGAGAACAACGCGGATCGATACCGCCAGCGGTTGGTCGGCTCATTCGGCATGTCGGACGAGCGGCCGTTGCTGGTCGAAGTCTCCGACGATCCTCTGCTCGAACGTCTCACCGTGGTCGATGCTCCGGACTTCGACTCGGTCGAAGGCTGGCACCGCGAGATGGTCGATGAGTTGTTGGCCGCGGCTGACGTCGCCCTGTTCGTGGCGAGCGCCCAGAGGTACGCCGACGCCGTTCCATGGGAATTCCTCGAGCGCCTCCGAAGGCGCGACCTGACCACGGTCCTCGTCCTCAACCGGGTCACACCGCGGACTGAAGCCGTCCTCGACGACTACACCAGGATGCTGACCACCGCCGGTCTGGTCGGTCCGGTGATCGTGATAGCCGAGCAGGCCATCGACCCTTCCACCACTGCACTCCCTGCGTCTGCTGTTGCCCCGATCCGTGCCCGCCTCGAGGCAGTGGCCGATGCCGCCGGACGGGACGCCGCCTTGTCGCAGGCCATAGCTGGCACCACCAGCCAGGTCGGCGACGCCACGAGCGACGTGGCGGATCGGGTCGATCGACAGCGGGATACCGGCGCTCGGCTGACGGCGGCTGCCGCCGTTCCCTACCAAATCGAGGTGGACCGGCTTGCGATCTCTCTGGCAGAGGGCACGCTCATTCGTGGCGAGGTCCTGGCCAGATGGGAGGAGTTCGTTGGGACCGGCGAGCTGACCCGGGCCATGGCATCGGGGGCGACCCGGTTCCGCGAGTGGGCGCGCCGCGTGTTCGGCGGGCGACCGGTGGTGGCGCAACTCGGCGCCGAGGCGGGATCCGAATTGGTCGCCACCGTCACCCGACGCTCCGACGCCGCCGCCCGCTCGACGGCGGCTGCGTGGGAATCCGACGAGACCGGTCGGGCGCTTCTCGCCGAGGTACCCGAGGGCGCCCTTTGGAGGCACGATCCACAGACCGAGGATGGGGCACGCCACGCCGTCGCCGACTGGATGAGCGATGTCGTCAAGCTGGTGCAGAAGGAGGGTAAGGGCAGGAAGAGGCAGGCGCAGGCCGCCTCGTACGGGGTCAACGCCGCGGCGGTGGTGCTGCTCCTGACTGTGTTCGTCCATACCGCCGGACTCACGGGTGCCGAGTTGGGAATCGCCGCCGGAGCCGCAGCAGCACAGCAGAAGATCCTCGAGCACGTCTTCGGAAAGGCGGCGGCAAGGTCCCTCGTCGAGGAGGCGCGCCGCCAGCTGGCGGACGGCGTCGGCGAGGTCATCGAGAAGGACGGCGAGAGATTCGCCACGTTGGTTGCGGACCGCACCGAAGGCGCTGATGTCGCCGCCGAATTGCGCGAGGGCGTCGCCCTCCTCGGGGTAGTGGAATGACCCCCGATCTCGACGCCGCAGTTGACATCCTCGACCGTGCCGTGGCCAGGGCCGCAGGGCTGGTCGACCCGGCTCTCATCGCTGCCGCCGCCGAGCGCACACAGATGATCCGACGGCGATCGGGGTTCATGGGCGAGACGGTTGTCGTGGCGCTGGCGGGTGGGACCGGCTCGGGAAAGTCGAGCATCTTGAATGCGCTGGCCGGAGCCAAGGTGGCACCGACCGGGCCCATTCGGCCGACCACGGACCACCCGCTGGCGCTTCTCCCCGCCAACCCCGAACCCGGCCTGGTCCGGTTGCTCGACGACCTCGGTATAGAAGAGCGGGTCGAACAGGAGGGCACAGCCGCGGTTGCGGTCCTCGATCTGCCCGATTTCGACTCGATCGACCTCGATCATGTGCTGTCGGTTCGGCGTCTGATTCCACGGGTGGACGCCGTCGCCTGGGTTCTCGACCCGGAGAAATACGCCGACGCGGCGATCCACACGGCATGGCTCGCCCCGCTCGCCCGGTATAGCTCGACGTTCCTTTTCGTCCTCAACCAAGTGGACCGTCTGTCCGAGGGGTTGCGGGAAGAGGTGATCGCCGACCTGTGCTCCCGGCTCATCGCCGACGGGATCGAGGACCCAATTGTGCTCGCCACCGCTGCCGACCCGACGATCGGCGCTCCCCAGGGGATCGAAGAACTCCGCCGCCTGCTTGATGAGCGGGTGGCAGGCAAGAAGACCGCCATCACCAAGATGGTGGCCGACGTCCGGCGTACATCGGCCGAACTGGCCGAGATCACCGGGGTGACGTCGGGTGGACTCGAACTGGATCGCCGTTGGGCAGATTGCCGCGACCTCGCGGCGACCTCGCTGTCGGCGGCGATGGTGGACGTCAGCGTCACCGACGCCACCCAACGCGACGGCGTCCGCCTGGCTCTAGCCGGCGGAAGCGGACCGATCGGCCGGTTGGCACACCGCGTCCGCCGCAGCGCCGCCGGACGGGCTCTGGGGGCGACAACCGATGAGGGGGCCACCGAGGTGGGGAAGCGAGCGGCGGCGGGGGCCGGCTTGCCGTCGGCGGCGGTACTCGTCGAAGAACTGGTCGGAGACCTGTCCTTCGAAGCGGGCGGTGCCTTTGGCGAGCACCTCCGCCGGGAGTTTTCCTCTCAGAGGGTTGAGAGCGAGATGGAGGCTGCGGCCGACTCGGTTCGCGCCCTGCACCGCTCCGGGCCGGAAGTTACCCGCAGCCGATGGTGGCCGGTGGCTGCGGTCATCCAGACCGTGCTCCTACTGGTGCTCATCGGGGCCGCAGTGTGGGCCTGGGCCCAGCCTGAGGTGCTCCGACCGGGCAATTGGCCATGGCCATTGATCGCCGCTCTCATGGTGGTCTTGGTGGGGTCCCTGGTTGCCTCGATGCTGAAATCGTCGGGCCGCCGGGCCGGGCAGCGGGCGGCGGACCTCTACCGGACCGAAGTCAGGACCGATCTCGCCGAAGAGATCGACCGCCGTCTGGGTCAACCCCTCCGCACCATGGCCCGAGACAGAGCCGAGCTTGCCGGCATGCTCACCGAGTTGGGCCAGGCGACAGCCAAGGTCGAAGCACGATCAGGCGGCGGGTGAGTCAGCACCGTTGGGAGTTCGGCAGCCCCCCTACCCGCTGCTCCGCAGCGGGTCCCTTCCCCCCTGCGGGGGGGGACGGAATCGGATTGTCTTCCGTCTTCCGTCTTCCGTCTTCCGTCTTCTTGGCTCAGCCGACCTCGCGGCGGGGAAGATCTACCACGTCGGCCACTGGTGAGCGGGCCAGGTCGGCGGCTGCCTCGTCGACCAGGGCGAGGATGGTTGACCGCAGAGTGCCCAGGTTGACCGAAACGGTGTCCACCGACTTCGAGACCTCGGTGAGCTGCCGGCGGCTCGCACCTAGGTTGCCGGCCAACTCCCGTATGGTCGACAACCGCCTCGCCAGAGCCTCGGCGTCGAAAGCATCGCGGGCCGAGGCCGCGTTCCGCTCCGCCAACAGAGTGGCGACCCGGACCGCCGCCTCGAGCAGAGTCCCTTCGCCATCGTCCACGACCAGCACCCTGTTGCCGTAGATTCCGAACACTCCTACCTCAGCCGGATAGGCATCGATTGCTGAGACGCACACCGCGGCATCGGCGCCGCGGTTGACCAGGGCGTCGTCGAGCTCACGAAGGATTCCCTTGGGGCCGTGGAGCGTCAGCTTGTTGGTGTTCTTCACCTCGATGACCAGCTTGCGGGTGTTGGGGAGCGTCATCACCACATCGCCGACAATCGAGCCGGCACCGAGCTCACCTGTGGTCCGCCCTGTGTGCTCGATCACGCAACCACCCATAGAGCGACCCATCACCCGGAGGCGTCCTTCGATGACCTCCTCGAAATCGAATCCCTTGCGGGTACCCCGCTCGGCCTCGACCTCGGCACCCTGCTTGCGGAGCACGAGATCGCGTAGTTCGGTGAGCTTCTCATCGAAGATGGCGGCCATCGTGGCGAACCCCGACCCGTCGGCCGACGGATCGAGAGACCGCTCCAGGACGCCCTCGAGCTTGCCCCGGCCCAAGTAGCTCGTCGAGCTCAACCAGGAACTTGGAGGTGACGCTGTCGCGGTGACCCGGGTCGATGGCCTCGAGCAGACCGTCGCGGACCAGCCCGAACTCGGTGATTGCCCGGGCGGTAGCTGACGTGCGGTGCTCGGGATCGAAAGATCCGGAGAGCTCGGCCACGGCGCGCTCGAGGATCTTCTCCAGTTGACGCCTGGCGTCAGCCGTGCCCTCGGCGACGCTTCGGCGGACCCGGTCATCCACCTCGGCGAGGTCGATACCGAGCCCCATGGTCATCAACCCACGGGCACCGACGGAGAGGGCACGCTCGACGAGTTCGACCCAACGCTCTTGCGGCTGATTGCGAAGAACAGAGCAGAGCACCGGGTCGCGCACCGTCATCTGCTCGATGCGGACCTCGCCGTCCGACAATTCCACCACAGCCACCATGCGCGCACTGTATCCGGGGGGTGTGACATCCCCGTGTCATCCCGAAACAGCCAGAGTCAGAGTTCCTCTGCCAGGGCTTCGTCGAGCCGGTCATGTCGGAAGGAAAAACCGCTGTTCATGAGCCGCTCGGGCACGACCCGAGCACTCGCCAGGACCAGACCTTCGGCGAGATCGGGACCTAGTGCAAGGCGAAGCGCCGAAGCCGGCACGGGGATCGCCGCCGGCCGGTTCAGTGCCGCCGCCAATCGCCGGGTGAACTCCTCGTTCCTCACCGGCGACGGTGAGGTGAGATTGACCGCCCCATCGAGCTCGTCGGTGGCGATGCAATGCGCCATGGCGCGCGCCTCATCAGTTAGCGATATCCAACTCCACCATTGGCGACCCGATCCAAGCCGACCGCCCAGTCCAAGCCTGAACGGAATCAACAGCGCGACAGCGCTCCGCCCCGTGAGGTGAGCACCAGACCTGTTCGGGCGTGAACGACTCGAATCCCAGACTCCGCGGCTGGCTCCGTTGCCGCCTCCCACACGTGCACCACCTCGGATAGAAACCCGGATCCCGAAGCGCTCGTCTCTGTGAGCGTTTCGTCCCCGCGGTCACCGTAGAAGCCGATGGCCGATGCACTCACCATCACAGCAGGCCTGCTGTCCAACCCGGCCAATGTGGAGGCCAACAGCCGGGTGCCCTCCGACCTGCTCCGCAGCACACGATCTCGCTTCCCACTGGTCAGGGGCGGCGATATCGGCTCGGCGGCGAGGTGTATCCACCGCGTCGGCGCCTTCCAATCCGGCGGTATCGATGCGCTGATTGTCTGGATCCCATGTGATCGCGTCGGTGCCGAGGTCCCCGCGGGTGAGCCGGACCACGTCATCCCCACGGCGTCGCAGGAGTCGGGTGAGTGCAGTTCCGATCGGACCCCCGGCTCCGCTGATCACCACACGCATAGGACCACCTCCGACTGTCTACGGCGCCGGAGCGCTCACCGGATCGAAACCCACGGCTGCCATGCCCTCACCGCACCCCTCGAGCAGGGGGCAGTACCGGCACCACGGCCCACCGCACAATTCGATCTCGGCGCCCGACGCCCATGCAGTCCTGAGCCGGGTGACCATCTCCGCAACCTCCCCGGCAACCACCTCGAGGTCGGTACGTGATGGGACGGTGGAGAAACGCTCGCCGGTCCGCACCGAGACGGCCTCCAACCGGCCGGGAATCTCATCCTCTTGGAGCGCCCAGAGCAACGCGTAGAAATGAAGCTGAACCAGCGGATCCCCCAACTCACCTGTCTTCCAGTCGACCAGGCGAGGACCGCCGTCGTCACCGAACACAGCGTCAACCTTCCCCACGAGGTTCACCCCGTCGGCCGGTTCCGCTGCCAGGTCGACCTCGGCGCCGACAAAGCCTTCGACCGGCACGCTGCGGAACCGCTGATAGAGCGCCTGTACCTCTTCGATGAGCGGGGCGAGCACGCTCGGCTTGCCCAGCCCGAGCCCGGCCATCTTCATGTTGAGCGATGACGAGCCGATTTCTTCGCGGCACACCTGATGGAAGCCCTCGGGGTCGATCGAGCCCTGTCCGAGGTGTCGGGCAAAGACCCGGTGAGCGAGCCCGCCGGAGAAGGATGCCCGACTGTCGGGACCGAAGACACCCCGCAACCGCGCCTCGGCAGATGCCGGGCACTGCTTGTATGTGACGAAAGTCGAGGCCGAAATTCGGACCGGGTCCCCGGGCGGCACGGGGGGAAATTCGATCACGCCAGGCATCGTATCCGGCGATGGATTCCGTCCTGGGCATCACCGTCCCTAGACTCTTCTTAGGTTCCGGAGAGCAACCGCTCGCACATGGCACGAAGCTCCCGCTCCGTTCTCCTATCGGTCGTAGCCGTGATGGCGGTCGCTCTGTTGATCATCGGCGGCTACGCAGTCGATCGCGCCCTGCATCAGGGCAAGGTGCTGAGAAACGTATCGGTGGGTGACGCCGATCTCTCCGGGCTCGGGCCGGCCGCGGCAGAGCGGGCTGTGCTCACCCTCGAAGATGAACTTGCCGTCCAGCCAGTGGCGGTCAACGTCGTCGACGAGAACTTCCGGATCAGTCCCGATGCGATCGGATTCCGGCTCAACACCGCCGAGCTTGCAGAGCGGGCGATGCAGGTGGGGCGCGAGGGCTCGATCATCCAGCAGTTTCGGTGGTGGCTGGGGCACCAGTTCCGCGACGAGGTGATAGCACCCACCGGGCGCGTCGATCGGAGCAGGCTGGAACCGGTCTACGACAGTTGGGATGAGAACGTCGTCGGAGACCCACCGTTCAACGGAGCCGTCCGGCTCGATGGCACCCAACCGGTCCCCCGCTACCCGATGAAGGGCCGCGGGGTAGACCGCGATCGATTGACCTCCGACCTGGTCGATCAACTCCTCCGCAAGGACCGCCGTCCGGTGGAAGCACAGGTAATCGACATCAAACCCACGGTCACCAGGAGAGATGTCAACCGGGCGGTGACCGTCGCCGAGGCGCTCCTCGCCGGACCGGTCGTTCTCTACCGCGAGGACCCATACTCCGAGGTGACCTTTGACGTCGACGACTTGGCGGCGGCTTTCCGCAGCAGGGCCATCGGGGGCGACAACCCGGCGATCGAGGTGGGGTTCCTGCCCGACGAAGTCGCCGCCCGGCTGGAGAGCCTCAGGTCCGAACTCGAACTACCCCCGGTCGACGCCCGGTTCATCGTCAATACCGACGAGACGGTGGGGATCGAGCCCGGGCGCGCCGGGACGGTCATCGATCCCGAAGGGGCGGCCGATGCCCTCCGGGCGGCGGCGCTTCGTGGAAGCCGGTCCGGGGTGCTCCCGTTCCCGCGAGGGAGCTGAGCCCGAGGTGACCACCGAGGAGCTCGAAACGCTGGGGATCGAGCACCTCGTCTCCAAGTTCACCACCTATCACGACTGCTGCGAGGCCCGGGTCGACAATATCCACCTCATCGCCGACGAGGTCGATGGCGCCATCGTGCCCCCAGACGGTCAGTTCTGGCTCAACGATTACGTCGGCGAGCGGACCGCCGAGGAGGGCTACAAGGAAGCTGGGGCGATCATCGGCGGCGTCGTGGTCGACGACAACCTGGGCGGTGGGATCAGCCAGTTCACCACCACTCTCTACAACGCGGTCTTTTGGGGGGGTTACCTGGACGTGAGCCACACGCCCCATAGCTTCTGGTTCAGCCGCTATCCGCAAGGGGTCGAGGCCACGCTGTCATGGCCCTCACCCGATCTCGCGTTCGGGAACAACGGGAGCTGCGGTGTCCTCATCCGGACGGAGTACAGCGACACGTCGATCACGGTCAGGCTCTATGGATGCAACGGCGGTAGGTCGCTGGTGGGCGAGCACATACCGGGCGACCGGACCGCCGATGTCTACGTGGCGACCGAGGGCAACGGCGAGTCCAAGGTGGTCGAAGCAACCACCGGAGAGCCATACGGATTCACCGATCCGACAACCACGGTGTACGAGGGCAACAGCGGGCTGGCGCCCGGGGACGAGCGCCGGGTTTCGGATGGAACCCAAGGATTCTCGGTTGACGTGGTGCGCACCATCACCTTCCCCGACGGCACCGAGGATCGAGGGCACCTGGACCTGGCGCTACCGACCGCAGCCGATCGTGGTGGAACGGCACCCCTGCCACCTCCCGCCCGAGTCCGAGGACTACACGGGCGAGCCCTGCCCGGCGCCCCCGACCACGACGACCTCGCCACCCGACACGACCCAACCGCCACCGGACACGACCCAACCGCCCCCCGACACCACCGAACCACCAACCACAGCGCCTCCGACAACCGCGCCGTAAAAGGCAGCAGACGGCAGACGGCAGGCGGCGGCCAATCCTCGCGGTGCGGCCCGCGCCCATTCCTCTCCGTCCCCCCCGCAGGGGGAGGGGCCCAGCTGCGAAGCAGCTGGTAGGGGGGCTGCCGAACTCCCAACGGTGTTCAACACGCGCCTCCAGACCTGTGGGAGTGAACCGTTCCCCCCTCCCCCGACGCCTCCGGCGTCGGGTACTCCCCCCGCCGGGGGGAGAGAATTCTTGCTACGTCTTGCCGTAGGGAACTGAGGGTTTACTTCCTTCTGAGGTCGCCCTACCCGGACTCCTCGTCAGCTTCCTCGGCCGCTTCGGGTTCGGGTTCCTCCATCGCTCCCGGCGCCTTGTTCTCCTCGTAGACGATGAAGAAGGTGCGGATGGTCTCGGAGGCGTTGTCGAGGGCCTCTTCGGTCCAACCATCGGGTCGGCGCAGCGAGAGGCTGTTGGAGAGGACGTATACCGAGTCCAAGCGATCATCCGACTCGAGAAGGAGGGCGGCGATGTCGCTGCCAAACGTGTCGGTGCGCTCGGTATCGGCCAATGTCGAGTAGGTCTCCCCATCCTGTCCGGTGAGCGTGCGATCGGTGTCGAATAGGGCGACATCTCCCAGCACGACGCGGTCCATGACCTGAATCGGTTGACCCACCTGACGGCTCCCTCGACTCGGTCGGCCGGACTCTACACGGGGCCGCTCAACCCCCCCATCGAACCCCGCCCGTCACGCTGCGAGTCGACGCCACGGTCTCTCTCCCCGATCACATGGAGCTTCATCAAGTTGGTGGATGCCTGGCGGTTGGCGGGGATCCCGGCGACCATGACCACACCCTCTCCCCGGGTGCAAAGCCTCTCCTTCTCGAGGTACTTCTCGGCGGCGGCGATCTCGAGATCCGTATAGGCGCGCCGCTCGAAGGGGACCGCCCGCACCCCCCAGTAGAGGGCCATGCGGCGCAGGGTCGAGTCCCTTGCGGTGAAGGCGACGATGTCCGACGGCAGGGCGGTACTTGGAGAGGAGCCGGGCCGTGCTTCCGGTCTCGGTGAACGCCACGATGGTGGACAGGTCGAGATCGACGGCCGCTTCGACGGCCGCATTGGCGATGGCCGATGCGAACGTTGGGACCGAGCTCAGCTTGGGATGGACGGTGCGCCGCTGCGGTCGGAGCCCGGTCTCTACCTCGCGGCAGATGGTGTCCATCATCCGTACCGCCTCTACCGGATACTTCCCCACCGCCGTCTCTCCCGAGAGCATCACGGCGTCCGTGCCCTCGGTGACTGCGGTGGCGACATCGGTGACCTCGGCCCGTGTGGGACGAGGCGCCTCCACCATCGATTGGAGCATCTCGGTTGCCGTGATGGTGAGCAGTCCGGTTGCGTTGGTCCGCTCGAGTATGTCGGCCTGGACCAAAGGGATCTTCTCCAGCGGTAGCTCTACCCCGAGGTCGCCCCGCGCCACCATCACCCCGTCGGCGGCGGAGAGGATGTCGTCCAGGTTCTCGTACGCCGCCGCCAGCTCCACCTTGGCGATGATCGGCGTGCCCGGCTCGACCAGGGCAGCGACCTGTCGGATGTCATCGGCGCTGCGAACGAAAGACATGGCGACGTAGTCGACGCCGAGCTCCCGTCCAAAGGCGATGTCGGCCATGTCCTTTTCGGTCAGGGAAGGGACCCGGAGCTCGGACCCGGGGAAGGCGACCCCCTTGTGGTCGGCCAACTCCCCGCCCGCCACGACTACGCAGCGCAGACGGTCATGCAGCCTCTCCGCCACCTCCAGCCTGACCAACCCGTCGGCGACAAGCACCGAGCGACCCGGGGCGACATCCTCCAGCAGGTGCTCGTAGTCCACCGGGATGTGCGAACTGTCCCCACTCGTTGCGCCGGGCACCAGGTCGATCTGCTCGCCGCGATCGAGCTGCACCTTGCCGTCGGGCATCGTGCCCAACCGGAGCTTTGGCCCCTGGATGTCCTGGAGCAGGGCGACGTTGGCACCGATATCGGCTGCCGCCTCGCGTACCCAGTCGGCGAAACTGGCGGTGGGTGTCGTGTTCGCCGTGGGAGAAGTTGAGCCGGGCGACATCGAGCCCGGCATGGATCAGCTCGCCAACCTTGGCGAGCGAGGCCACCGCCGGGCCCATCGTGGCCACGATCTTGGTCTGACGACGCATTATGGCCTCGATGAGCTCCTGGTCCTGGTACTGCCGGCCCCGCCCGGAGCCTACCGGTGGTCGGTGGGACCGCCAGACACCCGCCACCCCACCGTTAGCCTGCCGCAGTGTCGATCATCGGGATACCCGTCAAGGCGCTCGACGGTGCAAAGGCAAGGCTCGCCGGTGAAGTGGACCCTGCCGGCCGTCGCCTTCTGATGCGATGCTGCACCGAACGGACCATCGCCGCCGCCCTGGCTACCGGATCGAGGGTCGCAGTGGTGAGCGATGACGCCGAGGTCGCTCGCCTGGCAAGAGACGGCGGTGCTGAGGTCATCACCGAAACCGGACCGGGCCGCGGTCTGGACCGTGCAGCCGCCGCCGTAGTGACTGCGGCGGAGGCCGATTCATGGCTGGTGTGCCATGCCGACCTTCCCTTGCTCGGTGTCGCCGACCTGAACGCCTGCATCGATGTCATCCATCGAGGTCGCGCCCTTCTCGCCCCATCGTGGGACGGTGGGAGCAACCTCATCGGCGGCACCGGCGCCTTTCGGTTCTCCTATGGGCCCGGGAGCTTCCACCGCCACCTGGCGACGGCGGTCGACCCGGAGGTATTGATCCGGGTCGGGCTCGCCTGGGACCTCGATCGGGCGGGTGACCTGGAAGCGATGGCGGCGCTACCCGGAGGCAGTTGGCTTCGCAATGTGTGGGCGCAGCGGGCGGCAGGATGACGACGGATCCAGGTCCGCTGGCCACGCCGGCCCGGGCGCTCACCATCGGCGCCCATCCCGACGATGCCGAGTTCGGCGCCGGCGGCACCCTCGCTCGCTGGGCCGCCGAAGGTTGCGAGGTCACCATGCTGGTGGTCACCGACGGTTCCAAGGGGACATGGGATCCCGCGCTTGCCGTCGGAGCAGCTCATCGCGGCCCGCCGCACCGAGCAGCGAGCAGCCGCCGACGAACTGGGAGCCAGCGATGTGGTGATGCTCGGGGCGGTCGGACGGGGAACTCGAGCCCTGGATGGCGCTGCACCGAGAGCTCGCCGGTTGGATCCGCCGGCTCCGTCCCGAAGTGGTGCTGACCCACGATCCCTGGAAGCGTTACATGCTCCATCCGGACCACAGGGTCACCGGGTTCGCTGCGGTCGATGCGGTGGTCGCGGCGCGTGACCACCTCTTCTTCCCGAGCAGCTCACCGGACGGCGTCGAGAAGCATCGACCGGCGACGCTGCTGTTGTGGGCGGCCGACGAGCCCGACCACTTCGAGGACATCGCCGCCACCTTCGCCGCGAAGCTGGCCGCCCTACTGCGTCATTCCAGCCAGACGCAGACGACGATGGGTGACGCCTCAGCCTCCGATGTGGCGCGGGCCGCCTTCGAGGACGGATCCAGCGAATGGGCGGCGGAGCTGGGCCAGCCTGCCGGGCTTCCTCTCGCCGAGTCCTTCAAGCGCCTCACGCCGTGAGGCGCGGCCTCGCCTACCAGATTGCCAGACCGGTGTCCTGGTCGAAGAAGTGGAGCTTGGAGGTGTCTACCCATAGCCGGGTGGTCTCGCCACTCTTCGGGGCCAGGTCGGGGTTGACCCGGGCCACCATCTTGGTCTCGTTGCCCAGCGAGGTCTCGTCGAGCCCCTCGTCCTCCAACAGCTCGCGGATGTCGGGGGTGACCACCGGCCGCTGCGGGCTGATGAAGTGGACGTACGCCTCGCTCCCAAGCTGCTCGGTGATGTCGACGGTGATCTCGATGGTCTGCGCCGCATCGGCGCCGGTGAACCGCCGAGGCTACCTCGAAGCTCTCCGGCCTCACCCCGATCACCGTCTCTTTGCCGGCGTAGTCCGTCAAACCGGGTCGGGATGCAATGGCAGAGCGGTCCACGGCCAGCTTCTGCCGGCGAACTGTATCGATAGTCGCCGCCGTCCTCCTCGAGCAGGGTCCCGTAGATGAAGTTCATCGACGGTGACCCGATGAAGCCGGCCACGAACAGGTTACGGGTTCGTCGTAGAGGACCGCGGGGGGTGTCCGCCTGCTGCAGCGTGCCCTTGCGGATGACCGCCACCCGGTCACCCATCGTCATCGCCTCGACCTGGTCGTGGGTCACGTACAGCGTGGTGGTCTTCAGCCGAGCGTGGAGCAGACCCAGCTCGGACCGCATCTGCACCCGCAGCTTGGCGTCGAGATTGGAGAGCGGCTCGTCCATCAGGAACGCCGAGCGGCTCGCGCACGATGGCCCGACCCATGGCCACCCGCTGCCGCTGCCCACCGGAGAGGGCCTTCGGCTTGCGATCGCAGGAACTCGGTGATCTCGAGCATCTTGGCGGCCTCCGTCGACCCGGCGCTTGATCTCGTCCTTCGGCATCTTGCGCAGCTTGAGCCCGAAGGCCATGTTGTCGTAGACCGACATGTGGGGATAGAGGGCGTAGTTCTGGAAGACCATGGCGATGTCGCGGTCCTTGGGCGGGACGTCGTTGACCACCCGGTCGCCGATGTTCAACTCGCCCTCGCTGATGTCCTCCAGTCCGGCGACCATCCGCAGCAGGGTGGACTTGCCGCACCCGGAGGGGCCGACGAGCACCATGAACTCGCCGTCCTCGACCTCCAGGTTGACATCGGTGACTGCCCTCGTGCCTCCCGGATAGACCTTCCCGACCCCGTCGAAGGTGATCGACGCCATGGCCTCCTCCTGCCTGGCTCGCCCGCGGAGCAAGCTACCAGCCCAAACAAGAGTGTGTAGCCGGGACGAGTCCGTTTGGGCCAGGCTGACCGCCGTCGGGTCCAGTCGACGTAATCTCTGGCGCCATCAAAGGAACCTTTCAGGAGGAAGATGGAGACAAGCCGCACCGTCGTAATCACCGGCGGCACCGGGGGCCTTGGGCACCGCCCTGGCCCGCCGGCTCGCCGCCAAGGGAAACACCGGCTGGCGGTGACCTACCTGATACCGGATGAAGCGGAGGCCTTCGAGCGCCAAGTCGAACTCGAGGAGGACCGCATGCTCCTCCGGAGGGTGGACGCCAACGACGCCGAGGAGGTGGCCGCATTCTTCAAGGCGGCTGCCGAGCAGTTCGGGTCGATCGATGCCCTCTGCTCGCTGGTGGGTGGGTGGGCCGGTGCCCGCGACGTCGAGGAGACCGATGACGTCCGGTTCGAGCGGATGCTCGACCTCAACCTGCGGTCAGCCTTCTATCGCGGTTCGGGCCGCTATCCCCTATCTCCGCCAGGCCGGATCGGGTCGCATCGTGCTGATGGGAAGCCGGGCGGCAGTCGGACACGCCGTCAGGCCAGGTCGCCTTCAACATCGCCAAGGCCGGGGTCGTCGCCCTGGCCAAGACGGCGGCGTCAAGAGCTCGACGGAACCACGTCACCGCCAATGTGCCTGCTGCCGACGGTCATCGACACCCCGGCCACCCGAGCGGCGCTCCCCTTCGCCGACTACGTGTACTGGCCGACCCCCGACGAGATCGCTTCGGTGATCGAGTTCCTGCTCTCCCCGGGCTCGCAAGTGATCAACGGGGCAGACATCCCGGTTTACGGGCATACGTAGGGCTCGCGGGCTCGCTTCGCTCGCAGACGGAAGACGGAAGACGGAAGGCGGAAGTCGAACCACCGATGGAGCCAGGCTCCGTTGGTGGTGCCTGAAGGCGTAGCGCCAGAACTTGTTCGCTTCGGACGGCAGACGGCAGCCAAACCCCACACCAACGTTGCTTCGGTACTTTGGGGGTGCCCGAGGGGGTGGCTCCTGCCAGCCCCCTCGGCCTGATTGGGCTGGCGTGTACAGCCCGATCAGCACAGATGAGCGCGGCCGGAGGCCGCACGATTACTGACATGCACGGCGGCTTTGCCGCCGTGCAAGATTTCAACTGCCCGGCGGCCTGCCGCCGGGGAAGTTGCTGCCGGGCAGGTCGGGGTCCGGTGAGTGAGCCGCCGGCGGCGAGTTTCATCATGTCTGAGTCGAAGTCGATTCCATCGTCGGCGGTGCTGCCGAACTCGTGACGGTATCGGCTCCAGGAGATGTCTCTCACCTGCTTCGAGAACTCGCTTTCCATGAGAAGGATCAGCTCCATCGCGGCGCGGTCGATGCGTGAGCCCAACTCGCGGTTGTTCCAATCCTCCGCCGCGGCGAAAAGCGACGTGGGGACGGTCAGGGTCCGAAGGTAGGCGAACATGGGGCGCATCTGACCGTCGACCACGAGGGCGTGTCGTGGGGAGGCGGCGGTGGCGGCGAGTATCACCGGCTTGGCGATGAGCAGGTCATCGTCGATCGCCTGGAAGAACGAGGTGAACAGACCACTGGGGCCCGCGTTGTACACAGGGGTGCTGACGATCAGTCCGTCCGCCACGGCCAAGGCTGCCACCGCCTGCGCCAGGTCTCCGCTGATGACGCCGGTGGTCAACGCCGATGTGATCTCACTGGCGATCCGGCGAAGGTCGATCTGAACAGCCTCCACCTCCAGTCCGCGACTGTTCGCAGCTTCGACCGCGGCGGCGGCGGTCCTATCGGCCAACAACCTGGTGGATGACGACTCGGAGGATCCTGCGGTGACAACGGCGACCGTCAGCGCGGCTCTGGCATGGGAAGTCATGGCTGCTTTCGCCTCGTCATTCGCCAGGCTCAGCCAACGTCTGGCAGATCTCGCGAAGCTCGACGAGCTGGGCATGGTTCAGAGCCGTGGTCATCGCTCTGGCGACGCTTCGGGCATGACGACGCCCTATTCGACGCTGTGTGGCGAGCCCCTCCACGGTCAGTGACAGCAGAATGCCCCTGGCGTCGGTCGGGTCGGTCTCCCTATGAACGAGGTCACGACCCGCCAGCCTGTCAACCATCCGGGACAGAGCCGGCTGACTGAGCAGGACGTGACGCTGTAGGTCGCCAAGCCGGATAGGTCCCGAGCACTTCGACAGCGTGTAGAGAACGTCGTACTCCCTGATCGACACCTCCACCCAGATATCCTCGTCGACGAACTTCTTCATCAGCGAGGTATGGGCGAGGAGCAGAGACTCCCAAGCCTCGTTGGCGAGACGAGTCGATCCTCGGGTAGTGGTATCGGTTGGGAGACTCACGGCGTGGGATAGCTCGCGACCAGCGTCGAGTCGGTGTCCTGGTAGGGGGACCCGCCCGTCACGTTGTCACCCCGGTTGGCGTTCGGGCGGGGCTGGCGGGGCTCGGTGTCCCCGTACTTGGCCTCGACCAGGCTCTGATGCGTTGGAGCCGGCGCCGCCTCAGGGTCGCGGCGCTCTCGCCATCTCCTCCCGTAGGACGGGGACCACCTCGCCTCCCAACAGCTCCAACTGGTCGAGGGCCTTGCTCATCGGCAGACCGGCGTGATCGACGAGAAAAAGCTGACGCTGGTAGTCGCCGAAGTGCTCGCGGAAAGTCAGAGTCTTCTCGATAACCTCTTGGGGCTCCCCACAGTCAATGGTGTTGCCCTCGTGAACTCCTCCAGCGACGGGCCATGCCCGTATACAGGCGCCTCGTCGAAGTAGGGGCGGAACTCGGCCACGGCGTCCTGTGAGCGGCGGGCGATGTAGGCCTGACCTCCGAGACCGACGATGGCCTGCTTCTCCGATCCGTGCCCGTAGTGGGCAAAACGCTGCCGGTAGAAACCGACCAGGCGCATGAAATGCTCCTTCGGCCAGAAGATATTGTTGGCGAAGAACCCGTCCCCGTAATAGGCCGCCTGCTCGGCTATTTCCGGAGTACGGATCGACCCGTGCCACACGAACGGCGGGACATCATCGAGAGGCCGTGGCACCGAGGTGAAACCCTGCAACGGCGTCCGAAACCTGCCCTCCCAATCGACCACGTCCTCCCGCCACAACCGGTGCAACAGGTTGTAGTTCTCGAGTGCCAACGGAAGACCCTGGCGGATGTCCTGACCGAACCACGGATACACCGGAGCCGTGTTCCCCCGACCCAACATCAGATCGACCCGCCCCTTCGCCAAGTGCTGCAACATCGCATACTCCTCGGCGACACGCACCGGGTCGTTCGTGGTTATCAGCGTTGTCGCCGTACTGACGATCAGCCTCCTGGTGGCCGCCGCGACATAGGCGAGCAGCGTCGTCGGCGAAGATGAGAAGAAGGGGGGATTGTGATGCTCACCGATTGCGAACACATCGAGACCCACCTCCTCGGTCTTCACGGCCAGTTTGACCACGGCATCGATCCTCTCCGCCTCGCTGGGCGTGTAGCTCCGAAACCGGATCGCGGGTGATGTCACTAACCGAGAAAACACCGAACTGCATGACGACCTTTCTGGTACCAAGCTGATATATGCAAGCGCATATATAGTAACGCCTAGATACGCCCAGTATTCCTGAGGCTCGCTCAGGCTCGCTTCGCTCGGGGGCGGCAGACGGCAGACGGCGGCCCAACCACGACAGCGCGCTTCTGGGTTCTTGGGGGGTGCCCGAGGGGGCGGTTCCGCCAGCCCCCTCGGCCCTGATCGGGCTGGCGTGTACAGCCCGATCAGCACAAATGAGCGCGGCGAAGCCGCTCGATATTGAAATGCCCGGCGGCCTGCCGCCGGGCAGAGAGCAGTCCCGACCGGATTCGAACCGGCGTTACCGGCTTGAGAGGCCGGCGTCCTAGGCCACTAGACGACGGGACCGGGTGGCGGGCGTTGTGATCCCGCCGGCTCGGGGGGAAGGACTCGAACCCTCAATAACAGGGCCAGAACCTGTCGTGTTGCCTATTACACCACCCCCGAAGGGCCATCGAACCTACCGCCGCCACCGTGGATTTGGCAAACGGCTCGAAGGCTCCATCGATTCTAGGGGAGGCTGGCGAGGATCTCCCCTACCTGAGCGGGATCCAGTTCTCCCGATGGCCCGGCCCGCCACATTCCCGTCACTGTCGAGGAACACCCAGAAGGGAAATCCGCCCAGTCCGAAAGCAGTGGCGGCGGAGGTCTCCTCGTCGTCAACCAGGACTGGAGGTGTCCAGCCCTCCTCCTCGAGCCAGGCCGCCGGGGGAAAGTTTGGCTGCTCCGGGTCCTGGGCGGTGGCCACCGAGAGGATCTGGGTCCCCTCTGGTTGCCCTCCGCCGTCCAGCCACTCCTGCATGGCGGGCACCTCCTCCTGGCAGTGCGGGCACCCGTGCGCCAGAAAAAGAATCACCGTTGGCTCGCCGCCCGCCTCAAGGGTGACTGGCTGCTCGGCGAAGTCGGTACCGCTGACAACGGGAGCAGCTGTCCCCACCGCTGGATCGGTCGAGGGATCGGCGTCTCCGGCGAGTCTCGGGAGAGCGTCGCCCTCGACAGAAACCCGCCGAAGACCGGCGCTTCGCGCGGTGTCGCTATCGCCGGACGAGCGGTTGACCAGCCACGCCACCAAACCGGCGACGAGAACGAGAGCCACTACCACGCCAACCACCAATGGGGTGCGGCTCGGTTGTGGTGCGGCCGAATCGCTGCGGCTTCGGGGCGTTGTCATACAGGGATCTCCCTAGAGGGGGTGGCCCGATTGTACCGGGCCACCAGCAGTAGCACGATGATGACGGCGAACCCACATGCCGCCATGAAGGGGATCCCGACGAACCCGAACTCGGTGACGTAGGCCGCGCTGCACGGCACCTCCAACGAGCAGAAGTCGGCGGCGAGACTGGGGAACCACTCGATGAAGGTGTGGTAGATCGAGATCGCCAACCCCGTCGCCGCCAGCGGGACCGCGTACCGCCATATCCCGCCGTCTCGGCGGAAGGCGGCGATCCCGAGCACGATCGCCAACGGGTACATGGCGATCCGCTGGTACCAGCACAGCGTGCACGGGATGAAATGGGCTACTTCGGAGTAGTAGAGGCTCCCCAACGTCGCCACCAGCGCCACCGTCCACGCCAGCCAAAGCACCACCGGCTGCACCGCGATCGCCAAGCGGGCCAGCGCCGGCCGAGCTACCAATCCAAGCACCACCACCACGAGCACGGCAGCGAGGCACGCAAGCGCCAGGAGCGCGAAGAAGAGTGAGAGGGTGTCGGTGGTCATGGGACGGGGTGCTGGGGAACCTAATGCAACCTGAGGTAGCGCCCCCCTAGCCAAGATCCCTATTGCAGGACGACCGTGGTCGTAGCGTGAGAGCAATCAAGGAGGACAGATGGGTGAAGTGATCGGCAACGTGCTCGGTGAGGCCGTCGGCGTGGCGATCAGCCCGGTCCCGATCATTGCCATGGTCCTCATCCTTACCTCGGCGAATGCGACGAGCAACGGGTTCGCGTTTCTCGTCGGCTGGCTCGTCGGATTGGCCGTCGTAGGCACCATCGTGCTTCTGGTTGCCGACCCTGCTGGTGCGTCTTCCGCCACTGGGCCGGCAGTCTGGGTGGGATGGTTGTTGCTCGTCCTCGGGTTGCTGCTCATCCTGCTCGGTTTCCGTCAGTGGGGAGCCCGACCTGGTCCGGGCGAGACACCCAAGATGCCCGGGTGGATGCAGGCGATCGACCAGTTCAACGCAGTCCGATCCCTCGGCATCGGGTTCGTACTGGCGGCGGTCAACCCGAAGAACCTGATGCTCACCGTTGCGGCGGCGGCGGCGATCGCTTCGGCCGGGCTGTCTACCGGTGCCAGCTTCGGTGCCCTAGCCGTCTTTGCCGTGATCGGCACGATCGGTCTGCTCATCCCTCTGATCATCTACCTGCTTGCCGGTGACAAGGCGGCGCGGATGCTCGCCGATCTCCAGCATTGGATGGCAGACAACAACTCCGCGATCATGGCCGTTCTGCTCTGGGTCATCGGGGCGAAACTGCTGGGCAGCGGGCTGGGCATCGTCGTCGGTTGACCGACCGCCTTCAGGGACGTTCGGCCCTGAATTGGGGAACCGTGATCTCCTTGGGGAGTTGCCGCGCCCTCAAGAACAGAAACGCCGACAGCACCAGGGTCCGCGGCAAAGAAGAGTGTCAAGAACACGATTCCAGAAATCATTGAACATTCGAGAGCAGGACGTCGACCCTGCTCGCCACGGCGGTGATCCACCCGCGCAACGCAACCATGAACCAGATGAAGGCGATCCCAGCGAAGGGCATGACATACAGCCCAATGATCACGGGAAGGCTGTTGTCACCACCCTTTTAGTAGTCGATCAGCTCCTGGTCGCCCGCCCTAGCTCCTGGAATCGTCGAGTTGAGCCACAAAGCGACCAGCGTCAATAGGCTGAACACCGCACCCAATGCCGCGGTGAGGACGGCGGCGCGGTGCAGGGGCACGTGGCGGTGGCTGCATCACGGGCGGCCGCTATGGGCTCCACGCCCGCTGCAGCCGGCCCGGCCGGTGGGGTTCTCGCTCCCATTCGAGCCCGCCACCGGCACTTCGTCCGTTTCAGCCCCCGAGGATGCGCGCCTTCTCGGCGGCGAACTCCTCGTCGCTAAGGATGCCCTGCTCCTTCAACTTGGCCAGCTCCTGCAATTGACTGATGCGTGCATCTCCCGCTGGAGCCGCAGCCGCTGCAGGGGGAGCAGCGGCCTGCTGCGCGGCAACCGCATCCGCAGCCGCTTGCTGCATCGCTGCCTGTTGTTGCTGGTCCTCCCAAGCCGCCGCCTCAGCGGCCTGCTGCTGTTTCCCCTGCTGGTGTGCGCTCACACCACCGACAACTGCCGTGGCCGTGCCCGCAACCACTGCGGTCCGAGCCATCGTTCCGACGACGCTGCGGCGGCCGACTCGGCCAACTCCACGTCCCATCCTCATCTGATCCTCCTCATTCGCTCTGAGCTGCTGCCAATGCCTGCTTGACCGTCTCAGCATCTAGCCGGTCGTGGGCGACCAAATGCCCGCCTGCTTCGAGGATGGCATTGACGAGGGTCCGCGCCCAGGTGTTCTCCCACACGATGAGAGCTGCGGAACTGCCCGGGTCGAGTAACTCGCTCGCCGCTTGAAGATCCTCTTCGCTGAGCAGCCCGTTGACGTCCCCTTCGACATCGTCGAACGCTGCAGGATCCTCCATCTCGTTCAGTTCGATCCCTAGGACGTTCCCCTCCTCGTCCTTGGTCACGAACACGAGGTCGAGGATCGAGACGACCCCTCTCTCCACCAGATCGGCCAGCGCCGGGGCGATGGCGCCGGTGAACCGGGTCTCCGGGAACGCCGATCACAGCCAGCTCGACAGGCCCGACGATCACGTCGTCTTCCATTTGCTCCTCCTCGACTCGTCTTGGCGGGAACTTACTCGCCGCAGGCGAGGGATGGATGATCGGCCGATCGCCACGGCGTGTAACTTCGCTGGTCGAGGCGGACATGCCCAACGAGCAGACCACCATGTCGCCGACGAGAGCTGGGTCGTGATGACAATCAAGGACAGCTGGTCGCATGTCTTCTCCGACGACTGAGCGCACGGCGCTGCTCTTCCCGTCACTGCGCGGCTATCGCCCCGAGTGGCTGACCAAGACCTCGTCGCTGGGGTCACGGTGTGGGCTGTCCTCGTCCCCGAAGCGCTTGCCTACGCCACCATCGCCGGCGTCTCCCCCGAGGTGGGGCTCTACGCAGCACCTGCCGCACTGATTCTCTATGCCTTGTTCGGAAGCTCGCATCACTTGGTGACCGGGCCGCTGGCGGCGGTGGTGATAGCCGCCCTCATCGAACTGGTGGACATCAAGGCACTGATCGAGCTCTACCGGGCATCGACCAGCCGGCTCAACAGGATCTACGGGAGGGTCGGCGCCCGTCCTGATTTCATCGCCGCCCTGGCCGCCATGCTGGGGGTTCTCGTCTTCGACACACTCCCTGGGCTGGTGATCGGCATCGCCGCCTCGTTGATTCTGCTCGTCTATCGATCGTCGCGGCCGCACATCGCCGAGCTGGGGGCGGTCCCGGGGTCGGACGGCGAGTTCGGTGACGTGGATCGCCACCCGGATAGGACAGAGATCCCCGGCGTCAAGGTTGTCCGGGTCGAGAGCGGGCTCTTCTTTGCCAACGCCGATGCCGTTCGTTCCCGCTTCCTCGAACTGGCGGGTGAAGAAGCTGTGAGGGCCATCGTCCTCGACGCCGAGTCGATGCCCTATATCGACGTCACTGCAGCCCTGATGCTGCGAGGTCTCGCCGATGATTTAAATCGCCGCGGCGTAACCCTGGCCATGGCCAAGGAGATCGGCCAGGTCCGCGACATCCTCCGCGCCGAGGGCGATGACGAGATCCCTCTCTTCACCACCGTGGCCGAGGCGGTCGCCGCCTGCCGCACCGAGCCCTGATCACCCGTTTCGGCGGATTGGTCCGGTTCTCAGCTAGACTTCGTCCTAAGGGATACGAGGAGGGCGGGATGAAGACTGTTCGAGGACTTGTGTTAGGCGCGCTCATTGGTGCCTTGGTTATGACTCTGGCACCGGCGGGGGCTGCGCCCCCGGCCAACAGCCCGTCGGGAGACGGCGTCCAGCCAGCGATCATTCCCCACTTCGGAGGCGATGACTGCACCGACCCCAGGGTCGGCACCGAGGCCACACACTCGCTTCTCATACCCAGTCCGATGACCCGCAGCTACACCGACCCGGCCACCGGAGCGGTAGCCAGCTTGGTGGTCAACACGTCACAGCGCACCGTCAATTTCACCATCAACACGCCGGGGTGGGTGGCATTCGACGTCGTGGTCAAGGGCGGAACGAATTCGAACCACTACGACTATCTCGCTTCGGCGGTCGGGCCGCAGATCTCTGACACGGTGCTGCACGCCCCACCGAAGGGGAACAGGTATGACAATCTCAGCCACGTCACCATCTGTTACGACGAGCCGCCTCCGGTGTCGATCTCGGGCATCAAGTTCCACGACCGTGACACCGACGGTGAGGTCGACAACGACAACGGTGAAGTCGAAGAGGGACTGGCCAACTGGACCATCAAGGCGTTTCAGGGCGGAAAAGTGGTGGCGTCGGCGGTCACCGACACCGATGGCACGTACACCTGAACGTCGCACCGGGCACTTACGTGGTTTGCGAGGTCCTCAAGACGGAAGATCGCCATTTGACTGGCAGCAGTCGGCTCCATCGGGTAACAACGACTGCACCGCTCTGGGAGCGGACCTGGCCCCGGCTGGCCATACCGTAACCCTCTCCAATGCCCCGGCCACGGTCAACTTCGGCAACCACCTTGCCGTCGTGCTCGGGTGCGGGAACGAGGTCGGCAACCATCAATGAGGAGGGCAAGCCGTCGGCAACGGTGACACTGTGTCCGAGGTGTGCGCTTCGCCGACACAGGCATATCCGTTCGACGTGGGAGTCAGCCCCGACGAGGAGTTCAAGCAGTTCGTCGTCTTCGGCGGGGCCCCCGTCGGGACGGCGGTGTTCACCGAGGAGATCGACTGGATCCCTTATGGCCTGAACTACGTGCCGGACGGGAAGCTAGAGATCCCGCCGACCTTCGTCATCCTCCAACCCGGCGGCGAAGCCGGTGGTGGGCGTCAGCTGCGAACCTGGGCAGCCCAACGCCGATGTGCCCGACTGCCGTACGGAGCGGCAGATCCGATCACATCGCAACCCGCCGGCTCGGAATTCGATGTCCAGGTCGACGAAAGCGAGGTCTGGCAGTTCCTGGGTGACCCCACCCGGGGCAAGCGGTAAACAACAGCACCGATCTTCCCCCTCCCTCAGGGAGGGGGAACGACGGGCGATTAGGCGAATTCGACGCCGAGACCTTCGAGTGTCCGCCTGGCCTCATCGATGGCGGTGCCGTCCATCGGCTGCCCGAGACGGCGCTCCAGGTCGGCGAGGGCAAGGGTGAGCATCGCCTTTTCGTAAGGGTCCTGGCGGCGATCGGCTACCTCGAGTCCCCTGAGAAGCTCCAACTGAGCCTCGTCGTCACGTCCCATCGCAGAAAGCGCCCGGGCCCGCACCCGGTGGAGCCTCGCCCCATAGGCCTCCGCAGCCGCCGAGCGTGTGCCGGTGCCTCCGAGTTTGTCGATGGCTTCCTCGAGCTGGCCAGCAGACACTAGGGATGACGCCAACTCGACCGTTGCGTCGATTGCGGTGATCGACTGACCCATCTCCTTGATGTGATCGAGCGCCCGCCCGATCATCGTCATCGCCTCGGTGAGCTGACCACGACTTGCCAGCACGCGGCCCATCTGGACCTCGGCGAAGGCGACCGAGTCGAGACCCGCCGCAGCCAGCGTCGGTACCGCCTCGACGAGCAATGCCTCCGCCGCCGTCATCTTCCCCTGGTTGATGAGGACCTCGGCGATGTTCGCCGACCATATGGCCGCCTGGACTTCGTTGCCCGCCTTCAGATGGAGGTCCCGGCTCTCCTCGTAGAGACCGATGGCGTCGTTCCAATGCCCTTCGAAATATGCCGCGATGCCTAGGTTTCCGGTCAACGTCGCCTGGCCGGAGAGATCGCCCAACTCCTCGTACAACCGGCGGGCCATGGGGGCGTATACCGCCTTGTCGGTCTCACCGAGCCACCGGTACGAGGTGTCGAGCACCGCAAAGGCGACGGCGAGCGCCTGCTTCTCGTCCGCCGCCTCAGCCTCGACAATGGCGCGCTGGGCCATCTCGATGGCCATCCTGTCCTGTTCCTGGGCAAACCTCACTTGGGCGCCGTGCGCCAGGAGTTGTGCCCGCACCCGGGAGGCCCCGACCGAGTCGACTCCCTCGAGCAGCCGCTGACCCGCGGAAACATCGCGCAGCGCCTGGCTGAACGAACCCAGCCGCATCCGGACCACAGCCCGCTTGTACTTGAGATCGGCCAGCGCCACCGGGTCGTCGGTGAGTTGGGACGCCCGCCGGTACGCCTCTACCGCCTCGATGAAGAGCCCCGCCCGCTCCTTGACGTCCCCGAGCGAGCGGAGCACCTCGGCCCTCGCAGTATGTCCGATCATCGGCACAAAACGTGCCGCCTCTGCGGCTCGCTCGTAGAAACGCGCCGCTTCGAGGTTGGCGTATATCTCCTTGGCACTGTCGCCAGCAAGCAGCGAGAAGCGCCAGGCATCGTTCCATCGTCTCGCCGCGAAGTAGTGGAGCGAGAGCAAGGCGGCATGGGCCTCGGGCTCCCCTTCCGAGGTGGCACATATCGAGTCGCCCACACTGGCGTGGAGCTCGAGCCGCGTCTTGAACGGAAGCTCTTCATATGCGACGTCGCGGATCAGCGCATGCTGGAACACGACCCATCCGTTGGCACTCAGGCTGAGGAAGGCACCCAACCGCCGGAACGCCCTGAGCCGCGCTTCCTTCGGGATCGCAGGCAGGACCCAGCCGGTGTGATCGGCATCGAACTCGTTCCCGAGGACGGCGACCCGCCGCAGCAGGTTGCGGTCCGTTGAGGGAAGCCGGTCGATGCGGGCCGAGATGAGGCCCTCGACCGAGCGCGGCAACGTCTCGACGTTCCCTCCTTGCCGTAGCGCGTTGAGCAGCTCGATCAGGAACAGGGGGTTGCCCTCGGCCCGCTCTGCCAAGCTCGCCATCTGGCGTGGCAGCAGGGGCCGGTCTGCAGTGGCAGCGGCGATCAGTGTCTCCGCCTGCTGCCGCGAGAGCGGCTGCAGTTCGACCACCGTTGTCACAACCGAGTCCGTGGCTAGAGAACCCTGTTGACCTGGCCTGCGAGTGAGGACGAACATCCATGGCCGCTCGCCAAGTTCGGCCAACAACGCGCCAAGGACCTCCTGGGACGCCTCGTCCATCCAGTGGGCGTCTTCGATGACGAAGAGGGTCGGAGCTCTGACCAGAGCGACCATGAGCGACACAACGGCAATTGCGGTGCGGACCGGTAGGAACTGATCGTCGAGTTGGGCCACCGCTGAGGATTCCTCGATGTCGAGGTCAAGCACAACCCCGAGGAGCGACAGCCATTGCGTCAACTCTGGGGCGACGCGCTGTACGACATCGCGCAGCACCGCCTCCGTTTCTGCCGGACCCATGCCGGTAGTGCCAACAAGGTCCGCAAGCAGGGTCCTCACCGGGAAATAGGGCGTCCCTGCCTGGTAGAGGCGGCATTCTGCGGTCACGACACGGGCATCGCCGATACGGACGAGGAACTCCTGGAGAAGCCGGCTCTTCCCCATCCCCGGCTCGGCAACGAGGTCGACCAGCCTCCCCTCGGAGGCCTCGGCCGATCGCCAGGAATCCTCCAACGCTGCCAGCTCCTCGTCGCGCCCGATGAGCGGGATCCCTGCATCGGCGGCCTCGCGGGTGCCGCAGGGGGCACCCACCTCATGAGCGGTGACCGGGTGCTGCTTTCCCTTGACGTGGAATGGCTCGCGCCGCTCGGTCAAGAACAGGGTGCGGGAGAGACCAAGGACGTCCCGTGTCGCCAGGACCTCTCCCGGCCCCGCCTGCGCCATCAATCTGGCGGCGAGATTGACCGTGTCACCCATGACCGTGTAGGTCCGGCGGTAACCCGGGCCAATCTCGCCGGCGAACACCGGCCCCCAGTTGACCCCGATATGTACCGGCAGGTCGAGCGGCGCCAGGGCGATTTCATTGGCGGCGAGCAGCATCTCCTCGGCATCGAATCCAGTGGTCTGAGGGACGCCCGAAGTGAGGATGATCTTGCCGCCGTCGCCGGACGCGTCCGATGCGAGAAACGTGACAGAGTGCCGGTCGACTGCGGTCTGGACCGTCCTCACCAGTCGGTCTAGTGCCAGCGCCGCCGCCTCAGGCCCATCGCCGAGGACCACCCGGTCGAAATCTGTGAAAGAGATGAAAGTGACCACGGCTGGGCGGTGCTCGGGTTCGACCTGCCCGGCGAGCAATGGTTCGCGAAGGGCCAAGGGGACGAATTGCGTCAACCTCGGGTTGGGCTGCGCCACCTCGATGTCCACCCTGGGGACAGGAACGTGCCCGGCGAGTAGGAAGCCGGTTTCGACGTTCCTGCCGATGGCTCTCTTGGGAAGTTCGGCCGCAGTGGCCGGTGTGATGACGATCTGCCCTGCGTTGGCGACCTTCTCCGCCATGATCGTCGCCGTCGCTGCCGGCCCGGCAATCAACAGTTCCCGATGGGAATCACCCACCATGAAGAAGTCGAATGTGCCGGTATGGACCCCCACCGACATCCGCAGCCGTACCTGGCCCGCCGTGGTCTTGAACACGCCGATATCGCGCAGGGCATGACGCATCTCGTGCGCCGCAGCGCATGCCCGTTGTGGGTGTCCCTCCCCCCGGAAGAAAAGGAGCAGGGCGTCGCCACCAAATTTGACCAGGGTCGCACCGAAGGCATATGCCTCGGCGAGCAGCCGCTCGAAGGTGCTGCCGATGACCTCGGTGACTTCCTCGGCGCCCACCTTCCCGTGCCGGGCCAGCCTCTCCGACATCGAGGTGAACCCGGAGACATCCACCATGACCATCGACCCATCGATCGCCCGGTGCAGGGCCCCGGGAGCAACATCGTCCCACTCCCGGACGAGCCGAGAAAGGTATGGGTGCAACGAGGGGGTCGGCACGCCCCGAGCCTAGAGAGGAACCGTCGGCGGTCCCGCCCACTTCCCCTCGGATTCCTCCCCCCGAGGGGGAAGGAATCCGGCTCCCGTCTGCCGTCTGCCGTCTGCCGTCTGCCGCAGTCCCACCGATACCCTCCGTACGATGCCTGTCGAAGTGACCTGGCCGCAGGTACTCGCCTGGAGGTTGAAGAGGCAGTTGCTCGACCCGGTGGGAACGGTGCCGGTCGCCGCGGTGGTGCGCCGTCTCGGTGGCGTTCAGGCACAGGTCGCATCATCCGCCGAGCTTGCGG
>CAVWWM010000011.1:0-20653 GCA_963758695.1 uncultured Actinomycetes bacterium
ACCTACAGTTTGGCGATGGAGCAGCAGGCGGCCGAGGCGGTCCTTTCGCCTGCGCCAGCAGGTCCCGGCGGGGGGCGAGCGCGTGCCGAGGGTGCTCCGCAGCGTGGTGGCGTTCCTCGCGGTGCTGGTGGTGCTGGCCGCGCTGTGGGAGGGATACAAGCTCCTCGGCGACGCCACGGGCGGGGTCATCCCCTTCACCTCGATCGACCTCCCGGTCAGGCCCGACGACCGGTCGATGCCACACACCTGGGAGATGGTGACGACGCTGTTCGAGCCGGCACGACGCGGCGAGGGCCAGGACATCCTGCTGGTGCTGCTGGGGAGAGCGGGCGTCATCACATTCCGGGAGGCGCTGGTCGGGTTCCTGCTGGGAAGTGCGGCCGGCTTCGGCATCGGGGTGCTCTTCGCCCGCTCGAGACTGTTCGAACGGGGCCTCATGCCCTACGTCGTGGCCTCGCAGACCGTCCCGCTCATCGCCATCGCCCCGATGGTGGTGATCTGGGGAAGCCGCATCGGATGGCCTTCCTGGCTGTCGGTGTCGCTCATCGCCGCCTACCTCAGCTTCTTCCCGGTGGCGATCAACACGTTGCGCGGGTTGCGCTCCCCCGAGGCAACGGCGATGGAGCTGCTCAGGTCGTACGCCGCCACCCCCCGGCAGGTCCTCTGGAAGCTCCAGGTCCCCGCCGCCCTTCCCTACATATTCACCGCCCTCAAGGTGGCGGCGACCGCCAGCGTGGTCGGCGCCATCATCGGTGAACTGCCCGCCGGGCTTCCCGACGGGCTGGGCCGCCAGCTGCTCACCTTCAGCTACTACTACATCACCGGCCCGCCCAAGCTGTACGCCTCGATCATCGTGTCGGCGCTGCTCGGGATCGTCTTCGTCGGCCTCATCGCCCTCATCGAGCACGTCGTCGTGGGGCAACGGATGGGCTCGGCACCCCGAACATGACCGCATCCCTCGACGGTGCCGCCGCCATCTCGGCGCAACGGGTGTCCATGGTCTTCAACCAGGGGAAGCCGAACGAGTTGGCGGCGTTGCGGGAGATCGACCTCGAGGTCGCCGCCGGAGAGTTCGTCTCCTTGATCGGGCCGTCGGGATGTGGCAAGAGCACCCTGCTGCGCCTGGTGGGCGACCTGCTCGCCCCCACCGCGGGGACGGTGGAGGTGAACGGTCGCCCGGCGAGGGAGGCACGCCTGGGCAGGGACTACGGGATGGCCTTTCAGCAGGCGACGCTCCTGCAGTGGCGCAAGGTCCTCGGCAACATCGAGCTGCCCCTGGAGATCATGGACGTCCCGCGCCAGGAGCGGGAGCGCCGCTCTCGGTCGCTGTTGCAGTTGGTCGAGCTGGAGCAGTTCGCCGACCATTACCCGTGGCAACTGTCGGGCGGAATGCAGCAACGGGTGGCGATCGCCCGGGCCCTGGCGGCGAACCCTTCGCTCCTTCTGATGGACGAGCCCTTCGGCGCCCTCGACGAGATGACGCGGGAACGCATGCAGATGGAACTGATGCGGATCTGGCAGGAGACGGGGACCACCGTGCTCTTCGTCACCCATTCCATCCCCGAGGCGGTCTTCCTCTCCAACAGGGTGGTGGTTCTCTCGGCGCGGCCCGGCCGGATCGCCGGCGAGGTTCCCGTGGACCTGGCCCAACCTCGGGAGTTCGCCACCCGAGAAGAGCCCCGCTTCTTCGAGCTGCTCACCGAGGTGCGCGAACTGTTGCGCCGAGTCGAGGTGGAAGACGCGCCGTGAGTCAGCAGACCGTTCCCAGCGTTCGTCCCAGGACCGAAAGCCGGCTCGGCCGCTGGCTGCCCGCGGCGGCGCTGTTCGTCCTCGGGCTGGTCGCCTGGGAAGCCGTGGTGGTCGTGTTCGACATCGAGGGTTTCATCCTGCCCCGGCCGAGCGTCATCGCCACCACGCTCGCCGCCCAACTGGGCGTCATTGTTCCTGCGGCGTTGTTCACCTTGGGCGAGGCGTTGGGCGGGTTCGTCATCGGCTCGGTTCTCGGCATCGTGGCCGCTCTGGCGACGGCCCGCTGGGGGCTGCTCCGGGCCGGGTTGCTCCCCTTCGCGGTGGCGGTGAGCGCGGCACCGATCATCGCTCTGGCACCGATCACCAACCAGTGGTTCGGGATCACCAACCCGCTGGCGAAGATGACGGTGGTGGCGGTGATCGTCTTCTTCCCGGTGATGATCAACATGGCCCGCGGGTTGGTCGAGATCGACCCCAACGAGATCGAGTTGGTGCGCTCCGTGGCGGGTTCCGAGCGGGACCTGCTGCGCAAGGTCCGGTTCCCCAACTCGCTCCCCTACCTCTTCAGCGCCCTCAAGGTGGGCGCCTCGCTGTCGGTGATCGCCGCCATCGTCACCGAGTACTTCGGGGGCTCCCGCCGGGCATTGGGCGTGTACATCTCACAACAGGCGGCGCTGTTCCACTTCGCCGACGCCTGGGCCGCCATCATCGTCGGGTCGCTGCTCGGGCTCACCTTCTACGGTCTGATTCTCTTGGCGGAGCGGCTGTTCATGCCCTGGCATGTCTCGCAGCGGCAGGAAACCTGATCGAGCAGGCCAGACGGCGGAAGGGCGCGCCGGCGGGTAGCGTCCCCGGGTCGCAGTCGACCAATCGGTAAGGGCGAACCGGCCTGGCGGAAGGGGTGAGGATGATGCGAAGGACGACGTGGCCGATCTCGTGCTTGGTGGTGTTGCTGTTTGTCGCTGCCTGCGGTGGAGGAACCGGTGACGGGGCGGAGACCACCGCCGGTGATGGGGCCGCCACCACCGCCGCCGGGGATACAGCTACCACGGCCGCAGCTGCCGGCGAGCTCACCCCGGTCACCCTCCAGCTGCAATGGGTGACCCAGGCGCAATTCGCCGGCTACTTCGCCGCGGTCGATCAGGGTTTCTACGAAGCGGAAGGGCTCGAGGTCGAGATCGCCGAGGGGGCGGTGGACATCGTGCCCCAACAGGTCGTGGCCTCGGGCGAGGCGGAGTTCGGGCTGGCGTGGGTGCCCAAGGCTCTGGTGTCCAACGAGGAGGAGGCCGACCTGGTCAACATCGCCCAGGTCTTCCAGCGCAGCGGCACCCTCGAGGTGTCGTGGGCGGACTCCGGGATCACCACGCCGGCGGACTGGGAAGGAAAGCGGGTCGGCACCTGGGGATTCGGGAACGAGTTCGAGCTCACCGCCGCCCTCGAGAAGTTCGACGTGAACGTGGACGGCGAGTTGGTGCAGCAGCCCTTCGACATGTCGCTGCTGCTCAACGACGAGCTCGACGCCGCACAGGCGATGACCTACAACGAGTACGCCCAGGTGCTGGAGACGGAGAACCCGGAGACCGGCGAGCTGTACACGCCCGAGGATCTCTCGGTCATCGACTTCAACGACCCCGACGTGGGGACCGCCATGCTCCAGGACGCGGTCTGGGTGCAACGGTCGTGGCTCGACGATCCGGCCAACCAGGACATCGCGGCGCGATTCCTGCGCGCTTCCTTCCGGGGATGGGTCTACTGCCGGGACAACTTCCAGCCGTGCGTCGACATCGTGCTCGCCGCCGGACCGGCCCTCGGCGCCTCGCACCAGACGTGGCAGCTCAACGAGATCAACAAGCTGATCTGGCCGTCGCCGGACGGCATCGGGGTGATGGATCAGGCCCTGTGGGACCAGACCGTCGAGGTGGCGACCTCGCAGTCCGTGATCCAAGAGCCACCAGCCGAAGACACCTTCCAGACCGACCTCGCCGAAGCGGCAGTGGCCGCCCTCGAAGAGGAGGGACTCGACGTCCGTGGCGAGGGGTTCGAGCCCACCGAGGTGGAACTGGCCCCAGGCGGCGAATAGCCGGGATCGGGCGTTCAGGCATCCGGGCTAGTGCCCGGCGAAGGCCTCCTCCAGCCACCAGGAGGCCTCGCTGGTCACCTTGGCGTCGATCAACAGGGGTTTGTCTCGGGGTCCATTCACCCACTGCCCCACCGGATCGAGGTCGGTGACGTCGCGAACGGTCAACGCCTCGAAGCCGAACCCCCGGGCGATCGAGGCGATGTCGGTCGGGGGGAACTTGACGATGTCGAGATCGTGGCCGTGGGGACCGAAGTGGTGGACCTCGGCGCCGTACGCCTCGTCGTTGTAGACCACCACCACCATGGGGAGTCCGAGGCGGACCACCGTCTCCAACTCCGCCGCCGCCATCAACCCGCCGCCGTCACCCAGCGCCGCCACCGGGAGCCGGTCGGGCCGGGCGAGGGCTGCGCCGATGGCCGTCGCCAGCCCGAGCCCGATCGACTGGAACGCCTGGGTGAAACAGAACCCCCACTCGTCGGGCACCGAGAGGTACATGCTGGGGTATCCCATGAAGTTGCCCGAGTCGACGCTCACGATCCGCTCGGCGGGGAGCAGGTCGTCGAGGGCGATGGTCAGGGTGCGAGGGTCGATCCGCTCCCCGGTGCCGTTGTCCTCGTAGGGGACGTCCCGCCAACGGATCGACTGGCCGATCCGCCGCTTGAGCTGCTCCGACCTGTACCCGGGCGACCCATCGACCCTGCTCAGCGCGGCCTCTGCGGTGAGCCTCACGTCTCCCACCACCCCCTTGGCCCCCTCCCGATGCGCCCCGATGGCGTCAGGATCGTCATCCACCTGGATCACGGTCGCTCCGTCGCCGATGAGCCGTCCGTGGCTCATGGTCCACATGTTGAGGGCGCAGCCCCACCCGACGATCAGGTCGGCGCCCCTGATCAGCTCGGCGGCCAGCGGCGAGGAGAACCCGCCCGACACGTCGAGCGACCAGTCGCTCCCGTTGAACAGCCCCTTGGCCACCGCTGAGGTCGCCAGCAGCGCACCGGTGGCGTCGGCCAGGGCCTCCAGAGCCCGGCGGCATCCCGGGCCCCGGGCTCCCCGCCCCGCCACGAACACCGGGCGCCGGGCCTGGTCGAGCGCCTCGACCAGCGTCGACAGATCGTCGGCATCCGGGACCCGGGGAGCGGCAACCACCTCCACCGCGGTCCCCATGTCGGCCAAATCGCCGACTTCGTGAGCCTGGATGTCGAGCGGCAGGTTGAGGAGGACGGTCCGCCGCTCGCCTCTCGCCAGGCCGACCGCCGCCGCGGCGTCGGAGACCGCGGTGGCCGCCGAGCCGATCCTCATCGGCACCGCGCCAACCGACCTGGCCAGCATCTCCTGGTCCACATAGAAGTTGGACCTCGGCTGGGTGACCTCGGCGGCGACCACCACCATCGGGGTGCGGCTCTTCGCCGCCTCGGTGATGCCGGTCATGGCGTTGGTGAGGCCACACCCCTGATGGACACTCAACGCCGCCACCTCACCGCTCATCCGGCCATAGGCGTCGGCCATGGTGGCGGCGCCACCCTCATGACGGGCGGCGACGAAGACGGCCCCGGCGTCGACCATGGCGTTGGTCACGTGGAAGTTGCCCGAGCCGACCACCCCGAAGACCTGCCGCACACCGCTCCCGACGAGGGTCCGGCCAACTGCCTCGGCGACTTTCATCAGGAGGCGACGAGAGCGAGCACCCGCACCGGCGACCCCGACCCGGTGACGATCTTCAACGGAGCGGCGATCACCACCGCACCCGTGGGCGGCAGCCGGTCCAGGTTCTGCAGCTGGGCCAGCCCGTATTTGCCGGCCCCGAGGAAGAAGGCATGGCAGGGAAACGGCGGGTCGAAGGAGTGGGCGGCGCCGGCGTCGGTGCCGATCGTCTCCACCCCGATCCCCTGCAGCGGCGACTCCTCGGCCACCCAACGGGCGCACTCCACCGACATGCCCGGGCTGGTCGGCCCGGTCTCGGTGTTGTTGATCATCTCCTCCTGGGTGGCGCGTGACGACCAGCCGGTCCGACAGAGCAGCCAACCGCCCTCCGGGAAGGGGCCGTGCTCGGCCTGGAAGTCGTCGAGCTGCTGCTTCCCGATCAGGAAGTTGGGGTCCTCGGCGACCTGCTCGGTCACGTCGATCACCACCGCCGGGGCGACGAAGGCGGAGACGGGCACCGAGGCGACGTCCGGCTGGTCCTTCCCGGTCACCCAGTGGATCGGTGCGTCGAAGTGGGTCCCGGTGTGCTCGCCGGTGTGGAAGTTGTTCCAGTACCAAGCCGGACCGCGGTCGTCGTACCTGCTGATCTCCTCCAGCTCGAACCGGGCCGTCTGACCGAACTCGGGCGGCAGCTCGAGAAGCGGCGTGGCGCTCGATAGTGGCGCCGTCAGGTCGACCACCTGCACGGATCCCGATGACAGGGCCGCGGTCAGATCGGCAAGGACGGTCATGCTCTCTCCTTGGTGACTGCGCGTACCATCGTGCCATGCCCGCACCCACCACCCCAGAGGAGTACCTCGAATCGGTCCCGCCGGGGCGTCGGGAGATCGTTGAGGCGGTCCGGGACGTCATCAACGAGAACCTCCCCGAGGGCTACGAGGAGGGGATCCAGTACGGGATCATCGGCTGGTACATCCCGCTGGAGCGGTTCCCCGACACCTACAACAAGCAGCCGCTCGGGCTGGCCGGGATCGCCAACCGCAAGCAGTACGTGACCCTCTACCTGAACTCGGTCTACGGCAACCGGGAGATCGAGGAGTGGTTCAAGAAGCGCTGGGCGGAGGCGGGCAAGAAGCTCAACATGGGCAAGTCGTGCGTCTACCTCAAGAAGCTCGACGACGTCCCCCTCGAGGTGGTCGGCGAGCTCATCGCCAAGGCGCCCCTCGAGCAGTACATCGCCTATTACGAGGAGGCGAGGGGATCCTCGCGCCAGACCAGGGGCGAGGGGTAGTCACTCCGCGACCTGTCCTCCGTCGGCGTCGAGTCCGAGCCGGTACAGCGCCCGGTTAATTGCCTCGATCAGCGCCCGACACTCAAGGATCCATGGCTCGTCGTCGCGCCGTGGGTAGATCTCGATGACTGGAATCTCGCTCTCGTGATTCACCTCGGCGAACTGGTGGAGTTCGCGACTTGCTCGACCTGGTGATGGTTCGGTCCACCGGGGGACCACGATGTGCTACAATGTGCTACATGGACCGGGTCGGGATTCGAGAGTTACGGCAGAACCTCACCGTCTACCTACGTCGTGTGCAGCGGGGAGAGACCTTGGAAGTCACTGACCGAGGTCGCCCCGTAGCCGTCATCGGGCCGCTTGAAGCCTCCTCCTCGGCATTGGAACGGAACGTCCAGTCGGGCAGAGTTCGACCCACGGTCTCCCGGGAGCCCTTCCAAACTCCGGCAGGCACTCCCTCGACGGCGGGCAGCGACGCCCTCGACGCCGAGCGTGCCGAGAGATGACCGTTGCCTATGTGGATGCGTCCGCCATCGTGAAGCTGATCGTCCCAGAGCCAGAATCCGAGGCGCTGATCTCATCTCTAACCAGCTACGACGACCATGTCACCAGTGTCATAGCCCACGTGGAGGTGCCCCGAGCAGTACGCCGCACCGGGCTCGACCCTGACCTCGAGATGACTACCGACGCGTTGTTGCGCTTCGCCACCGTGGCGCTGGACCACACCGTGGTCGAAGTCGCCCGACGCTTGGAGCCGTCACGACTCCGGTCTCTCGATGCGATCCACATCGCATCGGCTCTCAGCCTCGGGATCGAGGATCTCGCCTTTGTGGCCTACGACCAACTCTGCCTCGAGGGCGCCGCTCGGGCCGGGTTAGCGCCATCGTCACCGCGCTGACCGCGATTCATCCCGTCTGGTCCTCCCTATCAGGCATCAGACCTCGAACTCAACGATGCGCGATTCGCGTGGTGACGGATCTCATTGACGACGCGCTGTGCGGCTACGAAGAAATGAGTTCATGGCACGTGCGTTCGCGAGTCAGCTCCGAGGATCAACTGCGACGGCACTCACTGGCCACCAGGCGGCCTAACGCAGCCGCTCGGTCACTCGGCCCAAGACTGCGATGAACTCGGTGAGCGGAATGGTTCGCTCTGAGTCTGACGAAATCAACGTGATGGCGAGGACATCGTCAATCCGGCGCACATAGGCGATCTGATCACCGGCCACAGAGAGTTCCGCAACCAGGTGCTCTTCGTCCGGCCAACTAGCAAAGATCAGATCGATAGCGTCATTCATCAGGGCTCCAGGAAACCAATGAAGGTTCCGTCGCGGAGGAAGCGAACGCCGCGTCCATCAGAGGCGAAGACTTCAAGGATATCGCCGAAATGTCTGTGGGTGGACTCCACAGCCCTGATCCCGGGATCGGTAATGATCTCCCGCAGGATCTGTTTCCCGATGGAGTTCCGGTTCGAGGGAGTGCCTGCGATTTTCGGATAGGCGCTTCCTACTCGGTCGCCGTGCTTCTGCAGCGATCGCCCAGCGGCGGTATGCCCGCCGCGATCAAGGCGGCCTCCGGCATTCATCAGATCATCAGCGGAGAATCTGCCGGCGAAGAGAGAGCCCTGTTTCGTGACCTCTCCTCCGATCTCGACTACTTCGTCGGCGTAGCGAGCCAGGCGGGCGAGCCGCGCCATTCGGCCCCAGGGAACTAGTCCGGCCATGAACCAGCCGCAGTGGCTGAAGGAACCCTGCAAACAGCGTTTGGCGTCAGCGATGCCGGACACCTCGGCGAGGAGACTCCCGATCGGGTCGAGCACTGTGCTCAGCGGCAGACGGTCGTCGGGCCACTCCAGACCGCGCTGAGAAACCGCTTGATGGGCGTGCTGGCCGAAGCTACGCCACGGTTGCCACATGGTGGACACCCCGGGGAGCTCCCAACCTGAAGCCGAACCGTTGCCGCCGACATCGCCGACAACGGCGCGGGGAACCGCCAAGCCGTCCACCATCGCACCGGAGTCGGCGAAGGGGTCGTGACCCTCGGCCCACTCGATCCGGTCACGAAGCACCCGAGCCCACCACTCCGCCTCGTCGGCGGTACCAACCAAAAGGTCGACCGAGCCAGTGGGTCGGTCAGCAAGCGCCAGCGCAGCGGTTATCGATCTGTGGCGGGCGGCCAATGTTTCACTGAGCCGCTCCAGGTTGGCGACCATCCCCTCCATGGCCACCGGATCGAGCAATCGTGATGCCACGATGCGTAACGTAACACAACGCTATACAGCGTGACGACTCGGACTACGGAAGAGCGTGGAATCTATGACGATCGGGTGCCCACGAAGATGGATCGAGGTTCGGGATGGCTGGGTGACGACCTGACTCTCCTTCCCGGCGTGACAGCCTCGCCACCTATCCTGACCGCCATGAGCCGCGTGCGAGAGGCACTGAACTCGCTGCTCGTCGCAGCGGAGGACGGCGGGTTGGAGGCGCTCTGCGAGCGCTTCGGGCTCGACCTGGTCAGCGTCTTTGGCAGCTCGCTCGACCCCGATGTCGACGACCCCGGCGACCTCGACATAGCCATCCGCTTCGAGGACCCATCGCGGGGAGACGTGATCGGTGCAGTCGGCGCCCTTGCCGAGCTGGTCGGCTCTGACCAGGTCGACGTGATGGTGCTCAACGGTGCCGGTGTGGTCGCCAGAAGCCGAGCGTTGGGGCCGCAGGCCAGAGGATTGTTCGAGAAGCGGTCCGGCCTCTACGCCCTGGCGCAGATGGCTGCCCTCGCCGAGGAGATGGAGACGGCCCACATGCGGCGGCGCGACCTGGAACTCCTCGCCCAGCGATGACGCCAGCGGCGCTCGATGCGGGAGTCATCCGACAGAAGCTCGATGCCATTGAAGGCTCCCTGAGCACCCTGGAGTCACTTGGCGAGGTCACCTCATCGCGCCTCGCCGAGGATCCCGTGGTGGAGGGCTGCGGTGGAACGGCTCGTGTCACGCGTCGTCGACCTCTCCGTCGAGGTCAACAGTCACATCGTCGCCGCCGTCTCCGGACGTGGTCCCGGCGACTATTCGGAGTCGTTCCGGATGGCTGCGAATGCCGGTGTGTTCGACGCCGAGATGGCCGCCGTGCTGGTGGGCTCGGTTGGGATGCGGAACGTGATCGTCCACCACTACATCCAGCTCGACCTCGAGATCGTCGCCGCCGCCATCCCTAAGGCCATAGAGGAGTATCGAAGCTATGTCTCCGCGGTCGCCGCGTTCGTGGTCGACCGGGAAAGCGACAGCGAACGGGACCGTTGAGCTGTCGTGGGGCAGGGCGTTCTCTATCGACTCTCGAAGTCGGTGAGGCCGAGCTTGCGTCGCAGCCGGGCCGGGTCGAACGCGAGAGAACCGGGGGTGCTGGGCGGGCCGATGCGCTCAAAGGAGCGGAGCAGGGAAAGCAGGTCCTCGCCGCCTGGTGGGGTCGTCGGCTGCTTGACGAGGGGTCGTCCCGCCAAGAGCCGGAATCGACTCGTCGAGCCAGCGGTCTTCCCAGGCCTCCACCTGTTCAGCCACAGCAGCCATCATCTCTGTTGAAAGCGGTTGCGGATCGTCCTCTGAGGGGCGGGGCAGTTTGTCCAGGTCGCCGAGGTCCCGCACCGGGTGCCGCTCCACTTCACCGATGAGTTCGGCGTCGGGCAGTGAATCCATCACCCGCTCCAGTCGTTGCTCCGAGTTGGTCTCGACTACCAACTCGTCGCCCTCGCGGTGCAGCGTGGCACGAACTATCCGTTCACCGGGCTCCACTTCGAACATCTCCGCCCACGTCGCTCCGTCCTCCCGCTCGTACATTCGGTCGAGGTTGGCGATGAGCGCCTCCCACCCGTCTTCGCCGGGACGGAGCCGGGCGGTGGAGAACACCAATGGCTCGTTTTCCCTGTTGGCCAACTGCGGTGGCTGCATGCTCGCGCCATACCACTCAGCGAGCAGGTCGGCGTCGTAGTAGGCATCGAGCAGCTCAAGCAGGCTCGGCCGCTGGCGGAGGTTGACCCGCAACGGGACCCCTACGAGCCAATTGCGTCCGAAGCCGGGCGCGGCCATCGCAAGCAACTGATCGCCGATCTCGAATTCGCTGGAGGCGGTGCGATCGGTCACCTCCAACTCCTCGGCGGTCTTGGTGTCGCGCAGGGTGATGCCGCTGCCCCGGTCGACCGCCACAACCTCCCACAGCCGCCGATCGGTGTCGATCCACCGCTCGATCACCCCTCGCTCCTCGGCGGGAAGCAACACCTCCCGGTCCCGTATGAATTCCTCGGCGCCGCCACCCTCGAAGACGGCAAGGTCGATGATGAAGGGGTCGTTGATCAAGGCGATCAGTTCCTCGATCTCGAAGTCATCGCGCACTGCGCTCGAAGCCAGCCCCACCACCCTTGCCAGGCGCTGGGGGCGCACCGTGAACCGCACCAGCTTGTGGACCAGCCAGTTCACCCGCTGAGCATCAGAAATCCGGGGGTTGAGCTGGCAACACTGCTTGAACTTGCGGCCAGAGCCGCAGGGACAGGGGTCGTTGCGACCCACACCGGTGGGAGCGGCGAAGAGGCGGTCGAGCATCTCCATTTCGGGGTCGTATTCGGCGGCCCCGGCGCGACGCAGCAGCGAAAGCGCCCGGGAGCCGTCACCGCGGTCGGAGGCGTACCAGGCCAGCTCGCCAAGCGCCGGGGCGAAGCCCGAGTCGGCCCGGACGGCCGACTCGAGGTGCTGTTCGGCTGCGAGTGTCTCTCCGTCCCGCTCGGCGTCGAGGGCAAGCAGGAGATGCCCGGGCGCCGAGCCGCGGCTTTGCTCGACCAGCGCCTGTCCGAAACCGGCGAGATGTGAAGAGCCCTGGGGATCTTCCTCCAGGACCCACTCGGCGAAGGCGAGGGCTACATGTCCGTGGGCCAGCGCCTCAGTCGAAGATGCCTTCGGTGGCGACTCAAGGAGCACGAAATCGTCCCAGCCAACGAGCACCCGATCGAAAGCGGCGGTGCAACAGGGTTCAAAGCCCCATCGCTGGATGACGGCTTGGCGCCGACGACGTCTCCACAAGACACCGGGCGGTTCCCACGGCTCGTCGGCGGGACCGATGTAGGCACCCCTCAGCTCCAGCCCAGCCGACACCAATAGCTCCTCGATCGGAGGCACCGGCGCCCGGAACAGCGTCGGGTCGTCGACCAAGGCGTCGAGCAGAGGCTCGAAAGGCTCCATACCCGCCTCCGGTACCAGACGTGCATCGAAGGCGCGGCGGATGGCTACGGCCTCGGCGTCGCCGCTCCCCATCGGCTCAACGCGCTCCACGTCGACCTGGTCGGCGCTCCTGCGGAAGGCGACGAGATCCCCGGCGGCACACCCGGCGAGCCATCCCTCGGGGCCTAGGAACGACCCATGCTCGTCCGCCCCCGGCGTGTGGTCGAAGGGGTAGCGAGCCACGAGCGTCCCCGCGTCGATCCTCAGCTCGTCGAGGTCCCAATCGATCGCTGCCAGATCGGGGGTGATGTGAACGACACCGCGGTCCAGTTCCTCCGCCGAGAGCCGGTGGGTGAACACCGCCCCATCCAGCAGCAAGTCGAGCCGGGCTACCAGGTCGGTTGCGGTGCGCCAGAAACCCTCGTCCAACAGCTCGTCGAGTAGCTCGTCGGGGTCGAGGCCGAACTCATCCGCCCACCGGCCGAGTGCCGGCTGGCACCGCTCCTCGAGCTCGGCGAAGTCGAGCGGCCCGCGCTCCAGTTCTCGCAGCACGACAGGGCGAACCTCGCGTTCGAACGTCTCCCACTCGGTCACCATCGCCACCGTAGCCGGTGCCTAGGCGGTCTCCTCGGGTTGGAATTCAACGCCGTGCCAAGACAGGAAGCCCATGGGACACATCGAGAACCGTCACTCCTTGAGCAGCGCCAGAAACTCCGCCGGCGTGAAAACGGGGAGGACGTGGCGCAGACCGAGGAGGTCACGATCTCCTGACACGAGAGCAGCCCGTGACGACTCAGCCAGCGCGATGAGGTAGTCGTCGCCCGAGTCCGGCGAGCGAACCGTGGGTAGATGTACGGGGTCGTCAACCATGTCGGATTCAGCTCCGCACCCAACCGATATTTTCCTTGGCGGGTGGTTGGCCGGGAGGAGGAGGGAGTACCGTGAGTGCCCGAATCATGGAGACGCTGCGTACCGGCGACCGGGTCGCGATGTCGTGGGATGAGTACGAGGCCCTGTCGCCAGAGGAGTACCGGGGCGAGTACATCGACGGCGAGCTGGTGATGAGCCCGTTCCCCACCAGGCTTCACCAGCACGTATGTCGAAGGCTGGCCAACCTCATCGAGACAGCGCTGCCACCTGGGGTGCAAGTCTCTGAGTCGTGGGGGTGGAAACCGCGAGCCGACGAGTTCGGACCGGACGTCATCGTCTTCGACGACACAGAAGAGAACGTGCGGTACACCGGTGTGCCCCACCTGGTGGTCGAGGTGCTCTCCACCGACCCGTGGCGGGACGTGGTCCGCAAGCTCCGCAAATACGCCGAGGTGGGTTTACCTCGCTATTGGATCATCGACCCCGAGCAGCCCGAGCTGGTGGTCTACCAGCGAACGGCATCTGGGGAACTGGAGGAGGCAGGGCGGTTCGGTGCGGGAGACCCGATCGAACTGGACATCGGCCCGACCAGCATCTCCTTCCTTCTCACCGACCTGGTCCGGTAGCCGTTCGGCCCGGTGCTAGGCGGCGTTGCCGATGGCGGCTAGCGCTGTCCGGGCGACCGGCGTAGAAGGGTTCCCGGCAATCGCGGTGGGCGTGGTCGGTGGATCGCAATGGTCATGTGATTGGCCATCGCCCCTATTCGGGCAAATCGCTCTACGCCAGGCAGAAGCAAGGGTCTGTCACACCGAGCCGATACGTTCATCGCAGGCGGTAGGTCGGGAGGAGGAGGGAGTACCGTGAGTGCCCGAATCATGGAAACCCGGATGTTGGAGTCTCTACGCGCCGGCGACCGATTGGCAATGTCCTGGGACGAGTACCAGACGCTCTCACCCGACGACGCACGGGGCGAATACATCGATGGCGAGCTGGTGATGAGCCCGTTCCCCACCGGTCTCCACCAGGACGTGTGCCGAAGGCTGGCCAATCTCATCGAGGCGGTCCTGCCCGCCGGAGTGCGGGTGCGTGAGTCGTGGGGGTGGAAACCGATGGCCGACGAGTTCGGCCCCGACCTCATGGTCTTCGAAGACACCGAAGAGAACTTGCGTTTCACCGGTGTCCCCCATCTCGTGGTCGAGGTGCTCTCCACCGACCCTTGGCGAGACGTGGTCCGCAAGCTCCGCAAGTACGCCGAGGTGGGTTTGTCCCGCTATTGGATCATCGACCCCGAGCAGCCCGAGCTGGTGGTGTACGAACGAACAGCATCTGGGGAACTGGGGGAGACAGGGCGGTTCTGGGGGGAAGACCACCCGGAACTCGACATCGGGCCCGCGACACTGACCCTGCAAGTCGGCGACCTGGCTCGATAGTTCCCGACCGTTATCCCAACCGGTACTCGAGACTCTTGCCGCGCTTGCCAACGACGACCAATGATCCAATCCTCCGCAGGCAGTACGCCATCTGCTGGGCGGCGCGCCGGGGGCTGCCCAGCCTCTCGGCCAGATCGGCGGTCGTGAACGTCTCCGGCAATCCTTCGGGCAAGAGCCCGGCCAGGTCATCGACATTCTCGAGGAGTAACGAGCTCACCACCTCGACAAGCCGGCACTCGACGACGACCCATCCCTTGCGGCGCCATGCCCGGCCGGGCATGTGCTCCCGGAGCTGCTCCTCGATCGTCAGCAGAACTTCGACTTCGAAGCGGGGATGAATCACGAGGTCGGGGAGGCTCGCCAGGTCCGAGAAGATATCCGTCGGCTTGCCGTGCCGGGGAGAACGGCGTCGACTCAATACGGTGCCGTGTGGGGTCGATCTTGACGATCCACTTGTCGATGGGGATCGGGCGCACGACTCGGACTCGATGCCCAAGTTCGAGAAGCGATGTGACCTTCCGCTTCAGCGAAGAGAAGCCGCTTGTCTGGATCTCGACCAAGAGATCCCCTCGAACCAGATCGATGACAAAGCCATCAACTGGAACCTCGGCTCGATCGTCGGGGAGGGCATAGAACCGTTTCAAGGAGGCGTGGAGTGGCTTCTCCCTGAGAGTCCCAATGTGTGGTACGGCCGACGGCACACTTGGATCGTAAGAAGCCAGCGGTCACGATCGGTCGATTCCAGTCACGCCCTGCCCTGGCGCGGGCACATGGGGTTCCCCAGCCGATGCGGGCAACTACCCCTTGATGGCGGTGTCGACCAGGGCGGCTTGTTCGGCTTGGTGTTGGGCGGCGTTGCCGGTGGCGGGACTGGCGGACTCCGGCCGGCCGGCGTAGAAGGGTTCCCGTCCGGTCAATGCGGCGAGGCGGTGGCGGAGGAAGCTCCAGGCGCCCATGTTGGCCGGCTCCTCCTGGGCCCAGACCAGGTCGGTGTCATCGGGGAACATGCCCAGCGTCTCGTTCAGCTCCTTCTCGGGGAACGGGTAGAGCTGCTCCATCCGGATCAGCGCCACCCCCTCCTCCTGCAACTCGCGGCGGCGCCGCTCCAGGTCGTAGTAGACCTTCCCGCTGCACAGCACGAGCCGGCGCACCCCCGGTGTCTCGGCGGCGTTGGGGTCGCCCAGCACCTTGCGGAACACTCCTCCGGTCAGCTCCTCCACGGTGCTGAAGGTCTCCTTCGTACGCAGCAGCGACTTGGGGGTGAACATCACCATCGGACGGCGCAGCGTCCCCGACACCTGGCGGCGCAGGGTGTGGAAATACGAGCCCGAGGTGGAGGGGACCACGATCCGCAGGTTGTTGCCGGCGCACATCTGGAGGTAGCGCTCGATCCGGCCGCTGGAGTGCTCCGGGCCCTGCCCCTCGTACCCATGCGGCAGGAGCATCACCAGGGAGCTGCGCTGACGCCACTTGTCGGCACCGGCGGAGATGAACTGGTCGATCACCACCTGGGCGCCGTTGCCGAAGTCGCCGAACTGCGCCTCCCACATCACCAGGGCGTCGGGTACCTCCACCGAGTAGCCGTACTCGAAACCGACGGCGGCGAACTCGGAGAGCAGTGAGTCGACGATCCGAACCCTGGGGAACTCGCCGGGCGCGCTCTGCAGCGGGACCCAATCCGCCCCCGTCTGGTAGTCGGTGATGGCGGCATGGCGGTGGCTGAAGGTCCCCCGCTGCGAGTCCTCCCCGGTGAGCCGCACCCAATGGCCCTCGGCGGCGAGCGAACCGATGGCGAACGCCTCGGCCATCGCCCAGTCGATCGTCCCCGACTCGACCATCTTGCGCCGCTCGTCGAGCAGCTTGGTCAGCTTGGGGTGGACGGTGAAGCCCTCCGGCGGGGTGGAGACCTGCTCGGCGATCTCCTGGAGCTGCTCCACCGATACCGGGGAGGGCACGATCTCGCTGGGGGGCTCTTGGATCGGCTCGAAGGCGGCGGGAACCATGTCCTTGGTCTCGGCGAAGGCCTCCTCGAGGAGCCCGCGGTACTCCTCGAGCAGCGACTCCCCCTCCTCCACCGACAGCTCCCTGGTGTTGACCAGCCGCTCCATGTAGAGCTTGCGCACCGAGCGCCGCTGCTCGATCAGCCGGTACATCACCGGCTGGGTGTACGACGGCTCGTCGCCCTCGTTGTGCCCCCGCCGCCGGTAGCAGACCATGTCGATCACCACGTCGCGGTTGAACGCCTGGCGGTAATCGAAGGCGAACTGGGCGACCCGCACAACGGCGTCGGGATCGTCCCCGTTGACATGGAGGATCGGTGCCTGCACCGTCTTGGCCACGTCGGTGGCGTAGTGGCTGGAGCGGGCGTCGCCGACCGAGGTGGTGAACCCCACCTGGTTGTTGACCACGATGTGCACCGTCCCCCCGGTGCGGTACCCGGGGAGCTGGGAGAGGTTGAGCGTCTCCACCACCACTCCCTGGCCGGCGAAGGCGGCGTCGCCGTGGATGAGGATGGGGAGGACCTCGTCGTGCCCGTTGGGACCGCGCAGCTCCTGCTTGGCCCGGACCTGGCCTTCGAGCACCGGGTCCACCGCCTCGAGATGGCTCGGGTTGGCCACCACCTGCACCGAGAGCTCGCGCCCCTCGGGGTCGGTGTGGGTGCCCTTGGCGCCGAGGTGGTACTTGACGTCGCCCGAGCCCTGGATGGTCTCGGGGCTCAACCCTTCGAACTCGCCGAAGATCCGGCTGTAGCTCTTCCCGATGGTATTGGCGAGGACGTTGAGCCGCCCGCGGTGGGCCATCCCTATGACGGCCTCCTCCATCCCATCGGCGGCAGCGGCGTTGAGCACCGTGTCGAGCAGCGGGATGAGGCTCTCCGCACCCTCCAGCCCGAACCGCTTGTGCCCGACGAACTTGGTGTGGAGGAACCGTTCGAATGCCTCGGCCTGGTTGAGCTTGCGCAGCGTGCGTAGACGCTCCTCCCGGGGCAGCTCCGAACGGGGGGCTTCCACCCGATCCTGGATCCACGCCTTCTGGGCGGGTTCCTGGATATGCATGTACTCGATCCCGGCGGTGCGGCAGTATGAATCGCGTAGGTGGGAGAGGGCGTCGCCCAGCTTCATCACCTCGTGCCCGGCGAGGCCACCGGTAGCGAACTCGCGGTCGAGGTCCCAGATGGTGAGCCCGTAGGTGAGCGGGTCGAGCTCGGCGTGGAGTTGGGGCGGCTTCTGGCGGAGCGGGTCGAGGTCGGCGATGAGATGCCCCCGCACCCGGTACATGTTGATGATCTGGAAGACCCGCCCCTGCTTCTCTGCCCAGTCCGGGCTCCCGATCGCCGGGTTGTCGTCGATCGCCCAGCGCGCCGGCGTGTAGGGGATCTTCATGGCGCGGAAGATCTCGTCGTAGAAGCCGGACTCCCCCAGCAGCAGCGACTGCATCCGCCCGAGGAACTCCCCCGACAGCGCCCCCTGGATGACACGGTGGTCGTAGGTACTGGTGAGGGTGACCACCCGACCGATCCCCTGGCGGGCGAGGAACTTCTCGTCGGCCCCGAGGTACTCCGGCGGGTGGGTGATGGCGCCCACCCCGACGATCACCCCCTGGTCGGGCATGAGACGGGGGACGGACTGCGCCGTCCCGATCATCCCCGGGTTGGTGAGTGTGGCGGTGGTCGCGGCGAAGTCGTCTGGGGTGAGCCGGTTCTGCCGTACCCGATGGATCAGCTCCTCGTAGGCGAGCCAGAACGCCTGGAAGTCCATCTTCTCAGCACCCTTGATGTTGGGGACGATCAGCACCCTCGTCCCATCGGGGCGCACCTGGTCGACCGCCAGTCCCAGGTTGACCGAGGCGTGCCTCGCCATGTGCGGCTTGCCTTCGACCTCGGTGTAGGAGACGTTCATCTCCGGCATGTCGGTCAGGGCACGGGCAACCGCGAACCCGATCATGTGGGTGAAGCTGACCTTCCCGCCCTGGGTCAGCCGGCCCAGTTGGTTGTTGATCATCCGCCTGTTGACCTCGAGCAGCTTGGCGGGGACGGTCCGCACCGAGGTGGCGGTGGGGACCGAAAGGCTCTCGTCCATCCGCTTGGCGATCGTTGCCGAGATACCTATGAGCGGCTGAAGCTCGTCCTCGGCAGCCTTCTCCTCTTCGGTGGATGGTGGCTCGGGTTGGGTAGCCGGGGGCGGGGTTGGCGTGGCGGCCGGCTTTGGCGCCGTGGGTGCCGCCAGTTTTGGCTCAGGCTCCGCGTGCTGCTCTGCTGGCTCGAGCTTCTCGGTGACCACGGCAGCCGGCGCCGCGGCTTGCTGAGCTTTGCCGTCCGGAGTCTCCGCGACCGTTTCCTCGACACCGGTCGACTCGCCGGTGGGACCGCCGTAGTCGGCGAAGAACTCCTGCCAGGCGGGCGAAACCGACCCCGGGTCCTCGGCGAACCGGCGGTACATCTCATCGATCAGCCAGATGTTGGGACCGAAGCTCTCGGCTTCGAAGGTGCGGGTGTCGGCCATGGATCGCCTGAGGTCAATCGTAGCCCTGGGTACTCGCTGCGCTCGTAGACGGAAGACGGAAGGCGGAAGACGGCAGACGAAACCCCTTCTCGCTTAAGCCCAGCGGCGGCTGCTCCGCAGCGGGGCCTTCCCCCCTGCGGGGGAACAGAAAGAATCTTCAATCCCCCAGGGACTCGAAGGTCCAGTCGCCGTGGTAGAGGAGGTTGGTGGCTCCCAGCTCTCGGAGGGCGTCGGCCACCTCGACACGTTCCTCTTCGGCGTCGACTCCGACGACGAGGACCGTCTTTCCGGCGGCCAGCTCTCGTTCGTAGACCTCGAGTTCGAGTTGTTCGCCTCCGAAGACCGACACCGCCTTGGCGATCGCCCCAACCACCGGTGGTCGCTCCTCGGAGCGGTCGAGGTGATCGATCCCCGACTCGCCCCGCAACACCTCCACCCGGTCGTGGCCGGTGGCCGAGAGTGCCGCCAGCGCCTCCTCGACGCCGGATTCCTCGACCACGGCAAGAACCTGCTTCCCGCTGAGAGAGTGCGTATCGGTCACAGCCTGATCCTATGGCCACCGCCGGGGTGCGCAACACAGCCCTCCGTAGACTGGTACACGTGAACGACCCGGCAGCCGTCCACCGTCACCGCTTCCCCATCCTTGGAACCTGCAGCTACCTGGTGAGTCACTCACTGGGGGCGATGCCCGAGGAGGCCAGGCTCGGTCTGGAGCGCTACGCCGAGCAATGGGCGACCCGCGGGGTCCTCGCCTGGGAGGACGGTTGGTGGGAGGCACCGCTCCGGGTGGGAGACCGGCTGGCGCCATTGGTCGGCGCTCCGCCCGGATCGATCGCCATGGTCCCCAATGTCACCATCGCCGAGGCGGTCATCGCCTCGTGCCTCGACCTGCGGCCGCCCAACGGCCGGGTGGTGATCGCCGACCTCGATTTCCCCACGGTCGGGTACGTGTGGCATTCGGTGCCCGGTGCCGAGGTGCGCACGGTGCGAAGCTGGGACGGGATCACCCTCCCCACCGAGACGGTGCTCCAGGCGATCGACAGCCGGGTGGCGGTGGTCCTGCTGAGCCACGCCCTCTTCCGCAGCGGTGTGCTCCTCGACGTCGAGACGATCACCCGCGCCGCCCACGAGGCGGGCGCCATGGTGGTGCTCGACTGCTACCAGTCGGCAGGAACCATCCCCTTCTCGCTCACCGAACTCGGGGTGGACGCTGCCGTCGGCGGATCGGTGAAATGGCTGTGCGGCGGTCCCGGCGCTGCATGGCTCTACGTCAGACCCGACCTGCAGGAATCGCTGGTGCCGCGGTTCGCCGGGTGGCAGGCCGACCGGGAACCGTTCTCCTTCCGACCCGGCCCGTTGGAGCCGGCAGCCGGAATGTGGCGGTTTCTCTCCGGAACCCCCAACGTTCCGGGGCTGGCGGCGGCCGAGGCGGCGTACGCGGTCATCGAGGAGGTGGGCATCGAACGGATCCGGCGCCACTCGCTGTGGGCCACCCAGTGGCTCATCGACCTCGCCGACGAGTTGGAGATACCGCTGCGCTCGGAACGCCGTCCCGAGTGGAGGGGAGGCACGGTGGTCCTCGGCGTCGAGGACGAGGAGAAGGTGGCGCAACGGCTCATCGAGCGGCGGATCATCGTCGACAGTCGCCCCGGCGCCGGGGTCAGGGTGGGGCCGCACTTCTACACCACCAGGGACGACCTGGAGCGGTTCCGCGCCACGCTTACCGAGATCCTTTGAGAGGAGCACCGTGATCGAAATCAGGCGCGATGCCGACATCCATTCCGAGGAGGGCGGGTGGTTCTCGGCGCGCTGGCACTTCTTGTTCGACAGCTACCGAGACCCGAAGCGAATGGGGATCGGACCGCTACGGGTATTCAACGACGACCGGCTCATC
>CAVWWM010000012.1:0-31521 GCA_963758695.1 uncultured Actinomycetes bacterium
CAATGATGTGCCCGGCGGTTGCCATGGAGCCAAGGGTAAGCCGCTGCCAGAAGGCAGGCAGGGGCGGAGTTCCCTCAGGCGGCGGCACAAGGTCCCGGTTACGGCTGCGTGGACATGCGGGCCATGGCGCACCAATTCTGCGGCTACAGACTGACAACCGAGCAGGTCGGGGCCGGAATGCGCCACCTTGACGGCGCCCGAGGTCACGGCTCGAGGCTCAAGGGTGGATACTCCGTGACGAGGACGAACACGTAGCCGACGACCCGATTGTGCCAACGGATCACGCCTTCCACGGTGCCTTGTGCACCAGCGGCCCGTGACCATCAGCCCCCTCAGAGACTCGCCACCATGATCCCGGTCAGGTCTCGCCCCGCTTCCTGTGCCTCTGCCTTCGTACGATGGACTGTGCCGGGAGGATGGTGGGGCGGGGCGTATATCGAATAGAGCTTGAGGTCGCCGGATCCCGTGTTGACCACGTTGTGCCACGTCCCGGCCGGGACAACGAGGGCGAAGTCATCACGGATCTCGTGGGTCTCGTCGACGCCTTCGGGTGTGCTCCCAAACTCAACACGCCCTTCGCCCTGTTCGATCCTCAAGAACTGATCGTTGTCAGGATGCACCTCACGACCGATGTCCTCACCTGCGGCCAACCGCATCACCGTCAGCTGAAGATGTTCGCCGGTGAAGATGACCGTCCGGAACGTCTCGTTGTCCATTGCTGCCCGATTGATATCGTCCACCCAACCGGTCATGGTGCTATCTCCTTCGATCAACCCTGCTAGCACGTCATTACCGAGTATGGGGGGTGATACAAGCGTTGGCCAGAGCCCAATGGCCCGATCGATCGGCGAGTGAAGCTTTCCGATGTCCTTGCGCGGCGCCTGGGTGAGAAGCTCCCTACCCTGACGCACTCGCCCGCCACACGGCATCGTGGGCCACTCCCAGTACCCGAGCCGACACCGAGGAGGCGATGATGCCGAACGACCAACACCGACCGATCGATCACGCCGGGCTGGAGGTGCTGGCGGGGATCGAGTGCACCCGGCTGCTGGAAGATCACCGAGTGGGCGGCGTCGCCTTCCTCGAAGCAGGCGAACCCTGGGTTCTTCCCGTGGTCTACCGGCTCGACGGGGGCCGGATCGTGTTCCGATCGGCGGTGGGGGCCAAACTGGATCTCGCCGAGCGGCAGGATCCATGGCCTTCGAGATCGACGGTTGGGACAAGGAGCCCGGGTCGGATGGAGCGTGCTCGTGAGAGGGACGCCGCATGCGGTCACTGACGCCGAGGAGGTAGCCCGGCTCGATGCTCTCGGTGTGGAGCAGTGGGTGAGCGGCCCCTACCCGATGCGGTGGATAAGGATCATCCCCGACGAGATAACGGGCCGTCGTATCTCATCGCAGTGAACCGCTTCGGTGCTCCGGCGGTCAATCCTCGGCTAGTTGCTCGGTCAGCGCCCAGAGCACGTCTTTGACGCTGGCGACTCCGATGAGCTTGTCACCGTCGGTTATGGGAAGGTGGCGGTAGCCGGTGGCTGCCATCCACATCGCCGCCTCGCTCACCTCGAGGTCGGCCTCCACCGTGTCGGGGGCTGGTGTCATCCACGCCTCGACCGTCTCGCTCTCCAGGTCGGCGCCGTGCGCTGCGGCCCGCAAGAGGTCGCGCTCGGTGAGGATCCCCTCCAGGGTCTCGCTGCGCCCGACGACCACCGACCCGACATCACCGGTGTCCATGATGATCGCCGCTTGACGAAGGTTGGCATCGGCCGAGCATCTCACCGGCGGACGACCGATCAGCTCACGCACTTCCATTTGTCCTCCTCGACGTTCCATTCTCACGCCGGTGCGGCCGCCCAAGAAGTGGAGTAGGTCCATTCGCAGCGGGACCTTCGGGTTGGCAGCTCACCGGCTGCATTCTGCTCCGTCAGAGGCCCGTTCGGGTCCTTCGACCCTGGAAAGGAGAGCCGACCTCGTGGAAGGTGGTCGAAGAATCGCAGAAAGGACACGATATGAAGGTCTTGGTGACCGCTGCCTCGAAGCATGGCTCAACCTTGGAGATCGTCACTCGAATCGGCTCCGAGCTCGAGGAGCGAGGCGTGGAGACCGTGGTAGCAGACCCCGGCGACATCGACTCGTTGGATGGGATCGGTGCGGTGGTGTTGGGCAGCGCCGTCTACGCCGGACACTGGCTCGCTTCGGCGAAGGACTTCGTGGACCGCTTCGAGCCAGTGCTGTCGACCACCCCGGTGTGGATCTTCTCCAGTGGACCGATCGGTGAACCGCCGAAGCCCGATGAGGACCCGGTGGATGTCACCGACATCCAGAGGCGCACATCGGCGATCGAACACCGGCTGTTCGCCGGGCGACTCGACAAGGCCAAGCTTGGGTTCGCCGAGCGGGCCGTGGTTGCCGCTTTGCGTGCTCCTGTTGGCGACTTCCGCGACTGGGACGACCCACCGGCTGGGCCGCCCACATCGCCGCCGCGCTCGCCAATGAGCCCGCAGGTTCCCTGAAGTAGTCCGACGGCGCTCAGCCGAGCAGAAGCATGGCGACCCCGAAATAGATCAGGATCGAGAGGAGATCCTGGATGACGGTGGCTAGTGGCCCCGAGCCGAACACGGGATCGGTCCCCAGCCGCCTTAGGAGTGGAGGCAGCGACATCGCCACCGCGCTAGCAACGGCACAAGCGGCAAAGATCGAGATGGCCACCACCGCCACCACGCCGTCCTCCACAGCAAACAATCCGATTGGAACGAAGACGAGGGCCAGGCTCGCTCCGATCAACAGACCGGTAACGAGCTCCCGTCGGAGCATGGGGCGGATCGGCACCCCGATAGAGAGCCCTCGAACCACCACCACCTCTGTTTGGGTCCCCACCGCATCGGCCATGTAGACGATTGCGGGCAGGAAGAAGGCCAGCGAGAGGTTGGAGGCGAGCTGTTCCTCGAAACCCGACACGATGAGCGCCGCCACCATGCTCCCCGCCAGTCCCAGCAGCAGCCAGGGAAGGCGGTGGACGTAGCGACGGGCGACACGCTCCTCGGTCGCCTCCCTGACACTGCGGGTGTCGTCCCGGTAACCGGCGATACGGGACAAGTCGCTTGAGTGCTTCTCGAGGAGCAGACCGAGCATACCGGTCGCCGGGATCAGCCCTTGAAAAGAGCCATTTTGATCGATGACGGCGAGGCTTCGCTCGCCGTGGGCGACCGCCTGTGTCGCCGCGTGGACGCGGTCCATCCCCGGCTTCACCACCGGTGGGTGTGGGTCCATGATCTCTGACATCGGGGTGTCGTCTTCGGCGGCGATCAGGTCCTCCAACCGGACCATTCCGGCGATCTTCCCCTCCGAGACCACCACCAGGTCGTCGGCAGAGTCCAGCCTCGAGCCGCGCAACCGATGCCAAACCTCCGCCGCCGTCTCGCCGGGCACGGCGACGGGGACATTCTGTGCGACGAATTCGGCGGCACTATTGCGGGAAGCGGAGACGGTGGGCATGGGGGCTCCTCGATCGGCCCGGGCAGGGTATCGGTGACGAGTGAGCGCACGCAGCCCGGCGGCCGTTGTAGCGCACGTTAGCTAACCCTCACAGCTGCCGCGGGACGGGTTCCTCCATGTGGTCGTAGGGCGATGCGTTCTCGGCGTCGCCATCGGCAACGGCACGGCCGTACCTCGCGGCCAACGGCCGCGCGCGTCAGCCCGTGAGCCAGCACGGACAAGAGGATGGTCCAGGTCGCGACCTCGACGAGTTCCTCGATCGCAAGACCGGTTCCTTCGAGTGTCTCGAAGGCGATGATGGTGAAGACGACAGAGGCGAGCCCCCTCGGGCCGAACCAGCCCATGAAGGCGGTCGAGGCGGGTCGTAGCCCGGTTCCTGTCAGGGCCAGGGCGACCGGGACCATCCGGATGACGGTCAGGCTGAGAACCGCATAGGCGATCGCCACGGGGTCGATCTGGCTCGTGAGGACCGGGCCTACGAGGGCGGCGCCGAAAAGCGACCAAACCAGGAAAGAGAGGAACAGTCCGACGTCCTCGGTGAACAGTGTGGCCTCGACCAACTGCCCTCGCGTGGCGGCGGCGAAGAGGATCCCTCCGACGAAGGCAGCCACGAACCCGTTCCCACCGAACGACACCGCGGCAATGTATGAGACAAAGGCAGTGGTCATCACGGCCAACCGATCAGACGTCTCCGAAGTCCATCCCCTCCGACGTGCCACGACAAGGAGGCGCCCGGACCCGAAGCCCACTACCACCGCGACGACTATTGCCACACCAAGGTCGGTGATGGATTCGGTCAACCAGTCCTCGGGACCGGCGCCTACCTCGGAAACCACGATGGCGAGGAACAGGGTGACCAAAGGCGTGGCGAGCCCATCGTTGAGCCCGCTCTCCACATTGAGGGCACGACGAATCCGTCCCGGGACCGAACGGTCAGAGAACACCCCGAGTCCGAGGGCGGCATCGGTCGGCGCCAGGATGCTCGCCACGAGTGCGGCCGCGGCCCAGGTGAGACCGGGGACCAGCCACGCCGCTGTCAGCGTCCCGGCGATGACGGTGAGCGGGAAACCGATGAGGAGCAACCGAGCGGGCAGGCCCGGATCGAGACGAAGGTCTCTTCCAGCGCAAGGTGGCGGCGTCGGCGAAGAGCAGGACCGCGAGGGTCACCTCGGTGACGACCTTCGCCACCTCGGTATCCAAGGAGACGTCGAACATCCCGAGACCGGCCGGTCCGATCAGCGCGCCGGCGGCGACGAAGACCATCGGCGCCGTGATCGACCACCGCTCCAAACGGCCGGCCACCAGCGAATAGCCGATGAACACCGTGCCCAGGATCACGAGACCGAGCATGTCCCCCGCCCCCGTCCGTCCTCTTCGGTTGCTGCCGAGAGCCTTCTACGGGCGTGCCCTCGCAATGCGGTAGCGCCCCTCCGGTGAGATGAGATGAACGGCGTCGCCGCCCTCATCCATATCGATCTGGACCCATATGACCCACCGAGCCTATGTCCGAACCGGGGTCGGGTGTCTTCGAAAGTCGTAGCGAGTGCCAAGGCGCTTCACCCGATTGGGGGCAAACCAACGGATAGCAAGGTGGCCGCCAGCCTCCGCACCCACTCGCCGGATATCCTCGCCGGGTGAACATCATCGACCGTCACTTCGCCGCAGAGAACGCTCATGACGTGGCAGCCACGCTCGCCACCTACACCGATGACATCGTATGGGATGACGTAACCCATCCCGACTCCCCCTTCTCCGGCAAGGAGGCGGTGGGATCCGTCTACAGCGGGATCATCGACGCCATCCCCGATGTCCATCTCGAATCGGTGAAGCGGATAGACGCCGGCGACACGGTCATCGACGAGTCGATTCTGACAGGACATGTGCATGGCTCCTGGGCCGGTCTGGAGGGCCGTGGCGCCCCCGTACGGGTGAGGATCCTCCACATCTTCCAGATCCGCGACGGGCTGATCAGCTTCGAGAACGCCTGGTTCAACGCCGCAGAGGTGATGCGCCAGGTCGAGGAGTGGACGACGAACCGGTCGCCATGATTGCCGGAGTGCGTCGTTGGCTCCGTTCGGTGGCGCCTGAGAAGGCCACGCTGGGCAAGGACGCTCTTGCAGGCCTTACCGGTGCGATCGGCAGCGTTCCAGATGGCATGGCCGCGGCGGTGCTCGCCGGCGTAAACCCCGTTCACGGCCTCTATGCGAGCTTCGCCGGTCGCCTCGGAGGTGGATTCACCTCCAGCACCCGGCTGATGATGATCACGACCACGAGCGCGGCAGCGCTTGCGACGGGTTCGGCTCTATCGAGCGTCGACCCGGCGGACCGGACCGATTCCCTCTTCCTCGTCACGATCATCGCCGGGGTGCTGATGGTCGTCGCCGGGCTATTCAAGCTGGGTCGGTACACCCGCTTCGTATCGCACTCGGTCATGATCGGATTTCTCACCGGCGTATCGGTCAACATCATCTTCGGCCAGATCCCCGATCTACTCGGTGCAGAGGCCGAAGGGGCCAACTCTTTGGCGAAAGCCCTGGACGTGCTGTTCAACCCGAGCAGCATCAACCTCGCCTCGGCCCTGGTAGGCGTAGGGGCGCTAATCCTCGTCGTGGTACTCGACCGGACGCCCATATCAGGCTTCAGTTCGATACTCGCCCTGCTGATACCGACTTTGATCAGTCTCGGTGTCGAAAGCGTCGCCCGGGTCGAGGACGTGGGCACCATCCCAACCGGCTTCCCGCTGCCTGGTCTCCCCGACCTGAGCCTGCTGTCCATCGACTTGGTGGTGGGTGCGCTCGCCATCGCAGCGATAGTCCTGGTCCAGGGAGCGGGTGTGTCAGAGTCCGCCCCGAATCCCGATGGTTCGATGTCGAACCAGGATCAGGACTTCATCGCCCAAGGCGTGGGAAATCTCGCTTCGGGCTTCTTCAAGGGGCAGCCGGTCGGTGGATCGGTTGGTCAAACGGCGCTCAACCTCGCCGCAGGTGCCAAGACACGGTGGGCATCGATCTTCTCCGGCATCTGGATTCTTCTGATACTCGTAGTGTTCTCAGGTCTCGTCGGCGCTGTCGCCATGCCCACCTTGGCCGCCGTCCTGATCTATGCAGCCGGGAGATCGCTCCGCATCCGCGAGATCACGACGATCTTCCGCACCGGTCCCTCGTCGCAGATCGCCATTTTGACCACCTTCATCGCCACACTCTTCCTGCCCATTGCTGCCGCCGTCGGCATCGGTGTTTCGCTCTCGCTGCTCCTGCAAGTCAATCAGGAGGCCATCGACCTGAGGGTCGTCGAGCTGGTTCCCAGACCAGAGGGCAGCTACTTCGAACGACCAGCGCCCTTACAGCTCCCCAGCCATCAGGTGACGCTCCTCCTCGTCTACGGCAGCCTCATCTACGCAGGTGCCCGAACCCTGGCGGCGAAACTCCCCGATCCGGTGGGGAGCGACGCTCCGGCGGTGGTGTTGCGGCTCCGCGGAAGAACCCGCTTGGGATCGACAGCGATGGTCGTCCTGGCGACGTACGCCAAACGACTCGCCTCGGTCGGCGGCAAGCTCTACCTGAGTGGCGTAGATCATGAGGTCTTGGAGACAATCGGTCGCGCACGCCGGTTGGACCTGACCGGTCCGGTGTCGATCTTCGAAGCCACCCCTGTCATCGGAGAGTCCACAGAAGCGGCCTATCAGGCGGCACAGACGTGGCTCGTAGGGCCGGTCGGATCGGAGAACGAGTGAAGCGATCTGTCACGGCGGTCGAGACACTGGCTCGGGCCTGGGAGCATGAAGAGGGTGAGGGTGCCCTTGGCGCCGCCTTTCGCCTGAGCCTCTAACTAGGTTCGGTCACATCGATTCGAAGGAGCAGTGATGCCGGAGTCCGTCTACAAGGTCATCGAGTTGATCGGCACCAGCGAGGAGTCGTGGGAGAAGGCAACGGCCGCCGCCGTCGCCCGCGCCGGCGAGACGCTGCGCGACCTCAGGATTGCCGAGGTGAGCGAGTTAGACGTGACCATCGAGGATGGCAAGGTCACCAACTACCGGGCCAAGCTGAAGGTGTCGTTCAAGTACGAGAGCGCTTAGGGCCAACCAGAAGCCGGACGACGATTGCCGCACCGGCGGCGTCAGGGTCATTTTCGTCGAATTCACCCGTTGCACCGTCCGCCTGGGGTGATCCCGTATCATGCGGACCGGGCGATGCGCCCATGAGAACGGGACGCCCTCTTTCACGAGGGCGAAAGGAGACCTTGGATGAACAGTTTGTTGGACGTGTTCTGGACAATGTTGTGGTTCTTCATGTTCTTCATCTGGATCTGGCTGCTGATCATGCTCTTCGGAGACATCTTCCGCAGCGACGATCTCTCGGGGTGGGGCAAGGCGCTGTGGGTGCTGTTCATCATCATCCTCCCGTTCCTGGGTGTGCTCGTCTACCTGATCGCCCGCGGCAAGTCGATGCAGGAGCGTGCCATGGCTCAGGCGGCTGAGCAGGAGAAGGCCACCCGCGCCTACATCCAGGAGGTGAGCTCGACCGGCGCTACATCGTCGGCCGATGAGCTTGCGAAGCTCGCCGCTCTACGCGACCAGGGTGTCCTCACCCAGGAGGAGTTCGACTCGCAGAAGGCCGTGCTACTCGCCTGACCAGACGAGCAAGTAATCGAGTCGGCCCGGGTCGCAAGGCCCGGGCCGATCTGCGTGGCCCGCATCCGTTCATGTCGGGTTGTCTGGCATCTGATCGGCGGACATGCCTCGGACGGCAGCGGCACTCGAGCGATCATGGGAAACCGGCATGACAACGACCCAATCTGACCCCAAGCGGAGGCAAGAGCGCTGGTTCGAGCTCGTCACCGTGGTGATCCTCGCCTTCTCCGCACTTGCCACGGCGTGGAGCGGATACCAGGCGTCGCTTTGGGACGGGATTCAGGCGAGTAACTACAGCATGGCAGCGGGTGCCCGCACCAACGGCGCCCAACAGCGCACCGCTGCAAACCAGTTCCGGCTCGGCGATCTGTCGGAGTTCGAGAACTACATCGACGCTCGGATAGACGGCGACGATGACGTCGCAGGGTTCTATCTGGAGCGATTCAGGGATGAGTTCAAGGTGGCATATGACGCCTGGATCGCCCTCAACCCCTTCAGCAATCCCGAGGCGCCGGCCACTCCGCTCGCAATGCCGGAGTACCAACTCGCAGCCGACGCCGAGGCCGACCGCCTAGAGGCGCAAGCCGACGAGTTGTTCGCCGAGGGCGAGGCAGCCAACACCGTCTCAGATGTCTATACGCTCACAACGCTGCTCTTCGCCGCAGCTCTCTTCTTTGCGGCCATATCAGAGCGCTTCGAAATCACTGGCGCCAGAGTGGTGCTTCTGAGTATTGCCGTCGTGGGCTTGCTCGCCGGGATCGTCATCGCCCTTGGACAGCCGATCACCAGCGGGTGATCAACGCCTCAAAGAGCTCGAGATCATCGAGATCAGCCCGTGCCCGGGATGGGCTTTTCAGAAAGTGGAGGGACATCAAGCGCCTATCGAATCCTCCTCGCGGTATTGGGCAAGTAATCGTTCCTCCTCCTCCCTCTTGGGGAACAGGAAGTACACGACGGTCGCACCGAGTACGACGGCGACTATGGCGGCCGCGTACGCCCAGTCGGCACCGTCGAGGAATGCCGTCTTCGCCGCCGCCGTAATCTGATCGGCGTACTCCGGATACTGCTGCGCCGTGGCCTCGGCGCTGGAGAACGACTTGGTCAATTCGCTCTGGATGGTCTCGGTGATCTCTTGCTGGTTGGGGGCCGCGGCGACGGCCGCCCCTATCGCCAAGGCATACCCGCCGGCGAGCAGCGCTCCGAGGATCGATTGCATGATGGCGCCGCCCAGATCGCGTTGCAGGTCGGCGGTCCCCGAAGCCATTCCCGCCCTCTTTACCGGCACCGATCCGGTGAGCGAATGCGAGGCCGGAGTGCCGGCGAACCCCACCCCGGCACCGACGAAGGCGTAGCCGAGCCCAACGATCCAATATTGGATGCCCTCGTCCCAGAAAAGCAGCATGGTGAGAAACCCGAGCAGGCAACACGCGTAGCCGACGAGAAGGGTGAGGCGGGCGCCTCGGGTATCGACCAGCTTGGCCGACCGGGGAGCGATCAGCACCATGAAGATCGCTGCGGGGAGGATCGACGCTCCAGCTTGGAACGTCGAGTAGCCGAGCACATTCTGTAGGAACTGTTGGCCGACGAACATGCCGCCCATCAGCGTGCCGAAAACGATCAGCCCAGCACAGGCAGCAACCCAGAAGATGCGCCGCCCAGCGACGTGAAGGTCATACAAGGGCACCGAAGCGCTCCGCTGCCGAAGGAAGAAAGCGATTCCGGCGAGGAGAGCGATCCCCGCCAGGGCCGCCACCAGGGCGCCGAAGTTGGGGACAGGGGCGAAGTTGATCGCCAGGACGAGCGCGGCGACGAACACCGCCGATAGAACCCCGCCCAGGTTGTCGACCGGCTCGGTGGTCTCGTTGATGTGGCTGGGCACGAAGAGGAGCGCCATCACCAGAGCAACCGCCGCCAGTGGCAGCGTGATGAGGAAGACCGAACCCCACCAAAAGCTCAAGAGCAGGGCGCCCGCGATCACCGGACCCAGCAATGACATGGCACCACCTATTGCCGACCAGAGCGCAATCGACCGGGTGCGGGCCGACCCCGACCACAGTGCAGTGATCAGCGCCAGCGTCGTGGGAAAGGCCATACCCGCCGACACCCCACCGAGCAGGCGCGCTCCGATCAGCACCTCAGCCGAGGGAGCGAATGCCGCGAGGAGACAAGCGGGGACCGAGAGCGCCACGCCGAGGACAAGCATCATCTTGCGCCCATAACGGTCACCGAGGGCGCCTAGGTAGATCACCGAACCGGCAAGCCCGAGCGAGTAGCTCACCGCCACCAGGTTGAGCTCGGTTTGCGAGGCGTCGAACGCCCGACCGATGTCCGGCAACGCCACGTTTGCCACCGCCAGGTTCAGGTTGGCGACCGCGGCACCCAGGATGAGGGAGATGAGCACCAAACCGGCTCGTCCCGGTCCGGCCGACGGTTCGGCAGCCAGAGACCGAGCGCTGTCAGGTGCTTGTGCGCTGCTCACGGGATCCATCCCCTAGAAGTCCGAAAACCAGGGCCTCGACCCGACGCGAACGTACCAAGCGGGTGAGCGCGGGCTTCGCCGCCAAGCACCGCCTCAAGTGGAGCGAACCGACGGCATGATGCCCCAACGGGCATGCCACGACTCCCCCGGCTCGAGGTGGATGAGATCGATCCCCGAGCGGAGGGCATCGGGCGGACACGTCATCGGCTCTATGGCTATGGACTTCCGACGAACCGCTGGCTCGAGCGTGTCGCCAGTGAAAACCACCAGGTGGCGGTAGGCGGCGTCAGCCCAAATCGAGACTTCCCGATCTCCGTTGGACGTGCTGACCACGGCCACGATGCGATCGTCAGCGTCGGGATCCAGTTCGGAGTAGGCGGTGTCCAGCTTGGTCGATCCGATCGGATGGCTCTCAGCGAAGTCGAACTCGGTACCGGCGACCTGTGTGGAGCCGACCGGCAACAACCGGTCGTCGGTCACCAGTCGTTGTCGGGCATGAATCAACAATTGTGCGCTGTCCACCGTGGCAGTGCCCACCGTCAGGTAGGGGTGGAAACCGAGACCGAACGGGGCAGCGGTGTCGCTGTGGTTGGTAGCTTCGGTCGTGACCGTCAAGCCTTGAACGCCGAGGGAGTACTCGACCCGCACCTCGAGAAGCCACGGGTAGCCCGGCTGGGGTTGTAGCCGGCATCCGAGGGCAACGGTGCTCTCCGTGTGCGACAACCCTTGCCACCCCAGCCAGCGGACCAGCCCATGGATGGCATTTCCGCGCTCGGGCTCGTCGAGGGCGGCTAGGCCCCCGATCCCCTCATAGGTGTAGCGGCCATCGCCCAACCGGTTGGGCCAGGGTGCCAAGACCTGACCGCGGCCGCCGGTGGGGAGCTCGTCAACGGTGAAGCCATCCAACACATCGACGTCGGTGACCGTGTAGGCACGGAGTGTCGCCCCCACCTCGGTTGCTACTACCCGCTGCTCGCCCCAACGGATCTCGTACTGTTCACCGGAGGGTGGGTGGAAGCTTGCGGTGGGATGCTGTCGTTGTTTTGTGTCGCTGGCATCGGTCATCGCATCCCGTCCAGGCTCGTCATCGACCAGAACTCTCAGAAACAAGCTCCCTCACGGGGCTTGTCGCGGATCCTACGGATCGGTTGAAGTCGACATCACAGGAGGCAGGCGCCTACGCCCCTGCCCGGGCGCGCTCAATCCTCCAGGCCTTCGAGCGCGTACGCCACGACCTCGTCGAAACTCATAGCCGCTCCCTCGTCGAGCAAGGGCTTGGCCGAAGCACCGCGGGCTTCCACCAGCGCATCGAGCTCGACGACGAGGTTCGCCCTGAAGTCCGCCATCTCGATACCTGTGGTTCGCCGCATGACCTGCATGGCTCCATGTAGCCGGAGGGCGCGATCTTCGTCCCCCTTGTAGATGGCCAATATCGCCAGATCGATCAAGAGCAACGTCAACGCCGACACGTCGCGCGCCGGGAGAAAGACATCCATCGCCGCCTTGATGTGATCGACTGCTTCGTCGGTCCGGCCCATCTCCAGCAGTGCCCGGCTGAGCATCCGCTGAGCCCACCCGTATTGGAAGACGTCCCCCACCTCGAGGAAGATCTCTGCCGCCTCCTGGTAGAAGTCGATGGCTCGGTCCAATGAGCCATGCTCAGGGAGATTCCAGACCAAGGTGGCGCGGCCCCACAGAACCTTCGCCTCTCCGGCTCTGTCCCCAAGCCGTCGGTAGATCCCGAGCGCCTCGACCGACATCGCCTCGGCTACCGCGACCGCCTCTGGATCCGCCTCCGCTGGGTAGAACTGCCCAAATGCGGCGTTGTAGAGAGCGTCGGCCAACAGACGAGGGTCTCCGATCTCCCGCGCCAATTCGAGTGCCGCGGCGTACCACTTGGAGCAATCCTCGAACTCGGCCCTCCAGTAGGCGATGCCGCCTGCAGCCTCGTAAGCGCGGCAACGCAATCGTGAATCGCCAGCCGGAAGTTCCAGCGTGGCGTTGGCGAGCAGGCGGCCCTCGTGCAGGTATCCCCGAATCTGCCAGAAGCGCCACAAATGCCAGAGAAGCTGATCGGCCATCGCCGAATCCCGAGCGTCGAACGCCCACGTGAAGGCCGCACGGAGGTTGTCGTGATCCCTTTCCAATCGATCCAGCCATACGGCTTGATCCGGACCAATCAGGTGGGGTGCCGCTTCTTCGGCCAGTGCCAAGTATGCGAAGTGCATGATCGTTCAGCGCCTGACCCTCCTCGCCGGCGTCGACGAGTCGCTCATGGGCGAACTCGCGGATCGTCTCCAGCATGCGAAAGCGTGGCTCTGGACCGCTCTGTCGCAACAGACTCTGATCGACCAGCTGTTCCAGTGTGTCGAGCACCTGAACCTCCGTCAAGGAAGCGTTGACCGCCTCAACCTGCTTCAGTTCGAAACCGCCATTGAAGGGAGCGAGACGCCGAAACAACACCTGCTCGGATGGACCAAGCAGGTCGTAACTCCAGGCGATGGCGCCGCGAAGTGTCTGTTGGCGGGCGGGAGCATCACGGGGCCCCTTCGAGAGCAGGGCGAGAGGGTTGCCGAGGCGCTCGACGATGGCATCGACGCTCAGCAGCCGAACTCTCGCCGCCGCCAGTTCGATCGCCAAAGGCAATCCGTCGAGGGCCGAAACGATCGTTTTGATAGCCGAGGCGTTCGAATCATCGAACGCAGAACTCGGGGTTGACGTCCCGAGCTCGATCGACGAACAGAACCACCGATTCGAAGTCGGCCATCGTCGAGAGCGGAAAGTGACCAGCCAGGTCGGGCACATGCAATGGCTCGACGGGAACCTCTTGCTCTCCATGAATTCGCAGCGGCGCCCGGGAGGTGGTCAGAACCCGTAACCCAGGCGATGCGGCGAGGAGCCGTGCAACCAGCGACCGAGCATCGAGCACCTGTTCGAAGTTGTCGAGGATCAGCAGCATCTCCAGGTCCGACAAGTATTCGGTCAGGCGATCCTCGGGTGGCACGGTGGAGTGGCGGAGGGTCAGAGCTTCGGCTATCGCGGATGCCACCAGTTCGGGATCAGCGACGGCGGCCAATGGAACGAAGAAGACCCCGTCGTGAAACCGATCGAGCACCAATCCGGCAGTTTCCAGCGCCAAGCGGGTCTTGCCCGTCCCCCCAGGACCGGTGAGCGTCATCAGGCGACGCTCGCCGAACAGTTCCACGAGCTTGGCGATCTCTGCGGTCCGGCCAACAAAGGTGCTGAGTTGCGCCGGCAGGTTGTTGGGATGGGTCTCGAGCGATCGGAGCGGAGGGAACTCCGACTCGAGGCCGTCGATCACTGCCTGGAAGATGTGCTCTGGACAAGGGAGGTCCTTGAGACGATGCAGCCCGAGATCGCGCAACTCGACGCCCCCCGGCAGGGCGCGATCCGCCAGCCCTCGAGTTGCCTCGGAGACGAGCAACTGGCCACCGTGACCGGCGGCGGCGATGCGAGCCGTCCGGTTCACATCCAAGCCCGATGTAGTCGACGCCACCGAGGTGGCCCTCCCCGGTATGGATCCCCATCCGCACCCGGAGAGGTCCTCCCGGCCATTCGTGGGCATCGATTGCTTTCTGGGCCGAAACGGCCGCATTCAGAGCGCCCGATGCCGTCGGGAAGACAGCGAAGAAGGAGTCCCCTTCCGTGCGGACCGTCGTGCCGCCACCGTCGGCGATGGCACCACGCAGGATGGCGTCATGGTCCTCCTGGAGCCGGCCGTATCCCTCGCCAAGCTCCCGCAGCCGGCGGGTCGATCCCTCGATATCGGTGAAGAGAAACGACACCGTCCCTGTCGGGAGGTCGGCTGATCCCATCAACGAATTATGGCCATCGAGGCCGGTGCGGCGGCGAAACGAGCCACGGCTGGGATTGCCGCGATACGGCGCGACCCCAGATGGTGCCCCCTTCCGCTGATCCAGCTCCCCTTGCTCAGGCCGGCGAGCTCTCCTCGGCGAACGAGTACGCAACGGCTACGTCCAGGCCCATCTCGCGGCCGATGGCCCGATACCGTTCCACGAGTTCGGCGTCTCCCCACGTGGCGAGCGTCTCAAGGGTTCCCTCGAACTGCGCACGCTCGTCCGGCGGCCACTCGCCACCGGCCCGCTCGAGGAGCGCCTCCGCGATCCCGACGAGCGTGGCGGCCCGCTCGTGGTCGCCCTTTGCGGCGGTGACCGCGGCCAGGCCGTTGACCACCCACGGGATCGCCATCTCGTCGTGCCGGTCGACCGCGATGCGTAGCGCCTCGAGCGACAGCCCCTCGGCGCGGTCGAGCTTGCCGAGCTGGCGCTCGACCATGCTCAGGTTGGCGGCCTCGCTGAACACGACCGCCAGGTTGCCGTGCGCACGCCCGGTCTCCAGCCGCTCGGTCATGATGGCGCGGGCGCCGTCGAGATCGCCGGCCATCTGGAGCGCAACCCCAAGAACGTGCATCGCGCTCGATCGGCCCGGGCTGTCCGGAACGTCCGCCGTGACGTCGACGGCGCGCCGGAGCAGCCGCACCGCCTCGTGGACGTCGGTGTTGAGCGCCACGCCGTGCCATTCCTGCCAGCGCCAGCGCCTCGAGCTCGTGGTCATCGAGCGCCTCCGCCAGCGCGGTCGCCTCCGTGAACCGATCCTGCGCCAAGTCGTAGCGTCCGGTCCAGAAGACGAGGTATCCGTGGTCGTAGACGGCCTGGGCCCGGTGCGAATCGGTCCCGCCTGGTTCTTCGAGCGCCCGGACGAACCATTCGTCCCCGTCGTCAATCCGCTTCGTAGCGATCCAGAACGGAACGAGCGCGGACGCCAGTCGATAGGCCTCGTCCGTGCGCGACGCTTCGACGAACCAATCCATCGCCTCGAGCATGTCCGGGTAGCGACCCTCGAACACATCGAGGGCCGATGCGTCTTGAGCCGAGCGCAGCCTTGGCCGCATTTCCTCGGCGACTGCCAGCAACGACCCCGCGGTTCGCCCGTCCATGCGCCGAACCTACGTCCCTCGTTTCGGCTCGGCGGCATGACACGCCGAGATAATCGCCCCAACGCGCCATGTCAGGTGCGGGACCCTCGAACACTTGTTCGGTTTGTCGGTGTGTCGTGGTACGCTGAACGCGCTTCCCAATACGAACCGCGTCGAGTGGAGACGACTGTGTTGACCGGAGAAGCAGCCGCTTGGGTTTGGCCCGAACCACGACCCGACCCACGGGGAGACCCCCTCCCCGACGGGTTGGCGGAGACGCCCGCCGGCCCAGAGCTCTCCGCGGCGCTGGCTTCGATCGACCGCACCCGATTGATCGGTCACGACCTGGTGGCGCTGTTGCAGGCATGGTCCCGACAGGTGGCCCACGACCAAGCCCAGTTCCATGCGGTGGTGGCCGAGACAGCCCACGCCACCGAAGGCGACACCACGGAACGCTCCCCGGTGGTGGTGGAGTACACCTCCGACGAGATCAGAGCGGCGTTGCACCTCACCCGAAGGGCCGCCGACACCACCCTCGAACTCGCTTTGGGCCTGCAACGTCTCCCCGGAGTGTGGGAGGCACTCCACGACGGTCGCGTCGATCTCCCCCGGGTGCGGGTGTTCTGTGAGGGCACCGACCACCTCGAGGAGTCCACCGCCCGAGAAGCGGTCGATGTGGTGTTGGGGGCGGCTGTTGGGTTGACCACCGGTCAGCTCGCCGCCCGTCTCCGCAAGGTCACCCTCGGCTTGGACCCAGATGACGCCACCCGCCGCTATGAGACAGCGGTGGAGCAACGGTGTGTCGTGCTCCACCAGGGCGCCGACGGCACCGCCCAACTGGTCGCCAGCCATCTCCCCGCCGACAAAGCAGTAGCCGCGATGAGACACGTCAACCGACTCGCCCACCAGTCGAAACGGGAAGGCGACCCACGCAGCATCGACCAACTCCGAGTCGACATCACATTGGACCTGATGTGTGGTCAGGGGGAAGCAGCCGGGGAAGTCGGGTGGTGGCATGGTCGACATCACCGTCGACCTCGCCACCCTGGTCGGTCTCTCCGACACACCGGGGGAACTCAACGGGTACGGACCGGTGGTGGCCGACCTAACCCGTCAGGTAGTCGAACGCCAGAACCGACGCAGTGGCGGGTGCGAGTCACCCACCCCGATGACGGTGACCTCCTCTGGAACGGGGTCACCAAGAGGAGACCCACCACCGGGCTGCGCCGTCAGGTGGAAGCACGGTCCCCCACCTGTGTCTTCCCCGGGTGCCGCATGCCGGCCACCCAATGCGACCTCGACCACACCATCGACCACGCCCACGGCGGGCCGACCAGCGAAGCCAACCTCGAACCGTTGTGCCGTCACGACCACAACGTCAAACACCACGCAGGATGGATCCTCCAAAGAACCCCCAACGGGTACACCTGGACCAGCCGACTCGGACACAAATACCACACCGGGCATGACCCGCCCTAAACACCGACCGTCGGCGGCAGGGCTTGAGCGCTTGAAGTTGTGCGGCCCGTGCCCGGCGGAAGTCCGGTTGTCAACAGGTCATAGAGGGACAACCAGCCGTACTGCGACCGTGCCGCCTTCTTCGAGTGCCTCTGCCCTCCGCACCTCGGCCTTCAGTGGCATGACATAGCGCCCGTCCTTGGGAAACAGCGCTGTGGTCCACTCGGTTCGCCCGACCTGAGCCGTGACCTGGATCATCCCCCAGCCATAGGACACGGACGCGGACACTGCCAGGAGCAAGTCGGACTCTTCTTCGGGGAGAGTGACGAAGAAAAACGGCGGCGGCCCCTTCCAGTACCAGATTTCGCCGCTGAACTCCAGGTTCACCGGGTCAGGATATGAGGGACAGTGTCTCGGATTCGAGCGACCGATCAAGTGATGGTGCCATGCCGGTCAGCCAGCGCGCGACCGCCGGTTAGACGGATAGGACGACTGGGAAGGTGGCGATCCATATGGCGGTGCCGATGAAGATGAGACAGCCGACGAGGAGCAGCGCTTTCCTGGTACTGGCACCTCGTAGCTTGGCGCTCATCCCAGCGAAGAACAACGCGACGGCGAAGAGGACGATGGCGAGCACATAGTTGGCTGAGGTTTGGATGTAGGTGAGGACCAGGGCCGCGGTCTCCGCCGCTTCGGCGTCGACGCTTCGGAGTCGGCTCTCGCCTGCAACTGGTATTCGTCCATGGCGAACGGGGTCGGTGGAGCGTCGGGGTTGGTGAGCGGGTCGGTGGCCAGCCAAGCGTCGAAGGCGGGTTGGAACTCGGGACGGAACCGATCCTGGTAGAAGTCGGCCAGTTCGGGGTCGTCGGTCTCGGTGGCGTTGACCCACTGGAAGAACATGGCGATGTCGACCTGGGTTTGGGCTTGGGCGAGTCCCTGAGCGCGGGCCCCTTCGATACGCAACGCGTTGACCCGGGCGGCGGCCTTGGCCTGCTCACCGTTCCACCGGTTCGCCTGGTAGCTGCTCCACGCCGTAGCCACCGCAGCCAACGCCAACAGCACGGTGGCGACGATCTCCACCCAACCAGCACCCTGCTTCCCGCCGGCACCCCCCGCCCCTGCGGTCACGCCGGGTTCCCCGCGGTGTCACACGGGACCGTCACATCACCACCGATCACCGCCAGCTGCTGATCGATGAACAGTTCGGTGCGTTCCATCGCCACCGGCTGCAGCCCACCGACATCACCGCGGAACGGCTCATCCAAGAAACGCCAACAGGAGCAGCATGGTGACGATCACCGCCACCACACTCCCGGCGTACATCCCCTGCACCCAGGCCCGCTCCCCACTGTCGGCGAACCCGAACATGTAAAACAGCACGATCCCCGAGATGACGAACAAAGCGATCCACAGCGGAGTGGGCATCACCCCCGCGGCGCCATGGATACGGTCCTGGCGGGCCTCCTCCCGAGTCGACGTCTGGTCCAACCACTTGCCGTAGGCCGCCTCCTCCACCGGCGAGCCCAACTCGACGCCCTGCAACGTGGCGAACATGGCGGCACCCCACGGGTTGATGTCCTCCCCCAGGGTGCCGGTCTCCATCCTCTCCCACTCACCGTGGATGACATACCGGGAGTAACACACCAACTGGCCGGTCAGCTCCCCACCGACCTCCACCGGGAGGGCCTGGGCGGTCTGGATCTGCTGAGCCACCGTCAACGCCTCGGTCTCAGCACCCGACCGGGAAGCGTCATAGCTCTCAAAACCCAGAAAGATCAGAAACCCCAGCAACACCGAGAACCCCGTGGCGAGAACACCGAAAATCCCCGAAGCCCGGTCGCCATCGGCGAAATAGCCGCCCTCAGGGGCCCGGCGCCGCGCGAAGAGCATGGCAGCGACGGCAGCGTCGTCGCCGCCAGACGATCAGGGCAGCAAAGACGATGTTCATCGCATCATTGCTCCAGAAGGGTCGTCGTACTCACTGCTGGTGGGGGCGCCGAGCGGTGAGCGGCCGCTCGGTTGCAGCCGAACGCGCCGACTCACTCCTCGGTGTCGCCTTCCGCCATTTCAGCCTCGTACTCGGCCACGTCGCCGATAGCCACCCCGAGTGCGATCATGTCCTCAACACTGAGCGAACGATGCCCGATCACAACGCCACCGGCGTCGCGCACGGCGTCGCGCAGCGGTATCGCCCAGAGATGCTCGATGACCAGCACCAGCGCCGAACTGCCATCCGGGAGTTCGTCGACCAGTCCCGCCGCCACCGCCGTCGGCGACGGTCGGTGCGTCCGGGTCGATGGAGGCCCCGAGATCGGCGCCGGCCTCGGCGCCCTCGACGCCGCCCACACCTAGGCCCACCAGGGCGCCGACCACGGTGCGCAGCTCGGCCCGTTGCTCGTCGTCGAGATCAGACACCGACACCGCGTCGACTTCGTCGCCGTCTCGCAGCACGAACACGGCATCGACGATCCTGATCTGCCCGACATCACTGAGACGTGCCAGCTCCTCGGCGATCCGACCCTCGAATAGGTCGCTGTCCGGGAAGCCGATCACGAAACCCTGGATTGGTCCGATACTCATGATTCTGTTCCTCCTTCTCGACACGCCGCAAAACCACGGCACCCACCAATCTGAGCCGATCCGGCCGCCGCCCGCATCACCCAACTCGTGCGAAACGACAAATCCGGCTTGGGCCTATGGGCAATCACACTCAATAGGTGATGACGTCGCGTTGGCCGCATCGCATGGCGCTGTGATGGCGGCTTCAAAGCCGCCGCGGCGAACGGTCAAGCCGGTACCGCTGTCGGACCTCGATCGCCGCAGGCAGGCTGCACCGGCGCGGCCGGTGAAGCAGCGGCTGAGACTGACTTGGGAGGGAACGATGACCGAGTACGACGACACGACCACGAGTACGAGGAGCCGAGCGGTGGGGCGCGGGTGTGATCACTGTTCGCCGGGATCCTGATGATCATGATCGGGGTGTTCCACGCCATCGCGGGCCTGGTCGCCCTGTTCGAGGACAGCTTCTATGTGGTCGCCCCCAACTACGTGTTCGAGTTCGACGTCACCACATGGGGCTGGATCCACCTCATCGCCGGCATCGTGGTGGTCCTCGCCGGGTCGGCGTCATGTCGCGGGCAGACGTGGGCCCGGGTGGTGGGGATAATGCTGGCCGTGCTGAGCGCCATCGCCAACTTCGGCTTCATCCCCTACTACCCGGTGTGGTCGCTGCTGATCATCGCTCTCGACGTGTTCGTCATCTGGGCGCTGGCGGCGCACGGCCGCGAAATGGCATCCCGATAGGACCGCAGGCGGGGTGGGCAAGCAGACCGTAAGGCCTTCTCCGCCGACGGGCTCTCACAGCCTCTTCGGTTCGAGCAGACGACTGCGGGTCCCCGACGCCTCGGCGATAGCGGCGAACACAAGCCGAATTGTGATCCGCAGCCGACCGAGGTGCTTGCCAACGGATGCCCATAGAGAAGTCCTCGTGGGGTGAGCACGTAGGATTCGTGTGTGAGGGAGGATCCGAACCAAACCGCTCCGGCGTCCGTCGCCCTCGATGAGCTGCTGCTCGACGCCAAGCTTTCGGTTCCACAGCCTCGCTCAGGTGCGGTGAGTCGCGCCTCGCTAATCGAGACGGCTCGCGCCAGCGATTGCCGTGTGGTCGGCATCACTGCGCCGGCGGGGTACGGCAAGTCGACCATGTTGGCTGAGTGGGCCTCGACCGAGGATCGTCGCGTCGCATGGGTGTCCCTCGACCGCCTCGACGATGACCCGGCGGTTCTGCTCACCTTGTTGGCGGCGGCGTACATCCGGATCTCGTTGGGAAATGCCAACTTGATCGCCGACGTCGGCGGTCCCGGGGTATCGGTGTTGGGTCGAGCCGCGCCTCGCCTTGCCTCGGTGTTCAGGACGAGCCCGGTTCCCTTCGTGTTCATGCTGGACGACCTTCACGAACTCCGGTCACCGGCGTGTCACGATGTGCTGAGCGTGGTGATCTCGGGGATACCTCGAGACTCCCAACTGGTGGCGTCGAGCCGTTCCGAACAGCCTCACTTGCCACGGCTGCGTGCCTCCGGTGAAGCCATGGAATTCATGGCAAGCCATCTGGCTCTGGACGCGGCCGGTGCCGTGCGCATCTTCTCCGAGATGAAGGTTCCGTGTTACCCCTCAGATTGCGGAGGCGGTGACCGAACGGACCGAAGGATGGCCGGTCGGCATGTACCTCGCTGCGATGATCGCCCGCGGCAGCAATGGTGAGGTGTCGCCGATCTCGGGTGACGACCGATACGTGGCCGACTACCTGTATCGCGAGTCGTTGCTGCAACTGCCCGAGAGCGTCCACCGCTTCCTGCGATGCACCGCGGTACTCGATCAACTGTGTGCTCCGTTGTGCGATGCGGTTCTCCAAGAGTCGGGCTCACAGGAGGTGCTGCGCAGCCTGGAAGCCGCCAGTTCATTCCTGATCCCGCTCGACCGTCGGCGAGATTGGTACCGCTATCACGCCCTCTTCCGGGAGTTCCTGCTCGGCGAACTGCGTCGAGTCGAGCCCGACGTCATCACCAAATTGCACCTGCGTGCTGCCGACTGGTACGAGTCCAACGGATCCCCGGCTTTGGCTGTCGAGCACCTCTTGAACACGTCGGAGCGGGATCGATGCGTCCAGTTGGTTACGGCGTTGGTCCTGCCGACCTACCAAGCCGGCCATATGTCGACGGTGCAGCGGTGGCTCTCGACCCTGGGCAACGCCGCCATCGAGGAGTATCCGCCGCTTGCGGTCCTGGCCGGCTGGGTTACGGCGCTGACCGGGCAAGTCTCCGAAGCGCAACGGTGGGCGGCGATCGTCGATGCCGCCTCGTTCGACTTGGTACCCATGGACGGCTCAGCATCGTTCGACTCGGCACGGGCGATGTTGCGGTCGATGATGTGTCCCGCCGGCCCCGAGCAGGCGATGGACGACGCCAATCTCGCCGTCTCCCAGGAGCCTCCGTGGAGCGTGTGGCGCGACGAGGCGCTCGTCATATGCGGGGAGGCGCATCTGCTCACAGGAGACATCGAGCGGGCTGCGGCACTGTTTGCCGAGGCCACCCCGATAGCAGCTGGTCAATTCCAACACCGATTCCATCGCACTCGCCAATTCCGAGCTCGCTTTGATAGCCATGGATGACGGGAGATGGGACGAGGCGGCCGAGCATCTCGATCTCGCTCTCGGCACCATCGATGAGCATCGGATGGAGGACTACGCCACGAGCGTCCTCGCCTTCGCCGGCGCTGCCCGGTACGCGCTGCACCGAGGCGAGCTCAAAGAGGCCAACCGCCAACTCACCCGAGCGATGAGAGCCCGCCCAATGACTACGGTGGCGCTGCCCTATCTGGCCGTGCGCCTACGACTGCAACTCGCCAAGGTGTATTGGGCGCTGGCCGACCGCACCACCGCCCGCCACCTTCTGCGTGAGATAGATGACATCTTGCTCCACCGGCCAGCCCTCGGTGCGCTCGTCGACCAGGTCTCCGAATTCCGTCAGGTTCTCACCTCGAGTGGGCAGATGGGAGCTACCGGCGGATCGCCCCTCACCCCAGCGGAGCTTCGCCTCCTCCCCTATCTGCAAACCCACCTCACGATCCGCGAGATCGCGGAGCGGCTGTTCGTGTCGCGCAACACCGCCAGCTCTCAGGTCAGCTCGATCTATCGAAAGCTGGGGGTCTCGTCACGCAATGACGCCGTGGAGCAGGCAACCACGGCGGGCCTGCTCGGCGGTTGACTGAGCTCACTCCTCGAATTCGTAGGCATCCTCGGTGTCGTACCCGAGCGCCATCGCCAGCTTCGGGGCGGCTTCGACGACACAGGGGAGCCCAACGATGGGAACGACGCCCACCAACACATCGACGATCTCGGCGGCGGTCGCGCCGGCACTCACCGCCGCATCGGCGTGTTCTCCGTACGACGGGATAGCGCCACCGACTGCGACCAATGCAGCGATGCGGATCAGTGCCAGCGTTTTCGGATCGAGGTCTGGAGACTCGAGTGCCGTTCCCAGACTGCCCTCTGTGATGTGGGCGTCGTTGATGGCCAGACTGCGAAGCCGTTCCTTGTAGTCCACGTATCGATTCACCCCTCTCCATCCGTCTCGTGCGACCGAATCGCCGGTAGAGTGAGTGGGCAACGCATCCGGCGACCGACATGTCTCTGGCACCTCGCGCTACCCATTCTCGCCCGAGACGACACGGCGCTCATCACACGCATTGGGTGAATCCGTCGATTTCGTCACACCGGGATCAGCCGGGCGCGACCCCAGTGGGAAGCGATTTCATGAGTTCTGGGTGACGACCCCTGCCGGTCCACAGCGGATGATTACCGCGGCCATGAAAGCACGCCACGCCGAGTTTGGGGGAGGCAGTATTGAGCAGTTCGACATCTGGTGTCTCGGCGGACACGCTGTGGGCGGTCGTCGACACCGGACCGGGTCGAAAGTCGTTTCGAGCCGATCTGAACCGACGACACGACCTGATCATGAATTCCTATTACCAAGGGGCGCCAGCGTATGGCCGTAGTTCGGACTCGGTTGGAACGCCTGCTCCTGTGGCGTGTGTGGGAGCGAATGCTCGAGATCGAGTTCGTCGATCGCAGCGTCGCACTCGCCGGGAAGGCATTCGTCTCGTTCTTCCCGTTGGTGATCGTCGTCGCCGCGTTCGTGCCCGAGGGCATCCGCTCGTCGATCATCGACACCTTGACCGCCCGACTCGGCATCCAGGGGGACGCTCTCTCGATCACCAGAGAGGCCCTCGCGTCGTCGGACGACATTCGGACGGCGACCGGCCTGCTCGGTCTCGTGCTGACGATCTTCTTTGCAAACTCCTTCACCACTGCGCTCCGACGCGTGTATCAGCGGGCGTGGCGCCGACCACCCCACGGCGGAATCGCCGGGTACTGGCGTGGGGCGGTCTGCCTGCTTGCGGTGTTGGTCGACATGGCGCTCCTCGGCGCCCTGCCCGACGCTATTGGAAGTGGGGTCGGCGTCGCCTTCTTCGCCGTCCTGTCACTGGCGGTGTCGTTCGGACTGTGGTGGTTCATATCGTGGTTCCTTCTGCTGGGCGAGGTACGGGCCCGGGTGCTCGTACCCACGGGTGTGATCACCAGCATCGCCACGGCGGGATACGCCGCCTCCGCCACGATATGGATGCCCGCGTTGGTGACGAGCAACGAAGCCCAGTTCGGGTTCATCGGTGTCGCCCTCGCCTTGGTGACCTGGTTCTCCGGAGCGGCGATCTGCGTTTTGGTCGGTGCGTGTGCCGGCCCGGTCTTCGCGGAGGATGCCGGAAAGTTGGGCACGCTCATCCGCGGCGCCGACGCTCGGACGCTGGAAGCCGGGGCGCGTCCACCGCTTCCGCCGCCCGCACGCGAGCTCAGTCTTCGCGATGCGTTCCAAAGCAACGACGACTCGTGACCACGATTGGACCAAGGGCGGCGAAATGACTCCTATTACCGATGGAGGTGTTCCTATGAATCCGAGTGGCAGATCATCACTGATCCGACGGTTGGTCGCTCTGTGCGGCGATCGGCGCTCTGGTGGCATCGTGCGGTGGCGGCACAGGCTCGTCGTCGTCAGCGGCGACCACGGCAGATGCGTCAACGAGCAGCATGGCCGCCGCCACGACTGCGGCATCTGCCGTCAGCTCTACCGCGAGTGGCAGCACGGTGGCGGCGTCGGGTGATGTGTGCGCGGATCGTGACGCATTGCGTACCTCGGTCGACTCGTTGCAGGACGTCGACGTGGCCGCCGAGGGGACCAATGGTCTGGAGGCGGCGCTCGGTGACGTCAAGGACGACCTCGCCGCGTTGTCGGCGTCGGCCGGCGCCGAGCTGCAGCCACAGGTGCAAGCGGTCCAGGACGCCGTCGGCCAGGTCGAGACGGCCGCGGCCAACCTCGACTCCGGCGGTGCCGCTGACGGCCGTCACCGCCGTGTCCGGCCTGGTGAGCGCCGCAGGTGCGTTGTTCGACTCGCTCGAGGCTGGAGCGTGTGGCTAGCACACCGGCCGCTCGGGCATCTCTCGGATGACCTGGTGCGACGCCGGGCCGTGCACACAATGCCCGGTGATGAGCGATTTCACTCGCTCTGTGTGACGACGGTGGCAGACGATGGGCTGGATAATCATCTGGTCAGACCACGTTGATGGCCGGCCCGCCAACCCAACTCGGAAGGTTGTCGAAGTCGCATGACAGACACCACAGATCTCACGGGCGATCCCGACACGGGCGCAGATCTCAACGGGACAACCGAGCCCGCCACCAGCGTCCAATGACAGCGCAGTGCGCCCGGCCCGGGTTCCGAAACTCGGGATCTGGGCTTGGTCATTCGTCGGGTTCGTGGTCGCGATGGCCATCCTGTTCACTGCGTTCGCCGCGGTGAGCGAGATCGCGCTACCGCTGTTGTTCGCCGCAGTTCTGGCGGTGGTCTTCAAACCGTTGGCCAACTACCTTCAAGAGCACCGGATCAAGCCGACACTCGCAGCAGGCTTGGTCGTCCTCGGTCTGATTGCGTTGATGGCCGTTGTCTTGGTCGCGACCGTCCGCGGCGTCGCTGATCAGATGGATCAGATCAATCTCGTGACCGAGGACGCCATACAAACTGCTGCGGATCAGTTGGGCGTTTCCGAGGCCGACCTGGAGGCGGCGCGAGCGGCCGCCGAGGAGACGAGGCCCGATGGTCGCCGAAGGCATCCTGACCCATCTCGTTTCCGGGGTCAGCTCCCTGATCGGTCTGGTCAGTGGTCTGATCCTTGGCGCGCTCATCATGTATTACTTGCTCAAGGACGGTGCCAAGCTCCAACGCGCCATCGTCGAACGGGCCAATCCCACGATACGAGGCGATGTCAATACCTTCATCGATGACGCCTGCCGGATCCTGCGCGACTACGGGCAGGGCCGCACCGTCATGTCCGCCATCGTGGCGGTGGTGATCGGCGTCGCCAGCCTCCTCCTTGGCCTCCCCCTCGTGTTCACCATCATGGTGGTCAACTTCATCGGCGGGTACATCCCCTATATCGGCGCCTTCCTCGGTGGAGGGCTGGCCGTGATCGTCGCCCTCGGCGAGGGCGGGCTCGGGACTGCGGTAATCATGCTCGTCGTAGTGGTCGCCGCCAACCTGTTGCTGGAGAACTTCGTCGAGCCCAAGGTGATGGGCCAGTCCCTGGACATTCACCCAATGGTCGTGCTCATCGTCACGGCGTTAGGCGGCCTCCTGGGTGGCATCGTCGGCCTCATCCTGGCCGTGCCCGTCTACGTGATCGCCCGTGACGCCATCGACCGCTTTCGGTCGAGAGGCGTTGTTGAGATGGTCACCGACCGCGCCGAACCGGCTGTGCAACGCCTGCTCAAGTAACCGTGCAGCGACGGCTCTAGCTCCGACGGAACCGCCGCCCCAGGTCATCTCCCACGCTCACAACGTCGTGATGCAATGTCGCTCCAGCTCTGCAACGGATCCGTTGCCATGAGACCCGCTCTGGTCAATTTGCTGCGCGGGTCGTGAGCTACTGCCGGGCCATCGCGATGCGGTAGCGCTCCTCAGGCGAGATGAGATGGTCGGCGTCCTCGGCGTCGTCGCCGAGATCGATCTGGACCCATTTCACCCGACCGGTGAAGTGGACTTCCTTGGGGCTCAGGTCGTCGGTCACTGGAGTCGCCGCGTCGGTGCCGACGTCGGCGGTCTCATCAGCCGAGAACACCATTGGGACGGTGGAATCCACCCTTCCTTCGCCCACCTTGTTGCCGTCGACATAAAGCAGCACGTCTCCACCCTTGCCCAAGCCACCCCCGTCGTAGGTGAACTCGACCCGAATCTGATGGTCCCCCGGCGAAAGGGTCTCCTGTCCATAGACCTTGAAATACTGGAGCCCAAAGAAGTTGTAACAGAATGCTGGTTTTCCTTCTGTGACGTAGAGCGACAACCCGCCGAAGGCTCCGCCCTGGGCGAAGATGGAGCCGTTGGCTCCTTCTTCGGGCACCAAGATCTCTGAGGTGATGGCAAATGACTTGTTCTTCAGCACCACCACCGAGTTCTCGCTGAGACGGCCCATGCCCCCGAACAGAAGCTGAGAGTTGCCCTTGATCAGCTGCGGCCGGCCGGCGATATCGGCGTTGAAGCGCTCGTACCGGCGGTCGTCGAGGGGCAGCACGTTGTATTTGCCGGCTTCGATGATGAACAGACGCTGGAGGTGGGCCAGCATCTCCGGGTTCTCCGCCGCCAGGTCGTGAGCCTGGGTCCAGTCGTCCGGCCCGTAGAGCTCCCATACATCTTCATCCAGGGCCGGCATCTCTGCTGCTATCCAAGGCAACGAGTGCTTGGTGACCGCGGTCCACCCGTTGTGATAGATGCCCCGGTTGACGAACATCTCGAAGTATTGGGTCGTGTGGGTGTCAGGCGCATCGGGGCCATCGAACGAGTAGTTCATCGAGAAGCCCTCGATTGGAGCCTGCTGGACCCCATTGACGAAGGTCGGGGCCGGGATGCTGGCAGCTTCCAGTATGGAGGGGACCACGTCGATAATATGGTGGAACTGGTTGCGGATCTCGCCTTTGGCCTCGATCCCGTTGGGCCAATGGACGATCGTTCCGTTTCGGGTCCCACCCCAGTGCGAGGCCACCTGCTTGGTCCACTGGTAGGGAGTGTCCATGGCATGGGCCCAACCCACTGCATAGTGGTTGTAGGCGGTGGGGGTGCCGAACTCCTCGATCTTGGACAGCACTACCTCTGTTGTCTCAAGGCCACCGGCACCGTTGAGAGAGATGAGCTCGTTGAAGCAGCCCTGGGTGGTGCCCTCGGCGGAGGCACCGTTGTCACCGATGATCACGTAGATCAGTGTGTCGTTCAGGATCTCGAGGTCCTCCAAAGCGTCCAGGAGACGCCCCACGTGATGGTCGGTGTGCTCCAGGAACCCGGCGTAGACCTCCATTTGGCGGGCCAGAACTGGCCTCAGATCCTCGGGCATGTCATCCCATGCCGGGATCTCGTCCGGCCGAGCGGTGAGCTCCGCATCCGCCGGGATGACACCGAGCTCCTTCTGTCTGGCGAACGTGCGACCCCGTTGCGCGTCCCAACCATCGTCGAACTTTCCCTTGTATTTGTCGCTCCACTCCTTAGGGACGTGGTGCGGAGCATGCGTCGCCCCGGGGGCGTAGTAGATGAAGAACGGCTTGTCCGCCATCAGCGCCTTTTGTTGGCGGATCCACTCGATTGAGCGGTCGGTCATGTCCTCGGTGAAGTGATAACCCTCCTCCGGGGTCCGATCGGGCTCGACCGGCACTGTGTCCCGATAGATCGCCGGGGCGTACTGATTGGTCTCGCCCCCGATGAACCCGTAGAAGTGCTCGAAGCCGTTACCCGGGCTCGGCCAACGGTCGAACGGCCCCATCGGGCTCGTCTCCCAGACCGGCACCTCATGGCATTTCCCGAAGTGAGCGGTGGAGTAGCCGTTCAGTTTGAGCATCTCGGCGATGGGCGCCTTGCTCCTTGGGCGCATCGAGCTGTAGCCCGGTGCCGAGGTGGCGATCTCGGTGACACCTCCCATCCCCACAGAGTGGTGGTTGCGACCGCCCAACAGGGCGGCACGGCTCGGGGAGCAGAGGGCGGTGGTGTGGAATCGGGTGTATTTCAGCCCATTGGCGGCAAGGCGGTCGAAGTTGGGGGTGTTACAGGGCCCACCAAAGGCAGTAGAGGCTCCGAACCCGACATCATCGATGAGGACGATGAGGACATTGGGGGCACCATCCGGGGGGCGGACAGGCTCGATGGGGGGAAACTTGGTGTCTGGGTCCTTGGCGTCGTATGTGGTGACACCGACCCACTGCGGGTCCGGTATCGGAAGGTTGTGCCGCGCTGGTCCGTTCGAGTCGCTCATGGCTCGAACGTATCATGGGCGAGCAGGATTCACCTCACTCGCTTTGTGTGATTTCCCGATGGCCCGCGTAATCGTGCTGCTGCAGCTCAGGTTCGTCTGGATCTACCGGGTTACGTCCCGCAGGCAACGCGAAGCGAGCGCATGGCTGTTTCGACTGAGAAGACTGAAAAGAGCGTCGTCAGGGCGATTGAGGTGGCCGGAGCGGTAATCCTTGGGGTTGGATCGATCGCTCTTCTCAGATGTAACCGTGGTGCTCCAACCAGCGGGCACCAAAGAACCCTTCCAGGGCGGGCAGATAAAACGTCACTATCCGGAAGACGATCGTTGCGGCGAAGGCCGCGGACTCCTCTACCCCGAGCGTGACCAAGAGCGCCATTATCGTCGCCTCAGCCACGCCAACTCCACCGGGAACGGGCATTATCCCCACGAGGAGATTGGCGCCCGCAGCCACGAACAGCGCCGACCCGTAACCGATGTCTGCTCCGATGGCCTGGAGGATCAACCACAGCGAGAGCCCGAGAGCGTTCCAGTAGATGAAGTTGCTCCCGAAGAGCCCTAAGGCCCGAGACGGCTGCTTCAGCACCACCAGCAGAGCCGCCCACGCTTCGGTGACAACGGGCACTACCCGGTCATGAAGCGACTGAATCTTCATCACGGCAACGACCACGCCTATTACGACCAGGACGATCACCCCGAGAAGGAGCAGCCACTGCACCTCGGAGGTGTCGATATCGACATTCAGATCGACATCCCCCGCCACCACCGCCAGGATCATGATCACCAGCTGGATCAGGAACGCGGAGAACCCGTCGATGGACCCCTGGGCAACAGCCTCCGTTACCGAAATGCCGAACTTGCGGAGGAATGCCATGTTCATGGCCACTCTTCCCGCCGCGCTCGGCACGGCGAGGCTGACGAACTGGCTCGCAGTCTGCAATGTCAACAACGGCCAGAACGGCAACGTCACCGGCACGGCGAACATGGTGGCTGTCGCCTGGGGAATGAACTGGGCGTGTCCCGCCAGCAGCGCAAGGATGAGGAGGGCCCAATTCGCCGACTGCAGGACAGCCCAGATCTCGGCATAGTCCACGCCGGTGAACAGCGGGACCAGCGCCGACACGACAAGGATGACCAAGGCCACCGTGACCAGGTCCTTCACGGTCACCCGCTGCAACTTCACCGGCTCCGGAACCTCGACACCGGCCTGCTCGGCGACCTCAGCGCTCAAGGCTGAGATGACCTTCTTGGGCTTCTCCGCCAGCTGCCGGTGGCCGGCTCACCGCCGGCACCTGTAGATAGGGCAAGGCAGCAACCAGCCGGTCGCGCTCTAGTCCCTGAAGCGCAGCGCTCACCGCTCTCTCCTCCCCGACCAGCAGGGACAGCGAAAAGAGGAGCTCGACGACGTCACTGGCCTGGTCGGCTTCCTCAGCGGCGAGAGAGCCGAAGGCGAAGTCGGTGAACACGTTCCCTTCAGGCCCCACATGTACCGCGGATGCGCTCAATGACCCGTGACTCATCGAGCGCTCATGCAGCCGGCGTACCTGACTCCAGGTGTCGATGAGCAGGTCGTCACTGATATCTGGTGCCGGCGTCTCGGGGAGAGCGACACCGGTGCCCTTGAGCGAGATCAGGGAGATTTCCGAGGATGCGCTCCCAACGGCGGCGATTTGCGGCACATGAAGACCGGCGCGCTCCGCCATGGACGTAACCACGGCCTCGTGCTCGACCGCCCCGAGCGCCGAGTAGCTCACGGCCCGGCTGGTCTCGCGATACCAGAGTGTGTGCCACAGCTCGGCAACGAGCTGCGAGTCGTATGCATCTCGACCCCGAACCTTGATGTCGATTCGTCGCCTTCGACATCCGCCCCACAAAACGAATCAACCCCCACGTTTGATGGAGCCACTTCCAGCGATTGCACCGGCGCACCGAAGCTTGCCAATGCCGAGGCGACCATGACGGGATCTGGATAGCCGCGTGGTGACTCGATATCAACAGGGGGCCCGCTGAGAACAGGCCGATCCCGAATGATCCCAGCGCTTGTGCGGAAGTGCCGAATTCAGGCCGACCGATGCGACTGCTGTGGCCGCAATAACAAACCAGCCAAATCGACGAATGGCCGTGTGACGTGGGGACCTACGACGAGGGGAACGCAGTGACCACCGCCACCCTGAGGACCGGGAACCTCGGCGCCGGGTCCTCCAGGCCGATCTCGGGCAAGACATAGGGCCAGACATCCGAGATCAGGAGCGAGAGGAGGACAACGAGTCCGGCGGCGCCGCCGCCACCATCATCAGATCACGCAAGGCGGGCCGCCGCTCGGCGCCCGGCTATCAAGGCTGCGATCAAACCCAGGACGCAAGGAGGCCGAGCGTGTAGCCGAATCCGAACAGGGTGGTAACCCATCGCGGCCGATTGCGCCAGGTCGACCAAGGCCTGCTCCCAGGCCGCGACGCCTTGTCTCATCCTGATCATCCACCCAGATGAACTAGGAGGAACCGAGGAAACCGCGGTGAAGGTGTCTTGTTCTGGTTTTCTGACCCGCTGGCTGGCCGTTGCAGGAGACGAAGAACGAGGCCCGACGCTGGGCTAATGATGTGATGGCGCCCTCCG
>CAVWWM010000013.1:0-153471 GCA_963758695.1 uncultured Actinomycetes bacterium
CTGGCTCTAGCTCCGACGACCGCCCGCCCCAGGTCATCTCCCACGCTCACAACGTCGTGATGCAATGTCGCTCCGACTCGGCAACGGATCCGTTGCCATTGAGACCCGCTGGGGGGGTCATAGTTGCTGCGCGGGTCGTGAGCTACTGCCGGGCCATCGCGGTACCGCCGGTAGCGCTCCTCAGGCGAGATGAGATGGTCGGCGTCCTCGGCGTCGTCGCCGAGATCGATCTGGACCCATTTCACCCGACCGGCTAAGTGGACTTCCTTGGGGCTCAGGTCGTCGGTCACTGGAGTCGCCGCGTCGGTGCCGACGTCGGCGGTCTCATCAGCCGAGAACACCATGGGAACGGTGGAATCCACCCTTCCTTCGCCTACCTTGTTGCCGTCGACATAAAGCAGCTACGTCTCCACCCTTGCCCAAGCCACCCCCGTCGTAGGTGAACTCGACCCGAATCTGATGGTCCCCCGGCGAAAGGGTCTCCTGTCCATAGGACCTTGAAGAACTCCTGGAGCCCAAAGAAGTCGGGGGAGAATGCTGGTTTTCCTTCTGTGAACGTAGAGCGACAACCCGCCGGAGGCTCCGCCCTGGGGCGAAGATGGAGCCGTTGGACTCTCCTTCGGGCACCAAAACCTCTGAGGAAATGGCGTATGACTTGTTCTCTCGAGCACCACCACCGAGTTCTCGCTGAGACGGCCCATGCCCCCGAACAGAAGCTGAGAGTTGCCCTTGATCAGCTGCGGCCGGCCGGCGATATCGGCGTTGAAGCGCTCGTACCGGCGGTCGTCGAGGGGCAGCACGTTGTATTTGCCGGCTTCGATGATGAACAGACGTTGGAGGTGGGCCAGCATCTCCGGGTTCTCCGCCGCCAGGTCGTGAGCCTGGGTCCAGTCGTCCGGCCCGTAGAGCTCCCATACATCTTCATCCAGGGCCGGCATCTCTGCTGCTATCCAAGGCAACGAGTGCTTGGTGACCGTGGTCCACCCGTTGTGATAGATGCCCCGGTTGACGAACATCTCGAAGTATTGGGTCGTGTGGGTGCTCAGGCGCATCGGGGCCATCGAACGAGTAGTTCATCGAGAAGCCCTCGATTGGAGCCTGCTGGACCCCATTGACGAAGGTCGGGGCCGGGATGCTGGCAGCTTCCAGTATGGAGGGGACCACGTCGATAATATGGTGGAACTGGTTGCGGATCTCGCCTTTGGCCACGATACCGTCTGGGCCAATGGACGATCGTTCCGTTTCGGTACCTGCACCCCAGTGTGAGGCCACCTGCTTGGTCCACTGGTAGGGAGTGTCCCATGGCATGGGCCCAACCCACTGCATAGTGGTTGTAGGCGGTGGGGGTGCCGAACTCCTCAATCTTGGACAGCACTACCTCTGTGGTCTCAAGGCCACCGGCACCGTTGAGAGAGATGAGCTCGTTGAAGCAGCCCTGGGTGGTGCCCTCGGCGGAGGCACCGTTGTCACCGATGATCACGTAGATCAGTGTGTCGTTCAGGATCTCGAGGTCCTCCAAAGCGTCCAGGAGACGCCCCACGTGATGGTCGGTGTGCTCCAGGAACCCGGCGTAGACCTCCATTTGGCGGGCCAGAACTGGCCTCAGATCCTCGGGCATGTCATCCCATGCCGGGATCTCGTCCGGCCGAGCGGTGAGCTCCGCATCCGCCGGGATGACACCGAGCTCCTTCTGTCTGGCGAACGTGCGACCCCGTTGCGTGTCCCAACCATCGTCGAACTTTCCCTTGTATTTGTCGCTCCACTCCTTAGGGACGTGGTGCGGAGCATGCGTTGCCCCGGGGGCGTAGTAGATGAAGAACGGCTTGTCCGCCATCAGCGCCTTTTGTTGGCGGATCCACTCGATTGAGCGGTCGGTCATGTCCTCGGTGAAGTGGTAACCCTCCTCCGGGGTCCGATCAGGCTCGACCGGCACTGTGTCCGGATAGATCGCCGGGGCGTACTCGTAGGTCTCGCCCCCGATGAACCCGTAGAAGTGCTCGAAGCCGTTACCCGGGCTCGGCCAACGGTCAACGGCCCCATCGGGCTCGTCTCCCAGACCGGCACCTCATGGCATTTCCCGAAGTGAGCGGTGGAGTAGCCGTTCAGTTTGAGCATCTCGGCGATGGGCGCTTTGCTCCTTGGGCGCATCGAGCTGTAGCCCGGTGCCGAGGTGGCGATCTCGGTGACACCTCCCATCCCCACAGAGTGGTGGTTGCGACCGCCCAACAGGGCGGCACGGCTCGGGGAGCAGAGGGCGGTGGTGTGGAATCGGGTGTATTTCAGCCCATTGGCGGCAAGGCGGTCGAAGTTGGGGGTGTTACAGGGCCCACCAAAGGCAGTAGAGGCTCCGAACCCGACATCATCGATGAGGACGATGAGGACATTGGGGGCGCCATCCGGGGGGCGGACAGGCTCGATGGGGGGAAACTTGGTGTCTGGGTCCTTGGCGTCGTATGTGGTGACACCGACCCACTGCGGGTCCGGTATCGGAAGGTTGTGCCGCGCTGGTCCGTTCGAGTCGCTGATGGCTCGAACGTATCATGGGCGAGCAGGATTCACCTCACTCGCTTTGTGTGATTTCCCGATTGCCCGCGTAATCGTGCTGCTGCAGCTCAGGTTCGTCTGGATCTACCGGGTTACGTCCCGCAGGCAACGCGAAGCGAGCGCATGGCTGTTTCGACTGAGAAGACTGAAAAGAGCGTCGTCAGGGCGATTGAGGTGGCCGGAGCGGTAATCCTTGGGGATGGATCGATCGCTCTTCTCAGATGTAACCGTGGTGCTCCAACAAGCGGGCACCAAAGAACCCTTCCAGGGCGGGCAGAGAAAACGTCACTATCCGGAAGACGATCGTTGCGGCGAAGGCCGCGGACTCCTCTACCCCGAGGGTGACCAAGAGCGCCATTATCGTCGCCTCAGCCACGCCAACTCCACCGGGAACGGGCATTATCCCCACGAGGAGATTGGCGCCCGCAGCCACGAACAGCGCCGACCCGTAACCGATGTCTGCTCCGATGGCCTGGAGGATCAACCACTGCGCAGCCCGAGACGTTCCAGTAGATGAAGTTGCTGCCCAAGAGCCCTAGGCCAGAAGGCTCGTCAGCACCACCAGCAAGCCGCCCAAGTTCGGTGCCAACGGGCACGACCCGGTCATGAAGCGACTGAATCTTCCTCACGGCAACGACCACGCCTATTACGACCAGGACGATCACCCCGAGAAGGAGCAGCCACTGCACCTCGGAGGTGTCGATATCGACATTCAGATCGACATCCCCCGCCACCACCGCCAGGATCATGATCACCAGCTGGATCAGACGCGGAGAACCCGTCGATGGACCCCTGGGCAACAGCCTCCGTTACCGAAATGCCGAACTTGCGGAGGAATGCCATGTTCATGGCCACCTTCTCGCCACGCTCGGCACGGCGAGGCTGACGAACTGGCTCGCAGTCTCCAATGTCAACAACGGCCAGAACGGCAACGTCACCGGCACGGCGAACATGGTGGCTGTCGCCTGGGGAATGAACTGGGCGTGTCCCGCCAGCAGCGCAAGGATGAGGAGGGCCCGATTCGCCGACTGCAGGACAGCCCAGATCTCGGCATAGTCCACGCCGGTGAACAGCGGGACCAGCGCCGACACGACAAGGATGACCAAGGCCACCGTGACCAGGTCCTTCACGGTCACCCGCTGCAACTTCACCGGCTCCGGAACCTCGACACCGGCCTGCTCGGCGACCTCAGCGCTCAAGGCTGAGATGACCTTCTCGGGCTGCTCCGCCAGCTGCCCGGTGGCCGCGCTCACCGCCGGCACCTGTAGATAGGGCAAGGCAGCAACCAGCCGGTCACGCTCTAGTCCCTGAAGCGCAGCGCTCACCGCTCTCTCCTCCCCGACCAGCAGGGACAGCGAAAAGAGGAGCTCGACGACGTCACTGGCCTGGTCGGCTTCCTCAGCGGCGAGAGAGCCGAAGGCGAAGTCGGTGAACACGTTCCCTTCGGGCCCCACATGTCCGCGGATGCGCTCAATGACCCGTGACTCATCGAGCGCTCATGCAGCCGGCGTACCTGACTCCAGGTGTCGATGAGCAGGTCGTCACTGATATCTGGTGCCGGCGTCTCGGGGAGAGCGACACCGGTGCCCTTGAGCGAGATCAGGGAGATTTCCGAGGATGCGCTCCCAACGGCGGCGATTTGCGGCACATGAAGACCGGCGCGCTCCGCCATGGACGTAACCACGGCCTCGTGCTCGACCGCCCCGAGCGCCGAGTAGCTCACGGCCCGGCTGGTCTCGCGATACCAGAGTGTGTGCCACAGCTTGGCAACGAGCTGCGAGTCGTATGCATCTCGACCCCGAACCTTGATGTCGACTTCGTTGCCTTCGACATCCCGCCCCATAAAACGAATCACCCCCCACGTTTGATATGGAGCCACTTCCAGCGATTGCACCGGCGCACCGAAGCTTGCCAACGCCGAGGCGACCATGACGGGATCTGGATAGCCGCGCGGTGATCCCTCGATGATCAACAGGAGGCCCGCTGAGAACAGGCCGATCCCGAATGATCCCAGCGCTTGTGCGGGAGTGCCGTAATTCAGGCCGACCGATGCGACTGCTGTGGCCGCAATAACAAACCAGCCAAATCGACGCAATGGCCGTGTGACGTGGGGACCTACCACGAGGGAAACCGCAGTGACCACCGCCACCCTGAGGACCGGGAACCTCGGTGCCGGGTCCTCCAGGCCGATCTCGGGCAAGACATAGGGCCACACATCCGAGATCAGGAGCGAGAGGAGGACAACCAGTCCGGCGGCGCCCGCCGCCACGATTATCAGATCACGCAAGGCGGGCCGCCGCTCCGTGCCCCCGGCTATCAAGGCTGCGATCAAACCCAGGACGCACAGGAGGCCGAGCGCGTAGCCGAATCCGAACAGGGTGGTAACCCATTGTGGGCTCGATTGCGCCAGGTCGATCAAGGCCTGCTCCCAGGCCGCGATGCTGTCAATCCTGATGACCACCCAGATGACTAGGAGCAACCCGACGACCGCGGTGAAGGCGTCGTTCGGTCTCCGGACCCGCGGCTGGCCGTCGGAGGATACGAAGTACGAGGCCCGACGCTGGGCTAATGATGTGATGGCGCCCTCCGACGTGGTCCGAAGCTCGTCCTTGACTCCTCGTGTCAGACCCACGCCACGTATCTGCGGCTCACTCGATAGTTCCCGAACCTTCCACCGGCCGCATCACCTAGATCGCACCAAAAGCTGCTCAGTAGGTCACCGTGTCGCGATAAGCGGAAGCGGACGGAGAATCACACTTACTACGTGATGACTGCCCCAAGCTCGCACGTCAAGGTGAAGCGATGCGGCACCTGGAGACTGCAGACGCGCGACGACACGATCGAGCAGATGCCGTTGTCGATCGCTGCTGACATGGCGCGACATGCTCGAGACGGAAGGGATGCAATCTTGGCATCGAAATCTGACGTGATCAGTGACGAGGCGCGGCGAGCTCCGCGAATTGGTGAAGGGAGCGGGACAGCATCGAGCTGAAGCTCACACTTCCGGAGCACACGTATCGGTCGGCGGCGGCTGCCCTGGGGGTCGACCCACTCGACGCCCAGATTCGTCAAGTGTTCTTCTTCGATACTCCCGACCTCGACCTCAACAATGCGGGGGTGGTCGCACGGGCTCGACGGGTGCAGGGTCGCGGCGATGACTCGGTGGTCAAGCTGCGGCCGGTCGTCCCGCCGAGTTGCCGGCCTCGTTGCGAAAGCTTCCCGAGTTCGTCGTCGAGGTGGACGCCCTCCCCGGTGGCTACGTGTGCTCGGCATCGCTCAAGGGCGTTCCGAAGGTGTCGGTGCGCGAGACGATGTCGGGCAAGGGCCAGCTGCGCAAGGTGTTCTCCAAGGACCAGCGGGCATTCTTCGCCGATCATGCGCCGGCCGGCCTCACGATCGACGAGTTGGACGTGCTTGGACCGATCTTCGTGCTCAAGCTCAAGCTGTCTCCGAAGACGTTCGGTCGCCGCCTCGTCGCCGAGATGTGGATCTATCCCGATGGTGCCCGCATCGTGGAGCTCTCGACCAAGTGCCTGCCGGGGAAGGACTCGACGTCGCCGAACAGCTCCGTGACTTCCTCGCCGCGAAAGGCATCTCCACCGACGGCGAGCAACAAACCAAGACGAAGACGGCGCTCGAGTTCTTCTCGAAGGAGCTGCATCCGAATTGAGGACACGACATGGATCAACAAATTGACGCAATCATTGATGAAGCGATCGACGAGGCGATCGGGACGTCGAGCAAGAAGTGGGCGCTCGTCCTGGTCGCCCTCGTCGTCGGGGTGATGGGTGCGCTCTGGCTGGTGGGTCGAGCTCGATCCAACACCCCGGTGCTGGCAACAAGGGACGTCGACTCGACCTGACGCACCCGCCTCGACGGAGAGACCCGAGCTGACCTCAGTCGCCGCGACCGCCGGTTAGACGGATAGGACGACTGGGAATGTGGCGATCCATATGGCGGTGCCGATGAAGATGAGACAGCCGACGAGGAGCAGCGCTTTCCTGGTGCTGGCACCTCGTAGCTTGGCGCTCATCCCAGCGAAGAACAACGCGACGGCGAAGAGGACGATGGCGAGCACATAGTTGGCTGAGGTTTGGATGTAGGGGTGGACCAGGGCGGCGGTCTCGCGCCGCTTCGGCGTCGGACGCTTCGGAGTCGGCTCTCGCCTGCAACTGGTATTCGTCCATGGCGAACGGGGTCGGTGGAGCGTCGGGGTTGGTCAGCGGGTCGCTGGCCAGCCAAGCGTCGAAGGCGGGTTGGAACTCGGGACGGAACCGATCCTGGTAGAAGCCGGCCAGGTCGGGGTCGTCGGTCTCGGTGGCGTTGACCCACTGGAAGAACATGGCGATGTCCACCTGGGTTTGGGCTTGGGCGAGCCCCTGAGCGCGGGCCCCTTCGATCCGCAACGCGTTGACCCGGGCCGCCGCCTTGGCCTGCTCACCGTTCCACCGGTTCGCCTGGTAGCTGCTCCACGCCGTAGCCACCGCGGCCAACGCCAACAGCACGGTGGCGACGATCTCCACCCAACCCGCACCCTGCTTCCCGCCGGCACCCCCCGCTCTTGCGGTCACGCCGGGTTCCCCGTGGTGTCACACGGGACCGTCACGTCACCACCGATCACCGCCAACTGCTGGTCGATCAACAGTTCGGTGCGTTCCATCGCCACCGGCTCCAGGCCACCGACATCACCCCGGAACGGCTCATCCAAAAACGCCAACAGGAGCAGCATGGTGACGATCACCGCCACCACACTCCCGGCGTACATCCCCTGCACCCAAGCCCGCTCCCCACTGTCGGCGAACCCGAACATGTAAAACAGCACGATCCCCGAGATGACGAACAAAGCGATCCACAACGGGGTGGGCATCACCCCCGCCGCGCCATGGATACGGTCCTGGCGGGCCTCCTCCCGAATCGACGTCTGCTCCAACCACCTGGCGTAGGCCTCCTCCTCCACCGGCGAGCCCAACTCGACACCCTGCAACGTGGCGAACATGGCGGCACCCCACGGGTTGATGTCCTCCCCCAGGGTGCCGGTCTCCATCCTCTCCCACTCACCGTGGATGACATACCGGGCGTAACACACCAACTCACCGGTCAGCACCCCACCCACCTCCACCGGGAGGGCCTGAGCGGTCTGGATCTGCTGAGCCACCGTCAACGCTTCGGTCTCAGCCCCCGACCGGGAAGCGTCATAGCTCTCAAAGCCCAGAAAGATCAGAAACCCCAACAACACCGAAAACCCCGTGGCCAGAACACCGAAAATCCCCGAAGCCCGGTCGCCATCGGCGAAATAGCCACCATCCGGGGCACGGCCCCGCGCAAAGAGCATTATCCCCACCGCAGCCGTGGTCGCCCCCAAGACGATCAAGGCAGCAAAGACGATATTCATCGGTTGGTCGATCCAGATAGGCGCCAAGTGGCTCGCCGAACGATCCGGCTGCTTGTCACATCACCCATTTCTGACGGTCTCGTCTGTTCTGCCCACCTGACCCTTTCGATGTTCACGAGAGTCAGGATAAGAGTCCCTCTTGGCGCACGTCGGATTCTGGCTCGGGCGCAGTCAACGATGGAACTCTCTGAATTGGTCGGTCTCCCTGGGGATTCCGGGAGTGGTTAGTCTCGGAAGCGATGGCTCGAGGCGGCGTGGGGAACCACGGGCGGGAACGGCGGCACCTCGTCCCGATGATCGATTGGATCCAGTCCTACGATCGCCGCTGGCTCAAGGGTGACCTGGTCGCTGGGATCGCCGTGGCCGCGCTCATCGTCCCGAAGAATCTCGGATATGCCGCGATTGCCGGGGTTCCGCTGCAGAACGGTCTCTACGCGGCAGCGGCAGGCGCGATCATCTATGCGGTTTTTGGGACCAGCCGCCAGATCTCGACCGGGCCGAGCTCGGGACTGGCGGCCGTCGCGGCGAGCGCCGTCCTCGCGGCCGCGATCACCGGGACCCAAGATGTCGCCTCTTTCGTGGCGACAATCACCTTGGCGTCCGGCTTGCTGTTCCTGCTCCTCGCGGTATTCAGGATGGGGTGGATCGCGCAGTTCCTCTCCCGTGCCGTCGTCACCGGCTTCCTATTTGGGGCGGCGATCGACGTCGTGATTGGCGAGCTGCCGAAACTGACCGGAACCGATGCGAGTGGCGCGAACGCCGCTCCAAGAACTGCGCTCTTGGTTCGGGTCTCTCGGCGACACCAGTTGGGCAACGTTGCTCGTTGGCGGCATTTCGCTCGCCGTCATCTTCGGTCTGCGCGCCATCGCGCCACGGATCCCCGGAGCGCTCGTGCTGCTAGTCGGGGGGCTCTTGGCCACATGGATCTTCGACCTTGGCGCCCACGGCGTCGCCCTCGTGGGTGATGTGCCGAGAGGGCTACCGGGCGTGGCGCTCCCGCAGTGGCAACAGGTCATCGAGAATGCCAACACGATCGCGCTCGCCGCGGTGGCGCTGGTCCTCATCGGATTCTCCCAGACCGCCGGCGACTCCAGGGCTTTCGCGGCCAAGCACCGCTACCGCATTGACATCAATCAGGAGTTGGTCGCCCAGGGCATGGCCAACGTGGGGGCCGGCTTGTTCCAGGGAATGCCCGTCTCGACGAGCCTCTCGGCGAGTTCGCTCAACGACCACTCCGGGGCACGCAGCGGGATCGCCTCGCTCACCTCGGGTGTCATCGTCCTATTGACGTTGCTCGTGCTTGCCCCGCTGTTCTCGGGCCTGCCCAAGGCCGTGCTCGCCGCGGTGATCATCGAAGCCGTGGTGATGGGGATGATGGACGTGCCCGAGATGCGTCGCCTCGCCCGGGTGCAACGCTTTGACTTCTGGATCGCGCTCGCCGCAATCGCCGGAACGCTCATCTTCGGCGTTCTCGCCGGAGTGATCATCGGGATCGGGCTGTCGTTGATGTGGCTCATCTCGGTGGCGACTCGACCGCCGATGCCGCTGCTGGGACGTGAACCCGGCACGGGTGTCTTCCGCGAGCTCGACGAAAACCCGGCCGACGAGCAGTTTCCTGGCATCGTTGTGCTTCGGCTCGACGGCGGGCTCTTCTTCGCCACCTCTGACGCCTTGGAGGATCGGATCCGAGAGGTTGCGCTGTCAACACCCGATATCACCGCGATCGTGCTCGATTGCACTGGCATCGACTTCATCGATTCACAGGGGGCGGCAAAGATGGCCGAGATCGTCGAACTCACCAAGCAAGCCGGCGTGACGCTACGCCTCGCTCGGGTGAAGCCCGCAGTCCGCGATCTGCTCGAGCGCGACGGATTCTTTGACCTCCTCGGCGACGACCGGACACATGGAAACATCCGCCGGGCCATCGAGGCCCACATCGGCGAACCCGAGGCGCCGAGACCGGAGGCCTGACATCCGAGGGTCTGGCTGTGACTGAGGTCAGATGGGCGGGGGTGGTGCTCATTGCCGGGTTCACGGCGTTCTTGCTGGGTGCCGCCCTTTGGAAGCCGGCCCTCTACCAGCAGGAGTGGCCCGCGGCACTCGTGGCAATGGCCGAGGATCGCCGCCGGCTTCGTTGGATCCACACCTGGATGTGCCTAGGTGTGACAGTCTCGACTCTGGGAGTGGCGTTGCTGGCTGCTTTGCTCGTGGCAGACGGTGACGAGACGTTGCCGATCATGGCGCTCGGCCTCTTCGGTTTGGGCGCAGTTCTTTGGCTGGTGGCGCTCATATTCCGTCTCACCGTGCAGGAGTGGGCAGCTGAAGAGACCCGGAAGACGGGAAGCGTGCCAGTCGGATACGAACCTTGGAGCCGGTGGGCAGGCGCCATCCACGTCTTCCACATGCTGAGCGCCTATGCCTCCTGGGTCTTCATTGGAGGCGCCCTCGTCAGCACCGCTCTTGCGCCCGTCTGGCTCGGATGGGCAGGAGTCGTTCTGGGGACTCTGCTCGCTCTCGGCTTTATCGCAATGAAGGGTGGTCCCCTCGCCCCACCAATCCTCGCCCACGCTTACCCGCTCGCCATTGGAATAGCGCTACTCATCTAGGGCCCTTGCCAGCGAGGAAAGTGCTCCTCTTGAGCAACCCGGGCCCGAATGGAGCGTTCACTACCGTTCGCGCCTATGTGTGCGCTCCCGCGAGGAGGCCGTCCCGAGACGCGCTACCTCGAGACCCGTCTCGGCTACCTGGCGTACCAGGTCTTCGGCGCGGGCGAGCGCGACATCATGTTCATCAACGGCGGGATCTCCAACATCGACGCCGTCTGGGACGAGCCGTCGGCGGTCCGTTTCTACGACCGGCTCAGCAGCATTGGCCGCGTCATCCAATACGACATGCGGGGCTCAGGGGTATCGGACCCCATACCGGGGGACAATACGTGGCTCCCGCTAGAGGGGAACATGGACGACGTCCGGGCTGTGCTGGACGCCGCCGGGTCCGAGCGGGCCGTGATCTACGGTGACACCGAGGGCGGACTGTCAGCCATGATGCTCGCCGCCACTCACCCTGAGCGGGTCAGCGCCCTCGTCCTCGTCAACGCCGTGCCCCGCATCCTGCGGGCCGACGACTACCCGATCGGCGCACCGCAGGGGGTGGCCGACGACCTCTCCGAGCAGTACATCGCACAGCACGGCACCACGGGTGACTTGTTGCGGCTGACGGCTCCGAGTGTGGCCGACGACGCGCGCTTTCGGGCTTGGTTTACGAGGTACCAGCGTTTGGCGAACTCACACGGGTTGGTCAAACGCACGTTCGAGTGGTTCTACCAGGTAGATGCCAGGGCGACGCTGCCACTCATCCACGCACCCACCCTCGTCGTGGCCCGGCGCGATGCTCGCTACCACCGCCCGGAGTATGGGGAGTACATCGCCCAGCACATCGAGGGCGCCGAACTCCGCCTCGTCGACGGCGCCGACACTCTCCCCTTCTTCGCCGGCGACTTCGGGCCGACGCTCGACCATGTGGAGGAATTCCTCACCGGCCGGCGCGAGTCGACACGCATCGAACGCGTCCTCTCGACGGTGTTGTTCACCGACATCGTCGACTCCACGTCCAAGGCGGTTTCGCTCGGCGATCAACGCTGGCTCGACCTGATCGGCGAGCACCACCGGATCGTCCGCGCCCAATTGGAGCGCTTCCGGGGCCGAGAGGTCGGCATGACCGGCGACGGCTGCGTCGCCACCTTCGACGGACCTGCTCGTGCCGTCCTCTGCGCGGTGGCCATCACCGAAGCACTGTCTCCGATCGGGATCTCGGTGCGGGCCGGCATCCATACCGGGGAGATCGAGGTCAGGAACGGCGAGGTCGGTGGTCTCGGGCTTCACATCGCCTCCCGTGTGATGGACCAGGCCGAACTAGGGGGCGTTCTGGTCTCGGCGACGGTGAAAGACCTGGTTGCCGGGTCGCAAATTGAATTCGCGCCGTTTGGTGCCTTTACGTTGAAGGGCGTACCCGGGGAGTGGCAGCTCTACCAGGTGCGTGGCTTGGGATAGAGCGGGCCCTGACCCCTTGCATGACCATGCCCCCTACGACTGGTTGCCATGCGCCGCCAGAGCACGTGATGCCCGTACACGGCTGGCGCAACGATCAGGTCGTCGTGAGGGATCAGATCGGCCCACTCCTCGAATCTCGGGGTTTGATCCGGTCTCAGCAGTTATATCGCTTGTGCCACGGGCCAAGGGGGCCGGTGGTGTCGGCGAAGACACCGACCTCGCCCCACGCCCCGGCAAACGCTTTCCAGGGTCGATCGCGCAATGGCATTAGATACTGGGAGGTGTCCCATTGTGGTCCTCCCCCATCGGTCTCATCCACACCGAGAGGGCCGTGCGACCCAGCAGAGGGGTAGGCCGCATGGGACCCCTTGGCCACGTAGGCGACGATCTGGTCGCCTTGTGGAGGCTCCAGCTCGGCGCGGGGATAGAACGTGGCGCGCCCGTGGGCAGCCAGGTAGGCACCGATGAGGGTCTCATCCTTGACCACGGCTGTTGCATGCTCCCAGTCGCCTTGATGATTCTGAGCTGAGGGCCCGTCGTTGTAGCCGAAGAACCACCAATACTGGATCACGAAGTCGGCGGACTTGCTGCTAGCGCAGGTGTCCTGCTTTGCGTGGACGAAGACCGGCACCCTCCCGGTTGGGAACCGGTCACCGCTCGGCTGCCCCCGTGGTTGCAGGAAGACGTTGAAGTCGTCCCCGCTGTTGTCGTCGCGCGGCCTTCGGTTCTTCCCGTCCGAGTGGACGCCGAAGCTGTCGACAAAGGCGACCGGGATGTCGTAGTAGTTGCGGTGGTGGCTGTTGTTGGTTCTCCACTCCTGCGCAGCCTTCGTGTACCCCTGGTCGGCCCGAAGCCCGCGGTGATGGCGGAACCGTGAGCTCCGCAGGAACTCCATAGGGTCCATCGGGAAGTACTCCTCGCTGGAGTGCATCTGGAGCAACGGCGCAAACCGCACGATTTGGTCCCACGAGGCCGCCGGGATGACGCCGGCCCCCTCGGGAAGCTCATCGAGGTTGTTGAACACCTTCTGATCGCGATAGGTGCGCAAGTACTTGCCGGCCTGTCCGTCCACGACCTCGACCCTGGTGTCACCCAGGTCCGATCGCACGATGTAGCTGTAGGCCCCCGACTCGATGTCAGCGATCACCTCGGATACCGAGCGTGGCGACCACGACTCGTCGGGATTGCACAAGGCCGTGATGTCGCCATCGGCGTTCTTCAGAGTCTGCGTCACGGTCCTATCGGCCATCTGATCCCCCCGAGAAGCCACCGGCAACCCTACTCACACCGGCCCGCGCTGGCCCTCGCGACCCCGATCTCCGAGGGTGCTCTCGACGGCGTCGGTGATTCGCGTGGCGACCATTCCGAGGATACGCGGCTCCGCTCAGCCGCTACTCATCGGTGGATCGAGGCTAAGGCATCGGCACCGTGATGGTGGTGTCCGACGTGAGTTCTCCGTCGCCGATTACGAAGCGGGCGATCTCGCCGTCGGGGAGACCGTCGTCGCCCTTGTCGTAGAAGTGGTAGTAGCGCTCGTGCCTCTCGGGGAGCTCGTCGGCGAGAAGCGAGGTCCGTCCCTCGCCCACCTCGAACGGCAGGCCCAGTGAGTCGAAGACTGTCGGCATGACATCGGTGAGCATCGCCGGGTAGTCCGAGACCACCAGATCCTCGGCAGAATCGACGCCTGCCGGCTTCACCAGGAGAAGCGACCTTGAACGAGCGTCGCTCCACCGTTCGCCGAAGAAGTCGCTCGGGACCTGGACCAACGCGTCGTCCTCGGTGCGCTCGAAGCGGGCACCATGATCGCCCATGAGGACGATGGTCGAGTCATCGAAGCGATCGAGGGCACGCAACTCCTCCACCAACCGCACCATCAGATCGGCGGCACACTCCGCCTGGGCGGCCGGCGTGGTCTCTGAGCCGGCCTCGTACCCACAGTCCGCCGAGAGCACGTACGGGAAATGCGGCAGGATGAGGTGGACCAGCGAGTACCGCCCGGTGGCCGCCGACCGTCGTTCCCGGTTGATGAAGATGCCCAGCCCGGCGGCCGACATCGGCGCTGCATCGTCGGGGAGCAGGTTCTGACCGCTCAGCTGGTCATAGTCCCCCTCAGGGAGCAGTCGGCGGGCCAGCGACCCGGGCAGGTTCGAATAGGCCCATAGAGAGTTGGCGAGGTGCACCCGGCTCGAGCCCGGGCTGGATCGAACGATGTCCTTGAAAAGGATCGACTCGTCGAAAGGCGGCGGCTCGTGGTACAGCGACTCGAGGTGCAGGTAGGCGGTTGTGGTGTATCCGGCTTGGCGTATCCGCTGAAGGCTCGAGTCGGGGGCGAGGACAGAGGCGTCGACGAAGTCCTGCGGGGTGGCTTGGTAGTCGTAGTCGGCCGGGGCGAAAACCGACGCCATTGACATCTCGGTGCGGCCGTAGGCCGTCCGGGCGTCGCGGTACCAGGTGAACCCGGCGAGGGCACGACGCAGCGCGTCGTCGAGGACCGCTTCGAACATCTCGGTCTGGTACTCGTCGAACACTATGTGGTAGACGTTGGGCAGCGAGGCCGACTGCCTGACGGCGGCGTCGTCCGGTCCCGGCGTCGCGGCTGCGGCCCCCATCGCCACCCCGGCTGACTGCATCTCGATGACCGTTGTGACAAGGGTTGCGACAAGGGTCACCGCGGCAAACAGCCCTATGCCGTTCATGAACCGCTGCGAGCGGAGGCGGACGACGAGCAGCCCGGCGACCAGCACCAGCAGAGTCACAACCAGACCGGCGAAGGCGCGCCTCCACCCACCGAGCGCCATGTACAGGATCCACCCCGGGGTCAACAGCACATAACAGGTGAAGAGGAACCGCCCGGCGGTCGTGGCCGTGAGCGCCCAGAGCCCGAAGCCGATCGCGACCGTGACCAGCCCGATGCCATAGAGGTAGCGCCCGGCGCCGTAGTCGCCCCCGAAGAACTCCTCGTTGCGGGCGATGTGGCCGATCATCGGGAGGGTGAAGACGATGAAGCCGGGAGCCACCATCGCCACGATCGTGAAGGGGGTGAGAGGGAGGCGGGTGCCGGTGGCGGATGGCTCCAGCGAGGCGGAGCCAGCAGGAGGGCTGGCAGTCTCCCCGGTTGAATTGGTGGTCATTGCCGCGGTGCCATGCGCAAACTCTCCAGCTCGCGCCGTGTATGTGACCGGCCCGAAGCCGAACACGGCCAATCGGGACGATACCGGAGGCTCTCGACGGAAGCCCTCCCGTCATTCTGCGGGCTGCTCCTCCTGCCACCTCCCCCCGCGGCGGAGGTGATCAGTGGGTTTGTTGGTGGAGCTGAGGGGATTTGAACCCCTGACCCCTTGCATGCCATGCAAGTGCTCTGCCGAGCTGAGCTACAGCCCCAGGGTGAGGCGACGATTGTACCAGTGGGTTACGAAGTCAGGCTTCGGTGCTGACCGCTTGCCGCTCGATACGGGGGGCGTCGCCCCAGAGACGCTCCAGGTCGTAATAAGCGCGGGTCTCGGGAAGGAAGAGGTGGACGACGAAGTCGCCGTAGTCGAGTAGCAGCCAAGAACCCGACTGCCGCCCTTCGATCCGGATGGGCTTGCGCTCGAAGGAATCGAGCCGCTCCTCCACGGCCTCGGCGAGCGTCTGAACATGGCGCTGCGAGGTGCCTGTGGCGATGACGAACCAGTCGGTGATCTGTATGAGGCGGGACACTTCGAGGAGCACCACCTCCCCGCCCTTCTTGGCATCGATCGCATCTGCGGCGGCCTCGGCGAGGAGCCTGCTCTCGAAATCACTTGCAGTGACGGTCCCTACCTCCTGATCCGAATCTCGGCCCGAATCATAGTGATGCCCGGCGTTTCACCGGATCTGTCGCCGGGTCAGCGATGCCCCAGGTACAGATCATGGCGAAGCACATATCGCCACACCGGGTCAGGTACCAGATACCGGAAGGGTCGGTCCTCCGCCGCCCTCATCCGGATGTCGGTGCCGCTCACATCCAGATCGGGCATGTCGAGCCAAACCGCCTCAGCTCCCCCCAGCTGATCGAGAGCTTCCTCCACTTCACTCTGGGAGGTGCCGGGACGGGGCGCGACCGCGATCCGGGCTCGGCCCACCACCTCGCCGGCGCGCTCCCACGTGGAAAGGCGGGCTGCAGAGTCGGCTCCGAGTATCAGCGTCAGCTCGTCGCTGCGGTTGAACTCGGCCAGGGAGTCGGCGGTAAACGTGGGTCCGGACCGAGCCACCTCGCGCTCATCGATCTCGAAGCCGGCTGCCTCCTCGACCGCAAGACGGGTCATGGCTGTTCGATGGGCGGCTGCGGTGACCTCACGTCCCGCCTTTTGCCAGGGGTCCCCCGCCGGCATGAACCGCACCTCGTCAAGCTCGAGTTGGTGGCGCGCCGCGGCTCCCGCGACCAAATGGCCGAGGTGAACCGGGTCGAAAGTGCCACCGAGAATCCCCCTCCTCACGCCAGCAGCCTAGGACCGCGTCCACCCTCCCCGTTCCGCTGCTTCCTGCGACCGTTCACGATCCTGCAGGCGGTGGCAGCAGCCAGAGCGCCTTGGTGAGGTCGACGGGCAGGCACCCGAGCACGGTCATCGGATCGACATAGAGGTCCTCGATGCGAACCGAGAAGTGAAGCGCCTCCGAGCCGTGGGCCATTCCAGAGCGGGCGATCACCTGGCCGGTCGTGACCCGGCCACCAGCCCAACTGACCTCCTGGAGATAGGAATAGCTGGTCTTGAGCCCGCCACCGTGGTCAACGGTGAATGTCCTGTTGCCGGCCACCATCCCGTTGAAGCTGACCGCCCCGGGACCAGCCGCCACCACCGGTGTTCCTGGATCGACACCGAAGTCGACGCCCCAGTGACCGGCCCAACGCCCGATGGGGGCGAAGCCGGCAATCACCGGACCGTCCACTGGTGCTGCCATGCCGATGCACAGCTCGGGCTGAGGGGCGGCCAAACCGGCCGTCAGTAGGACGAGGACAGCCAGGAGTCTCACGTTGGTAACACCTCTCCCCCGTCCCAGGTCAAGGTACCCCACGCCTGCCCTGGCTGGAAGCGGTACGAGCGGAGCCGATTAGGGTCGCGCCGCGCGCACACACTTGGAAGGACCTCGATGACCGATCGACCGGTACGAATCGGACTCATGGGCTTCGGGCGGATAGGACGCAACCTGTTCCGCCAGCTCCGCGGCCACCCGACGCTCGAGATCTCCCACATCGTCGACACAGCGGATCCGGAAGGGCTGGCCTACCTACTCAAGTACGACTCGATCTACGGGCGCTTCCCCACCCCGGTGAGCCTCGAAGGGAACACACTGACCATCGCCGCCAAGAGCAGCGAGTTCCGCCAGGAGAAAGAGCCCGGCGACACGCCGTGGGGCGATCTGGGCGTCGAGGTGGTCGTCCAGGCCACCGGCAAGTACCGCACCTCCGAGTATGCCCGGCGCCACATAGATGCCGGGGCGCGCAAGGTGATTCTCGCCTCCACCCCCGAGACCCCTGGTGACGTGCCGATCCTCCTGCGCGGGATCAACGACGAAGTACTGACACCCGAGCTCGACATAGTTGCGTTGGGCTCCAACACCTCGAACGCGGTCGCCCCGATTCTGCTGATCCTCGACGAGACATTTGGCCTCGACCGCTGCTTCTTCACAACGGTGCACGCATTCACCAACGTCCAGCGGTTGGCCGACGTCCCGGGATCGGATGGGTTCCGCACCAGCCGGGCCGCCGGGGAGAACATCATCCCGGCAGAGACCAACTCACCTCAGATCCTCGAAGAGGTGATGCCACAGCTGACCGGAAAGATCCAGGGTGTCGCTCTCAATGTCCCTGTAGCGGATGGCTCCACCGTGGACATGGTCTCCATCCTCGACCGGGCGACCACGATCGAAGAGCTCAATGCCTCGGTAGAGGCGGCGGCGAAGGAGAGGTTCGCCGGGATCATCGAGTACTCGGTCGATCCAATCGTCTCCAGAGACGTGGTGGGCTCGACTCACTCCGGGGTGTACGACAGCCTGGCAACCATGGTGATCGAGGGGAACATGACCAAGACGATCGTCTGGTACGACAACGGCTGGGGTTACACCGCCCGACTCATCGAAGTCCTCGAAACCACCGCCTCCCAACTCCCCCAGGAAGTGAGCTCATGACCAAGGTCGCCATCAACGGGTTCGGCCGGATCGGCCGTGCAGTCTTCCGGATCATCGCCGAGCGTCCCGAGTCGGAGATCGAGGTCGTGGCTATCAACGACCTGGCCGACGACGACGTGCTCGCCTACCTGCTCAAGTACGACACGGTGATGGGCAACTTCGAACACGAGGTCGAGGTGGCCGACGGCTCCATGCGCACCGCCGGGCACACGGTGAAGATGCTGATGGAGCGCGACATCACATCGCTCCCCTGGGGCCAACTGGGAGTGGATGTGGTCATCGAGTCGACCGGGGTGTTCCGCGACCAGGCATCGCTGCAGAAGCACCTCGACGCCGGGGCGAAGCGGGTGATACTCACGGTCCCCTCCAAGGACCCGGTGGAGACGATCGTGCTCGGGGTGAACGACGGTGAGCTCGACAGCAGCGACCTGATCGTCTCCAACGCATCATGCACCACCAACTGCCTGGCGCCCGTGGCCAAGGTGCTCCACGAGCGCTTCGGCATCAGAAGAGGGACGATGACGACCGTCCATGCCTACACCAATGACCAGCGGTTGGCCGACGTACCCCACGAGGAGTTGCGCCGGAGCCGGGCAGCCACCGAGAACATCATCCCGACTACCACCGGCGCCGCCAAGGCGGTGGGGCTGGTACTCCCCGAGCTCAAGGGCAAGCTCGACGGGATGGCGATGCGGGTCCCCGTGCCCGATGGCTCGACGGTCGACCTCGTGGTCGAACTGGAGCGGGCGGTCACGGTCGAGGAGGTCAACGCCGCCATCAAGGAGGCCGCCGACGGTGATCTCGCCGGGATCCTCCAGTACTCGGAGGACCCCCTCGTCTCCACCGACATCATCGGCAACCCGCACTCCTCGATATTCGATGCGCCGTCGACCCACGTGCTCGGCGGGAACCTGGTCAAGGTGCTCGCCTGGTACGACAACGAGTGGGGCTACTCCAACCGGGTGGTGGACCTCATACTGCGGCTGGCCGAAGTCATCGAACAGGAAGAGGTGCCTGCGCCGGCCTGATCGGGCCAGCGAGACATCGCCCTAGGCGGTGCCGGTCGCCCGGCGAATGGCGTGCCAAACCCGCTCCGCCCGGAGCGGGATCTGGAGGTCGGTGACCCCCAGGGGCGCCAGAGCGTCGATGGTCGCGTTGAGCACCGCCGGGGTCGAACCCACGGTCCCCGCCTCGCCCACTCCCTTCGCTCCGAGGGGATTGGTCGGGCTGGGGGTGCACGTCTCCCCGAGCCGGAAGCTGGGCAGCCGGGAGGCGGTGGGGAGCAGATAGTCCACCATCGAGGCGGTGAGCAGGTTCCCGTCGGGGTCGTAGCGCGCTTCCTCCCACATCGCCTGGCCGATCCCCTGGGCCAGACCGCCGTGGCGCTGACCGGAGGCCAGCATGGGGTTGACGATGACACCGGCGTCGTCCACTGCCCAGATCTGCTGCAGGTCCACATCGCCGGTCGAGGGGTCGACTTCCACCACGGCGAGGTGTATCCCGAAGGGGAAGTTGAGGCCACCCGAGACGAAGTGGTGCTCCTCCTCGAGACCCGGCTCCTCGCCCGCCGGCATCTGACGCGCCGTCCAGGCCTTGCCGACCAGGTCTTCCCAGGCGATTGCGACATCGGTCCCTCTCACCGTGGCGTTCCCACCGGCGAGGACCACATCCTCGGGAGCGGCCTCGAGGGCGTGCGCCGCGACGCGCCGCAGCTTGTCGGCCACGGTGCGGGCGGCGCCGAGCACCCCGCTGCCGCCGTGTGCCACCGAACGCGAGCCCGATGTCCCCCAGCCGTACGGCGCCGAAGCCGAGTCGCCCTGCTCGACGCGCACCCGGGTCGGCTCGATCCCCAGTTCGGCGGCGACGATCTGGGCGAAGGCGGTGCGGTGACCCTGTCCCTGGTCGAGCGTCCCCGCCGAGGCGGTTACCGACCCATCGCGGTGGACGGTGACCCGACCGGCTTCCCATTCCTCGAAACCGCACGCCTCGACGTACGCGCCGAGCCCTATCCCCATGTACCGCCCCTCGCGGCGCTTCTGGTCCTGGGTCCGGCGCATCTCGGCATAACTCGACATCTCGAGCAGCCGGTCGAGAGCCCTCGGGTAGTCGCCCGAGTCGTAGGTGTACCCGCCGGCTGAGGCGTATGGGAACCGGTCGGGGGGAACCATGTTGACCCGCCTCGCCTCTGCCGGGTCGAGCCCGAGTTCGGCAGCTATACGGTCGATCACCCGCTCCAACGTCAGCGTCGCCTCGGGTCGGCCGGCGCCGCGGTAGATGCCCATCGGCGCCCGGTTGGTGTAGACGCCCCGCTGGCGCCAGGCGTACACGCCGATGTCGTACGGACCCGTCCCAATCCTCGGTGTGGATGGGACTGGCGCCAGGTAGCGCTGCCGGCACCCCAAGTCGACGATCGAGTCGACCCAGAGCCCAAGAATCCGACCGTCGGGTCCCGCCATCGCCCGGAAATGGTGCCGCTGCGCCCTGCCGTGGCCGATCACGGCGATGTGCTCGCGGCGGGACTCAACCCAGCGCACCGGTCTCCGGCAGCGCTTGGCGGCGATCACCGTCAGCATCTCCTCCTCGGCCAGGTCGAACTTGCATCCGAAGGCGCCGCCGACGAAGGGCGTGACCACCCGCACCGACGACTGCGGCAAGCCGAAGGCCTTTGCCAGTTCCTCCGCCATGAGGTGCGGTGCCTGGCTGCCGAGGTGGACGGTGAGGGCGTCGTCGCTCCACTCGGCCACCACAACTCGGGTCTCGATGGGGCTTGGGACCACGCGGGGATGCTCGATCGTCCCCTCGATCACGGTGGCGGCGGCCAGGGCATCGACGGCCGACGGATCTCCACCCTTGCGCTCGTAAGCGACGTTCCCCTCCATCTCCGGATGGATCGGTGGTACCTCGATCGCCTCTTCGGGGTCATTCGCCACGGGGAGAGGCTCGTAGTCGACATACACCAACTCGGTGGCGTCGAGCGCCTGTTCCGCGGTCTCGGCGATGATCGCCACCACCGGGTCGCCCACCATGAGCACCCTGCCCTGTGCCAACGGGCTGCGTGTCGGGATGCTTCGACTGGGTCTCGGCGCCGGCGGACCGTGGATATCGGAGACATCCTCGGGGCGAATCACCAGGATGACCCCATCGGCAGCTTCGGCCTCTGATGTGTCGATCGACTCCACCGTGGCATGGGCGTACGGGCTGCGGACCAGCGCCATGTGCGCCGTGCCGAAGGGCTGGAGGTCCCCGGTGTACCGGCCTTGGCCGGTCACCAGCGCCACATCCTCCAATCGGCGCAACGGAGATCCGATCGGGTTGGTCGGAGGAGAGCTCACGGGTGGGGCAGGGTAACGGGGACCGACCAAGACTCTGTCCGAAGTGTCGGTGGACGGCGTGCGGCGTCGGTCGTTCGAAGCGACAAGACTGATGGTGTCATCATTTGGCGACGAGGAGCCGTTCGGTGGACGTTTTCATAGTCGATGCATGCCGCACTCCCATAGGGAAGATCGGCGGCCAACTCGCCCACGTGAGACCCGACGATCTTGCGGCGCATGCCATCCGCAGGCTCACCGAGCGCAACCCAACGCTCGACCCCCGGGACATCGAGGACGTCGTCTGGGGCGCCGCCAACCAAGCGGGCGAGGACAACCGCAACGTCGCCCGGATGGCTGTGCTGCTCGCCGGTCTGCCCGACACGGTCCCCGGTGCCACCGTCAACCGACTTTGCGGGTCGGGGCTGCAGGCGGTGGTCACGGCGGCGCACGCCTTGGCCGGTGGTTGGGGCGATGTGATGGTTGCCGGGGGCTCGGAATCGATGAGCCGGGCACCGTGGGTGATCGCCAAGCCCGACCGACCCTTCCCGACGGGAACGCCTGAGGCGTTCGACACCACCCTCGGCTGGAGACTGGTCAATCCCAGGATGGTCGAACTCCACGGGCTGCTGGCGATGGGCGAGACCGCCGAGGTGGTCGCCGAGCGTTATGGCATCGACAGGCAGATGCAGGACGAGTTCGCTCTCTCCAGCCACCAGCGGGCGGTGTCGGCACAACAGCAAGAGCGGTTTCAGACAGAGTTGGAACCGATCGAGGCACCGAACGATCACCGGCACAAGAGCACTTCCATCCTGACCGCCGACGAGGGACCGCGACCCGATACGTCGCTCGAGGCGCTCGCCTCGCTCCGGCCGGTGTTCCGCCAGGGCGGGACCGTCTCCGCAGGCAACTCCTCGCCGATGAACGACGGTGCCGCCGCCGTGCTGGTTGCCACCGAGGAGGGGATGAACCGGCACGGGCTGGAGCCGATGGCCCGTGTGGTGGCGTCGGCGGCTGCAGGGGTCCATCCCGATGTGATGGGCATCGGGCCGGTCCCGGCAACACGGAAGGCTTTGGAGCGGGCTGGGCTGACCACCGCAGACCTCGACGTCGTCGAGTTGAACGAGGCGTTCGCCGCCCAGGCACTGGCATGTGTTGGCGAGCTCAAGCTCGATCCCGACAGAGTCAACGTCAACGGCGGAGCAATCGCCCTCGGGCATCCGTTGGGTGCCTCCGGTGCCCGGATCCTCACCACGCTCGTCCATGAGCTGGCCCGCCGTGATGCGCGTTACGGGTTGGCGACGATGTGCATCGGGGTCGGTCAAGGCATCGCCCTAGTGATCGAGCGGGTGTGACCGCACCGCTTGCGGGGGTGCGGGTCATGGAGGTGGCCAATTTGGTCGCCGCTCCCTATGCCGGCTTGTTGCTCGCCGACCTAGGTGCCGACGTCATCAAGGTGGAGCCACCCGGTGGCGATCTTTCGCGTGGGTTCGGCCCGTACGTGGGAGAGCAGTCGGTCTTCTTCGTGGCGATGAACCGGGGCAAGAGATCGGTCTGCCTCGACCCCAAGCAACCGCGGTCACGAGCCGCCCTGGCACGGCTGGCGGCGAGCGCCGATGTGGTGCTGCACAACCTGCGCGCCGGCGCCATGGAGAGGATGGGTCTCGGCGAGGACGACGTCCGCCGGGACAACCCCGACGTCATCTACGCCGTGGTCACCGCCTTTGGGAGCGAAGGCCCTTACGCCGACCGCGCCGGGATCGACGTGGTGTTCCAGGGCGAATCGGGGATGATCTCGATCACCGGTCATCCGGGGGACCCACCCCAGAAGACCGCCACCACGATCGGCGACTACGTCGCCGCCGCCCACATCGCCACCGCCATCGTCGCCGCGTTGAAGGACGGTGCCGGCTGCCGGGTCGAGGTAGCTGTACGCGACTCGCTCATCGCGGTCCAGTCGGGGTGGAACGCCCTCCACTTTGCAGACGGCACCCAGCCGCCCCGCACCGGGACCGCGTCCCCTTACCTGGCGCCCAACCAGGTGCTCGCCACCGCCGACGGCCACATGACCCTTGCCGTCACCTCCGACCGCCATTTCGCCGTTCTGTGCAAGGTCATCGAACGGCCCGATCTGGCCGTCGCCTACCCCGGCAACGAGGAAAGGATGGCGGCGAGGACGCAGCTTGCCGCCGAGTTGGAAACGGTCTTCCGGACCCGCCCAACCGCCGAATGGGTCGACCTGCTGGTCGGTGCCGGCCTCCCCGCCGGGAAGGTGCTCACCCTGCCCGATGTCTTCGCCGACCCACAGGTTCGCCACAACGAGATGGTGGTGGAGATCACCGACCCCGTCTCGGGCCTGATCCGAACCACCGGCACGCCGCTCCGGGTCGATTCCGCCCCAGCGCGGGCCGTGCTCCCGCCCCCCAGGCTGGGCGAGCACACCGAAGAGGTGTTGGCCGATCTCGGGATGGGCGATGTGGGCGGGCCGGTGACTTGAGCCTTGGACCATCATCCGAGGCCCTTGCCAAGGCCGGTGTCGACCCGTCGTCGCTTGTCGTCGTGGCCGCTCCTTCCACAGACAGCTGGGGAACCGCACGTGCTGCGCTCTTTGAGGCGTTCGTCGCCACCAGGGAGGCCGTCGTCGCCGGTCTGCCGGTCGTGGTGATCGTCCACGGCGACGACCTGCTCGGGCGACGGGGGGCACCGGCGGCCATGGTGGCCTGCGGTCTTCTCTCAGGTGCGCGGACCGCCGCCATCGAAGGGCGCAAGACCGGCATCCCGGTGAATGTGCTCGCCGTCGAGGACGACACCTCCCCCGCGGTTGTGGCGTCCTGGGTAGGGCGTCTCGCCGCCAAGGGGGGACCCAGCGGTGAGCTGGTTCACTTGGGGAGCGCCCATCTCGGCAAGGCACTGGCGTGAATGCCGTGGTAACCGGTGCCGCCACGGGGATCGGACGCGCCATCGCCCGAAGGTTCGCCGCCGGGGGTATGGGGCTGATCCTGGCCGACGTGTCTCCCCGGTTGGGTGAGGTCGTCGCCGAGCTCGAGGAAGATGGCGCCGAGGTTGTGGCAGCCCAAGTGGATCTCACCACCGATGGCGGCCGCCAAGAGGTGAGAAGCCTTGCGGAGCGTGCCGGGGGGTTGCAGGCACTGGTCAACAATGCCGGGATCACCCGCGATGCCCGGCTGGTCAATCTGAGCAACGACGCCTTCACCGCGGTGATCGACGTCAACCTTGGAGCCACCTATCAGCTCACGGTCGAACTGGCCCCGCTGTTCGAGGAGGGCGCAGCCGTAGTGAGCATGGCCTCGCGGGCCTACCTGGGAAACTTCGGGCAGTACAACTACAGCGTCTCAAAGGGCGGGGTCGTGGGGATGACCCGGGCCATGGCGCTGGAAATGGCTCCGCGGGTACGGGTCAACGCAATCGCCCCAGGGCTCATCGCCACCGAGATGACCATGGCCATCCCCGCCGACGTGCGGGAGAAGATGGTCGACGCCATACCTCTCGAGCGGATGGGAACACCCGAAGAGGTCGCCGAGCTTGCCGCCTTTCTCGTCTCCGACTCCTCCAGCTACCTCACCGGAGAGGTGATCGTCATCGGCGGCGGCCGCAGCCTGGCTCCTTAGACGGAAGAGAATTTCTGTCCCCCCGCAGGGGGGAAGGGCCCCGCTGCAGAGCAGCGGGTAGGGGGGCTGCCGAACTCCCAACAGTGCTCGACACGTGGCTTTCACACCTTGGGGAGTGAACCAGCCCCCCTCCCCCGACGCCTACGGCGTCGGGTACTCCCCCCGCCGGGGGGAGAGAATGATTGCTCCGTCCCCCCGCAGGGGGGAGGGGCCCCGCTGCGGAGCAGCGGGTAGGGGGGCACCGAGCTCCCAACGTTGCTCGACCCGTGGCTTACGCACCATGGGAGTGAACCATCCCCCCTCCCCCGACGCCTACGGCGTCGGGTACTCCCCCCGCCGGGGGGAGAGAATGATTGCTCCGTCCCCCCGCAGGGGGGAAGGGCCCCGCTGCAGAGCAGCGGGTAGGGGGGCTGCCGAACTCCCAACAGTGCTCGACACGTGGCTTTCACACCTTGGGGAGTAAACCATTCCCCCTCCCCCGACGCCTACGGCGTCGGGTACTCCCCCCGCCGGGGGAGAGAATGATTGCTCCGTCCCCCCGCTGGGGGAAAGGCCGAGCTACAGAGCAGCGGGTAGGGGCAAGAGGTGGCTACCACAACAGCCTGGTCAGTGTTTCCGCGACCAGTGCCGGCTTGTCGGATCCCTCCAACTCGACGGTGACGGTCCGCTTGATCTGGACACCGCCGGGGACTTCGGTCACCTCGTCGAGCCGGGTGCGGGCTTCGAACGCGACCTCCGGCAGGGACCGGGGTGATGAAGCGGGTCCTGTCGAGGCCGTAGTTGATCCCCATCCGGGGCGGGGGGACCGGCAAGTTCTGGTCGGCGAGTAGCGCCGGGAGCAGCGACAGGGTCAGGTAGCCGTGGGCGATGGTCCCGCCGAATGGCCCTTGGGCCGCCCGGTCCTGGTCGATGTGAATCCACTGGTGGTCGCCCGTGGCATCTGCGAAGGCGTCGATCCGGTCCTGGTCGATCACCTGCCACTCGCTGACACCGATCTCGGTGCCAACGAGCGCCATCAACTCATCATGTGTTGCCATGTCGGCCAACCTACCCCAGCCCGCCGCATGCCCCGCTAGCCGGCCAGCCGGAGCCTCCCCGGCGCCGGAAGCGCCACCTGCTCGACGAATGCCTCTAGTTGCCTCAGGTTGCGCACCTCGTGGACGCCGTCGCAGAACGGGGCATAAGCCGACATCACCGAATCGCCGGTGTCCCAGTACGCCCTCGGTTCCGGGTTGAGCCAGTAGAGGGCCCGGGCGGACTGCGAGATGGCAGCCAAGGTCTGCGGTCGGGGGTTGCGATAGTTGCTGCGGGCATCTCCGGTGATGATCACGGTCGACCGCGGGGTAACGGCTTCGCCAAAGCGCTCCCCGAAACGGTCCAAGGCGTTCCCGTAGTCCGAGTGACCGTCGAGCCAGACCACCTCCGCCTCGGTCGTGATCCTCTCCATGGATCTGGCGAAGTCCCCGCCCGCCTCGAAGAAGCCGGTGACCTCATCGACCCCGTCGATGAAGGCAAAGGAGCGGACCTTGGAGAACTGACCGGACATGGCATATGTGAACTGGAGGGTGAACCGGGCGAAGGTAGCCATCGACCCGGAAACGTCGCAGAGGAGGACGATGTCGGGCTTGTGCGGGTTCGGGGAGCGGAAGATCGGCTCGAAGGGGACACCACCCGTGGCGAGCGCCCGTCTCATGGTGCGTCTGAAATCGAGGCGACCTGCCCGCCTCTTCTTCCGTTTCTGCGCCAGCCGCGCTGCCAGCTTTCTGGTCAGCGGCCGGATCGCCTTCTCCACCCTGGCGAGGTCATGACGGGTGGCGTGCATGAGATCGATGTCCTCGAGCAGCGGCGACCTAAGGGTGCGCGCCACCGCCTCCCTCCCACGATCGGCCACGAGCAATCGTCTGATCTCGGCTTGCAACTCGCTGCGGAGCCGGTCGATCCGCCGCTCGATCTCCTCGCGGAGCAGCCGCTCCTCAAGAGGGCTGTGGCTTCCGGCACCAACCCTCGCCTCGGAGAGCAAGCGCTCCATCATCCCGTCGACGTCGAGGCGGCGCAGTGTGCGGTAGAGGTAGTAGGTGCCGCCGACGGGCCTCCCCGGCTCGATGCCGGCGAGACGCCGGACCGCCTCCTGGGCGCCTGCGCTGAGCATCGCCCAATCCTGGGCGCTGAGCGCCTCCATGATCGCCCTGGCCAATTCTTCGAGGTCGGCCCCCCCCCGCCACGGCCGGCGCCGGTCGTCGGCTGCTGCCCCGCCGGCGGTGTTTGCCCGTCCGGCCCCGGACGGTCCGGCCGGTCCCTGTGGAGGGCGAAGAACGCTTCGAAAGCAGCGTCGAACGCCTCTTGGTGCCGCTCGTTCTTGACCATGGTGGCGCCGAGCGTGTGTTTGAACGCCGACCGGTCGCCGAGGTCTACGTGCTCCAGTGCGGCGAGGGCATCGATGGCCTCCACCATCGAGACGGGCACGCCGACGGCACGCAACTCGTCGATGAAGGCGATCATCGTCTCGATCATCGCCAGGTCAGTCAGGCTCGACGGCCGGGTCCTGCAGCGAGAACTCCTTGGCGACCTTCTCCACGTCGCTCTGGTGCTTGAGCAGCACGTGGAGCGTGGAAGTCACCGCCTCCTCGTCAACCCGCTCGATCCCCAACTCGATGAGAGTGCGGGCCCAATCGATGGTCTCCGAGACCGATGGCGACTTCTTGAGGTCGATCTGACGCACCGATTGGACGACCTGTGCCACCTGATCAGCAAGATGCGGTGCGATCCCCGGGACCCTTACGGTCAGGATTTCCCGTTCCCTTTCGCGGGTGGGGTAGCCGATGTGGAGGAAGAGGCAGCGCCGCTTGAGCGCCTCCGACAACTCACGGGTGTTGTTCGAGGTGAGCACGACGCTGGGCCGGGTTGCGGCAGTGATGGTTCCCAACTCGGGGATCGAGACCTGGAAGTCGGACAGCACCTCGAGCAGCAGCGCTTCGGTCTCCACCTCGACCCGGTCGACCTCGTCGACCAACAGCACCACCGGGGCCTCCGACCGGATCGCCTCGAGCAGGGGACGCTCCAAGAGGAAGTCCTCTGAGAAGATGTCGTGCTCGAGTTTGCCCCAGTCGTGCTGTTCGTCTGCCTCGATGCGGAGCAACTGCTTCTTGTAGTTCCACTCGTAGAGCGCCTTGGCTTCGTCGAGCCCCTCGTAGCACTGCAGGCGGATGAGACGCCGGTCCTGGACCCGGGCAAGCGACTTGGCCAGTTCGGTCTTTCCCACGCCGGCGGGGCCTTCGACCAGGATCGGCTTCCCCAGCCTGTCGGCCAGGAAAACCACCTGGGCGATGCGGTCGTCGGCCAGATAGCCGGCTTCGCCCAACCTGGCCCGTACTGCGGCCGGCCCGTCCATGGTCGTGGTCAAATCCGCACCTGCCCTTCGCCACGGACGACGTAGCGCTCGCTGGTGAGCGCAGGAAGCCCCATCGGCCCGCGCACGTGCAGCTTCTGGGTCGAGATGCCGATCTCTGCGCCGAACCCGAAAAGCTCGCCATCGGTGAATCGGGTGGAGGTGTTGACCATCACCACCGCGCTGTCGGTGCGACCAACGAACGTATCGGCCGCCGCTATGTCCTGGGTGACGATCGCCTCGGTGTGTCCCGTCCCATGGGCGAGCACGTGCTCGACCGCAGTGTCCAGGTCGGGGACCACCCTCACCGCCATCACCAGGTCGAGATACTCGGTGTCCCAGTCCTCGTCGTTGGCCGGGAGAATCTCGGGGAGGATCTCCCTCGCCCCTTCGTCTCCTCGCAACTCGACTCCGGCGTCACTCAACTCCTTGGCCACACGTGGGAGGAACTCCGCAGCCACCGCCTGGTGGACGAGGAGCGTCTCGGCGGCGTTGCACACGCCGGGGCGGTGTGTCTTGCTGTTGACCACCACCGAAACCGCCTGGTCGAGATCTGCGGCCGCATCCACGTATACGTGACAGTTGCCCGCGCCGTCGACGACGACCGGCACCGTTGCCTCCGCCTCGATCTGGGCGAGCAGCCCGGGACCGCCCCGGGGAACCAGAAGGTCGACCCAGCGCTTGGCCCGCAGCAACTCCCGCGCCCCTGGCGCGAAGTGTCCTCCATCACCTGGACGGCATCCTCGGGGATATCGGCGTCGGCCAAACCGGCACGGAGGGCTTCACCGATGGCCAGGTTGGAGCGAAGGGCCGTGGAGGAGCCACGCAGCAGGGCGGCGTTGCCAGATTTGAGACAGAGTCCTGCGGCGTCGACGGTGACGTTGGGCCTGGCTTCGTAGATCACGGCGACCACGCCGAGCGGCACCCGGATCCGCGATACCTCGAGACCGTTGGCTAGACGCCACCCCGCAGTGACCCCGCCCACCGGGTCGGGGAGAGCGGCGACAGACCGCAGACCGGCGGCCATCGCTGCCAACCGTGCTGGGTCGAGACGGAGCCGATCGAGGAGCGCCTTGGAGATCCCGTCCTTCTCCGCCCGATCGACATCCAGTCCGTTCGCCTCGAGCAAGGCATCGGCTTGCTCCTCGAGGCGGCTCGCCATGGCGAGGAGCGCCGCGTTCTTCGACTCGGTAGTGGTCCTGGCAAGCCGGCGCGCTGCGGCCCGCGCCCGCTCACCGATGGCGTCGATCATCGGATGAGTGTACCGGTGGTCGTGTCGCGGCCCTTTCAGCCGGTGAGGATCACGAGATCGTCGCGATGGATGACCTCGGCTCCACGGCTGCCGGCAGCTACAGCAAGCTCGGTGGCGGCCAGCCGGGCAAGCCCCTTTGCCACGAGGCCGCCCTCCGGCCCGAGCACATCCACCGCGGCTCCGGGGTCGAAACCACCGCTGACCTCGACGACACCTACCGGGAGGAGCGAACGACCCTGCTCCACCAGCGCCCGGACCGCCCCGCCGTCGATGCGGACCGATCCCTCGGAGCGGCGCCCGAACGCGATCCAGAGCTTGCGGGCAGGAAGGGGGCGGGGGCGGGGGTCTACCCATGTCCCCACGGGCTCCGCCGCCAGCGCCGCCCGGATGGTGTCGTCGTCCGCCGCCGGTCCCACCACCGTGGGGATCCCCGACCACGCCGCAATGCGCGCCGCCGCCACCTTGGTTGCGACGCCCCCGGAACCGAGCGGGCCCGAACCGCCGGCGCCGACCTGGTCGAGCACCTCGTCGCTATGTCTGACGGCGTCTATCAGCCGGGCCTCACGGTCGAACCGAGGATCGGCGGAGAGCAGCCCCGAGGTGTCTGTCAACATCACCAGCATGGCGGCGCCCACGAGGTGTGCCACAAGCGCTGCCAGCCTGTCGTTGTCACCAAAACGAAGCTCGTCGAGTGAAACGGCGTCGTTCTCGTTGACCACGGGTACAACTCCGCTCCCCACCAGCCGCTCCAGGGTGCGCTTGGCGTGGAGGTACTGGCTGCGGTCGGCGAACACCTCGCCGGCGAGCAGGACCTGACCGGCAACGAGCCCCACCCGATCGAACTCGGCGGTGTACCGCTCCATGAGGCGTGATTGCCCCACCGCCGCCGCCACTTGGAGTGTCGCTGAGTCTTCCGGCCGTGTGGGCCAGCCGAGCGCGGCCACTCCCACCGCCACCGCTCCCGATGTCACCAGCACAGTGGGATGGCCGCGTCCCCAGGCGTTGGCGACACCCTCCACCACCCGGCGGAGCGCCGTCGGGTCGAGACCGGTGCCGGTAGGGGCCAGGCTCGACGAACCGACCTTGACCACAACCGGCCGGCCCGGTGTCGCCGGCCGCCTCACCCGTCTTCCTCAGAGTCCTCGAACTCGAACACCAAATCGCCGATCTGGACCTCGTCACCCGGCAGCGCCCCCGCGCGCCGCAGCGCCTCGTCCACCCCGAGTCGCTCCAGACGTCCTGCGGCCCTGTCGGCTGCTTCGGGCCGGGTGAGGTCGTCGAAGGCGATCGCCCGCATCGCTCCTCGACCCTCCACCACCCACGTTGTGCCCTCGCGCCGCACGGTGAACCCGGGGCCGAGGGGGCGGTGCAGTTGGTAGCCGACCCGTTCCGGTGCCTCGCGCCGCGCCTGCTCGACAGCATCGGCTACGGCATGGAGCAGCGTGTCCAGTCCCAGGTGGGTGACAGCCGAAACGCGATGTAGCGGCGATGGCAGTTCTTGGGCGATCCTCTCCGCCTCGTCGGGATCGATGGCGTCGACCTTGTTGAGCGCGATCACCCGTGGCCGGCGGATCAACTCGGGCGAATACCGCCCCAACTCCGAGAGGAGCACCTCGAGTTGCTCCGCCGGGGTGCGCTCCTGGAGGGGGTCGAGCAGCACCACGAGGGCCCGCGCCCTCTCGACGTGGCGGAGGAACTCGTGTCCCAGTCCTTTCCCCTCGGCGGCACCCTCGATCAGTCCGGGAACATCCGCCATGACGAATTGCCGGTCGTCGATCTCGACTACGCCGAGATGTGGCTCGAGGGTGGTGAAGGGGTAGTCGGCCACCTTGGGCTTTGCCGCCGAGACTGACGAGATCAAGCTGCTCTTCCCTGCATTGGGGAATCCGACGAGGGCGGCGTCGGCGAGAAGCTTCATCTCGAGGACAAGCCGGACAGGCTCCCCGTACTCACCCTGCTCGGCATACCCGGGGGCTCGGTGGCGGGTACTGACCAGAGCAGCGTTTCCCCGGCCCCCTCGTCCGCCTTCGGCGGCGACGAATCGTTGCCCGGGATCAACCAGGTCGGCGAGCAGGGTGCCATCCGGGTGACGCACCACGGTCCCCACGGGCACAGATAGCACGAGGTCCTCGCCACGCTTGCCGTTGCGGTTGTCCCCCTGCCCGTGGGCCCCATGGCCGGCGGCGCGGTGAGGACGGCGGAGGTAGCCGAGCAGAGTGCCCATCTCCGTGTCGGCGCGGAGGACCACGTCGCCGCCGGGACCGCCCATGCCCCCTGATGGCTTACCCCGCGGCTTGCCCGCCAACCTGGCGAAGGCGGCGACGCCGGCGCCGCCATTGCCGCCGCGGAGTTCGACCTCGACCCGGTCGACGAATGAGGTGGAAGCGCTCAGTCGGTGAGGACGTTGACCAGCCGCCGCCCGTGGCGTCGGCCGAATTGGACCTTGCCGGTGATGGTTGCGAAGAGCGTGTCATCGCTGCCGAGGCCGACGTTCTGGCCCGGGTGGATCCTGGTGCCGCGCTGTCTGACCAGGATGCTCCCTGCGGTCACCGCCTGACCGTCGAACGCCTTGACCCCGAGGCGCTGTGCATGCGATTCGCGCCCGTTCTTGCTCGAACCACCGGCCTTGGTCTTCGACATCTCAGGTCTCCTCGGTCTTGTCGTCGGCTGCGGCCTCCGTTGGGGCCGGCTTGGCGGGTGTCTTCTTCTTGGCGGTGGGCAGGTCGATGGCAGTGACCTCGATCGTCGTGTAGTGCTGACGATGCCCGATATGCCTACGCCTGCCGCCCTTCGACTTGTACGTGGCAACGTCGATCTTCGGGCCTTTCGAGTCGCCCACGATCTTCGCCTTGACCTTGGCCTCGCCGAGGGCTTCGCGGCCGGCGTGGGTCTTGCCCGCCTCATCCACGACGAGCAACGGCTCGAATTCGACCTCTTCGGGAGCACCCTTGAGCATCTCGACGTCGATCACGTCGCCGGGCTTTACTTTGGCCTGCTTGCCGCCGGTGCGGATGATGGCATACATGAGAAAGGGTCCCTGGGGAGGGGGATTGCGCCGCAGATATTAGCGCGATGCGGTGCCGGTAAATCCTCTTCGAGGGTGGGCCGGTAAATCCTCTTCGAGGGTGGGCCGGTCAATCCTCCTCGAGGATCGCCGCCACCGGTACGCCCTGTACGGCGGCCTCCTCGTGGAGGAGAACTCCGCGACCCTCGCACGTCGGGCAGGGTTCGGAGAACATCTCGAGGAGACCGGCAGACACGTTCTTGCGGGTCATCTCCACCAACCCGAGGTTGGAGACGTCGAACACCTGGGTGCGTGTCCGGTCCTTGGCCAGCGTCTCCCGCAATCGACGGAGCACCGACCTGCGGTTGGCCTCGCTCTCCATATCTATGAAGTCGATGACGATGATCCCGCCGATGTCGCGCAGCCGGAGCTGGCGGCCGATCTCCTCCGCCGCTTCCAGGTTGTTCTGGAGCACGGTGTCTTCGAGGCTGGAGGTGCCGACGAACTTGCCTGTGTTCACGTCGATGACGGTGAGCGCCTCGGTCCGATCGATGACGAGGTGCCCTCCCGACGGGAGATAGACCCGGCGGTCGAGCGCCTTGCGCAGTTGGTCCTCGACGTGATACCGCTCGAACAGCGGCATCGGGTCGCCGTAGAGCTGCACCCTGGGGAGCAGTTCCGGGGTAGTGCCCTCCAGGTAGTCGACCACCGCCTCGTGTGCCTTGGCGTCATCGATCACTAGACGGCGGAAGTCGGGTGTGAACTGCTCTCGTATCACCCTGATGAGCAACTCGGGCTCTTCGTAGAGCAGGCGGGGCGCACCACCGGAGTCGGCCGCCTCACGGATCCGCTGCCACGTCCCCACTAGCCGGGCGACGTCGTCTTCGATGTCACTCCTGGTGGCGCCTTCGGCCGCGGTGCGGACGATGACGCCCATGTCGTCCGGCTTCACCTCGTCGACCAGCGAGCGCAGACGGGTCCTCTCCTCGTCTGGAAGCCGGCGGCTTATCCCTTGGGCATCGCTGTCGGGGACGAGGACCAGGAAGCGCCCCGGGAGCGACGGCTGGTTGGTGAGGCGGGCACCCTTGGCTCCCATGGCGTCGCGTACCACCTGCACCAAGACCTCGTCTCCTTCATGGAGCACGTCTTCGATGCGCGGGTGCTTGCGGCCATGTACCGAGCGGTCGTATGCGATGTCATCGGCGTAGACCACGCCGTTCTTGCTGGCGCCAAAGTCGATGAACGCTGCCTCCATGCCTGGAAGCACGTTCTTCACCCTTCCCTGATAGACGTTGCCCACCAGCGATGACGTGCCCGACTGGGCGACGTAGTGCTCGACCAGCGACGGGCCCTCGAGGACCACGATCTGAGTCTGGTGAGGCATGGTGCGGACCAGCATCTGCTTGCGCGCCGTCTCCGGCGGCGACGATGACCTCATCGTCGACCGGCCGCGGCCGGGGCCCGTTGCTACGGGAGGTTCGGCGCGGTGCGCTCGGCTTCTGCTCGGGCGCCTGGGTGGCGGGACGCGGATCGCGTACCCGACGCACCTCGACCAACTCGCCGGCGACCATCCGGGTGGTGCGTTCTTCGACCACCGTGTCGTTGCCGACACCCTTGCGAATGACCTCGGCGGACTTCTTCCGAAACCAGGGCATCTGGTAGTTCTCCTCTCCCGGCTTGGCGCGGCCCGGTCCGGTGAGGGGGTTTTCGGGCGGCGTCGAGGCCGGTGATCTCGATTGGGTCAGGCCAGCAGAGCGCGGCAAAGCCCTTCATTGCGACACCCGGCGGTGAGAAGGCCGGGCGTCCGTGGCGGGAATCGCTCACCGCTTGCTCCGATGGCTCGAACGACCTGGTGACTGGGGCCAGATGGACCCCGAGTGATGGAGCGAGGGTAGCAGGACACGAGGTCCGCTCTGCGCGGGTGGGTTCAGCCGCTCCCGAGGGCGAGCGCCTGCTGGGAGGGCTCACCTGGCCGGTAGCAGCGGCGGCAGCGCGCCTCGTACGCCCCGGTGGCGCCGAGTACAACCAGATCGTCTGAATCGACGATCCGCTGGGTGAAGGCGGCTGGTGCCCCGCAGCGGTGGCAAACCGCCAGCGTCTTGGTGACGTACTCGGCCCGGCTCACCAGCCCGGGTATGGGGTCGAATGGTCTGCCGAGATAGTCGAGGTCCAACCCGGCGACGATGACCTGCTTGCCACCGAACGCAAGCGACTCGCACACCTCGATGAGCCCGTCATCGAAGAACTGGCCCTCGTCGATACCGACGATCTCGGTGGCGTCCTCGATGGAACCGAGCAATTCCTCGGAGTCCCCCACCGGCTGCGCCTCGACCTCCAGCCGGCTGTGCGAGACAAGCCTCGCCTCGGCGTAACGATCGTCGACGGCCGGTTTGAACGTCTGCACCGGAATCCTGGCGATCATCGAGCGGGTGATCCGTCGGATGAGCTCCTCGCTCTTCCCGGAGAACATCGGCCCGCAGATCACCTCGACCCAGCCGATGTCGTCACGCCGCCGCACAGCCGGGGAGCGTAACCGGTAGCTCCCGGCGAGCCTCAGTCGAGGAAGCGGTTTCCCGGCACCGGGGTCCTCCGCCGCCACACCGAGTGAGCCAAGCCGAGGGCAATGGCGGTGGTGATGTAGAACGACCCGCCGTAACTCATGAACGGGAGCGGAAGCCCGGTCACCGGCATGATCCCGATGGTCATCCCCACGTTGACAAAGGTGTGCACCACGATGAAGGCGGCGACTCCGACGGCGATCAACCCGCCGAATGCATCTCGTGCCCTCGCCGCGATCACCAGCAGCCGCCACACGATCACCAGGAAGAGAACCAGGACCAACCCGGCTCCGACGAAGCCGAGCTGCTCCCCCACCGCGGTGAAGATGAAGTCGGTCGGCTGGGCGGGGACGTAGCTCAGTTCGGTTTGGGTGCCGTGGAACAGGCCCTTGCCGAACAGGTCGCCGCTTCCGATGGCCAACTCCGATTGGAGGCGATTCCACCCTGCCTGTTGAGGATCGGCGGTCGGGTCGAGGAAGCTGGTGAGACGGGATATCTGGTAGTCGGCCAGCACCTTGGCCTGGAACAGCGCCCAGCCCCCGGCGATGGCGGAAGCTGTCAACAAGAGGAACTGGCGCATGCTCGCCCCACCGGCGTACAGCATGATCAGCGCAATGAACCCCCAGACCATCATCGTGCCGAAGTCCGGCTGGCGGAAGATGAGCGCCATCGGGATGGCGGCGAGCACGACGGCGAGCAACAGCCGGCGCCACGACAGACCACGGCTGTGAGCCGGTGCGAGCACCGCGGCGAGGGTGAGGATGATGACCACTTTGCCGATCTCGGATGGCTGGATCTGGACGAAGCCAAGCTGGAACCAGGACCGGGCGCCGTTGACCGGGCGGGTGAAGAGGACCGCCACCAGCGCGAGGACCGACACGATGTACCCGGCGGGCACCAACGTCTTGAGCAGCCGGTAGTCGATCAGCGAGGAGACCACGAAACAGACCAGACCGATCCCCACGAAGATGAGTTGGCGGCGCACCAGTCCCTGTGGATCGTCACCTTGCAGCGTGAGCAGCGGACGCGATGCGGTGTACACCATCAGCAGGCCAAGGCCACTGAGCACCACCATCGCCGCGGTGAGGAAGAGGTCGGGGCCGGGGCGGCGCCGACCGGTGACCACCACCGCCTGTGAGCGGGCCAGTGTCGCCATCAGTCCGATTCCTCGCCGGGGACCAACTCGGTGGGTGTGTTCCCCATCAGCGATTGGAGGATACGACGGACCCGGGCGCGGCCACTCTTCCTCCGTTGCCACCCTCCTCGACCACAATCACCACCACGTAGCGGGGGTCGTCCACCGGGGCCACGCCCACGAAGAGCGCTGTCGGGTCCCTGGTGTCGGTCCCCTTGGTCGTTCCGGTCTTGCCACCCACCTGCTCCACACCCGGGCCGAAATCGGCGAATGCGCCCTGAGCTGTGCCCATGGACGGGATGAGGGTCAGGTCCTGGCGGAACATGGAGACCGTGGCGGGGTCGATGTTGAGGCGGCGAACCACCTCGGCTTCGTTGGAGAGCACCTCGGTGCCCGAGGCGTCGCGGATCGACTGGACCACGTGGGGCTTCCACACCACACCGCCGTTGACGATCGAGGCGTAAGCGTTGGCCAGTTGCAGTGGTGTGGAGAGCATGAAGCCCTGGCCGACCGCCATGTTCATCAGGTCCCCGCCCTGCCACCCGGTGTTTCGGATGACGCCCTCGGCGGCGAGGTCCTCGAAGAGGGCGCGGTCGGGCACCAGACCGTCGTGCTCGAAGGGAAGGTCGATCCCGCTGGTGGAGCCGAACCCCATCTGTCTGGCCCAGTTCTGCAGCAGGTTCTCCCGCTCTGTGCCCTTGTAGTCACGCCAGATCCTCAGAGCCACCTTCCAGAAGTAGATGTTGCAGGAGCGGGCCAGCGACGTGTGGAGGTCGAGCGAGCCGTAGTCGTCCGGGTGGTACCAGTCGTAGAGGACTTCCTGGCTGCCGTCACCGAAGGGGAATTCGATCCTCCCGTCACACTCGACGGTGCCTTCGGGGCCGGGGGTGGTGATGTCCTCTGGCCACATCTGCTCCTCGAGCGCAGTTACATACCCGACCGCCTTGAAGGTGGAGGCGGGGGCGTACTCGCCCTGGATGACGAGGTTGTTGAACGCCTGGCTCTCGTTGAGGCTCTCGAACTCGGTCTGGCTGAGTCCCCCGACGAACACCGATGGGTCGAAATCCGGATAGGAAGCCATAGCGATGACCTCACCCGTCTTCGGGTCGATGACCATGCCGGCAGCCCGCTCCGTGGTGTGGAGGAAGATCTCGTCCTCCTCTGTTGCCTTGACCTCGTTGGAGAGGTCGATCACACCTTCGAGCACCTCCTCGAGTTCACGCTGTATCTCGAGGTCGATGGTGAGGTAGACGGTGTCGCCCTGGGTGGGTGGGATCTCGCGCAGCTCGCGGATCACTTGGTTTCTGGCGTTGATCCGGTAGGAAACGGTCCCCGGGTCTCCCTGGAGGAATTCGTCGTAGGTCCGCTCCACCCCGGCCTTTCCGATGATCACATTCGGGTCGATGTCGGGCCGCTCGGCGACATCCTCTTCGCTGGGCCGTCCGATGTGCCCCAGCACGTGGGCGAGGACATCTCCCTCCGGGTAGACCCGAGCGGGAACCAACTCGACCACGACACCCGGCAACTGGCGGCGGCGTTCCATCACCCGGTAGGCGGTTTCGGCGTCCACCTCGGCGATGGTGATCCTGGGACCGCCCGTCTCGAAGGCCTCGGCGATCTCATCGGGAGGTATGTCGAGCATGGTGGAGAGTTGCTGCTGGACGTCCTCGATGTGGTCGGTGGGAAGCTGTTTGCGGTCCACCAGGATCGCCGGAACGAAGCGGGATGTGGCCAGCAGCCGTCCCTCCCGGTCGCGTATCTCACCTCGAGGCGCCTGCGTGGACACCTGATAGACGGTCTGACGGCTCGCCTGCGTCTGATAGGTCTCCCCAGCGGCCACCTGGATGAACCAGAGCCGGGTGAAGAGGAGGAAGAAGAGGATCAGGAAGAGCCCGGTGAGCAGCACCAACCGCCACCCGGGACGTGATGTCCGGGGCCGAGGCCCTTCGGTCGTCGGAGTCACCACGGGCGGAGTTCTGTGAAGGGCGCGGTCACAGCAGCGCCTTCTCCCGCTCGCTGAGCCGGAGAAGGCGGGTCATCAAGGGCAGCACTGCGATCCCCAGCACGAGGTCGTAAAGGGGAACGAGGAGAAGGGCGCGTGCAAATCCAGGACTGGTCACGGTTTGCTCCTGGACCAGGGTACCGACAACCCCAATGATGAGCACGCCAACCGCCACCAGTCCCACCAGAATGGCGCCGCAGGTGAGGACGTTGACCTCCATCCGGTCGCGCAGGCGAACGGTGAGGTAGGCGACGACGGTATAAGCGAGCGCTCGCAGCCCGAGGACCTGGGAACCCAGGAGATCGACCACGATGCCACCGGTGAACCCGAGCAGTACTGCCGGCTGAGGGTCGAGCCAGCGAGCGGCGGCGATCACGGTCAGCATCACCAGGTCGGGGGCGACGCCGAGCGGCCGGACCTCGCGGAACAAGGTGGTCTGGATGAGCACCGACACCAGCACCGCAGCCAGCGCCAGCAGGATCCGTGATCTGAGGATCATCCGCCGCTCGCCGTGGTGTCGGTGGTGTCATCGGTCCCCGAGGTACCGCCATCGGTGGTCGAGGCGGTGACACCGGGCTCGCCGGGTAGCGGCCAGCCGAGGACCAGAACCACGCGCAGACGGGTCACATCAGCCAGCGGCCTCACCTGTGTTGTCAGATATGCAGCCTCCGGGGTGGCAGCACCCACCACCGTACCCACGGTGAGGCCAGCCGGATAGCTGGTGGTGTTCCCGGTGACGACCACGTCGCCTTCACCGAGAGGGCCGGTCGCCTCGAGGATTTCCAAGTCCATCCGGTTGGGGTTCCCGCTCCCAATGACAACGCCGGTCTGCGTCCCGACTGTGACCCCCACCGCCTCGGTGGGCGCCACCATGGGGAGCACCCTGGCCCCGCCTTCGAACACTTCGATAACAACTCCGACGACGTTCCCCGCAGGATCGATCACCGGGTTGCCCACCAGCACACCATCGGCGGTGCCGCGGTCGATGGAGAAGCTCAGATCGAGCGGGTCGCTCCCCCCGAGAACGTTGGCAGTCACCCGGGTTATGTCCTCTCGATCGAGTTCGAGGTCCTGTGCCTGCTGGAGCAGGGCGACCTGTGCCTCCAACTCGTCAACCCGGGCGACACGGGTTCGCATCTCCTGGAGCTCGGCGCGGAGCAGGGCGTTCTCCTCGCGCAACCCGGCGAGGTTGGCCATACCGTCCACAACGTCGACCACCGGGGCGATCGCCCTGCCAAGCAGCCCCTGCACCGGCGAAAACACCGCCTGGGCGCCGCTGCGGAGGGTGCCCCCTACGCCCTCGCCTGAGGCGCGCAGGTCGAAGGTCATGAGCACGAATGACGCCACCACGAGGGCGACAGTTGTGACCAGCGTGCGGCGGCCGCCGCGTGGGAGTTCCCTCACCGGTTTGCTCCCGGCGGCTCGGACAACGACATCAGGAGGTCAGGGCCGACTGGAGGAGACCAGGACCCCTTGGAGGACATCGAACTCCTCGAGACACTTGCCCGAGCCGACAACCACCGACTGGAGCGGGCGGTTTGCGGTGATGATGGGCATGCTGGTCTCGTATGCGATCCGCTCGTCCAGCCCGCGCAGCATGGCGCCGCCGCCGGTGAGGACGATCCCTCGCTCCATGATGTCGGCAGCCAGTTCGGGTGGTGTCTTGTCCAACGTGTACTTCACCGCGTCGACGATGGCCGCCACCGGCTCCTCGATCGACTCGCGCAGCTCGCTCGAGTGGAGCACCACCGTCTTGGGGAGCCCACTGATGAGGTCGCGGCCCCGGACCTCGGCCGATGGTTCGTCCGGGTAGGGATAGCCGGAGCCGATCGCCATCTTGAGCTGCTCGGCGGTGCGTTCCCCGAGCAACAGGTTGTGCTCCTTCTTGACCCACTCGATGATCGCCTCGTCCATCTCGTCGCCCGCAACCCTGATCGAGCGGGACACGACGATGCCACCGAGCGAGATGACCGCAACCTCGGTGGTCCCGCCGCCGATGTCCACCACCATGCTCCCCGCCGGCTCGTGGATCGGCAGACCAGACCCGATGGCGGCCGCCATCGGCTCCTCGATGGTGTAGGCGCGGCGGGCGCCGGCGTGGTAGGCGGCCTCCTCGACGGCTCGGCGCTCCACCGGGGTTATCCCCGATGGCACGCAGATCACGATCCGGGGCCGGGCGAACCGCCTGCGGTGCACCTTCTGGATGAAGTAGCGGAGCATCTTCTCGGTGATGTCGAAGTCGGCGATCACCCCATCGCGCAGCGGCCGGATCGCCTGGATGTAGGCGGGGGTGCGCCCGATCATCCGCTTCGCCTCCATACCCACGGCGAGGGCGCGGTTGTTGCGCGTGTTTATGGCGACCACCGACGGCTCGTTGAGCACTATCCCCTGGTTGCGTACGTACACCAGGGTGTTGGCGGTCCCGAGGTCGATGGCCATGTCCTGGCCGATGGAGAAAAAAGAATCCGGCATGGCGGCATCCCGGTCGAGGTCGGGCAAGCATAGCCATCGGCCTCAGCGCCCCCGCCGGTGAGAGCGAGGGGGGAATTGACAGCAAGTGGGTAGGGACTCCCCGGTTTGGCTGCCGTCGCCGTCCGCCGTCGCAGCTAGCTCCCGAAGAAAATCCCTAGCTCGCGCTCGGCGCTCTCCGTGGAGTCCGACCCGTGAACGATGTTCTCGGTGACGATCAACCCGAAGTCTCCCCGCAGTGTCCCCGGTGTGGCTGACCGGGGATCGGTCGCTCCCATGAGGGTGCGGGCAACGCCAACCGCCGACTCGCCGCTCCATTCCATGGCGACCACCGGTCCGCTCGTTATGAACTCGATGAGATCCGCAAAGAACGGCTTCTCGGTGTGCTCGGCATAGTGGCGGCCCGCCATTTCCTCCTCGATCACCAGCATCCTGATCTGACGGAGGCGGAGCCCCTTGCGCTCGAGACGGCCGATGACCTCGCCTACCAGCCCGCGAGCCACCCCGTCGGGCTTCACCATGATGAATGTGCGTTCGTCGGCCAACCTCACTCCTCGAATAGGGCGGCGGGATGGTAGGACTGCACCTCAAGGGTGCCGTCTTCGACGATGCCAAGAGCGCCCCGGATCTCGCCGGCTAGATACAGAGAACCGGCGACGACGACGGCGCCGTCATCACCCGCCAACTCGAGGGCGCGGGCCATCGCCGCCTCGGATGCCGCCGCTGTCTCCACCGGCACGGCGCCGCCCCAAGCCACCTCGATCGACCGGGCGAGTTCCTCGGGAGCAACCGGACGGGCACCCCGAGCGGCGGTGGCGATCACCGCGGAGAAATGGTGCGGATCGAGTTGCCCCAACATGGCGGCACGGTCCTTGTCCCCCATCACCCCTAGCACCAGCACCCAGGATCGAGAATCGAACTCCTCGGTGAGCGTCTCATCGAGTGCCGCAAAGCCCTGCTCGTTGTGCGCCCCGTCGAGCAGCACGAGGGGATGACGTCGCACCACTTCCAGCCTGCCGGGTGAGGTGATGCCGCCGGCGCCCTGACGAACCGCACTCAGTGACAGTGGCCGGGCCAGCAACTCCTCCACGGCGACCATGGCGATGGCGAAGTTGACCGTTTGATGGTGACCGTGGAGCGGGAGGAACACCTCTGGGTAGCTGTCGTAGACGCCGTCGATGTCGACCAGCCAACCGCCCACAGCGAGGCGGGCGTCAGCGGCCAGGTAGTCCGCGCCGTAGCGGCGGTGCGGGATATCGATCTCGCCCGCCCGGGCCGCGGCAACCGCCTCGGCTTCGGGTGGTATCGGGCCGGTGACGAGGACCGCCCCCGGTTTGGCGATGGCGACCTTCTCGGTGGTGATCTCCTCGATGGTGTCACCGAGGTACTCGGTGTGCTCCCGGGCAACCCCGGTGAGCACGGCGACTGCGCCGTCCGCTGCGTTGGTGGCGTCGAGTCGGCCACCCAAACCCACCTCGATGACCCCGACGTCTACCGCCTCCGTGGCAAACCAGGCGAAGGCGGCGAGGGCGGTGAGCTCGAAATAGGTCGGCTCCTCACCTCCCTGGGCGGTCCACACATCGACGAAACCGGCGACGTCGGTGATCGCCTGGGCGAACTCGGCGGGAGTGGCACCCACCAGGTGGCGCGCCAACCGTTCCTCGACCCTCTGCAAATGCGGGGAGACAAAGGTCCCCGGGGTCAGCCCATGAGCCGCAACCAGCGCGCTCACCATGCGCGCCGTGGTCGTCTTGCCGTTGGTCCCGGTGATGTGGACGATGGGGTAGGCCCGCTCCGGGTTCCCCATCAGCTCCAAGATGCCTCGCATCCTCTCCAGACCGGGCTTGACGCCTAGCTGGACGTGGCGGTCGAGGTATTCCACCGCCTCCTGGTGGTCCGTGGGACGCTCCTCTCACCGGATGGAATGGCGGGCTCTGACGGGCGGGCGATCCTACCGGTCACCCGCCCGTCAGGCAGAACTCAGTTAGCCGAGTTGCCTGCCCAGGCCTTGGACGAGGGGTCCTCGCCCCGCCTGGAGGCGATCAAGAGTCCAATCCCGGCGAGGAGCAGGGCTCCGGCGACCAGGGCCATCGTCTGTCCAGAACCGCCGCCGGTGAACGGAAGGGTTGAGGGCGTGGCGACGGTGGTGGTCGTCTCTTGGATCGGATCGACTGCGACCGTCGTGCTCGACGCCTCGGGAGAGGTAGTCGTGACCCGCGCCGTCGTGCTGGTGACCTGGCTGGTCGTGGTGCTCTCAGGCTCGGTGGTCGTCGTCTCAGGTGCAGTTGTCGTGGTCTCGGGATCCGTAGTGGTGGTCTCAGGGACGGTCGTCGTGGTCTCGGGCAACGTGCTCGAGGTGTGCGGGATCGACGTGGTGCTCTGGTGCCAGGTGCTCGAGGTGTGCGGGATCGACGTCGAAGGCCGGGGCCAGGTGGTCGACGGCCGCGGGAACGACGTGCTGCTGGAACCGCGCGGTATCGACGTCGAGGAGACCGGTCGGTTGCCCTCGGCGGGGGTGGCGATGGCAGGGGCCATGGTGCCCATGAGCATGGCGACCACGGTCACGGCCAGACCGACGCGACGAAGATGGACGGGATTCATGAGGCTCGCTTCCTGGGACGCTCTACCGGCGGGTCAAGCGGCTCGATAATCGATCGAGCAACTCAGGGCGCACTGCCTGATTGGTCTCCTACGTCCCTACCGGGGATCCAATCGCGGCGCAGCCGACCCCTCTTATCGGCAGAGGTGGGCCGGCGCGTCCATGGGTCGAGCGACCCATCGCGAGTTCCAGGTTGCTCAACGCCTCAGGCGGAGCGTTCCCTGGGTTCTTCGATCGTGGGGTGGGGCACCAGGGTCGGGTTGACCTTCTCCCGCACCACGTCACCATCGATCTCCACCCCAGCGATGTCGGTGCGCGAGGGGAGGTCGTACATCGTCCCGAGGAGGACCTCCTCGAGAATGGCCCGCAGACCCCTCGCTCCCGTCCCGCGGAGCAGCGCCTGGTCGGCCACCGCCTCCATGGCGTCGGCGGTGAAGCTCAACTCGACCCCGTCGAGTTCGAAGATCCGGGCGTACTGGCGTACCAGGGCGTTCTTCGGCTCGGTCAGGATCTGCATCAGGGCATCACGGTCCAAGTCGTCCACGGTGGCGATCACCGGGAGACGTCCGATGAATTCGGGGATCAACCCGTACTTCATCAGGTCCTCGGGGAGCACCTGGGAAAGCACCTCACCGGAGCGCTGCTCCCTCCGGGAGCGTATGTCGGCGCCGAAACCGATCGCCTTCTTACCGATCCGCGACCCGATCACCTCTTCCAACCCGGCGAAGGCACCGCCACAGATGAAGAGGACGTTGGTGGTGTCGATCTGGATGAACTCCTGGTGGGGGTGCTTGCGGCCGCCCTGCGGCGGTACCGAGGCGACGGTCCCCTCCAGGATCTTGAGGAGTGCCTGCTGCACACCCTCCCCGGATACGTCACGGGTGATCGACGGGTTCTCCGCCTTGCGGGCGATCTTGTCGATCTCATCGATGTAGACGATCCCCTGCTCCGCCTTCTTGACGTCGTAGTCGGCAGCCTGGATCAGCTTGAGCAGGATGTTCTCGACGTCCTCGCCCACGTAGCCCGCCTCGGTGAGGGCAGTGGCATCGGCGAGTGCGAAGGGCACGTTGAGCTGACGAGCCAGCGTCTGCGCCAGCAGCGTTTTGCCGCACCCTGTGGGACCGATGAGGAGGATGTTCGACTTCTGCAGTTCGACGTCGTCGCGACCGTGCTGACCGGCGCGCACCCTCTTGTAGTGGTTGTAGACGGCGACGGAGAGGACTTTCTTGGCTCGCTCCTGTCCGACGACGTAGCTCTCGAGAAAGTCGTAAATCTCCCTCGGCTTGGGCAACTCGGAGAAGCTGATCTCCTCGGATGCGGAGAACTCCTCCTCGATGATCTCATTGCAGAGATCGATGCATTCGTCGCATATGTACACGCCCGGCCCGGCGATGAGCTTCTTGACCTGCTTCTGTGACTTACCGCAGAAGCTGCATTTGAGGAGATCGCCGCCGTCGCCGAATTTGGCCATCCGTCCTCCTGCCTTACGCCCCGGCCGCGACCGCGGCCAGTTCTCGCCGGGTGAGGATGGCGTCTACCAGACCGTAGTCCTTGGCCTCGTCCGAGGTCATCCAGAAGTCCCGCTCGGTGTCGATGGCGACCTTCTCGTAGGTCTGCCCGGTGTGCTGGGCGAGGATGCGGTTGATCTGCTCTCGCATTTGCATGATCAGCCGCGCCTGGATCTCGATGTCGGTCGCCTGGCCCTGGGCACCACCCGACGGCTGGTGGAGCATCACCCGGGCATGCGGGAGGCCGAATCTCTTGCCTTCGGCGCCGCCGGCGAGGATCACCGCCGCAGCCGAGGCGGCCATGCCCATGCAGACGGTGTTCACGTCGGGCTTGATGTACTGCATCGTGTCGTAGATGGCGAACAACGAAGTGATCGAGCCCCCGGGCGAGTTGATGTAGATGAAGACGTCCTTGTCAGGGTCCTCGGACTCGAGGTGGAGCAGTTGCGCCATGATCAAGTTGGCAACCGTGTCGTCGATCGGGGTGCCAAGGAAGATGATCCTGTCCTTGAGCAGCCTGCTGTAGATGTCGAACGCCCGCTCACCACGCGAGGTCTGCTCGACGACGGTTGGGACGAGATAGCTCTCAGGCTTCATGGCTGCTCCTCTTGGGGGCCGGCGGGGTCATCGGCATCACCGTGATCAGCCCCATCGTTGCCTTTCTGGTTACTGGCTTCGTCAGTCTCGTCATCGTTTGGGCCGTCATCGATTGGGGCCTCATTGCTGGGCTCATCGTCCTCGCCCCCCGGTTCGACGTCGAGATCTGTGAAATCGTCGGCTGTGACTCCGACTTCAGTTTCTTCATCGGGTAGCGGTACCGGGGACAGGTCGAGGACCGTGCCCGCCTGGTCGACGGGGAGGGCGCCGGCCTCGAGCCGCTCCAGCGCCTTCCTTCGCAGGATATCACTCCTGAGAGCCTTGCTCTGGGCACCATCGGCGAGGGCGGCGCGCACCGCTTCGGGGTCCTCGGCACCCTCAGCCATCGCCTCGCCCGCTGCTTCCAACTCCTCGTCCGACACGGTGAGCTCGGCGTCGGCGGCCACGGCATCGAGCAGGATGTCGATCCGGATCGAGCGCTCCGCCTGGTTCCGCAGATCGCTGGTGAGAGCCTCGCGGTCGATTCCGGTGACCCTCATGTAGTCGGCCAGGGTCACCCCTTGTGCCTCCAGCCGGTGGGCGAAGCGGTGCAACTGGGACTCCATCTCGGCATTGACGATGGCCGGCGGAAGCTCGAGGTCGAGCTCATCGATCAGCTCGTCCAACAGCTTGTTGCGCAACTCGACCCGCGCCGTGTTTCTCCCCACCGCTTCGAGCCGGGTCCTCAGATCGGATCTGAGCTCGTCCACCGTGTCGAACTCGGTGACTTCGGCAATCCAATCGTCTTCGAGGTCGGGCAGCTTGACCCGGCGCACCTCCTTGACCAGGACACGGAAGTCCACCTCTTCACCTGCCCGCTCTCCAAAGCCGGCAGGCAGTGGACCGACGAAGTTGAGGATCTCGCCTGCACCCTTGCCGGGGAGGATGTCGTCGAGACCTTCGACAAAGGTCCCCGAGCCGAGTTCGTAGAGCAGGTCGCTGGCAGTGGCCTCCGGCACCTCGACGCCGCCTGCGCTCGCCGCGATGTCCACCGAGACGAAGTCGCCGTCCTGAGCCTGGCGGGTGACGGTCTCGAGCTCGGCAAACTGCCGACGTACCTGGGTGATCTGCTCCTCCACGCGGTCGTCGTCCACCACCGGCGAATCGATTTCGATCCGGCGCTCCTTGTAGTCGGGGACCTGGTCGGTCTCCGGCCAGACTGTCACCCTGACATCCACCTCCACTCCGTCATCGATGGTGCGCATCGCTTCCACGGAGGGGGTCACCGCCGGTGCCAGATCGGTTTCGCTGAGAGCCTGGTCGACCGCCGAGGGAAGGAGGTCGTCGATCGCCTCGCTCCTGAGACGATCCGGTCCCACCGTGGCCTCGACTATTCGACGCGGCGCCTTGCCCGGCCGGAATCCCTTGATACGGATCTCCCTCGAGAGCCGCCGAGCGGCCTGGTCTTCGGCATCCGCCAGCTCGCCCTCCTCCAACCGGAGGGTGAGGATCTTCTCGAAGGGCCCGGCGTCACTCAGCGTTGTGTTCACAGATCGGCTCCTTGGATCGTCGGGCGCCGACCCAGTGCGGCGCGGGCGCGCCACGAAGGCGGCTGGGGTGACCGAGGGGACTTGAACCCCCGCCCTCCAGGGCCACAACCTGGCGCTCTAACCACCTGAGCTACGGTCACCATGGCGGTCCCGCCGGTGCGGGACTATTCGGGTCGGCGCCCCCGGGAGGATTCGAACCCCCGACTAAGAGCTTAGAAGGCTCCTGCTCTGTCCTCTGAGCTACGGGGGCCGATCCTCGCGGTCCGTTCCCCGACCCGCGGAGCGGGTGAAGGGAATCGAACCCTCACCACCAGCTTGGAAGGCTGGGGCTCTACCATTGAGCTACACCCGCAAGACGGCCCAGCCAGGATAGTGCGGGGCCCGCGGCGGTCAGTTCACAACGCTCGCGGGTTCCGCCGCAGGCATCGAGGCCGTGTCACAGGCAGATGTGATGATCAACAGATGGGCGCGACTCGCCGTTGTCCCAGCTGCGAAGAGGTTCTCGAGCTCGAAGCATTCGGATATCGAGATGCCGCTCATACGCGGATCCAGTCGTACTGCAAAGCGTGTGCCAACGCCGCATGGCGGGCGTGGTATGGCGACGAACGGAACCGAGAACACCATATTGGGCTCGTTGATGCCCGTCGCCGGAAAAGGATCGCACTCAACAGGGAGCTTGTACGGAGGGCCAAGGCTCGTCCATGCTCGGACTGCGGCTTGCGGTATCCAACCGCGGTCATGGACTTCGACCATCGAGGAGGCAAGAACGGCGACATTTCGCAGATGGTCTTCACTCACAGCCCTGAGAAGCTGCTTCGCGAGATCGCGTTGTGCGATGTCGTGTGCGCGAACCGTCATCGCGTTCGCACTCATATCGGCCGGACCTAGGTTCAACCACGAGTCCGACGACTAGCAGCCGGTTATTCTCGACGCGACTCGGGATGTGGCGCAGTTTGGCAGCGCGCGGCGTTTGGGACGCCGAGGTCGCCGGTTCGAATCCGGCCATCCCGACCAGGACTCAGATCTTCGACCCCGTGTCACCGCCGGGCGATACGTTGCCCAAGTGAGGCTGGAACCCGCCGCCGAGTTGGTCAAGGCAATCGCCCAATGGGACCGCCTCTCCCGCTGGGAGCGCTCCGAAGTGGGGCGGTCTCTCCGCCGACTCGGCTGGACCTACAGCGAGATCATGGAAGTGATACCTGTAGGCAAGGGGACCCTCTCCGGCTGGTGTCGCGATATCCGTTTGACGGAAGGACAGATCGCCGAGATCAGGTCACGCCGACCGCCAGGAGTGCGCACCGGCATCCCGGTGGACACACAGCGGAAGCGACGCCAAGAGGTGGCGCACATCCGGGAGATCGCTCGCCTCGAGGTGGCGAGCTGTTAGATGATCCACAGTGGCTTGCAGGGACGGTCCTGTACTGGGCGGAGGGAGACAAGATCGACACGAGCCTGGCGCTGGTAAACAGCGACCCCGTGGCCCTCCGGACCTTTGTTTGCCTGGGTGCGACGGTTTCACGACGAGGACGCTGGGTTCGTTGGAGCCTTGCATCTACATGAAGGCAACGACGATGACGAGGCACGCCGTCTATTGGACATCCATCCTCGGACTCGCCGATCTCCGGTTCAACAAGACGTTCATCAAACCAGCCGGTACCGGACATCGGAAGAACCACCTCGAACACGGGATATGCCGATTAGGGTGTCTCAGCAGCGGGAACAACTTCCACCGGACGATGGGATGGATCGATGGACTCGCAGGCCGTCTCTGAACGTGTCGCTCTAGAATCCCTTCGGGCCGCTAGCTCAACTGGCAGAGCAATTGACTCTTAATCAATAGGTTCTGGGTTCGAGTCCCGCGCGGCTACACTCATCTGACTTGCGGGCGTGGCGGAACGGCAGACGCGCCGGGCTTAGGACCCGGTGGGCGAGAGCCCATGTGGGTTCGACTCCCACCGCCCGCACTGCAACCGGTGCTCGGGTCGGTGGGTGCCTGATTCGGGGAGGCCGTTGACGGAATCATCGACCGACTTCTCAGCGAGCACTCGTCTGCGGGGCTGGAACTACTGGGCCCCGCGCCGATCAACCAGTTCCTGGATGGATGCCGGGAGGGTGGTCTCGAAGTCGATCAGTTTCGCCCAGGTCGGTCGGACCACGATGCGCACCATGCCATCCGCATACAGGGACTTGATTTCCGCCTCCCACTCCTGTCGCTGCTCGGGCGTCATCTGGTAGGTGCCGGAGGCGTGGAGGTACTCGTCGGGGATACCGTCCACCGGGTCGAGCACGGCCTCACCGCGCAGCAGGAGAACGTCGGGTGGGTGCACCTCGGTGTCGATGGTGAGTGCCACTGCCGGGTTGCGCTGCAGCGCCTGGAGCTTGCGGGCGTTCTTGGCGGTGCACATGACGATCTCGGAGCCGTTCCAAAAGATCCCGATAGGGATCACCCGTGGTGTGCCGTCCTTCGCCAGGAAAGCCAACCGCGCCACGTCCCTCGTCAACAACTCCTGGCTACGCGGTTTACTCAGCACCTCGACGACCTCGTCTGCCCGCATTGTCACCCTCCTTGGTACTCCAGATGCCAGGCGTCGACTTCCCGACCAGGTGCAAGAACGATGAACCAAGGTCGCCGCCATAGACGATGGTTAGGTGGTTCTTCGGTCGGTGGAGAAGTAGGGGTCGAGTCGGTCATGAGCGCGCCTCCTCCGCGGGCGATCAGAAGCCGAGCGCCGCCAACTCGGCCAGAGTCCTCTCGACGAGCGAGGGCAGCACCGAGGCCCTCCTCGCGATCATCTCGAGACTCACCCCGGCGCGATGCATGTGCCAGATACCGAGCGCTCGATCGGCTCGAGCCACCAATCGCTGGCGCTGTATCGGCTCAGGAAACATCGACTCATCGAGGAGCCGAACCTCACCGGTCTCGAGGTCGGTCACCTCGACCTGGTAGCCCTTGTCGAGCCACTCCCAGGCTTGCTCCTCGACCTGCATCCAGATGAAGAGGAGAACCTCCTCATCGGGCAAACCAGGGGCGCGCAACGTCACCATGAACCGACGCGGCGTGTCCGGGGCCATCGTGAGCGCGTCTACCTGGTGGAGGTTGTGGATCACGCTTCGAACAACCTCCCCCGATGACGTTCTCATTCCTTGAAACTGACCCGCTTCGTTCATCCGTCAACCCTTTGACCCGCCAAGGGCATCGGCCAAAGCCTGTATCGCCCTGGTGCGGTGGCTGAAGCGGAGCTTGGCCTCGTGCCCCCACTCGGCCAGGGTGCGGCCGTCCACTTCGAAGACGGAGTCGTATCCGAACCCCTCCGAGCCACGCTCCTCTAGGGCGATCTCCCCCTCCAATTCGCCGGCAGCTACCAGTTCGCCACCGTCCGGCCAGGCGACGCACATCACCGTTCGGAACACCGCTCTTCGATCGGTCACACCATCGAGCGCCGCCAGAAGAGCCGCCCGATTGGAGGCGTAGCTGGCCCCGGGACCGGAGTAGCGGGCGGTGAGCACCCCGGGCGCACCACCCAGCGCAGCCACCTCGAGACCGGTGTCATCTCCCAGCGCGGGGAGCCCGGTGAGTTCGCTTACCGTGGCCGCCTTGAGCCTGGCGTTTCCCTCGAGAGTCGGTTCGGTCTCTTCGATGTCGGGCCAACTCAGACCCTGGGCCAGATCTCCCACGAGCCGCGAGTCGATCAGGACCGCCTCGATCTCGCCCAGCTTGTCCGGGTTATGTGTGGCGACGACCAGTCGTTCGATCACGTGGCGATGGCTTGACGCTGGATCTCGCACAACGACTCGATCCCGCCTTGGGCGAGATCGAGCATTTCGTCCAACTCGTTGCGGAGGAACGGTTGGCCCTCCGCCGTTCCCTGCACCTCGACCAGAAGGCCCCTCCCCGTCATGACCACGTTCATGTCGACCTCGGCGGCGACATCGTCCTCGTACTCGAGGTCGAGCATGACCTGTCCCTCGACGATCCCCACCGAGACGGCTGCCACCTGGTCGATCAGCGGGACTTCGGTGAGCGATCCCCGCTCTACGGCTGCAGTGAATGTGTCGTGGAGCGCCATCCACGCCCCTGTGATGGCGGCGGTCCTGGTGCCGCCGTCGGCTTGGAGCACGTCGCAATCGACCCGCACCATCATCTCTGGGATTGCTTCGAGGCGGACCACGGCCCGCAACGATCGCCCGATCAAACGAGAGATCTCGTGGGCCCTTCCCCCCTGGTAAGAGTCGCGTCGGATGCGCTCACCGCTCGAGCCGGGGAGCATCCCGTACTCGGCGGTGACCCATCCCCGTCCACTGTCCCGCATCCAACGTGGGATGTCGGCGTCGACGGAGGCGGTGCAAAGCACCCAGGTGCGCCCCAGTTCGATCAGCACCGACCCGGCTGCCATCTCCGTGTACCTGCGGGTGACCTTGGCCGGCCGAAGCTCGTCGAGGGCTCTCGCCCGCACCATGTCAGACAGCCAGTTCGGTGCCGGGAACGGCCAGGTCAACGGGGCGACCGAATGTGGCGGTGCCCTCCTCCACCGAGCGGCCCGGGTCGAGCGTCGGCCAGATGTGGGTCAGGACCGCCTTCCGGGCACCGACACTCCTGGCGATCTCCCCCGCCTCACCCGCGGTGAGGTGATGGGCCCATGGCTTGTCCTCGGACGATCCCTGGTAGGTGGCCTCTACCAGCATCAGGTCTGCTCCTTCGGCGAGACGGGGCCATTCTCCGTCTGGGCCGGTGTCGGCCGAATAGGCGAGCACCCTCCCCTCGCCTTCGAGACGGGAGGCAAGCGTGGGCACTGGGTGCTGGGTGGTGGCGAACCGGATCTGGATTCCGCCCACCTCGATCTCGTCCCCGTCGCCCACCACGACGAACTCGCAGGTGTCGGCTGTGTCGCCGTCGCCTGCGCCCATGAAGTTGAGCAGCCGATCGGGGAGTCCTTCGGGGCAGTAGATGGGCACGCCTTGCCTGGGGCGGGAGCCGTAGCGGACCGCGTGGTAGAAGCCGATCAGATCGGTGCAGTGGTCGGCGTGGACGTGCGACAGGATCACGGCGTCGAGCGAAAGGAAGTCGGTGACCGTCTGAAGTGCCGCAAAGGTCCCCGGCCCAGCGTCCATCCAGATCTGGGTGCCGTCCTGACGGACCAGGTAGCCGGAAGCCGGCCGGCCGGGTGTCGAGTAGGTCCCATTGCTGCCGAGGATGGTCAACTGCACCAGGGTCACGGTAACGCACCGATCACCGCCTCTCGCCGGTCTGAGACCTACGGCGCTCCGTTCGTGGCCTCAGAAGTAGAGCTGTGTGCCCAGGCGATCGACCGCTTCATCGAGGGTGCCGGTCCAGAGCCTCGAACTCAGGTACTTTGCGCCCGAGTCGGGGAATACGGTCACCACGACCCCCGCGTCGAGACGCGACGCCCACCGCACTGCGGCGTGGGCGGCGGCCCCCGAGGAGACCCCGGCGAAGAGGCCCTCCTCGGTGAGCAAACGCCTGGTCATGGCAACCGCGTCCTCGGTGCGCACCAGAATCTTTGCGTCGATGGCGCTCGGGTCGAACACCGGTGGTATGTAGCCGTCGTCCAAGGAGCGGAGCCCGGCGACCGTCTCCCCCACCGGCGGCTCGGCGGCCACGATCTGAACGGAGGGGTGGGCTCGACGCAATGCCTTGCCGACACCCATCAGGGTCCCCCCAGACCCGAGTCCGGCCACGAAGGCATCGACCCGGTCGAGCGAGGCGAGGATCTCGGGACCGGTCCCCAACTCGTGGGCTCGCGGGTTCGCCGGGTTTCCGTACTGGAACAGCATGAGGTACCCGCCATCGGCTGCCAATTGCGTTGCCCGAGCTATCGAGCCGTTTGTGCCCTCGGCGCCCGGTGTCAGAACCACTTCGGCTCCCCAGGACCTGAGGAGATCGAGGCGCTCGGTGCTGACGTTGTCTGGCACCAGAACCGTGAGATGGAATCCCTCTCTTTGGGCGATCCTCGCCAATGCGATCCCGGTGTTGCCTGAAGACGGTTCCACGAGACGGGTCCCGGGACCGATGAGCCCATCGGACCTGGCCTGCTCCACCATCGCCTCGGCGACCCTGTCCTTCACCGATCCGGTGGGGTTGAGCCATTCCAGCTTCGCCCAGATCTCAACCGATGGCGAGGGCGAGACTTGCTTCAGCCGGACGAGCGGCGTGCCACCGACTGGCCGGTGGTCACCATGGACCGCGTTGTCCGCAGACAAGCCGGTTCCGCCGGTTCAACCACCGGCTACCGCCGGGAGTATCGAGACTTCTGTCCCATCTGGAATAGGCGTGTCGAGTCCTTCGAGGTACCGCACGTCCTCGTCGCCGACGAACACATTGACGAACCGATGCAACCCGCCATCGTCATCGAGAATCTTCTCGGTGATGCCTGGGTGCCTGTCGCCCAGATCGCTGAGTAGCGCCGCCAGGGTGACGCCCTCCGCCTCCACCACGGCGGCGCCGCCGGTGTGTGACCGCAGCACGGTGGGCACTCGAACGGTTGCCATCATCCTTCACTCACAACGAGGGGCTCCTCCGTCACCTTCCCGGTTTCGATCCACCAGCCACGCAACTCGGGTCTGGCGGGATCTGCCATCCCGAGAATCAGATGAACCCATTCCGGGTCGGGTGCTTGGCGGCGATCGGTTGGCGAAGGATAGGGGGCGCTGTGTGTATGGGAATGAAAGACGCCGGTGATATCGAGACCCGAGGCATCCGCCTGCTTCATCACCCGGAAGTGGTCGGTGGGGTCGATCGTGAAGCTCGAGGGCGAGGCGTCGATGTTGGCGCACGGATGGAACGCCGCCACCGTTGCTCGCTCCTCGCCGACGAGAAGGCCGCAGGCCTCGTCCGGATAGTGGGAGCGGGCGTGCTCGACCATGGCATCGACCACCGACCGGTGAAGGTTCATCGCGGTGGTGGCGTCACGGCCAAAGTCGCTCGATGAACCATTGCCCAGAGTCGAGCCGGTACCGGAACCTGTCGTGGAGACGGTCCCTCCTTCCCTGCCAGAACTCGAATGCCTCCGGGACGATCCGGTAGCCACCCCACCATTCCGGCCGCACCACATCGCCGTCGCCGGTCTCCTCGACGAGACGCTCGACCGCGTTGTCGAGGGTGCCCCTGTCGGCCACTACCTCGCTCTGCGACGATGCGGCGGCACCCAGTTGCGCACCACGGGGACGCGAAGTGAAGTAGGCATCTGACTCGGCCTCGTCGACCGGCTCCACCGCTCCCTCGACCCTCACCTGACGGTGATGCTGTAGCCACACGAAGCAGGCTGCGGCACGGGGATTCTCCTGAAGCTCCGCTCCCTTGCGGCTGCGGTAACTGGTGTAGAAGACCAGACCCCGCTCATCCAGGCCCTTGAGGAGGACTGCCCGAGCCGAGGGCCGTCCATCGCGGGTGGCGGACGCCACGATCATCGTGTTCGGCTCTGGGAGTCCACCTTCCTGGGCGGTGTGGAGCCACACGGCGAGTTGAGCGACGGGGTCGGGATCGAGGTCGGGGAGGTCAAGACCCTCGGTGTCGTAGTCGACCCGTGACTGAAGGTACCGCTCGTCCACTGTTCCGCCACGGTAACCCCAGGGTGGCGACCCTACGATCCGAATCGTGGAGCCGAGCCCAGGTCTGGGCAAGATGATCGGAAGGGCCCTGGCGCGGCGCTGTCCCCGCTGTGGCGCCGGCTCCGTCTACCGGCGATGGATGGTCATGGCTGAGATCTGCCCCCGTTGTGGTCTCCGGTTCGAGCGGGAGCAGGGTTACTGGGTGGGTGCGATCACCATCGATACCGCGGCCACTTTCGCCCTTTTCGGTCTGCTCTTCATCGGCATGATCGCGGCCACCTGGCCGGACGTGCCGTGGACCGCCCTACTGGTGATCGCGCTAGTGGTCAACGGGGTGTTCCCCATCCTGTTCTACCCGTATGCCCGGCTGCTCTGGGTGGCAATGGACCTGAGGGTGCGCCCGGTCGAGTGACCAAAGAGAACCTGTTCAGGAGCGCTTTGCGATCTCCTCGAGCATCACCTCGGTGGCGCCACCACCGATGGTGTGGATCCGGACGTCGCGATACATGCGCTCCACCGCGGTCTCGGTGATGAACCCCATCCCGCCGTGGAACTGGACGCACGCGGCCAGCACCTCGTTGACCAATTCGCCGCAGTAGCTCTTGACCATCGACACCTGGAGGACCGCATCGACCCCCTGGTCGAGCAGCCAACCGGTGTAGTACACGAGCTGACGACCCGCCTCGACCTTGGCCTGGAGCATGGCCAGCCGGTGCCTGACAGCCTGCTTCTCCCAGAGCGGGGCGCCGAAGGCGCGTCGCTGGCGGAGGTGGGCAACGGTGAGCTCGATGGCCCGCTGTGCCTCACCCATCGCCATTGCTCCGATGACAAGGCGCTCCATCTGAAAGTTGTGCATGACGTGGTAGAAGCCACGCTCCGGCTCGCCGATGAGTTGGTCCTCTGGCACCCAGCACTCATCGAACACCAATTCGGCGGTGTCGGAAGAGCGCCATCCCATCTTGGAGAGGGACCGCCCAACGGTGAACCCTTCAGCACCGCGTTCCACCGCCAAAATCGAAATCCCACGTGATCCCTTGACCGAGGTATCGGTCCGGGCGGCGACGAAGACGAGGTCGGCGGTAGTTCCGTTGGTGATGAACATCTTGGTCCCGTCGATGACGTACCCGTCGCCGTCACGCCTCGCTTTGGTGCGCATCGCGGCGACATCTGATCCGGCATCGGGCTCGGTCACGGCGATTGCGGTGAGGGTCTCGCCACTGAGGATCCCCGGAAGCCAGCGCTTCATCTGCACGTCGCTGCCGAAGTTGAGGAGGTATGGCGTGGCCAGGTCGGTGTGGACGAGGACCGTTATCGCAAAACCGCCAAAGGTGGATCGACCCAACTCCTCGGCGAAGACCACCGATGCCAGCGGTCCCAGCTCCACGCCTCCGTGCTCCTCGGGGATACGGAGCCCGAAGAACCCGATCTCCCCCATCTCGAGAAGGACCGAGCGCGGGACCTGACCCGCCTCCTCCCAGTCCGCTCCATTAGGCACGACCTCGGCTTCGACAAAGCGCCGGGTTTGCGCCCGGACCGCTTCCAGGTCCTCGGTCTCGTAGATCGACGGCACCATCAGTGAGGATAGGGTCGGCCAGAAAGATCGCACCCTTGAGGCGAGAGGACTCTCATGCAACAGATCGATGGGCGCGCCGACGAGCGTCACATTGCCCGGCTGGATGCCGACCTGGTCAAAGCGGCGCGACCCATCCGGCTGCTCGACCGCCTGAGATGGCCAGAAGAGGAGCGGGACCGGTTCATAGATGGTTGGCAGGCAGGGCGTCCCCGTCCACCGGTGGTGGAGGCGCAGCCCGCCTCGCACCCGGAATCAAAGGAGACGCTCGAGGCGGTAATGGCCGGCGCCGACCGTACCCACCCGCTTGGGGAGTTCATCTACGCCACCGCCCGGTGCTACCACACCCTCGCCCGAATGATGGAGTCGATCGGTACCCCTGAGTTCACCGAGAGGTCGGTCGAGCTCTACGGCCGGCCCGACTTCGTCTACGAGCGCCAAGGCACCTCGGCACTGACGCTGGCCGATGGTCTGCTGGCATTGACACACGAGATCCTCGGTTCTGGGGACGTCGACGAGGCGGTTGCCGACATACCAGCCGACGATTTCGCCGCCGAGCTGTCCACACGTCTCGGCGACTTCTTCACCGATGACCAAGTCGAGGTGGTGGTGGATCCAAACATGGCCGCCAAAGCCGCCGCCGGGAGCAAGAAGGTCAAGATCAGGGGCGGTGCCATGTTCAGCCGCAACGACCTCGACCAGCTCACCAACCACGAGGCCTTCGTCCACACCACCACAGTGCTCAACGGGAAGAAGCAGCCGCTCCTCACCTCGATGGCCCTCTCTTCCCCGAGGACCACCAAGACCCAAGAAGGTCTGGCCACATTCTCCGAATTGGCCACGTACTCGATGGACATGAACCGGCTGCGCCGTATCGCCCTGCGGGTGAAGGCCGTGCAGGCGGCACTCGACGGCGCTGACTTCGTGGATCTGTTCCGCTTCTTCCTCGACGCCGGACAGAGCCTCGATGAGTCATACCAGTCGGCGCAGCGTGTTCTCAGGGGGGGCGACCCGGCCGGGGGCTCTGCCTTCACCAAGGATGCCGTGTACCTCGAGGGACTGGCGCTGGTCCACACCTTCCTCACCAAGGCGATCGCCGACAACCGCCCCGGGTTGATCCCCGATCTCTTCGCAGGGCGGCTCACCCTGGGAGACGTGGTCAGGCTGCAAGACCTCTTCGACGACGGGACGGTGGCCCAGCCCCGATACGTCCCCTGGTGGGCCCAGGGTCTCAACCGGCTATCCGCCTACCTGGTCTTCTCCACCTACGCCAACCGGATTCGGCTGGAACGGGTCGAGTTGGAGCGGTTCGCCGAGTTGGAGGACCAGCAGGGAGGGGGCTGAAAGCCCCTTTTGGCGTCACCTGACGCGGTCATGGCCCGCTGCCTGACGCCATAAACCTGGTTGGTCTACCCGGCGATGAGGAGCAGGGTGTGGATGGCGATGCCGACCAGCGCGCCGACGACGGTCCCGTTGATGCGGACGAACTGAAGATCCCGCCCCAGTTGCAGTTCGAGACGTCGGGAAATCTCGGTGGCGTCCCATCCGGCAACCGTCGTCTCGATCAGCCCGACGACCTCATCGTCCCATTGGCGGGCAAGACGCTCGGCGGTCCCGGCAATCCAATCGTCGATTCTGGCCCGCAACAGTTCATCGTCCAGGACGCGCTGCGCCCACCATCGAATCAACCCGGCCAGCGTCTTCTCCAATTCGGAGCCGGGCTCGCCGGCGGCCCTGGCCAGGCCCTCCCGCAGGACTTCCACTGCGACTCGATAGCCACTGAAAACTCGGGAGAGTCGAGGAGCCGCATCTTTGATCCCTCGATCCGATCCGAGAGTTCGGCCGAATTGCGCAGGTCGTCGGCCACCCGGCTCAGCATCCGCTCGATATCGGCGCGCACCGGATGGCTTTGGTCCGATACGACATCCTCGATGAGGATCCGCAACGAAACGATGATCCTCTCGAATACGAGATCGCCCGCCCACTGCGGCATCCACCACGGAGCAGATCTGTCGAAGCTGGTCTTGAAGTAGGGCAGGTTGTCGTCGAGGACGACGCCCATCCCACGAAGCACGGCTTCGATCGACTCCTGGGTGTGGCCACCCTTGAGCCAGGCGTCGACCACCAACGATATGAGCGGGGTGACCGGAGTCTGCCGGATCCAGTCCAGGGAGGCCTGAGTGACCACCGCAGAAACCGTCTCGTCGTCAAACGACTCGGCGGCCGTCGCTGCCGCCTGGATGGCGCGACGCGCCGTCAGTTCACTGTGATCCGGCGCCTCGACCCATGTGGCCACCCGCCCGGCGATGTCCGAGCCGGACAGCCAATTGCGGAGATTGGTCGGGTCGAGGAAGTTCTGCTGAACGAACTCGGCCAAGCCGCGGCCGATCTCGTCCTTGCTCCGTGGGATCAGTGCGGTGTGGGGTACCGGGATGCCAAGTGGATGCCTGAACAATGCGGTGACGGCGAACCAGTCGGCGATCCCACCGATCAGGGCGGCCTCGGAGGCCGCCCTGACAAAGCCGTTGACAACGCCATCGGAGCCGAAGAAGTGGCTGACCACGAACACGGCCAGGGCGACGAGGAGGAACCCGTTGGCCCGGCGCTTCCAGCGCCGGAGCTCCTCGATGCGTCGCTCCTCGTAGCCGGCGGCCGACCCGAAGCCGGGACTCTGGAATGTCACTTGGAAATCGTAAGCGGGACCTGGCGGTGCGCAGCGGCCCGCCTGGCGGCGGGCCGTGTTGCTGGTGGAGGTGCGGGGAGTCGAACCCCGGTCCGCTGAGACATCGGCGACGGCATCTCCGAGCGCAGCCGTCAGGAGCGTTTCGGGAAGGTGGACCCTGACGGCGGGTGACCCACCTCCCTATCCGGAGTTGTCTCAGCCCCCAGGTCCCGGATCCCCGGGGGAGCCGCCTACGTTACGACGCCCGGATCCGGCGGGGTAGGCACCCACCGGGCGGACGGGCTGCGTTGTTCAGGCAGCCAGGGCCAGACTGTCGTCGGCACTTCTTGGTGTGTCCCGGTTCTTTAACGAGGACTCCGGGGACCTCGGCTCGCTTCCGTCGCTTCAACTCTCAACGTCGAATCCAGTTCACCCCCGTGGTTGATGGAATCAACACCAAGAAGAATACAGGTCCCCTGTGACAACCAAGTCCGAACCGGACGCACGGCTATGTTGCCCGGGCGATGTTCCCCCCGATGGTGGCCTCAACCATGCTGCTCGTCGCCGTCCTCGCCACGGGGACGGGTATCCAGAACGCCGTAGCTCCTGATCTCGAACCGGGTGGCACCTTCTTCGACGATGACGGATCCACCCACGAGGGCTACATCGAGGCGCTGGCGGCCCTCGAGGTGCTCAGGGGTTGCAACCCACCACTCTCCGACCTCACCTGCCCGGTCGACCCGATCACCCGCGGCCAGATGGCGGCGCTGTTGCGGCGATCGCTGAAACTGCCACCTGCTCCGGGCGACAGCTTTGCCGACGACGAGGGATCAACCTTCGAGGAGGACATCAACCGGGTTGCAGCCGCCGGGATCACCCGTGGCTGCGATGCCGCCGATGCCAGCCGATTCTGTCCCGACGAGTTGGTCACCCGCGGTCAGATGGCCGCCTTCATCAACCGCGGGTTCGAGTTGGAGCCGGCCTCAGAGGACCGTTTCAGCGATGACGACGGTTCGCCCTTCGAGAGAGACATCGACCGGGTTGCCTCGGCCGGCATCACCGAGGGCTGCGACCCGGATCACCCCAAGCTGTTTTGTCCACTGGCATGGGTGACACGGGGGCAGATGGCCTCCTTCCTGGGGAGGGCCCTGGGCCTGGACGCGATCCGCCCGCCAGAGCGCCCCGCATTCACCCTCGCCGTCACTGGCGACATCCTGATCCACTCTCCGCTCGTGGACCGCGCCGCGGTGTACGGCGACTCTTCGGGTCAGTCATACGACTTCCGGCCGATGTTCGAGCGGATCGCACCGATCATTTCTGCGGCCGACCTGGCGCTGTGTCACCTCGAAGTTCCCTTGTCCGCCGACAACCAGGATCTCTCTGGGTACCCGCTGTTCAACGCCCCACGCGAGGTGGCGCAGGCAATCGCCTACGCCGGATATGAGGGCTGTTCCACCGCGTCCAACCACTCGATCGACCAGGGGGTCGGGGGGCGGCGAGACGCTCGACGTCCTGGACGCCGCCGGTGTCGGCCACGCCGGAACAGCACGCGACGCCGAGGAGGCGGCCAACCCGCGCCTCTATCAGGTGGGAGACGTCACAGTCGGCCATCTCTCCTACACATACTGGCTCAACGGGCTTTTGCCGCCCTCCGGGCAGGAGTGGGTAGCCAACGTCATCGATCAGTCGGCGATCCTGGATGAAGCCGGCCGGGCCCGAGCCGAGGGTGCCGATCTCGTCGTGGTGAGCCTGCACTGGGGAGTCGAGTACCAGTCGGATCCCACGTCGGCGCAAGTTGCACTGGCGCAAGGGCTCCTCGGGTCGGGGGCGATCGACCTCATCGTGGGGCATCACGCTCACGTGGTGCAACCCATCGGGAGGGTCGGTGAGCGGCACGTCGTCTACGGGCTGGGCAACCTCGTGTCCAACCAGTGCTGCTTGGAGACTCAGGACGGCGTGATCGTCGAGTTGGACATGGCGAAACGCGCCGAGGGTTGGTGGGACGCCAGACACAGCGCCTTCTACCCGACGAGGGTGGAGCGAAGCGGGTACGTGGTGCTGCCGATCACGGCAACGCTCGAGTCGGGGTCATACGACTGGCTAAGCGCCGAACTGGCAGCCTCCCGTAACCGCACCGCCGCCACCATCCGCCGTCTCGGGGTCGAAGCCGAGCTCCGCTGAGGCGCCGGGCCGGCGGGATGGCACACTGTCCGAACCATGGCCCTGAAGAAGCCGGCAGCCCGGAACATCGCCACCAACAAGCGGGCGCGCTTCGACTACGAGATCATCGAGTCGGTTGAGGCCGGGCTTTCCCTGATGGGTTCGGAGGTCAAGAGCCTCAGAGCCGGCAAGGCCAACATCTCGGACAGCTACGCCCACGTCAGAGATGGCGAGGCGTGGCTCGTCGGGGCCTACATCGCCCCATACTCCTTCAGCCGGGGCGGTGGGCACGAGCCGGAGCGGACCCGAAAGCTCCTCCTCCATCGGGGCGAGATCGATCGGCTCGCCGGAAAGCTGGCGGAGATGGGGCTCACGCTGATCCCGATGCGCCTCTATTTCGACCGGGGGAAGGCCAAGGTCGAGCTGGGGCTCGCCAAGGGAAAGCGGATCTACGACAAGCGCCGTTCCATCAGGGAGCGCGAAGAGAAGCGAGACATGGAGCGCGCCGTTCGTCACGTCCGCCGCCGCGGCTGAGAGCTCCAGGCTCCCGATTCGATCACCGTTGGGGAGATTCGGGCAGTCCCCCTACCCGCTGCTGGCGCAGCGGGGCCCTTTCCCCCTACGGGGGGACAGAGCGCAGAGTGCCGTCTCGGATCACCCATTGAGCCGGTCCAACGGGTCTACCGCTGCTCCCCAGATGCGGGTCTCGAAGTGGAGGTGGGGGCCGGTGCAAAGCCCGGTGCAGCCGACGGAGCCAATGATCTCTCCCTGGGTCACCCATTCACCGTTTCCCACCGCGATCGAGTCCTGATGGGCATAGATAGTGATCAGTCCGTCGCCGTGGTCGATCGCCACGGTGTTGCCGTAGCCGCCGTAGGGGCCGGCGATGATCACGATCCCATCGGCGGCAGCGACGATGGGATCGCCGGCTGAGCCGTCGATGTCGATCCCGGTGTGGAGCCTCATGTCGGCGTAGATGGGGTGGAACCGCCAACCGAAGCTCGAGCTGACCAAGCCCCACAACGGCCAGGCCAGACCAACGCTTTCGGGCTCGCTCACCGCCGAAGTGGTCGATGTGGTCGTCTCTTCATGGGCGGCCGGCGCCGCGGCGGGCTTCCTTTGCCTCAACTCCGCCTCGAGCCTGGCGGCGTCGGCCTCGAGACCCTGGCGGTGCTGCTCGGCGGCCGCTATCTCGCTCTCGATGTCGACCAGACGGGCCTCTGCCTCGGACACGGCGGCGGCATGCTCCGCCTCCACCCCGCGCAGCGCCTCCAAAACCTCCTCGAGCTTTGTCTGCTCCGCCTCCAACGCTTCAACGACACGCCGGACCTCGCCGCTGCGCCGCCCCAACTCGGCTTGCTGATCGGCGGCTTGACGCCGCAGACCGGCGAGGGTCCGCACCACCCTGTTGGTTCGCCGCACGACGGCGCCGGTGTACTCGCCGGCCACCTCCATCTCGATCAGGTCGGTCATCCCCAACAGATCGGAACCCCCACCGACCGCCTCCATGTACATGGCGGCGGCATTGCGGCGAAGCCGGTGTCTCTCTGCAGCATCGGCGAGCCGGGTGGCGACGAGGTTCCCAGCGACCTCCTGGCGGTGGCGCCGCAGCACCCGCAGTTCCTCCCGCTGCCGGGCGACACGCGCCGCTGCGGCTTCGACCTCCGCCTCACCGGCGGCCACGGCGGCGCGACTCTCTTCCAATGCCGCCTGTGACTCGAGCAACCGAAGCGCAGCCGAGCCCTTTGCCGCCCTCGATTGCTCGATGTCGTCGGCGAGCTCATCGATGCGCCGCTCCACATCGGAGAGTTCGTCGTTGGGACCGGCTGCCGGCGCCGGAAGCGCCCCGGCCAGGGCCAGCGCGGACACGACGACGGCGACCAGCCGCCGCACCTCTAAACCCTGATAAAGCGCCTCAGGCCGAGCAGGCTTCCGAGCACGCCTGCCGCAGCCCCGAAGAGGACGAACAACAACCCCCAGCGCAGGAAGAAGTCCGTAGGTAGGGAAAGCCGCACTATCTCAACGCTCTGCTCGACCGACGCCAGCCGGTCGGAAGCGAGCCAGACGGCGAGAACAGCGAGTCCTGCGCCGATGACCCCCTCGATCAGCCCCTCGAGCACGAACGGCACCCGGATGAACCAGTTGCCGGCGCCGACGAGCTTCATGATGGAGACCTCGTCGCGCCGGGCGTAGATAGCCATGCGGATGGTGTTGGCGATGAGCACCACGGCGGACACCCCCAACACGAGCGACGCCACCAGACCAAGACCGTTGAGCACGTTGCTCACAGCCGACAGCTCATCGATCCGTTCTCCGAGCGAGCGGACCCGGCGCACCGGCGCCTCGCCGGCCAATTGGAATTCCACCTGGCGGTAGTCGGCGATGTCATGGAGGCGGATCCGGATGGATGCCGGGAGCAGTGCCGGATCTATCTCCTCGAGCAGGGCCGGCTGCTCGGCGAATATCTGACGGAACTCCTCGAGGGCGTCGGTCTTGTCGTAGAACTCGGTCGACTCCACCTGGGGCCACCCATCGATCTCCTCGAGCAGGGCCCGTTGCGCTGACCGGGTCACCCCGGCCTGCTCGTCCTTGAGGAAGACGATGACGTGGGTGCCCTCCTGCCACTGGATCAAGTTGACCCTGACCAACTCGTTGACCATGAGGGCGCCGAGCGCCAGCGACATTGACACCAGCACCGCCAAAACCGCCCCGCTGACAACCAGCACGTTGCGGCGCAGGTTGACCAGGGCATCGCGCAGCAGATAGGAAAGCGGCTCACCCGCTCAGTCCCCGACCTGGACTACCGAAGAGTCGTAGCGGCCCGCCGCCTGGTCGCGGATGATCCGACCCCGCTCGAGTTGCACCACGCGCCTCCGCATGGCGTCGACGATGGCGTGGTCGTGGGTGGCCATGACGACTGTGGTCCCGGTCCGATTGATCCGGTCGAGGAGCCGCATGATCCCGACCGAGGTCGCAGGGTCGAGGTTCCCGGTCGGCTCGTCGGCCAGGAGGATGGGCGGCCGGTTGACGAAGGCGCGGGCGATCGAGACCCTCTGCTGCTCCCCTCCGGACAGCTGGCGGGGGTATCTGTCCGCCTTGCCGGTGAGACCCACCAACTCGAGGACCTGGGTGGTCTGGGTGCGGACCACCTCGGGGGGACGTCCAAGCACCTCGAGAGCGAAGGCGACGTTTTCCGCCACCGTCTTGTTGGGGAGGAGCTTGAAGTCCTGGAAGACCGTTCCGATGGAGCGTCTCAGGTAGGGGACCTTCCACCCGGGGATGGCGGTGATGTCCTTCCCAGCCACCCAGATCTTCCCCTTGGTGATGTCCTCTTCGCGCAGCAGGAGCCTGATCAGCGTCGACTTGCCCGACCCGGAGGGCCCGACGAGGAACACGAACTCGCTCTTCTGGATGTCGAGGGAGACGTCACGTGCGGCGACGATCCCGCCGTCGTAGACCTTGGTTACTTCCTGCAATCGGATCATGGGATGAGGAACCCTCGGGAAGCGGTTCGGGCGCGGGTCGACCTGTTCGTGACCCCTTCCACCCGCCTCGCGAGGTTACCAACCACCGGTCGGCGGAACCAATCATCTGCCGATCGGGCACGCTGCGACAGGGTCGAGATGGACTATGCCTCGTCGATTTCGTGGCGGGTGCGTCGCCAGTGGAGGTAGGCGTCGACGAAGGGCTGCAGGTCGCCATCGAGCACGCCATGGACGTTCCCCACCTCGACGTCCGTCCGCAGGTCCTTGACCATCTGGTAGGGCTGGAGGACGTACGAGCGGATCTGACGACCCCAGCCGCCTCACCCTGCTCACCCCGAATCTCGTCGATGTGGTCGAGGCGCTCCTGGCGGGCCCGCTCGGCGAGCCTGGCACGTAACAGCGCCATCGCCCGGTTCCTGTTCTGTAACTGCGAGCGCTCCGCCTGACAGGCGACGACGACACCGGTGGGGATGTGCGTTATCCGGACCGCGGTGTCTGAAGTGTTGACGTGCTGGCCGCCCGCTCCCTGCGACCGGAAGGTGTCGATTCGGAGGTCTTCGGGGTCGACCTCGACGGTGGCGTCCTCCACCTCGGGTATGACATCGACGCCGGCGAAGGAGGTGTGCCGCCTGGAGTTCGAGTCGAATGGGCTGATCCTCACCAGCCGGTGGACACCCCGCTCCCCCACGAGCATGGCGTAGGCGCGCTCCCCCCGGACCGTCATCGTCGCCGATTTGATCCCGGCCTCGTCACCGTCGCTCACCTCGTCGACCTCGGAGGAGAAGCCGGCGTCCTCCAGGTACCGCTGGTACATCCGGAAGAGCATCTGGGCCCAGTCCTGGGCATCGACACCACCAGCACCGGCGTGGACCGAGAGGATGGCGGCATGCTCGTCGTACTCGCCGAAGTAGAGCGACTCCTCCTCCAGCCGGTCGAGCTCGGCGCCCACCTTTTCCAGTTCGTCGCCGATCTCGGCGGTGATCCCAGCGTCGTCCTCGGCGTCGGCAAGCTCGAGCAATTCGGCGGCGTCGTCCAGCGACCTCTCCAGCTCGTCGACCATCCCCACCAGTTGCTCGCTCCGCGCCAGCTTGCGCGTCACCTCACGCGCTGCGTCGGGGTCGTTCCAAAGATCGGCCGAAGAGGCCTGCTCCCGGAGGTCGGCTCAGCTCGCGGCGTTTGCTGGCGACGTCAAAGGAACCTCCCGGCTTCGTCGAGGCGGGAGCGCAGACTCTGAGATGAAAGCCTTTGGATCTGATCGGTAAGTCATCGGTGGGGTTGAACCTACGAGCCTGTGACCTAGGCCACGGCTCCATGGCACTTCTTGAATTTCTTCCCGCTACCGCAGGGGCAGCGGGTCGTTGCGACCCACCTTGTCGACCGACATGGGCATCGTCGCCACCTGACCTGCGGCGCCCGCGACCTGGGCTGCCGAGGGGGCACTCCTCACCGGGGCGCTCGGTGCCGGCTCCACCACCTGGACATGGAAGAGGTAGCGGACGGCGTCGCGCTTAACCGAGTCCACCAGGTCGGCGAACATGTCGTAGGCCTCCCGCTGATACTCGACGAGCGGGTCGCGTTGGCCCATGGCGCGCAGACCGATCCCGGAGCGCAGGTAGTCCATCTCGGCGAGGTGCTCGCGCCACTTGTTGTCGATGATCGAAAGCACCACCTGAGTCTCCAACCGGCGGAGCGTTTCGGTCCCGAGGCTCTGTTTCGCGCTCGTCGTATGTGGCCAGTGCCTCCTCGACGACGGCATCTTCCAGGTCGGCGACGACAACCCCGCCCTGCTCCTCCACCCATCCAGTCCCAGCCGGGTTTCGTAGTACTGGCCCAGCTCCTTGCCGAGCAGCTCCCAGTCCCAATCCCGGGGTTGCTCGTCCTGGGGGACGGTGAGGCCAACGGTCTCGGAGACGACGTCGCCTATCCACTCTCTGACCAGGGTCTCGCTCTTCTCGCCGAGCATGATTCCCCTTCGCCAGCTGTAGATGACCTCGCGCTGGCGGTTCATTACCTCGTCGTACTTGAGGACGTTCTTGCGGATCTCGAAGTTCTGCGCCTCGACCTGGCGCTGGGCGCGCTCGATCGACTTGGTCACGATCCCCGCCTCGATGGGTACGTCGTCAGGGATTCGGAGACGCTCCATGATCCCCTGGACCCGTTCACCCTGGAAACGGCGCATCAGCTCGTCGCCCAGCGACAGGTAGAAGCGCGATTCGCCGGGGTCTCCCTGGCGACCCGAACGGCCCCGCAGCTGGTTGTCGATCCGGCGGCTCTCGTGCCGCTCCGTCCCGACGACATAGAGGCCCCCAACGTCGACGACTTCGTCATGGGCGCTCTCGATTTCGACCGAGATGCGGTTTGTCGAGGCGTGGAGCTGGTCCTGGTAGCCGGGCTCCGACGGATCGATCCCCTCCCGTTTCAGCTCCGTCTTGGCCAGTCCCTCGGGGTTGCCGCCAAGCATGATGTCGACACCACGGCCGGCCATGTTGGTCGCGACCGTGACTGCGCCCTTCCGACCGGCCTGGGCGATGATCTCCGCCTCCCTGGCGTGCTGCTTGGCGTTGAGCACCTCGTGGGGTATCCCCCTCTTCAGGAGCAGCCGGGACAGCCTCTCCGACTTCTCGATCGAGACGGTCCCCGCCAGAACCGGCTGACCGCGTTCGTGGCGCTCGACGATGTCGGACACGACCGCCTCGAACTTCGCATCCTCTGTCTTGTAGACCAGGTCCGGCTGGTCGAGACGCACCGTCGTACGGTGCGTCGGAACTTCCACGACCTCCAACCCGTAGATCTGGGCGAACTCGGCCGCCTCGGTCTTTGCGGTCCCGGTCATCCCAGAGAGCTTGTCGTAGAGCCGGAAGTAGTTCTGCAAGGTGATGGTGGCCAGGGTCTGGTTCTCCTCCTTGATGGCCACCCCCTCCTTGGCCTCGATCGCCTGGTGGAGGCCCTCCGAGTAGCGGCGACCCTCGAGCACCCTGCCGGTGAACTCGTCGACGATCTTCACCTCACCATCGTCGAGGAGGTAGTCGACGTCGAGCTGATACAGCTCCTTCGCTCGTAGGGCGACGTCGAGGTGGTGAACTAGGTCGACCGAGGCGTGGTCGTACATGTTCTCCACGCCGAGGACGTTCTCGACCCGCTCCACCCCCTCCTCGGTCGTGATCACCTGGCGCTTCGCCTCGTCCACCTCGTAGTGCTCGTCGCGGCGCAGGGTGGAGACGATCCGGGAGAACTGCTGGTACCAACGGGCGGTATCGGCCACCCGGCCGCTGATGATCAACGGGGTACGCGCCTCGTCGACCAGGATCGAGTCGACCTCGTCGACGATGGCAAAGGTGTGGCCGCGCTGGACCATGTGTTCGGCGCGCATCGCCATGTTGTCGCGCAGGTAGTCGAACCCGAACTCGTTGTTGGTCCCATACGTGATGTCTGCGGCGTAGGCGGGGCGGCGGCTTTCTGGGCTGAGACCGGTCTGGATCAGGCCGACGGTCAGCCCGAGGAAGCGGTGGACCCCTCCCATCCACTCGGCATCGCGAGCCGCCAGATAGTCGTTGACGGTGACCAGGTGGACTCCCGAGCCGGCGAGTGCATTGAGGTAGACCGGCATCGTCGAGACCAGCGTCTTACCCTCGCCGGTCTTCATCTCGGCGATGGAACCGCGGTGCAGAGCCCCGGCGCCTATGACCTGGACGTCGTAGTGACGCTGTCCCAGCACTCGCCGTGCCGCTTCACGCACAACGGCAAAGGCCTCCGCTTCGAGATCGTCGAGGGCCGCTCCCTGCGCCAGCCTGTCCCGGAACTCCGCCGTCTTGGATCGCAGTGCCTCATCGTCGAGCGCCTCGATCTCCGGCTCGAGCGCGTTCACCCGCCCCACCAGATCCTGCAGATCCTTTAGGGCGCGACCTTCCCCGGCGCGCATCACCTTGTTGAAGAGAGACATTGGGAGAGATGGTACTTAGGACTCGGTACTTGGTACTTAGGACAGATCCTCAGCGGCTCTTCGAGCCGCGGTTACGTGGAGCCTGCTAGGCGGGCTCGATCAAGCCGTAGCCACCGTCGCTCCGCCTGTAGACGACGCTCGACAAACCGTTCTCGGCATTTTCGAAGAGAAAGAAGCCGTGGCCGAGTATGTCCATCTCGAGGATCGCCTCGTCCGGGGTCATCGGCTTCATCACGAACTGCTTCACCCGAACGATCTGGGCACCCTCTTCCTCGTCGTCGGCGATCGAATCCGGAAGTGGGGGCTCGCGATGGTTGCGGGAGCGGCGCACGAGTCGGTCCTTGAGCTTTCGGAGCTGGCTTTCCAGGCGGTCCACCGCCTGGTCCACAGCCGATTCCGGCGTGCTCGCTGCCGCCTCGACCCGCAGCGTGTGCCCGGCGGCGAGTGTGGTCACTTCCACCCGAAAGCGGCCGTCGGCCCGGCGCGGGTTGCCCTCCTCGGTCACCTCGAGGTCCACTTCACCCACGGAGCCACCAAGGAAGCGTGTGGCGTGGTCGACCTTGGCTGCCAGCCCATCCTTGAAAGATCCGTCGAGGTGCACGTTGCGAGCATGGACGTTCACTGCCACCAGCGACCTCCCCGCATGATCTAGCGCCCGCCTTCCGGGCCCTCCGACCGAGGCTAGTGCCCGCGGCCGATCTGCTCACCGGGACGAGGTGGTTCTGTGACCCGAAGCGGTGCCGCCGTCGCCACCAGGGCCATGCCCGGACCCACGCCAAGCGCTGCCGAGGCGGCACGTAGCGTCCGACCGGTGGTGAGCACGTCGTCGACCAGCACGCCACCCACAGGCTGGCCCCGGGTCGTGAAACGGGGCGGCCGCCGATCGGAACCCCGACGCCCGGCCCGCTGTGAAGCCCACAGCGGCGCCATCAAATCGGCGCGCAGCTCCACCCCGCTGATGGCGGCCATCGCTCGGGACAGCTCGAGTGCCGGGTCCACTCCGAATCGCCAGACACGGATCGCCGCCCTCGGTATCGGCACCATCGGTCCCGGAGGAGGACCCCATCGCTCCACCAGCGCGTTGGCGAGGACCTCGGCGGCTTGGCGGATCCCCTCATATTTGAGACGGTGCACCAGTGCCCGCGCCGGCCCGGCGTGGATGAACGCCGCCTTGACCACCAGCCCGCCCGGCAGGTACCGGTCCGGTGCCGGCCGCAGGGCCGCGACGCATCCCTCGCACAAACCCCCACTCCCCCACCGACGGCAAGCCAGACAGGTCATCCTCCGCAAAATAAATGGCGGGGGTGACAGAAGAGACGCAGACGGCAGACGGCAGTTGCTGTCTACCTCAAGCCGGGCTGCCTCCCCCGTGAGGGGGAGGCACAAAGCGAAACGAGCGGAGGGGTGGTTCCGCACCGTTGGGAGCTCGGCAGCCCCCCTACCCGCTGCTACGCAGCGGGTCCCTTCCCCCCTGCGGGGGGACGGAGAAGAATGGCTGCTCCGCGGCGGGTCGATTCCCCTTGGGGGGACGGAGAAGAATGGGCTGCTCCGCGGCGGCTCGATTCCCCTTGGGGGGACGAAAGAAAGCTTCCGCCTTCCGTCTTCCGTCTTCCGACTTGTCTTACGTCCCTTCCTGCCATCCCGACAGGTAGTCGATCTGCTCCTGGGTGAGCTTCTCCAAGCCGCCGCCAAGGTGAGCCAGTTTGATCCGGGCGACTTCCTCGTCGACCTCGCGGGGGAGCGTGTAGATCATCGGCTCGAGAGTGCCCTCCCGTTCGACTAGCCACTCGGCGGCCATCGACTGGTTGGCGAAGGACATGTCCATCACATCGGCGGGGTGCCCCTCCGCAGCGCCGAGGTTGACGAGGCGGCCCTCGGCGGCGAGGAAGAGGCTCCGCCCGTCGGGCATCACGAATTCCTCCAGGTTGGGCCGGGCGACCTTGCGCTCCACTGCGGTTGACCTGAGGCTGGTGAGTTCTAGTTCGGCGTCGAAGTGCCCTGCGTTGGCCAGCACCGCGCCGTCCTTCATCCGGTCAAAGTGCTCCTGACGGAGGACATGCTTGTCGCCGGTGACGGTGATGAACACGTCCCCCAGCGCAGCGGCGTCGTGCGCCGTCATGACCTGGTATCCGCTCATGGCGGCGTCGAGGGCACGGACCGGGTCGACCTCGACCACGATCACCCTGGCGCCGAGGCCATCGGCGCGCTCGGCGACACCGCGGCCGCAGTCGCCGTAACCGACCACCACCATGGTCGAACCCGCCATGAGGAGGTTGGTCGCTCGGATTATCCCGTCAAGGGCAGACTGCCCGGTCCCATAGCGGTTGTCGAAGAGGTGCTTGGTTGCCGACTCGTTGACCGCTACGACAGGTACGCGGAGCGTCCCATCGTCGGCCATCGCCCGCAGACGGATAACCCCGGTCGTGGTCTCCTCGGTGGAGCCGATCACGTGGAGGTCGCGGCGCTCGGTGTGGAGGATGGTCGCCAGGTCGGCGCCGTCGTCCATCGTCACAGCCGGTCCGGCGTCGAGAACGGCGTGGATGTGCTTGTAGTAGCTGTTGGAGTCTTCTCCCCTTATGGCGAACACGGAAATGCCCTCGGCCACGAGGGCGGCGGCAACGTCGTCCTGGGTCGATAGCGGGTTGGAGGCGCAGAGAATGGGCTCGGCGCCGCCGTCACGGAGAGCCAGCATCAAGTTGGCGGTCTCGGCCGTGACGTGGAGACAGGCTGCCACCACGTGGCCTGCCAGAGGAGTTTCCTTGGCGAACCGCTCCCTGATGGTCCGCATCACCGGCATTCTCCGCCCGGCCCAGGCAACCCGCCTCGCCCCGGCCTCGGCGAGGGAGAGGTCGGCTACGTCGTGATCAACACTCATCTGAAGCAACTTTCTCGATTAGGGGTGGGACATTGTGGCAACCCCCGAAGGGGGTTGCGCCGGTCACTCCGCCATTTCCCTCTTGAGTTGGTCGAGGATGGCGATATCCATCGGGTCCACTCCGGCTCGCTCGGCGACTCCGAGCGACACCAGGTCACCGACCGCGACGAGGCTCAGGCAACGCGCCAACGAGGAGCTTCCCTGGGACCAAACCTCGCCCACCCAGCCGACCCGGTTGGTACACAGCCGGCGTGTGATCTCAAAGCGCCGCGCCACTTGGGGGTGCTCACCTCGATCCCGTAGTGCCACGATCCCGACCCGCCTCCGGGAGAGGTCGGGGTCGGCGTCCCAGCCCACGATCTCGTTGTGGTCCAACTCGGGGATGATCCCCCACGCTGCCGCGGCCTTGGCGTTTTCGTTGAGCTGCGTTTTCCAACGCTGCGCCGCGGGAAGCGAAGGGCCAGATGAGCCGTAGACGACCGAGAACCTTCCGGCGAGGCCCTCTGCCAGATCATCAGCCAGAGATGTGGCGGCTCCGCCTCCGATCAGGTCGTCCACGACGTCGGCCGCCTCGTCGAGCGGAGCCCGCATCGGCGCCACCACCTGCGCCGCCTCAAGGACCCTCAGCACCGCACCGGCCAGGTAGCCCAGGGCGGCGCGGGGAGGTAGCCCTCCGGGAACGGTGATCCTCGGCCAGCCCTCGGCGGCTGCTTCATCTCCGAGCCGGCCGCCCGAGGTGACGGCCACCACCGGAAGCCCATCCGTCCTGGCCGATTCGACGCCGGACAAGGTCTCCTCGGTGGCTCCCGAGTAGGAAACGGCCACGACCAACGGCTTGACCTTGCCGGCCCATCCGGGCAGCCCATACCCCTTGTGGACAACCAGCAGAGAGCCCGCTTCATCGGCCAGCGGGGCGGCCATATCGCCCGAGATGCCCGAGCCACCCATCCCGGCGACCACCACCGCAGGTGGACGCTCCAGCCGGTCGACCTCGAGTTCGGTTGCCCAGCGCAGCTGCGACCCGAGACCGGCAACCATCCCGGCCATGTCCGTCGCCTGGCCGGTCACCCTGGCACGTCGGGTAGCTCTGCCTCCTCGACGAGCATCACAGGGATGCCGTCACGCACCGGGTAGCGGCGACCACAGCTCCGGCACACCAACGCCGGCCCGACTTGATCCTCATCGAGCTCGGCCTTGTCCACCGGACAGACCAGGATCTCCAGCAGATCGGGGTCGATCAGAGTCATCTCAACAGTGTCGTCTCATCGGTTTCATGTCATCCCGGCCCTACCAGGTGCTCGACCTGGCTGACCAGTTCCGCCACGTCGCCCGGCGTCGTCGCCTCGACGTTGAGACGAAGCACGGGCTCGGTGTTCGAAGGGCGAAGGTTGAACCAACGGTCGGGCCAATTCACCGTGAGGCCGTCGAGCCGCTCCAACTCTGCCCCCGGGAATCCGGCGGCCACGGCCTCCATCGCCGCCGCCTGGTCGGCCACCCGGAGGTTGATCTCGCCCGACTGCGAGTAGGGCTCGACATCGGATCGAAGGTCGGAGAGGGGGCGGCCGGCATCGCTGATCACGGTGAGCAGCACCAGCATTGCCAGGATCCCCGAGTCGGCACGGAAGTTGTCCCGGAAGTAGTAGTGCCCCGAGTGCTCCCCCCCGAAGGCGGCGCCCGTCTCGGCCATGACCTGCTTGATGTAGGAGTGGCCGACCCTGGTGCGGATTGGCTCGCCGCCATGGGCACGCACCGTCTCCCCAACCGCCCGGCTGGTGATGAGGTTGTGGATGATCTTGGCGCCCGGCTCCCGCTCGAGGAACCACCGGGCGATGAGCGCCGTAGTGGCGCTCCCCGAGAGCGGAGATCCGGTGTCGTCGATGAAGAACGCCCGATCGGCGTCGCCATCGAAGGCGACCCCCAGGTCGGCCGACTGGTCGATGATGACCGCCTGGAGGTCCACCAGGTTCTCCGGACGCAGCGGGTCGGGTGGATGGTTGGGGAAGTTTCCATCCGGCTCGAGGTAGAGCGGGATCAACTCGGCGCTGATCCTCTCGAATACCTGGGGGAGGACGGCGCCCGCCATCCCGTTGCCGCCGTCGGCAGCCACCCGCAGCGGCCGGATCCCGGACGGTTCGACCAGTGAGTAGAGGTGGTCCACGTACCCGGGGGTCGGGTCGAATGCCTCCACCCGGCCCGGCTCGTCGACCGGGGCCAGATCCTTTTCGGCGAGTTGCCGGATGTCCACCAACCCGGTGTCGGCCCCGACGGGGACCGCACCCTCCCGGCAAAGCTTGATCCCGTTGTACTCGGGCGGGATTGTGCGAGGCGGTGATCATCGCCCCGGGGACTTTGCGGCTCCCGGCGACGAAATAGACCACATCCGTCGCCACCTCACCAAGCGAGAGGAGATCGATGCCCTGGCTGGTGACCCCTTCGACGAATGCGTCACGCAACGGAGGAGAGGAGAGCCGGCAATCGTGACCGACCGCAATGGTGTCGGCGCCGGCGAACCGGGCGAAGGCTGCGCCGACCCTGCGGGCAACGTCCTCGTCGAGCTCGCCGTTGTCGGTGCGGCCCCGGATGTCGTAAGCCTTGAAGATCCGATCGAGGTCCATCGGCGGCTCATCCTATGCATCGCGAGGCTCAGCACCGCCGTCGTTCGTACACTCGCCGCCGCATGAGCCGACCGACTGTCACCGTGGTCATCCCCGTTCACAACGAGGCGGAGATCCTCGCTGCCGCCGTCCAGACCCTTTTCGGTCAGCTAGAGGCGGTTGACGCCGATGTCTCCGTCACCCTGGTGGAGAACGGCTCGACCGATGACACCTACATACGTGGCATGGACATGGCGAGCCGCATGATGGACCTCACCGTCATCCAACACGACGAACCCGACTACGGGGCATCGATGCTTGTCGGCTTTCTCGCCGCCACCGGCGACTGGGTTGTCAACTTCGACATCGACTACTTCTCCGGCCCGTTCCTCTCCACAGTCCTCAGTGAGCACGCTGGGGCCGACATCGTTATCGCCTCGAAACGGGTGGAAGGATCGGAGGATCGCCGCTCAATCCTGCGACGGCTCGGCACCTTCGGGTTCAACCGTCTTCTCCGTCTGCTCTTTGGATCTTCGGTCAGCGACACGCATGGGATGAAGGCGTTCCGAGCCGACGTCGTCGCCGAGTTCGCTCCATTGGTGGTGAGCCGCAAGGACCTGTTCGACACCGAGTTGGTGCTGCGGGCAGAAAGGGCGGGGAAGCGGATCGACGAGGTGCCCGTCGTGGTGGAGGAGTTGCGCGAGGCGCGGTCTTCCTTCCTCACCCGGATACCCCGGACGCTGCGAGGGCTTTGGGAGATGCGGCGGCTGCTCGAGGCCGGATCTGACGCTGAGTCCCCAGGCTGAGTCCGGTTGACTGAGGCCCCTCAGCTCTCCCCGGAGACGATCTGCTCCTCCGGATCCCCCCGCCGGAGCGAGCGATGGAACACCAGGTCGCGGTAGGCGGCGAACTTGGGAAGAAGCACTATCCCGGTGGCGACGAGGTTGGCCAGGTTGAGCCCGAGCGGCCCAATGTCGGGCCAAAGGAGCTCGGCGCCCTTCACCACGGCGACTGTGGCCGCCCAGGAGAGGGCGTTGACCACATAGAAAGACCCCGACTCACCCCACGACCCGGTGTTGCGGCCGAGGCGGAACGTCCAGCGGCGGTTGAGCACATAGGAACACCCGGTGGCGACGGCGAATCCCGCCGTCACCGACCAGAACGTCGTCCAGCCGAGTGCGAACCGGAACAGGTTGAAGAGGGCGAAATAGGTCAGAGTGTTGAAGATCCCGATGACGGCCATGCGGACAAATTGCCCCATGGTCTCCTTGGTGGCGAAGGTGGAGAGATAACGCCTCATCGAGCCACCCTCCGCCGCCGCCAGACGAACCCCCAGACGGCAAGGCCGGCGATCCCGACGGCGCTGAGGACCAAACCTGAGGTCTCCACCCACGTGTTGCGAAACTCGAGCACGACCTCTTCCTGGGTCGGCACCACCACCATCAGCGAGGGTGCGGCCCGCCATGGCCCTTCGGCACCTTGGGCCGTCCAGTTGGGGAAGTAGGAGACCTTGACCATGTGGGGCACGCCGACTGCGTTAGTCCGGAAACTGATCCGCTCGTTGTCGATCACGACGTCCGACACCTCACCACCGCCGGTGATCGGCGTTGCGGCGCGTTCGTCCAGATTGGTGATCCGCGGCCATTCCGCCGGCCCCTCGGATACCACCCACTGGTCCATGGTTTCTATGTCGTCGTACCAGCTGAGGGCGAACTCCTCGAAGGTCGGCGCAGCGGCAGCCTCGGTCCCCTGGGCCGAGAGCAGTCCACTCTCCGGTTCCTCGTACACCGACGGAACGTTGGTAGCCACATCGACCAGCGACGATGGGGGCAATTCGAAGATCTTGAACGGCGCGGTCTCGGCCACCAGCGTCATTCCCTCGGTCTTTTCCGCCTCAGCGGCCGCCTCCTCCGTGAACGACACGTAGTAGCGGACGCCGTAGGTCCCCATGTGCTCGACCCCTCGCTCGAAGTCGAAGGTGTGGTAGTTGAGCCCGGGAATCGGATTGGACGGCTTGTAGCTCATCTCGGCGTGGTTGAGGAAGTGGAACGGGGTGGTGATCGACGACTCGAAGAAGAGGCCCTCCATGGAGGGGTGCGTCCACTCGGTCCAGTAGGGGAAGAGCATCGGTGACATCGGTGTGCCGTAGCGCTCCAAGTCCCCGTTCGCCTCCCACTGCACCCTCCCCGACGGAAGCGAGTCCATCACCTGCATCAGTTGCTCGTACTCGGGCCATCCCTCTTTGGCCTCATACCCCGAGTAGTTCCAGCGCGCCCACCCATTGACATAGCTCACCCCGGCGAGACCCCCGCCGATCAGCAGCACGACGATGGCGATGGTCAGAACGGGCCGGACCGATACCCGTCGGTGGATGCCGAACGACCCGATGAGGGCAAGAATGAAGGGAATGGGCGCCGCCCAGCGGGCCCAAACGGGTAAGGCGTCTGCGGTGGCGGTGACGATGAACGCCGCGGCGGCACCGATGGCCAGGAGCGCCCGGGGCCACCACGCCGACATCCGCTCGGGGAGCCGCCGCAGCAGGGCGTCGCCTGCCAACCCGACGGCCAACCCGGCGAACAGGTAGAGCCCGAAGAACCAGTAAGGCAGAAGTCTCCCGTTCCACAGCTTCCAGCGGTCCCCCAACGCGGGGACCAGGTCGGGGAGGACCACGGGGATCCAGAAGTAGACCAGCGGAATCAGCGTCGCCACCACGGCCGGAACCACCCGCGCCGTGCGGCGGAGGGACCAGATGACCCCGACGATGGCGAGAGGGATCACCAGCCAGGCGTCCACCGGGAACAGGTCCGACCAGCGGCTCAGCGGGGTCCATGCCATGTCCGAGGTGAGACCGATCCGCATGACCAGGGGAAGCGCCCAGAAAGCGGCGATGAAGAAACCCCAGATCCACACGGTCATCGCCCGCCCCGTGCCTCTCCTCCACAGCAGGACGGGAATCGAGGCGATGAGCACCACCAGGGTGGTCAGGACGTGGCTGAGCGCGGTGACCGCCAAGGCGGCCGCCGCCCAGGGGAGAAACCGTCTGTCGTCCTTGACCGCCTTGACCAGCAGCCCCAGGTAGACCAGCGAGAGGGCGAACGACCACGAGTAGGAGAACTCCCCGGCGAGGGTGGAGGCGATGTTGCCCCCGTAGATCGTGTAGCTCTCCATGAAGACGAATGCGCCGCCCGCCGCCGCCGCAACAGTCGCCACCGTCCGACTGAAACGCATGGACCTTGCGAAGAAGTAGGTAGCGGGGGCCATCGCCAAAAGCCCCATCACGGTCACCACCTTGAAAGCCACCCCGTAAGGAAGGAGCACATCGAGGGCGACTATCACCAGCGAAGGGAGCGGGAAGTAGAAGTAGAAGATCGGAAACCCGGCGAACCAGGAGTTGGACCAGCCGAGCACCTTGCCTTCGGGCAGGAGCACGTCGCGCAGATATGCCGGGCCGAGCACGTGTGCCCCCATGTCACCCCCGGACGGCGTGTTCGCCACCACCAACAACTGGGGCTGAAGCACCGCCAGGACCAGGAGGCTGGTGATGGTGATACCGACGATCGCCACCCAACGCGGCGCCGGGTCGGCAGGTGCCGGAGCCGCGGCTAGCTCGGGGACGGGGGTGCGCATGGCGGGAAGTGTAAGTGTGGGCCGGGTCAACGAGGTCTGTACTGGCTGTTAACGATTTGGCAGAAGTGGTGTGCCGTGTGGAGGTGACCGGCAGGCGCTGGTTCGTTGATCGGCGTCCTGTGCAGAGAACTGAATTGGTAGAGCGATCAGTCCTCGTCGAGCAGTTTTCCTATGTATCTGGTGCGCCGCCTCCCGTCCTCCTGCCAATAGGCGTACCAGTAGGGGCCGTGCGGGCACCGGGTGCACCCCGTCTTGCCGCAACGGATGAATCTCTTCCGCAGTCGAACCTCGGTGTCGGGGACCGATTTACCCGTCCCTTCGAGCCGGGCCCTGGCGAGGATAAGGAGACGGCGCAACTCGTGCTCGTCCAACTCGCGCACCGCATCGAGCAGATCCCGGTCGAGGCTCATTGGATGAGCCTCGGCTCAGGCCACTTCGAGCGGTGCGAACAGCCGGGGGGAATGCCTGTTGTCGGCCAGGGTCCACCCCAGGGGTGGGCTGAACCGATCGGCATGACGATGGCACAAGGCGTACCCCGCGCCCGGGTCGGGCGGCTCCACGAGGTCCTCGAGCCACACCTCGGAGGCGGCGTAGTGGTAGCCCATGACGGCGCCTGCCGGGCTCCCACACCGTGTGCAGTTGATCATGGTGCGTCAAGGTACGCATCGGAGAGGGAACGGGCAAGGACCGTTGATGTTCGCGGTCGGTGTCACCGACCCGTGGCAACACGCTGAGCGGCACGACGGAGGCGTCCAGGGTTGGGCGAACCCTCCGCCCACCAAGCCAGTCCTCCGAGCCCGATCACAGCCACCAGAGGCACCGCTTTGACGCCGGCACTGGTGAACGTATCGGGGTCGTCCTCCCAGGTCACGACGCGGTATTCGTCGCCGACCGCCGCCTTGACCGCGGTCTCGGCCGATGCACACGTGTCACAACCACGCGATGCGAAGACCACGACCCCGGGCGCCATCCCGTCAACCCGTGGGCGGGCCGGTCGCGGTCGACGCGGACAGCAGCAGGCCGACGGCTAGAGCAACCAGACCGACCAGGGCGATCAGGCCGAGGCGCGCCAGCGGGTCATCCATCGATGGGGAGCCCGGTCGTGGCCGCCAGGTACCCGCCTGCCACCACGCTCCACCCCACCGAAACCGGACCGGTCGACTCCACCAGCAGGCCGCGGCCGGTGGCGCGGTCGACTTCGATCACCCGCCGCGCCCCGGGCTTGACCCGGTTCGTCCCGCTGACATCGCCGCCGCCCAGCGCACGGAACATGACCTCGACCGGCTCCGGGCCGGTGTTCATGATCCAGAGTTGCCGAGTTGCCTCGCTCTGGGGTATCCCCGGCAGCAGCCAAGTCGAGCCCTGTACCGCTGTGCCCGTAGCGACGCTCTGACCCTTGCCCGGCTCGCTGACGACCACCGCCGCCCCGATGTCGGTGGTGGCGGTCACCCGGATCCCGAACATCTCGGTCTCGGTGAAGATCCGGCGGAGCGGGATGCGCACCTGACCGGAGGCGTCGATCTCACCCTCGAGCACGGTCGGAGTTCCACCCTCCTCGGTTGCGACGTCCACCGTGTAGCCAACCGCGGTGGGTGAATCGGTCACGAGGACCAACCAGGCGGACTGACCCTCCTCGGTCCGAGTCACTGGGAGCTCGACCGTACGGCTCCCCGCCGTCCCGCTCCACACGGCGAGGTCGCCCTCGCCGACCTGGGTCATTGCAGGGATGACATGACCTTCAACCGGCTGGACGACGACCGAGAGCGAGTCTCGGAACTCGAAGGTGGACGACAGGTCCACCGACCGGGTGGATCGGGCGGGCACGGCGAAGCTCTCCAGGGCGGCGTCGGCTTCCACCCCGAGGTTGCTCGAGGCCCGAACCGACACAACGGCGTCGCTGGGGAACGGGTTGGCGAGGTGCAGTTCCAACGTCTGGCCGGGTTCGGTCGATCCCCCCGGCAGGTACCAGATGTCGGGCAGGCTCACCGGGCATGTGTCGGCGGCCATCGAGCCTTCACCGTGGGGCAGCACCGAGGAGGCTGCAGACTCGCTCGGTACCTCGACGACCGCCGATACGACACCAGACAACGGCACGTCGGTGGGATCGACCTGTCCACCACCAGCCACGAGCCGGGTCTTGGTGGTCGCAGCAACATCCCCGACAAGCGGCCAGGAGACGATGGCGGTCTTCGCCCCCGGCGCTACGACATTGATGGAGGTGTTCAACGAGTCGGTGGCCACGACAAACGGGCAGACCGCCTGGTCCTGACGATCTATCACCGGCGTGGCTTCGAGGGCCGGCTCGGTGCCTGCTCCTGGAAGAGCCCATGCGGCCGCCGCCAAGGCGAGGATTGCGATCAGAGACAGCGAACGTCTCATCGGCCACCCCCAACGGGCTCGGGGACGGGCTCGCTGTCGGGTTGCGGTTCTGGAAGACCGGGTTCCTTCCGCCGCGCGTTGGCGCCTCCACCCCAGAGCGCGATGACCGCGCAGGCCACGACGACCGCCGCGGCCAGGATGGCGAGAGCACGGCGAACAGGGTCCTGGGCGAACTCGGCTGAGCCGTCGGGCGCAGCCACCTCGTTGCGCCACCCCGCCTCCGACCAGTCCTCGCCCCAACGAGGGTCGGCGTTTTCCGCCACGACCACGCGACCCTCAGGCTGCGCCGCACCGGTGTAGCGCGGTGGGTCGAACCTCCAGGCACGTCCATCCAGGGTGGCGGCACGTGGGCTGGATTCCTCGTTCTGATAGGCGGCTAGGTCCTCGGCAAGGTTGAGTGGTGCCATGTCGAGCTGGGTCCGGAACCCCTCGGAGAGGATCGCCGGGCTCATGAACACCACCCAGCGGATCCCGAAGGGCGCAAGCGCCGCCCCAGGGCGGAGGATGCGGCCCTGCTCGATCCCGGCGAGCACGGCGGCCAGCTCCTCGTCACCAGGCAGCGGTGCGGCCAGCCATGCCTCATCGATGGTGGGGAGCGGGGCAGAGACGACGCGGTATGAATAGCCGGACGGCGAGAGCCTGGATTCGCCGGGAATGTCGGCGGGGTCGCCGACGAGGAGGATCCGATCAGGCCCGTGGGGCTCCGAGAGGGTCTCGGTGAACTCGAGTGCCTCGGTCAGCCGGTCCGGCGGGAGGCCCAACCTCCCGTCCACCATGACCAGCAGGACGCTCGACGCAACCACCAACCCGGCGATGCAGGCGATCCAACCAAAAGCGACCACCCGGGAGCGTTCGTCGCGGCGCCTCGGCAGGTCGACGGCCACCGCCACCAGGATCGCCAATCCGAGCGAGGCCATCACGAGAGCGGCGACCGACGGCTCCCGTCCTAATCCCATCCGGGAGGCGACGGTGCCCAGAGCGACCAGCATCCCACCCCACGCCGCAAGTGCCGACTCGATGCGGTCACCACCGACGACCGCCGCCACCAAAGCCACCCCCGCCGCCACCAGCATCCAAAGCGGGGGTGACCAGGAGATCCCGGCACCATCCGACAAGACGTCCGGGATGGCGTCGAGCGCCCACGGGAAAAGGACGATGGCACCGAGGGCTGAGACGACAAGCGCTCTCCAGATGGGGCGGATCGAGCCTGCGCCCATCAACCAGCCGCCGAACAAGGCGGTGACCGGGACCACCAGGGCGATCGGGGCAAAGGCTGCCAGGATCGCCACCGCCAGCAACCAGCCTGCGGCCCGACCCATCCGCCCCCGCCAGGTCGTCGACCGGGGAAGGAAGGCGGGGAGAACCGTCCAGGGGATTGCTCCCATCGCCATCACCGCCGGCCAGTACCCGGCGCCGGTGAGTTCTGCGGCTATGGGTCCGGCGAGGAGCACCAGACCGCCGATGGCGCGTGACCAAGCGCCGAGACCGAAGCGGCCCAACAGGCGTGTCATACCGATGACACCCGCTCCCAGGGCGAAGATGTTGGCGAGAGCAATGGCAAGCCCCTCGTTACCGAGCACCAACGCCTGCAACCCGGCGAGCGCCCCCACCGCCGGATGAAGCGCCTCGGGTGAGCCCAGTCCACCGAAACTCCATCCCCCCGCGTACGACGCCAGGGTTGCTGATGCCGTCGTACGCAATGGCAGGGCGAAGCCCCCGGCGGGGAGCTGCCCAAGCAATAGCTGGCGCGCCGCAATACCCAATGCGAGCGCGCTCCCGATGGAGACCAGGAATGACGGGCGCTGCCAGACCGAGCGCCGTGTCCCGAAGAGCGCCTCCAACTCGACGGGAACATCCTCGCCCGCTCTGCGGTCGAGCCTCAGGGCGAAATCGTCGGCCAGGCGCCGCATAGCCACCGACCCGGAGACCTGGAAGCGGAAAAGCTCCTCATCGCCCACCTGACGGTGCTTTTGCGCGGCCCGACGGGCCCGGAGCGTCGAGGGGACAACTCCCAGGTTCCACAGCCAGGCGCGCACCCAGTCGAAGAGGCGGGAACGGGGGGTGAGAAAGATTCTGATCAGGCCATCGATCAGACCGATGAACCACAAAGCGGGGATGACCCACAACAGCGTCCATGGGCGGTAGGCGACGAGCGCCGACCGGATCCTCCCCGCCTGCTCCCGCCATGGCGGGACATCGCGCACGCAAGCGGCATGGTGCTCCACCTCGGAGGCCGGAGCCACGACCACCCTTCCCCCTGCGACGCGTGCCCGTTGTGAGAAGTCGATGCTCTGGGAATCCTGCGAGAGCTTCCCGTCGAGCCCACCGACACCTCGCAGCAGATCGCGGCGCACCAGCATCGACACGTTCGAGATGTAGGAGACATCCCGGACGACGTCGTACTGCTCCTGGTCGATCTCGTCCTCTTCCAAGCCGGACGACGGCTGTCCGAAAACGTCTGTGGCCGACCCGACCGACTCGAGCATCTCGCCGTGACGGAGGATCTTGGATCCGACCACGGACGCGTCAACGCGGTCGCTGTCCGCCACCATTGCGGAGAGAGCATCGGGATGGGGGCGGGCGTCGTCATGGACCAGCCAGACGTGCGTCGCCATCGGATCGAGACGATCCACCAACTCAGCGATGTCGGGCACCCAGGGCAACCGGCCCATCCCGCTGGTACGCGCCTGGTCGCCACCCACCACGAACACATCCAGTGGGGTGTGCGTCTGGGCGTGGATTGCTTGGATCGTCTCGTCGAGAAACCCCCCGGCGCGGGCCAACACCGCAGCGACCACGGTGGCCCGGTCGGAGAGGCTCCCCGGCGACGCGGGGATCTCAGGGATCGACATCGGTGCAGACATTCTGCCCCGGATCCGGTCTCGGAGGCAATACCGAGAACAAGACGGAAGGCGGAAGACGGAAGGCGGAAGGGCTCGCTCCGCTCGCTGTCGTGGTCACGAGTGATGGCTTGTTGAGTGACGCGGTCCCTGCCGTCCGCGTGCGGGGCGTCTGCCTGCCCGTTGAGGAGGAGGCGCGAGCAAGCGACCGGGGGGTGGTTGGTTCAGGCGCTGATCAAATCTCCCGACGGCCTTCCCCAGGTTCAGATCAACTTCCTTCTTCCGTCCTCCGTCTTCCGACTCAACTTCCGTCTTCCGTCTTCCGACTCCTCTCACTACCTTCCCCCGTTCGATGAGGGTTGTGGTGCTATCGGGTGGTGTCGGCGGGGCCCGGTTGGGGCGGGGATTCGGCAGCGTCTCGAGGACGTTGAGACGACGATGGTGGTGAATGTGGGCGACGACGAGGTCACCTACGGGCTGCATGTCTCGCCCGACCTGGACACCGTGCTCTACACGATCGCCGGCATCGAGGGGACCGAGGGTTGCGGGGCGCGCCGACGACACATGGGAGGTGATGGGCCACCTCTCCAAGCTCGGCATCGACACAACCTTCGCCATCGGGGACTCGGATCTCGCCACCAATCTCTTCCGCACTCTTCGGTTGCGTCAGCGGGAACCGCTGTCCTCGATCGTGTCGGAATTGGCGATCCGGTTTGGTTTGAGGGTCACCGTCCTCCCGGCCACCGACCAACCGGTAAGGACGAGGATCGCCACGGGAGAGGGAGAGTGGCTCACCTTCCAGGACTACTTCGTCCGCCGCAACCAACGCGACGAGGTGTCAGACCTGCGGTTTGACGGTGCCGCGTCGGCGCTCCCCGCACCGGGTGTCCTCAAGGCGCTGGAGGAGGCCGATGCGGTGATAGTGGCGCCATCCAATCCACCGCTCTCCATCTGGCCGATACTGGCGGTGCCCGGTATCGAGCCCGCGGTTGCACGTGCCGGCCGGGTGATCGGGATCTCGCCGCTAATCGGCGGCGAGGCCCTCAAGGGACCTGCCCATCGGGTGCTGGCGGGACTTGGCTACCCGAGGGGAAACCCCGGGGTGATCGCCGCCTACGACGGGATGCTCACGGATCTGGTCATCGACCGCTCTGACGCCGAGGACGAGACTGCCCTGCGCCGCGCCGGGCTCGCCATCCATGTCACCGACACGAGGATCGCCGAGCCGGAGCGCGCCGAGACATTCGCTCGATGGCTGGCTGGGCTCCTGACATGACCGGTCCGGTGACGGTGATCCCCGTGGCCGGGATCGCAGAGGCGAGGCCGGGGGACGATGTCGCCTCGCTGGTCCTCGATGGTCTCGCACACTCCGAAATCGAGTTGGAGCGCGGCGATGTCGTCGTTGTGACCCACAAGCTCGTCTCCAAGGCGGAAGGGGCCATCGTGGCGGTGGACGAGGAGGAGCCGGCTGCCTACAGAACGGTGGTCGAGTCGGAGGCGAAGCGGGTGCTTCGGCGCCGCGGTGACCTGGTCATCGCCGAGACGAGCCACGGGTTGATCTGTGCCAACGCCGGAGTCGACCGATCGAACGTGGCCCCCGGGAGCGTCGTCACTCTCCCTGCCGACCCCGACCGCTCCGCCCATCGTGTCCGGGTCAGGCTGGAGCGGGAGAGTGGGGTGGATTTGGGCTTGGTGATCACAGACACCTTTGGGCGCGCCTGGAGGACCGGTTTGGTCGACGTCGCCATTGGCGTCTCCGGGCTTACTGCGGTCCTCGATCTGCGCGGTACGACAGACACCTTCGGCAGGATGCTCGAGGTGACCGAGATCGCCATTGCCGACGAGATCGCGGCAGCCGCTGATCTGGTGATGGGGAAGGCGACCGGCATCCCCTGTGTCGTGGTCCGGGGCCTCGATGTCGTCCCCGGTGACGGGAGGGGTACCGACCTGATCAGGAACGTCGAGGACGACCTATTCCGCTGACCCCGCCTCCAATCACAGCGGCGCGGCGGCGCCCCTGAACCAGTCGACGCTGCTGGCGATCCCCTCGTCCAATGTCGTCCACGGCTCCCATCCGATGACCTCCTTTGCGGCGGAAGGGTCCACCACCGAGCGGGGGACGTCGCCGGGACAGCGCAGGCCCGTACCCGGGGCCTCCCTTGAATCCGGTAGCCGCAATGATGGCGTCGGTGAGACGGTTCACCGTGGTCTCCACGCCGGTGCCGATGTTGAGGAGGCGCGAACCGCCCCTCTCGCCTGCCCGGGCAAAAGCATCGGCCACATCCTCGACATAGACGAAGTCGCGGGTCTGCTCGCCGTCTCCGAAAATTGTGGGGGGCCGGCCCTGGAACATCGCACTGGCGAACAAAGCCACCACACCCGCCTCACCCTGGGCGTCCTGGCGGGGACCGTAAACATTGGCCAGCGCCAGAAGCACGTAGTCGATGTCGTGGTTCTCGCGGTAGTAACGGAAGTAGTCCTCGACGATCTTCTTCGAAATGCCGTAAGGCGAGTCTGGAGCCTTTGGCATGTTCTCTCGCACCGGCAACGATGCCGACGACCCGTAAATGGCCCCGCCAGAGGAGGCGAAAACCACGCGCTTGGTGCCGCTGCGCCTCGCCGCCTCCAAGACGTTGATCGTGCCGACGACGTTGACCTCTGCATCGAATCGCGGCCTCTTCACCGATACCGGGACTGCCGCCTGTGCTGCGAGATGGAAAACCACGTCTGGCAGATACCGCTCGGCGACCTTGTGCAGCGACTCGTCACGGATGTCGAGTTGGTGGAGCTTCACCCCGCCGCGTGCCCTGGCGGGCGCCAGGTTGTCGGCGTGGCCCGTTGAGAGGTCGTCGACGACGAGTACCTCGTGTGACTGGTCGATGAGGCGATCGACCAGATGACTCCCGATGAACCCTGCCCCACCGGTGACCAAAGCGCGCATGAAGGTGCTCCTTACCGAATCAGGTCGGCGCCGAAAAGGTAACTGACCTCGCGCCGAGTTCGACACCTGGGGCGAGACGGACACCGTGGCGCAACTCGCACCCGGTGCCGATCACGCTGCCCTCGCCGACGAGGGTGTATTCGGCCACGACGGCATGATCCTTGACCCCGGCGCCCCAACCGACGACGGAATCGCGCACTTCGGTCTCGGCCCCGATTGATGCATCGTCGAGCACCACGGCGCGGCGGAGCCTCGCCGTAGGGTCGACCGTGGCACCCGGACCAATCCAGGCCCAATCTCCGTCTCGGGCAATGAAATCGCCATCTCGGAGATCTGGGTCGTACAACTTGGTCTGGCCGTCCGCCACCGAGTCGTGGGCTTCTATGTACCGCTGCGGGGTCCCGATATCCACCCACGCTCCCTCGCCGATCACCCCGTCTAGCTCTCCTTTGGAGGCGAGCAGTGGGAACACGTCCCTTTCCAGCGAGCGCCTCCCGGGAGGCAACTCCTCGAGGACGCTCCGTTCCATCAGATAGAGCCCGGCGTTCACCGTCGCCCGCCTGTCGGAGGCGAGGTCGGGCTTCTCCTCGAAGGCGATCACCTTGGCACCGTCGAGAAGCACGGCCCCATACGAAGAGGCATCGTCTACAACGGTGAGCGTCAAGCGCGCCCTGGAGCCGTTCCCGGGTGACGCCAGGAGCACCTCCGGGTCGATGTCGAGGATGACATCCCCGTTGAGCACCAGGAACCGCTCAGCGAGCCGGTCCTTGATATCCACGAGCGCACCGGCGGTGTCCAGCGGCTCGGGCTCGGCCGTGACCTCGACCCGCAAACCTCCATCGTCGATGCGGTCCGCCAGATATCGGTCCCAGGATTCTCTTTGCTCGGTGCCGACGGCCATCAGCACCTCGGTCACACCGGCCATGGACAACCAGCGAAGCTGCATCTCGAGGAAGGGCATCCCGCCCACCGGGAGCAACGCCTTGGGACGGCTGTCGGTGAGCGGCCACATCCGGGTCCCCTTGCCTCCGGCGAGGACCACCGCTTGATGTGTCACCTGGTTTGGTCGTTCCGATCGACCGCGTCCATCCGTCTGCCTACACCCACGTATCTCAGTCCGGCAGCCACCACCCGCTCTGGATCGAGGAGGTTGCGGGCATCGACCATCACAGTGCCACGCATCGCAGCCGCAACCTCGTCCAGGGGGACCTCGACGAACTCGGGCCATTCGGTGGCCACGACCACGGCGTCGGCGCCTGCAGCCGCTTCGATCGGGCTGTCAACCTGGACCAGCCCCTCCCGCTCGAGGCGACCCTCCGGGTCATGTGCCCGGATGCGGGCACCCTCTCCGATCAGGGCGTCGGCGATGTCCACCGCGGGTGAGGCGCGAACGTCGTCGGTCCCCGCCTTGAACGCCAGACCCCACAGCCCGATGGTCTTACCGGTGAGGTCATCCCCCACCGCCCGTCGCACCTTGTCGACGATCCGGGCGCGTTGTTCCTGGTCGGCTGCGATGACGGCCTCGAGCAAGCGGAACTCGTAACCCGCTTCACCTGCGAGGGCGAGCAATGCCTGGGTGTCCTTGGGGAAGCAGGAACCCCCGAAGCCAGGCCCCGGTCGAAGGAAGTGGGGGCCGATCCGCTTGTCCATCCCGACGGCGCCGAGCACGGCAGTGACATCGGCGTCGACCGCCTCGCAGACGTTGGCGAGCGTGTTGGCGAAGGTGATACGGGCCGCCAGGTAGGCGTTCGACCCGTACTTGACCATCTCAGCCGACACCGGATCCATCACCAGTACCGGGCACCCAGCGGCTCGTACAACCGCGCCACCGCCTCGGCGGCGGCGGGATCGTCGGCACCGACCACCACCCGGTCTGGCTGGAGGAAATCGTCCACGGCGTTGCCCTCGCGGAGGAACTCCGGGTTGCTCACCACCGGCACCCCTGGCTGGCGCTCGGCGAGCATCGCCTGGAAACGGTGGGTAGAGCCGACCGGGACGGTCGACTTGAGGACGACGATGGCTCCGGGCTGCAGCCGACCACTCACCTGATCGATCACCGACTCGACGAAGGACGTGTCGGCGCTGCCGTCGGGGAGCGATGGGGTAGGAAGCGTGAGGAAAACGAAGTCCGCCCCCTCGACAGCCTCCATGTTGTCTCCGGTGAAGCTCAGCGAGTCGGCCTCGATCGCCTTTGTGACGAGTCGCTCGAGTCCCGGCTCGAAAATGGGGATCCTCCCCTCGCGGAGCGCTTGTACCCGTCGGGTATCGCGCTCACCGACCCTGACCACATGGCCGAATGGAAGCCAGGCCGGCCGCGCTGACCAGCCCAACGTATCCCCCTCCGATGACTGCAATGACCGCCACGGGCCCCTCGCTCTCGATCTGTCCTTGGTTGTCGGCGGTCAGGCACCGCCAGCTTCAGTAGCCCTTAGCGTCCTCTCCGATGGTCACCACGGCATCGACCCCGTCCGGAACGGGGCCGGTGGTGATCTCGCCGAACCCGAGCGACTCCTGGAGCACGGTCGCCGCCCGGGTCATCTCCGGACGAACCCGGATCACCGTGACGTCGTAGTCGAACGTGGAGGCGTCGCCGTAGTCGACAACCTCAAAGCCGGCAGACTCCAAGGTTTCCGCCCAAAGCCCCGCCGCACCGATGACACCGTTGCCGTTGCGGACCACCAGTCGAAGCGGCTCTTCGGGGATGGCTTCGCTCATCGCGTCACCGCTGGCAAAGGCGGCCGTCATCTCGGATGCCACCGGCTCGACCGGCAGGTTGTACCAGATGCCCTCTACCTGTTCTATGTCAGTTGGGAGGTGGCCGGTTCGAGGTCCTCGGCCTGCAACCCGCGCATCGCCCAGGCGAGTTCCGCCAGTTCCCGTGGCTGGAGCGACCCGTCGATCGTCAGGTAGGCGCCGAGCGAGCGGATGAGCTCGCCCGCCTCGCCGACCGTCGACGGGTCCTTCAGCTCCTTGATGATGCTCGTAGACCAGTTCCTGCTGGCGGTGGGTACGGGAGATGTCTCCGCCCTCCTGGGTCACCCAGGTGCCGTCCTTGAGCTCCTCGTATTGACGTGACCTGGCGTAGGCGAGGGCGGTCCTCCCGTCGACCATGTTGCAACCGGCGGGTGCGTCCAGCAGCGACTTGGCGTCTCGAGCCGGGTACTCGAGACAGAGCTCGACTCCCCCGATGGAATCGACGATCGAGGCGAAACCGAAGAAGTTGACCTCGACGAAGTTGTGCACGTGGACCCCGAAGTTGTCCTTGATGGTCCTGACCATCAGCGGTGCCCCGCCGTACGCGTAGGCGGCATTGATCTTGTCGGTGCCGTGCCCCTCGATCTCCACCATCGTGTCGCGGGGGATGCTCAGGATCTGGGCCGTGCCGGTGCCCGGATCTACGTGAACCATCATGATCACGTCGGCGCGCTGCCCTCCGAAGCTGCCGAATCCGCCGAAGTCCTCCGGCAGGTCCTCGCGGGTAGTCCGACCCGATCAGAAGGAACACCCTCGGGTCGAGCACGGCACGCGTGGAGCGAGCTCGGTCACCACGGCGTCGTCCCTGGTCACCGCCTCCTCGAACGTGGCGTTGAGGCTCCTGACGTACCAGAGGACACCGAAGACCCCGAGGTTGGCCACCACCAGCGCGGTGATCAGGAGCCGACGTGGCCACGGCGACTTGGTGGTGGATCGGGCATGCCGTCCGCCTCGGGGCGGGTGTGATCCACCTGGAGGGGGGGCGGCGTCGTTGGCGGCGGGATGGTGGACGTCATGGCTTCGCGATCGGCGCCGGGACGGCGGGAGACTACCAGTGGGCCGTCAGCGGCCCCGAATGGTCATCCGGCTGCGGCGGGCCGGGGTTGGGGCATGGTCGCCCCGAGAAGCTCGAGCATCCGAGCCTCGGCGTCGCTTGCCGCACCTCCATCGTACGAGGGGGCGTCGGGATCTGAGGAAATCATGGCCCGGCACCCTCGTAGAGCAGCCACTGCCCGCCCGGGGCCGAGTTGGGCGGCGAGGTCGACGCTCTCCACCGGCACCTTCTCGTCCTCGCCGCCGAACACGCCGAGCACGGGCACCGAGAGACGGGGAATCACCGCGGCCAGCCGACCGGGATCCGGTCCTCGTCACCACCGAGCGGCGTGTACGGCCGCCACCACCGGCCCGCACCGTCGCCGGGTTGTCGAAAGGCGTAGAGCAAGGCGAAGCGGCCGCCGACGTCCAGACCGACGAGCGCCACATCGGGCTTCGCTGTCCAGGGGAAGTCCTCGCTCTGCAGGAACTGATACCCCTCGTCGATGGCAATCAGCGCCGCCTCGTCGCTTGTGGATGTGTAAGCGTCGAGAGCCGCGTCGAGATCGGAGGGCGGCGCCTCTGCCGGTAGAGGTCAACCGCCAGGGTCACGTAGCCCTTCCGGGCCAGTCGGCCGCCAGGTCCTTCTCGGTCCCGGTGATCCCGCTGATGTCGTGGAGGAGCAGCACCGCCGGGAAGGTCCGGCATTGTCCGGCCTGGCCAGGTAGCCCTGGACGATGCCGGTCCCCACCGGGACCGGATAGGACCCGTACAGGATGGGGAAACTGCCCTCGAAGGCAAGCACGGCCATGGGCGGGGACAGTAATGGGAGGACGGCGGACGGCGGCCAGAAGAAGACCCAGTCTGCCTACCTGACGTGGCTGACCTCGGTTGCGACGAGGCGAACGATTCCGCTCGAGGTCTCGACGACGAGCGCTCCGTCCTCGGCGATGTCGACGCCCGGCCTCGCCCATCGGGCTCCCAGGTGATCTCGCGACCCAGGGTGGTGCAGGCAGCGACGTATTCGGCCCGTCCCCACCGCTCCGGGCCACATTCGACCCGCCGGAGCAACTCGACCGACCAGGCCACCCCGATCTCCTCCGCCAGGTCAGGACCAGGGTCTTCCGACAGCAGCGCGGCCGATCCTGCGGCGGGTCGGGCCAGTAAAGGTTGGCTCCGATCCCGGCAACAACCACGCCGCCGGACGCCTCCAGGAGGATGCCGCCCACCTTTCCCCCGTCCGGTCACCAGGTCGTTGGGCCACTTCAGGCGGGGTTCCCCGGGAGCACCGGCACGCCGGCCAGGCCGGCAACCAGGCTGAGCCGTCCCCACGTGTCGGGGGACCATGCAGGCGAGAAGGCGAGCGAAGCGGCGAGGGCCCGCGGTGCAGACGTCCACACTCGACCATGACGCCCCCTTCCTCGGTTCTGCCGCTGCGCCAACACCAATACCGGCGTGCCCTCAAAACGGGTTCGAGCCTCGTCCTGTGTGGACCCGACCTCATCCAGCCTCACAACCTGCACAGCCGCCACCTCGCGAACCTACTGACATTCAGTCCTGCCGCCAGGCGCCTCCTCACCGGGGGCGGTGACCACGTCCAAGCCGGCCGTTTCCTAATGCCGCTGCTTCCGCCTTCCGACTTCCGCCTTCCGTCTGCGACTCGCATATGTATCCCCCGGGACACTCGCGAGGTCCAATAGCGGAGTCGCGGGAGGGAACAAATGGGCACCGAGGAGCGGATCGAGGAGCTGCGCCGCCTGCGCGACAGGCGCTGCACTCCGGTAGCGAGCGTGCAGTAGCCCGTCAGCACGAGCAGGGGAAGCTGACCGCCCGCGAGCGGATCCAGCTGCTGCTCGACAAGGGCTCGTTCGAAGAGATCGATATGTTCGTCCGCCACCAGGCCAGCGGGTTCGGGATCGAGGAGACCCGTCCGCCCGGCGACGCCGTGATCACCGGCTGGGGCACCATCGACGGGAGGACCGTTTTCGTCTTCGCCGAGGACTTCACGTGTTCGGTGGGAGCCTGGGCCGGGCGGTCTCGGACAAGATCTGCAAAGTGATGGACATGGCGCTCGAGATGGGGGTGCCGATGATCGGGCTCAAGGACTCGGGTGGCGCCCGCATCCAGGAGGGAGTGGCGGCGCTCGACGGGTACGGCCGGATCTTCGAGCGAAATGTCCGGGCTTCGGGGTGATCCCTCAGATATCGGTGATCATGGGCCCTTGCGCCGGTGGTGCGGTCTACTCGCCGGCGATCACCGACTTCGTGTTCCAGGTGGAAGGGACCAGCCATCTGTTCATCACCGGCCCCGACGTGATCAAGGCGGTCACCGGAGAGGAGGTCACCTTCGAGGAACTGGGGGCGCACAGACCCACGCCAGCATTTCGGGTGTCACCCATTTCGTCTCCGAGCGGGGCGCCGAGGCGATGGAGGAGGTTCGCTACCTGCTCTCGTTCCTCCCCCAGAACAACATGGAGACCGGCCCCTTACTTCACCCCCACCGACGGGGCGGACCGGGTGGAGGACGACCTCGACTCGATCATCCCCAACTCGGCCAACCAGCCGTACGACGTGGTCAGGCTGATCGAGATGGTGGTGGACGACGGCGAGTTCTTCCAGGTGCACGAGCACTGGGCGCCGCAACATCGTCGTGGGCCTCGCCAGGCTCGACGGCTCCTCGGTCGGGATCGTCGCCAACCAGCCATCGGTCCTCGCCGGGACCCTCGACATCGACGCCTCGGAGAAGGCGGCGCGCTTCGTCCGCTTCTGCGACGCCTTCAACATCCCGCTGGTGACATTCGTCGACGTCCCCGGCTTCCTCCCGGCGTGGACCAGGAGCACCGCGGGATCATCCGGCACGGGGCCAAGCTGCTCTTCGCCTACAGCGAGGCGACGGTGCCCCGGGTCACCGTCATCACCCGCAAGGCATATGGCGGCGCCTACGTGGTGATGAACTCCCGCGGGATCCGCGCCGACGTCGTCTACGCCTGGCCCTCCGCCGAGATCGCGGTCATGGGCGCCCAGGGAGCGGTCAACGTCATCTTCCGGCGCGACATCCAGCAGAGCAGATGACCCCGATGGGCGCCGATCCGAGCTCATCTCCGACTACGAGGAGACCTTCTACAACCCCTACCCCGCCGCCGAACTCGGTCTGGTCGACGAAGTGATCGAGCCCAGCACCACCCGCCCCAAACTGATCGGAGCCCTCGGCCATGCTCCGCAACCAAGAGGGAGACCCTCCCCGCGAAGAAGCACGGGAACATCCCATTGTGAGCGGCCTGCGGCCGCTCACAATGGGAGACGGAAGACGGATAGACGGAAGGCGGAAGTGGCGCCGAGCAGCCGATTCCAATGGCATGCAGTGGCTCGCCTGTATCGGTTGACGCATGACGTTGGAGACTCCTGAAGGCGAGTCAAGCGATCGGCGCTTACACTTCGACGAGGTCGGCGACAAGCGAATTCGAGTGCCCCGAGAGATGTAACCGAGTCCTCGGCGATGAGGAGATGGGACTCGAGTTCGATAGGCGCGATCCAACGCGACATGCTGACGAAACGCGCCAATCTCTGGCTGCTCGTCGCCCGCAACCCTCGGCGATGTTTGCCGCCACCGAGACAGCCGAACGCCGAGTCTGTGTGATCAGACCGAAGCGCTCGTCGCCGGGGATCGCCGCGTCGCGCTGATGCACCGCAACGCCAGTTCACTGCGGCATCTTCTGCCAGACCAGGAGCTCGCGAAGTCCTGCATGGCGTCGCTCAGTACCGCTATTTCGCGGTGTTCGGAAGGGGCTTACTTCCGTCTTCGCGGTCTGCGGGTCTCCCGTCTCGGCCGTCCGCCGGCGTCGTCCGCGGGTCTCGCCGATCTGACCCGAAGCGATCCCCCTCATGAACTCCCTCCTCGTCGCCAACCGGGGCGAGATCGCTGTGCGGGTGATCCGGGCGGCGAAGGAATTGGGGATGCGGTCGATCGCGGTGTACTCGGAGCTCGACCGTGAGTCGCTCCATGTCGATCTGGCCGACGACTCCTGGAACATCGGGCCGGCGCCGGCGGCGGAGTCGTATCTGTCGGGTCGACCGGATCATCAAGACCGCCCTCGAGCCGGTGCCGACGCATCCACCCCGGTTACGGGTTCCTCGCCGAGAACGCCGACTTCGCCAGGGCGGTCATCGATGCCGGCCTGGTGTGGGTCGGCCCACCGCCCGACGCCATCGCCACCATGGGCGACAAGATCGCCTCGCGACGGGCCGCCGAGGAGCCGGGGTTCGATCGGTGCCGGGGACGCTGGAGCCGCTCACCTCGGCGAGCGAGGCGGCCGGGCGCCGCGGGAATTCGGCTACCCGGTGGCGGTGAAGGCGGCCCACGGTGGAGGCGGCAAGGGGCTGCGGCGTGGTTCACCGACCGAGGACCTCGTCGGCACGCCTTCGAGGGCGCCGGCCGCGAGGCGGAGGCGTACTTCGGCAGCTCCGAGCTCTACATGGAGCGCTATCTCGAGCGTCCCCGGCACATCGAGGCGCAGATCGTCTCGACGACCACGGCAACGGGGTCTTCCTCGGCGAGCGTGACTGCACCGTCCAGCGGCGTCACCAGAAGCTCATCGAGGAGACCCCTTCGAGCACCATCGAGGAGAGCACCCGCAAGGCAATCGGTGAGGCTGCCCTGGCCGTGGCGCGCGACTGCGGCTATGTCAACGCGGGGACCGTCGAGTTCCTCGTCGACCAGGACGGGCGAGTTCTTCTTCCTCGAGATGAACACCCGTCTCCAGGTGGAGCATGCCATCACCGAGATGGTCACCGGGATCGACCTGGTCAAGGAACAACTCCGGGTCGCCGCCGGCGAGCCGCTCTCCTTCGACAGCCGTACAGCCCTGGGGTCATGCCATCGAGTTCCGGATCAACGCCGAGGACCCCAGGGCCAACTTCACCCCCGGTCCGGGGCGGGTGAGCGAGTACCGCGAGCCGGGTGGGTTCGGGGTTCGGGTGGACTCATGGATCCACCGGGCACCAGGGTCAGCCAGTACTACGACAACCTGATGGCCAAGCTCGTGGTGTGGGGCCGGGACCGGTCCGAGGCCATCGAGAGGGGCAGGCGGGCGCTGCGGGAGTTCGTGGTGAGCGGGGTGCCCACCACCATCCCAGCGCACCTGATGGTGCTCGACCACCCCGACTTCATCGAGGGACGTCACCACACCAGGTGGATCGAGGAGGAGGTAGACCTCAGCGGGATAGAGACGGCCGTGCCGGCGGTGCTCCCCGAGGAGGAGGCACTGGCGAGGCGGGACCTTACCGTCGAGGTCGGCGGTCGGCGGTTCACTGTCAGCTACTGGTCGCCGGAAAGCGCCCTGTCCGTTGGGGGGGCTCGGACCGCGCCCCGGCGCCGGGCACCCAAGCTGTCGCGGTCACCGGCACCTTAGGGAGCGAGCCGGGATGATCCCCGCGCCCATGCAGGGCACCGATCGTCAAGGTCCATGTGAAGGCGGGCGACCGGGTCGGTGCCGGCGACCCGGTGTGCGTGCTCGAGGCGATGAAGATGGAGAACGAGGTCACCAGCCCGGTCGAGGGCGAGGTGGTCGACCTCAGGATCCGTCCCGGTGACACGGTCGCCACCGGGGCGGTGCTGGCCATCGTCAGGCAATCCCTCAGTACTTAGAAATTGGTACTCATGAGGATCCGCTTCCCCAGCAGCGAGCAGATCAGCTCAACCGCCAGTTCGGCGGTGCGTGTTTCGCACATCGAGCGCCGGGTTCACTTCGACAAAGTCCGCCGAGGTGACGATGCCCGAATCGTTGAGCGCCTCCATCAACAGGTGCGCCTCCCGGTAGGAAAGCCCACCGGGGACCGGCGTTCCTGTCCCCGGGGCGTACCTGGGGTCGATCGAGTCCATATCAAAGCAGAGGTGGACGTGATCCACCCCGCCATGAGTGGCGATCCTGATCGCCTCGGCGGCGATGCGGCGCATCCCCATCTCGTCGACGTCCCGCATCGTGAACGCCGTCGCCTGGCTCGACCTGACCCGCTCTCGCTCACCGCGATCGACATCGCGCAGGGCGATCCAGACCAGGTTCGTCTCCAAAGCCTTCGGGCTACACCCCCCGACGTCGGTCAACCTGGGGTCGCCATCACCGACGATCGCCGCCACCGGCATCCCATGGATGTTGCCGCTCGGCGTGGTCTCGGGGATGTTGAAGTCGGCGTGAGCGTCGACCCAGATCAGCCCGTGGCGGGGTTCGACCCGTGAGACACCCGCCATCGACCCGATGCTCACCGAGTTGTCCCCACCGAGCACCAACGGGAATCTCCCGGCCACGACGGCAGCCTCGACCGCATCGGCGAGCGATTCGGTGTCTTTGACGACCTCATCCACCCACCGCAGCGCCGGATCGCCGGGTTGCTCGGAGGCCATGTCCGAAGTGACACGTCGCCGGAGTCGATGACGGTGTGCCCGAGAGCGCGGAGCTTGTCGATCACGCCTGCGACCCGAATCGCAGAGGGTCCCATGTCCACACCACGCTTCTCCTGCCCCAGGTCCTGCGGGCACCCGATGAGTTGGATGATCATGGTGAGCCTTGGATTGAGTATTGGTCTAAGTACCAAGTACTAAGTACTGAGTACTCAGAGTACTCACTCTCCCGCATCGCTGATGCTCTCCGAGAGCGAGGGATGGACCATCAGCGTCTCCACCAGGGTGTCCACCTTGAGCCGCCCCTGGACGGCGAAGGCGAGGATCCCGATCAACTCGGATGCGCGGTGGCCGACGATGGTTCCGCCGAGGATCACCCTGGTCGCGGGGTCGCTTATCACCTTGACGAACCCCCGAGTCTGTCCCTGGAGCACACTGCGGGGGTTGGCGGCGAAGGGGACCTTGGTGATCCGAACCTTGCGCCCCTCCGAGGCTGCCTCGGCCTCTTCCAATCCGACCGAGGCTATCTCCGGCTCGGTGAACACCGCCTGTGCGACCTTCGAGTAGTCGATCGGTGTCACCTGGTGGCCGAGGGCGTGGCGTGCGATCTTGCGCCCCTGCATCGCCGCCACAGACGAGAGCGGTACCTGGCCCGGTGATGTCGCCCGCGGCGTAGATGTGCGGGAGCCGTGGTCCGCTGGAACTCGTCGACGACGATGTAGCCGTCGATCGGCTTTCACGTGCGCCTCTTCCAGCCCGATCCCATCGCTGAGCGGGATCGACCCGATGGCGAGCAGGGCGTGCGAGCCCTCCACCCGCCGTCCGTCGTCGCTCTCCACCAACACCCCATCGTCCTTGCGCGATGCGCCCCGTGGCGCGGGCGCCGATGAGCAGACGAACGCCCCGCTCCAAGAAGTCCTCCTCGAGCACCGCGGCCACCTCGGGATCGGCGTGTGGCAAAACCTGTTGGCGGGAGACGACGAGCGACACGTCAGACCCGAGGCTGGCGAAGATGTGCACGAACTCGACCCCGGTCACCCCCGAGCCAATCACGACCAGATGCTTGGGGAGCACGCTCAGGTCGTAGGCGTCACGGGTGGTGAGGATCCGCTCCCCGTCGAGCTCGGCCCAATCCGGCACCCGGGGGGCCGACCCGGTCGAGATCAGAGCCAAGTCGAAGTCGATCGGCGATCCTCGCCCTGCTCGGTCTCGGCAACCGCCGCATGGGGACCGGTGAAACGCCCCCGGCCTTGGATGATCTGCACGTCTTGGGACTCGAGCAGAGAGATCACCTTGTTGCGCAGGTCGTTGGAGATGGTCTTTATTCGCTCCGCCAAGGTGGAGAGGTCGACGATCCCAGGCTCGGCGAAGAGCCCGAGACGGGCCGCGTGGCGTATCGACTCCATCCGGATGGACGTCGCAGCCATGGTCTTGGAGGGGATGCAATCCCACAAGTGGGCGGCGCCGCCGACTATCTGCTGCTCGACCAACGTCACCCTGGCCCCCAACGAAGCCGCGATGGTGGCGGCGGTGTTGCCCGCTGGCCCCCCTCCAATGATGAGAAAACGAGGGCCCCTCGTTGCCATTGCGGTCACGAGAATGAGGCTAACAGACTGAGACGGCAGACGGAAGACCTGGAAGACGGCACTCAGAACGCCGCTCACCTGGGTCCGATAGCGTCCCGAACACCTTGCGGAGGACGTCGGAGACCTCGCCCAGGGTGGCGTCGAGACGGAGGGCGGCGGACATGGGCGGGAGCAGGTTCGCGCCGCTGGCCGCAGCCTCCGTCAGCCGCGGACAGCGCGGCGTCAACAGCCGACTGGTCGCGCTCGCTCCCGGACCGCCGGCCAACCGGGCGACCTGGTCGGCCTCGAGCCTCGGATCGATCTCGTGCAAGCGGTACCGGTTGATGGCTCCGCGTCGACGAAGCGGTTGACACCCACAACCACCGAGGAGCCATCCTCGATACGCCTAGCCTCCATATAGGCCGACTCGTCGATCTGGCGCTGCATGAACCCATCCTCGATCGCCGCCACCGCCCCGCCCATCTCCTCGACCCGGTCGATTAGCTCGAGGGCGAGTCGCTCCACCTCATCGGTGAGAGCTTCGACATAGAACGATCCGGCGAGAGGGTCGGCGGTGTCGGTCACGCCGGACTCGGTGGCGAGGATCTGCTGGGTGCGGAGGGCGATGGTGGCGGACCGCTCCGTGGGCAGCCCGAACGCCTCGTCGAAGGCGTTGGTGTGGAGCGACTGGGTCCCGCCCAAGCGTGGCGGCCAGCGCCTGGACGGTGGTGCGGACGATGTTGTTCTCCGGCTGCTGCGCGGTGAGCGTGCTGCCCGCCGTCTGGGTGTGGAACCGCATCTTGCGACGAGCTCGGGTGCTCGCCCCGATCCGCTCCCTCATCAGCTGGGCCCAGAGCCGGCGCGCGGCCCGGAACTTGGCGACCTCCTCGAAGAAGTTGTTGTGCGCGTTCCAGAAGAAGGAGAGCCGGGGAGCGAAGGCGTCCACCTCGAGCCCGGCCTCGATCGCCGCCTCGCACATAGGCAAGGCCGTTGCGCCAGGGTGAAGGCCACCTCCTGGACGGCGGTGGCCCCCGCCTCCCGGATGTGGTAGCCGCTGATCGAGATCGTGTTCCACGCGGGGAGCCGGTGGCGCAGTAAGCAAAGAGATCGGTGACCAGCCGCATCGACTGGCGGGGCGGGTAGATGTAGGTGCCCCGGGCCACGTACTCCTTGAGGATGTCGTTCTGCACCGTGCCCCGGATGCGTCCGGACGGGACAATCCCCTGCTCCTCGGCCACCGCTTGTAGAGCAGCAGCAGGATGGGTGCGGTGGCGTTGATCGTCATCGAGGTGCTGACCTCGCCCAGCGGGATGCCGTCCAGCAGGCGGCGCATGTCGTCGAGGGTGTCGATGGCGACGCCGACCTTGCCCACTTCGCCCGCCGCCATGGGGTGGTCGGAGTCGTAGCCCATCTGGGTGGGGAGGTCGAAGGCCACCGAGAGCCCGGTCTGCCCGGCGGCGAGCAGGGCGTGGAACCGCCGGTTGGTCTCCTCGGCGGTGCCGAAGCCGGCGTACTGCCGCATCGTCCAGGGGCGGCCCCGGTACATCGTGGGGTGCGGGCCCCGGGTGAAGGGGTACTCCCCCGGATCCTCGATGGGGTGGGTCGGCGGCGGGCGATAGACCACCTCGACCTCGATGCCGCTGGTGGTGCGAGTGGGCCGGTGGACACCTGTTCGATTCCCAGGCCGGTAGGCTGATCGGGACCGCGCCGCAGGCTACCTGGAACTTCAGACGCGCCCACAGCGTCCTGACACCTCGGTATCGCGGAATCATGATCCGGCGGCGACTCAGAACGCCCGTACGCGAAGCCAGAGCACCTCAAGCGCCTCATGCCAAAGTCCCCAATCCACGAACTCGAATGGCGTGAGCGGCGCAGCCGCTGGTTCGTGGCGCTCGCCGTGTTGCTTTCGATCGCGGTCCTTGCCTCGACCTGGGTGGCGCTGTTCAGCTTCCTCGGCGTCAACACCGCTTACGGCGTGTTCCAGGGGCTCGAGGAGAAGTACCTCCCGGACATGGCGTCGATGGATCTCGGCTCTCCCCGACCTCTCGCAGGTATCACGCATCTACAGCGGCGACGGGACCTAGCTCTCGCCCAACTCCACGACGGGCGGTTCTCAGCGAGCCGGTCCGTTACCGGCGACGTCCCCAAGAGGGTGGTCATGCCATGCTCGCATCAGAGGATGGCCGCTTCTTCGAGCATGAGGGGGTCGACTGGCGCAGTGTGGGCCGGGCGTTGTTCGAAAACGTGATCGGCAGCTCCGACCAGGGTGGGTCCACCATCACCCAGCAGGTGGCCAAGGTCTTCGTCGGAAACGAGATAACCGCCGAGCGCAAGATCCGCGAGATGTTCGTCAGCCGTCGAGTTGGAACGGCGCTACAACAAGCCGCAGATCCTCGAGTTCTATCTCAACTCGGTCTACTTCGGGTGGAGCGCATACGGGATCAAGGCCGCGGCAAGGGAGTACTTCGGCAAGGAGTTGCAGGATCTCACCCTGGCGGAGTGGGCGTCGCTCTCGGTGCTCATCCGAAACCCCTCGCTCTACGACCTGCGCCGACGACCGGACAACGCCATCGAGAAGCGGAACGCCACACTCGACCGGATGGTGGAGTTGGGTTTCATCACCGAGCGTCAGGCGCGCCAGGCAAAGAGGGTCCCCCTGGAGGTGGTGGATCACCAGCCGTTTGTCGGGCCGGCGGAGCACGTCGTCGCCGAGGTGAAGCGGCAGTTGCTCAACGATCCCGAGTTCGCCTTCCTCGGCCGGTACCGCCGAGGAGCGCAAGGCGGCCGTCTTCGGCTGCCCGGGCGACGTGGTCGAGCCTGCGACGGGGGCGGAGGGCTCCGCATCGAGACCACCATCGACATGGGGCTGCAGCAGTACGCCAACTCGATGCTGCGCGCAGTGGTTGCCGCCGACGCACCGACCCCGACAACCCCATGCCCACCGGCGCCATCGCCATGGTCGACAACCGGACCGGAGCGATGAAAGTGATCGCAAGCGGGCTGAGCTTCGAGGAGGAGCAGTTCGACCTCGCCGTTCAGGGCCGTCGCAACCCGGGCTCGGCCTTCAAGCCGTTCGGGCTGGTCGCCGAGTTGGAGAACGGCGGGAGCCTGCGCTCGTTCTGGGACGCCACCAGCCCGCTCCAGTTGGAGTGTCCCTACGTTTGCTCCGAGGACGGGAACATCTGGGAGGTGGACAACGCCGAGGGCGCCGGCAGCCGGCTCATGTCGCTCTACGACGCCACCGTGGCCTCCACCAACGTGGTCTACGCCCAGCTGTCGCTCTCGGTGGGGCCGGACAAGATCGTCGACGTCGCCCACCGCATGGGGATCGAGTCTGACATCCCCGACGTCCCCTCGGTGGTGCTCGGCTCGGGGGCGGTGAGCCCGCTGGAGATGGCTTCGGCGCTTTTCGAGCTTCGCCACCAACGGGCGCTGGGCTCGTCCCTACCTCGTGTCCCGGATAGTCGACCTCCGACGGCGAGGTGATCTACGAGAGAGCCCCGGAACGGACCCAGGTGATCGACGCGGCGCTCGCCGCCGCGGCTCGCCAGCCGCTCGAGCAGGTACCCGTCAACGGCACCGGTACGAATGCCAACATCGGGCGGACCCAAGCGGGGAAGACCGGCACCCACATGGAGCACCGCGATGCCTGGTACGTCGGATTCGTCCCCGAGTACTCCACTGCGGTGTGGGTCGGTTTCCCCGACGAGCAGCGCCGGTTGGAGAATGTGGTCGCCAACGGACAGCTCTACGACCGGGTCTTTGGCGGAACGGTGCCTGCCCCGATATGGGCAGAATTCATGGAGCACGTGCTCGAGGACGTCCCCGAGAGCGACTTCCCGGCGGACCCGCCCGGCGTGGATGCATTCTTCAAGGTGCCTACGACTGTGGTGCCCTCGGTCGTCGGCCTCGACCAGCAGTCGGCGCTCGCGGTGTTGCGTGAGGCGCGACTCATCGGCAATAGCACCGACGTGGTCTCCTTGGAGACGCGGGGGACGGTGCTCAGCCAGTCGATCGGAGCCGGCGCCGAGGTGACCCAGGGAACCGGGGTGACCATCGGAGTCTCCACCGGTGAAATACCCAAGACCGCCATGCCCGATCTGCGCGGACTGACCGTGGACGAGGCCTTGGCTGCTCTCTCGGCGCTCGAGGCCGAGACCGGGGTCGGAGCGCTCACCGTCGGTGTCGCCAACGAACCGGTGCGTAGCCCCAAGCGGGTCGGTGTCGTCATTGCCACCAACCCACCGCCCGGCGGCATCATCCAGTACGGCGGGACCGTCACCCTCGTGGTCGGCGTGCTGTCCGATGGTCCCCCCGGTGGTGGCAACGGCGACGGAGATGGTGGTGGCGACGGCGACTGACCGCCCGCCGCCTATTCCGCCACGCCTTCCTCCAGTTCACGCTTGAGCACCTCGGGGAGCCTGCGACGCAGCCGTGGCGGTACGGCGGGCACCACCTCACGCACCAATAGCCGGTTCCCGTCACGGCTCACCAAACCCTCCTCGACCAGCACCGAGAGGTGGAGGGGACGCCGCACCTGCCGCCTGCGTTGGGCGGCGGCTATCAATCGGAGAAGGTCTGCGGTGGCTCCCGGCCCGATCGCCGGCGGCCAGTAGCGAAGCACATATGGGTGGTCGGGCGGCATCCCGTCGGTGTCGTCCTCCCAGATGTCCGCCGCAATCCACGGCCTTTCGACCACCGACGGTCGGAGTGCGGGGAGTGCGTCCGGAGGCTGCACGGCGGGTGATGCGGGAGGACGGGCATCTCGACCTCCGGACGCTGCTCCCTGCACCCGGTACTGCTATCAGAGGCGTTAACCGTCGTCAAGAGTATTGTAGGATGGTTGGCAAAACTTAGCCAAGCACACAGCGGTGCGGACTGACTCGCTGATGGCATTACTCTGGACGAGCCGAAGGAGCCCGCATGCCGCTGAGCTATCAGGATCTCGTCCGAAAGGCGAAGGAGAACATCACCGAGGTCGAGTCTGCCGAGCTCGAGCCGCGGTTGGAGACACGCTCCGATCTCGTGGTGATCGACGTGCGCGAGGTGGACGAGTTCGAGCAAGGCGCCATACCGGGGTCGCGCCACATCCCCAGGGGCCTGCTGGAGAGCACCATCGCCAGCCACGTGCCCAACCCCGACACCGAGATCGTCCTCTACTGCGCCGCCGGGGCGCGGTCGGCGTTGGCGGCCCAGTCGCTGCATGAGATGGGGTACGCCAAGGTGCGGTCGCTGCGGGGCGGGTTCGGCTCATGGAAGAGCGGTGGTCACGCCTGGTCGACGCCGGTGACCCTCAGCAGCGAGCAGCGGGCCCGCTACAGCCGCCACATCCTCCTACCCGAGGTCGGGGAGGAAGGTCAGCACCGGCTGCTCGATGCCAAGATCCTGCTCATCGGCGCCGGTGGTCTTGGCTCGCCGGCCGCCCTCTATCTGGCCGCGGCCGGGGTAGGGACCATTGGGATCGTCGACTTCGACCAGGTCGATACGACCAACCTCCAGCGTCAGATCCTCCACAACCTGGACCGGGTCGGCCAGTCCAAGGTGGAGTCCGCCCGAGAGACCATCAGCGCCCTCAACCCGGACGTCAAGGTCGAGCCATACACCGAGCGACTCACTGCGGACAACGTGCTCGATGTGCTCTCTGGGTACGACGTCGTGGTGGACGGCGCCGACAACTTCCCCACCCGGTACCTGCTCAACGACGCCTCGCTCCACCTCAGGATCCCGGTGGTGCACGGCTCGGTGTTCCGGTTCGAGGGACAAGCCACCGTGTTCGACCCTTACAACGGGCCTTGCTACCGCTGTCTCTTCCCCGAGCCGCCACCGCCTGAGCTGGCCCCGTCGTGCGCCGAAGCAGGGGTGCTCGGCGTCCTTCCGGGAATCATCGGGTCCATCGAGGCGATGGAGGCGATCAAGATCGTGCTCGGCATCGGCGACTCGCTGGTGGGACGACTCCTGATCTACGACGCGCTCGACGAGGAGTTCCGCACCGTCCGCCTCCGCCGCCACCCCTCGTGCCCGGCCTGCTCGGACGAGTCCCACCCACCCCGCCTCGTCGAGTACGACGAGTTGTGCCTGCCGGGAGGGAACGTAGAGCGAACCGCGGTTCGCTGAATCACCTCGCCCCGAACCCGGTGACCACGGTCCACAGGGAGCGGCCGAGGATGGCAAGGTCGACGCCGGGCGACATGTGCTTTACGTAGTAGAGGTCGTAGGCGAGCTTCTCGATGGTGTCGGCCCGATCGTCGGCGTACCCGTAATTGACCTGGGCCCAGCCGGTGATACCGGGTCTCACCAGGTGCCGGTTGGCGTAGAAGGGGATCACAGCCTCGAAGTGGTGGACGAAGGCAACCTGCTCCGGCCGCGGACCGACAATGGCGAGGTCGCCCCGCAGGACGTTCCACATCTGGGGGATCTCGTCCACCCGGAATCGCCGTAGCCAGTGCCCAATGGGAAAGACGCGGTCGTCGTGCTTCACGGCGAACTGGGGGCCGTCGCGCTCTGCGTCGAGGCTCATCGTCCGGAACTTGTAAAGGGTGAAGATCCTGCCGTTGAGGCCGACCCGGGGCTGCTTGAACAGGACGGCTCCCGGGCTCGCCAGCTTGATCGAAGCCATGACGGCCAACGCGATCAGAAGGGCGACTGGCGACAGCACGAGCACGATCAGCGTGTCGAAGACCCGCTTCAACGGGGTGAACGGGGCGCTCCGCACCACGGGAACGGTGAGCTCCCATCCCTCGGCGAGGTGGACGATGGGGAGCCGCCCGGTGTGCTCCTCATAGACAGGGGTCAGGTGGCGGACGTTCAGCCCAGCCAAAACCGACGACGAAACGAACTGGGCCATCCGGTCCGACAACACCGCCCGCAGGTCGACAACCAGGGTGGTCGAGCTGGCCAGCGGCTCGAGCTCGCCCTCGTACCCCGGGTCGAGCACATCGACAACGCGGGCGTGGGGGGCGACCGCCAACTGGTCCACCGTCTCCTTCTCGGCACTGACCACCACCATCGACTCGGTCCACGGCCGGCGGCGTCTCACGAACCGATGGGCGAAGGACGCACCGAGCCAGACCCCGACGACGACGGGGATGAAGGCTCTGGACCAGTAGGTACGGAATAACAGGGTGCCGATGGCGACCGAAGCCAGGGCTATCAGGGCGATGGTGGTGGCGCGCCCGTACGACGGACGGGGGACCCCGACTCCGGGCCGTGCGGTCATCACCGAACCGGTGACGCCTCCGGCGAGCAGGAAGCCGACCATCGGCCACACCGAGTCCTCGGGGCCAAGCCTCACCTGCCACAACCATGGGGTGTTGTAGATAAGGAGTGAGCCGAGGCCGATCGCCGCAATCAGAGCGATGAGATCCGCCACACCCACCGACACCATGACCCGGCGACGCATGGACAGGCAGGTTACCCGGGGTCGGGTGGTGCACCGTTACGCCCGAGTTGGCCCGGTCCCCTCCTCCGCCAAAGCCTCACAAAGGGCCACCAGCGTCCGCACCCCAAAACCGGAGGCGCCTTTGCGCTGGTAGTGCTCGTCGTCCGGCCAGCGTGCCGGTCCGGCGATGTCGAGGTGCGCCCAAGGGACATCTCCGACGAACTCGGAAAGGATCAGAGCCGCGGTGATTGCCCCGCCAAATCGGCCCCCCGTGTTCTTCATGTCGGCCAGTTCGGAATCGATCAACGACCGGTACTCGCGGTGGAGTGGCATTGGCCAAACCGCCTCCCCCGCCGTGGCCGCGGCGGCAACGACCCTGTCCACGAGCCAAGGTTGGTTCCCCCAGACCCCGCCGACCTTTTCACCCAGCGCCACCTTGGCCGCCCCGGTGAGAGTCGCCACATCCACCACGAGATCCGGCTCCGACTCTGCGGCGAGTGCGAGGGCATCCGCCAGGACCAGTCTTCCTTCGGCGTCGGTGTTGAGCACCTCGATCGTCTTCCCGTTGCGGGTTCGGAGGACGTCGCCCGGCTTCATCGCCGACCCGGAAGGGAGGTTGTCGGCCAGCGGTGTGATGACCTCGACTCCGAGCGGGAGGCCGAGTCTCGCCACCGCCTGCAGGGCGGCCACCACGGCGGCCGCTCCTGCCATGTCGCTCTTCATCGGTTCCATCAGGTCCGCCGTCTTTAGCGACAGCCCGCCCGAGTCGAAGGTGATCCCCTTTCCCACCAGCGCCACCGAGCCGATAGCTCCGTCCGGCCGATACCGGATGCGGACCAACCGGGGCGGTCTGGTCGAACCCGCCCCGACACCAACGAGCCCGCCCAAACCGGCGGCGGCGATCTGACTTTCCTCGAGTACCTCGACGGTCGCTCCCACCTCGGTTGCTACCTCGGCGAAAAGCACCGCCAAGACCTCGGGAGCCTTGGCCGCGGCCGGCTCGAGAATCAGGTCCCGGGCCAGGGCAACCGCCTCGGCGACCACTTTCCCCGCTTCCGACTCGTCCAATTGCGCCTCGTGGGCACCGGAGAGCACCAAGCGGGAAGCCGGCGGTGGTTTGGGCCTCGACCGGTAGCGATCGAACCGGTAGCTACCGAGGAGGAACCCCTCGGTGATGGCACGGGCGGCGCCCTCCCCTCCGACGGCGTGGAGATCGGTGGCCACGGTCGCCAGACCAGCTGCCGACCGGGCCGCCCACCCGGCGGCACGGCGCAGCGCCTCGTTGTCGGGGGCCGGTCCGAGTCCTACGAGAAGGATCGATGTCGTATCGATGTCGCCAGGGGCGGGCAGTCTGACGACCTGGCCCGGGTCTCCCTTGAAGTCGATGCTGTCGAGGAAAGCGCGGTTGGCATCGAGCAATGACGACCACCGCTCGGTCCCCGAAGGAAGGGCTCGTCCGGCGAGCACCCCGATCAAGAAGACCCCGTCAGGGGCTGATGGCGGCTCGGGTCCGCCCTCCACCGAGGTCATGAGGCCCACTGCGTCACCGCTCCTGCTCGTGCCACAGCTCCGAGCTGCCCTCCTCGGCGTGGGCGAGCATGAAGACGAAGTCGGCGAGCCGGTTGAGATAGACCACAACCCGGCTGTCATCGATCCCGGTGCTGCTCAGATGTGAAACCACCCGGCGCTCGGCGCGTCGTATCACGGCCCGTGCCAGATCGAGCGCCGCCGGGAGTGGCTCCCCGCCGGGGACGACGAACTCCGCGGGCAGCGAGACCGCGCCGCTCGAGGTCCTCGGTCCACTCCTCGACCCGGCCGACCATGGAGGCGTCGACGAGGGTCGCACCCGGCTCGAGCTTCTTGCGGTTGTCGGCCGCGGTGGCCAACTCGGCGCCGGCGACGAAAAGATCGCGCTGGATCTGGAGCAGCCGCTCGGCGGTCTCGCCCGTGGCGATCGAGCGCGCCACCCCGAGCGCCGACACCGCCTCGTCGACGGTCCCATACGCCTCGGGGCCCGTGTCGTCCTTGGAGACCCGACCCCCGAACAGGAGACCGGTTGTGCCGTCGTCGCCCCGGCCCGTAGAGATCTTCACCGGGCCGGGAGTGTAGGGACGACCCCGAACCCGGGGTTCGAACCGCGCCATAGGCGCGGTTCAGGCCCACAGAACGGCTGGCTACCCGCTCAAACGGGGAGCAACGATCTCCCCAGCACGGTGGCGGCGAGCGCGGTGATCATCGCCAAATAGGAGAGACCGGTCGCAGCCATCACCCCGGTATACGACGGTTGTCGGAGAGCGCCCAGCACAGCCGCCATCAGGATCACAGTGGCGATGGCGGCGACCACGAACGCCCACGCGATCACGGACCCTCCCACCGGCCAGGCACCACGCACCAGGAGGAGCACTCCATCGACGGCGGCGGCTACGAGGCCGGCGACGGCCAGGGCCCGCAGTGCCCAGCGCGGCAAGCGCGGGTCGACCAGATACCAATGGCCGAGGAGCATCTCGTCGGTGACCGCACCCAGCGCGGCGGCGCCGCTGATGGCAAGCAGAGCGTCCCCTGCCAGCGCAGCCGAGGACAACAGCACGCCCGCCGAAGCGGCGAGCACGAGCGAGGCGAGCTTGGGGCGGGTGGCGGCCAACATGGAGAGCGCGGCGAAGACCGCCCCCAGCACGGCCGGGATCCCTCCCCCGGCGGCGGCGGCCCCGGCGCCGAGCACAGCCGCAACCCCGGCGGCGAGCCAGATGAACCCCCGTCCCACGATCCTCCACCATGCGATGAGTGCAGCCCCGGCGGCAATCCCGCCGGCCCACATGGCGAGCACCATCGGTGGCGAGATCTGGAGAGCGGCGGGCATCGCCGGCACGGTAGAAGACGGTACCGTCTGGTTGATGGATGGCTCATGGCCCTCGGTGGCTGTGGTGATCCCGGTCCTCGACGAGGCGGAGTCGGTCGGCGATGCCGTTCGCTCGGCTCTCGGCCAGGATTACCCGGGCACCATCGAGGTGGTCGTCGCCGACGGCGGATCGAGCGATGGCACCGTCCAGATCCTCGAGCGGCTCGCGGCAGCTGACCCCAGGGTTCAAATCGTCCCCAACCCGGCGGGAAGCGCGCCAGCCGGTCTCAACGCCGCCATCCGCGCCTCGAACAGCGACGTCATTGTCCGCTGCGACGGCCACGCCATCCTCCCACCGGGGTACATCGGCACCGCGGTCGAGACCCTGCTCGAGACCGGAGCGGGGAACGTCGGGGGGATACAGGAAGCCACCGGAGAGGGGATGCTCCAGCGAGCAATCGCCATCGCCATGTCCATCCCGATGGGTGTGGGAGATGCCCGATTCCACTATGGAGGAGAGCCGGGGCCAACCGACACGGTCTACCTGGGCACCTTCCCCAGAGCGGTGCTCGAAAAAGTGGGGCTCTACGACGAATCGCTCATCCGCAACCAGGACTACGAGTTGAACTGGAGGTTGCACGAAGCGGGCGAGGAGGTCTGGTTCGAGCCCCGTCTGCGGGTCCGTTACACCCCGAGGGCCGACCTCGTCGCTCTGTGGCGTCAGTACTACGACTACGGGCGGTGGAAAAACCGTGTGATCCGCCGTCACCCGGCATCGCTTCGTCCCCGCCAGCTGGCGCCTCCTGCTCTGGTGGTCGGTCTGTCGTTGTCCGCCCTCGCCGCCCTGGCGGGCCGGGCCGCGCTGGGTGCGGTCGTTCCCGGCATCTACGCCGGTGCCCTCGGCGCCACCGCGGCAGCCAACGTTGCGAATCGCCCCGACCCAGCCGCCCTGCTCTTGCCATTGGTGCTGCCGGTGATGCATATCGCGTGGGGTTGCGGATTCATCGTTGGATTCCGCCACGGTTGACAAAGACATGACGGAGCCGCAGCACTGGGTTCCACCGTCCGTTCTGTGGGCGCGAAGCGCTGCTGTGCGACCGTTGGAACCCAGGGTTGCCGGGTTTTGGCCTACTCCCAGACGAACGAGCGGGCGAGGAAACTGGCCATCTCGGCTCGGGGCAGCGCCTTGCCCGGGCAGAAGCGGGTGCCGGCGCTGTCGCAACCCTTGGTGATCCCGGCTGCGGCGATGGCGTTGATCGCCCCGAGGTGGACCGAGTCGGCGGGGACGTCTGAGAACTGACGGCCATCGATCGGGTCCAGGTTGAGCGCCCGCGCCAGGAAGCTCGCCATCTGCGCCCGGGTCACCGCCTGGCCGGGGCAGAACCGGGTGCCGGCCTCATTGCACCCGACAGTTATCCCGGCGTCGGCGATGGCGTTGATCGCACCGGCGTGGGTGGAGCCACCGGCGACATCGGCGAAGCGGTTGCTTCTCCACCTCCGCCAGGTCGAGCGCCCGCGCCAGGAAGCTGGCCATCTGCGCCCGGGTTACGACGGCATCGGGGCAGAAGGAGTCGGCATCGCACCCCGCCGTGATCCCGGCATCGTGGATGGCGAGGATCGCCTCGGTGTGGGTGTCGCCGCTCGAGATGTCGTCGAAGGGGAGTGCCGCGGTCTTGGTCACGCCCCTCAGGTGGGGCGAGCGGCTGCCAAACGTCTGAGTAGATCCAGGGGCCGGTGACCGTCGTGGAAACGGATTCACCGCCATCGGAGCCTTCCACCTGAAAGGTCGAGTTCGGGGGAACGGTGAGCAGTGTCACCGCGTCGACATCGTCCCACCCGAGGGCCGAAGCCAGTTTCCCCGCCGTCACATCGAAGGTCCAGGAGGCGTATGGATTTCCCACCGCAGGATCGATCGCCCACGGGTCGGAGACGCTCTGTAGATAGTCACGCCAGCCTCCCCAGATGTCGACGCTGCGCTCGGTGACGCCGCCGGATGACGCCGAGTAGAAGGCCTGGATGATCCCCGATTGGGTGCCTCCCCCGTCGTAGGTGACAACCTCGCCATTGGTGGAAGTCACCGCGTCCGGCCAGGCGGCGCCATAGGTTTCTTTGGCCCACCCGATGTAGTACTGGTCACGGGTATCCCCGTAGAGATGGCACCAGCAATCCTTACGTCGGGTTTGGTCGAGACCCGAGATCGGTCCGTATCCCAACACCTTGTAGGCGGCGTAGCTGCGGGCCGCCACGGCCTGCGCCTTTAGCGCCGCCGTCGGCCAGTCGGTCGGGACCTCGGCGATGCCCCTGACGTATTCGTTCATCGAAAGCTGGATCGAGACGTGGAACGCTTTCTTGGCAGGGACCGGGCGAACGTGGAGCACCCCTCTGGCGTAGGTGTACCCGGTGCCCGACAGCAGGATCCGGGTCGGCGCCTCGTCCCACGAGACGTCCACCCGGCACTTGCCCCTCGACTCCCAGACACGATTGTCGTTGCGGAGGATGCGGCACCCACCCTTGTCGGCGGTCCGCACCTTCCACTCCTGCCCTTCTTTGGCGTTGGCGCAACGGCGGCCACTGGAGAGCTTGTCCTGACAAACCCGCACCGTGTGCCCCTCCTCGACCACGTACGGGGAGAAGGTGGTGCTGGTTAGCGATTGCAGCAGCCCCACCCAGATCGGCCGGGTCTTGGTGCGGAGAAAGTTGTTCGACCCGACTGAGTCGGCGATGGTGCCCACCGAGGTTCCCTTGTAGTAGTGGGTGACTATCTCCTTGTAGCTGTGCCCCTCCATCGCCATGCCCCTGGCGCCGTATTGGCTAAACCCGACCCCGTGGCCCCAACCCCGCCCCTCGAAGGTGTAAACGTCCCTGTCGTCGGCCCCGGCCGGGGAGGCGACCATCCCCACCAGCAGCATCGCCAGCATTACGACCAGCGCCCTCCTCATCATTCGAGGAACCCCCTGTCGAGGAAACTGGCCATCTGCGCCCGGGTGACTGGTTCCTCCGGACGGAAGGTCCCATCGCTGAAGCCGGTCGTGATACCCGCCTCAGCGATGCTGTCGATCGCCTCGTCGTGAACGCTGTTGTCGTCGTCGTCGAACCAGTCGTCCGGGGAGGGCGGCAGGTCGAGCGCCCTGGCGATGAAGCTCGCCATCTGCCCCCTGGTGACCGCCAACTCAGGACGGAACGTCCCGTTGGGGAACCCCTTAGTGATGCCTGCCTCGGCGATGCTGTCGATCGCCTCGTCGTGGACGCTGTTGGTCGTCGTCGTCGAACCAGTCGTCCGGGGAGGGCGGCAGGTCCAGCGCCCTGGTGAGGAAGCTCGCCATCTGTCCCCTGGTCACGGCCTGATTGGGGCAGAACCGGGTCCCGCCACAGCCCACCGTGATCCCGGCCTCGGCGATGTCCTCGATGCTGAACTCGTGAATCGACCCGTCGTCATCGACGAACGGTGGCCGGAAGACCAGCACCGCCGTGCTCACTTGGCGCGGCGTACGGCCATCGAGCGTCTCAGCAGTGAGCTCCACCGGGTACCAGCCCGGTTCGACATAGCTGTTCTGACGTTGGCGGTCCCAGGTGATGGTCGCCGCCTTTCCCGTCCCCGAGCGGCTCACCAACGTCGAGCCGTCCACGTTGTCGCTCAGCCGAAACGACCAAACCATGCGCTCGGAGAAGCCGATATGGAAAACCATGTCCTCGCGATATGGGGTCGGCTCGATGTCGGGGAAACCCCCGTAGATCTTTGGCTCGCCACGGTTGGCGACGGCCTGGCGGATAGAAGGAAGCAGGACGTAACAGGAGTCGCCCGGGCAGCTCGTCGCCTGTGCATCGCGGTGCCCAGCGATGTTGGGGAGCGTCACCATGTCGCCAAAGGGGTAGATCGCCGAGCCGAGCGACATCACCGTGGACGACCCGGTGGGCCTGGCATGGCTGAGATCGAGCTTCCAGGCAAGGAGGTGCTCGAGCGACTCGAGCGCAGCCGGGCTGGGTGCGGTCGAGGTGTGCTCTCCGATCAGAGCCACCCCGCTCGAATACGAGTTGAAGCCCTGGGTATGACCGCCGTAGATCGCCTGGGTGACCCCGCCGCCGCGACCCTCATAGGTGTTGCCAAACCGGTCGATGAGGAAGTTGTAGGCAATGTCACTCCAGCCGAGCGTGAAGACGTGATAGGCGCACACCGATCGGATCACCTCGGGTGCCTCCGCCTCGGTGTACCCGTTGGCGGTGGCGGTGTGGTGGACGAACATGACCCGGACCCGGGTGATGTACTCGGGAGGCGAAGGGTCGGAGGGTTGGCAGGATTCCGCCCCCCACTCCTCCCTGGAGATGAAGTTCGGAGCTGGTCGGCGAAGCACCCGCCTGATCCGATTCGGTCAGCCGAATCCCGCGGACCACGAGTGCGGCCCGCTCCAGCGCACCGAGCTGACGCCCGGCTGTCTCGACCACTTCGGCCTTGATCCGTCCCGGCTCGGCGCCCTCCACCCGGTATTGCAGCCAGTTCGCTCTGCCCACATAGACCGGCTCGCTGGCCGGGCGTGACCCCGCTGCTTCGGCCGTACCGGGGTCGGGCCCGTGCTCGGCGTCGACGGCAAGCTCTGTCCATGGCGACCAATCCGAGCCGTCCTCGCTGGCCCGCACCCAGGCTCGACTCGGGGCGTCACCCTCCCAGGAGAGACCGGCGATGGTGGCCGTCGCCTCGATGGGGGGTGTCTCCCATGTTTCGGCGCCGGTGTCCTGGAAGGAGAGGGCGAGCGAGGATGCGACCGGCGGCGCCGGCAGTGCATGGATGGTGATGCGGGGCGCCACCAGCGCTGCGCCGACCACCCCGGCTACCACCGCGGCGCGCAGCAACAGCCTGCGAGTGTCTATTGAGCGTCGTGCCTGAGCCTCAACATGCATGCGAGGGCACCGTCCAGCCTCGACCGTATCCCCCGCCAGCTCCCAACCCGGCATCGCAGACTAGGCCGACCCACCATGACCAGGCAATCCCCCCAGCAGCCCGGACCCTTGCAACGGGTTCCACACGGGATCGACGCATCCAGGAACTCTGGGCGATGGACACCCGTTTTGGCCTATGGCGCCGGTTGCTGTTCCATGACGGGATGGTCAGGGGGTCAATCGTCGCGCTGCTGGCCGCAGTGCTAATCCCGGCTACCGCTTCGGCTACCGCATCAGCCGCACCTCCGCCCGATGTGGAGACGGTGCCCGACGAGTACCTCGTCCCCATCGACCAGGTCGAGGCCGCCGCCGCAGCCACCGGAGGGACCGTCGAAGTGCTCGGATTGGGGTGGGCGCTGCTCCGGGTCGAACCCGGCGCAGATGCCGACCTCGCGGTGGCAGCGGGTGTCGACCTATACCCCAACCCGGTGCTCCTCCCCCAGGAGGAGCCGCTCCAAGACGCGGCAGTGGGGTCTGGCCAAGATACGCGCACCGGCGGCGTGGGAGGTGACAAAGGGCCGCCCGGCCATCGTGGTGGCCGTCCTCGACACGGGGACCGACCTGGAGCATCCCGAATTGGCGCCGCAACTTTGGGACAACCCGGGTGAGGTTCCGGGCAATGGGGCAGACGACGACCACAACGGGTTCGTCGACGACGCCCACGGCTGGGACTTCAGAGACGGCGACGGCCGTCCCGACGACCTCGGATACCACGGCACGATCATGAGCGGGATCCTGGCGGCAGCCATCGACGGTCAAGGGGTCGCCGGTGTCGCGCCCGGGGTCAGGCTCATGCCGGTTCGGGTGTGCGACGAGATCTGCCCCGATGACGATGTCATTGCCGGCCTCGCCTATGCCGTGGCGAACGGGGCGGATGTGATCAACATCTCGCTGGGGCGGGCACCGCTCGGCGCCGATCTCGATGCACCTCTACGTCAAGCCGTGAAGGCGGCGGGCAAGGCCGGAGTCCTCGTGGTCGCTGCTGCGGGGAACCAGGCGACCGATGCCGATGTGAACCCACTCGTCCCGGCTGCCTTCCCCGGCAACACAATCGTCTCGGTGGCCGCCACCGACCCGAGCGACCTGCTCGCCTCTTTCTCCAACTGGGGCGCCGAGACCGTCGACCTGGGTGCCCCCGGCACCACCATCCTCTCTACGACACCGCTCGACTACGACGCCGCCCCTGGACACGGCTCGCTGAGCGGGACCTCGCCGGCGACACCACACGTCACCGCGGCGGCGGCGCTGATCCGCTCTGCCAACCCATGCTCGCCACCATCGGTGGTTCGCAGCACGATTCTTGGAACGGTGGACGCGGCGCCCGACCTGGAGGGACGGACTGTCTCCGGGGGGCGGCTCGATGCGGGGGCGGCGGTCAATGCCTCCCTCAACCGGTACGGGGGCAAGATGGATATCGAGGCGTCCGCCTCCCCTGCCCACGGCGGCGCCCCTCTCGCAGTGGAACTGACCGGAGATGCCAAGTGCGACCCAACGGGCAAACTCGCCGGTTACCGATGGACATTTGGCGACGGGGGGGCCGCCGACGGCAGCACCCTCGTCCACGTCTTCGAGGAACCTGGCATCTACACGGCGAGGGTGACGGTGCGAGCGCCGGTTGGGACCGAAGGAACGGCGACTGTCCCTGTCATCGTCGGCCTTCCCTTCCAGGATCTGGCCGGCTCGATCTTTGCCAAAGAGATCGCCTGGCTTTCGGCCAAGGGCATAACCCTGGGATGCGACGACGCCGGAACCCTCTTCTGCCCGCAGGCCGGGGTGCGCCGCGGACAAATGGCCAGCTTCCTGGTACGGGCCCTCGATCTCCCCGCAGGGCCGGACGCCTTCGGCGACGACGACGGCACCACCCACGAGGACTCCATCAACGCCCTCGCCGCCACCGGCATCACCGAGGGATGTACCTCCACCAGCTTCTGCGCCGACGAGGAGGTGACCAGGGGCCAGATGGCCAGCTTCCTGGTCCGCGCCCTCGATCTCCCCGCAGGGCCGGACGCCTTCGGCGACGACGACGGCACCACCCACGAGGACTCCATCAACGCCCTCGCCGCCACCGGCATCACCGAGGGATGTACCTCAACCACCTTCTGTCCGCAGATGGAGGTGACGCGCGGCCAGATGGCGGCGTTCCTCTACCGGGCGTTGGCTGATTGAGACCCGACCGGGTCCGACTTAGCGTTGATTGCGGCGCCAGGCGTGGCCGACGGGTGTCGTGGATAACGAATGGGGAGCTCGCCACCATCGATCCAGACTGCGGCGGCGAGCGTCGCCCAAAGGGCGGTCTTGCCGTAGGCGTCGAGCTGGCGACGACCACTCAGCACCTCCTCGAGCCGTTTGCGGTCGAGCATCTCGACCAGCGGGTTCCCACGGCCGTTTAGCAACTCGGCGGCGAACACAGGGGCAAGCGTGTGAAACCGACGGTCCTGCCAGCGATGACCGCCTCCACCGCCACCGGTAACCGGTGGAGCGTCGTAGCGATCGGGTTCGGGAGCCATTGCCCGCGCCGCCGGGTGCCACCCTTTGCCCGCCAGCGGCACCCGGGCCAGGGGCTCGCAGAGACGCCGGATCAACTCGAAGTGGATGGCGTCGACCCGGCGCAGCTCATGCCCCATGGCCATGGCGGTGCGGAACCCGGCGGTGAGCTGCAGCGGGTCGGCGACCGGGTTGTGCGCCACCACATGCCGTACCGTGCCCAGCCAGCGGCGCAGCCGGTGCTCGGCGTAGTGGACTTCGGCGAGGTCTTCCGGCGGGATCCCCTCGCCCAGCCGACGCTCCACCCACTGGGCGACCCGGGCTCGCAGTTCGGCGGCAACCTCCGGCCGTGAGGATCCCCGCCCGGTCAAAGGCCATCTCCTCTGCGAAGAACCGCCGGGCATCATCGGCGCCGTGGAAGGTGCGGCCGGGGGCGTAATGCGAGCGGAGGGTCTCGCCAAAGAGGCCGCCGATGCCGAGGTTGGGCGAGGTGGGGACGATGCCCTTGAGGTCCCAGGCTCCATGCATCCCCCAGGTCTGGAAGACGTGGTTACGCAGTTTGCGCTCGAATGCGCCGGATCGAGGTCGGCTGCCGGGCGGCTCAACTTCTTCACCTCGACGCCGAGCGCCGCGCCCACCATGGCGGCCACGGCCTCGTCGGGTGAACCGCCGGGGCTGTGGTGGGTCTGCACCACCAGGCGGTCGAGCACTCCGGCGGCCGATGCCGCCGCAGCCACCAGCCGGGAGTCCTTGCCGCCGGAGAGCGAGAGCACCCGACGCCGCACAGGGAACCGGGCGATGGTCTCCATCTGGGCCACCAGCAGCCCAGCCAACTGGTCGAGGGCGTCCGGTGCCACCGGTTCCAAACCCTCCCACAACGGCCTGTCGGGGGTCCGTCGCCACCCATCCCCGCCCACCTCGATCCTGGCCCCTGGTCCCAATACCTCGACACCAACGAGGGACGTTCCTGGGTCGAGCACCATGGCGAAGAAGGGGAGCCAAGCCAGCGGATCGCTCGATCGGACCGGGTCGGAGGTGCGATGCGCCGCCGCACGCCGCCACTGCCGGGTTGTTCGATACGGCGATGAATCCTTCGGCCGGCGCGGTGTACACGAGCCCGATGCCAAAGGGGTCGGCACCGACCCAACCCGATCCGTCGGTGGCGAGCCGGACCGCGCTGAAGCTGCCGGTCAGCTCGTCGAGACCGGCCCTTTCTCGCCAGATGGGCGGCGAACTGGGGTGCCCACGGCCGGCCGGGCCCGGCCAGCCGCCCGGTTCGGGCCAGCCCCAACCCGCCATGGCGGTGAGCCCGTCGGGGCCGAGGTGCCACGGCTCCCAGCTCATTGCCTCGGGGCGGGTCCACCACCCGGTGAAGCCCACCCGGCCGTCGGGCGAGGTCCACACCAGGGTCGACTCCGGCTGGTGTGTCAGCCATCGGGGGGACGATCCCAGCGCCGCCACCGCAGCGTCCGGGAGCTGATGGCGTCCCTCCGACGCCGCCACCAGGTAGGTCAGCATTGCCCGGGCCTCATTCGACCCCGGCGATATCTAATGCCAAGCCGGGCCACGACATTTCGGCTTGTTCGAGGAAGTAGCCGTCGCCGGCCTCCCAGGTGTGCCCCGAGCCACGACGCTCCAGCACGTAGCCGAACCCATGGGTTCGGTAGACCGCGGCCCCCGGCGCGGTGCACGTCCTCGATCAGCGCCCGGTCGACCGAGCGGGGCAGCGGCTGCCACCCGCCGATCCGGTCGAGTTGCTGCCGCCCGATGAGCAGAGCCCCACCGCCGATGGTGGTGGTCCAGGTGTCGGCTCCGCCGACGAAGCGGCGGATGGTCCGGTCCGAGCCGGCCAGGTGGACGAACTCGCTCCCTTTGCCCACCAGGGTGGCACCGGATACCTCCCTCGCCAGCACCAGGTCCCAGATGTGATCCGGCCCGTACCAATCGTCGTCGTCGAATTTGCTGAGCAGCTCACCGCTCGACGCCTCAACCGCCATCTGCAGCACCTCGCCCAAGGTCAGCGAGGCGTCGGCCTCTATCACCTTGCTGTCTCCAGGAAGATCTGGAGCCCGTGCCGCTGCAGGTCCGTGGAGCCCAACAACCACCTCGAGCTCGGGGTAGCTCTGGCGCTCGAGCTGGCCGATGGCGTGCTCTATCTGCTCGGGTCGGTTGGTCGCCAGCAGCACCGAGACCGACGGCGCCGACGCCGATCCACCACCAGCGGAGATGAGATGACGCAACCGCGCCGCCGACCCGTGCTCGATCAGTGCCGCGCGGCGCAGGTCGACCATCCACCGCTCCCGGGTGGTGGGGTGGTCCCATCCATCGGGGTCGACCGTGGCCAGCACTTCCACCAGTCGATCGCCGACCAGGGATGCCAGCTCGGGGTCGAGTCCATCTACCACCAGTGGAGCGGCCGCGGCAGCCATCCGGGTGAGGTTCTCCGCCCGGGACCGGATCGAGTCGTGCAGCCCGGCGTGGTCGAAGACGACCCGAGCCGACCGCAGCGACTCCGCCCACGCCGCCGGATGCGCCGGAAGGTCGAAGGCCGATGTCCCCGGTGCCGTCGCCCCGGCGAGTTCAACGGCTAGCCCGAGACGGGCGGCTGCTTCGAGCGCAGATCTGAGGTCTGTGGAGCTCTCGGTGGCCACCACTCTTGCAACGGGGCGCCAGGTGATGCCGGCCAGTCGCAGCCCGAACTCCATAGGGTCGACCGCGGGAAGGGTGTCCCGCGAGGGAGCGATCCGCCCCCTGCCTTCGGGGTCGGGGATACCCGAGAACACCACGGCACCGCCGGCGGACGCCACCCGCGACAACTCCTCCGGCGCCAGGGCGGCGTCGGGGCCGACCACTACCAGGTCGGGGACCGGGTCCTCCACCAGGCTGCCGACCACCGAGACCGCACCCGGAAGGGATAGCTCCGCCCCAGCCACTGCCACCCGCCGAGCCGGTGGCGCGGTCTCGAGTGGTTCCTCCGTCTGGAGCCGGGCAGCCCTCCAGGCGTCGGCCCGGCGCCGGGCGGCAGTCCACGCCCAGCGCACCGCGGCGGCGGCGTCGTGGGGGGATCGGATCCGGCTGGCGCGGCGGAGGATCTTCTCCACCGGTGAGGTGCCGGGCAATTCTCGCCGAGCGTCTCTCTCCGAAGGTGGAGCCGACACTCCGACGAGTCGCGCCGGCACCCGGGTCCGATCCTCCACAGTCAGCCACGGGTGGGGTGATCCCCGGCGCTCCTCCCTCCACAATGCTGCGGTGGTGGCGGCCACCAAAGTGGCGCTGCCCAGCGGGACCTCGACTGCTTCCCGTCCCCGGAGCCGATCGAGCAACCGATCGAGCGCCCCCCGGGCGAGCCGCGCCCCGGCGGGGAGCATGACCCGGACAGGGGCGAAGGGCACTCGCTCCATGTCGTCGGGCCGGTCATGGATCAGCACCCGGGGATCTCCCTCGAACCGGCGTCGCAGCCACACTGCATCGGGGTGAGTGTCGGGCACGGTGAGCGATACCACGAGGTCGTGGAGACGTGACCCCACCGCCGACTCGACCGATCCGGCTATATCCCTGGCCGCCGCCTCGGAGCCGTCGACTCTCACCACCACCATCGGTACCCGGTAGGAGCGTCCCGCCACCCGGGGGCGAAAGCTGGGCTCTGCGATGAGGTGGGCCAGGAGCGATCGCTGCTCCTCGAGAGCCCGGGCCTCGCCGGGATCGGGCAGCGTTCCGAGGCCTTGGTGCCATGCCGCCGCCGCCCGTTCGGGTACGAGCAGCGCCCCCCAGGTGAACGCCCGATACCCGAGTTCGGTGTCCTCAGCGCCCCACCGGTCGAAGCCGGTATCGAACCCGCCGAGCTCGAGGATGGTGTCCCGCCTCATCCCGAGGTTCCCACCGGTCACCACGCGGAAGAGGTCGGTCTCGGGTCGTGTGAGCTTGCTGGTCCGCTCCAGATGGAACTCGATCCACTCAGGCCGCTCCTGGTGCCGTCCGGCGAAAAGCGGTGCCAGCGAGCCGGACTCCGCCGCAATCCCCACATCGGCGGCGGTCAGCCCCGACACCTCGACGTGCCGCCTGAAGCCGAGGGTGAGAGCGTCTCCTACCACGTGGTGCCAGCGGGCATGTGCCTCGGCCCATTGCGGTTCGGGAATCATGTCGCTGTCGAGGAAGATCAGGATGTCACCCGAGGCGCGTTCGGCGCCAAGGTTCCGTGCCCGGGCGATGCCAAACCCGCTGCGCTCCTGACGAACCATCTCGACGCGGACCAGTTGGGTAGCCGGCGATCTCAGCGGTGGGTCAGACCCATCGTCGACAATCACCACCGAGAGCAACTCGCTCGGGTAGGTCTGGCGGTCGAGAGCCGCCATGGTGATGGCCAGCTTCTCCGAGCCCTGATAACAGGGGATGACCACGGTCACCGAGCGCTCAGGTGTCCACGCCCCAAGCGGCGGCGCGGTCAGATCAACCCAGCGATTGCCCCGCACCTGGGCGGGTGGAGGTGACTCCATACGCACCGAGGTTAGGAGCCGCCCCCGCCTGATCCCCGGTTGGAGTTTTGTCTGCCGTCCCGGCCCTAGTTCCCGGCGAACCGGTACACCGAGCTTCCCGAGAGCAGATAGACCCTGCCCTGCGAGTCCTGGCCGAACGAATAGATCGGCCCGGAGCTTCCAATCTGGTCGGTCCACTCCCGATGACCCAGGGCCTGTCCCTTCCAGTAGCGGAAGGACCACACGCTCCCGTTGAGATCGGCGTAGAGGTATACGCCCTCGAGGTGGTCGATCCCGCCACGGACGACGTAGCCGCCGATCACCGAAACGCCGATACCGTGGTCGTACTCGACCACCGGGAGGACCCGGCCCGAGGTGGCGCAGCCCGAAGGTGGCTCGTAGCAATGCGACCCCTCCATGTCGTTCCACCCGAAGTTGAGCCCGCCGGCCCCCGAGGGAACGACATCGACCTCTTCCCACTCACCCTGTCCGACATCACCGACGTAGAGCAGCCGCTCTTCGAAGTCGAAAGACCAACGCCAGGGGTTGCGCAGACCGTATGACCAGACCTCCTCGGCACCACCCTGACCATCGGCGAACGGGTTGTCGGCCGGGATGGCGTAACGGGGGCCACTGTCCACATCGATGCGGAGCATCGAACCGAGCAGGGTGTTCGTGTTCTGCCCGTGCTCGTGGGGGTCTCCCCCGGACCCACCATCGCCCAGGCCCCAGTAGAGGTAGCCATCCGGACCGAATGCAAGGCCGCCCCCGTTGTGGTTGGAGTACGGCTGATCGACCTCGAGGAGCAATCTCCCGCTGTCGCCGTCGGCCACGTCAGGATCGGATGAGACCTGGAACTCGTAGAGCACCGAGTCACCCGCTTCGTTGGTGTAGTCGACGTAGAAGAGCCCGTTCTCGCTGTAGTCGGGGTGGAAGGCGAGCCCGAGAAGTCCCTGTTCACCGCCGCTCAGAACCGGCCCGGTCAGATCGAGGAAGGGATCGGGCAGCACCTGGTTGCCGTCGATGATCCTGATGAGACCGCCCTGCTCCATGACGAACAACCGGTCGTCACCCGGGGGCGACGTCAGTAGCAGCGGGCTGGCAAAGGTGCCGGGGAGCTTGTCCAGCGACATCCGGAACTCGGGAGGATTGATCTCCGGCCAGTCCCTGGCCCGAGCCACGAACGATGCCATTTGGTCGCGTCGCACCGGGTCTTTAGGGCAGTACAGATTTCCGCTTTGGTCGCACCCCTCGGTGACACCCGCCCGGGCAAGGGCGTTGATGTTGCCTTCGTGGACCCCGGACACGTCGTCGAACACGTCGCCGGGCACTGGGTTGAGATCCAGGGCCCTGGCGAGGAAGCTCGCCATCTGCTCCCGGGTCACCGGGAGCCTGGGGCCGTATGTGCCGTCGTCGAAACCCTCGGCGATCCCGGCCGCCGCCAGACGGTTGATGTTGTCCTCGTGGACGCTGCCGTCATCGTCGGGGAAGAAGTCGCTCCCCGCTTCGGGAAGTTCAAAGGCGCGAGCCAGGAAGGAGGCCATCTGATCTCGCGTTACCGACTCGGCGACGCAGTAGAGGGTCCCATCGGGGTCACAACCCAGCGTCACCCCCCGCGAGGCGATCGCCTCGATTGAACCCTCGTGGACATTGCCATCGTCGTCGTAGAAGGTCCCTCCGGGCGGAACCTCCTGAGCGGTGGCGGGTGCAGCCATCACCGCCAACAACGACATCACTGACAGGCTGAGCACGAGACGTCGCATGCGACTACTACCTTCTCTCGTCACCTACGGCCCACGCCGCATCTTGGTTCTGCCCGGAAGTTTGTGCCAAGTGCCTCAGCGAGACGGGCCGGCCAGTGCCCCGGCGGTGACCAGTGAGTAATCACCTCGGACCGCGAGTACCTCACCCGATGAGGGATCGATGTCCCAATCACCGGGCCGGATCAGCACCGGCGTCGCCGGGTCGAGCCAAGCGGCATTGCCAGGAGTCGTCACGAACACCGGGGCCGACCACCACCAGGAGGCCCAGCGCGGCAGCGACATCTCGGCGCCCACCGCCACCACCTCTAGCCCCGGTGGAGGCGGCATCTCCCGCAGAAGTGCTCCCGCCTGCGACGGGGCGGTGAAGTAGCGGTCCGGATAGCTCCCGGCGACCACGCCGCTCAGTGCCACGGCCAAGGCGACGGCCCCGACTGCTGCCAACGCCGGCGTCCACCGCCGGGCGAGCCGGCCAATCACGTCGGCGAGTGCTGCGGTACCGATTGCTACCGGGAGCAGCAGGGTCAAGTTCCAGAAGTCGTGGATGAACGAGGCATCGGTCGGCACCAGTGTCCAGAGGAGGCCGAGGGTGGCAGTGATGGCGACTGGTGCCCTGGTTCGGCGATCGGTCACTCCGGCCACCAACGCCGGGATGAGGAGCAACAGCCACCACCAGGTGAACAACTCGGTGGCGAACCACCACTGGCGCTCCACGAAGCGAGCCGGATCGATCGCGGCGACACGCTCGCTCGCCCGGGTGATCAAATCGGCGCCGGCCCCTGAACCCAATAGCCACGTACCAAGCAGGACCGCCCCGGCCAACCATCCCGCCAACACCCAGCGGCTGACGGCGTCGAAGCCTCGCCGCCACCAAAGCCAGACCCAGAACAAAGCCCCACCGAGAGCGCCGGGCCAAGACAACAGAACCGTCAGGAGAGCGAAGACGGTGGCGGTTACCACGGCGCCGCGGCCGGGTCGTGCGCGGCGGCGGAGATGGGCTACGAGTGCGGCGAACCCCGCCAGCACAGAGAAACCCGCACCCAACCGGCCGTAGACCCAGAACATAGGGGTCGCCGCCATGGCGCCGACCGCCAACAGCGCCGGCACCCAGCCAAGCTCCAGGATGCGAAGCAGCATCGCCACGGCAACCAATGTGGCGAGCCCGGCCACATAGCCGGGCACCCGAAGATGCCACGGCTGGTCGCCACCGAGGATCCCGGCCGTGATCACGTGGAGGAGGTTGATCAGCGGCGGATGGTGGGCGTAGACCCCGTCTAAGTCGTACGGCGCCAGCAGGGTGCCCCACCCCGAGCCAGTCCAACCCAGGCGCCAGACATTCGCCGCCTGCATCCCGAGCCGCGCCAGGATCCGACCCTCATGCGAGTCGCCAAGCGGCAGGCCGATCTGGGGCAGCCATGTCACGAGGAGCGCCCCGATCATCGCCACCAGAGCCCACGGTCCCCATCGGAAGCGGCGCTTCCCAAGAGGAGCCGGTGAAGCCTGCAAGGGTGTCTGCTGAAGGGTCGACGTCACCATGTTGAGGGTACGTGCAGGTTCAGTCGGCGATGGCGTCCCGCAGGTCTCTGATGGTGAAAAGCGCATAGTCGCCCTGCTGGTCGATCGCGACCTCGGCCACGTCGTCCGGGAGCCAGTCGGGGAGTCGATCGAGCCGCGCCACAACGAGCGCCTCGGCACCTGCGTCGGAGAGCAGTTCCGGGGTCAGTTCGCGCACCCGGCGGTCCCAGTACCACGACGCCCACCGCGGCCCATCGATCCCGATGGAGAACTGGCGGCGGCTTGGTGACGGTTCGTGGGCGCTGGCCAATGCACCCGCCACAGATCCACGGACGAAATCGCGGTCCTGGTATGGGCCAGTCACTGTGACGATGAACGTCAGCAGGACTGCAACGGCGGCGGCCGCCCCGGCGATTCCCTTCCATAGGGCCGGCAACCGGCGGGCAACGGCTGCGATCAGAGCCGCCAGACCGATGGTGACTGGGAGCATCCAGTTGAAGTTCCAGTAGGTGTGGGCCTCGGCACCCTGCTGGGGAGCGAAAGTCCAGAACGCGGCAACTCCGAGCGTGATCCCGGTGACTACCCGGGTCCGCCGATCCCAGATGCCGGCGACCAGTGCGGGAACGACCAGGATCAGGAGCCACAGCGGCAGTAGCGATTGGGCGTGATCCAGTTGCTCGCCGAGGAACTCGCCAAAGGTGAAGGCGGAGGTATCAGATCTCTCCCGGGCGGCGTTGACCAACTCGCCGAATCGGGTCGCCTGGAGCATCCAGGCGACGGTCAGCCCAGCACCGAGGAGGCCCCCCGCCGCCACCGGCACGGTGACCCGATCGAGACGACGCGCGGTTACCAGCCAAATCCACAGCAGACCGGCGCAAAGGCCGGCCACCCACGAGAGCATCACAGTGAAGGCGGCCAGCACGGCGGTCCCCCAGACCGCCCAACGAGGAGGATCGGGCAATCGCCGCAGCATCGCCACAGCGGCGGCGAATCCGGCAACCAGCGCGAACCCACCGCCGACCCGGCCATAGATCCAGAAGAAAGGTGTTGCCGCCAAGGCGCCGGTGGCGAGCAGGGTGGGGCCCCACTCCACTCGAAGGGCGCGCAATAACGCCGGGATCAACACCAAGGTCGCGACCCCCGAGAGGTACCCGAAGAGCCGGAGTTGCCATTCGGCCTGTCCGAGCGTGCCCGCCACCACCACGTGGGCCAGGTTGGTGAGCGGCGGGTGGTGGGCGTAGTTGGTGACCAGGTGGTACGGGGAGAAGTCGGTCGCCCACGATGACCCCGCTGGGCCCTTCTCCCAGAAGTTCTGGGCGTGGATGGCCAAACGGGCGAGTATCCGGCCTTCGTTGGTGTCGCCCAGCGGTAGATCCATCACGGGGAGCCAGGTGAGGAGCGCTGCCAGGGCGATCAGCGCCACCACCACCCAACCCCACCAGGAGGGAAGCGTGCGGCGACTGGATTCGACGGCTGGCGAGCGGGTGGCGGTGGTGGCCAAGGCGTGGACGAGGGTAACCGAGGGGTAGTCTGTGCCCTGGTTCCGAACCGGCGGCCGATACCCTCCCCCGATGCGCGTCGCCGTCGCTGGGTGGATCGGCTCGTCCAACCTCGGCGACGAGTTGATCTTCGCCGCCATCGCTCGCAAGCTCACCGCCCGGGGCGTGGAGACGGCGGCGGTCTCGATCGATCCGGCAGCCACCAGCAGAGATCACGCTGTGGCTGCAGTCAGAGCATCTTCGTTGTCGTTGACGCCGCCCGACCGTCTCGTCTTTGGTGGCGGCGAGGTGCTGCAGGACGAGACCAGCGTATGGAACCTTCCCTACCACCTGTCCCGGATCTGGTCGGGGCGGTTGCGTGGCGTTCCTTTCGGGGTTCTCGGTGTGGGGGCCGCTGCCCTCCGCTCGCCATCGGGAGGGGCCATGGTGCGGCGATCGCTCTCCGCGGCGCGTGTGGTGACGGTGAGGGACCGCCCGTCGCTCAATGCGCTCCGCCGCCTCGGGCTTTCACCTCTATTGGCCGCCGATCCGGTGCTCGCATTGCCGGTTGAGGTCGCAGACGCCGACCGTCTGGTGGTGTGTCTCCGGCCGCCGGTCGGTCAACCCGGACGGTTCGGTCGTCTCCTCCCGGCAGGGTCAGGGCAGTCCGAACCGGGGACTGTCTGGGTCGACGCCATGGCGGCCGCCCTCGACCAGACGGCGACTGCTCTCGGGCTGACGACCCGGTTCGTCGCCATGCAGCGGGGACGCGACGACCTGATCCATCGGCAGGTCGCCGAGACTATGAGGACTCCGAGCGAGCAGGCGGTCCCCAATCTGGCCAATGTGCTCACCGAAGTCTCCCGTGGTCGGGTGGTGGTGGCGATGAGATATCACGGCGGACTGGCGGCACTGTTGGCGGGCCGGCCATCGGTGCTGATCGGCTACTCGCCCAAGGTGGCGGCCCTCGCCGCCGATGCCGCACCTGCGTCGCTGCTCGTGGGGAACCACCACAGCGCCTTCGGGGACCTCCCTCGTTTGGCCCGGGTTGCCCTCGATCACACCCGAGAGGTCGTCCGCGTAGCCGAGCGTCTACGGGAGCGGGAAACCGTCAACGACCAAGCCCTCGACCGATTGCTCGAAGAGACGGCTGAATGAGCGACGCCTCGGTCGGCGAAAGACCAGGGATTCCCCCAAGACGCCGTTGCCGTAACGAGAACGTCGACGTCCCGTCCAGTCGCCGCTTCGTCTCCCCACGGTCGGAGCCCCACCTTCCGTCTTCCGTCTTCCGTCTTCCGTCTCTCCTGGATCACGCCAGCCCAGCACCCACCAGTCCCTCTACAACGGCGGGGAGCGACTCCCGCCACGGAGGAAGCGGGTCGATCCCAAGGGGCTCGCGCCTCTCCGACCCGAGTACCGAGTAGGCAGGACGAAGGGCCGGGGTCGGATACTCCTCGGTCCCGATCGGGACGATCCGCCCCGGGTCGAGACCGGCGAGACCCACTGCTTCCCTGGCGAACTCGAACCAAGTGGTCTCACCCTGGTTGGTGAGGTGGAGCAATCCGGTCGCTCCCACGTCGATGGCGGTAAGCGTTGCGGCTGCCAGGTCATGGGCGATAGTGGGGCAGCCCTTCTGGTCGTTCACCACCCGGAGCACCTTGTCCCTGGCGTTGCGGATCATGGTGGAGACGAAATTGGGGTGAGTGGCCGACACCACCCAGGAGGTTCTGATGACCAGAACGCCGGGGTGGGTACGTGCCGCCTCCTCCCCCGCCAGCTTCGACCGCCCGTATGCGTTCACCGGAGCGGTGGGGTCGCTCTCCACATATGGCCTGGTGCCGATCCCGGGAAACACGTAATCGGTGGAGTAGGTGACCAGCCGCGCTTGGTTGTCGTCGGCCCAGTGCGCCATTTCCCCCACGGCGTCACCGTTGACCATCCGGGCCAGGTCGGCTTCCTCCTCGGCGCGATCGACCGCCGTGTAGGCAGCACAGTTGATCACGATCTCCGGCCCGATCTCGTCGAGTATCTCGGGCAGTCGCGCCGGGTGCGACAGATCCAGGTCGGCTCTGGTGAGAAACACCGCATCGGGGATCGACCTGCGGAATGCCGTGCCGAGTTGACCCCCGGCACCGGTGACGACGATCACTCGCCGAAGATCTCGGACTTCTCACCCAACGTCATCTCGACGAAACCCGCCGGTGCCGTTCCATGGAGCCTGCTGTCGCGACCCAACAGCGAGTTCCTGATCCGCCAACCGTGGACCTCGGCTCCCTCCATGATGATCGAGTCCTCCACCGCGGCGTCCGACAGCCGGCACAGATCGCCGATCGAGGTGTTGGGCCCAACCGTGACCCTGGTGAGATTGACACCGGCGCCGATGACTGCCGGGCCGGTGACCACGCAATCGATCAGCCTCGATCGCTCGGCGACCTGGACCGCACCCCGCATCGTGGACCCGACCAACTCACCACGGATGTCGTCGGTCAGGTTGGTGAGCAGCAACTCGTTGGCGTGGAGTAGGTCCTCTTTCCGGCCCGTGTCCTTCCACCAGCCGCGGACCACACTGTGGCGAACGTCGCGACCGTTCTCCACCAACCATTGGATGGCATCCGTGATCTCGAGCTCGCCCCGGGCCGATGGGACGATCGCCTCGAGGGCGTCTGCGATTCCCGAATCGAACAGATAGACCCCGACCAGCGCCAGATCGGATGGTGGTTCCTTGGGTTTCTCCACCAACCGCACCACCCGGCCGTGCTCGTCCACCTCCGCCACGCCGAACTCACCAGGGTTGGGAACCGGAGTGAGCAGGATCTGACAATTCGGCCGGTTCTGTTCGAAGTCGGCCACGATCTTGGCCACGCCTGGCTTGAGCAGATTGTCACCCAAATACATCAGGATGTCGTCGCCGTCGACCCACGGAAGCGCCGTCTTCAAAGCATGCGCCAAACCGGCGGGTCTGTCCTGAACGATGTACTCCACCTCGGTCAGACCGAACTGGGTGCCATCGCCCACCGCCCGCCGTATCTCATCACCAGTCTCAGGGGAGATGACGATGCCGACTTCCTTGATTCCGGCTGAGGCGATGTCCTCCAACCCATAGAAGAGGATCGGCTTGTTGCCCACCGGTACGAGCTGCTTAGCCATCGAAAACGTGATCGGCCGCAGCCGGGTCCCCGCCCCCCCAGAGAGCATGACGCCTTTCATAGGAACAAGACGGAAGACGGAAGACGGAAGACGGAAGAAGTGTCCGTCCCCACGGAGGGGGGAAGGGACCCGCTGCGGAGCAGCGGGTACGGGGGAGTCCCGAAGTTCCAACCTTGCTTGCGCCGCGGCTGTCGCACCTTTGGATATGAACCGATCCCCCCTCCCCCGACGCCTACGGCGTCGGGTACTCCCCCCGCCGGGGGGAGAGATTGTTGACTCCGTACCACCCTCACGGGTTCACCCTCAGGGGTTCCCACCAGTCACGGCGGGTGCGGTACCACTCGACTGTCTCTGCGAGGCGCTGCTCGATCGCATGCATCGGTGCCCAACCGAGTTCCCTCGTCTTGGTGGAGTCGACTGCGTAGCGGCGGTCATGGCCTAACCGATCCTCGACGTACTCGATCATCGACTCGTCTTGCCCCATGATCGTCAGGATCCGTCGGGTCAGTTCGAGGTTGCTGACCTGGGCACCGGCACCGATGTTGTAAGTCTCCCCCGGTGTTCCCTTCTCCACGATCAGATGGATCGCGGCGCAGTGATCCTCGACGTGCAGCCAGTCCCGCTCGTTCCCACCGTCGCCGTAGAGGGGCACCTTGCGCCCGTCGAGGAGGTTGGTGACAAAGAGCGGGATCACCTTCTCGGGGAACTGGTAGGGGCCATAGTTGTTGGTGCAACGGGTGATGATCGCCTGGTACCCGTAAGTGGTGGCGTAGGACTGCACCAACAGGTCTGCGCCCGCCTTCGAGGACGAATAGGGAGAAGACGGTTCGAGCTTGTCCTCCTCGGTGGCGAAACCCTCCGCGATCGACCCGTAGACCTCGTCGGTCGACACCTGGACGAATGTTGGGATCATGTTTCGGCGGGCGGCATCCAACAGGACGCCGCTACCCACCACGTTGGTCTCGAGGAAGACAGATGGTCCCTCGATGGACCGATCGACGTGGGTCTCGGCGGCGAAGTTGACCACCACGTCGTGGCCGGGCACTACAAGCGTCGACCATCTCGACATCTCGGATGTCGCCTTGGATGAAGTTGTGTCTCGGGGACACGTCGAGCTCATCCACCGTCGTCTTGACGCCGGCATAGGTGAGCAGATCGAGGTTCGTCACCTCGGCGTCGGGGTCGGCAACCAAGAGATGACGGATGAAATTGGAGCCGATGAACCCGGCTCCTCCGGTTACCAGGAAACGGCGCGCCATGGGATCCTTCGATCAGGGATAGACATCGGCAGCGGCCAGCGGGCTGCCCACCCGGTCCTTGGCCGACAGTATCGGTTGGCGGCCGCCGAGCGGCCAATCGATCCCGACGTCCGGGTCGTCCCAGGCAAGGGTCCGATCGTGTTCAGAGGAGTAGAAGTCGGTCGCCTTGTACAAGATGTCCGCCGACGGCGACAGCACCAGGAATCCGTGGCCGAAGCCCTCCGGCACCCAGATCTGGCGATGGTTGTCGGCGGTCAATTCGACCCCGACCCAGGTGCCGAAGTTCGGTGAGCTGCGCCGCAGGTCGACGGCGACGTCGAAGATCGCTCCAATGACGACGCGCAGCAACTTTCCTTGGGGTTGAGCGATCTGATAATGCATACCGCGCAGCACCGATTGAGTGGATCGGGAGTGGTTGTCCTGGACGAATGTCCGCTCCAAGCCGGTCGCGGTGAGGAACGTCCGGGCGTTCCAGGTCTCCATGAAGAACCCACGTTCGTCACCGCGTACTTCGGGCTCGATGACGAGCACGTCGGGTATCGAGGTGGGGACGACGGTCACGCCGGTTGACGTCGCCCCGGTTCGGGCAGCCACCGGCGCAGGATAAGCCCTGGTTGACGGCAAAACCGGCTTGTCCGTGTCGGCCCGGCACCAGGCACGATGACCCGCCGGCGATGCCCCCACTCCTACCATCTCGGGCGTGACCACCCACGACGCAGACGCTTCCGGGCGCCCCCGCGCCACCGGGCCCCTCGAGATCGTCCTCGAGGAACTGGCGGCGGTGGTCAGGCAGGCCGACGAGTTGGCACTCGCCGTGGCCGGAGGCGATGCCGACGCCGCCGACCGCGCTGCTCGGCTGAGCGACAGGCTGCGGGACCTGCGGCGGAGCGTCGAGTGGCTTGGCCTCCGGCTCACCTCGGTTGATGATCTCCGGCGTCGCCTCGACCAGACGTCCGACACGCTCCGCCGTCTCCAAGCCAGGAAGTCGGTGCGCATGGCGCTCAGGGCGGCGGAGCTGAGCAAGCCGCTGACTGCGGCACGACGCCGTCTCGACCCCGGAACGAGGCGGAAGCGTCGCCGTCTCGACCCGGCGGGAACGGTGGCGGCAATCCTCGCTCTCAGGCCGGATTCCGGACCAGCGGAGGGCCCTCTGGTCTCGATCGTGGTCGCAACGCGCGATGGGCGGCATCATCTGGAGCGACTGCTCGACGGGCTCGACCACAGAACCCACTACCGATCATTCGAACTGGTGGTGGTCGACAATGGATCCAGCGACGGTTCCGCCGAACTGTTGGGGCAGTCCTTCCCCTTCCCGGTTCGCGTCATCGCCAACACCACCAACGCCAGCTTCTCCCGCTCCTACAACCAGGGCATCGAGGCGTCGACGGGCGAGTTCGTCCTCTTGCTCAACAACGACGTCGATCCCATCAACCCGGGGTGGCTGGGGGCGATGGTGACCGCTCTCGAGGACAACCCCGAGCACGGCGCTTGTGGCGCCCTACTCGTCTACCCGATGCGACCGGGGAAGAGGGCGCTCGATGCGGACCTCGACCTCACCGTCCAGCACCGGGGGATCGCCTTTGGTTGGGAGGACCAGGCGCCCCGACCGGTCAACCTGGGAAAGGGGGACGATCCGACCTCTCCCCAGCTCACCGGTCTGGCAGAGCAGCCAGCCGCCACCGCCGCCTGCCTGCTGGTGCGCCGCTCATCGCTCGAGGAGGTGGACGGTCTCGCCGAGGAGTACCTGTACGGGTGGGAGGACGTCGATCTGTGCCTGTCGCTGCGCGACATCGGGCTGACCACAGTGGTCAGCGGCGACGCCGCCCTTTTCCACCACGAGTTCGGCACACAGGACACCCTCGGCGACGAGGTACGCCGGCTCAACTATCTGTGGAACCGCAGGCAGTTCGCCCAGCGCTGGTCACCACGACTTTCCCGCACCCTCCGGCTCGACCGTCTACGCGGTGGCGGGTTCTGGACGACGAGCACCTCGCCGCGGGCGGCGATCACCTTGACCAACGAGGACCCGAAGTCAGGGTTCGGCGACTGGTACACCGCCCACGAACTGGGCAATGCCCTGGGGCTGATCGAATGGAGCGTGGATTACGCCCCCCGGCTGCGCGATCGCTGGTACCAACTCGATGACGACCTGGCGCTGTTCATCGCCCTCCTCCCCCAGTTCGATCTGGGACGGGCTCCGCAGGGTGCCGTCCGCATCGCCTGGATCCGAAGCTGGGTCGACCGTTGGATCGACAATGAGTCCTTCGAGCGATACGACCTTGCGGTGTGCGCCACGTCGGCGTTCGCCGAGCGGGTCGAAACACGGAGCAGCGTCCCCACCCTCGTCCTACCGCTCGCCACCAACCTCGAGCGCTTCGCCAGGACCCCGGTCGACCCCGACCTGGTGGCCGATTACGCCTTCGCCGGCAACCACTGGAACGTCGAGCGGCCGCTACTTTCCAAGATCGAGGTCCGGCCGGGCGAGGACTTTCGCATCTACGGAAGTGGCTGGGACGAAGTCGCCGAGGCTCGCCAGTTCGCCCGCGGTCCTCTGCCCTACAGCCGGCTCCCCCACCTCTACAGCTCGACCCCGGTGATCCTCGACGACACCGCGCCGCCCAATGTGCCGGCACTCAACTCGCGGGTGTTCGACGCCCTCGCCACCGGGGCGCTCGTCATAACCGACAACCCGGCAGGCTCGGCCGAGTTCTTCGATGGCCGGCTCCCTGCGGCAACTACCAGCGCCGAGCTCCGCGCAGTACTCGACCGCTACCTCGACGATGACGATGCCCGCACCGAGATGGTGACCGAACTCAGGGAACGCGTCATCGCCGATCACACCTACCGGCGCCGTGCTGACCAGTTCGTCACCGCCGCCGATGACGCTGCGACACGCCCCAAGGTGGCATTGCGGATCGGGCCGCCCAACCGGATCATCGCCGACCAATGGGGCGATACCCACTTCGCCCGCGCCTTCGCCCGCTCACTCCACCGAAACGGGTTCGCAACCGACATCACGGTCCTACCCGAATGGGATGACCCGGCTCGCCAGGATGCCGATGTCGTCGTCCACTTGCGCGGGCTCACCCCGTATTCCCCCCAACCGGCCCACCTCAACGTGCTGTGGATCATCAGCCATCCGGACGAGGTGTCGGCCATCGAGTGCGAACGCTTCGACCTGGTGTTGGTCGCATCAGAGCCATTCGCCCGGATGCTGCGTGACAAGGTGGATGTGCCAGTCGAGGTGCTGCTCCAGGCCACCGACTCGGCGCGGTTCGCCCCATCTCCCCGCCCTGATTTGGCGTCTGACCTCCTCTTCGTGGGCAATTCGAGGCGCCAACGCCGGCCGGCGGTCACATGGGCGGTCGAGCGAGGACTCCCACTGACCCTCTACGGCGCAGAGTGGGAGGACATCGTCGGCGCCGATCGGGTCACCGCCACCCATGTCCCCAACCACGACCTGCCGGCGCTCTACTCGTCGGCGTCGCTCGTCCTCAACGACCATTGGCCGGACATGGCTGCCCATGGCTTCATCTCCAACCGGATCTTCGACGCCCTCGCCGCCGGGACCCTCGTGGTGTCCGACCCAGTCGAGGGTCTCGGCGACCTAATGGGCGATGCGGTTCCAACATTCTCCGAAGCCAACGAACTCGAGAACCTCGTACGACATCTCCTTGCAAATCCTGACGAGCGGACGCAGAGAGCGGAGCGAGGTATGGAACTGGTCCGCCGTGATCACACGTTCGACGCCCGTGCCGCTCGGTTTACCGAGTTGATCACGCCCCTGCTGGTCGACCGGAAGCTGCTGCTGTGACGGGGACGCTCGAAACGGAGGGCCGGCAACCCGACGGCAATGAGCGGACGGCCCACAAGAAGCCATGAACTGGATGCGCGTCGTCCGCATCGGTTACCTCGTGTTGCTCGGCGCGGGCGCCGCATTCCTGGTGACCTCGCAGTGGGACGAGATCGTCGAGTTGGTCGCCACCGCGCGCCCCTGGTACCTCGTTCTATCGCTGGTTCTCTCCTTTGGTCTGGTCGTGCTCAATTCCCAATTCTGGACGACCGCCCTTACCGCCCTCGGCAGCCCGGTGAGTACCGGCACCATGCTCGAGGCGTCCGCCCGGACCCTCATGGCGCGCTGGATCCCGGGTGGTATCTGGTACGCCGCCGGCCGGGCGACGATGCTCTCGGTCCGTCGAGTGCCCGTCGCCGCTCTGACCACGGTCGCCGCCCTCGAACTGACCGTTCCTCTCCTGGTGGGGATGGTGATGGGGACTCTCCTGCTCGCCATCAACCGAAGGCTCCCCGGGGGTATCTGGTGGCTGGCGCCGGTGGGGGCGCTCCTCGCCGCGCTCGCTCTCCGCCCGGTGGTGAACCGGGTGCTTCGCTGGTTCGCCCACCGCCGTGGCGTGGAGCCGATGAACCTTCCCAAGCGCGCCTATCTCGTTCTCGTCGGCTGGACGGCCCTTTACTGGTTGTGGGCGGGGGGAACGTTCGTCGCCTACCTGGAGGCGTTCCCGACACTCGACCCCGGCCCGCCACTTGTGGTTGCCGGCGCCTACATGGTGGCGTGGGGGGTCGGCTTCGTGGTCCCCATAGCCCCTCAAGGCATCGGGGTATTCGAGGTGACGCTCGCCGCCCTGCTTGGGGTGGCCGACCTGGGAGCAGGATCGATCATCGTGGCCGGCTACCGCCTGGTCACGCTGGCCCGTGATCTGATCGCCACGGGGATCGGGGAGATCGTCGCCTCGACTAGGCGGCCGGGTCAGGAAGTCGAGCCGGAAGGTCCGATCTGAGCGACCACCCGGTCGTCGAACAGGGTGTCGATTATCTCGTCTGAAGGCTTGGCACGGGTGGTGAGCGGCTCGTGCCTAAATCGCTCGGGATCGGCCAAGAACCCGTCCACGACCTCGGCCTGATAGCCGCTGATGGCGACGTTGGCCCCGAGGCCGTCGGGACGCTCGGTGTGCGCTCGCCACAGCAGTGTGGGGACACCGAGCAGGGCACACTCCTCCTGGACGCTCCCCCCGTCGGTGATCACAAAGGGCGCTGCCGCCAGCATCCTGGCGAAAGCGGCGTGGCTCTGGAGAGGCATCAGTTCGACGCCGGCGGCAAACAGCGGGTCGTACAGCTCCCTGTCCCAGAGGACCGCCGCCGTCGGTTCGTGGACGACGAACCTCACAGGACGCTCGACGGCGATCCTTTCGATCAGTTGGACGAGACTCTCGATCCGGTCCCGCCGGTGCAGGTTCTCCACCCTATGGGTGGTGACGATGGCCGGACCGCTTGCCGGCTCCGGTGGCTCACCGAGGGCGTGATGGAGCGCCTCGAGCGAGGTGTTGGCGGAGAGCTTCACCAGACGCCCCCGAAGACGCATCGCTTCGAGGTTGGCGACGGCGGCATCGTCGGGTGCGAAAAGGATGTCGCTCCAGCGCATCACCACGATGCGGATCATCTCCTCGGGGAAGGGGTGGAACAGGTGACCCGAGCGAAGACCGGCCTCGAGGTGGGCTACCGGAAGCCCGGCCCTTCGTGCCAGCAGTGTTGAGAGCAGGGTTGAAGGGGTGTCACCGTGGACGAGGACAACGCCGCGCTGGCCGCCGAAGACCTCACGGAGCAGCCGGTTGGACGAGACCAATCGGCCGGCCACACGGGCGGCCCAGGTGGCCGCCTGAGGAATCGAGGCGACGTTCTCGGCACCGCCGAGCAACATATCGGGAGGGCGGATGCCCAACTCGCGCCGCAGATCGGCGCTGAGACGGGCGTGCTGCCCCGAGTCGATGAGCCGGTAGGGGACACCCCGCTCGTCCATCCGGCGCAGGACCGGCGCGGTCTTGATGTACTGCGCCTTTGTTCCGATGAAGACGTGGATCATGGGGGCACGTCCAGTATTGCAGTGGCCCGCCTCGCGGCGATCGGACCACGGAATGGCCGCCATCCGGTACCCGTTCGATCAGCGGGTGATGGTGCCGTACTCGACGATGGCTTCGTCGCCGAATCGGGCCACGACGGTGACCTGTTCCGTCCCCTCTGGAATTTCGGCGCTTGGGATTTCGATGTTGAAGCCGCTCTCGGCGAGCTTTTCGCTATCGAACCACCTGGGCACGTCTGTACGGGTCGCGTTGAGCGGACCGCTGTATGCCAGCACATCTCCTAAGAAGACGAGGACTTCGCTGGGTAGGACCTTCTCGGTCGGGTCCGCCGACCACCCGGACACCGTGAGCTGTTCGTCAACCACGGCGCTTCGGTCGATTACCAGCCGGCGCGTGCCGGCGGGGGTGATCGCTAGTTCCTCGCCATCGACGTCGCGCAGCACCAGCGTTGCGACTGCGCCCTCTCTGGCAGCGATCCAGCCGTCATCGGATCCGGGGATGAGCAGCACGACCTCGTTGGCCCCCGGCCGGTAGGCCTCCTCGGGCACCAGGGCCTGGAAGGTCGACGTGGTCCCACCGGCACGGATCATGAACCCGCTCCCCGCCACCTCTCCGTTCACCGCGACCAGCACATCCGGGGCCGCTACGTCGTCGATTGTCACCCTTCCGGTGAGCAGGGTCGGGACGAGGCCTGCTGAGGGTTCGAGGTCGGTGAGCTGCTCGGCCTGGTCGAACTCAGCCACTATGTCCGGTGCTTCCACCGGGTCGAGCGCCGCCAACGCCTCCCCGACGAGGTTGTTGTAAGGCCCGACTGCGCCGACATCGGCCCAGCTGGTTCGATCGGGGATGAGCTGGTATGTCGTCGCCACCTCGGTATCGAGGCCTGCCGTCGTTCCCCCTAGTGCCTCACGATGACCTGTGAAATGGTCGAAGACGTGGGGTCGCGATGTGGGCAGATCAGGATCGAATAGCGACTGCCCCTCCAGCTTCCATTCCGGACCGAGCTCGACGTCGAGGATGTCGACCAGGGTCGGCAGAATGTCGATGACGTACGCATTGTCTTGGTGCACTTGGCCCTCGGTCTGCCCTGGGACCCGGATGAACAGTGGTACCCGGTAGAGGGCGTCGAGATTGGTCGGCGTCGTCCAGCGGCGATGTTCGTTCGGCACGAACGATGCCCCATGGTCGGCGGTAACCACGACGACACCGTCGTTCCAGATCCCGCTCTCCTCCATGGCGTCGATCATCCGCCCCAGGAGCCGGTCGATCAGCCCGAGCTGGAACAGGTGGCGCTGGAAGCCCTGCACCGGCCGGGACGGGGCATCGATCCAGTAGCCATTCTCGACCCCTGTCACGGAGGAACCGATGTCCTCCGGGCGGTCGTACTGGGTGCCCGATGGGTTGGCCTGCCACGGAACGTGTGGGGCGACGACGTGCAGGTAATGCAGGGTGTTCGGGGAGGAGTCAGCCAGGTTCTCGGCGGCGGTGAGCATCTTGTCGACCCATGGCAGCCGTTCCCCGGGAGGAGCCAGCGATAGCCCGGAGACATCGACCTCGCCGCCTCCCGCCCCACCACCGACGAAACCACCCCACTGCCCGTCGATGGCGGGCAGTTTTTCGGTGACCAGTGGCGCCTGCGTGAGATGGCCCCACACGACTGCGGCATCGGCCAGCATCGCCGACATCGCCAGCTCGTCGACGCCGTCATCCGTTGCCCCGGTCAACCGGCGCTCGCCAGAGCAAACCGAACTGGGGCAGACCCTGGTGATGGTCTCCTGAACGTCCATCGTGTAGAAGTCCCCGAGCATGGTGAAGATGCTGAGGGGGTGATCGCGCGAGGTTGGGCGCGCTCCCTCCGCGATACGACCGGTGAGCAGGATCGGCACACTGTCCGTTGTGGCGATCGAATTGGATTGCCCGTTCTTGAACCAGTGCGAGCCCTCGGCTAGCCGGGCGAAGTTGGGGAAGAGGGCGGCGTCGACCTCACCTTCTCGGGTGAGCAACGACGACAGAGGCAGTTCGTCGAAGACCACGATCACCACCGGGGTGTCTGCGACCATCGAGACGGACGTATCAACCTCTGCCTCCGGCTCCCAAACCAGGGCGGAAGCATCGGAGAAGCCCAGAAAGAGGATCGGGCCAGCGAGAGCGACTACGGCGAGGATCCGCAACCAGGAGCGGGCCCACGAAGTCTTCGCCTCGAGCCACACGACTCCCGCGGAGATCAACGCCGCCAGTGCAAGGGCGCCGTTGGTGCCGGGCATGATCTGGTTCAACACCGCAGAAGCGGCCCCGAAGGCAGCCAGACCCAGCAAAACCCTGTAGGCAATGTCTCCGATGCGCTGGCCGAACCGGGCGGTGACGAACAGCACGATGCCGAAAAGCAGGATCGGGACCAGCGTGACAACAAGCACGAACATGACGATGCGCAGGGCTCCGGCACGGGCCGCGATGAAGACCTCGGGGTTATCGCCGTACAGGTCGAGCAGGGGCTGGATCATGCCCACCCCCAATAACCCCCAGAGGGTGAGCAGGCGCCACCAGGTCGAGTGCGGGCCGTTTTGCCGGCAACGATGCCGTCGGCGATCCGGCGGTCACGGCGCCACCTGGCACTCCACTGTCGGGTCCCCACCCTCCGCGGCCGATTGCCTATAAGCCACCAACGAATATGTCCCCAGGTCCGGCGCTCCTCAGGAGAATCGCGATGGTGCCATCATCATCGGGCAGGGCCGGCAAGCAAAGCTAGTGGTGTGTCGCTAAAATGGGCGAGCAGCCACCGGAGGGCGGCCGCCCCTTATCGTCCGGCCGATACGCTTGACGAACGTGGTTGTGCGACGCGAGCTGTTGCGGGGTCTCGGACGGCTGAACGCGTCGACCACGGTCCTGCAGCGCGCTCGTTTGGCAGATCCGCTCGGCGGCATGTGGGAGGCCGCCGACTTGCAGTGGTGGTGGCGCCGCCCCCGCCCGACCGACGATCTGGAGCTCCCGGTCTGGTTCGATGAGGTCGGCCCGGTGGCTGCTGCAGGGCTGACCGCCTGGGGCGACACCTGGCAGGCAGACGTCTTCGCCGTGCCCTCGACCGTCGACGAGGAAGACGTCTGGGCCGCGACGTTGGAAGCCACCGCCGGACATCGCAGCCAGGCACTCAAGGTGCTCGTGCGCGAGGACGACGCGCCGCTGGCGGACCTCGCCATCCAGAGTGGATTCGCCATGACCGACGAGTTGTCAGGCACCGCATGGATGGAGGCAGACCAGCGCCCGCCGGTCGCTCAGGTCGATGGGTTTGCGATCGTCGATCGCGTGCACAGCGCGGATCGTCCGCACCCGATGATCGCTCGCAACGGTGAACTGGTCGAGCCACGGCTGCGACAGTGCTCGCTGTACGATCCGACGCTCGATCTGGCGGTCGAGGACGCGGATGGCAAAGTTGCCGGATACGCGTTGTTCTGGTTCGACCACACGACGCTGGTCGGACTCCTCGAACCGATGCGCGTCGAGGACGAATACCAGCGACGCGGCCTCGCCCGGATGTTGCTGACGAGCGGCCTCGATCGGCTCGCACGCAAAGGCGCACGCCGCCTGAAGGTCGGCTTCGAGACCGACGCCGCCCGCAACCTCTACCTCGGCGCCGGCTTCGTTCAGACGTCCATCGATCGGCTGCTCATTCGACCAGCACCGGATTGACAGTGTGGGCAGTGACGCTGCCGGCGCCTGAGCCCGGCGGCTCAATCGGCGCGCCGATCCAATAGGGCAACGATCGCTGCATGGGGGTCACTGGCTCTAACGGGATTTTGATCGGACTGGGATCCAATGCTCGAGGGCGTTGAGCAAAGGCATCACCACCACTTCCGGTCGAAAGAAGCTGTTGGCATGTTCGTAGGCCGCACATCTAGCCACCCACAACTGGCGCGGGTTGTCGCCGAGCCGGTAGATGGCGGCTGCGAGGGCCCCGGCGTCGCCGGGAGCGACGTAGATGGCGGAGTCGGCCAAAGCGGCGCGCTGCACAGGGGTGTTCGAGGTTACGACGGCGCAACCGGCTGCGGCGCCTTGGTACACCTTGTTGGGCACCACCCGACCCCCCTTGGGTCCGGTACCGAAGATCCCCAGGCAGACGTCATGTGAGGCCACAACGTCCGCAAGCTGGTCCGCCCCCACCCAATCGAGCCACGTCACCCTCCGGTTGGGGAGAGCAAGTGTCCTGGTGGCGTCCATGTCCTGTCCCCGGCCGATCATGGTGAACTCGACATCCGCACCGGTCAGCAGTGCAATGGCGCGTCCAATGACTGGCGCTCCCTGGAGAGGTGTATAGAGCCCGAAGAACACCACACGCATCGGTCCCGGCGGGCCGAGCGTGGGGGGCTTGTACCAGGCTGCGGGCGAGCCGACGGTGACCACAACCGTCTTGTGCTCGGCACCATTGGGGAGGAGCTCCATCGACTCCTCAGTATCGAGGATCACCAAGTCGGCGGCCGCCATGGCGTCTCGATCGACCCTCTCCAGCAGATTGACCAAGACTCGGGAACGGGCCCGCCTGTCGACGGCTGTGTCGGCCGCAAAGGCGAGTTGGTCGAGCACGATGGGCCGATTGGGCCAGAGCCGACGGGCCAGGCGCACGTCGAAGTGACCCAGATAGCCGACCACGACCACATCCGGCGGAGGGGTGCGGCGTGCCCGTCGTCTGAGGATTCGCCACGATCGAGCCACGCGCAAGGCGGCTGCAGGCGTCCTCCACGGACGCTCGAGGAGCGCCACCCGATCCTCGGTGGTGTCCCCAAGGGGGATGTTGCACTCCTCGACGAGCCACCCATGTGCGGCGAAACCCTCCTGAAGCACCTTGACCCGTGGGTGCCGTTCCATGTCATAGGTGCCGAAAAAGAGGACCCGTTTCATGAGGAACGGCGCGCGGTGACGACGTAACCGGTTCCGATGTCGGTCCGGCGCATTGGTAGCTGCATCCAGCGGAAGGGTGCGGTAGCCAGTTCGGTCACCCAGGCGCGACTCGCCGGTTGCAGTACCCGGCCGCTGCGGGCGGTCCGCTCCTCAAGCGGAACATCTGCGTCGGGAGGCAATACCCGGTTCCGGACGAACTCGAGTACGAATCCGATCGGGAACCCATAGGAGAGCACTGTCACGTCATCGAACCCCACCGACCGCAGTATCCACTGGAGATCGTCACGCTCGTAGCGCCGGTAGTGGCCGACCGCACCGTCTGCCGGTCCGAAACGATCCTGGTGTGACGGGACGCTGAGCATCAATCTGCCACCGGGAGCCAGCCAACGCAGCCACCCCTCGAGTGCTGCGCCATCTTCCTCGATGTGCTCCAGGACCTCGAAGGCACCTACCACGTCGAAAACCTCATCGGGCTCAGCCGGGAGAAAGTCATTGACCACCTTGCCCCGCCCGGCGAGACGCTGCTGCGCCACCCGAAAGGATTCTCCGTCAGGCTCATATCCCGTGTAGTCGAATCGCGATGCCAGCCGGACCGCCAGGCCGCCTTGGCCGCACCCGACTTCGAGAAAACGGCCGGTCTCGGGAAGGAGTCGCCGGATCACCTCCCACCTCAGCCACCCGTTGTAACTGAGCGGCACATGGTCGGTGCTTCGCATGGACGTGTCAGTCACAGTCGTTCAGGTGGTACACGATCATCTCTCCGCCGGGCAGGTGGTAGGCAAAGGGATAGTGGTTGATCGCCCAATCGAGGTTGAAAGGCACGGGCCCGCGCCCTGGCAGGTAAGGGCTGACCTGATACGCAACCTCCGACTCGTCGGCGAGCCTCTCGTAGTACGCAACCGCGTCAGGTGTCTCTTCCGGCTCGACCAGGGCGCGGTCGTACCAGAGGCTGCCGGTCACAACCCAGCAGTAGCCTCGCTGCCTGAATAGGTCGACGAGCGAGGGGTCGAGGTATTCGGCAATACCATCCAATGGGACAACCTCCGCCAGCCCAACCCGGTCCTGAACGAGCCGGTGGAGGGACCAGACCTTCCAACTCTTGGGCCCGGCGAAGGCCTTGGGGCCGAACACCTCGCCCACGACCTGGTCTCCGGGAGGGACGTTCTCGAGCATCCACTGCCGTGTCAGTTGGCGGGTATCGGTCCGTCCCCGGACGAGGTCGGCATGGACGCTGTGTAGCAGGGAGGGAATCAGCAGGGCCCCGACCGCCACCACGGTGACGACCAGGCGCCAGCGCGGCCAGCGGGTGGCTAGCGCGTCGACGGCGATGAAAGCCCCATAGGCAGCAAGCAGGATGAGGAAGGGAAAAATCGGCAAGAGCCAGCGACCGAAGAAGCGGTCCTGATTGCCCATGAAGAGCAGGTAGAGAACGGGTGCAGGCACCAGGACCCAAGCCAGTAGTCGTCGCCTGAGGGCGAGGTGGATGCCACCAACAATGGCGAATCCGAGCGGGACCCATCCGAGTCCCCAGGTGAGGACCCAGAGGTAGTAGCGCCAACCGTTCTCCTCGGTCTGGCCCACCTTGACATTCCCCTCCGGGTAGAGGGTCAGCCGATCGATCCCGTCGATGAACCCGGCCGGATTGACCAGAGCCGACGGAGTGGCCACGAAGAACGCCGCCAATGATATGACGGCGGCCAATCCGACGCCCTTGAGGGCTCGGACTCCGGTCCCTTCGTAGGTCGACGATGAACGCCGCCACCAGCGGCAGCAGCACGATCCCGGCTGTGTATTTGGTGGCGACGGCCAGCCCGAAACCGGCGCCGGCGAGGGAATACCAACCGAGCCCTCCAGACCGGAGAACGTGGGCGGTGCCCAGCAACGAAAGGGTCGCAGGAACCAGCAGCGCCGCATCATTGACCGCGTAGTGCGCATAGTGAACCGACAAGAAGACAACCGCCGCAATCGCCGCCGACAGCAGGGCGATGCGGCGGTCGAATAGGGCTTTGGCCACAAAGTAGAGGAGCCACACCGAGACCACGCCGAGCACGGCGACCACGATTCGAGCCACGAGGTACACCGAGCCAACGTTCTCGGCAAAGGCGCGGAGCTGCACCAGGCGCCCCCCCGAAGACAGCTCCAAATGCACCGGCAAACAGATACGTCAATGCCGGAGGGTTGACGAAGTAGTCGAGCTGAAGGCTCCCAGTCTCGAGAAACTGGACCGCGTATCGCACAAAGTGCCTCGCCTCGTCGAGGCTGTAAACGGCAGGAAGTCCGTGGGCGATGTTCCATACCCGCAGAACGAGGGCGAGAAGCAGCACGGCGCCCAGGGAGAACGGCCACCACAACCTTCGGCCCGGCTGGGAGGCATCCGTGGAAACGGTTGGATGCTCGACCGCTGCTAACAATGCGGTGTCCCCATGACCGAGTCCCATGCCAGTGTCGGCGCGCCCGGCACCTTTGTCTCCGATCACCCTGATAATGGGGTCATCGCGACGGCTCCAAAGAACCCGGGGCAAGTGCGCGAATGGGCGTTGATAGCGCTGATCGCGTTGGTGTCAATCGCTGTTTTGATCATTTTCCGCGCTCAGCCTGGCACTTGGGACGAGGCGAGATATCTGGAAGCGGCAAACGCTCCGCTCGACGTAGAGCCCAACCACTGGTCGACGAGGCTCGGCCTGACTCTACCGACGTGGGGTGCAATTCAATTGTTCGGGTACTCCGAGGCTGCCTACTACCTGCTGCCGATCGTGCTCTCGACCGTCCTGGTCATCGCCACCTACCTTCTCGGGCGGGTGACGTTCGGTCGCATGGTCGGCCTCGTTGCCGCGGCGATGATTCTGACGCTGCCATGGGTGCTTCCTTCGGCAACCAGGCTCCTCCCCGACGTCGGTCTTGCTGCGCTGCTCACGGGGGCAGTCACCGCCGTGATCGCCGCTGCCAACCGCTCCGCCCTCCACGGCTGGGACCGATCCGCCAACCTTCTCCTCGTTGCCGCCGGGGTATTGCTCGGGTGGTCATACCTCGTGCGGGAGATGGCGCTCCTCTTCATGCCGATCGCGCTCTTCGTCGCCCTCTTCTACAAGGTACGACCCCGATCGCTGGTCCACCTGGCGTGGCCCGTTGTTCTCACCGGGCTAATGGAGAGCCTGTACGGGTGGCTGGTATGGGGGTCGCCCCTCACCCATCTCAATGTGGTGATCGCCCGGTCCAGCGATCCCGCGACCGAATTCGTTGTCGAGAGGTCGGCCGCAGCACTGGCTCGCCAGACGTCGGCAGCGACCTTCACCATCTTTCCGGAGATGCTGCTCACGCACGCGGTGGGCTTCATCGTCCTCCTGCTGACCGTCGGTCTCGTGATCGCGGTGGTATCGACGCGACAGACCCGGTTCCTCGCCCTCGGGGTGTGGGCTCTGACCATATGGGCGGGGCTCACCGCAGCGGGTCTCATACCGCGGGTCATCAGGTTGGAGGTGGACCGCTACTGGATCGTCATCCTCCCCCCGATCGTGGTCGGTGGTCTCGGTGCCCTATGGCTGGTGGGTGAGCGTCTGACTGGGCGCAAGCTGGCATCGGCATCGGTGGCGGTGGTCGGTGTTGCAGCGCTGACTCTGGGCATCACCGCGACCATGCAAACAAGTGGTCTGGTTGCGCTCGGGGCAGACGACTTCCAGCAACTGCGGGCGTGGCTTGCCGAGCAAGGTGGCGATCAAACCCTGTGGACGGACAGCCGGACGGCACCAATCCTGGCGCTGTACACGCGAAGCCCCTTCGGCACCGCGTTGGGGTCGGGTGAGGTTCGGTCGCTCAATGAGGGAAGCGAATACGTACCTCCCGAGGATGTCGAAGGAACCGTGGTGCTCAGGAGACAGACGCTCGATCAACTCTTCGGCCACAACGAGGTTCCGCTTTCCGACTATGTCGTTGCGCCCCCGTTGTCGTGGGAGCCCTCAGCGATCACCGAGAACGGCGAGATCGTCGCACACCTGGCGCCCGGGCAGGCTTGATCTGTCCTCATGGGACGAGAGCGCCGTCCCGTGGCATGCAACGATGCCGCGGTGCCCCGGTGGGCACCCGTCCCATCGAGGTCGGCCCGGAAGAGCGGGTGAAGGTCCGACTCACACCGGAAGCTGCGTTCGAGGAGCCTCTGGCCGCAGAGTCGGTGCTCGAGGTGAGGGTCATGATCGGTGCCGCAGGCGAGGGCCGGGTGCGTTTCCGGTGCACGTTCACCGACGGAGCGAGCGAGGCTCTGAATGTCCCCGGGTCAGCGACGTTCACCGCAGACGGCCGGGTCCGACCAGTGGCTGTCTATTGCCGTGTTCCAGCCGGTATGTCGGAACCGATCGCCGCCACTGCGTTGATCGATCTGATCGGGCCGATCGAGGCACGCATCGGCGACGCCACCGGCCGGGCAGTCACTCCTTCATTACTGAGTGGTACGACGCAGAGCAAGCCTCCCTGATCGCTGGCTCTGGTACGCCATCTGACCTCACCCGTCCTCGATGCAGCGGTTGGCTCGACGTTTGGGTCAGCGGTACGGTTTCCCGCCGTCTCGTTCGGCAAGCAGCAAGGCACGACTCTGGACGGCTCGTACGCCCCTATCACCGAGGAGGATGGGTGACCCAAAGCCTCACCGCGCCCGGTGAGCAAACCGTAGTAGACGGTCGACCCTCTGAACTCGACCTGGCGGGATCGGTCCTCGCGCTGAACGGCTCTAGCTGTCATCCAGCCCGTTTTCGATGTCTTGGGCCGAGCCCCGGAGTTCTTCGTTGCGCGAGCTTCCCCTGCGAGCGACGTGATCCTCGTCGCCATTGCCCTCGGTATCGGGGTGCCGGTGCTCTTGGCCCTGCTCGTGGTCGGAATCCATCGGATCAACCCGACCGCCGGTCGGATTGCTCACGGTGCGATCCTGGTCGTCTCTGTTTGCCTGCTCACCATCGCGGTGATGCCGCCGAGCTTTCAGGAGTCGATACCCGGATTGGTTGCGCTGGCGATCGGCGCCGGCGCCGGTGCGCTGACCGTATGGGGATACTGGCGGGCTGCCTGGCTGCGAACACTCCTGCGTTACGCCGGTGTCGCTCCCATCGCCGTCGCCGCCATCTTCCTGTTCGTCGCTCCCACGTCGGCACTGGCCTGGCCGGCGTCCGTGGACCCCGATGCAGCGGCGGTGATCCCGACCGATCCAGCGCCCATCGTGCTAGTCTGTGCTCGACGAGTTCCCGATCGCCTCGATCATCGACCGCAACGGGGAGATCCAATCCGAGTACTTCCCGAACCTCGCCCGTCTGGCGCGGGACGGAACCTGGTTCCGCAACGCCGTCTCGGTCAACGAGCGAACCGAGGAGGCGCTCCCGACCATCGTTTCAGGTGTGATGGCGCCGAACGAGGGCAAGGTGCCTCGCGCCGCCGACTACCCGAACACCTTGTTCACTCTGCTGGGCGGTTCGTACGAGATAAGGGCCACCGAGACCGTCACCGAACTTTGTCCGGTGTCGGTGTGCGCCGGCCAGAGCCGCGTATTGGCCCCTGCGACCCAACGCTGGGCAAGCCTGATGACCGATCTATCAATCGTTTCCGGGCACGTCCTCCTTCCCGAAACGATGGCGTCCGCTCTGCCACCGATCGATCAGTCGTGGGGCAACTTCGGAACGGGAAGCGCGGCTTCACCCAAGTGGAACATCCGCGACCGTTTCTTCGCGTTGGTCGACGCCGACCGGCGTAAGGACGTGACCCGCTTCCTCGATGGGCTCGACCATCACCTCGAGGAGAACGAGTTTCATTTCGCCCACCTACCGGTTCCTCACAATCCCTGGCAGTACCTACCCGACGGCCGCGCCTACCCGCCGGCGACCGATGGTCCGCCACCGCGCTTGGCAATCGGATCCCTGGTTCATCGAGCAGCTTTACCAACGGCACCTGATCCAGGTCCAATATGCCGACACGATCGTCGGCGACATGATCGAGCGGCTCGAAGCATCGGACAGCTACGACGATGCTCTCATCGTGGTGCTCGCCGACCACGGTGCCGCATTTCGGGCCGGCGTCGACCGACGGGAGATCTCGCCAACGACGGTTGGCGACATCGCCGCCGTCCCTCTCTTCGTCAAACGGCCGAACGATCCGCAAGGCGGGACGGACGACTACCGCGCCGAGACCGTCGACATAACTCCAACCGTCGCCGACGTGATCGGAGCGGATATCGAGTGGCCCCTCGACGGTGTCTCGCTCTTCGATGCCGGGAGGCCGACCAGAGAGCAGAGCACGATGGTCGGCGAGGAGGTCGTCACTTTCGGTTCAGATGGCCACGAGAAGATCGAGGTTGCCCGTCGTCACCTGAGGAATTTCGGTCACCGTGGTCCATTCGGCCTCTCGCCCAGACCGATGGCCGATCTGATGAATCGCAGTGTCCGCTCGCTCGAGATCAGCGATGATGCCTCACTGTCCTCGACCCTCGACCAAGAGGATGCGTACACAAACCTCGACCCGCTTGGCGACCCCCTGCCCTCGCAGATCACCGGCACCCTCACCGGCGGTCCAGAGGGACGTCGATGGCTGGCAGTAGCCCTGAACGGCCGGATCGTCGCTGTGACCAGGACGGGTGGCTATGACGACCCAGATCGCTTCGTGGCCATGGTCCCCCCCGACGCCCTCCGAGAGAACAATCGATTCGACCTCATCCTCATCCAAGGCACCGGCGAGGACCGCACCCTCCTCCGCGCCACCGGCTCGTGACGCATTGCCTCCACCGGCAGGGGAGGCGCGAGCGGAGCGAGCGCAGAGGGTGACTGGTGTCGTTGCCCTGATAGCCCAACTATCTCTCCAGAGCCCTAAAAAGGAAGGCGGCCATTTGGGCGCGGGTCACTGGGTTGTCGGGGCAGAACGAGGTGGGCGTGCATCCTTCGGTGATACCGACGGCGGCGAGGCGGTTGATCGAAGCCTCGGTGGACCGATCCCTGGTCGTCGTTGAAGGGGTCGCCGGAAGCTGCTGGCAGACCGAGGGCGCGGTCGAGGAACGACGCCATCTGCCCCCTTGTCACCGGGTCGTTCGGGCAGTAGAGGGTTCCAGTGCATCCATTGGTGATGTCCGAGGCTGCCAGTCGGTTGATGGCCGCCTCGTGGACGGAGCCCTCGTCGTCCTCAAATGCGTCACCCTCTGATGCAGAGAGTGGAAGCGCTCGATCGAGGAACGACGCCATCTGTGCACGGGTGACGGGGTCGTCCGGACAGAATCGGCGTGAGGCGCACCCTTCGGTGATCCCCTCGGTGGCCAGCCACTCGATCTCGGAGCGGAAGCCCGACTCGATGGCATCCACGAAGACGGCCGATTGGCGCTCTTCCACCCAGGAATCCATTCGCCCGTCGAAGATCCATGTCGTGTCCGATGGGGGGGACCAGGTCCGATACCCGGCGAGGAAGCTCTCATCCACCGAACCACCGACGATCACTCGATAGTCATGGTCCTTGGATCTGTTGAAGTAGTTGGCGCCAATGACTTGGCTCTCTCCAAGCAGGCCGCTGAACATGTCATCGAGCCAGTCAGCCCTGCCGCTTCCCCCCACGGTCGCTGTCTGCGTGATGAGGATCGGCTTGTCGAGCGAGATCTGCGCCTGCATTTCGCGGATATGCTCGGTGAACGTCTCGGCGTAGTCGCGCCACGGGTCTCCTCGGTTGATCTTGGCGAACCCGAGGATGTCTACGACGTCGTCCCCCGGGTAATAGTCGGAGGGTACGAGCCGACAGTCGATTCACCATTCATAGCGAAGACGAATCGGACCTTCTCAGGACCGAGACCGGCGTCGAGAAACGCCTGTCTGATCCGCCGATACCCTGATCGATATCCGGCAGGATCGCCCCCCAAGGGTGCTCTCCGAGGTTCGCCTCGGGGAGGGGTGCGACCAGGAGATGGCGCCCGCCGGTCAGCGCAGCGGCGTAGTTGGTGGCTGTGGCCCCGAGGACACCGTCCAGCTCGCCTCGGTTGAGCGCACCCAGGTCGTCAACGATGATCTCGTGGTAGATCGTGACACCGAGGGCTTCCGCCGTTTCGACTTGGACATTGACGAAGTTGCTGTCGGCGGTGCGGTCGAGAGGAAAGAACGCCTGGAGAATCGCCGGCGGCTTGCCGGCCACCGCGGCGAAGGCAGCGATCGTCGACTGCCAATCTGGATCTGCGATGCCCAACAGCTTTGGCTCGTGCTCCTCATCGGGCGCCGCAAGGGCAGGTGAGGTAGCCCCGAGCACCATTATCAAGAGGGCTGCCGCTACGACCGCTGGCACACAGGCACCGTAGGCACCCGTGGATCAAAGCACCACCCCCTCCGCTCGTTGCGCTCGCGCATGACTGGACCCCCCGATCGGGTCGGCTACCCTCAAGCTGTCCCAATGGAACCATCTCTACGACCCGCGCGCCACGGAGTTGCCACCCGAGAACAGCTCGGAGGACCCGTCGAAGACAACTCGAGCCTCGAGGAGGAATTGGGCAACACGCCCGACGAATCGGTCGAGAATGCCGCCTCACCTGAGAAGTCGCGGGAACTACTTCTCGTGGTCGGCTCCGGCCGAAGCGGGACTAGCGTCCTCGCCGGAACACTCCAGCGACTCGGGTACCACGTGCCCCAGCCCGAGGTCACCCCGGATGAGACCAACCCCAGGGGCTTTGGTGAGCCGCAGTGGGTCGTCGACTTCCACACCGAACTGCTCGCTCGGGCATCGGTGCATGTAACCGATGCTCGTCCCTCCAGTTGGGACGTGTGCCGCCGAAACCGGATACGACATCGCTGAGCGGGCCAGGCTCGCCAGTTGGCTGGCCGAGGAATTCGCCGGCACCGAACAGATCGTGATCAAGGACCCTCGCCTCCTCTGGTTCGTTCCCCTATGGCGCATGGCCGCCCGGGACGGGCATCAAGAGGCGCGGTTCATAACCATGCTTCGCCACCCGGCCGAAGTGGTTGCCAGCAAAGAGCGCTGGTACGACAACTTCAGCAACCCGACCAACAGGCTCGCGGGATGGATCAACACAATGCTCTATACGGAGAGGGCCACCCCGACGCCACACGCAGCTTCGTGCTCTTCGACGCCCTGCTCTCGGACTGGGCCCCGACCATCGCCCGTCTCGATCACCAACTCGGTCTCTCGATCATGAGAGAGGTGCGCATCCGGCACCTGCAAGCGGTCGATCAGCTGATCGATCCCGGCCTGCGCCGCTCCCATGAGACGTGGGAGGCGATAGAGGCCCCGAAACAGCTCATCGAGCTCGCCGATCGGGTTTGGGCGGACATCCTGTCGCTGGCCGGCGAGACCGAAGCCGCGGAGACGTTCAGCATCGTCTCGATACCGCCCGTCAGGACTATGTCCGCACATATGCCGACGCCGAGGCCATCGCCTACTCGTCCATCCTCGCCGCCAGACGGGCAGGTCAAGAGGGGGCGCAGACCGCCGGCAATGGCAGCCATCGCCCCAATACCATCGGAGACGGCGATACCCGTCAACAAGAATCTCGTGGGACGCGGGCTGAGGTCGCTCCCCGACGGGAAGGAAGCAACTGGTCCCCGAGGCGATTCGCGGACCGCTTCGCCGCAGGTTCAACTGAGGTCGTAGTGCTCACCGCGACCGGCAACTCCGAGGGTTTGGCTGATTTTGAGGTGTCGTGGCGTTGGGGGTCGGGTGACCTCCGACCCGGGTTCACCACGGTGCTCCGAGTCAAGGACGAAGCCCGCAACCTCCCCTTCGTGTCGCCCCCCCTGTCAGGTCGCTCGCCCAGGTGATCGTCGTCGACAACGGCTCAACCGACGGGACCCCCGAGGTCGCAGCCCGGGTGGCCGAGGAGATGGGAGCGGCGGACCGCCTCGACGTCCTCTCATATCCGTTCCAGGTGTCCCGATGGGGCCCGAGCACCTACAGACCCCGGGGGACTCGGTCCATTCGCTCACCTACTTCTACAACTGGGCGTTCTCCCACGTGGGTACCACCTACTCGTTGAAATGGGACGGCGACATGCTGCTCACCGAGGAAGGGGAACAGGCCTTCACCGACCTCGCCTGGCAACTCGAAGGCGAGGAGGTCGTGCTGCGGTCTCGCGATACGGGCTGTACGTGGTGTCGGACGAGGTCGCCTGGGTTGATACCGAGTTGCAGAACCGTGAGCCGTGGGGGTGGCCCAACCGGGACGGGTTCCGGTTCGGCAAGGGATTCGAGTGGGAGATCCAACTGTTTCCTCAGGCTGGTATCCGCTGGATGAACCTCCCCGACGGCGTCTGTTTCGAAATCAAGTGGCTCGACCTCGACGAGTTCTCCCACTGGTCGCACCGTGAGTTCGGAGAGACCGTCCGCACGGCACGCAAGCAACGGGAGCTCGCCGTGTTCGAGGATCTCGCCGCGGGACATGATGTTCCCGGTCTGATCTCGATCTACCGCGGCGACCGAAAACACGTTATCGACACTGCGCACCGCATCACCGTTCCGCGGTGGAGGTCGATGGCGGATAGCGCCACCATCGAATGAACATCCCTAATTCCGAGGGTTTGGCTGATTTTGAGGTGTCGTGGCGTTGGGGGTCGGGTGACCTCCGACCCGGGTTCACCGCGGTGCTCCGAGTCAAGGACGGAGCCCCAACCTCCCCTTTGTGTTGCCCCCCCTGCTCAGGTCGCTCGCCCAGGTGATCGTCGTCGACAACGGCTCAACCGACGGGACCCCCGAGGTCGCAGCCCGGGTGGCCGAGGAGATGGGAGCGGCGGACCGCCTCGACGTCCTCTCATATCCGTTCCAGGTGTCCCACTGCGGGCCCGAGCACCTACAAACCCCGGGGGACTCGGTCCATTCGCTCACCTACTTCTACAACTGGGCGTTCTCCCACGTGGGTACCACCTACTCGTTGAAATGGGACGGCGACATGCTGCTCACCGAGGAAGGGGAACAGGCCTTCACCGACCTCGCCTGGCAACTCGAAGGCGAGGAGCGGAGGGTCTACATGATGCGCATCCCGCTCTACGTGGAGTCGTCGACGAAGGCATATGTCGACGCTTCGATGAGGGCTTTCGAGACATGGGGGTGGCCCAACCGGGACGGGTTCCGGTTCGGCAAGGGATTCGAGTGGGAAGTGATCGAATTCCCTATCGAGTTGTCCCCTCATCGTCTCCCCGACGGCGTCTGCTTCGAGATCAAGTGGCTCGACCTCGACGAGTTCACCAACTGGTCGAATCGCGATTTCGACAGCGGCCGGGTGACCCGCAAGCAGCGAGAGTGGCTGGTCTACAACCGGCTCCCAGCAGGAGGGCTGGCCTATGGCGTGCTCTCCATCCAGAGCAGCGACGAGCACGTGATCGAAACGGTGCGCCGGCTGACCGTCCCCGATGGGACCGTCTCCGCCAGACCGCTTAGCCCACCCTCGTCCGGGACCACGGCTTCTCGGCGCCCGCTGCGCAGCCTCGATGACGTGCTCGCCATTGGAGGCGGTGATCAACATCTGACCCGTTCCAGATGCACCGCTCGTTGGGCTGCCATTTTCGCCTTGTTTCCCCGAGTCGGCCCAGACGACACGGAAACAGAGGAAATCTGGCATTCGCAAGTTGGGCAGTCGGGGCGGGCGTGAACTATGGAGCGGTCCTTGCCCTTTCCGATCGACACCCCCTTCTTGTTGGGCCACGCCGCCATCACGTCCCCCAAACCCTTCCGGAAAACCCCCTCGCCGTCCGACTGGGACCACCAGCATCGAGCAAGGGAACTCCACGATCGAATCGTGGGACTCCAATCTCCAACACAATTCGCCAAGGACCCCCTCCCCCGCCACGGTGCAGCACGACATCGCCCGCCCACTCGAGCACATACGGTGTCTCTACCAGGGACAGCGGCCAGTTGCGGGCGTACGCACGGCTGTGTACCGAATCGGGCGGTGTCGCGAGATGCGAATCGCCGGGAGAGAGCGAGTTCGAAGGGGTAGTCCACGGGACCGCGTAGGGGACGATTCCGTCCCGGTGTCGGCGGCGATGGTCTCGGGCCATCTCCCACCCATCGATCGAGCCGTTGTCAATGACGATCACCCGCTCAACGGAGCGGAGCAGTGGCGGGAGGACAAACGGAACAGGCGCGCCTCGTTCCGCACCCAAAGGACGGCGGTGAATCCTCCGCCGGCGAGGTGGATGCCCAGCGCCACTTGATGTCGTATTTCGCCTGACCCTCTCGGTTGGCAGGCGTCGCTGTTGGGTCACGGTTCCGATCCGATCAGGGCAAGAGCCGGAGGATGGCTTTCCTCAATCGCAGTGGCGCTAGCTGGCGCAGACGGGCCGGTATGACACCGGCGGCCTTGAGTGCCCGTGAGGAGTCGTCGATCGCTTCGGTCCCAGCGGAGCCGACGACGTCATCCGCACTGGGTTGGAGTTGCCGGCGATGACGATCGACGATCGAGCGATCTCCTCGGCTGTCCGGGTAGAGAGCGGTACTCGGCGCGCAGCGCATCGAGTCCGTCCAACCTTCGCCGTTCCCACCCAACATCGATCCCTGCAGAGCATTCCACGTCCGATCGGCGAGATCGGACACGGCTGGAGCGACTTCGAGCTCCTGCCACCCGGGATGAGGGGCGGTCAGCGCCGGGTCGACCAGCTTGCCGGCAGCGACCATCTTCGAAGCCGGTGCATCACTAACCGGCGGCAGCCCTATGGCCGCGTCGATGGCGGCAATCGCGGCAGTCCAGTCGGACGCAAGCTGCTGAGACGAGACAATCGCCCGGGGTTTGCCCCTTGTGGCCCTCTCTGTGTACAGCGTCGTGTTGATCCATGACACGACCCGGTCGGTGGGTGTGGGCTGGTTCGCCGACCAGAGCCCGCGGCCGCGGCCGATACCCTCGGGGAGGCGGACGATGTGGATGTACGAGGCGCCTCGCGTCAGCTTCTCGAGCCGCCTGATCCCAGAGGCTGGTGAACCAGGCGAGGCGGGGGTCCCTCAGAACCACTTGCTCCCCCTTCCCGAACTGCTCGGCGAGCCACCCTCGTGCTGCACCGATCGAAGACTGTCAAAGCAACCTGCGGATGTGGCCCCCCAAGCGTCGGGACGGGCGTCGGGCTGAAAGAACACCGGCTCTGGCGAGCAGCGAACCATGCAATTCACAAGAAACTCGGATTCACCGAGGTTCTCGGTCCCCGAGCCTTGGTTGCTCGTTACCGGCTTGGGGATTTGGTAGCCCGGGACCTCGAGGATGACGGCGGCCATCCCGGCGCCGCTGCCGGGTGATCCGAGCACCATCACCACCTGGCGGGTCAAGCGGCGCCCCCGGTGCTCTTTCTCCCGAACCGTTGCCGCCATGCGACACCTATCCGTCTCATCGGCGAGGTCCACCGCCAGGTGAGGTCTTGCTCCATCGCCGCGAGGCGCTGTTCCGACTCCACCGCTCGCTGGGCGGCCTCAGCCGCCATGCTCTGCGCAAAGGCGAGATTGGCCTTAGCTATAGAAAGCGACTCTCCCACTCGGCGGAGCTTCGCATCGGTGGCCTGCTCCTTCTCGGCGAGCGAATCCAGCCGCTGCCTCACTCGGCCGCTGGCCGCCTGAGCCGAGGCGAGCGCAGCGCTCCGCTGCCTGAGCGTCTGGCGAGCCTTCTCGACGCGGGCCTGGGCGCGATCCAATCCACGTGCCGCGTTCTGCACCTCGGTAACCAGCACTTCGATGCTTCGTTGCGCTCCACCACCGATTGGATGGCTCCGAGCAGCGGTTCGACTTGCGACATCCACCCACCGAGGTCCTCTTCGTCGCGGTCGTCCGGGGGGGTGAAGTCGAGGATCTCGAAGTCGGCCCGGTAGAGCCTACGGATCGCATCGCTTCCGCCGGACCGTTGAGAGTCGGGGTAGTACGGAAGAAGCGAAGAGTTCAGACTCGGGACAATGGCTCGGGAAGTCCGATGTCGGCGAGGTGCTTCATCAGCCAATCAAGTGTCTCGCTGAGATCAGACAGCTTTGTCACCTGCAATGCGTTGA